>NZ_LR134313.1:1284694-2569389 GCF_900636765.1 Neisseria canis
GCTGATGCGTTTGCAGCCCAAGCGTAAAATTCCGCTTTATAACGGCAACCTCGACTGCCGCCTGTTTCTTCTCGATATGGTTAAAGGCAGCAACCGCTGATGCCTGTCTGAAACGGATAATTTATGAATCAGAATCATCAGGAAATGATGCGCTTATCCAAGCGCATGGCAGAGCTGGGCTTGTGTTCGCGCCGCGAAGCGGACGGCTATATCGAGCAGGGTTGGGTGAAAGTGAACGGCCAAACCGCGGTGCTTGGGCAGAAAGTGAGTTTGTCCGACCGTATCGACCTGGATAAAAAAGCGCATGAAAGCCAGGCGGGCCGCGTAACGATTTTGTTGAACAAGCCGGTAGGTTATGTGAGCGCCCAAGCTGAAAAAGGCTATGCGTCTGCCGCTTCGTTGATTACGGAAGAAAACCGCTGGGAAGGCGATTCGAGCCGGATTGTGTTTAAAAAGAACCATTGCCGCAATTTGGCGCCGGCCGGCCGGTTGGATATTGATTCGGTGGGGCTGCTGGTGTTGACGCAAGACGGGCGGATTGCCAAACAGCTGATTGGCGGGCAGAGCGGCATAGAAAAAGAATATCTGGTGCGGGTTAAAGGCACGCTTTCCGACGAAGGGTTGCGCTTGCTCAACCACGGCTTGAGCCTTGACGGCGAAAAATTGCGCCCCGCACAGGTTTCCTGGCAAAACCAAGACCAACTGCGTTTTATTTTGAAACAAGGTAAAAAGCGCCAAATCCGCCGCATGTGCGAATTGGTCGGCCTGCGGGTTGTGGGTTTGAAACGCATCCGCATGGGTAAAGTCAAACTGGGTGCGCTGCCGCCGGGTAAGTGGCGCTATTTGGGTAAAAAAGAAAAATTTTGATGGTAATAGCCAAGCCATTGATGCGCTAACGGTTGGTTATGCTTGGTTTTGCCCGAGCACCTTGAGTTTCAAGAGATTTTGGGAATATTCGGGTTAAGCCGGAATATGCGGGCGTGCTGTTTTTAAATGTATTTGCGCTATCGCGTCAAATGCCTGTCTGAAAGCCAAGCTTTTTGCTTTCAGACAGGCATTTGTTCTATTAGAATCAGACGGTTAGTAACAATCGCGCCTAATCATGAGCAAATCAACTTAATTTGCTACGGCCTTGTACCTAACATATTGATTAAACCGGTTCTTTATAAAGCGCGGTCAAAATACAAGGGCACTTTTGCTGCTTTCGACATGTTGTTTACATAAGCCAGCAATTTTTCCGGTAACGCCAAACCGCGAACCATAGTCAGATTGCGCAAAACAGGGAAGATAATTATGTCTTCCATACTTAATTCTCCTGCCAACGCCTCGGTTGATACGACCAGCTTTTCCAGCTCCGCCAAATCTGTATGCAATTCAGCCAAATATTGCGGCGTATTGTTTAAATGCTCTTCAAATTTTCCGATAGTTGCTTCTTTTTTCTTCACAAAATAATCAATTGCCGATTGAGTGGGATAGTCGGGCAGTCCCAATTTGATATTACGCGGCCAAACCAGCTTGTTTTGATAAGCGTTTACCTTATCAAACCATGCTTGGATTTCAGGACGGATGGTTTGCGTTAACGTTTGGCCGGCATATTCGCTGACCCAGCGCACAATATCCAAACTCTCTCCCATAAACGAACCGTCGGGTTTTTGCAGAATGGGCACCTGTTTTGCACCGATCATGCCGATAGGCGTGTCTTCGTCGTCATTGGCTAAAATAATCTGTTCCGCATCAACATCAAACAGCCCGAAAGCCATGCGCGCGCGTACGCAAAAAGGGCAATGGTCATAAATATACAATTTCATCATGCGTCTCCTAAAAAATAATGGATTTTACAAAAATAATATAACTTAATTAAAAATTAATTTTGAAATATTTTAATTTGTAATTAAATGTATTGAAAATAAACTCAAAATAAATAAAATAAACATTTTTTTACAAACAGGATTTGCTGTTGCTTGTCTATATTGTTACCGTTTGTTTTTTCAACAGATTTTAAAGGGTTTAAATAAACGGCATTTTTATTGGATAAGCGGAAATATGCCAATCGGTTGCCATTGGGCGGAATTTGCTTAAATTTTAAGCAATTAAAATTTTACAACTTTCGTGTGCCGCCCTATACTTACAACATAGTATCAGAGCTACAAGCTTAATGCGTATAGATTTTTTCAGAGTAAAGCTTGCTCACGCCGGTTTAAAGCAGGAATGAAGCAATGCGGTTGATTCGATAAAAGGTTGTTTCAGGCTTGCAGCATCATTAAATGTGTTTTTTATAATATTTGAGTGGAGAATCCTATGAATTATGATAAAGCCGTATCAGAAATGTTGAACGTTGATGGTTCTATTGCTGCTGCTGTGGTTGATTATGCCAGCGGAATGCTTTTGGCAGGTGGCGGTTCGCCTTCCGTAGATTTGGAAATTGCGGCTGCCGGTAATACCGAGGTGGTTTCTTCTAAAATGAAAACCATGAAAATGTTGGGCATGGATGATGTTATCGAAGATATTCTGATCACTTTGGGCAAGCAATACCATTTGCTCCGCCCGTTGAAAAACCACGACGGTTTGTTCCTTTATTCCGTATTGGATAAATCCAAGTCCAATCTGGCGCTGGCCCGCCGCTCTTTGGTTGAAGTAGAGCGCAACTTAGGCTAACCAACCGGTATTTCCAATGACAAATCCGACCCTGTGCATCATGGTCGGATTTTTCCGTTTGTTGAAAGATGGTTTGTATGTAGTGCTGCCGGCTTGCCTGCGGCTGGATTTAGCGAATGCTTAACGCTACAATAATCTTCCTCAGAAACACTATCGGGAAAAAACCATGACAAGCATATCCAACGTAAGCAGTCTCGCTATGGATTTGGATAAATATCGCGAATGGTTTGATATTTATCTCAAAGGCCTGTCTGAAAACCATCAAAAGCTGTTGAAATCGGCGTTGGTTTTGGCCGAAGAATGCTATCCCGAAAATGCTGTAACGCATACCGGAGAATTACTGATCAGCAATTTATTGGGTGCGGCTCAAATGGTTTCTGAGATGGACTTGCTGCCGGATGCCGTGGCAGCCACCATCCTCACGGATATTTCCTCTTTTTGCGAAAACTGGCAGGAGAAAGTTACCGAAACGTGCGGTAAGCAAATATGTGATTTGGTGAAAGGTATCGATGAAATCCAAAAGCTGACGCATTTTGCCAAAGTCGATAACTTGGCTACACCTGAGGAGCGGGCGGAGCAGGCCGAAACAATGCGGAAAATGCTGTTGGCTATGGTGTCGGATATCCGGGTGGTGTTGATTAAGCTGGCGCTGCGCACCCGCACAATGCAATATTTATGCCGTTTGCCTGATAGTGAAAAAAAACGGGCGATAGCCAAAGAAACCTTGGATATTTTTGCCCCGCTGGCCAACCGTTTGGGCGTATGGCAGCTCAAATGGCAGCTGGAAGATTTGGGTTTCAGACATCAAAATCCTGAAAAATATAAAGAAATTGCCAATCTGTTGGATGAAAAGCGTACCGAGCGCTTGGAATATATTGAAAATTTTCTCAATATTTTGCGCGCCGAGCTGGACAAATACAATATCCATTACGATGTGGCCGGCCGCCCCAAGCATATCTATTCCATTTATAAAAAAATGGTTAAAAAGAAGATCGGTTTTGACGGTTTGTATGATATCCGGGCCGTGCGGATTTTGGTCGATACCGTGCCGGAGTGTTACACCACGCTCGGCATTGTGCACAGTTTGTGGCAGCCGATACCGGGTGAGTTCGACGACTACATTGCTTATCCGAAAGGCAACGGCTATAAAAGCCTGCATACCGTGATTGTGGGGCCGGAAGACAAAGGCGTGGAAGTGCAGATACGCACCTTTGAAATGCACCAGTTCAACGAATTCGGTGTGGCGGCGCACTGGCGTTATAAAGAGGGAGGGAAGGGCGATAACGCTTACGAGCAGAAAATCGCATGGTTGCGTCAGCTTTTGGATTGGCGTGAAAATATGGCCGAAAGCGATCAGGAAGATCTTGCCTCCGCTTTCCAGACCGAATTGTTCAACGACACGATTTATGTGCTGACGCCCCACGGAAAAGTGTTTTCGTTGCCGACAGGCGCAACGCCGATAGATTTTGCTTACGCATTGCACTCTGATTTGGGTAACCGCTGCCGGGGAGCGAAGGTAGACGGGCAGATTGTGCCGCTTTCCACACCGCTGGAAAACGGCCAGCGCGTGGAAATCATTGCCGCGAAAGAAGGCGCGCCGTCGGTAAACTGGCTTTATGAAGGCTGGGTAAAAAGCCCGCGGGCCATCAGCAAGATCCGTGCCTATATCCGCCAGCAGAATGCAGAGGCCGTGCGCGAGAACGGCAAAGCGCAGTTTGAAAAAGTATTGGCCAAAACTTCGCCCAAGCCTAATCAGCAAGAGTTGAGCGAGAAGCTCGGGTTCAAAAAAATCGACGATCTGTATACCGCCATCGGTCAGGGCGAAATCACGCCGCGCGCGATACAGAAAGCCTGCGGCATGTTGAACGAACCGCCGCCTGTGCAAGTGAGCGAAACCAGCATTGTCAAGCGTTCGAAAATTAAGTCGGACAATAAAAACGGTATTCTCATTGACGGTGAAGACGGCTTGTTTACCACCTTGGCCAAATGCTGCAAACCGGCACCGCCCGATGACATTATCGGCTTTGTTACGCGCGAACGCGGTATTTCGGTTCACCGCCCGAATTGCCCGTCTTTCCAGCATTTGGCCAAGCAATCTCCCGATAAAGTGCTGCCGGCTTCCTGGGCGCAGATACAAGACGGACAAGTGTTTGCGGTGGATATCGAGGTGCGTGCGCAAGACAGAAGCGGTTTATTGCGCGATGTGTCCGAAACGTTGATGCGTCATAAAATCAATGTTACCGCCGTTCAAACCCAATCCCGTGATTTGGAAGCCAGCATGCGGTTTACGCTGGAAGTGAAGCAGGTTAACGAATTGCCGCGTGTGTTGGCCAGCTTGAGTGAAGTTAAAGGTGTGCTGAGCGTAACGCGTTTGTGAGAAAATAAGTCGGTACGAGCTGTAACCGCTTAATGGAATATGCCTGTCTGAAAGCTTGTGATAAGCCAAGCTTTCAGACAGGCATTGTTATAGTCAAACCAATGATTAAGTTTTCGGGCTGCTTAAAATACATTCAGGTTTATACGGCAACCGGAGCCTTGATATGCGGATGCGGGTCATAGCCGCTCAATTCAAAATCTTCAAACTTAAATTCAAACAAATCTTTGACATTCGGGTTCAACATCATTTGAGGTAGGGAGCGGGGCTCTCGGCTTAATTGAAGTTCTGCCTGCTCGAAATGGTTGCTGTAAAGATGGGCATCGCCGAATGTATGGATAAATTCACCCGGTTGCAAACCGCAAACCTGCGCTACCATCATGGTCAACAAAGCATAGCTGGCAATGTTGAACGGCACACCCAAGAAAATATCGGCACTTCGTTGGTAAAGCTGACATGAAAGTTTGCCGTCGGCCACATAAAATTGAAACATGGTGTGGCAGGGCGGCAGAGCCATTTCATCCACCAGCGCGGGATTCCAAGCAGAAACAATCAGCCTGCGGCTGTCGGGATTGCTCTTGATTTGTTGGATCAGGTTGGAAATTTGATCGATATGTTTGCCGTTGGGCGCAGGCCAGCTTCGCCACTGGTAGCCGTAAACCGGTCCGAGGTCGCCGTTTTCATCCGCCCACTCATCCCAAATGGAAACATTATTGTCTTTCAGATATTTGATATTGGTATCGCCTTTTAAAAACCATAAAAGTTCGTGAATAATGGAGCGTAAGTGCAGCTTTTTGGTGGTCAACAGCGGAAAGCCTTCACTTAAATTAAAACGCATCTGATAGCCGAACACCGAGCGCGTGCCTGTGCCTGTGCGGTCGGCTTTGTCTGTGCCGTGGTCGAGTACATGGCGCATCAGATCTTGGTAGGCTTTCATAATATTCCTTTGGTGGTTTGAGGGAAGGGGTGGCAGATAAAGTGGTATTGTAACATTGCTATTAATTCGGTCAGTAAAATATAGATGTTTTATTACTTGGTTGGGGCCGGAGAAATTGTTTGATTGACCGGTTGCGTGGATTTTCCGAGTGCTTTTCTATGAGAATAATGGGCATTTAATTTATCTGTTTTAAGTCAAATTTATGTTGGTTTTTTTGAAAAAAAATTTCCGGATGTTTATTTGGATGAGTTTTTAAATTTAATTTTGAATAAATTTTAAAATAATCTATCAAATAGAAATTTTTTGGATTGTTAACTGCCAAAACCGGAAATGATGCAAATTTAAAATGTTGACAATTTTTCGTATTTTTTTCTTGGCAAAGCCATGTAACAGGTTTATATTTATAGGTACTGTAAATTTATTTCACAGCTTTGTTAACCTCTCTTTCATCTTAAGGAAAATACCATGTCGGTAAATCTAAATAATCTATTCGAACAAATCAAAAAACGCGACCCCAACCAATCTGTATTTCACCAAGCAGTTGAAGAAGTGTTTGGCAGTTTGGCTCCTTTCTTGGCGAAAAATCCTAAATATACCGCCCAGGGTTTATTGGAGCGTCTTGTAGAGCCTGAGCGGGTGATTATGTTCCGTGTTTCTTGGGTGGATGACCAAGGCAAAGTGCAGGTTAACCGCGGCTACCGCGTTCAAATGAACTCGGCTATCGGTCCTTATAAAGGCGGCTTGCGCTTCCACCCGACTGTAGACTTGGGTGTGTTGAAATTTTTGGCTTTCGAGCAAGTATTTAAAAATGCTTTGACCACTCTGCCTATGGGCGGCGGTAAAGGCGGCTCTGACTTTGACCCGAAAGGTAAGAGCGACGGAGAAGTGATGCGCTTCTGCCAAGCGTTTATGACTGAGCTTTACCGTCACGTCGGCGCCAATACTGATGTGCCTGCGGGCGATATCGGTGTAGGCGGGCGTGAAATCGGTTACTTATTCGGCCAATACAAGCGCATTGCCAACGAGTTCACTTCTGTGTTGACCGGTAAAGGCTTGGGCTACGGCGGCAGCTTGATCCGCCCTGAAGCAACAGGCTACGGCACGGTTTATTTTGCAGACAGCATGCTGAAAACCAAAGGCGACAGCATGGCCGGCAAGAAAGTGGTGGTTTCCGGTTCGGGTAATGTGGCGCAATATGCTGCCGAAAAAGCCATCCAATTGGGCGCAAAAGTGCTGACTGTTTCTGACTCCAACGGCTTTGTACTTTTTGGCGACCAGGGTATGACCGAAGCACAATTGGCCGCTTTGATCGAACTGAAAGAAGTCCGCCGCGAACGTTTGTCTGTTTATGCAAAAGAGCAAGGTTTGCAATATTTTGCCGACCAAAAACCGTGGGGAGTGGTGTGCGATGTTGCCCTGCCTTGCGCAACGCAAAACGAATTGGATGAAAGCAATGCTAAAACCTTGTTGTCTAACGGCTGCTTCTGCGTGGCGGAGGGTGCCAATATGCCTTCCACTTTAGGGGCGGTTGAAGCATTTGTGAATGCGAAAATCCTTTATGCGCCGGGTAAAGCCTCTAATGCAGGCGGTGTGGCCACTTCGGGTTTGGAGATGAGCCAAAACAATATCCGCTTGTCTTGGGAGCGAGGCAAAGTGGATCAACGCCTGTTCAACATTATGGAAAACATCCATGAAAATTGCCTGGCCAACGGCTCTGAAGGCGGCTATGTCAACTATGTGAATGGTGCGAACATCGCCGGCTTTAAGAAAGTAGCAGATGCTATGTTGGCACAAGGTATCGTGTAACAGCTAAACATCAATAGCGCCGGAAAGCGCGATTGCACTGTAAATGCCTGTCTGAATTGTTCAGACAGGCATTTTAAATTTACCTTTATATTGATCGGATTTATCACGTTAAAAATTTCTGAGTATCTTAAATTTCAGAAAAGTTTGGAGATATACGGGTCAAACATGAGCATGACGGGAAGGCGCCGGCTTTTTGATTTATGAGCATTGGTGCCGAATATCGAAATAATAGAAATGCCTGTCTGAAAATCGTTTTCAGACAGGCATCATGCTGCGTCGGTTGCGGGGCTGTGCCCTTTATACCACCGCTTCTTCTTTGGCCTTTTGAGGTTTTGCCAAGTTCTCACGGCTCAGGCCGAACATGATCAATAAGGGGCTGGCTACTAATACGGATGAGTAGATGCCGAATATGATGCCGATGGTCAGCGCCAAAGAAAAACCATGTAGCGCGCTGCCGCCAAAAATCAGCATGGCCAGCACCATGGCTTCGGTAGAGCCGTGTGTAATGGCCGTGCGGCCCATGGTGGCGGTGATGGCGTTGTCGATGATTTGGGGCACGCTTTTATTGCGCATACTGCCTTTTCGGAAGTTTTCACGGATGCGGTCGAATACCACAACCGATTCGTTAACCGAATAGCCTAAAACAGCGAGGATACCGGCCAATACGGTCAAAGAGAATTCCCATTGGAAGAATGCAAAAAAGCCTAAAATAATAATCACGTCGTGCATGTTGGCAATGATGGCAGATACGGCAAACCGCCATTCAAACCGTACCGAGAGGTACATGATGATGCCGATAATCACAATGGATAAGGCGATCAAACCGTTTTGTACCAATTCATCACCCACTTGCGGGCCGATAAATTCAACTTGGCGCAAGCTCACTTGAGGATCGTCTTTTTTCAGGATGTTCATTACCTGGTTGGAGAGGGTTGCGGAAGTTGCCCCTTCTTTATTCGGCAACCGTATCATCACATGGCGGTTGCTGCCCAAAGCTTGCACTTGCACTTCGCCAAGCTTGAGTACGTTTAAATCTTGCCGCACTTTGTTGATTTCCGCCGGCTTGCTGTACTGCACTTCCATTACCGTGCCGCCGGTAAATTCTACGGAAAAGTTCAGGCCTTTGGTAAACAGGAAAAAGACCGCAAGTACAAAGGTAAGCAAGGAAATAAATGTGGTGAGCTTACCGTATTTCATAAACGGAATGTCGCGTTTAAAGTGAAACAGTTCCATGAATTACTCCTTATTCTGTATCGGCAGCATCTACGTTTGCAGCTTTAACGGCAACCGGATTTTTAATACCGATAGCAATGGTCTTCAAGTTTCTGCGGTTTCCGTACCAAAGATTACACAGGGCGCGTGAAACCACTACCGAAGAATACATTGAGGTAAGAATACCGATACAGTGCACAACGGCAAAACCGCGAACCGGGCCCGAGCCGAAAATCAGTAAGGCGAGGCCGGCGATTAACGAGGTGATGTTTGAGTCGACAATGGTTGCCCAAGCGTGTTTGTAGCCTTCATTAATGGCAGTTTGCGCTTTTTTGCCTGCCCTTAATTCTTCGCGGATACGCTCGTTAATCAACACGTTAGAGTCGATGGCCATACCCAGCGTCAAGGCGATGGCCGCAATGCCGGGCAAGGTCAAAGTTGCTTGTAGGGCTGATAAAATAGCTATCAGAAACAATAGGTTTGCGCTGAGTGCAACCACTGAAAAAATACCGAATACGCGGTAATAAACCACCATAAACACGGCTACTACCAAAAAGCCCCATAAAGTTGAATTGAAGCCTTTTTCAATATTCTCTTTACCCATAGAAGGGCCGATGGTGCGTTCTTCCACGATTTCCATCGGAGCGGCCAGAGAGCCCGCGCGCAATAACAGAGAAATATCATGGGCTTCTGCGCTGGTCATGCTGCCGGAAATGATGGTGCGCCCACCGGTGATCGGTTCGTTAATGGTAGGCGCGGTAACCACTTCCGCTTTGCCCTGGTCAATCAATACCATGGCCATGCGTTTTTGCACATTTTGACGGGTCAGGTCTGCAAAAATCGCAGCGCCGGTGCTGTCGAAATTAATGCTCACGGCAGGTTGGTCGTTTTCATTGAAGCTGGGTTGGGCATCATTGATGTTGTCGCCGGTCAGCTCGACCTGGCGGTTGACCAATACGGGATGGGGTTGTTCGCCGCCGGTATACAGCAAATCATAACCGGCAGGCACATTGCCGGAAACCGCCTGCTGGAATAAAACAGGATCATCATTGACCATACGCACTTCCAGTGTGGCGGTGCGGCCGATAATGTCTTTGGCTTTCGCAGTATCTTGCACACCGGGCAGCTGCACCACAATACGGTCGGCACCTGCCTGCTGGATAACGGGTTCCGCCACGCCCAGCTCGTTGACGCGGTTGTGCAGGGTAGCAATGTTTTGTTTGACCGCATCGGAGCGGATTTGGTTAACCACTTCTTCAGACAGGGTGAGAATCAGCCGGTTGCCGTCGCTGGTCAGTGTGGTTTGGGGTAAGATTTTTTGCAGCTCTTTTTGAGCTTTGTTTAGATCGGCTTCGTTTTGGAAAGGAACGGCGATGTTGTTGTCGCTTTGAACGATATTGCCAGCACGGATTTTCTGACGGCGCAGTTCGCGTCGGATGTCGCCTGCGTAGCGTTCAAAGGTTTTCTGCATCGCGGCTTTCATATCCACTTGCATGGTGAAATGCACGCCGCCGCGCAAGTCCAAGCCCAAAAACATCGGATTGGCTTTGATTTTGGCCATCCAGTCGGGGCTGTTGGGAATCAGGTTTAGAGCTGTGATATAGCCGTCGCCCAATGTTTTTTCGATAACGTCGCGGGCCTTGATTTGCGTGTCGGTATCTTTAAACTTTACACGCAGCGAATTGTCTGCAATCAATATGCCGTCGGAAGGTATGTTGGCTTGTTGCAATGCCGCTTTGATGCGGTTTTCTGTTTGGCTGCTGATAACGATCGATTGCCGGTTGGTGGAAACTTGAACGGCCGGCGTTTCACCGAAAAAATTGGGTATAGTGTAGAGCAACCCCAAAATAATGGTGGTCAGAATCAGCAGGTATTTCCAAAGCGGATAACGGTTCATAAGTCAATCTTCATGGTTTATAAAGACAAACAGCCGCAAGGCCGGTATGCACCGGCTGCGGCCTGATAATAAAGATTAGGCTTCGAGCTTGCTGGCAACAGCGTTGCGCTCTACCTGAACCTCAACATTTCTGGCGATTTCAACGGTAAAAAATTTATCATCGGAGCGAACGATGCGGCCTACGAAACCGGAAGCCAACAATACGCGGTCGCCGCTTTTCAGTTCGGCCAACATGGCTTGATGGGCTTTAAATTTTTTCTGTTGGGGGCGCATAATCAGAAAATAGAAAACCACAAGAATCAGAATCAGCGGAGCAAACTGCATCAGCATGTTGGGTTGGGCGGCAGCATCTGCGGCGTAGGCAAATTCAATCATTTGTTATCCATATATTCAATTATCAATAAACAAGCTATCTATTGTCAGATAGCCGCACTTTGGTTCTTATTTTAAAGGGCAAGGCGCTTTTTTCCAAGAAATTTCCACATTTATTATCGTTCATTTACCAATGCCTGCCTGAAAAAGGCTTTCAGACAGGCATGATGCGGCGTGATAGAAAAAGCGCCTCTTGAAACCCGGGAAGGGAGCCTTATATAAGGTGCATCGTTTTATAGAGAACGCTATGAAATTTTCCTCTTTATTCCGTAAGGGACGAAACATGACAGAACAAACCCAATACCCAGAAGAAAATTCAGCCGAAAATGTGGAAAACGGCGTGGATAACGTTGAATCGGCAGAGCAGCAACCCGAACCGGCAGAAAACCAAGAACCGCCCACTTATGAAGAGCTGCAAGCCAAAGTAGCAGCGCTTGAAGAGCAGCTAAAAGAAGAGCAGCTGCGCGGCTTGGCAAGTGAGCAAAACCTGCGCCGCCGCCATCAAGAAGAAATTTTGGCTACCCATAAATTCGCAGGGCAAAAATTTGCGGCTGAAATGTTGCCGGTAAAAGATTATCTGGAAATGGCGCTGCTGGATCAGAGCGGCAACTTTGAAGCATTGAAAATGGGTGTGCAGATGACGCTAAATGAATTAAACAAAGCGTTTGATGCAACCCAAATTAAAGAAATCACCCCCCAACCGGGCGACAAGCTTGATCCGCACCACCACCAAGCCATGCAGATGGTAGAGAGCGATCAAGAGCCGAACACCGTCGTTAATGTTATGAAAAAAGGTTATACATTGGCCGACCGTGTATTGCGGCCTGCGATGGTAACCGTAGCCAAAGGTGGGGAAGCCTGATTAACTTCTGATTAAAGAGGTCATCAGGTAAAGCAGTAAATGTGTATAACTGCTTGGATTGATTAGTTATTAAATTTCATTAAAAAGTAGTTATCCACACTTGAAAAACAATCGGCAAGCCTTATTTAACACACCGAACAAGGCTGTAAGAGCCAAACAGTATTCTAAATTTTAAGGAGCTATAAATAATGGCAAAAGTAATCGGTATCGACTTAGGTACAACCAACTCATGTGTCGCTATCTCAGAAGGCGGCCAAACACGCGTAATTGAAAATGCCGAAGGTGCGCGTACCACACCTTCTGTTATTGCTTATTTAGACGGCAACGAAGTATTGGTGGGTGCGCCTGCCAAGCGCCAAGCCGTAACCAACCCGAAAAACACAATTTATGCCGCCAAACGCTTAATCGGCCATAAATTCGAAGACAAAGAAGTGCAAAAAGACATCGATTTGATGCCTTTCGAAATTATCAAAGCGCAAAACGGCGATGCTTGGGTGAAAGCGCAAGGCAAAGAATTGTCTCCGCCGCAGGTTTCTGCCGAAGTGTTGCGTAAAATGAAAGAGGCAGCCGAAGCTTATTTGGGCGAGAAAGTTACCGAAGCTGTGATTACCGTGCCTGCTTACTTTAACGACAGCCAGCGCCAAGCCACCAAAGATGCCGGCCGCATCGCAGGTTTGGACGTAAAACGCATCATCAACGAGCCGACCGCCGCCGCATTGGCTTTCGGTATGGACAAAGGCAATAAAGGCGACCGTAAAATTGCCGTTTACGACTTGGGCGGCGGCACATTCGATATTTCCATCATCGAAATCGCCGATGTGGACGGTGAAAAACAATTTGAAGTGCTGGCCACCAACGGCGACACCTTCTTGGGCGGTGAAGACTTCGACCAACGCTTGATCGACTACATCATTTCCGAATTCAAAAAAGAACAAGGCATTGATCTGAAACAAGACGTGATGGCACTGCAACGCCTGAAAGAAGCGGCCGAAAAAGCCAAAATCGAATTGTCCAGCGGCCAACAAACCGAAGTTAACCTGCCGTACATCACCATGGATGCCACCGGCCCGAAACACTTGGCAATGAAAATCACCCGCGCCAAATTCGAGAGCTTGGTTGAAGACCTGATCGAACGCTCTATCGAGCCTTGCCGCGTAGCCGTAAAAGATGCCGGCTTGAGCGTGGGCGACATTGATGACGTAATTCTGGTGGGCGGTCAAAGCCGTATGCCGAAAGTACAAGAAGCCGTTAAAGCTTTCTTCGGCAAAGAGCCACGCAAAGACGTGAACCCCGACGAAGCCGTGGCTTTGGGCGCAGCGATCCAAGGCGAAGTATTGGGCGGTGGCCGCAGCGACGTATTGCTGCTCGACGTAACCCCGCTGTCGCTCGGTATCGAAACCATGGGCGGTGTGATGACCAAACTCATCAACAAAAACACCACCATTCCGACCAAAGCGTCGCAAGTGTTCTCAACCGCCGAAGACAACCAAAGCGCGGTAACCATCCATGTGCTGCAAGGCGAACGCGAGCGCGCTTCTGCCAACAAATCGCTGGGTAACTTCAACTTGGGCGACATCGCACCTGCACCGCGCGGCATGCCGCAAATCGAAGTAACCTTCGATATTGATGCCAACGGTATTCTGCATGTGTCTGCCAAAGACAAAGGCACCGGCAAAGAAGCGAAAATTACCATCCAAGGTTCTTCAGGTTTGAGCGAGGAAGAAATCGAACGCATGGTAAAAGATGCCGAAGCCAATGCCGAAGAGGATAAAAAACTGACCGAACTCGTATCTTCACGCAACCAAGCCGAAGCTCTGATTCACTCAGTGAAAAAGTCATTGGACGAGCACGGCGATAAGTTGGACGCAGATGAAAAAGCCAAAATCGAAGATGCCGTGAAAGCCGCTGAAGAAGCAGTTAAAGGCGAAGACAAGGCTGAAATCGACGCTAAAGCTGAAGCTTTGGGTACTGCCAGTCAAAAACTGGGTGAGATTGTGTATGCTCAAGCGCAATCGGAAGCCCAAGGTGCTGCCGGTGCAGGTCAGGCGGATGACGCATCCGCTTCAGCTAAGAAAGCCGATGACGATGTGGTAGATGCCGACTTCACTGAAGTAAAAGACGACAAATAATTGTTGAATGCAAAAAGCGCTGCTTAAAAAGCAGCGCTTTTTTGTATCGGTTGATAGGGGTAGCCGGTTTTATCATGCCTGTCTGAAAAACTTTTTCAGACAGGCATGGATATTGTGCCGGTTCGTTTTCACTATAGTTAATCAACACATTTTTAATACAAGGCAGCAAGCCGCAGACAGTACAGTACGGCAAGGCGCGGCAACGGCGTAGCAAAAGTTAAGTTGATTCACTATAATCCTTAATCCTTTTTTATTTGCTGTTCGGTTATTATGACAACCACGGAAATCATCCATATTATCGGCACTGCTGCGTTTGCTTTATCCGGCTATCTGGTCGGCGTACGCAAACGTTTGGATATGCTGGGTGTGCTGATTCTTGCTTTGCTTACGGCGGTGGGCGGAGGGATTATGCGTGATGCCATTATCGGGCGCATTCCGCTGGTGTTTACCCAGAACACGGCATGGGTGGTTATCGGCATCACTTTGCTGCTGGCTTGGCTGTTTAAGTTGCAGAAAAGCAGGAAGCGGGAGCTGGCGGCCGTGTTTGTGTGGGCGGATTCTTTAGGCTTGGTGGCGTTTACGATTACCGGGGCGCAATTGGGTTTGTCGCTGGACTTGAATATTTTCGGCGTGGTAATGCTCGGATTTATCACGGCGGTGGGCGGCGGAATTGTACGCGATATGTTGGTGAACGATATTCCTATGATTTTGCGTAAGGATTTTTACGGTACGGTGGCGGTGATCATCAGCCTGGCAATGTATTTTCTGAATATGCTGGGCTGGATTAATCCGCTGGTGTTGAATGTGCTGCTGGTTGCCGGCTACGCTTTGCGTTTGTGGGCGCACAGGGTGGCTTGGACGCTGCCGCGTTTCTAAACAAACGGTTGCAACAACAATGCCTGTCTGAAAACAAGCAACGTAGGTTTTGCGCGGCGCAAGCTTTCAGACAGGCATTGTTTATGGATGCCTTATATCAGCACCACATCATATTGCTCTTGCGTGTAGCTGTTTTCCACCGCCAGCGAAATCGGTTTGCCGATAAAGTCGATCAGCAGCGCGAGCGATTGGGATTCTTCGTCTAAAAACAAATCAATCACTTCGGGCGAGGCGAGAATGCGGAACTGCTTCACATCGAAGCGGCGGCTTTCGCGCACGATTTCGCGCTGGATTTCGTAGCACACGGTTTGCGGCGTTTTCAGGCGGCCGCGCCCTTGGCAGGTGGGGCAGGGTTCGCACAGCACATGGTTCAGGCTTTCGCGCGTGCGTTTGCGGGTAAGCTCGACCAGGCCGAGGCTGGTGAAGCCGTTGAGCGTTACCCGTGTACGGTCAAAGCTCAAGGCTTTGGCCAACTCCTGTAACACGGCCTCGCGGTGGCTTTCCGACACCATATCGATAAAATCGATAATCACAATGCCGCCGATATTGCGCAAACGAAGCTCGCGTGCGATGGCATGGCAGGCTTCGAGGTTGGTTTTGAAAATGGTTTCGTCAAAATTACGCGCGCCGACAAAGCCGCCGGTGTTCACGTCGATGGTGGTCATCGCTTCGGTGGATTCGATAATCAGGTAGCTGCCGAAATTGAGCGAAACGCGCGGTTGCAGGGCGCGGTTGATTTCCTGCTCCACATTATGGGTTTCAAACAAAGGCCGTTCACCCGTGAACCATTCGATTTTCTCGGCCGCACCTTGCACATATTGGGCGGCGAATTCACACATTTTCTGGTGGTTTTCTTTGGAATCAACTAGGATTTTGACCGTATTGTCGCTGAACATGTCGCGCAACACGCGCAGCGACAAAGGCAGGTCTTGGTAAATCATCGTTTCCGCGGGCAGCGTTTTGGCTTGGTACTGGATATTCGCCCACACTTTGGTCAGATATTCGATATCGGCCTGCAGTTCGGCATCGGTGGCCGTTTCGGCGCTGGTACGGATGATGTAGCCGCCGTGGTTTTCTTTGGGCAGCAGGTTTTCCAAGCGCTGGCGGAGCTGGTTGCGCTCGTCTTCGTCTTCAATACGCTGGGAAATGCCGATGTGGTTGTCTTGCGGCAGATGCACGAGAAAACGGCCGGCCAGCGAAATTTGGGTGGAAAGCCGCGCGCCCTTGCTGTTGAGCGGGTCTTTAATTACTTGAACCAAAACGGTTTGCCCTTCAAACAGCATATGCTCGATGCGCTGGTCGGCATCCGGGTTCTGCCGCTGCTCCAATACATCGACAATATGCAGAAACGCAGCGCGCTCCAAACCAATGTCGATAAACGCGCTCTGCATGCCCGGTAATACGCGGCGCACAATGCCCAAATAAATATTGCCTACCAAGCTGTGGCCGCTGTTGCGCTCGATATGCAGCTCGCAAATATTGTTTTCCTCAACAATCGCCACACGGCTCTCTTGCGGGGTGATGTTGACCAAAATGGTTTCCGGAGGGCGCACAATATCCTTGTGCAAAGGGATGCTGGGTAACATAAATCACTTTCTGAATTCAAAAATTTTCTGCCGCAGATTCTTCGCACTAAAAAGCTGTGGCAGAACATTCTTGGTTTGGCGAAACGGCCACCCGTATTTTCAGACAGGCATGCCTATTATAAAAAAGAGCGGCGCGCTGGCAAAGCGGCATTTTTGTTTAATCTAAAGAGCATATGAAATTTGCTTTTACGCAACTGTTTTTACGGCGGCGCGGCAACCCAGCAGGCAAACTATTGCGAATAAGCAAAAAGCAGGCAGGCGCACGATGAAATGTTAAGTTTCGCCGCGCTACCGCTTTTCAGACAGGCATTCGGTATAATGCCTGTCTGAAAACCACACACATAAATTAAAAGGATATATTCATGGCAGCCCCACCCCAGGCCAAATACACAGAAGAAACCGTTCTGTCGGTTAAGCACCACACACCCAAGCTCATCACATTCGCCATCTCCCGCCCCGAAAGCTACCGCTTTTCCGCCGGCCAGTTTTCCCGCCTCGGATTCCGCGACGGCGAAGGCTTTATCTGGCGCGCCTACTCCGTTGTTTCCGCCGAATACGCCGACACACTCGAATATTTCGCCGTATTGATACAAGGCGGCCCCATGTCGGCCAAATTGGCGGGAATGAAAGAGGGCGACACCATTCTGCTCGACAAAAACGCCACAGGCTTCCTGCTGCCCGAACGTTTCCCCGACGGCAAAGACTTGGTGATGCTCTGCACTGGCTCGGGCATCGCACCGTTTTTATCCATTTTGGAGCAGCCCGAAATCTGGCAACGCTTCGACCGCCTGGCGCTTGCCCATTCGGTATCTTATGCCGATGAACTGATTTTCAACGACCGAATTGCCGCCCTTGCCGAGCATCCGCTGATTGAAGAACATTTCCACAAACTGCATTTCGTCCCCGTTGTTACCCGCGAAACCACCGAAGGCACACTCGGCAAACGCCTGCCCGAACTCTTGAAAAACGGCGAACTCGCCGCCGCATTCGGTATGCAGTTCACCCCTGCCGACACCCGTTTCATGATCTGCGGCAACCCCGCCATGGTGAAAGACACCTTCCAAGCCCTGCTCGACATGGGCTTCGCCATGCACCGCAACCGCGTGCCGGGGCAGATAATGATGGAAAACGGGTTTTAAACGCAAGGCTGCAAATATGGTTTTGTTTTTGGATTTTGATGGGGTGCTGCATCCGTGGCCGTTTAAGAAGAAGGCGGATTGTTTCAGCCAAGTGCCTGTGTTGGAAGCATTTTTGAGCAGGCCGGAGTATGCGGATATTGATGTTGTGGTGTCTTCGTCTTGGCGGGAAGGGCGCGGGTTGGCGGAATTGCAGGTGCTGTTTTCGCCCGGGTTCGGGCGGCGGATTGTCGGGGCGACGCCGGTGTTCCGTAAGCCGGTGTTCCGCAAAAAGACGGAAAAGGGTGTGCGGGAGCGTGAGATTCTGGCTTGGTTGGAACAGAACGGCAGGGAAGGGGAAAGCTGGCTGGCTTTGGATGATTTGGAAGGTTTTTTTGATCAGCATAAAGACAGGGTTTTTTTCTGCGACAACAGCACGGGGCTGACGGAAGATGATTTGCCTGCTTTGGCGTTGATGTTGAAGCGTGTTTGGGAATGCTGATGTTTCAGACAGGCATCGGGAATGCCTGTCTGAAAGCATGGATGGATTTGAAAGTATCTGTTTTTAATGTGTTAATGCCGTAAACCGATGACGCCTGAAACGAAAAAACTGCTGAAAATCACGGACACTGCTGCGCAGAAGCTGGAAAAGCTCGGCTTGCACAGCGCGTGGGACGTGGTGCTGCATTTGCCGCTGCGTTATGAAGATGAAACGCATATTACGCCGATTGCGGATGCGCCTTTGGGCGTGTCTTGCCAAGTTGAAGGCGTGGTAGTGCGGCAGGATGTTCAGTTTAAGCCGCGCAAGCAGCTGATTGTGCAGATTCGGGATGATGCGGGCAAAGTGTTGTTTTTGCGGTTTATTCATTTTTATGCCAGCACCCAGAAGCAGCTGGCGCAGGGGCGGCGGGTGCGTGCGGTGGGGGAAATCAAGCACGGTTTTTTCGGCAATGAGATGATTCACCCGAAAATCAGGGATGCGGAAAACACAGGCCTGTCTGAAAGCCTCACGCCGGTTTATCCCACGGTAAACGGCCTGAACCAGCCCACTTTGCGCCGCATCATTCAAACGGCGCTTGATGCGGTGTCGCTGCATGATACTTTGCCGGACGCTTTATTATCCGAATTGAAGCTGCCCGGCCTGGCCGAAAGCCTGCGCCTGTTGCATGCGCCGCCGCCGGAATACAGCATCACGCGCTTGGCCGACGGTGCTTTGCCCGCGTGGCAGCGGTTGAAGTTTGATGAATTGCTGGCGCAGCAGCTGTCCATGCGGTTTGCCCGTCAAAAGCGTATCAACGGGCAGGCGAAACCTTTGCACGGCGATGGCAGTCTGAGCGGTAAACTGTTGGCAAATCTGCCGTTTGGGTTGACCGGCGCGCAAAAGCGGATGCTGGACGAAATCCGCTCGGATATGCGGCAGCCGCACCCGATGCACCGCCTGCTGCAAGGCGATGTGGGCAGCGGGAAAACCATTGTGGCGGCTTTATCTGCGCTGACCGCGGTTGAAGCCGGCTTCCAAGTGGCGGTGATGGCGCCCACCGAAATTCTGGCCGAGCAGCATTATATGAAGTTCAAACAATGGTTTGGCGCTTTGGGTTTGGACGTGGCTTGGCTCACGGGCAGCGGGCGCAAGAAAATGAAAGAGCAAACCAAGGCTCTGCTGGAAAGCGGTGAAGTCAAGATAGCGGTCGGTACGCATGCTTTGTTTCAAGACGATGTGCAGTTTCAGAATTTGGGCTTGGTGATTGTAGACGAGCAACACCGTTTCGGCGTGGCGCAGCGCTTGGCCTTGAAAAACAAAGGGCAGGATGTGCACCAGCTGATGATGTCCGCCACGCCGATTCCGCGTACACTGGCCATGAGTTTTTTTGCCGACTTGGATGTGTCGGTGATTGACGAGCTGCCGCCGGGGCGCACGCCGGTAAAAACCCGTTTGGTCAACAGCTTGCGGCGCGCGGAAGTGGAGCAGTTTGTGCTCGGCACCTGTGAAAAAGGGCAACAGGCATATTGGGTGTGCCCCCTGATTGAGGAAAGCGAAACCCTGCAGCTGCAAACAGCGGTGGATACGCAGCTCGAGCTGCAACAGGCCTTGCCCATGCTGAATATAGGTTTGCTGCACGGAAAAATGAAAGCGGCGGAAAAAGCGGCCGTGATGGAAGATTTTTCCGCAGGCAAAATCCATGTGTTGGTGGCGACTACGGTTATCGAAGTGGGTGTGGACGTGCCGAATGCCAGCCTGATGGTAATTGAACATGCCGAACGCATGGGTTTGTCGCAGTTGCACCAGTTGCGCGGCAGAGTGGGGCGCGGCGCCGCGGCGAGCAGCTGCGTGCTCTTGTTTGCCGAGCCTTTGAGCGAGCTGGCCAAAGCGCGCCTGAAAGTGATTTACGAGCATACCGACGGCTTTGAAATCGCCCGTCAGGATTTGAATATCCGCGGGCCGGGCGAGTTTCTCGGCGCGCGGCAGAGCGGGGTGCCGATGCTGCGTTTTGCTGATTTGGAAGAAGACATGCGCCTGCTGGAATTGGCGCGCGATATTGCACCAAAACTGATTGCCGGGCAGCCGGACATTGTGGATGCGCATCTGGCTAGATGGCTGGGCAGCCGCGAAGGTTATTTGGGCGTGTAGTTTTGTTTTCAGACAGGCATTCATATGCCTGCCTGAAAACTTTTGCAGGCAAACGGCTTTTGCCGAATCTTTCGGCAACTCATTGTTTGACCTTAAGATTTAATCCGAACCTCAACACAATCTAATCTCTTTTCAGACAGGCATAATGAATGCCTGTCTGAAAACGCATTCAATCTTAACGGAGTTTCCCCATGAAACCGAAGCAGCTCACGCCGCAGCAGCAAAAAATCCAGCAACAGCTCAATAAAATTTCCGCCCGTTTTAAGGAATATTCGGCGGCGGGCGAGTTTCAACAGGCGATGAAAGAAGCTTTGAAAGCGCATAAATTAGCGCCGAACGCTACCGCGCCGTTGAGCGATGCGGCAACGATGGCGGTGAAAAGCGGTTTGTGGGATGAAGCGGTTAAGTATGCCAAGCAGGTGCTGAAGCGCGACCCGAAACACATCAATGCCCACGATGCTTTGTCACATGCTTATGATGGCAAGAAAGATTGGGCGGGTTGCGGCAAATACGGTTTGCGCGCGTTGGAGTTGAGAGACGAAATTTACGGCCGAACCTGCCCCGAGCTGCCGAAAATCGAACCGAAGACAGCGGGCAAAAAAATCATTTCGTTCTCGCTTTTCGGCACAAGTTCTGCGTATGGCGAACCGGCCGTGATGAATGCCGAACTGTGCCCGCTGGTTTATCCGGGTTGGGTATGCCGCTTTTATATTGACGGGAGCGTGCCGGAGCATGTTGCCCGCCGTTTGAAAGAGGCGGGTGCGGAAGTGGTGCGGGTGGATGAAACGCTGCAAAGCTGGCCGGGTACGCTTTGGCGTTTTCTGGCGGCGGACGATGCGGATGCGGCTTATGTGCTGTTTCGCGATGCGGATTCGGTGATTTCCCAGAGGGAAGCGAAAGCCGTGGCGGCATGGCTGGAAAGCGGCAAGCTGTTTCACACCATGCGCGACGCGGGTACGCACACCGAGCTGATTTTGGCGGGCTTGTGGGGCATGGTGGCAGGTGCGGTGCCGGATATGAGGGGCAAGATTGAGGCCTATCTGAAAAAGCCTTTGGAATCGCGCCATTTTGCCGATCAGTTTTTCCTGCGTGAAAACATTTGGCCTTATGTGCGCCAAAGCGTGTGCGCCCATGACCGCTTGTTTGGTTTTATGAATGCGGCGGACTTTCCCGAAACATGGGAAAACTTTGATCCCGACCGCCATCATGTCGGCTGCGATGAAGGCAACTCGCATATTTCCGCCACGCTTAACCTGCCTGAAGGCAGCCGTATCCTGTGGCGGCTGTTTACCCGCATTTCGCCTCAGTTTGGTGAAAATTATGAAGAAATCGTGAATGAGCGGGAGCGCTTGGTGTGTGCTTATGAAACAACGGTGCAAAACGGCGGATTGAGCGCTTATATCCCGCGCCGTTATTCCAAAGGAGTGGAAAGAGGGTTGACCAAAATTACTGTGGCGCCGCTATAATCAATCTACTTATGTAATAACTGTTTCATGAAAAATGCCTGTCTGAAAACTTTCAGACAGGCATTTGTTATTACAGGCGCTTATTATTTTTTGCCTTTTTTAGCAGGTTTTTTGCCTTTGGCAGGCGCTTCTGCTTTGTTTAATTTGGCAGTTGCCGCTTTATCCAATACACAGTATTTGGTTACGATCTGGGAAACGGGGGTTTGTTGGCCGTTTACCACTTCAACGCCTTCTTGGGTCAGCATGTTGCCGTCTACTTGGTCAACGGTTGCTGCATCGGCTTTACCGGCGCTCCAGCGGATGCCGTTGCCGAAGAAGCTGTTTTGGTCGTTGTCGTCAACGATGCGCAGCAGGTTGGGCGACAGTTTGTCTTGGTATTTTACTTGGGCAACAACAACGTCGTTACCTTTGAAACCGTACATTACGTTCAGCTTGTTTTGGCCTTTGTCGCCGCATTTGTAAGCCACTTCTTTTTTGCCGTCGATAGAGTCAACGGTAAGAGTTTTCGGCTGCTCGGGTGCGGCAGGTTGGGGTGCGGCGGCTTGGGTGGCAGGTGCGGGTTCTGCTTTCGGCTCATCTTTTTTGCCGAATGTAGAACATGCGCCCAAAGCGGTTACCATCAATACGGCAGGAACTAAGGTTTTCAGTTGTTTCATTGTGTACTCCGATAATTGTTATTTAAAAAAGAGTTTGCAAATTTAGTTAAGATAATAACGGAAAAGTTCCTTTTTGTATTCTGTTTGGCATGCTGTATGGTTAAAAAAATTATGAGATGTAAAAGGTAATAATATAGTAAGATGATTTTATTAGCGAATTTGATTGAAATGGAATCATTGGCCTACAGAGTAAAGTTTTGGTAACAGCCCGGTGTTGAGATTATATTAGCGGCTTGGCTGTAATGATTACAATATGATGATGCTTTCCGCTTTGCTGCCTGTGCCCGTATAATCAAAACCGTAAAACTTCCAATATTAAGGAGAAATGATGTTTCAACACGTTGAATTTTATCCCGGTGATCCGATTCTGAGCTTGGTGGAAACGTTTAATAACGATCCGCGCAGCGGGAAGGTGAATCTGAGTATCGGTATTTATTTTGATGAACACGGCAAGTTGCCGGTATTGGAATGTGTGAAGCAGGCGGAAGCCAAGCGGGCGGCTGTGCCGCAGCCGCGCCCCTATCTCCCGATGGAAGGCTTGGCCGCTTACCGCAGCGGAGTGCAGAAGCTGCTGTTTGGTGCGGATTGTGCGGCTTTGGGGGAAAACCGGGTTGCGACGATTCAGACTTTGGGCGGCTCGGGGGCTTTGAAAGTGGGTGCGGATTTTTTGCGCCGTTGGTTTCCTGATGCCAAAGTTTATGTGAGCGATCCGACTTGGGATAACCACCGCGGCATTTTTGAGGGTGCGGGTTTTGAGGTGGGTGTTTATCCTTATTATGATGCGGCCGACGGCGGTGTGAAATTTGAAGAATTGCTGACGTTTTTGTTAGGCCTGTCTGAAAACAGCATTGTGCTGCTGCATCCTTGCTGCCATAACCCGACCGGCGTGGATTTAACCCATGCACAATGGGATGCGCTGTTGGAAGTGGTGCAGATGCGCAAGCTGATTCCGTTTATGGATATTGCGTATCAGGGCTTCGGTGAAAATCTGGCGGACGATGCGTATGCCATCCGCCAAGCGGTGTCGATGGGCCTGCCTTTGTTTGTCAGCAATTCTTTTTCAAAAAATTTGTCGCTCTACGGCGAGCGCGTGGGCGGCTTGAGCGTGGTTTGCCCGAGTGAAGAAGAGGCGCAGCTGGTGTTCGGCCAGTTGAAATTTACCGTGCGCCGCATTTATTCCAGCCCGCCCGCGCATGGCGGCTATGTAACGGCGGATGTGATGAATTCGCCGGAGCTGTTTGCGCAATGGGAGGGCGAGGTTTATGCGATGCGCGACCGTATCCGCGCGATGCGGCAAAAGCTTTATGATGTGTTGGTGAGCAAGGTGCCGGACAAAAACTTTGATTATTTTATCAAGCAGCGCGGCATGTTCAGCTATACCGGTTTGTCGCCGGAGCAGGTGCAGCGTTTGCGCGATGAGTTTGCGGTGTACTTAGTGGCTTCGGGCCGTATGTGCGTGGCGGGCTTGAACGAATCGAATGTGGATTATGTGGCCAATGCGTTTGCAGAGGTGTTGAAATAAGCCTGCGGCATAAAGAAACATGCCTGTCTGAAAGCGTTCAGACAGGCATGTTTGCGGTTACTTGCTTTCTGCTTCTCCGTTATCTTCGCAGAAAAACGAGTAGAGCAGTTTGATGGTGTCGGTAACGCGCTTATCGGTAATGTAGTATAAGCGCTCGCGGTGGTTCACTTCGCAATCGACCAGCCCCGCTTCGCGCAACAGCGCCAATTGGTTCGACATGGCTGCCTGCGGCAGGCCGGTGAGGGCGGCCAGCTCGGTAACATTCAGCCGCTGTTCCTGCAGGTTGCACAATACCGCCAAGCGGTTGGTGTTGGCCATCAGCTTGAGAAAAGCGGTGGCTTCGGTGTATTTGGAGAACTTGTCTTCCATTTTGATTCTCTTGGTTCAACAGCAAAAAAGCGGATTGTATAGCGGAATGTGCGGCGGCTGGGAATATTTCTGCTCAACGGCGGTTCCACGGTATCAGCATCAGCAGCCTCGCCATGCCGCAAAAGCCGGTAAGGCCGGCGGTTAGCAAGCCCGCGCCGACAAATGCGCACAGCAGGTAAAACGCGGGCGATGCAAGCCAACCCAACACGGCGCCTGCCAATGCCAATGAGCCGGCGGCAATCTGAACCTGACGCATCAGTTCCAATGGTTGGGAGGCGTTGAACAGGGTTGGGAAACCGGCCGCTTTCCAGCCCTCCAGCCCGTTTTCTAAAATAAATGCTTCTTTGGCGCCGGCGGATTGCGCTAACGCATTTGCCGCATTTCGGGTGCGCATGCCTGATTTGCAGTGGAAAATCACGCAGGCTGCCTGTTGCGCTCCGGCGGGCAAGCCCTGCTGCTGCAATTGGGGGAATGGTTGCAGCAGGGCGTTTACGATGCGTTCGCGGCGGTATTCGTCTTCTCCGCGGATGTCGATTAATACGGCGCCGTTTTGCAGCTTATTTTGTGCGTCGGCGGCGGTGATGGTGGTAATAGGCATAATGTTTCCTTGTACTGCTTTTGTTGGACATAAATATCGCCATGAAGTTTGCTGTTCATGACGATTAAATGGATGGCGGGGTTATTGCTTATCGGTAGGGCAGGTGTTGATACCGAGCAGGGTGTAGAGCAGGCAGTTGGACATTAAACCGGTTGCCAGCGGGATAATGCCCAGCCAGCCCCACCAGCCGATGACATTGGTTGCCGCTAAAATGATTAAAGCTGTGCCTAAGATGATGCGGATGATTTTGTCGATGCCGCCTACGTTGCGTTTCATAACAATGCTCCGGGTTGTCGGGTTAAATATTTTTTAAAATTTATATAATAAAAATTATATATTAAATGACGGTTTTGTCAAGCTGCCGTGCATAGTGAATGCCTGTCTGAAAGTAGGTTTCAGACAGGCATTCGGTTATTTTCACAACTGATGCAGGCGATGAGCTTAAAAAGCTTCGCCCACTTTCACGCCGCCGGCGGTGTCTTTGGGGGAAGCCAGTTGTGCGGTGGCAGCTTGTGCGGCTTGAAAATCGGGGTTTGTCATCACAGCCTCGGCTTCGGCGGGCGTTAAGGTATTCGCCATGTATTGCCAGCGGTCGGCCAATGCGGGGTTGGACGGAATCTCGAAACCTTTGCGCAATTCGTCGACCAAATCGGGGCGGTTGCACACCAGCACGATGTCGCAGCCGGCATCAAACGATAATTTTGCCCGCTCTTTGATGCTGCCCGCTCCACATGCGCCTTCCATGGTGAGGTCGTCTGAAAAAATTACGCCGTTGAAACCGATGTCTTCACGCAGAATATCTTTCAGCCATTTGGCCGAAAAGCCAGCGGGTTGGCTATCGACTTGCGGGTAAACCACATGCGCGGGCATCACGGCCGCCATGCCTGCTGCGCTCATGCGGCGGAAAGGCACGATGTCGGCGGCTTCCAATTCGCTCAAACTGCGGTCGTCTTGCGGCAAAACGTGGTGGCTGTCGCCTTCGACGAAACCGTGGCCGGGAAAGTGTTTGCCGCACGATTTCATGCCGCCTTTGTTTAAGCCTTTCTGTAAAGCCAGTGCCAGCTCGGTAACGATTTCGGCGTTGCCGTGGAAACTGCGGTTGCCGATCACGGCGCATTGCCCCCAGTTCAAATCCAGCACGGGCGTAAACGACAAATCCACGCCGCACGCGCTCAATTCGGTTGCCAATACCCAACCCACTTGCTCGGCCTGCGCTTTGGCCGCTTCGGGGCTTTGCGTATCCCAAATTTCGCCGAGCACATTCATGGCGGGCAGGCGGGTAAAGCCGTCGATAAACCGCTGTACGCGGCCGCCTTCGTGGTCGACGGCGATAATCAGTTCGGGCGACCGCAAGGCTTTGATTTCTTTTACCAGCTCTTTAAGCTGCGCCACGTTTTCAAAATTGCGGCGGAACAAAATCACGCCGCCGACCGAAGGGTCGCACAGGCGTTGTTTTTCTTGCTCGGTAAGTTGGAAAGTGTTGACATCGGCCATCACGGGGCCGCGGGGGAGGAGGACGGGATACATGGGTATTCTTTAAAAATCAAGGTTGGATAATGCGTTTTCAGACAGGCATCGGTCAGCCAAATGCCTGTCTGAAAGAGATGGTCGGGCTTATTGCAGATTCAAAGCCAAAAACAGCGTGCTGCCTTTGCGTTCGACCAGCAGCGGGATATTTTTGCCCGAGCCGGAAACGGCGGTGCGGAAGCCGGCTTCGTCTTCCACTTTGCTTTGCGCGATAGACAGGATTTTGTCGCCGCGGCGGATGCCTGCGCGCTGCGCTACGCCGGTGGCATTTGTCACAACCAAATGTTTCTTGCCGTTATTGGAAATTTCGCGCAGGTTCATGCCCAATTCTTCAACGGCAAAGTCTTTGGCTTCGATATTTTGGGGCAATACGCTGCCGGCTTCTAGCTCGGCTTCGTCTTTATCGTCGGTGGCGGCGCCAAGCATCACTTTGAGTTCGCTTTCTTTGCCGTTGCGCCAGATACCCAGCGTGATTTCTTTACCGGGAACGAGGTTGCCGACCATTACAGGCAATTCGCTGGACGTGCGCACGGTTTCACTGTTTACGCTGCGTACAATGTCGCCGACCTGCAAACCTGCCTGTGCAGCCGGGCTGTTGGGCAGCACTTTGGCAATTAGGGCGCCGGTGGGTTTGTCGAGCTTGAATGATTTAGCCAAGTCGTAAGACACTTCCTGAATAATCACGCCCAATTGGCCGCGCTGCACTTTGCCGGTAGATTTGAGCTGCTCAACCACGTTCATGGCGATGTCGATCGGGATGGCGAACGAAATGCCCATAAAGCCGCCGCTCCGGCTGTATATCTGCGAGTTGACGCCGATAACCTGACCGTCGAGATTGAAGAGCGGGCCGCCAGAGTTTCCGGGGTTGATGGCTACGTCGGTTTGGATAAACGGCGTGTAGTTTTCATTCGGCAGGCTGCGGCCTTTGGCAGACACGATTCCGGAAGTGATGCTGTTGTCAAAGCCGAAAGGTGCGCCGATGGCGGCCACCCATTCGCCCGGCTTCAAATCGCGCGGATTACCGATTTTGACTACAGGCAAATCTTTGGTGTCGATTTTTAAAAGTGCCACATCGGTTTGAGGGTCGGAGCCGATCAGCTTGGCAATGAATTCGCGCTTGTCGTTGAGGGTTACTTTGATTCTGTCCAATCCGCTCACAACGTGGGTATTGGTCAGGATGTAGCCGTCGGGGCTGATAATGAAGCCTGAGCCGAAATATTGATCGCTGCTGCCGTCATCCTGCGGTACGTCGGGCGTGTTGGGTACCAAACGTTTGAAAAATTCGTAGAACGGGTCGTTGTCGGGGAAATGGTTTAAATCCATTTCATCGTCTTTGCGCGGCCTGGCCGCGGCAGCCGGGTCTTTGTAGGCCTGGATGTTGACCACGGTTGCACCTTCCTGCTCGACCAGTTTGGCAAAGTCCGGCAGCGAGGCCGGAGCCTTTCTTTCAACTTTGGTTTCCACGGGCTTAACCGTGCTGGCGGCGGGCGGCTCTTGATTTAAACCCAGCTTGTCGCAGCCGGTAAGTGCAAGGCCGGCAGACAAGAGCAGAGTGAGGTATTGGGGTGTTGTTTTCACGATATTTCTTTCTTGTGATTGTTATCAGTATTTTATATTGTGTAATGCGGGATTGTAACGAAAACAAGCAAAGCTGAAAACTTGATTTAACAAGGTTTTTCAGACAGGCATATGCAGTTTTCAGGATACGGGCAGGGTTTTTGCCGGATATTCGCACAAATCGTTGATCAGGCACCGTTCGCACAGCGGTTTTTGCGCTTTGCAGGTGTAGCGGCCGTGCAGAATCAGCCAGTGGTGCGCGTCGAGAATAAATTCTTTCGGCACGAATTTCATCAGCTTGTCTTCCACTTCGCGCACGTTTTTGCCGGGCGCGATTTTGGTTCGGTTCGAGACGCGGAAAATATGCGTGTCCACCGCCATCGCGGGCTGGCCGAATGCGGTGTTGAGCACCACGTTGGCGGTTTTCCTGCCTACGCCGGGCAGGGCTTCCAAGGCTTCGCGGGTTTGCGGCACTTCTCCGCCGTATTGCGCCAGCAGGATGCGGCAGGTTTCGATAATGTGTTTGGATTTGGTTTTATACAGGCCGATGGTTTTGGTGTATTCCATCACGCCTTCCAAACCCAAATCCAGCATGGCTTGCGGTGTGTTTGCAACAGGGAAAAGCTTGGCCGTGGCTTTGTTGACGCCCACATCCGTGGCCTGCGCGGAAAGCAGCACGGCAATCAGAAGCTCAAACGGGCTGTTGTAGTTCAATTCGGTGGTCGGGTGCGGGTTTGCCGCACGCAGCCGCTCGAAAATTTCTTGGCGGATTTGTTTGTTCATGTTCGGTTTGTGTGTTCAAACAGGCATGGGTGTGGCGGAAATGCTGCGGTATTTTTATTTTTGGTTTGCGGTTATTGCGCGTTTTGGCGCTGCTCGTGGCGGAATTCCCAAGGCGCTTGCGGTTTTTTTGCATGCCATAAGCCGCGGCGTTCGCTCCGTGCGCTGGATTCGGCGCTCCCGTAGGCTTGGTAGTCGGCCTTACGCTGCTTTTTGCGGGCTATGGAAACATAGTGCCATGCGTGGCCGTTTTCAAGCTGGATAAGGTTTACATCGCGCCCGTTGAGCTTCACTTGCGCCACTTCGCGCCGGTAGCGGTCGCGTTCGAATACCGCCACTTCCACGCTTTGCCCCTCCAGCAGGGCGGCGAGCGCTTTGCGGCTGGCTTCGCCGTGGGTTTGCTGCAATTCGGGTGCATCGATATAAGCCATTCGGATTTTGTGTTTTTGGCCGTGAAGGTCGGTTACGCGTATGGTGTCGCCGTCGCTCACGCCGACAACCGCCGCTTGATAAACGCTGTGTGCGACGGGGCGGCTTTGCTGCGTTTCCCAACCGGCTTGGGGTGTATGGTTTGCCGGGTCGATGCAGGCGGTGAGGGCGAGTAGGGCGGTAAGTGCGGCTGAACGGGTAAGCATGGCGGTATTAGGTTTGCGATAAAAGTATGATTGTACGCAGGATGCGGGCGGATACCAATGCCTGTCTGAAACCTTTTTTCAGACAGGCATTTGGTATAGTCAACCGACTTGATTTTTACTACGGCGTTGTTGCACCTTAGCTCAAAGAGATCGATTTTGTAAGCTGCTGAAGCAGTAACAAAATCAGTCCCGTACTATGCTGTACTGTCTTCGGCTTGCTGCCTTGTATTAAAAATCATGGGGCTGTTCTAGATAACTAGGGATATTCACTTGAATTAGAATTATCCTTATGAGAAAAAGCCGTTTAAGCTAGTATAAACAGAAGAACTTTCATTTTCCCTACTACGGTAGTTGTAAAATAAAAGTCATGCCTATTATTACAACTCATTGCTATTTCCTTTTTTGCAATGAAAGGGAGCCTAATATCATAATTGAGTAGTAAAACAAAACTATATAGATAAAAAAATTAATGTATGCTGATCTTTTGTATTCCATTATGAAACGCGTAGAATTTGAAGAATCCATATTCATGGATAAACAATATAAAAAAAATATTAAGTAAAATATAAATTTAATATGAGTGGGGTTTCCATTAAATTTGAAAAATTTATTTATATTGTTCAAAGTACTAGTTGTGTTTTTTTTGAAAAACATGAAGATATGAAAATTTATGAAGAGTAATATTGATGAAATATAAATAACGTCAAACAGCCATTTGTTTCTATATTCTGCCTCCATCATTGTTTGTGAACTTTTAGTTAACCCGACAAAGTTTTCAGGAACAAAGAACAAACTAATAAATATTAAAAAAGGCATTCCCATAGTCATAATTTTTGGGAAATACATAATATTTTCTAGATCTAACAATAGCTTAGGTAAAAAAGAATCTCGTGTTCTTTCCATGTCTAAAATCCTAGGGGTCTTAAATAAAGTTTTTGTATTCCTGTCCTACAGATAATATTACATGTATGGTTTTGGATAGATAAAAACTTGATAATCTTTAGGGCTGTTAACGGTAAAATAAAGTATCAAATTTCCATTTTAAAACAATTGGTTTTGATTCAATATATCGGAGAATCGGGATGACTGCGCAGTGCGGTTGTGCGGCTGCTGTTTGATTTGGGGACATGATTACAAATGCCTGTCTGAAAAAAGGTTTCAGACAGGCATTGGTTGAATAACGGGTTGCAGCTTTAAATAGCATTTAATTTATCAGCAGTGTTTGGTGCTTTTGCGCGAACGGGCCGTGTGTTGGCGGATGGCGCTTTGTTTGGCGAGGAAAGCGCGTTTGGCTGCTTGGAATATTATTTGTCTTCTACGGTGTTGCATAATCAATCCTTTCTTTATTATTGATATTTTGCTTTTTAGTATTCGTAATATGACAGGCTTTGCAAAATAAAGAAAGGTGTTTTACACCAAGCGGCATTATGTAAGGTTCTGCGGTTTCGGGTTAAGGCCACAGCCAAGCCCATACGCGGCGGCCTTCGCTTTGCAGGATCATAAAGGTGCGGCAGGCTGCCGGTGTGGTCATGGTTTCCAAACCTATGCCTTTTGCGGCGAGTTTGGCGGTGATTTTGGGGTGGAGGAAACTGTGTTTGCTGCCTGTGCCTACTAAAATAACTTCCGGCGGGGCGGTATGCTCAAGCCCAGACAGGAAAAATTGTTCGTCAACGGCTTGCAGTGGGGTTTCGCCTATGGGGATGATTTCTTTGTCGGTAACGCAAAGCGGCAGGCGGTGGCCGGTGCCGTTGATTTCTATTTCCTCTGCATTGCAGGCGGTGATGGACAGTGTGTCTTGCGGGCGGTTTTCTTCAATATGCATGGTGTTTCTTTCTTGGTTTTTCGGCCAAAATCGGTTAGGATTACTGGTTTATTTTGTAACAGTTTATACCAGCGCATCAGGGCTTAACAAGGAGATAGGATGAAGCCAGTCAATATCGGTATCTTGAGTTTGGGAACCGTGGGGAAAGGAACGGTTGAGGTGTTGAACCATAATGCCGAAGAAATCAGCCGCCGTTTGGGGCGTGATGTTAATGTGTTTATGGTTTCTACGCGCAATCTGGAAAACGCGCGCCGTATCTGCCCTGAGCAGACTTTAATCACAACCGACCCTTTCGAGGTGGTAAGGCATCCTGAAGTTGATGTGGTGGTTGAATTGTTCGGCGGTACGGAAATCGCCAAAGATTTGGTGCTGGAAGCGATTAATCAGGGCAAACATGTGGTTACCGCCAATAAAAAGCTTTTGGCCGAATACGGCAACGAGATTTTTGCCAAAGCCGAAGAAAAAAACGTGATGGTTCAGTTTGAAGCGGCGGTGGCCGGCGGCATTCCGATTATCAAGGCTTTGAGGGAAGGCTTGGCCGCCAACAATATCCGCAGCATTGCCGGAATTATCAACGGAACCAGCAATTTTATTTTGAGCGAGATGCGTGAAAAAGGCAGCACGTTTGCCGATGTGTTGAAGCAGGCTCAGGAGTTGGGCTATGCGGAAGCCGATCCTACTTTTGATATTGAAGGCCATGATGCCGGTCATAAAATTACCATTATGTCGGCTTTGGCTTTCGGAACGCCCGTGAATTTCAATGCATGTTATCTCGAAGGCATCAGCAAGCTAGACAGCCGCGACATCAAATATGCCGAAGAATTGGGTTACCGCATCAAATTATTGGGGATTACGCGCAAAACCGATAAAGGCATCGAATTGCGGGTGCATCCCACTCTGATTCCCGAGGTGCGGCTGATTGCAAATGTAAACGGCGTGATGAATGCTGTGCGTGTGGATGCGGATATGGTGGGGGAAACCCTGTATTACGGTGCGGGCGCAGGCTCGCTGCCTACTGCCAGCGCGGTGGTGGCTGATATTGTGGACATCAGCCGCTTGATTACTGCGGATACCGGCAACCGCGTGCCGCCTTTGGCGTTTCAGTCGAAAGAGGTTAAAGAGCAGCTCATCCTGCCGATGGATGAGATTGTCAGCAGCTATTATCTGCGGGTTCAGGTGGATGATGAGCCCGGCGTGATGGCGCAGATTACTAAATTGCTTGCAGATGAAAAAGTATCGATTGAAGCGTTGATTCAGAAAGGTGTGATTGACCAATCAACGGCGGAGATTGTGATTTTGACACACAGCACCATCGAAAAACGTGTGAAAGCGGTGATTGCCGGTATCGAGCAATTGCCTTGTGTGCGCGGCGGTGTAACGATGATCCGTATGGAGAGCTTGCATGGCAGAAACGGATAAGCAACCGGAATCGGCGCAAAGCGAAGAGCAGCTGTGTGCGGCGGAGTTGAAAAAGAGCAAAGCAAAAATCCGCACCATCCGCATTTGGCTGTGGGTGATTGCCGGTTTGTTTGCCGGGTTTTTCTTTCTCTCACAATGTGCGATGTCCAAGCCGAAAGCGAAATCGGCCATTATTGAATCGTGCATCAAGAATGTGCCGTTTACCGATAAATGGCAGGCGGATTTGAAGGCGCGGGGTTTGGAAGGCCAGTCTGAAAAACTGATTCGGGATTACTGCGTTTGTATGTGGGATGAGCCGCTGGAGAAGCTGACCGACAAGCAAATCCGTTCGATGAGTAAGATAGACGCAAAAGCACAGCTTGATTTGTTGGGTGGTGCCGATGCGTTTGAAAAACGCGATGAGCAATGCGTTGCACGGTTGAAATAAACGAAACCGCCTGATGATTCATCAGGCGGTTTCGTTATTAAGGAGCGGCAGAGATGCGTGAGTGGCAGATTTATTGTGCAGGTGGCGATGTGTTTTTACCGGAGCCGAAGCGCGGGCAGGTGTTTGATAATATGAAAAAGTTGGCTGAAGATTTTTCAGACAGGCATAGCAGCTTCCGGCTGTTGATTCCTTTGGATAACGAAATTGTTTTGCAGCAGGGCGGTTCGGCGGAGGTAAAACGCGCCAACGCGCTTACAATCCGTTTGGCTAACGAAGAGATGATACGCCGCTGCGATGCGGTGATTGCCAACCTGTCGCCGTTTCGCGGCGAAGAGCCCGATTGCGGAACGGCGTACGAATGCGGTTTTGCACGGGCTTTGGGTAAACCCGTATTGGTGTACACCGATAATCCGGCAGAGCAAACGGCCAAATATGCGGGGTTTGATTTTAACCGTGAAGCAGCGGACGGCAGGTTTGCTTATTCGGAAGTAGAGGACTTTGCGTTGCCGTTCAACCTGATGCTTTATGATGCAGACATGTCTGTGTTTGCAGGTTTTGAGGATGCTTTGCGGTTTTATGCGGATTGGAACGGTAAGGCATGATGAGTGAATATCGGATTTTGTCTGCCAAACCATTTAGAATCAAATGTTTAATAGGGAGGGGCAATGCCTGAAAACAAGCAGAAGGCAGAGCATTTTCGGCGGGTAAAAAAACAAAGCCAACCGTTTTGGCAGGCCGACAAGCCTTATCTGCACGAGCATCATATCAGCGATGCGCGCTTCCGTTTGCTGGGCTATGTGATGGCTTTTTTGGCGGGTGCGATTAATGCGGGCGGCTTTTTTGCAGTTGCCCGCTATACCTCGCATGTGACGGGGGAAATGTCTTTTGCTGCGGATATGATGTACACGCGCGAATGGCAGGCGGTGGCGGTGGCTATGCTGGGCGTTGTGAGTTTCATTATGGGTGCGGCGCATTCAAGCTGGGTGATTTTATGGACACAACGGCAGCGTTTCCGCGGCAGTTTCGGTTTGTCGATGTGGCTGGAAGGACTGTATTTGTTGTTTTTCGGCTTTCTGGGCTTAACCGAAGTGGAGTGGAGCGGCGGTGCCTGGCCTTCGATTGCGATGCTTTTGCTGTGTTTTATTATGGGCATGCACAATACGGTGATGACGATTTTGTCGGGCGGCGTTATCCGCTCTACGCATATGACGGGTACGGCTACGGATTTGGGCATTGAAATTTCCAAAGTGCTGTATTACAGCCGGGGAGACAATCCGAAGATACCCAATGTGAATGTGAATAAGCCGAAAATGAAACTGCTCTGCGGGCTGATGGCGGCGTTTGTTACGGGGGGATTTGTGGGTGCTTGGGGCTATCACACGGCAGGGCATCATTTTGCTTTGCCTGTGTCTCTGGTGTTGTTTATATTGGGCTTCGGTTCGGTGGGCTACGATGTGAGGCTGCGGATCAAGTGGTGGGTGATTGCCAGGTTGAAAAGCGGTAAGGATTGACGCAAGTGTCGGCAGATATGCAATGCCTGTCTGAAAAGGGGCTTTCAGACAGGCATTGTTGTATTCGGCATCAATTTATTGCGGTTACGGGGTACAACTAAAGTTAAAAAAAGATACGTTAGTCATAAGCAGGAATGCAGGCTTGCAACAAACATGTTTGTTTAATGAAGGCTGTCGTAAATTTTCTGGGCCAAAGCCAAGCTGATGCCTTCGGTTTGGGCAAGTTCTTCCACGCCTGCGGCCTGTACTCCGCGCAGGCCGCCAAAGCGGGTGAGCAATGCTTGGCGCCTTTTGCTGCCGATGCCGGGAATGTCGCTCAAAGATGAAGTAACCCTTGCCTTATCGCGTTTTTTGCGGTGGCCTGTGATGGCAAAGCGGTGAGATTCATCACGTACGGTTTGTAACAGATGCAAGGCAGGGCTGTTGTGCGGCAGCCTAAACACCTCTCCGGTAAAGGGTAGAATCAGCTCTTCCAAGCCGGCTTTGCGTTCGGGGCCTTTGGCAATGCCGATAATCGGAATGTTCAGCCCCAATTCCGCCCACACTTCCACGGCCATACCCACTTGCCCTTTGCCTCCGTCGATCAACACGGCATCAGGCCATTTTACCGGCTCGCCATTGGCTTCGGCCTCCGCCAGTTTGCCGTAGCGGCGCAGCAGCACTTCCCGCATTGCGGCATAATCATCGCCCGCTTTTGTCTGTTTGATGTTGTAACGCCGGTATTGTGAGGGCTGGATATTTTGTTCATCGTAAACCACGCAAGAGGCGATTGTCGCTTCACCCTGGGTGTGGCTGATGTCAAAGCATTCCAAACGGTTGAGTTCCTCAGGGTTGATATTTAGTAGCCGGGCCAGCTCGTCTAAACGGTGCTGCTGGTTGGTGTTTTGGGAAACGTGTTGGGTAATGGCTAAAGCGGCGTTGCGTTCGGCCATTTTCAGCCAAACTTTCCGCTCGCCTATGGTTTTGCTCACGAATTGGATTTGTTTGCCATGTTCGCTGTTTAAGGCATCTTGCAGGCCGGAGGGGAGGATAAAGTTGCTGATAATGATGTCCGGTTTGGATTTGCCTAAATAATGTTGTGAAACAAAGGCTTCTGCGTAATCCTGGATATCTGGGTTCGGGTCGTTGCGGGTGTCGGGGAAAAAGCTTTTGTCGCCTACATGCCGTCCGCCGCGGATGCTGACCCAATTCACGCACACTGCGCTATGTTCCGAAACCGCTGCCAAAATGTCTATGTCATTGGGATTGTTTGGATTTTTACTGTCGATAAATTGCTGGCTCTGCACCGTACCCAATGCTTGAATTTGGTCGCGATAGCGTGCCGCTTCTTCAAAGCGCAGCTGTTCTGCAGCCCGCTGCATTTTGTGGTGCAGCGTTTGGGTAAGTTCGTCCGTTTTGCCGCTTAAGAAGGTTACCGCTTCGCGTACGCTGTCTTGATAATCGGCATGGGAAATATGGCCGACGCAAGGCCCTGAGCAGCGTTTGATTTGAAAAAGCAGGCAGGCGCGGTTGCGGTGTTCGAACACACTGTCTTCACAGGTGCGGAGGCGGAATACTTTTTGCAGAATCTGTATGCTGTTTTGTACCGCATAGCCGTTGGGGTAAGGACCGAAATACTGGTTGGGCTTTTTAAGTGTGCCGCGGTAATAGGCCATTTGAGGAAAGTTATGCCCGCTGAGCATCAGATAAGGGTAGCTTTTGTCGTCACGGAAAAGGATATTGTATTTGGGCGATAAAGCTTTGATGAGATTGTTTTCTAAAATTAAAGCTTCTGCTTCGGAGCGGGTTACCGTGGTTTCTACCGAAGCGATTTGTTTGATCATCAAGCTGATGCGCGGGGAGTGGTCGCTTTTTTGGAAGTAGCTGGATACCCTGCGTTTTAAATTAACCGCTTTACCCACATACAAAACCTGCCCGTTTTTATCGAGCATACGATAAACACCGGGCAGATTGGGCAGGTTTTTTAAAAAAACGGAAAGATTAAAACCGTGCGGCACAATATCTCAAACAAAAACGATTAACTGGGTGATTTGGCGGCAGGTGCCGAAGGAGCAGGGCTGCCGGAACAGAATTTTTCAATATCCGCATCATAACGCGCCATTAAGGTATCACGGTTCGCGGTACGGGCAGATTCGGCGAATGCGCGGTTCATACGCGCGGTTTTACAGTTGGCTTCCTGGGTTTTGCGGTTTTCTTCTTCGATTTGTTTGTTTTTTTCTTCAACCTGCTTGTTATTGGCAGCCATTTTATCGTTGACCTGCTTTTGCTGTTCGGCCAAAGAAGCGGTTTCTGAACCGGATTTGGCTGCAGGCGGAGCGCTTACGGTTTGTGTACGTACATTAACGGTGTTGACGCCGTTGCTTTTCAAATTGCGGGGAACATCAGAATAAGTGTTGGTTCCGTTGGCATTTTTCCAGCTATACACCTCTTTAGCATGAAGGCTTGTGGAGGCGAGAATCAAACCGAGGGCGGTGAGTTTGGCAAATGAAGTAATGTGCATATTTATTCTTTCGGAATTTCGGTATTTATGTCTCGGTAAATAAAAGCTTATTGGTTGATTCTACCTCGTTCCTCAGATGCTGTCATGGAAACTTGTAAAAAAATGGGGTTTTTTGTTTGGCGCGGCTTACTAAAGCGCGGCGGATTTGCTACAATATCGTGCATCTTGCACAAACTGAAAGTTTCAAAGCATCATGCGTATCGTAGAAAAAGCCTATACTTTTGACGACGTTTTGCTGGTTCCCGCACATTCAACCGTGCTTCCGCGCGACGTTTCCCTCAAAACCCCCCTTACCCGTGAAATTTCTCTGAATCTTCCCCTTCTTTCTGCTGCAATGGATACGGTTACCGAAGCCAAGCTGGCCATTTCTATGGCGCAGGAAGGCGGTATCGGCATTATCCACAAAAACATGAGCGCCGAGCAGCAGGCGGCCGCCGTGGCTAAAGTCAAACGCCATGAGAGCGGCGTGGTCAAAGACCCTGTTACCATTGCGCCGGGTATGTTGATCCGCGATTTGATTGAGATGTTGTCGCAACGCAAACGCAAAATGTCCGGCCTGCCGGTTGTGGAAAACGGTAAAGTGGTGGGGCTGGTAACCAACCGTGATTTGCGTTTTGAAAAAAGGCTGGACCAGCCCGTTTCCGCCATCATGACGCCGCGTGAAAAATTGGTTACCGTGCCTGAGGGCATATCCATTGAGGATGCGCGCGATGTGATGCACGACCATAAAGTGGAGCGTGTTTTGGTGGTGAATGGGGATTGGGAACTTAAAGGCCTGATTACGGTTAAAGACATTTTAAAAACGACCGAATTTCCGAATGCCAACAAAGATGCCGACGGCCGTTTGCGCGTGGGCGCGGCCGTAGGCGTGGGTGCTGATACGGATGAGCGTGTGAAAGCGCTTGTAGAAGCCGGGGTGGATGTGATTGTGGTGGATACGGCCCACGGGCACAGTCAAGGCGTGCTTGACCGTGTAAAATGGGTAAAACAAAATTTTCCGCAAGTGCAGGTGATCGGCGGCAATATTGCCACTGCGCAGGCGGCGCGTGATTTGGTGGCAGCCGGTGCGGATGCGGTGAAAGTGGGTATCGGCCCGGGTTCGATTTGCACCACCCGTATTGTGGCCGGTGTGGGTGTGCCGCAATTAACGGCGATTCATAATGTGGCGGAAGCTTTGAAAGGCACGGGCGTGCCGCTGATTGCCGACGGCGGTATCCGTTTTTCGGGCGATTTGGCAAAAGCGCTCGCTGCCGGAGCGTCTTGCGTGATGTTGGGCGGTATGTTTGCCGGTACAGATGAGGCACCGGGCGAAATCGAACTTTATCAAGGACGTTCGTATAAATCTTACCGTGGCATGGGCTCTTTGGGTGCGATGAGCCAAGGTTCCAGCGACCGGTATTTCCAAGACAAACAGGAAAGTACGGATAAATATGTGCCGGAAGGTATTGAAGGCCGTGTGCCTTACAAAGGGCCGATTGTGCAGATTATCCACCAATTGGTCGGCGGGCTGCGCTCCAGCATGGGTTATTTGGGCTGCTCAAGCATTGCGCAAATGCACGAAAAAGCGGAATTTGTGGAAATTACTTCTGCCGGTATGAGCGAATCGCACGTTCACGACGTTCAAATTACCAAAGAAGCGCCGAATTACCACGTGCGCTGATATTTGTGATAAAACTGCCGGTTTGACGACTGGCAGTTTTTCTGAGCCGGCAATCTCTGTTACGGGCTTTTGACCGGGTAATGGATGCCGGTATAAACACGATATTTTCAGACAGGCATCCTCCTGTTTCAATGCCTGTCTGAAACTATTTTAAACCCCGATCTAACAAATGGAGAGTTCTGTAATGAGCGCTATTATTGATATTTTTGCTCGTGAAATTTTGGATTCGCGCGGCAATCCCACCGTTGAGTGTGATGTGCTGTTGGAATCCGGCGTGATGGGCCGTGCGGCCGTACCTTCCGGCGCGTCAACCGGTCAGAAAGAAGCTTTGGAATTGCGCGACGGCGACAAAGGCCGCTATTTGGGCAAAGGTGTGCTGCAAGCTGTAGAAAATGTGAATAACGAAATCGCTCAGGCACTTATCGGCGTGGATGCTTCCGAGCAAACTTATATCGATAAAATCATGCTTGATTTGGACGGTACCGACAACAAAGGCCGTTTGGGCGCCAATGCTACTTTGGCCGTTTCTTTGGCAGTTGCCCGAGCTGCTGCCGAAGATGCCGGCCTGCCGCTTTATCGCTATTTGGGCGGCGCAGGCCCGTTGGCTTTGCCGGTTCCGATGATGAACGTTATCAACGGTGGCGAACATGCCAACAACAGCTTGAACATTCAAGAGTTTATGATTATGCCTGTGGGCGCCGATACTTTCCGCGACGCGTTGCGTTGCGGCGCGGAAATTTTCCATGCTTTGAAAAAATTGTGCGACAGCAAAGGCTTCCCGACTACTGTCGGTGACGAAGGCGGTTTTGCGCCAAACCTAAACAGCCATGAAGAAGCTTTGCAGTTAATCGTTGAAGCCATTACCGCTGCCGGCTACAAATCGGGCGAAGATGTGTTGTTGGCATTAGACTGCGCGTCCAGCGAATTCTACAAAGACGGTAAATACCACTTGGAAGCCGAAGGCAAATCTTTGACCAGTGCCGAATTTGCCGAATATCTGGCAGGTTTGGTTGCCAAATACCCGATTGTTTCCATCGAAGACGGCATGGATGAAAACGACTGGGAAGGCTGGAAACTGTTGACCGAAAAATTGGGCGGTAAAGTCCAATTGGTGGGCGACGACTTGTTTGTGACCAACCCGAAAATTTTGGCAGAAGGCATTGAGGCCGGTGTGGCCAATGCTTTGTTGGTGAAAGTGAACCAAATCGGCACCTTGAGCGAAACCCTGAAAGCGGTAGAATTGGCTAAACGCAACTGCTACACCAGCGTGATGAGCCACCGCTCGGGCGAAACCGAAGACAGCACCATTGCCGACTTGGCCGTTGCCACCAACTGTATGCAAATCAAAACAGGCTCTCTCAGCCGCTCAGACCGCATGGCCAAATACAACCAGCTTCTGCGCATTGAAGAAGAGTTGGGCGAAGCCGCATACTACCCGGGCAAAGCCGCATTTTACCAATTGAAAAAATAAGGCGTTATCAGCATGAGATGGGTAACTGTTTTTCTGAGTATCTGCATCATCGGTTCGCAATACGACCTTTGGTTATCGAAAGGCGGCTGGCGCGACATGTGGCGCCTGCAAAACGAAGTAACCGTACAGGAAACGGAAAACAGTATGCTCACCTTGCGCAATAATGCCTTGGCGGCAGAGGTGGACGACTTGGCAAACGGTAAAGAAGCCATTGCGGAAATCGCCCGGGTGGATTTGGGCTACATCAGAGACGGCGAGATTTATTACCGTATGGTTGATCAAAGAAGCCGCTGAATGCGTGTGCTTTATCATCAATAAAGAATGCCTGTCTGAAAACTGTTCAGACAGGCATTTGGTTTGCGGCTCGGTTTTATGGTCGATTAACTTGAAAATAGTACATTCCTCATACTCGGGCTTGACCCGAGTATGACGGTATCGTTATTAAACTTAAGTGAATTGACTATAGCGAGAGGATGTCCCCGTGTGCTTAAGCACTTTTCAGACAGGCATTGCCTGTCTGAAAATATTTACGTCGGCTGATGATATAATAAACAGCAAACCATTCAATTGATTCAGTTTGAATCTCCATTCGGATGAATTCGGGCTGGCACAAGTAATAAAAATCACAGGAACATAAATAATGGACATGCAAGGCATTGAACGCGACAGCATGCAATATGATGTAGTAATTGTCGGCGCCGGCCCTGCCGGTTTGAGCGCGGCCATCCGCTTGAAACAGCTGGCGGAAAAAGCGGGCAGGGAAGTGAGCGTTTGCGTGGTGGAAAAAGGCTCGGAAGTCGGCGCCAATATTTTATCGGGCGCGGTGATTGACCCCGTGGCGCTGACCGAGCTGCTGCCCGACTGGCAGCAAAGCGGCGCACCGCTTACCCGCAGCGTTACCGAAGACAGGGTGCTGTTCCTTACAAAAGAAAAGGCCTATAAGCTGCCCACCGCGCCGAGCTTTAAAAATCACGGCAACTATATCATCAGCCTCGGGCAGCTTACCCGTTGGCTGGCCGAGCAAGCCGAAAACCTCGGTGTGGAAATCTACCCCGGCTTCGCCGCTACCGAAGTGCTCTACCATGTCGACGGTTCGGTTAAAGGTATTGCCACCGGCAATATGGGCGTAGGCAAAGACGGCGAAGCAACCGATATGTTCCAACCGGGCATGGAGCTTTGGGCGCAGCAAACCCTGTTTGCCGAGGGCTGTCGCGGCTCGTTGTCGAAACATTTGATTGAACGCTTCCGGCTTGACAAACACAGCCAGCCGCAAACTTACGGTATCGGCATTAAGGAAATTTGGGAAGTGGCCGAAGGCAAGTGCCAACCCGGTTTGGTGGTGCACAGCACAGGCTGGCCGCTGGACACCAAAACCTACGGCGGCTCGTTTATTTATCATTTCGATAATAACCAGGTTGCGGTGGGTTTCGTGGTGGGGCTGGATTATGAAAACCCTTATTTGTCGCCGTTTGAAGAGTTTCAGCGTTTCAAAACCCATCCTGAAATCCGCAAAACATTTGAAGGCGGCCGCCGCATTGCTTATGGCGCGCGCGCTTTGGTGGAAGGCGGTTGGCAGAGCCTGCCGCGCTTGAGCTTTCCGGGCGGCCTGTTGATCGGTGATGCGGCGGGTTTCTTAAACGTGCCGCGTATCAAAGGCATACACACGGCGATGAAATCGGCCATGCTGGCCGCAGAAGCCGTGTTTCCCCGTTTGGAAGAAAGCGGATTTGAGCCGGAGAGCGGCAAGGAAATCACAACTTTGCAGGGTCTGCTGGAAAGCAGCTGGCTGGGCAAGGAGCTGTATGCAGTGCGCAATATCCGGCCTTCGTTCAAATGGGGCATGTGGGCGGCATTTGCCTATACCGGCTTGGAGCAGTATGTGCTGAAAGGGCGCGGCCCGTGGACGCTCAAGCATCATGCGCCGGACTGCACAACATTGAAAAAAGCCGCCGACTGCCGCCCGATTGATTACCCGAAGCCGGATAATGTGCTTACATTCGACCGGCTCAGCAGCGTTTTTCTTGCCAACATCAGCCACGAGGAAAACCAGCCCGTCCATTTGGTTTTGCGTAATCCGGCAACCATGATTGATGTGAACCATAAAGAATACGCATCGCCGGAAACCCGCTATTGCCCGGCTGCGGTTTACGAAATTGTGGAAGAGGGCGGCCAGCCGCAGCTGCGGATTAACGCATCCAACTGTGTGCATTGCAAAACCTGCGATATAAAAGACCCTACCCAAAACATTAACTGGGTTTGCCCTGAGGGTGGCAGCGGCCCGAATTACGGGGCGATGTAGGTTGGTTATGTGCAATGCCTGTCTGAAAAATATTTTCAGACAGGCATTGCGTGTTTTTCAGAAAGAATAATCATGCGTCTGCACCATGTAGCATTGATTTGCTCCGATTACCAGCGTTCCAAACAGTTTTACACCGAAATCTTGGGGCTGACCGTATTGGCCGAACATTATCGAGAAGCGCGCCAATCATGGAAGCTGGATTTGGGCATCGGCGGGCATTATGTGCTCGAGCTTTTTTCTTTTCCCAATCCGCCCGAACGGCTTACCCGGCCGGAAGCTTGCGGTTTGAGGCATTTGGCTTTTTCCGTGGAAAACTTGGCGGAGAAACATATAGAGCTGAGTGAGAAAGGCGTAGTCTGCGAGGCGGTACGCATCGACGAATACACGGGTAAAGCCTTTTTCTTCATTTTCGATCCGGATAACCTGCCGGTTGAGTTTTATCAGGAATAACTTTTCAGACAGGCATTTCGCTTCCGGCTGTGTAAACCGTGTCTTGTCGATACATCAGGCAAATGGCAGCCATCAGATTTGCTGATGGCTGCCATTTAAATAAAAGATTGTACAAAGAGCCGGATTTTTGAGTACATTTCGGCGGCAACATGAGAATAATTCATGAGAATAATTAAGGAGAAACCATATGGCCAACGATCTGATTTTGGTATTAAACTGCGGCAGCTCTTCCCTCAAGGGCGCACTAATCGATAATAAAACCGGCGGGCTGATTCTCAGTTGTCTCGCCGAAAAACTGACCACGCCCGATGCCTATATCACGTTCAAATATTTTGATAATGCCGATATCAGACCGGCCGCACGCCGCTCATGGTTTGTAGAGCGCAAAGACGGCGACAAACACGAAGTCAGCCTGTCTGACCGCCATGACCACACCGGCGCAGTAGAAGCCCTGCTCGAAGAATTGCGTGCGCACGATTTGCAGGATATGGTGCGCGCTATCGGCCACCGAGTTGTGCACGGCGGCGAAAAATACAGCGGTTCGGTGGTGATTGACGACAAGGTAATGGCCGTGCTCGAAGAATGCATCCCGCTCGCGCCTCTGCACAATCCCGCCAACCTCACCGGCATCCGTGCCGCGCAAAGCATTTTCCCCGGCCTGATTAATGTGGGCGTTTTCGATACCGCGTTCCACCAAACCATGCCGGAGCACGCCTACACTTATGCCGTGCCGCAAGAGCTTTATCGGAAATACGGCTTCCGCCGCTATGGCTTCCACGGAACCAGCTTCCGCTATGTCGCGCCGGTGGCTGCGGAAATCATCGGTAAAGACATCAACGACTGCTCATTGGTTATCGCTCACTTGGGCAACGGCGCATCGGTATGCGCGGTGAAAAACGGTGAATCGCAAGACACCAGCATGGGCGTGACGCCGCTGGAAGGTTTGGTAATGGGTACGCGAAGCGGCGACCTCGACCCGAGCACCTGTTCGTTTTTGGCAGACAATGCCGGTATGGATGTAAAAGCCGTAACCGATATGCTCAACAAAAAATCCGGCCTGCTCGGCATTTCAGGTTTGTCGAATGACTGCCGTACCATTCAAGAAGCTGCCGCAGAAGGTCATGCGGGCGCGAAACTTGCTTTGGAAGTGATGACTTACCGCTTGGCCAAATACATCGCTGCTATGGCTGTGGCAACCAACGGCATCGACGCGCTGGTGTTTACCGGCGGTATCGGTGAAAACTCAGATGTGGTGCGCAGCAAAACGGTTAATTATCTCGGCTTCTTAGGATTGACCATTGATGAAGAAGCCAATAAGGCAACCCGCTTCGGTGCATCCGGCATCATCAGCCAAAAAGGCCGCGAGCCGGCTGTGGTTGTGGTGCCGACCAATGAAGAGCGCATGATTGCTATGGATACAGGCCGGTTGGCAGGTCTGTAAGTATTTAGGCTGATAACAAGAATGCCTGTCTGAAAATTTTCAGACAGGCATTCTTTCATTGTTCAGGTTTCCTAATATCGGCAATGCTTAAGACGGATCGGTTTTTTCGTATGTCCGCATATGCCGTTGAAATTCCGCCAAGCTGATATTCATGCTTTCCATGCACGGCTGCATGATATCGTCAACGGTTTTGGAAATAGGGTCGTTGCCGGAGATATGTTCAGGGCGGCGGTAAATAAAATGCTTGAACAGATCGTTGATAATGATGTGCTCCGCATTGGTTTTCAACACCCAACCGTGGTTGCCGTGAAAGGTGTAACCGTGGCGGGCAAGCTGATCCAAAAGGTCGCCCAGTTCATCGTAGCCCATATTGATATGTTGGCGGAATTGCTGAACTTTCATAGTCCGCCCGCGGTGTTGGGCATCATCCAACAGCAGCAACACTTTCAACACATCATCAAAGCGCCCACGGGTATCGAACTGTCGGCGGAATGCTTCGCCGCGCCAATACGAAAAAGAAGAAGTAAGCACGGCACCGCTGATAACGACCATCCACAAAGCATGCAGCCAAACCAAGAACACGGGAATGGCCGCAAATGCGCCGTAAATCAATTGATAGCTGTTAAACTGGCTGACATAAATACGGAAGCCCCAGCGCAAAATTTCAAGCAGGATTGCCGTAATGGCCGCACCGGCAAACGCATGTTTGTTGGGTACGAAACGGTTGGGAACCAAACGGTACAGCAGCCACAAAGCAATCGTGGTAAACAGGAATGATGTGAAAACGGCTAAAGCACGAGATAAAACCGGAAAAGTGGATTCCAGCCCGCTTTTACTCAGAAGCAGACCCCATACGGTCAAGCTTACACCGGCCACCAACGGGCCAAAAGTGAGCAGCGCCCAATAAACCAAAAACTGCATCCAAATAGAGCGCTGGTTTTTTACCTGCCAAATCCGGTTGAACGTTTGGTCGATGGTTTGAATCAAAAGCAGGGAGGTGACACCCAGCATGATGATACCGATAGCTGTCAGATTGCTGGCTTTCTGTTTGAATTCATTTAGATAATCAAACACCACATCAGCGCCTTCGGGCACAATGGTCATATTGATAAAACCGATGAATGCTTCAGATACATCACTGAACATCGGAAAAGCAGACACAATCACCAAAGCCACGGTCAGCACGGGCACCAGCGCCAAAAGCGAAGTAAATGTTAAGCTGGCCGCAATTTGGGGCACGCGCACTTCATTAAAGCGGTGGATAAGAAAGCGGGCGAAACCGAACCAACGCGATTTGCCCCAGCCTTGCAAAAGGGAGGATTTCAGCATAATCTGCATACTGCCGCCGAAGCGGCTCGGGTTGTTAAGGAACGCTATTTTAACGGAAATGAATACAATGAGCCAAAAAACCTTGAAAATACTCGTTTTATACTATTCTTTGCATGGAAGTACATTAAACCTGGCCCGCCAGATTGCGCGGGGCATAGAAAGTGTTGAAGGATGCGAAGCCGTGTTGCGCACGGTGCCGAAAGTATCGGCGGTATGTGAAGCCGTGGAATCTGACATTCCGCAAGAAGGCGCCCCTTATTGCACGGCGGAAGACCTGAAAAGCTGCGCCGCTTTGGCATTGGGCAGCCCCACACGTTTCGGTAACATGTCTGCGCCGATGAAGTATTTTCTGGACGGCACGATTGCACAATGGTTGTCGGGTGAATTGATCGGCAAGCCGGCAACCGTGTTTGCCAGCACTTCGAGTCAACACGGAGGGCAGGAAACAACTTTGTTAACCATGATGCTGCCCTTGCTGCATCACGGCATGATAATCAGCGGCATTCCTTATAGCGAAAGTGCGCTGTCCAGCACGCAAACAGGCGGAACGCCCTACGGCTCGACACATGTGGCTGGTGCCGAGGGCAAGCCGCAATTGAGCCAAGATGAGCAGCAGCTTGCTTTTGCCCAAGGTAAAAGATTGGCAGAGCTGGCCAAAAAATTGTCGGTTTGATATTTGGCAGCATGTGTTTTCAGACAGGCATTTGCCTGTCTTTGTTGTTTGGTTACGGAAAATTTTATATGGATATTAAGATGTAAGATTGTTAGCTGATTTTTAACAGGTTCTGAACGAGTGATTATGCAGGGGGTGGTATTGATAGAAGATATTATCTTATTTTTAAATGACTATTTTATATGAATTTCGAGCTGTGCTTTGTAATTTAAATTCTTTGTTTGGTTATAAATAGGTAAATTTGTAGTAATATAACACTAGCGCCATGCCGGAAATAGCAGTATGATTTCCTGTTGCTTAAAATTTGGCAAAATTTTACACTTAATGCTTTTTGAGTAAGTCTAAACCATATAATTATTTAAATTCAGAGATAGGATAAACATAATGTCTTCACAAGCCCCAAGCAATAATACGCCGGCTCTTGGCGTGTTAACGTCTCTCTTTTTTATGATGGGTGCAATCACTTCTCTAAATGATGTGTTGATTCCCCATTTGAAAAATGCGTTCAGCTTAAACTATACGCAAGCCATGTTGATTAACATGGTGTTTTTCGGTGCATATGCGCTGATGTCTATTCCGATGGGTAAAGTGGTAGAAAAACTGGGTTATAAAAACGGCGTTATCGGCGGCTTTCTGATTGCTGCTTTGGGCTGTTTGTTGTTTTATCCCGCTTCTACCAGCTTGTCTTACCCTGTTTTTCTGAGTGCTTTATTTATTTTGGCTTCCGGTATCACTTTATTGCAGGTTGCCGGTAATCCTTATGTGACTTTGCTGTCTAAACCGGGCAAGGAATCTGCAACTTTAACATTGGTGCAGGCTTTTAACTCGGTAGGCACCACGGTAGCGCCCCCATTGGGCGGTTTGCTCATCTTGGCAGAAGCCAGCCAGCATATGAATCCGCTGCAAGAAGCTCAGTCGGTGCAAATTCCTTACTTGGGTTTGGCAGGAGTGCTGATTCTGCTTGCTGTTTTTGTGAAGTTGATTCGATTGCCGGATGCGAAGGCGATTGCGGAAGCGGAAACCGAGCATAACCATGACGGCAAAACCAGCGTATGGCAGTATAAACATATGATTTTAGGTGCCGTCGCTATTTTCTGCTATGTAGGGGCTGAGGTTGCGATCGGTAGCTTGTTGATTAATGTGATGGAAGCGGCTGCCGGTGTAACGCATTTGCAAGGTTCTAAATTGATTGCCTTTTATTGGGGCGGCGCAATGGTTGGCCGCTTCTTGGGATCTGCTGTTATGAGCCGTTTCCAGCCCAGCAAATATTTGATGTTTAACTCAGTAATGGCGATGATTTTAATCGCCGTTGCCATTCTCTCCGGCGGCAAAGTGGCAATGTTTGCTTTGTTGGGTGTGGGTTTCTTTAATTCGATTATGTTCCCGACTATTTTCTCACTGGCTACCCGTGGTTTGGGTAAATTTACCGGTGCGGCTTCCGGTATTATTTGTACGGCTATTGTGGGCGGCGCGATTATCCCTTTTACACAAGGCATGCTGATTGACGGTTTAACGCCCAATATGGGCGCTACCGGTGCACTGATGGCTTCTTTTGTATTGCCTATTTTGTGCTATTTGTATATCGCATTCTTTGCGGCTAAAGGCCACAAAGTGGATTAAATAATTGAAGTAACCATGCCTGTCTGAAAGTTTCAGACAGGCATGGTTAATAAAAAACGGCTTTGACAATAATGTGTCAAAGCCGTTTTGATTGTTTGGTCGGAATGAGAGGATTCGAACCTCCGACCCCTTCGTCCCGAACGAAGTGCGCTACCAGACTGCGCTACATTCCGAAAGACGGATATTTTAGAGAGCAGCCTTTTTCTTGTCAAGGAAAAGCTCTGCAATGATTCAGGCTGCGTGCATCACAAAAATCGTCGGCCGCTTCTTGAGATCGGGCAGTTCGGTTAGCTTGTGCCAATCTGCGATGGTTTTGCTGATAATGGTTTGTGAGGGTAGTGTTAAATCACAGGCTGCGCAAAGGCGGGTATCCGGCCGGAGTGTGTTTAAAGCGTCGGCAAGCAAGGTATGGTTGCGGTAAGGGGTTTCAATAAAAATTTGGGTTTCTTGGTGTTGGTGCGAATGTTGCTCCAATGTTTTTAAAGCATGGATGCGTTCGCTTTTGTCGGTCGGCAGATAGCCCTTAAATGCAAAGTTCTGCCCGTTGGCGCCGGATGCCATCAGAGCCAGCAAAATGCTTGAGGGGCCAACCAGCGGGCGCACTTCGAAGCCTTGTGCATGAGCCAGCGCCACCAGATTTGCGCCGGGGTCTGCTATTGCGGGGCAGCCTGCTTCGCTCAAGATACCCATACTCCGGCCTTCTTTTAATGGATTAAGCAGTTCCGGCAGGGCTTCGGGCGGGGTATGCTCGTTCAGCGTTTGCAGATTGAGTTCGCGTATGGGGGTGTTGATACCTAAGTGCTTTAGATGGGCACGTGCGGTTTTTTCTGCTTCCACAACAAAATCAGTCAGATGGATAATAGATTGTTGCTCATGTGGCAGCAGGCAGGGGGTATCGGCGGTACCGAGCGGAGTAGGGATAAGATATAAAGCGGGTTGCATGGTTTTTCCTGATTTTAAGAATGCCTGTCTGAAAAATTTAAAACACATCAATACCTTCTTCGGCCAAAAAATCAAGCAGTTTGAAAATGGGCAGGCCGATCAGGGCATTCGGGTCGCTGCTGTCGATGCGCTGTAAAAGTGCAGCGCCCAAACCTTCGCTCTTGGCCGCTCCGGCACAATAAACCGCATCAGGTTCGCGCTCCAGATAACGAGTGATTTGCCGGGTAGTCAATTTGCGCATGGTTACTGTGGTTTTATCAACATGTGTGTGGAGTTTTCCGCTACCGGTGTTAAGCAGGCATACGGCGCTGAAAAATTCGATGCGTTTGCCGCTTAAGGCTGCAAGCATTTGTTGTGCTTTTGCCACGTTCATAGGCTTTCCCAATTGTTCATTATTGCACCAAGCAACTTGGTCTGCGCCGATGATCAGAGCTTGCGGAAATACAGAGGCAAGTGAACGGGCCTTGCCTACTGCTAAGCGCAGGGCGGTGGCTTCGGCGCTTTCACCTGTTTGCGGGGTTTCATCAAAATCAGGCTTTGCTGTTTGAAAAGAAAGACCTAGGCGCTTTAACTGCTCTTGGCGGAAAACCGAGCTTGAGCCTAAAATAAGCGGAAAATTTGAATTCATATGCGTAAAAACATTGACGTTAAACCGCTAAAATTATATCATGCCCCGTTTATGTTAGACCTTAATTTGATTGACCCTGAAGTTTTCGCCACCGAGAAGCAGGTACTGGAAGGTACTGTTAAGCTGGGTGAGTTGGATGAGCGTGTTTGGTCGCACGAATATTTGGCAGACAAAGATGCCGATGTGTCTTTTGTATTGAAAGGCGGGTCGGATAAATGGCAGCGTTTGTTTTTGGATCTCAGCCTGAAAGCGGAAATACCGCTGATTTGTCAGAGGTGTGTAAAACCGTTGTCGGTTGAGCTGGATGAAACAAGCCGGATTGTGTTGTTTGCCGATGAACAGAGCTTGGATGAAGCCATGCTTTCCGATGATGAATTGGAAGGAATGCTTTTGGAAAAAGAGCTGGATATTCTGGCTTTGATCGAAGACCAAATTTTAATGGCTATGCCTTATTCGCCCCGCCATGAAAACTGCCATAACATTGAGTTGGAAACAGTCAATCACGACAAACCGAATCCTTTTGCCGCTTTGGCAGGGCTGAAAAGCAGCCGCTAACCGGTTTACAGTTTTATTTTAATTATTAGGAGCTTGAAATGGCCGTTCAACAAAATAAAAAATCTCCCTCTAAACGCGGTATGCACCGTTCGCACGATGCTTTGACTGCGCCTGCTCTGTCTGTTGACAGCACTACCGGCGAAGTGCACCGCCCGCACCATATTTCTCCCAACGGTATGTACCGTGGCCGTAAAGTGGTAAAAGCCAAAGGCGAATAATTTTATTCTCTGCGGATTGTTTATGAAGTAAGCCAGAAGATTGTCCACCCGACAAATCGCTGGCTTCTTTGCGTTTTAAACGATGGGTATTCGGATGTGATTTTGGAAGCCGGGCCGGTTTGCGGGTGTCGGCAAATCGGGCGCATTCCATTTGATTTTCAAGTTCAGGCGTTAAGAATATGGCAAAAAAAGTTTGGTACACCTATGATGATATTCACCGCGTTTTAAAAAGTTTGGCAGAGAAAGTGCAGGCCGGCGGTATAAAATATGACGCAATGATTGCAATTGGCGGAGGTGGGTTTATTCCCGCCCGTATTTTGCGCTGTTTCCTGAATATTCCCATCTATGCTGTAACCACCGCTTATTACGATAGTGAGTATCAGGGAAAACATGCCGAGAGCGTGAAAAAAATCCAATGGCTGGATCCGCTGCCGGAGAGCTTGGTCGGCAAGAACGTGTTGGTGGTGGACGAAGTGGATGACAGCCGCGTTACCATGGAGTTTGTATTAAACGATTTATCCAAGCTTGATTTGGGCACCATCGGCATCGCCGTTTTACATGAAAAGCGGAAAGAGAAAAAAGGCAAGCTGCCGGAAGGCATTCCCTATTACAGCGGCATTGTTGTGGAAGATTGGTGGATCAATTATCCATGGGATGCCGAAGATATTGAAGTGCACAACAAGCTGGCCGAGCAATCAATCTGAGCCGGATTTGCCGCATATCGTATGATGTTCTGGCAAGCGGGAAATACGCCTGTCTGAAAAACATTCAAGCGCCTTGTTTTAAAAACAGATTTTTAGATTAAACCTTAAGCTTTTCAGACAGGCATCAGCATATGCCTGTCTGAAAAGGCAGGTATGGAGAAACCTTATGATTACCTTGGCCGTAGATGCTATGGGAGGAGATGCGGGGCTGGACGTAACCGTTCCCGGTGCAGTAGCCTTTTTGAAGCAGCGAGCGGATGTACGCCTGATTATGGTGGGAGACGGAGAACGCTTGTCTGCATTGCTTAAAGCTGCCGGCGCGCCAATGGATAAAGTGGAAATCAAGCATGCTTCGCAAATCGTAGGGATGGACGAGCAGCCGCAGCTGGCTTTAAAAAACAAAAAAGATTCATCCATGCGCGTGGCGATTAACCAAGTTAAAGAAGGTGCGGCACAAGCAGCCGTTTCGGCCGGTAACACAGGCGCATTAATGGCTACCGCACGTTTCGTGTTGAAAACCATTCCGGGCATCGAGAGGCCTGCCATCGCCAAGTTTCTCCCCTCGAAAGGAACGCACACAACCTTGATGCTCGATTTGGGTGCCAATGTGGACTGTACCGCCGAAAATCTGGTTCAGTTTGCCGTGGTCGGCAGCGAGCTTGTACAGGCGCTTTATCCGGAAAACGGGCGCCCGCGGGTGGGCTTGTTGAACGTCGGTTCGGAAGAAATCAAAGGTACAGCCACAGTCAAACAGGCGTTTAAACTTCTGAAATCGGCGGATTTGAATTTTATCGGCAATATAGAAGGCAATGAAATTTTTAGCGAGGAAGTAGATGTGGTTGTGGCAGACGGATTTGTCGGCAACATTATGCTGAAAACCATTGAAGGTATGGTGAAATTTATGGGCGGCGCAATCAAGCAGGAGTTTCAAGCCAATATTTTCACCAAAATGGGCGCTTTGGCCGCATTGCCCGCGCTGAAAGGTTTTAAAAGCAAATTCGATCCCCGGAAATTCAACGGTGCCATATTTTTGGGGTTGCGCGGTGTGGTAGTTAAAAGTCACGGCGGTACCGATGCGGAAGGCTTCCGATATGCTTTGGAAGAAGCATATCATGAAGCGAAGGCCGACAGTTTGCTCAGAATAGAGCAGGGCGTGGCTGCGCAGCTGGCGGTATTGGCTGAGAAGAAACAGGAAGCCGAAAGTGCGGCGATGGCGAACAACATCGAATAAGCCGGCTTGAATCGGCAAAATGGGTAAAAATTTTAAAATGCCTGTCTGAAAACTTTTTCAGACAGGCATTTTAAGACATTAAACAAGAAAATAAACAGGGCATAAAAATGCCTTATAAACCTTTAAATATCGGAATAACAGCCGGCAAATATATGAGCTTTATGCACTACAGCATCTCCGTTTAACGGGCTTACGATATTTTAACGCATCGAATTCAGCCATATTCAAGCGCTTTAAATTTTAAATAAGCAGCATTATATAAAGCGCTTAAACAAGGATAATGAACGCATTATGAACCAATCCGGCAACAAAACCTGGAGGCAGAAATTGCCCAAGCGGGAAGAAATATTTGCTTCCCGTTGGACAAAACCGTTTGCCCCCATGTTTGACAAACCCTATTTTTGGACCTTAAACCGCAGGCAGGCTGCCGTTTCCGTGGCCGTAGGCATGTTTTGCGGGTTGATGCCCGGCCCCACTCAAATGGTTAGCGCTTTGATAGTGGCTTACTTTTTACGCACCAATTTGCCTGTGGCCATGTTTTCGACGCTCTACACCAACCCGCTGACTTATATGCCGCTTTATTATCTGGCCTACCGCATCGGCAGCTTCCTGATGGGCATACAGCCTGAAGCGGCGTTAAACCTACCGGGTTTTGGCGAGCATTTTTTGAGTGAGCTGGGGCAGTGGCTTTTGGGGGCGGGCAAACCTTTATTACTTGGCGTTCCGGTTTTGGGTAGCGTTTTGGCGGTTATCGGATATTTTGCCGTATTGCTGTTTTGGCGCGGCCGAACGGCTTATCAATGGAAAAAACGTCAAGAAACAAGAAAATAAATCATGAAAACAGTGTTCCCGTTGAGGCCATGCCTGTCTGAAAATCTTTGGGAGGCACAGGGGGACTTGGATTCGAATTTCAAGTGCAACGCTCGGGTAGTAGAGGTTGAACCGGTTTAAGAATAAAACACGCAGAAATTGCCCTTTCAGGCTTTTACAGATTATCGACAGACAAATTAAGGAATATCCTCATGACCAAAATCGCCCTCGTTATCGGCAGTTTGAGCCAAAACTCCATCAACCGCGCCGTGGCTGAGCACATAGCCGCACAAGCCCCTGCCGGCGTCGGCACAGAAGAAGTGCACATTGGCGACCTGCCGCTCTACACCCAAGACCGCGACGGACAAAGCATTGCCGAATATGAGCGGGTGCGCGTCCAACTGCGCGAAGCCGATGCCGTGTTGATCGTCAGCCCCGAACACAACCGCAGTATGCCCGCCGCCGTGAAAAACCTGATCGATATCGGCTCGCGCCCCTTTGGGCAAAATGTTTGGCAGGGTAAAAAAACAGCCGTAGCCACCGCTTCCCCGGGCAGCTACGGCGGCATCAACGGCGGCCTGCACATCCGCCAAAGCCTGCAAGCTTTGGGCGCAGATGTGTTGATTGCGCCGGAAGTGTTTTTGAGCCGCGCCAACGCAGCTTTGGAAAACGGCAAAGTGACCGACGAACGCACTGCCGCGTTTTTAAACAAATTCGCCGCTGCGTTTTATGCTTGGGCTGCGGAGTAAACTGCCCGTCTGAAAAGCTGTTCGGAAGAGGGCATTCGTTACCGTATCGTGAAAACCTTTGTCCGTGCGTTTTCAGACAGGCATCGTAGAAGGGGGCAGGGATGAACCATTTTAAAGATCATTTTTCCGCGCTGGCCGAACGCTATGCTGCTTACCGCCCCGTTTATCCGAACGAGCTGGCCGCAACATTGGCGCAAGCCTCGCCGCAACAGCATCATGCATGGGATTGCGCCTGCGGCACCGGCCAGATGTCGGTTTTGTTGGCGGAGCATTTTTCCACCGTCAGCGCTACCGATGCCAGCGAAGCGCAAATCAAGCAGGTGCGGCAGCGGCACAATATCCGATACTCGGTTGCGGCCGCCGAACAATCCGGTCTGCCCGACAACAGCGCCGATCTGATTACCGTTGCCCAAGCCGCGCATTGGTTTGATTTGTCTGCGTTTTATCGTGAAGCAACCCGTGTTGCCCGTCCGAATGCGCTGATTGCGCTGATCAGCTATGCCACTTTAACACTGGATAACCACCCGGAAGCCGATGCGCTGGTGCAGCGTTTTTATCATCAAGACCTTGCCGCCCATTGGCCGCCCGAACGCCGCCATGTAGAAAACGCCTATGGCGATTTGCCGTTTCCATTCGAGCCTGTGATGCTGTCGCCGCCCGCCATGCGGGCGGATTGGCGGCTGCCTGAATTATTGGGCTATCTTTCCACTTGGTCGGCGGTGCGCCAAACCGTTCGGGCCACAGGGCAGAACCCGCTTGCCCGCCTTGCCGGAGAGCTGACGCAAATATGCAGCCCGGATACTGTGCTGAAAGTGTCGTGGCCGCTGAATATACGGGCGGGAAAGATTCAAAAATAAGATACATATAATGGAAGGACGGTTTGAAAACACAAGTTTTTCAGACAGGCATTTGGCTGCTTGCAGTCATTCAGTCATCCAAACGATAAGGACGACACAATGATCCAAAAACTGACCGCCCAAATCAAAGATGCAGGCGGCATTCCCGTTGCCCGCTTGATACCGCAGGCAGGCCGCCGCACTATAGGCGCGGTGTTTTCTCGACCATGCCGGCCCTGCCGAATTTAGCGGCTTTTCAAACGGCCTCCAAGTTGGTTTCGCACCCGCATACCAACCTGCAAACCTTCACTTGGATGCTTGAAGGCGAAGTCTGGTACCAAGACAGCTTAAGGCCACCGCCAGCTTATCCGCACCAGGCAAGTTAATTTGATGACGACTAGGATGGGGGACACGCGCAGCATCGCCCATACCGGTCGCGGTTGGTTGCAATTGTGTCGGCCAAATTGCGGATTTTGCGTGCTGTCTGTTGCCTGCTTTGTAATTCAGGCGGTTTGGGAAATTGTATCAATGAATATTGGGTCTATATGTGTTGTTCAATGAATGAAGCCAGCAGAGATTTTGAAAAGGGGTTTTAGATTGAATTAAAAGTTTTGTAAAACAGAATATATTTGACATGCTGTTTAAAACAAAACAGGCCGCAATTGCTTGCGGCCTATCTTGTTGATTTATTTGGCTCCCCGACCTGGGCTCGAACCAGGGACCTGCGGATTAACAGTCCGTCGCTCTACCGACTGAGCTATCGGGGAATTAAGCTGCGTATTATAATCTCCTCGGAAAACTTGTCAAGCAAATATCGGTGCAGGGTGATTATTTGTTTGAATTTAAAAACCAATTTTTTTAGCTGAATTGAGAGAATGTTTAGACTGCCTTGGTTGATGTATAAATGTTGGAAGAGCAAGCAGAAAAAGCTTGTCATCCGCGGGCTTACTGATAATGAAACCGCGCTTGCCCAAAGTGTGTATGGGAAGATGATTGATTACGACAAAGTTACCATCATCAATTGCCCTTACCTTCCTTGGCAGCCGCCGGGTACATTTATGGCGCCGAACGGTTGTATTTTTGTGAATCCGGAGCATTATAAAAGCGATTATGCGGCAGAGAATCTGGGCTATCAGGGAATTTTTATTCATGAGATGGCGCATGTGCTGCAACATCAGAGAGGGGTTAATGTGCTGGGTTTGGGGGCGGTTTTACAAACGGCTTATTATTTGAGTTTCAAGCGCTATAATCCTTATCGGTATGTGCTGCAAGAAGGTAAGTCTTTTTTTCAATACAATATCGAACAGCAGGGGGATATTGCGCGGGATATTTTTTTGAAGCGGATTCCGAATATTTTGTTGGAAGAATAGGAGCGTTTCAAAGCGCTTTAAATATTGATATGGCGCGCTCCGCATTTATTCGAATTCTGTCGTCGGAAACAATCATGCCTGTCTGAAAGTTTTCAGACAGGCATGATTGTTTTTGCTTAAAGAAAAATAAGCTTTCGAATTATTCGGAAGCTTATTTAATCAATTTGGTGCCGGCGGCAGGATTCGAACTCGCGACCCCCTGATTACAAGTCAGGTGCTCTACCAACTGAGCTACACCGGCATTTGAAAAATCAGGATTATACAGGCTCTTTGTTTTTTAGCAATAGTTTCGGCTGTGTTTTTTTATGGCTTGATCGGCATCATTTTGTTTTTTAATAAATAAAAATACAGTAAAGATGTGAGCCGAGTGTCTGCCGATTTGGCTGTCTGCTGAGAATTTTGTCGTACGCCGTTCGTGCTTGTTATAAAATGCTCTCTTTTTGATTGAAATTAGGTGGTTTTATGGCTCGCCATCCTTATCGCCGTGTTCGTGCACAGAGTTTGGAGCTGCCCGAAGTGGGTATCTCGGAAGAGGCAAATATCCGTTCGATGCACTTGGGCAGTGAAACGATTCAAAGCTCAATGAATTTGGATAATCCTTCGGAGCTGGTGCTTTCTTACAGCCGCGCGATGATGGCTTGGCTTTTGTTTGTGGATACGCCGGGGCACATTACACAAATCGGTTTGGGCGGAGGATCGTTTGCGCGCTGGATTGATGCGTTTCTGCCGGAAACGAAGCAGACTGTGGTGGAGATTAATCCGCAGGTGGTTAACGTGGCGCGCGGTTTGTTTGAGCTGCCGTTTGAAGATGAGGATTTTGAAATCTTAGTGGCGGATGGTGCGGAATATGTGAAAACTTTGCTGTGCGGCACGGATGTGCTTATGGTGGACGGTTTTGACGGCGAACAGATTGTTGATGCTTTGGTGAGCGAGGTGTTTTTTCAGGATTGCCGCCGTGCGCTGAGTAAAAATGGGGTATTTGTTACCAATTGGTGGAGCGGCGATAAGCGTTACGGGCGGTTTGTGGAGAGTTTGTTGGGGGTTTTTGAAGGGAGGGTGTTGGAGGTGCCGGCGGAAAGCCATGGGAATGTGGCGGTGATGGCGTTTCAAAGTCCGCCGAAAGAGCAGCGTTTGGATGGTTTGAAAAAGCGGGCGGAAAAGCTGAGCGAGGTTTACGGATTGGATTTCCGGCGTATGCTGAGTGATTTGAAAAGGGTTAATCAAAATAATGGTAAAACTTTTTATCTGTAATGCGCTATGTTTGTCTGAATGTGGTTTCAGGCAGGCATAGGGGGTGTTTATGGCTAACTTGGATGTAAGTTATGAATAGATTGAGGAAGATGTTGTGGTTTTGAAATACGATATGGTTTGGGTGGACGGCCCGGCGGGAAAACTGGAAACGATTTATCTGGAAGCGCAAGGTGAAGAGCGCGGTGTGGCGGTGATCAATCATCCGAATCCTTTGCAGGGCGGAACGAATACCAACAAAGTGATTCAAACGGCGGCTAAGGCGCTGTCGGCATTGGGTTTTCATTGTTATTTGCCGAATTTGCGCGGAGTGGGAAACAGTGAAGGCCAGCATGATTATGGTGCCGGCGAGGTGGATGATTGTACGGCTGTGGTGGATTTTGCGCGTGCGCGGCATCCGGATGCGGCCAAGCTGGTGATTTCAGGATTTTCTTTCGGCGGTTATGTGGCTGTGTTTACGGCGCATTTGCGCGAGCCGGATTTGCTTTTGCTGATGGGGCCTGCGTTGAACCATTACGAGCGGCGCGAACCGGCTGCGCCGGATGCTGCTAAAACTTTGGTGCTGCACGGTGCGGAAGATGAAGTTGTGGCTTTGCAAAAGTCGTTGGATTGGGCGGCGCCGCAAGATATTCCGGTGATTGTTTTTCCGAAAACATCCCATTTTTTCCACGGCAAACTGATTCCTCTGCGTGAAACCATATTGCGCTTTGCGCCGGTTGTTTTGGGTGTGTGATAAGAGCGTTTGAATGATTGTTAAGATGCCTGTCTGAAAAAAGGTTTCAGACAGGCATTGGCAACGGTTAATAGGATGCGAATGTGTTGCACTGGGCCGGGTCGCCGCTTTGCAGGCCGCGTTTAAACCAAGCGAGGCGCTGCTCGGATGTGCCGTGAGTAAAGCTGTCGGGCACAACGTAACCCTGGCTTTGTTTTTGCAGGCGGTCGTCGCCAACGGCTTCGGCTGCGTTAAAGGCTTCTTGTAAATCGTTTTCGTCGAACATGCCTTGCGCGGCAACGTAATTGCCCCAAATGCCGGCATAGCAGTCGGCCTGCAGTTCGAGTTTTACGGATAATTCGTTGGCTTTCGCCTTGCCGGCGCTTTGCTGCGCTTGGCTGACCTGCGGCAGAATGCCGGTAAGGTTTTGTATATGGTGGCCGACCTCGTGGGCAATCACATAGGCAAAAGCGGTGTCGCCTTCCGCACCGAGTTTGCGGCGCATGTCTTCATAAAAAGACAAATCCAGATAAACTTTTTTATCCGCAGGGCAGTAGAACGGGCCGGCAGCGGCCTGACCGTAGCCGCATGCCGTTTGCGTGCCGCCTGTGTACAGCCTCATCACGGTAGGTTCATAGCGGGCATTGTGTTTTTGAAAATAAGCGGCCCACACTTTTTCGGTGTCGCGCAATACAACGCCGGAAAGCTCTCTAAGCTGACTTTCGAGTTTACTGTCGATTTGGGTTTGCGGGCCGCTTTGCAATGCAGGGCCGCTGCCTACGCCGCCGACGATGCCCGACAAGTCTATGCCGTAATAGGCGCCGACCAATAAAACGATGATTCCGATAATGCCCGGCCCTTTGCCGCCGCCCATGCGTGGGCGCTGACCGCGTCTGTCTTCTATATTGGTGCTCTGTTCACGACCTTCCCAGCGCATAATCTTCCTTTATGTGTATGTTTAACAATGATGAGTGGCACATTATAAATTATTCTGCCTGCGGGAAAAGGCGCTTATCGGATAAATGGTCGGATGCCTGTCTGAAAAAATCTGGCAATCCGTTGATCGGATGCGGATAGGGTAAAAAAACGCTGTCTTTGTGGAGCAAAGACAGCGGTCAAGGATTGCATTATGAAAGGATTACAAAAATAGGAAAATACAGATACTGTTGGCATCCAGTACCAGATTTTATGCCGAAAGTGGTTTCATTCAATCGACATAAATGGAATGTACATGAATTTGTGATAGATGACAAGCTTTTTGTTTCTTTTGTAACTACCACTGCCTTTTTATTTTATCAAGTTGGCGCCTGTCGCGTTTGGTTGGCCGGCCGTCGGGATATGCGGCGGTAATCCGGCTGGTTTGGTCGAGCAGCTTTTGTTCTTCGCGCTGTTTGGCGGTTGCCGCATCTTCTTCGTAAAGCAGGCGTGCTTCGGGTGCGGGGCGGCGTTGGTGGTTGAGTGCCTGCACGGTAATCAGGTAGGGCAGGGAATTGAGGGTAAGGTGGATTTTGTCGCCAACACAGATGTTTTTACTGTTTTTCACTTTGTTGCCGTTCACGAGAATCCGCCCCAGCTCGATGTGTTTTTGCGCCAGGGCGCGGGTTTTGAAAAAGCGAGCCGCCCACAGCCATTTGTCGAGCCGCATGGTGTATTTGTCTTGGGATTCGGTCATTGTCGGTTGGCGTTGTTGATATTTTCAGACAGGCATTAGTGTAGCATATTTGTTTTGCGTCAAAGGCGGTGGATGCTGCATTTTTTACTTGCCCAACTGCCGTTTATCGCGTAAATTCGCTTTTTATTTATTATTGCATATTGCCATTTAAACACCTGATTCCGGCCGAGCAAAATAGGGCAATCGGGTTAAGGGAAAAGGCATCATTTTATGAAACCCGTTTTTCTAGATTTCGAGCAATCGATTGCCGAATTAAACAATAAAGTTGAAGAACTGCGCTTTGTGCAAGACGGTTCTGCCGTCGATATCAGCGAGGAAATAGACCGTTTGCAAAAGAAAAGCAGCGATTTGATTAAGTCTATTTACAGCAAGCTTACGCCTGCGCAAGTGTCCCAAGTTTCAAGACATCCCCAGCGTCCTTATACTTTAGATTATATCGCTGCTTTGTGTACCGATTTTCAAGAGCTTCATGGTGACCGGCACTATGCGGACGACCATGCTATCGTAGGCGGATTGGCGCGTTTTAACGACCAAAGCGTGGTGGTTATCGGCCACCAAAAAGGCCGCGATACGAAAGAGAAAATCCGTCGGAATTTCGGCATGCCGCGCCCGGAAGGTTATAGAAAAGCATTGCGCTTGATGCATTTGGCAGAAAAATTTCATCTGCCGGTGTTAACTTTCATCGATACGCCCGGTGCTTATCCGGGTATCGGTGCCGAAGAGCGCAACCAATCGGAAGCCATCGGTAAGAATCTCTATGAATTGACCAAGCTGCGTGTTCCGGTGATTTGTACGATTATCGGAGAAGGCGGCTCAGGCGGGGCTTTGGCCATTGCAGTGGGCGATTATGTGAATATGCTGCAATACTCAACTTATTCCGTTATTTCTCCTGAAGGCTGTGCATCTATTCTATGGAAAACGGCAGAAAAGGCCGCCGATGCCGCGCAGGCTTTAGGCATCACGGCAGACCGTCTGCTTAAATTGAATTTGATTGACAGAGTGGTGGAGGAGCCTTTGGGCGGTGCACATAGAGATCATAATGAAATTATGAGCCGTTTAAAGAATATTTTGACCGAGCAGCTGCGCGAAGCCCAGTCTCTGCCTATGTCGGATTTGTTGACCCGCCGCTTTGACCGGATTATGGCTTACGGCCAATATCTGGAAAAATAAATCTTTGGTAACTTATTGAATTGCAGATGATGGAAGGTAAGCTGTTGCTTGCCTTCTTTGTTTTTGGTGGGGCGGGTATGATAATGCCTGTCTGAAAAATGGATTGTGAAGCTATGCCGTCTGACTTGAGTAAACATTTGCTGGCCAAATTATCTGCATCGTTTGATCGTTGTGTTGCCGAAAGGGCCTCAATAGAGGTGGGATTGAGCGGCGGTTTGGATTCTGTCGTTCTGCTGCATTTGTTAAAGCGTTTGAGCAATGAGAAGCAATTTGAACTCAGTGCTGTGCATGTTCATCATGGCCTTCAGCAGGCGGCTGACGGTTGGCCGGAGTTTTGTAGTGAGGTTTGCCAAGATTTAAAGGTTCCTTTCCGTGTGGAATACGTTCAGGCCGACATTGGGAAGATAGGGGTGGAAGCCGGCGCCAGGAAGGCGCGCTATCAAGTGTTTATGGGGGGTACTGCGGATTTTGTGGCTTTGGCTCACCATCAGGATGACCAAGTGGAAACGTTTATGCTGTCTGCTTTGCGTGGCAGCGGTATCAGAGGGCTGTCGGCAATGCCCGAATTGCGCGCATTAGATGAGGTGCATTGGTTGTGGCGTCCTTTGTTGGGTGTAACCCGACGGGAATTAATGGCTTATGCGCAATTGCATGATTTAAAGTATGTTGATGACCCCAGCAATTCCGATGAATCTTTGTTGCGGAATTGGTTGAGGAACACAGGTTTGCCTGCGTGGCGCGAGCGGTTGCCTTTTTTAGACCACCATATTATGGCGAGCATTAAAACGCTGCAGGAAGAATTGGCTGTATTGGACGAAGTATCGGAGCAAGATAAGCGGGCAATTTATCATGCGGGTTTTTTTGATTGTTCTGTTTGGCGTAAATTAGCTGCGGCGCGTCAAAGCAGGCAGCTTTTATTTATGGTAAAAGAAAATAATATAGGTATTCCTACGCAAGCTTCTCTCAATGATTTCCGCAGGGTTTTAAATGAATGTGGAAGCGGATCCGCGGAATGGTGTTTGCCCGAAGGCAAAATCTATGCTTATCAAAACCGCTTGTTTTGTGTTGGAGATGACTGGTTGGATGATTGCTTCTGGTTAAACAAACAATGCCTGTCTGAAAATAAGGCGGGCAATTTGAGGGCGGTGTTGGAAGCGGCTAATTTTAAGCTGTGTAGACATTTGTATGGGCTTCGTGAAGATGTTTTAGGGCAGGTTGGCGGTGTTAGGGCCGTAAATACCGATGACGTAGTTGAATTGACCGTTGGGCATAAAAAAGTACGGAAATTATTGCAGGAATGCAAGATTCCCCCCTTTGTTAGACCATATTGGCCTGTCATTACCAATAAAGAAGACCGCTGTATCGCAGTGGCAAATTTGTGGATTAATCCCAGCTATGCCTGTCTGAACGGTGTTTTTCCGTATTTTGAAAAATTTAGTTGCTTTGTTTTGGAACCAAAGTAAAAGTAGAGTGTCTTAGCCTATAAGAATTAAAGACACTCGGCTTTCGCTTTGCCTGATGCATTTAAGGGTAAGTATGAAAGATCGTGAAGTCGATCAAGCTCTTGTCGAGCGTGCACAAAAAGGTGAACAGAAGGCTTTCGAGATGTTGGTATCAAAATACCAGCGTCGCCTTACGCGTTTGCTGTCACGTTTTATAAAAGACGAACACACAGTAAACGATGTTGCGCAAGAAGCGCTGATAAAAGCATACTGTGCGTTGCCTAATTTTCGTGGTGAAAGTGCTTTTTATACATGGCTGTACCGTATAGGCATCAATACTGCGAAAAACTACTTGGCAACCAACGGTAAGTTGAATGTCATCAGTGCGGATGTTGCAAACGAGGAGGGGGATGTTCTTGATTTGGTAGAACAAATCGCAGACGAGCATACCCCGGAAGCTGAATTAATGAATAGGGAAATTTTGCAGACTGTTGAAGCTGCAGTATCTAGACTGCCGGATGATTTGCGCCGTGCAATCACATTGCGTGAAATGGAAGGTTTGTCTTACGATGAAATTGCTCAGATAATGGATTGTCCAATCGGAACAGTACGCTCTCGGATTTTTAGGGCACGGGAAGTGATTGCAAGCGATTTAAGGCCGCTATTGGATACATCCGAAGACCAACGATGGTGATGAAATGGCTCAGGAAAAAAAATTTGAATTAGTGTCTGCAGCAATGGACGGTGAATTATCCGATGAGGAATTAGACCGCCTATTGCAAGATGGGGGTGTTCGGGAAAAATGGTATCAATACCATCTTATCCGGGACTGTATGCAATATAGTCAACAAGTTGTAGGTAAAGATATCGAATTTACCTCGCAAGAAAGCTTTTTGGCTAAACTCAATGCGATTACAGAAGAGCGGAAAGCTGCTTTGGCATCGGAAAAAAATACGCACAGTGAGCAGCCTGTTGTGAGGGAGGCTTCTAATCATAGCTTCCGCTGGTTCTCTATTGCTGCAAGCGTGTTGGCTGTTGCGGTAATCACATGGCAAATGCTGCCTGCTAACAATGAAAGCTCTGCTGGCGTTGTGGCGACGACGCAAAGTGTTGAGAAAGTACAGCCTGCAGATGTCGCAGTAGTACCTGTTGCGAATAAACCTTCTACTGTTTCAGGAAATAAAACTGATGATGTAGTTGTTCCGCAAGCGGCGCTTGAAAATCAAAACGGTGCGGAAATTAAATCGGCTGTTCAAACAGAGAAACAAGAAGCTGCTCAGAAGAGTCAGTCGGTAGAGGTGAAACCAATAGTGCAATAATATTTTGATAATTTTTAAAAACACGGACTCCGTTATCAAACGAAGCCCGTGTTTTTAATTTGCTACTCAAGATTTTTTAGTTGTCGTGCTGCTGTGAGCGCATAATAGGTCAGAATCCCATCGGCACCTGCTCGCTTAAAAGCCAATAAACTTTCCAAAATTACCTTGTCTTGGTCTAGCCATCCGTTTTGAATTGCTGCTGCCAGCATGGCGTATTCGCCTGATACTTGGTAAGCATATGTTGGTACGCCAAATTCATCTTTAACCCGTCGGATTACGTCCAAATAAGGCAGGCCGGGTTTGACCATCACCATATCCGCACCTTCTTGTATGTCTAAAGCAACTTCTTGCAATGCTTCATTGCTGTTGGCGGGATCCATTTGATAACTTTTTTTATCTGCTTTGCCGAGATTGGAAGAGCTTCCTACGGCGTCGCGAAATGGGCCGTAAAATGCAGAAGCATATTTGGCTGAATAAGCCATAATCCGAGTATAGATGTGGCCGGTAGTTTCCAAAGCTTTCCGAATGGCGCCAATCCTTCCGTCCATCATATCTGAAGGAGCTATGACTTGTGCGCCCGCATCTGCATGGCATAAGGCTTGGCGTACCAATACTTCAATTGTTTCGTCATTTAAAACATACCCTTCTTTATCAATAAGGCCATCTTGTCCGTGTATGGTATAAGGATCTAAAGCAATATCCGTCATAATCCCTAATTCGGGAAAGCGGGTGCGCAATTCTCTAACCGCGGTTGGTATAAGTCCTTCTGGATTGTATGCTTCTTCAGCATGCTCTGTTTTATTATGTTTTATCACAGGGAATAAAGCCATCATTGGTATGGAGAGCTTTAGCATTTCTTCTGCGGTAAAAAACAATTTATCAAGGCTTTGACGCTTGACTCCCGGCATGGATGCGATATTTTCTTCTTGATTTTGTCCTTCCAATAAAAATACAGGGTAAATTAGATCATCAGCAGTCAGCTTGTTTTCCTGCATTAAGCGTCGTGAGAAATCATCTTTGCGCATACGGCGCATACGGGAGTAGGGTATTGAACGTTGAATAAAAGCCATTGTGATTTAAGCCTTTCTGAACATGAAATTTTAAGTGTATAGAATAAGTTGAGAAATTTCCAAACTAAATATTGAGTTAAAACAGGGTATTGTTGTATTTGTCCGTATTTTGTTGTTTTGGGGTATTGACGTTGTGATTGTGTGGGCGTATAGTTCGGTTTCTTCGCTGCTTCGGCAGTGACTGACAGGCCGGTTATTATAGCATAGTGCTGTTTTGATTGGTTTAGCTCTTTAACAATACAGATTACCGATAAGTGTGGGTGCGGCGAGCCCCACACTGTTTGAAAGACAGACAAGAAATCTTGTCGGTTTCTTTGAAGCAGACCAGAAGTTAAAAAGTTAGAGATTGAACATAAGAGTTTGATCCTGGCTCAGATTGAACGCTGGCGGCATGCTTTACACATGCAAGTCGAACGGCAGCACGGAAGAGCTTGCTCTTTTGGTGGCGAGTGGCGAACGGGTGAGTAATGCATCGGAACGTACCGAGTAGTGGGGGATAACTGTCCGAAAGGATGGCTAATACCGCATACGCTTTGAGAAGGAAAGCAGGGGATCTTCGGACCTTGCGCTATTCGAGCGGCCGATGTCTGATTAGCTGGTTGGTGGGGTAAAGGCCTACCAAGGCGACGATCAGTAGCGGGTCTGAGAGGATGATCCGCCACACTGGGACTGAGACACGGCCCAGACTCCTACGGGAGGCAGCAGTGGGGAATTTTGGACAATGGGCGCAAGCCTGATCCAGCCATGCCGCGTGTCTGAAGAAGGCCTTCGGGTTGTAAAGGACTTTTGTCAGGGAAGAAAAGCTTTGGGTTAATACCCTGGAGTGATGACGGTACCTGAAGAATAAGCACCGGCTAACTACGTGCCAGCAGCCGCGGTAATACGTAGGGTGCGAGCGTTAATCGGAATTACTGGGCGTAAAGCGAGCGCAGACGGTTACTTAAGCAGGATGTGAAATCCCCGGGCTCAACCTGGGAACTGCGTTCTGAACTGGGTGGCTAGAGTATGTCAGAGGGGGGTAGAATTCCACGTGTAGCAGTGAAATGCGTAGAGATGTGGAGGAATACCGATGGCGAAGGCAGCCCCCTGGGATAATACTGACGTTCATGCTCGAAAGCGTGGGTAGCAAACAGGATTAGATACCCTGGTAGTCCACGCCCTAAACGATGTCAATTAGCTGTTGGGGCACTTGATGCCTTAGTAGCGTAGCTAACGCGTGAAATTGACCGCCTGGGGAGTACGGTCGCAAGATTAAAACTCAAAGGAATTGACGGGGACCCGCACAAGCGGTGGATGATGTGGATTAATTCGATGCAACGCGAAGAACCTTACCTGGTCTTGACATGTACGGAATCCTCCAGAGACGGAGGAGTGCCTTCGGGAGCCGTAACACAGGTGCTGCATGGCTGTCGTCAGCTCGTGTCGTGAGATGTTGGGTTAAGTCCCGCAACGAGCGCAACCCTTGTCATTAGTTGCCATCATTTGGTTGGGCACTCTAATGAGACTGCCGGTGACAAACCGGAGGAAGGTGGGGATGACGTCAAGTCCTCATGGCCCTTATGACCAGGGCTTCACACGTCATACAATGGTCGGTACAGAGGGTAGCCAAGCCGCGAGGTGGAGCCAATCCCACAAAACCGATCGTAGTCCGGATTGCACTCTGCAACTCGAGTGCATGAAGTCGGAATCGCTAGTAATCGCAGGTCAGCATACTGCGGTGAATACGTTCCCGGGTCTTGTACACACCGCCCGTCACACCATGGGAGTGGGGGATACCAGAAGTAGGTAGGGTAACCGCAAGGAGCCCGCTTACCACGGTATGCTTCATGACTGGGGTGAAGTCGTAACAAGGTAGCCGTAGGGGAACCTGCGGCTGGATCACCTCCTTTCTAGAGAAGAGCAGGTTTGTCGCATTCACACTTATCGGTAAACTGTATATTGAAGAAGCGGTATTATTGAAGAAGCGATTGTAAAGATTGCTTGATGAGACCTGGGTTTGTAGCTCAGCTGGTTAGAGCACACGCTTGATAAGCGTGGGGTCGGAGGTTCAAGTCCTCCCAGACCCACCAGACATTCTCAAAGCAAGAGTAAGCAGTATCGATACTTGAGTAAGAGTATGGGGGCATAGCTCAGTTGGTAGAGCACCTGCTTTGCAAGCAGGGGGTCATCGGTTCGATCCCGTTTGCCTCCACCAAAAACTTCAATAAAAGGACTTTACAAATTAAAGTTAGCTGCTACAATGCGCAGCTCATTTTAATTTGCGAAGTTTGAGACAAAAGTTTGTTTCATATAAACGCATTGATCTTTAACAAATTGGAAAGCCGAAATCAACAAACAAAGACAATGTCGGCTTACTGTAACAGGTAAGCCGCAGTATTTGGGTGATGATTGTATCGACTGAGCTGTGAAACACAAAAGGCACAGTTCAGTACACAACAAGCAGTAAGCTTTGTCAAAGTAAAGTCTTCAAGTTACGTAGGTAGTCAACGCCGAAACAACGAAGTCAGAGAGGTTCTTGAAATGATAGAGTCAAGTGAATAAGTGCATCAGGTGGATGCCTTGGCGATGATAGGCGACGAAGGACGTGTAAGCCTGCGAAAAGCATCGGGGAGCTGGCAATAAAGCTATGATCCGGTGATGTCCGAATGGGGAAACCCACCGTATTTTGTACGGTATCCTTATCTGAATACATAGGATAAGCGAAGCGAACCCGGAGAACTGAACCATCTAAGTACCCGGAGGAAAAGAAATCAACCGAGATTCCGTAAGTAGCGGCGAGCGAACGCGGAGGAGCCTGTATATGATAGCTGTTGAGATAGAAGAACAAGCTGGGAAGCTTGGCCATAGTGGGTGACAGCCCCGTATTCGAAATTTCATCAGTGGTACTAGGTATACGACAAGTAGGGCGGGACACGTGGAATCCTGTCTGAATATGGGGGGACCATCCTCCAAGGCTAAATACTCATCATCGACCGATAGTGAACCAGTACCGTGAGGGAAAGGCGAAAAGAACCCCGGGAGGGGAGTGAAATAGAACCTGAAACCTGATGCATACAAACAGTGGGAGCCTATTTATTGGGTGACTGCGTACCTTTTGTATAATGGGTCAACGACTTACATTCAGTAGCGAGCTTAACCGGATAGGGGAGGCGTAGGGAAACCGAGTCTTAATAGGGCGATGAGTTGCTGGGTGTAGACCCGAAACCGAGTGATCTATCCATGGCCAGGATGAAGGTGCCGTAACAGGTACTGGAGGTCCGAACCCACGCATGTTGCAAAATGCGGGGATGAGCTGTGGATAGGGGTGAAAGGCTAAACAAACTCGGAGATAGCTGGTTCTCCCCGAAAACTATTTAGGTAGTGCCTCATGTATCACTTCCGGGGGTAAAGCACTGTTATGGCTAGGGGGTCATTGCGACTTACCAACCCATGGCAAACTAAGAATACCGGAAAGTGCAATCATGGGAGACAGACAGCGGGTGCTAACGTCCGTTGTCGAGAGGGAAACAACCCAGACCGCCAGCTAAGGTCCCAAATGATAGATTAAGTGGTAAACGAAGTGGGAAGGCCCAGACAGCCAGGATGTTGGCTTAGAAGCAGCCATCATTTAAAGAAAGCGTAATAGCTCACTGGTCGAGTCGTCCTGCGCGGAAGATGTAACGGGGCTCAAATCTGTAACCGAAGCTGCGGATGCACTAAGTGCATGGTAGGGGAGCGTTCTGTAGGCCGAAGAAGGTGACTTGAGAAGGTTGCTGGAGGTATCAGAAGTGCGAATGTTGACATGAGTAGCGATAAAGCGGGTGAAAAGCCCGCTCGCCGAAAGCCCAAGGTTTCCTACGCAACGTTCATCGGCGTAGGGTGAGTCGGCCCCTAAGGCGAGGCAGAAATGCGTAGTCGATGGGAAACGGGTTAATATTCCCGTACTTGATTCAAATGCGATGTGGGGACGGAGAAGGTTAGGTTAGCAAGCTGTTGGAATAGCTTGTTTAAGCCGGTAGGTGGAAGACTTAGGCAAATCCGGGTCTTCTTAACACCGAGAAGTGAAGACGATTGTCTACGGACAAGAAGTAACCGATACCACGCTTCCAGGAAAAGCCACTAAGCTTCAGTTTGAATCGAACCGTACCGCAAACCGACACAGGTGGGCAGGATGAGAATTCTAAGGCGCTTGAGAGAACTCGGGAGAAGGAACTCGGCAAATTGATACCGTAACTTCGGGAGAAGGTATGCCCTTCGATGTGAAAGACTTGCTCTGTAAGCATTGGAGGGTCGCAGAGAATCGGTGGCTGCGACTGTTTATTAAAAACACAGCACTCTGCTAACACGAAAGTGGACGTATAGGGTGTGACGCCTGCCCGGTGCTGGAAGGTTAATTGAAGATGTGCAAGCATCGGATCGAAGCCCCAGTAAACGGCGGCCGTAACTATAACGGTCCTAAGGTAGCGAAATTCCTTGTCGGGTAAGTTCCGACCCGCACGAATGGCGTAACGATGGCCACACTGTCTCCTCCCGAGACTCAGCGAAGTTGAAATGGTTGTGAAGATGCAATCTCCCCGCTGCTAGACGGAAAGACCCCGTGAACCTTTACTGTAGCTTTGCATTGGACTTTGAAGTCACTTGTGTAGGATAGGTGGGAGGCTTAGAAGCAGAGACGCCAGTTTCTGTGGAGCCGTCCTTGAAATACCACCCTGGTGTCTTTGAGGTTCTAACCCAGGTCCGTGATCCGGATCGGGGACCGTGCATGGTAGGCAGTTTGACTGGGGCGGTCTCCTCCCAAAGAGTAACGGAGGAGTTCGAAGGTTACCTAGGTCCGGTCGGAAATCGGACTGATAGTGCAATGGCAAAAGGTAGCTTAACTGCGAGACCGACAAGTCGAGCAGGTGCGAAAGCAGGACATAGTGATCCGGTGGTTCTGAATGGAAGGGCCATCGCTCAACGGATAAAAGGTACTCCGGGGATAACAGGCTGATTCCGCCCAAGAGTTCATATCGACGGCGGAGTTTGGCACCTCGATGTCGGCTCATCACATCCTGGGGCTGTAGTCGGTCCCAAGGGTATGGCTGTTCGCCATTTAAAGTGGTACGTGAGCTGGGTTTAAAACGTCGTGAGACAGTTTGGTCCCTATCTGCAGTGGGCGTTGGAAGTTTGACGGGGGCTGCTCCTAGTACGAGAGGACCGGAGTGGACGAACCTCTGGTGTACCGGTTGTGACGCCAGTCGCATCGCCGGGTAGCTAAGTTCGGAAGAGATAAGCGCTGAAAGCATCTAAGCGCGAAACTCGCCTGAAGATGAGACTTCCCTGAGGGCTTGACCCTCCTAAAGAGTCGTTCGAGACCAGGACGTTGATAGGTCGGGTGTGGAAGCGCAGTAATGCGTGCAGCTAACCGATACTAATTGCTCGTGAGGCTTGACTCTATCATTTGAAGAACTTTGCATTCTGAAGGATGCGGTACTTTGAATATGAAAGCTTATATCAGTCTTGAAGACGATACACATCACAGTTGATTAAAGAATAAATAAGTGGAAGGACTCTTCCATAACGGCTTTCCCGATTTGTACAGTTTACGTCTGGCGGCCATAGCGAGTTGGTCCCACGCCTTCCCATCCCGAACAGGACCGTGAAACGACTCAGCGCCGATGATAGTGTGGATACCCATGTGAAAGTAGGTCACTGCCAGACACCCATTCAGAATCCCCGATATTGTATGATATCGGGGATTCGCTTTTGCTTTTGGCGGTATTGGGTGTATGGCGGTGCAGAGGGGTAAAAATTTAATAGTTGAACTGTTGTAAAACTGATAATAACGGGAAAAACGGCTTGTAAGGCCGGGAGGGTTTGGTTATGATGGCTGTTCATAAAGGGCGGAGGCTCGTTATGTACGGTATATTGACCAAACACATTCGGGAAACCGGCTGTATCATATTAAGGATGGAACATACATGAAAAAACTGATGTTGGGTGTGTTGGCGGCGTTGTCGTGTGCGTGGTCGCTGGCGGCGGTGAATATCAATACGGCGACGGCGGAGGAGTTGAAGGCGTTGCCGGGTATCGGCCCGGCGAAGGCGGCGGCGATAGTGGAATACCGTCAGGCCAACGGTGCCTTTAAAAGTGTGGAGGAGTTGAAGAAGGTGAAGGGTATCGGGGACGGTATCTTCAATAAGCTGAAGGAAGAGGCGACGGTGTCGGGTGCGGCGAAGGCCAAACCGGCCAAACCGGTGCAGCCCAAGGCCAAGTAGCCTTTAACTGGAAACGAAGCTGTTAACACCGATAGTGCAAAAGGCCCGTCAACGGGCCTTTGTTGCGGGCTGGCTGGAGGTGAACGCGTCAATAAGACGGAAGATGCAGACGCTGTTCGGACAGGCAGGGTTCGGGTTCATAAGTTGATAAGAAATTCGGCGTTGCCATTTCAATCATCCCGCTTTGAAAAGCCTCATACCCTAAAACCATCCCAAACAGTAAATAAACATATAAATCAGTGTATAAGTCTTACTTAAATATGCTCGTATAATATACCTATGTTTACTATTAGGGTCTGAAGTAGATTAGCCCCTAAACTTAAAAAAGCTGAGCCCTGTGGCCTACAGAACTTAGCTTGAAGAGGCTGTTTGAGAAACATTTTTAACTTGTCCAAGGATTGGGGGACAGTTCATACCCCGCATACCGGCCTTTTTCTGTTATGGAAAGTTGCGCTTCAAATCCGAATCAGTCCTTTTATAAATTCAGTCAATATAGATGTGAAGTACAAGCGGGGGTACTTCTATGAACTTTTTTATCTTGGATAGCCTCAAAATTCTTTATATGAATCTAACAAAATAGTAACAGGACCATCATTGCATAAAGTTACTTTCATATGGGTTTGGAATTGGCCGGTTTGTACCTCAATACCTTGTGAACGTAAGATATCTGCTACTTGCTCATAAAGTTTACATGCATGGTCGGGTTTTGCTGCGTTTGAGAAAGAAGGGCGTCTTCCTGTGCGTGCATCTGCGTATAAGGTGAATTGAGAAATCAGTAAAACGGAGCTGCCAGTATCTTTAAGAGAGAGATTGAGTTTGCCGTTAACATCTTCAAAAATACGTAGATGTGTTATTTTTTCCGCAATATAGTATGCATCAGCTTCCGTATCTTTATGTGTTATGCCAAGTAACACAACGAATCCTGATTGAATTTTTCCTGTGGTTATATCAGTGTCGTTTTCGATGACATCAACGTGTGCATGGCTGACCTTTTGAATAACGGCACGCATGTTAGCTACTCCTGTCTGAAACATTGCTGCATATGCGGCAAGTAGGATTTTGGCCGAAAGTGAAACGTTGCCATTCACTATTTAGCGCATTGTAAATCATTAGACTGCCATGTGATGGTGTACCTATATTAGTAAGAACTTTTAAAGCTTCTGCTGCTTGAGTGGTGCCGATTATGCCTACTAAGGGTCCGAATACGCCAAATACTGCACAAGCGCCATCGGATGCATTGTCTCCGTCAAAAAGACAAGCATAGCAAGGCGAATCAGGCAGATCCGGACGATAAACGGCAAGTTGCCCTTCAAATCGTACCGCTGCTCCGGATATTAAAGGTTTTTTTGCTGCTACACTGGCCCGGTTGACAGCCAAACGGGTGGCAAAATTATCGCAGCAATCTAAAATAATATCGACTTCATTTGCTAATTCCAGCAAACGTTTTTCAGACAGGCGCTCATGGAGTGCCCGTATATTTACGCGGCTGTTTATTGCTTCTAAACGTTTTTTTATGGTTTCAGCTTTGGAGAGGTTAATATCGGCTTCTGTGAAGCAAACCTGCCTTTGTAGATTGGTATCTGAAACCAGATCGTCATCAGCAATGATAAGTTGTCCTAAACCTGCTGCCGCCAGATAAGGCAAAGCGGCGGAACCAAGTCCGCCGCAGCCAATGACCAGTGCGGTTGCCGCTAAAAGCTTTTCCTGTCCTTCTATACCGATTTCGTCAAGTAGAAGATGGCGGCTGTAACGCAGTAAATCGCGGTCGTCCATTAAAAAGTTATGCCCTCGTAGCTCTGCTCGAAAGAAAAGTCGCCGCTTTTTCCACCTGTTTTGCTTTCGAGACGGATATGAGTCATGCTCATGCTTTTATCTACAGCTTTGAGCATGTCATAAATTGTTAATAATGCAACATTGACACCGGTAAGCGCTTCCATCTCTACGCCTGTGCTGCCGGTTGTGCTGGCGGTAACCGTTGCCTTAACACGGCTTACATCCAAATCGATTTCAAAATCAACGCGTACATGGGTAAGCGAAATCTGGTGACAAAGCGGTATCAGAAAGCTGGTTTGCTTTGCACCTTGAATGGCGGCTACCCTGGCAACGCCCAATACATCCCCTTTTTTGGCAGAGCCTTCTGCCAAAATACGAACTGCTTTCGGACTCATATTGATGTAGCCGCTGGCCACTGCAACTCGTTCGGTAGGCTCTTTATCGCCGATATTTACCATATGTGCTTCATCGTTTTCATTGAAATGGGTCAATTCGTCAAACATCGTAGTTTTCCTAAATTTTGAATGTCTTATAGATTTAAGTGAGTTGTAAACGTTTGGTGTGGATTTCCACCATGATATTTTAATAGATTTTTGAAATGGCGCCTATGCTGCTGCAACTAAAATAAAATGTTTATACCGCGATTTACGCAGCGCTTCCATATTGTTGGGATAATTGTTGCATTTTTAAAACTCAAATTCCCGTTAAGCCCTCGGGCTGACCGTTAATACAGGCTGTCTTTCCTTGGTTTTATCATTCTTGTAGCATGTTTTAGACAGTTTCTGAGGAGAAATTGTTTCTTATTACCCACAATAATTCAATAAATATCCCTGCTTACCAAGAAATAGTCTTAACTCAGTCCCAGCAAACCTAAAAGGCTGCTTTATAATAACGATTTTTTTAGTCATTGTGTCTTTAAATTTAAAGAATTAACTGAAATAACACTATGAAATCTATCAGAAAAACCACTATTTGCTTAGCTGTGGCTTTGGCCTGTGCCCCTTTGGGAGCCGTAGCTCGAGATATCAATGCCGAACGTGAACATTGGGCGCTGCATGCGCGCAAAGGTCAGGCGGAGTTGGCTGAGTCAATTGGCGCTTTGCGTAAACTTTATGCGCAAAGTAAAGACACAAAAGTTAGAGCCGATTTAATCGCGCTGCTTGTGCGTCAAGGCAAACCTGCGGAAGCGTTGGTCGTTTGCTCGGAATGCAAGCCTAACAACTATACTTCCGACGAATTGGAAAACTTAGCCAAAGCGGCGCGTGACAATAAACAATTTCAAGAATCTTCAGTGCTGTATGCGCAACTTCAGCGTGTCGATGCATACAAAAAAATAGGTTTTCTTGGAGGCGCTTTGGCCTCTTCGGAAGCAGGCAAACATGCTGCTGCACGCAACCAGATTATCGAATACCGTAAACGATTTGGCAATGATGCAGATATTACTGCGGCGGAAGAATATATTAACCAGCGTTCGCAGTCGCTTTCTGAGCGTTTGGAGACCCTGCAAAAAAAGTTGGCTCAAGACCCTCAAAATAAAGATTTAGTGTTGCAAACCTATCGTACTGCCGCACAACTTCAAGCATACCCTGTGCAGGATGAGTTGATTCAGCGTCATCCAAAATTGTTCAGTCAAACTGATTTATTGTGGTTGAAATTGAGTAAGGCGGTAACTCAATTAAGGTTGAGCCGTGAAACCAATGATGTCGTGCAATTGGAGGCTGCCTACAATAGTTTGAATGAAGTAGCCAACCAAGCCCCAGCTGGCAGTGATTTGCAAATCAATGCCATACGTGACCGCATGGCAGCGTCAATCGCTTTGGGTAAAGACAAACAGGCATTGGAAGACTACAACATGTTGCGCCGTATAGGTGAGCAGCCGCAATATGTGAAAGAGCAGTATGCGCAAGCTCTGTCAATGAATGGCAGCCCGATTACGGCTCGGAGTATTTATCAAGAAATCATGCAGCAGCAAAAAGCAGAATCTGGTGCGGTTTCTCCAAATCTGACAGGTAAACTGGTAGAGGCCGATGCGGATATGGGTTTCTATACCGATGCACAGGAGCGTGTCAAAAGCTGGAACCCAAAAAAAAACGTTCCAGACTTCACACACACCCGGGAAATAGATAATCCTTACTATGACCAGCAGTTTTTTTGGAACGCCCGGCTCGAAGCATGGAACGGAAACCATAAGAAAGCCGCCGCATTGATGGATGCGTGGCTTGCCGAGCATCCGGGCGACCCATGGGCTATGATTTTGCGTGGTGACTTGGCTTATTGGAATGGTAAAGGTGACGAGGCCATCAAATGGTATGAGCAGGCCAAAGATCATATTTCTCCTGAAAGCCAAATTTGGGTAAACAATCAAATTGCCAATGTTTGGATGAGCACCGGTAATTGGGGGGCAGTAAAAGAAATGGCATCAAAGCTGGATAGAAAAGATCCTGCCTACAAAGCTTTTTGGGAACAATATGACAAAGCCCGTGCAGCGCAGTTGAATATATCCGGCAGCGCCATGAAAACTACCTCGCCTAAGGACGGCACTGAATGGGGTCAGAATGTAACTTTGCATACCCCGCGTAGTGCGGGTGGACATCGGGCTTACATTACCGAGCAAACGGCTTATGTTCCGAATAATGGCGATCCTTTGCGCGCCGGCCGGGTTGGTATTGGTGCGGATATCAGCTTGCATCCTGTAACGGTAAACGTTGAGGCCGGTCATGGTACCGATCTGAATAAAAAAGTTTATGCAAACATAGGTGCAGATTACCGCATCAATGAACGCATTAGCGTGAATGCCAAAGCCGCACATAATAGCGCCAACACACCAACTAAAGCGCTTCAACAGGGGGTTTATGCCGATGAATATAATCTGGGCGCCTCTTATACTCATTCCGCCAATACCCGTGCGGGAGCTGGATTAGGAGTGATGACATTTGATGATGATAATGTCCGTAAGAGCGTTTACGGCTGGGTTTCCCAAATGTTGTACCAACGTAACCGCTGGAAGTTGGATGGTTCTTTATGGGCAGATTATAGCAACAATAAAGACACACCTTCTGCCTATTATTACAACCCGAAAAACAGCAAAACGGTAAGTGGCAGCCTCAGCCTTTCATATGCCATGCCGTTGAATAATGGTATCCGTTTGAACCAGAAATTAACGGGTGGTGTGGGTCGTTATTGGCAGGCAAACCATAGTCCTGAAAATACTTGGTTGTTGAAATACGGCCATGATTGGTCGCTTGGCAAGAAAACCAGCTTGGGCTATGAGTTGGGTCGTAAACAGGCTATTTATGACGGCGAACCGGAGTTTCAAAACTTTGGTAATGTTAATTTAAATGTGAAGTTCAAATAATTAAAAACATGGTTTTCAGACAGGCATATGCCTGTCTGAACAGAGCTTGTTACTATAATTTTGCAGCCACAACCATGTACTAGGATCAAGGGTTTGCCTTATGAAAAGTATCCGTTTTTTATCTGCGTTTGCATTGTTATTGGGTATGGTAGGTACAGCCTACCCAGCCAACCTGCAATATGGTGTAATGTGCTATCACGATGTGGTTGACGAAAGTGCGCCGCCAGAGGCAGACGGGCGTGATGAGTTTGATGACGAATTCCGACGCCAATATTATCCGCAAACCATCACGGTAAATAAGCTTATCAATCATTTTAACTGGTTGAAAAACAACGGCTACACACCGGTAAGCTGGCAACAGATTAAAGATGCGCGTGCCGGAAAAGGAAAACTGCCCGACAAGCCGGTTTTGCTTACCTTTGACGATGGCTACCTCAGTTTTTACAAAACAATTTTTCCTGTGTTGAAAGCCTATAATTACCCGGCAATGTATGCTTTGGTAACCAGTTGGATGGAAACGCCGGCTAATGGTTATATTGCCTACGGTAAGAAAAAATTGCCCCGAAAAGCCTTTATCACATGGGAGCAAGTACGTGAAATGCAGAAAAGTGGTTTGATAGAAATTGCTTCGCATACCCACGATTTGCACCGGAGTAATTTCGGTAACCCTTTCGGCTCTGAATTTGCCGCCGCATTGCCCGGAAAATATGAAAACGGCCGTTATGAAACGCCGGAAGAATACCGTAAACGGATTGCGCAGGATTTAAGGCTCTCTGCCGATATTATTGAAAAACACACCGGAAAAAGACCTAATGCTTTGGTATGGCCTTATGGGCAATACAACCAAGAAGCCACTGAAATTGCTCGAAAGGAAGGTTTCGATAGTGATTTCACTTTATTTGACCAAAAGTTAAACAAAGAAAATGATAGACATATAGGTAGGCTTCTTGTCGATCATGAAACCGGCTACGGCGTTATCAAATCTTATCTTGAAGGTAAGATGTTTGAGAAGAAAATCAAACGGGCTGTGTATGTGAATTTAGATGACTTATATAGCCCGGATAAAGCGCAATTCAATCGTAATTTCGATAAATTGGTCAGCAGAGTTTCCCAGCTTGGCGTTAGCGTTGTTTATCTTCAGGCATTTTCTGATGAAGACGGCAATGGCGTGGCAGAGTCGGTATATTTCCCCAACCGCCATTTGAAGGTTAAAGCAGACTTGTTCAGCCGCGTGGCATGGCAGTTAATGACCCGCTCAAATGTAAAAGTGTATGCCTGGATGCCGATGACCGCATTCAATTTGGGTTCAGGCTATGATTATGTCGCCAATAATGGCACGCGCCGTTTATCGTTTAGCAGCGGTAAGAATCAGCGTGCCGTAACAGAAGTTTATGAAGACTTATCATTCAGCAGCCGTTTTAATGGTTTGTTATTTCAAGATGATACGGTATTTGCAGATTTCAAAGGTAATTTAGCCGCCGGTGCGGGTAATAATCCGCAATATTGGCAGCAGGCGGAGCGTAATACTGACGGATTAATCAGTTATTCGAACCAGCTGAAAGCCGGTGCTATGAAATATAGCTTTAACGGGGCGGTCGAATTGAAAACGGTTCGCAATTTATATGCAGGTCCTACCTCAAATAGTGAAGCGCATCAGTGGTTTACAAGAAGCCTTGCTAAGTATGTCAATCATTACGACTATACTGCTGTAACCATTATGGTTTATGAAAAAGGAAAAAACGCCACGGCCAAAGAAGCAGATAAGTGGGTAAAAAATGTAGCACATAGTGTGAAAAAAACAGGCCTTCCTTTAGACAAAACCATTCTTGAGCTGCAAGCGAGAAATTGGCAAAGCGGGCAACCTGTTCCGGCGGAAGAGCTCGTTCAATGGATGGATGACCTGAAAAAAGAAGGCATTAAAAATATAGCCTACGCGCCTGACGATTTTGTGAACAACAGGCCGGAAATTAATATTGTGAAGCCGGCTTTTTCAATTGGAAAGTAAATATTATCTTAGCTCCAATTAAACTTGTCAGATGAAGCATTTCAGACAGGCATTAGATTGATGCCTGTCTGAAACTAGATGAATTTGCCAAATACAACCAACACCAAGATATATAAGAGCAAATAACAAATGAAATGGTACGATTATTTAGCGGTTTTTGTCATGATGTATCCCGGCGTGATGGCCGTGTACTGGACAATTTCCGGCGTGATTTACTACATATTCTGGGAACGTGAAATGACTGAACCTGATTTTCATAATCAGGAAGAAATCCCTATGGTCAGCGTGTTGATACCCTGCTACAACGAGGCAGACAATCTCAACAACTCCATCCCTCATCTTTTAAACCTTTCCTACCCGAACTATGAACTTGTTTTCATTAATGACGGCAGTAGCGACGATACCCTGAAAATCATCCGCAGCTGGGAAAAAATTTCCGATAAAGTAGTGGGGATTGATCAGGAAAACGGCGGTAAAGCTTCGGCAATGAATAATGGTATGCGGCATGCACGCGGCAAATATATTGTAGGTATTGATGGCGATGCCGTTCTGGATTACAACGCCATCGAATATATGGTGCAAAGCCTTGAAGAGGATCCGAGTTTAGGTGCAGTAACCGGCAATCCGCGAGTGAGAAACCGCAGCACGGTACTGGGCAAGCTGCAAGTGGCGGAGTTCAGCTCCATTATCGGCTTAATCAAACGTTCGCAAAGTATTTTAGGTACGCTGTTTACCGTATCCGGTGTCATTATGTGTATCCGCAAAGATGTAATCGAACGCATTGGCGGATGGAGTGACAATATGATTACCGATGACATTGATGTCAGCTGGAAAACCCAAGTTGCAGGCTATAATATTGCCTATGAACCGCGGGCGCTGTGTTGGGTATTGATGCCGGAAACGCTTAGAGGATTATATAAGCAACGTTTGCGCTGGGCGCAGGGCGGGGCGGAAGTGATTCTGAAATATTTCCCTCAGATTTGGCATGTTAAAAATTTCCGGCTGTGGCCATTGTATTTTGAATACTTTGTAACACTTGTTTGGGCGTATTGCTTGTTTGCTTTCATGATTTACGGATTTTTCCGTGTTTTGACCGGTCAAGCTGATTTTACATTAGTAGAAGTAAGCGGGTTAATTACCTTCTTAATGTTTATGTTGCAATTTTCTGTCAGTATGTTTATCGACAGTCGCTATGAAGGCAACCTTTTTCGCTATTTTGTAAGCTGTATCTGGTATCCTTACGTTTTTTGGCTTCTTAACAGCCTTACTTTGGTACACGGCTTCCCTAAAGCTATTCTGCGTGATAAACAGCGCAAGGCCACATGGGTAAGCCCTGATCGGGGTGTACAGTAATAAACGGGAGAAAACATTATGCCGCCGGAAAATAGAAAGAACCTGCGTGATCAAATGATCATTAAAAAAGCACGTAGTAAAAACCGCTCTATTAGCGCTAAAAGCCTTTTGATCTTCACAATCACATGGGCTTTGTGGCTTGCTGCCGTATATTTTGTTTTCAATGATCACAAAACATTGATTTTTGAACCTATTATCGGTACATGGAATCTGGTAGACTTGATCAAAGCCGTAGCCGTTGTTACGTTAACTCAATTGAATATCTTATTTTGCTGGTCAATTCTGGCCACTTCACGCGTTAGTGCGCTGCGTAATAAGCGCCGTACTGCCGCAAGGATTAAAACAGCAGTAGAAACCACAAGAGAATATAGAAAACTTGATGAGTTGCCGCCGAATCGGAATTTAAAGAAATAATAATAGCGTTTCAAATAAACAATGCCTGTCTGAAAAATAGTTTTCAGACAGGCATTGTTTATTTGAAATACCTGGTAAAAGCGTTTTCACAACTATGTTTATTTAGAAAGTTTCAGTGCAAACCATACCCAAACCAATACTGAGCCAAAAAACATAATACTCCATACCGGCAAAGGAATTCCCATCACATATTCCTGTATACCACAATCACCAAACCCGCGGACGACAGGTTCCCACACATCAAACAAAGGCCAGTTTTTCAAGCGGAAAGTCCAAGGTGCCCCGCACGAAGGGCGCTCCATAGCAGGCAGACTTTGCAGCCAAATTTGGTAGGCAGCCGTTCCGAATCCCCATAAAGCAGGAACACTAACCAAACCAGCCGCAACAATCCGTCCTTCTTTTCTATGTACAGGCAAAATAAGCACAATCAAAGACACTAATGTTACAGCAATCACAGCCACCCGTTGTAGGATGCATAAGGGGCAAGGATTCAGCTTCATTATATATTGTGCAAAAAAAGAAGTGCCGGAGCAGAGCAAACCGGCAATAAAAACAGCGGATAAGGCTTTACGATAATTCATCATCTACTTCCATAAAATTTCAGACAGGCAGACCCGTTCAATGGCGTTAAAGAAGTCTGTTCAACCATACTTGCAGTAAACTGGAGTATGACATAGTTTTGTCGTATAGAGAGGCATAATTGACTCTTTTATTCAGCAACAGTGTCGCATGCTTAACTTATCTTGGGCATTTATAAATCATACCGTTTTTTAGATGATTTGCTATGTGATATACCTGCTAATCCGGCAAAAAAATTACCAACAAGCCCTAAAGCTCAAGTAAATATAGATAGGGGGTGCCAAAAAACCACAAAAAAAAATAAATCTGTTGTAAACATACAAATCTGATTTTTCATTTTTTTATCTAATTGAAAAATATATAGAAAATCTATTTATGTGTAGTTAAACATACACAGACGGCAGAAAAAAGCGGCGGAAAAAGGCGATAAAGTTTGTTTTTTTCAAACGAAGCATTTATATTAGCAGTCATGGAATCGCCGTTCATGGCGGTGAATTCAAAACTTAGACAAAATGTTTTACTGTTTGAGTTTGTTTTTCTTAAACGATAGAAAAGGAATACAGCAATGAAAAAAACTCTGATTGCTCTGTCTTTGGTAGCTTTGTCTGGCGCCGCTTCTGCTGAAGTGATCCTGTATGGTCAAATTAAAGCAGGTGTAGAAGTTGCTCAAGTTAAACATCGTGTAAATGGTGTAAGCGAAAAAGATTACACTGAAACTAAGATTACTGATTTCGGTTCGCGCATTGGTTTTAAAGGTACCGAACACTTAGGCTCTGGCTTGAACGCTATTTGGCAACTTGAGCAAAATGCTTCTGTTGCGGGTACTGATAGTGGCTGGGGTACCCGTGATTCATTCATCGGTTTGGAAGGTGAAACTTGGGGTAAATTCCGCGCTGGTAAACTGAGCACCCAATTAAAAGATATGGATGCTTTGGATCCGTGGGAATATAAAAATCCTGCATTAGGTTTGGGTGTGTTTGAACGTACCGGTAAACGCGTAATCTCTGCACGTTATGACTCTCCAGTGTGGGCCGGTTTCTCTTTCAATGCTCAATTTACTCCTCGTGATAATCAAACTAATACTGGTCGTGATGATGATGTAGTAGGTAGACAATTAAGTGATACTTCAGCTTACTATGCTGGCTTGAACTATGAAAATGCCGGTTTCTTTGCTCAATATGGTGTTGGTTACAAGAAAGCTGCATATGTAGCGAATAATGATAGCAAATCTGCACAAGCTCATAAAGTGGAAGCGGGTTATGATGCTAATAATCTGTTTGTAGGTTTAGGCTACCAATACACCAATGGTTGGGATAGCGAAAATAGCTACAGAAATACCATTGCTGGTATTGAAACTGATGCAAATGTAACTGATACAAGTGGTCGCTTGAAAACTCATGAAGCTGCGCTTACCACTTCGTACACTTTCGGTAACGTAACTCCTCGTTTGAGCTACGCTCATGGCTTCAAAGCTAAATCAGGCGGTAACAAAGTAGATGGTACTAACTACAAACAAGTTGTATTGGGTGCTGACTACGACTTCTCTAAACGCACTACTGCTATGGTTTCTGCCGGTTGGTTGAAAGCTGGTAGCGGTGACAACAAAACCGAAAATACTGCTGGTTTAGTTGGTCTGCGTCACAAATTCTAATCTTGATGTAAAGATTAGCTAATAAAGAGCCTGCAAATGCAGGCTCTTTTGTTATCAGATTGTTATTCAAATGCAATGCTTGTCTGAAAAAGAGTTCAGGCAGGCATTTCATTTTAAATCTTATATAACAGTAAACTAAAAAACTACATGCTCACACATCCGGGCTTGCTCTGAGCATTTTGATTTTCAATAATGCAGGAGATGAGCCACATCTAAATATGATGGTAAATGTGATTTGGTAATTGTCTTTTAACCATATTCAATACTAAACGGCGGGGTAATATATCCACACTCTTCCAATAGCAAAGTAGTTTCATAAACAGGCAAACCCATCACACCGGTAAAGCTGCCTTGCAGATGCGTTATAAAAACGCCGCCCAAGCCTTGAATACCGTATGCGCCGGCCTTGTCGAGTGGTTCTTTAGAAGCGATATAGGCTGAGATTTCGGATGGATTTAAAGTTTTGAAAGTAACATGGCTGGTTTGTGTAGTGCATTGACGGGTGTCATTGAAATATACGCAAACTGAAGTAAGTACCTGATGTGTAGAGCCCGAAAGAGCTGAAAGCATTTCAGCAGCATGTTGTGCATTATCGGGTTTGCCGAGAATCTGATTATTGAGGGCAACAGTGGTGTCGGCTGTGAGCAATGGATATTCAGGCGTATGTATGTGTCGGGTGTGCCAAAGTGCTAGGGCTGCTGCATTTTTTTCGGCAGCCATTCGTGCAACGTATGCGGATGCGGTTTCACCCGGATACGGTGTTTCATTGATATCGGCAGGCAGGCGCAAAACTTGATAGCCTAAGTTTTCCAGAATTTCCTTGCGGCGCGGGCTGCCGGATGCAAGGTAAAGCGCCGGCTTCATTTGCCTTGGTCTTTCACGGCAGCGCGCTGCAGATTATCAAGTAGGGTGGTAGGCAGCAGGCGCTTCAGATACCAAAACACAACGGTAGGCACGGTAACCAGATAGCGCTCTTTTGGTTTTTTAGCCGTTAGTGCGCGCACGCACACTACGGCGCAGCTTGGGGAGCTTAGGGTAAATGGTGCTACCGACCCTTCGGCTTCCAGTCGGTTAAGTTGCCGGCGGTAGCTTTCGGCATGAAAGCTGCTTTCATAATCAATATGTTCGGCAAATTTTTTTAGGGCATTGGCTCTGAAACGGGTGGCAATCGGGCCGGGCTCTACTAGGCTTACATAAATATTGTTTCCGTGAAGCTCGTGCCGCAAGGTGTCGCACATGCCTTCCAAAGCGAATTTGCTGCTGTTATAGGCTCCGCGCCAAGGCATGGCGGCAAAGCCCAGAATGCTGCTGTTAACCAGAATACGCCCGTGATTTTGGCGTCGGAAAACTTTCATGGCCAATGTGATGCACTCCCATGCGCCGAACACATTGGTTTCAAACTGCTCGCGCAGAGCGTCGCGGGGAATATCTTCCACAGCGCCGACCTGCCCGTAGCCTGCGTTGCAAAACAAAGCATCCAGCTTGCCGCCCGTAGTTTGTAACACGGTATCGAAAGCAGAGCGTATGCTTTCGCTGTCAGCGGTATCCAGCTGCAGCGCATGTGTAAAGCCTTCTTGATGTAACCGTTCGACATCTTCTTGTTTGCGGCAGGTGGCGAAAACCTGCCAGCCCATTTGTTTTAAAAATTTGGCAGTGTCGTAGCCGATGCCGCTGGAGCAGCCGGTAATCAAAACGGATTGAGGCATGAATATTCCTTTGGTGTTAAATAGTAATAGAACTGAATCATAGCAGCTTTGTACGGCGGTTTGAGCTAAAATCGGCAAAATAGAGCAAGCGTGGGATGGTTTGATTAGGCAATGCCTGTCTGAAAATTCAAGCATTGCATTGAAGGCTTTCAATGGATTTATTTTGGCAATATGCTGCTTTGTTTTTCTCTGCATTTACTTCCGCCACAATTCTGCCCGGCACTTCGGAAGCTGCGTTGGCGGTGATGGTGCGTAATTATCCGCAAAGTGTGTGGCAGGCATTTGGGCTGGCGGCATGCGGTAACACTTTGGGCAGTATTGCTTCTTATGGCATGGGAAGATTGTTGCCCCGTAAATACACGCCGAACCGCAAAACGGAGGCCTGTCTGAAAAAATACGGCGTATGGGGGCTTTTGCTGGCGTGGGTGCCGTTTGTAGGTGATGCTTTGCCGATTGCGGCCGGTTGGCTGCGCCTGCCTTTCGGAATGAGCTGTTTGATGCTGGCAATTGGCAAATGTGCACGCTATGGCGTGTTGGTTGCCGGCCTTTCTGCTTTTTGATTTTATGTTGTGCATCAATGCCGTGCCGTGGATGGTAAAAATCCGTTACAATACGCGTTTGCATTTTTCTTAAAAGAAACCGTATGAAAGAGCATAAGGCCCGCAAGCGTTTCGGGCAGAATTTTTTGCAAGACACGCGCATTATTAATGATATTGTGAGTGCCGTGCGTCCGAAGCCTGGGGATACGGTTATCGAAATCGGCCCCGGTTTGGCTGCGATTACCGAGCCGTTGGCCAAAAAGCTGAATAAGCTGCACGTTATCGAAATCGACAGGGATATTATCAAGCGCCTGAAAATGCAGCCTTTTGCGGATAAATTGGTTATTCATGAAGGCGATGTGTTGCAGTTTGACTTTAACAGCGTGCCGGGCAGGAAAAAAATTGTAGGCAACCTGCCTTATAATATTTCTACGCCTTTGCTGTTTCGTTTGAGAGAAGTGGCGGACGATGTGGAAGATATGCATTTTATGCTGCAAAAAGAAGTGGTTGAGCGCATGGTGGCAGCGCCGAAAACCAACGATTACGGCCGCTTGGGCGTGATGCTGCAATATTTTTTTGATATGGAAATGCTGATAGAAGTGCCGCCCGAATCATTTGATCCGGCGCCGAAAGTTGATTCTGCCGTGGTGCGCATGATTCCGCAAAAAGGGCGCATCGGTGAAGCGGATGATTTTGAACATTTCAGCATGTTGGTTAAAGCCGCTTTTGCACAGCGCCGCAAAACCATACGCAACAACCTGAAAGAAATCGCCTCTGACGAGGATTTGTCCGCAGTAGGCATCAACCCACAGGACCGCGCGGAGCATATTGCGCCGGAGCTTTATGTGAAACTCAGTAATTATTTGGCAGAAAAAAGACTGTCTGAAGAAAGAAATCAATGATTAAATTTAAAAACGTACATAAACATTTCAAAGACCTGCATGTGATTAACGGCGTGAATCTGGAAATCAAACAAGGCGAGGTTGTGGTGGTGTGCGGGCCTTCAGGCAGCGGTAAATCCACGCTTATCCGTACCGTTAACCAGCTCGAACCGATTCAGCAGGGTGAAATTTGGGTGGACGGTGTGAATGTAGCCGATCCGAAAACCGATTTGAACAAAATCCGTGCCGAAGTGGGTTTCGTGTTTCAGCATTTTAATTTGTACCCGCATCTGACCGTGTTGGAAAACATTACTTTGTCGCCGATGAAGGTGAAAAAAGTAAGCCGCGCAGATGCTGAGAAAAAGGCGGTAGAGCTGCTGGAGCGTGTAGGGCTTGAACATAAAAAAGATGCCTTGCCAAGCGAACTGTCCGGCGGCCAACAGCAGCGTGTGGCGATTGCGCGGGGCTTGGCGATGGAGCCGCGGGTGATGTTGTTTGACGAACCGACTTCTGCGCTTGACCCTGAAATGGTGGGCGAAGTGCTGAAAGTGATGAAAGATTTGGCAAAAACCGGTATAACGATGATGTGTGTTACTCATGAAATGGGGTTTGCGCGCGAAGTGGCCGACCGTATTATTTTTGTCGACCACGGTCAAATTTTGGAAGAGTCGGATCCTGAAAGCTTTTTCTTGAATCCGAAAACAGAGCGTGCAAAGCAGTTTTTAGCACAAATAAAGCATTAATTTAAAAAAGGCAGTTTAAAAAACGCTTGAATTTTTTAGGCGTTTTTTCATTTTTCAGACAGGCATGCCAGCGGATATTGGAAGAAATGATGCAAAGCCTGATATGGATGTATCTTATGGAAAACGGATTGGTTATAATACGCAAGCCCGTACCGATAAGGAATTCGGATACGGGCTTAGTGTAAAGTCCTCTATTTGGTTGCCTTTTTCAACTTGGCGTTTGTTGAGAATGATTGTGCTTTTTTTAGCTGGGATTGTCAACAATTTTATTTAAGATTGTGAACGATTTTTTAAATATTTTGGATTTGGGCTGTGTTTATGGCAGACATGGAAAATATCGCGGAAGTTCAATCGACTGTAGCGTCTCCCGTAGCGGTAATCGAACGTCATGATACCGAGCTTACCCGCGTTTACCATGCGGTTTTGAATGCGATTATGGACGGCGTGTTACTGCCGGGTAAGAAGCTGACTGAATCGGATTTGTGCCGGCAGATGGTGTGCTCGCGCAATACGGTGCGGGGCGCGCTTTCTTTACTGGCTCACGACAAGATTGTGGATTTGCTGCCTAACCGCGGCGCGTTTGTGCATGTGCCGGATTTGCAGGAAATACGCGATGTGTTTGTGATGCGGATTGCTTTGGAAGAAATGACTTTGGGCAAGTTGGCAGAGTTGCCCAATGTGCGGGAAAAGCTGGAGCCGCTTTTCCGTTTGGTGGCGCAGCAGGCTGAGGCGCATGAGGCGGGCGACAGGGTGGGGCGCGACCGCTTGTCGAATGCGTTCCACATTGAGCTGGCGCGTGTTTTAAATAATCAAGTGTTGGTTGATATGATGGCTTCGTTGTGCGCACGTTCTTCTTTAATGGTGGCGCTGACAGGCAAGGCTGTGAAGCATGATAGCCACAATAATCACGAGCATACGGAGATGTTGGCGTTGCTGGAGGCTGGAAAATACAAAAGGGCGGCCAAGAAGATGCGCAAGCATTTGGAGGCGGTGTTGGTGCGCTTGGAGGAGCAGTTTGAGGAGGAAGCTGACGAAGCTTATCGGATGCCTGTCTGAAAGCTTGTTGCTGATGCTTTACAGGATTGCGATTCGGGTTATAGGAAAATGCTTGCTGACTGTTTGACTTAACTATCAATCGAAAATATTAATGCCTGTCTGAAAACTTTCAGACAGGCATTGTGTTTTTAATAGAAATTAACGGCGGCCTTGGATATTGTATTTTTTCTCAAGCGAGGCAAACAGCCAGCTTAGGCACATGGTCATCGCGAGATAAATCAGGGCAATGGTATAGAGAGGTTCTTCATAGATAGAATAGCGGCCGGAAATGGTTTTTTGAACATAGGCCAGCTCGGCAACGGCGATAACCGAAGTCAGCGAGCTGTCTTTCAGCAACGTAATAAACTCACTGGCAAGAGGCGGCAGCATGCGGCGGGTTGCCTGCGGCAGGATGACATAACGCATGGCTTGCGGATAACTCAAGCCCAAAGAGCGGGCTGCTTCCATTTGGCCTTTGTCGATGGATTGGATGCCGGCGCGGAAAATTTCGGTGATATACGCACCTGCGTTTACGGTAAGCGCCAACACACCGGCAATCAGCGCGCCGTAGTTTCGGCGGATTTCATTGGCTTCCGCACCGCTAATCAAAATGCCGCCGTCGTAGCTTACCAAAATGGGGAACCAGACAAAGTGCCAAATAATGATTTGTACAAACAAAGGTGTGCCGCGAAACAGGGTTACATATACGGTTGTAATGCTGCGCAGCAGGCTTACCAAAAGTTTCAGCGGCCAACCGCCTTTTTCTACGCGCACAATCCGCGCCAAAGCTCCGAACAGGCCGAGTATGGTGCCGCCGAAAGTGGCCGCTACGGTTAATCCCAGGGTGGTGAGCGCTCCGTAAAGAAACATCCAACGGTATTCGTAGATGATGTCGAATCTGAAATCCATAATTTTTTCTTTAGAAAAACTGCAGTTAGAAAGCGCGTTCAGGCGCTGAAACAAAAGTAAACCCAGTATTTTACAAGAAAATACAAATTAAAGGTTTTTTAATTTTATGTTTTACATAAATTCTTTCAGACAGGCATATGGGCCAGCCCGGATGGCGGAACCGGATTGTCGTAAAGCGGGCATACCGTTTAAAATAACTGGTTTTGATTAATACTGCTTAGAAAAATCACATGGAAATTTGGTTCGGTTTAAACCGAAAACCTGTTTTTGCGCAAGGGGTTGCCGCAACCATCGGTAATTTCGACGGGGTTCACTCGGGGCATCTGCACATTTTGCGCCGCTTGAAAGAAGAGGCGCAAAAGCGCGGCTTGCCGGCTGTGGCGATTGTGTTCGAGCCGCAACCTCCTGAATTTTTTGCGCGCAAGTTCGATAAACCGCTGCCTTACCGGCTCAGCCCGCTGCGCGACAAATTGATGCTGTTGGAAGCAACCGGCTGCTTGGATGCCGTTTGGGTGCTGCGTTTTAACCAAAGCTTTGCCGATATTCCGGCACAAACTTTTATCGACCGCCTGTTGCGCCAAAATCTGGATACGCGCTATCTTTTGGTGGGCGACGATTTCCGTTTCGGAGCGGGGCGGGATGGGGATTTTACCTTGCTGCAGAGCCAGGAAGGAATGTTTACCGAGCGCACGCCTTCGGTATTGATTGAGAATATGAGGGTCAGCAGCACGGCTGTGCGTCAGGCTTTGGCGGGCGGCTTGCTGGATTGCGCGCGCAGCCTGCTTGGTCATGAGTATGTGCTCAGCGGGCGGGTTAAACACGGCGCCAAGTTGGGCAGGACGATTGGTTGCCCTACGGCCAATGTTCATTTGCCCAGCCATCATTATGCTTTGAGCGGTGTATTTGTAGTTGAGGCGGAAGGCAGCTTTGGCAGAAAGCGCGGCGTGGCCAGCTTCGGAGTCAACCCCACGGTTTCCCGAACCAGTAGTCAGAAACTGGAAGTTCATATATTTGATTTTGAAGGAAATATTTACGGAGAACGTTTGAATGTCCACTTCCTGCACAAGTTAAGGGATGAAGAAAAGTTTCCCGATATAGAAAGCATGATGGCGCAGATTCGGGCGGATATGGCCGAAGCGAAACGCTGGCAGCCTATGCCTGTCTGAAAGCCCTTATAAAATCAAGGCAATTCCGTTACAATAGTTTTATTTTCTTTACTTTAAAATATCGGGTCGGCAGTTTAATCTGAGCCGGGCCGAACAACACAGCGACAGAGAACCAAAATGACCGACTACAGCAAAACCGTGAACCTGCTAGAAAGCCCGTTTCCTATGCGCGGCAATTTGGCCAAGCGTGAACCTGCATGGCTGAAAAGCTGGTATGAGCAGAAACGTTATCAAAAATTGCGTGAAAAAGCGCAAGGCCGCCCGAAGTTTGTGCTGCACGACGGCCCGCCTTATGCCAACGGTGATATCCATATCGGTCATGCCGCCAATAAAATTCTGAAAGACATCATCGTGCGCAGCAAAACGCTGGCAGGATTCGATGCGCCCTATGTGCCGGGTTGGGACTGCCACGGTCTGCCCATCGAGCTGATGGTGGAAAAACTGCACGGTAAATCTATTCCCGCATCCAAGTTCCGCGAATTGTGCCGCGAATACGCTGCCGAGCAAATCGCCCGCCAGAAGAAAGACTTTATCCGTTTGGGTGTGATGGGTGATTGGGACAATCCTTACCTTACCATGAACTATCAAACCGAAGCCGATACGGTGCGTGCGCTGGGGGAGATTTATAAAGCGGGTTATCTCTATCGAGGCGAGAAGCCGGTTCAGTTCTGCTTGGATTGTGGCTCGTCGCTGGCGGAAGCGGAAGTGGAATATAAGGATAAAGTTTCCCATGCCATTGATGTGGCCTATCTGTTTCAAGACAATACCGCTTTAGCCAAGGCTTTCGGCCTGTCTGAAATCAGCGGGGAAGCTTATGCCGTTATCTGGACGACCACGCCGTGGACGCTGCCGGCCAGCCAAGCGATAGCGGCAGGTGCGGATGTGGTTTACCAACTGATTGGCACACCCAAAGGTAAACTGGTGCTGGCAAAAGACTTGGCCGAAGATGCGCTCAAACGTTATGGATTTGAAGGCCAGACGCAAGTTTTGGCGGAAGCCGGCGGCAGCAAGCTCGAGCATTTGCATTTGAATCATCCGTTTTTAGAACGCGACATTATGGTGCTCAACGGTGAGCATGTTACCACCGATGCGGGTACCGGCTTGGTACACAGTGCACCGGCGCACGGTTTGGAAGATTATTTCGTCTGCTTGAAATACGGCATCCAGCTTTACAATCCGGTAAACAGCGAAGGCCGTTACATTGACGAAATGCCGCGCGTGGCGGGAATGACCGTGTGGGAGGCCAATCCGGTTATTATCGAATGGCTGGAAGAAGAAAATAAGCTGTTGGCCAATAATAAAATCGAACACAGCTATGCACATTGTTGGCGGCATAAAACCCCTCTGATTTACCGCGCCACCGGCCAATGGTTTATCGGTATGGACAAAACCGGTGCCGACGGTAAAACTTTGCGCGACAAAGCTATGAAAGCGGTGGACAACACTGAATTTTTCCCTGCCTGGGGCCGCGCCCGCTTGGAAGCCATGATTGAAGGGCGCCCGGATTGGGTGGTTTCCCGTCAACGGAACTGGGGCACGCCCATGACTTTCTTCATTCACAAGGAGACAGGAGAGCTTCATCCGCGTTCTGCCGAATTGTTGGAAGAAGTGGCCAAGCGTATCGAACAAAAAGGCATTGAAGCATGGTTTGTTTTGGATAAACGCGAGTTGCTTGGCGACGAAGCCGAGCAATACGACAAACTTTCCGATACGATGGACGTGTGGTTTGATTCCGGCAGCACACATTTTTCCGTGCTGAAACAGCGGGAAGAGCTGGTGTGGCCGGCGGATTTATATCTTGAAGGAAGCGACCAACACCGCGGGTGGTTTCAGTCTTCCATGCTAACGGGCTGTTCCGCAGTGGGCCGTGCGCCTTATAAACAATTGTTAACCCACGGCTTTGTGGTGGATCAAAACGGCCGTAAGATGTCCAAATCGTTGGGTAACGTAGTGGCGCCTCAAGAGGTGTACAACGAATTCGGTGCCGATATTCTCCGCCTTTGGACGGCTTCTACCGATTATTCCGGTGAGCTGGCGATTTCCAAGGAAATTCTCAAGCGTGTAACGGAAAGTTACCGCCGCATCCGTAATACGCTGAGCTTCCTGTTTGCCAATCTGAGCGACTTCCGCCCGATTGATAATGCGGTTCCGCAAGACCAAATGGTTGAAATCGACCGTTATGCCATGGTGTTGGCGCGTCGTTTGCAGGAGCGTTTGGCCGGTGATTATTATCCGCGTTACGCCTTTCACTTTGCCGTGAAAGACATCGTGGCATTCTGTTCTGAAGATTTGGGTGCATTCTATCTTGATATTTTGAAAGACCGTTTGTACACCACCAAAGCCGACAGCCATGCGCGCCGCAGTGCGCAAACCGCGCTTTACCACATCACGCGCAGCTTGGTATTGCTGATTTCGCCGATTCTCTGTTTTACAGCCGAAGAAGCTTGGGACATTATCGGCGGAGGAGAGGAAGACAGCGTATTGTTCCACACTCTGCACGAATTCCCTGCTATGAACGAGAAAAGCGAAGCCGAGCTGGTGCGGAAATGGGAAGCGGTGCGTCAAGTAAGGGAGGCTGTAACCGCAGCCATCGAGCCTTTGCGTGTCGATAAAACCGTTGGTTCTTCTTTGCAGGCGGAAGTGGAGATTACCGCGCCTGAAGATTTGGCCGGATATTTGAAAGCATTGGGCGACGAGCTGCGTTTTGTGTTGCTGGTGTCTAAAGCAACGGTAAACAAAGGAAGCGAGCTTGCCGTAACCGCCAAAGTCAGCGGAGGTGAAAAATGCGAACGCTGCTGGCATTACACCGATGATATCGGCAGTGTGGACGGGCATCCGACCATCTGCAAGCGCTGTGCCGATAATATCGACGGAGCAGGCGAACATCGCGATTATGCGTAAAGCCATGATTGCATGATTTGCTGCAATGCCTGTCTGAAAAGCTTTCAGACAGGCATTTTTATTAATGAGCTTACTGCTGGCATAAGGCTGCGATATCGTTCAGAAATAAAGTTTGCTCGCTGAATATGATTGATGAATGGTTTGAAAGCCCGCGTATGGTGCCGTATGAACCGTTCGGTTTGTTCAAGCATAATTGTTTGTAGCAATGTGTTATAAACTGTACACAAAGATGAATATGCTTATATCTTAATTTGATATATAGCATTCTGAATCGTTGAAATGTTTTCGGTTTGCTAAAGAAAAACATGATGAGGTTAATTACACTTGACTACATTTTTGCTATAATGCGCGCGGTCGCTGCATGAGGCAGATAGTTAAGCCACTTTGAGCAGTAACAGCGTTGGCGTATCTGATGATCACTTTGCTCTGTTTTTAGTAGACTGATTAAATTTGTACAAACCAACAAAATCAAAAAGGAAATACACGATGGGCATTAAAGTTGCCATTAATGGATACGGCCGTATCGGCCGCCAAGTATTGCGCGCTATCTATGATTACAAATTGGAAGATCAATTGGAAGTGGTGGCTGTAAATGCCAGCGGTTCTTTGGAAACCAACGCCCACTTAACCATGTTTGATACTGTGCACGGCCGCTTTAATGCGGATGTGAAGCATGATGGTAACAACCTGATTATCAATGGTAAAACCATTGCATTCTTTTCTACCCGCAATCCTTTGGAGTTGCCTTGGAAAGATTTGGGTGTGGATTTGGTGATGGAATGTACCGGTGCATTTACCAGCAAAGCCAAAGCACAGGCGCATTTGGAAGCGGGTGCCAAAAAAGTATTGATTTCTGCTCCCGGCGAATCCGACGTGGACGCAACCGTAGTATATGGTGTGAATCACGATGTGATTACACCTGAAATGACTGTGGTATCCAATGCTTCTTGTACCACCAACTGCCTGTCTCCGGTGGCTAAAGCTTTGAACGACGGTTTGGGTATCGAAAAAGGTGTGGTAACCACGATTCACTCTGTCACCAATGACCAAAATGTTACCGACGTGCGCCATAAAGACTTGCGCCGTGCGCGCAGCGGCGTGGTAAACCTGATTCCTACCAAAACCGGTGCGGCTAAAGCCGTGGGCTTGGTATTGCCTTCGTTGAAAGGCAAGTTGGATGGTTTGGCCATCCGCGTGCCGACTATCAACGTGTCTTTGGTAGACCTTTCATTCACCGCAGCACGCGATACTTCTGTCGAAGAAGTTAACCAAATCGTGAAAGAGGCTTCGGAAGGCTACCTGAAAGGCGTTTTAGGCTACAACACCTTGCCTTTGGTGTCTATGGATTTCAACCACACTACTGAAGCCAGCATTTTTGACGCTACCTTGACCAAAGTGGTTGCCGGCAATTCTGTTAAAGTATTCGCATGGTATGACAACGAGTGGGGCTTTAGCTGCCAGATGTTGAACACCGCACGCGCGATGTTTGGCTTGGAAGTGCGCCCTTTTAATGGATAACACGGAATAAAAACCGTTACGGCAAATAACTTATTTTTGATAGAAGGCAGCACGTCTCTGAGCAAATGGTATAAGGTTGGTGGTTGCTGCTTTGTCGTCTTACATACAAGTGTTCTTTTTAAGCTGGAGCACAGCAAGACTGTAACAAGTTAAGTTTATTTGCTTTGGCAACAACAATGCCTGTCTGAAAATTTTCAGACAGGCATTGTTTGTTTATTGCGGCATGGGGGTTATTTTCTCAAAGCTTTCGGCAACACAAACACAATACTTTCTTCCACACCGGCTCCTTCTTCCACCGTTTGATGCCCCCAATCTTGGATGGTGCGGATCACTTCCTGAACCAATACTTCCGGCGCGGATGCACCGGCGGTAATGCCGACTTTGTTTTTGTCTTTAAACCACTCTTGTTTCAGGTAAGAAGCGTTGTCCACCATATAAGCATCCACGCCGCGCAATTTGGCTACTTCGCGCAAACGGTTGCTGTTGGAAGAGTTGGGCGAACCGACAACGATAATAATGTCACATTCATCCGCCAAATTTTTCACAGCTTCTTGGCGGTTGGTTGTGGCATAGCAAATGTCTTCTTTATGAGGGCTGCGTATGTTGGGAAAACGTGCCTTCAGCGCTGCGATAATATCTTTGGTTTCGTCTACCGAAAGCGTGGTCTGGCTAACATGCGAAAGCTTTTCCGGATCGGCTACTTGCAGCTTGGCGACATCGTCTACGGTCTCAACCAGCAGCATGGCTCCTTCGGGGAGTTGCCCCATCGTTCCTTCCACCTCAGGATGACCTGCGTGGCCTATCATAATAATCTGATAGCCTTGGGCATCTAAACGGGCTACTTCTTTATGCACTTTGGTAACCAAAGGGCAGGTCGCATCAAAAACCTGAAAACCGCGCGCTTCCGCTTCCTCTTGTACCGCTTTTGATACACCGTGAGCCGAATAAATGAGTGTGGCTCCTTCCGGAACATCGGCTAAGTCTTCGATAAAAACTGCGCCTTTTTCACGAAGGTTGTCGACCACAAATTTATTGTGCACCACTTCGTGCCGCACATAAATCGGGGCACCGAATTCTTCAAGGGCGCGCTCTACAATGCTGATTGCACGGTCAACGCCTGCGCAAAAGCCGCGCGGGTTGGCCAACATAATGGTTTTGTCTGCCATGATTAAATATTTTGAAGGTGTGTTAATGGGTAACGTGTTGCTCTTGAGCAGTTTTTTTGTTGCTGTTTTTAAAACCGTCCACAACCAATAATGCGGCACCGACCACAATAAAGCTATCGGCTACATTAAAAGCGGGGTAATGCCAGCTTTGCCAATAAAATAGAAAATAATCAATTACATGGCCATGCTGAAAGCGGTCGATAACATTGCCTATCGCCCCGCCGATAATCATAGATGCACCGATTTTCCCAAGTTTGCCGAACTGGTTTCTGGTAATTTCCCATGCCAGATAGCCGCAGATGGCGATGGCCAAGCCGATAAAGAAGAATTTCTGCCATCCTCCTGCATCGGCCAGAAAGCTGAAAGCGGCGCCGGTATTGTGAGCCCTTGTCAGATCAAAAAAGTTTGGAATAATATTGACCCGTTCGTATTCTTGAAAGTTTTTGATAATTACTTGTTTGCTGATTTGATCAAGCACAATGGCAAAGATAGCAAGCATCCAGTAGCCGATATAGGATTGTTTTGTGTTATTCATATGTTTCAGTGGTGATTCGATTAGGGCTGCCATTTTACCTGATTCGTTTTGATGCTGGGGTTAATTTATGAAATCAAAAACTTATTTTAAGGCGGTTGGAAAAGAGGGAATGCCTGTCTGAAACAAGCGTGGGGAAAACAGACAAAAAAAACGCCATCTAAATCAAGGGATATGAAATAGATGGCCAAACACATTACGGGGAAAACGTCTTACTCACTTACTTGCGGTTAGCAAGTAACGTCTATCAGACAGGGCGAATAATAAATTAGTTCCCGGCTAATCGGGAAAAAAAAGCTTAAAGGTATAAATAATTGACAAGCGGTTATTTAGTTTGGTTTAAATGACACAGATCAAAGTTTAAAGCGGTTTAATTTGCTTGCATAGACTAATATGGTTTTTCGGATAAAAAAAACCATCTATACCAAGGGGAAAGTATAGATGGCCAAACACATTACGGGGAAAACGTCTTACTCACTTACTTACTCTATGAAAAGTAAGTGCTTGTATGACTGGCAGTTGCATGAATAGTTCCAAAAATAATATGTTAAACAATGTAAATAGAATATTTTGAATTATAACGCTATGAAATATAAGCGATTAAATTAATAAATTATTTAAGTTTTTCATCCGGTTTGATAAAACACCATTCTCCGGGTGCCAGCTTGTCTGCTTCCCAGCTGCCGAAACGCAAGCGATGTAGTTTCTCCACGCGGTTGCCTGCTGCCGCAACCATGCGCTTTACTTGATGGTATTTGCCTTGGGTAATGGAGAGCAGCAGTGTGGTCGGGGTACTTAGTTCCGCAGCGGCCGCGGCTACGGTTTCATTTTCGTCATGCAGCAGAACACCTTCTTGCAATAATGCGCATAAAGTTTGGTCTGCGGGGTGCTTGAGGGTCACTTGGTAGAGCTTGGTCACTTTTTGTCTGGGGGATGTCATGTTGTGATTGAATTTGCCGTCATTGGTAATCAGCAACACGCCGGTGGTGTCGGCATCCAAACGGCCGACTGCCTGCATGCCGATTTGTCTCATGTGTTCGGGGAACAGGCTGAATACGCTGGGGTAGTCCCGCGGTTTGTGTGAGGTTTCGTAGTGCTCCGGTTTGTTGAGCAGGATATAAAAATAAGGTTGGGGGATAACAGTAAAAGGTTTCCCGTTGACCGAAAGGCTTGTAACATCATCCGGATTGATGATGCTTTTGGGTTGGTTGGCGGTTATTCCATTGATTTCGATACAGTCGTTTTCAATCAGCCATTGGCAGGTTTTCCGGCTGCCGAGGCCTTGGGCTTGGATGTATTTTAAAAGCTGCATAGTTAGGTGTAGGTGATGTTTGAAACAGTGTTTATTGTAAAAATGCCTGTCTGAAAAGGAAAGTGTGAATTTCAGACAGGCATTGTGATAAACGCTCTTCAGTGATGTTGATGCCGGATTATAGATTGATCATGCCGTTTTCATCAGGCACTTGGGCTGATGCTTGGTAGATGTCGATGAGCGATTTGAAAAACATTACCGGCAGGCCGATAAGGGTTAGGGAAAGGATCAGATGCACGGTTGCGGAGGCGCGGTCGCCTACCAATAAATGGTGTAAACCGAATATGCCGCCGAAAAAGCCGCTGATGATGTAGGTAGATTTATGGACGGTGCGCATCCGTTTGCGTTGTTTCTCTGAAGGTGAGAGCGGATGCTCGTCAACAAAGATTAAGTAGTCGTTATGGTTATCGTTGGAAACGGTTTCTTCTTCAGCAGGCTCGGTGTCAACGGGAGGGTGCGCCAATGTTTCTCTAAGATCGGGATGAGTTTGGAATAGCTTTACGTCATACTCGGCTTTCGCAATCGGGGTGGATAATGTATCCCGGATTTCGCGCAATTGCTGCAACGATAACAGCTCTTGCTCTGCTGCGCGTAAAACGGCTTTGCTGACTTGTTGTGAGTCGGCGCCGGCGGGAAGGTTGAGTAAGCTGTAAAGATTTTTCATGAGTGATACATTTCTGAATATTGAATATTTATTTTTTATGTATAACTTAGGTTATTTTAATTTAAGTAAAAAATCAAATAGAAAATTATTTATAAAAGTTATAAATATGGGATAAGCGGGTGTTGGTGCTTTATTTTTATGCGGATGGTGTAAAATATCGGGCTATTTTGTTGTATTGTTAGCACAAGGAATAAGGAATATGTTGACCCTATATTATTTGCCCGGAGCATGTTCGTTGGTGCCTCAGGTTGCTTTGGAATGGGCCGGTGCCGATTATCAGGCGGTAGAAGTGCCGCGCGATAAAATCAAATCACCGGAATTTTTGGCTTTGAATCCGATGGGAAGTGTGCCTGTTTTGCAAGAAGGTGACCGGGCCTTGTCGCAAAATATTGCGATTTTGGAATATGTCCACGAACTTTACCCGAAAGCTTTGATATTGGGCGGTGGTGATGCGAAGCATAGGGCTGAAGCGCGGAAGTGGCTGGCATTTGCGAATGCCGACCTGCATCCGGCATTTTCGCTTTTGTTTGCGCCACAGCGTTTTGTGGATGGGGAGGAAGAGCAGGCGAAGTTGCGTGCGGTGGCGGCGGGTCGGGTGACTATGCTGTATAACTATCCGCACGAGGTGCTGAGTAAGCAGCCTTATTTGGCCGGGGAGAAAACCATTGCGGATGTGTATCTTTATGTAACCTTGCGCTGGGCTAAGGGGCTTGGCTTGGATTTGAGCATTTATCCTGCGTTTACGGATTTTTATCTGCGCATGGAGTCTGACGAAGGGGTGCAGCAGGCTTTAAGCAAGCAAGGGTTGCTGTAGTTTTAAAAGGTTTGATATGTAACAATGCCTGTCTGAAAACTGTTTTTCAGACAGGCATTGTTACGTGTTGATTCAAACTAGGCAAACCAGCCGCGTATAGCTTCCAAACCATGGTGGTTGATGCAGGCGTCTGCATGGGCTTGGGCTTTGGGTTTTGCGCGATAGGCTATGCCGATGCCCGCTGCTTCAAGCATGGGGATATCGTTGGCGCCGTCACCTACGGCCACTACCTGCCAAGCTTCCAATCCTAATGCATTGCGGTGCTCGGTAAGTAAATCTGCTTTGGCTTTGGCATCGATGATTCGTCCGTTGAGTTGGCCGTTTAAGATGCTGTTTTCGCTGCTGAGTTGATTGGCATAAGCATAGTCCAAACCAAGCCGTTTTTTGAGGCGGTCGGTAAAAAAGGTAAAGCCGCCGGAGACGAGCATAAACTTTACATCGTGTTTTTTGCATTCGGCCAGTAGGTATTCGGCTCCGGGAGAGAGCTGTAACACTTGGTCGTAAACTTCTTGCAAGACATGTTCTTGCAAGCCTTTGAGTAAGCCTACACGCTCGCGCAGGGATTGTTCGAAATCCAGCTCGCCGCGCATGGAGCGCTCCGTGATGGCGGCAACTTGGTTTTTCAAACCCACGCCCGCCGCTATTTCGTCGATGCACTCAATCGTAATCAGCGTAGAGTCCATATCGCTCACAATCAGCCCGAGTTCTTCGAATTTCATATCGGGCAATACGGCATAATCGATTTTTTGCTCATTTAAATGCTGTGCAATGTCATCGGGCAAGGAAAAGCCGGCGGTAACGGGGATACGTATGCTGGTTGGGAGATGTGCCGTCGGTATGGAAATGTGGCGTGCAAGCCGGCTTAAATCGCAGGATGCGATAGTGGGATGTTGAAGAACGAGAACGTGGGGCTTCATAATCAATGAGTTCGGAAAAATAAGGCCGATTATAGCCTAATGCCTGTCTGAAAAGTATGAGGAAACAAACGTTGGCGGGACGGACATTGATTTTTCTAGGTAAAACAAAATCCCTGAACATTTGTTCAGGGATTTCAATATTTGGCACGCCCACGGGGAATCGAACCCCGGTTACCGCCGTGAAAGGGCGATGTCCTAACCGCTAGACGATGGGCGCGGATAGATTTTTGGCGCACCCGGAGCGATTCGAACGCCCGACCCTCTGGTTCGTAGCCAGATACTCTATCCAACTGAGCTACGGGTGCGAGAAAGATTGCTATTTTATGGATTGGGGGAAATCTTGTCAACTATTTTATCGCGGAAAGTGTGCAGAAAAGGTAGAATATAAAATTATTGTTTGAATTTCATGGAAATTTAGTTATGTCGGATGTGAAGTGCAGATGGCCTTTGCTGGCTGCTGCATTTGCCCGTTTGGGGCGGCCGGTGGTGATTGTGGATTTGGAAACCACCGGCGGTAATATGTTGGCAGACCGCATCACGGAAGTGGCTATGCTTCGTTTTGAGCAGGGCAGGGTGATGCAGCGTGAATGGCTCGTCAATCCGCAAATGCCGATTCCGCCGTTTATTACCGGTTTAACGGGTATTGACGACGGGATGGTAAAAAATGCGCCTGTTTTTGCTGAATTGGCAAAAGAACTGTTGCCGTTTTTGCAGGGCGCCGTGGTGGTGGCGCACAACAGCAGGTTCGACTATACGTTTCTGCGGCATGAGTTTCAGCGTGCCGGTATGGATTTTGCGGCTCCGGCTTTGTGTACGGTGCAGCTTTCACGCAAACTTTATCCGCAGTTCCACAAACATAATTTAGACAGCATCATCGAGCGCTGCGGTATCGAAATGCAGCAGCGCCACCGTGCGATGGCTGATGTGCTGGCCTTAGCCGAATTTTTGGAGAAAGCCCTGTCTGAACGTGGGGTGCAAGAGTTTGAAGCGCGCAGCAGGGCATTGATGAATCCGAAAATGTTGCCTGCTTGGCTGTCTCCTGATTTGACCGACCAGCTCTACGCACTGCCGGATCGGCACGGTGTGTTGGTTTGGTTGGATAAGGGCGGGCAGGCGCTGCATATGGGTGAGCATGAACACGTTTTCTCTGCGGTGGCATCTCATTTGCATGTAAAGAGGCCGGATTATGCGGAGCGGGCTGCAAGAGTGCGTTTTATTCCCGCAGTAGGCGGTTTGCATGCGCTTTGGCTGAAAGCGCAATTGGCCAATGAATACGGTTTGAAGCACGAACAGGGGATGAAAACTTATTTGACGGTGCGTTTCCGCCCGGATGAAGCCGGCGCGTTGCAGGCAAAAATCGAGCCTTTGTATTTCGGCAAACATCATCAGAAGCCTTTTGGTTTGTTTTTGCATAAAAAGTCTGCCAAAAGAGCGTTAACGGTGTGGGCGGCGGAAATGGGTTTGTGCCCTTCCGCTTTGGATATTTTGCCGCAAACTTATATATGCGGCGTGCCGTGTCCGATGGAAGTTGCGGGAAAATGCAGGGGTGGTTGCGCTTCGGAGGGCGGCAACCCGCTGCATAACGAACGGGTGTTGGCAAGCGCCGGATTGCTGCCCGTGGCGGACTGGGGGAAGATGCATGAGGTTGAAATCACGGAAACGGACGGCTTAAGCGGGCAGTGCTTTACATTTCATTGCGCAGGCGGTGCATTGTCGCTGCCGGACGGCAGTTGGTATTTTGACGAAAGCTTGCCGGCCGTGTTGAAAACGAAGTTTAAGATGGGCAGCCGTGTCGTGAAGATGTTGGGTTAATGCCGGTTTGCGATATTGAAAATGCCTGTCTGAAAATGTTCAGACAGGCATTGGTGATTTAGAGCGGTTTACATATTTTGCAATCGTGCGATGCGGTTATCCAAGCTCGGGTGGGTGCTCAAGAGCGAATCTTTGGCTTCGCTGGCAATGCCCATAGCCGTCATGTCCTGCGGCAAGTCGCTCGGGTTGCCTTTAAGGCGCTGCAATGCGGCAATCATTTTGGGCGTGCCGACCAGTTTGGCTGCGCCGGCATCCGCGCGGTATTCGCGCTGGCGGCTGAACCACATGACGATGATGCTGGCCAAAAAGCCGAATAAAACCTGCAAAATCATGCTGACGACAAAGTAAATGCCACCATTGGTTTCACCGCGGTCATTGGTGGCGACCATATTGGAAATGATGCGTGAAAGGAAAATCACAAAAGTATTCACCACGCCTTGAATCAGGGTAAGCGTAACCATATCGCCGTTGCCGACGTGTGCCATTTCGTGTGCCAAAACCGCTTCAACCTCATCGCGGGTCATGTTGTTCAGCAAGCCGGTGCTTACAGCAACCAGAGAATTGTTTTTGCTCGGGCCTGTGGCAAAAGCATTGGGTTCGGGGGAATCGTAAATGGCAACTTCGGGTGTTTGCAGGTTCCATTGGCGCGCTTGGGCTTCTACGGTATTCAGCAACCATGCTTCCAATTCGTTTTGCGGTTGGGTAATCACCTCGGCACCTACGGCGCGTTTCGCTGCCATTTTGGAAGTAAGCAGCGAAATAATCGAGCCGGTAAAACCGATGACGGCGGAAAAGCCAAGTAAGCCGGCCATGTTGTTGGGATCGCCGTTTAACCCTAATATGCTTAAAATGATGCTGATAACCACCAAAACGGCGATATTGGTCAGCAGAAATAAGAAAATGCGTTTCACAAGTTTCCCTTCTTGAATGTATGTGTGTTGCTTTATCTCAAAACAGTGGGGGTATTTTCGCAAAAACAGTGGATAAGAAACAGCACGCTTTGGGAAAAGGTATGCAAATTTGCACGGGTTTTGTTGTTTGTTGTGTATAACTTTGAAACGGAATCTTTATCTGAGCAGATAAAATTTATTTGTGCCGCGTTTATAGAATCAATGCCTGTCTGAACAGTTTCAGACAGGCATTGTTGACGGCTTTAATCATATTGCGGGCGGATGTTCATTCCACCGCATGCGAGCAACCGGAAACCATCTGCTTTAATGCTTCGGGATTCAGCAGCTTGATATGTTTGTGCTCAACTTGCACCAGGCCTTCCTGATGGAATTTGGATAATGTCCGGCTTACCGTTTCCAGTTTTAAGCCGAGATAGCTGCCTATTTCTTCGCGCGACATGCGCAGGATAAAATCATTGGCTGCAAAACCGCGTATTTGCAGGCGCTGGGAAAGGTTCAATAAAAATGCCGCAATCCGTTCTTCCGCGCGCATATTGCCTAAAAGCAGCATAACGCCTTGGTCTTTCACGATTTCCCGGCTCATCAGGCGGAGGAAATGGGTTTGGAGGGTAGGAATTTTTTTGCCCAATTCCTCCATGTGTGAAAAAGGCAGCTCGCACACTTCGCTGTCTTCCAATGCGACCGCATCGCAACTGTGCACATGCGAGCAAATACCGTCCATTCCGATTAATTCGCCCGACATGGAAAAACCGGTTACTTGGTCGCGCCCGTCTTGGCTGGCCACCATTGTTTTGAAAAAGCCTGTGCGGATGGCATAAAGCGAAGTGAAGGCCTCGCCGGTACGAAACAGATATTCGCCTTTTTTCAAGCGGCGGCTTTGTTTGATGACTGAGTCCAGCTGCTCGAATTCGGAAGGAACCAAACCTATCGGCATGCACAGTTCGCGCAGCGAGCAAGAAGAACATAACGTCTTAATTGCAGGAGTGTGTGTAGTCATAAATGCATATCCGGTTTACGGTTTAAATCATCCTTATTTCTTATTGTTTTGTTTATGCGTTTTTGACGCATATCAAGGCTTTTTGTTCATAATGTACGCATTCTATCAAACGGGTTTCCGTTTGACTATGGAAAACGCCCGTCAACCGTCAAAAACATTCAAAGCCTATAAAATTAAAGCAGTTTCTTATGAAAACCATCGCAATACACAATCAAGCCCTGCCTGAATTCGACCGCCGTTTGATAGCCAGCCTTCCGGCCAGCGGCCCGCGCTATACGTCTTATCCCACTGCAGACCGTTTTGATTCCAGCTGCGGCGAAGCAGAATATCTCTCGGCGCTGGCCGGAAGGCAGAATAAGGCTGCCGACCCAGCCTTATCGCTTTATATCCACATTCCTTTCTGTAATACCATTTGTTATTACTGCGGCTGCAATAAAATCATCACTAAAGACACAAGCAGAGCCGATGCTTATATAGGCTATCTGGAGCGTGAAATGGCGCTTTTGTCGCCGCATTTGAAAGGCAGCCGCAAGCTCGCCCAACTCCACTTTGGCGGCGGCACGCCCACTTTTCTGAGCGACGGCCAAATTGAGCGCGTATTTTCTATGATACGTAAATATTTTACCCTGATGCCTGCCGGCGAGTATTCAATCGAAATCGATCCGAGAAAGGTCAGCCGGGATACGGTGCGCCACTTAGGCAGGCTCGGTTTTAACCGCATGAGTGTGGGCATTCAGGATTTCGACCCTAAAGTGCAGCAAGCGGTTAACCGCGTTCAAACGGAAGCAGAAACCCGGGAGGTTATTGAGGCTGCGCGTGAAGCCGGGTTTAAATCCGTGAGCGTTGATTTGATTTACGGTCTTCCCTATCAGTCGCCCGACAGCATAAAGTCTACTTTGGAAACCGTGTTGTCGCTTGATCCCGACCGCTTGGCGCTGTATCACTATGCCCATCTGCCGCATATTTTCAAGCCCCAGCGCCGCATCGATACCGCCAGTGTGCCGAGCAGCGAAGAGAAGCTCGATATTCTCCAATACGCCGTGCAAACCCTCACTTCGCGCGGCTACGAGTTTATTGGCATGGATCACTTTGCCAAGCCCTCCGACGAATTGACCATTGCCTTGCACGAAGGCCGCCTGCAACGCAATTTCCAAGGCTATTCAACCCATGCCGATTGTGATCTGGTTGCCATCGGTGTGTCCAGTATCGGCAAAATCGGCAATATGTATGCGCAAAACGAAAAAGACATCGAAGCTTATTATGCCGCTCTTGATGCAGGCCGCCTGCCTGTTATGCGCGGCTACCGGCTCAATCAGGACGATATATTGCGACGCCGGATTATCCAAGATTTAATGTGCCGCTTTTCACTTGAGTTTTCCGATTATGAAGGCCAGTTTGGTATCCGTTTTGGCGAGTATTTCCAACAAGAGCTTCAGGATTTAGAGCAAATGGCGCAACTGGGGCTGCTTGATTTTGATGCACACAGCCTTACCGTCAGCCCCAAAGGCCGCTTCCTTATCCGCAATATCGCCATGATATTCGATTACCATTTGCGGCATAGGGAAACCAAAGTGAAATACTCGCAAACCGTATAAACCGCCTTAAAACGAAAATGCCTGTCTGAAAACTTTTTCAGACAGGCATTGTTTGCCAGCATACATTCCCGGCTTGCAAATCAGACAGATTTCTATAATATTGATGCAAAACCAATCACAGAAAACAGAAAATAGAGGCATCCATGCAAAATATACAAGAATATGTCCGCGCCAAAGCACAGGCTGCCAAAGAAGCTTATTACCGGCTTGCCGCAGCGACTACCGCGCAAAAAAATGCAGCGTTGCTACATATGGCGGAGCTGATTAAACAACACGAAGCCGAAATCATTGCCGCCAATGCGGAAGACTTGAAAGCCGCCGAAGCAAAAGGGTTGGATGCCGCATTGCTCGATCGGCTGAAGCTCACAGGCAGCACCATCGACAGTATGTGTGAAGGCTTGCGCCAGATTGCCGCGCTGCCCGACCCCGTTGGCGAGATGGACGAATTCCGCACCCGTCCCAACGGGTTGCAAATCGGCAAAATGCGCGTTCCGCTCGGTGTGATCGGCATTATTTACGAATCACGCCCGAATGTTACTGTTGATGCGGCTGCTTTGTGTTTGAAGTCAGGCAACGCCTGTATCTTGCGCGGCGGCAGCGAAGCGTTTCACAGCAACTCGGCCATCGCCAAGTTCATTACCCAAGCATTGAAAGCCAACAGTCTGCCGCCGGATGCGGTGGGATTTATTGAGCATACCGACAGGGCTGGCGTGGGCGCCATGCTGCAAAGCCCCGATTTAATAGATGTCATCATCCCGCGCGGCGGTAAAAATCTGGTTGCCCGCATATCTGCGGAAGCGCGCGTACCTGTGATTAAGCATCTTGACGGCATATGCCACGTTTATATCGATAAAGCCGCGGATCAAGCTAAAGCGGTTGACATCGCATTTAACGCGAAAACTTCCCGCTACGGCACATGCAACACTATGGAAACCCTGTTGGTTCATCAGGAGCGAGCGGAAGAAATATTGCCTGTTTTGGCAGAAAAGTATGCAGAAAAAAACGTGGAGCTGCGGGGGTGTACGCGCACATTGTCGATATTGAAAAATATCAAAGCGGCAACCGCCGAAGATTGGGATACCGAATATCTCGCCCCGGTATTGGCAGTTAAAATCGTGAGCGATATGGCTGAAGCCATTTCCCATATCAACAGACACGGCAGCCATCATACTGACAGCATCGTTACCGAGTCTTATACCGATGCCCAAACATTTCTGCGTCTGGTGGACAGCGCCAGCGTAATGATTAATGCTTCCACCCGTTTTGCAGACGGTTTTGAGTACGGTTTGGGCGCGGAAATCGGCATTTCCACCGATAAAATCCACGTTCGCGGCCCTGTGGGTCTGCAAGGTTTAACCAGCCAAAAGTGGGTTGTGTTAGGTAACGGACAGATTCGCCGGTAGCAATTGTTTTCCAAGCTGACAATGCCTGTCTGAAAAGGTTTTCAGACAGGCATTTGTGTGTGGCAGATAACGAACGTTGGGTTAGATAGAAAAATCTTCTTCAATCGGTTCATAAAGCAATTTATCAATTTTTTCTCTGGTCAGCCCGGGAGAGAACATATTGATAAATTCGTATGTATAACCGCGCAGATAAGAATCAGGCCGAAGCGTAACAGCCGTGTAGGAAGGTTCGAAAAGATGGGAAGCATCTATCAGCTGCAAGCCGTGATCCGTATCCGGCTCAAAAGCCATCTGGGCCATGATGCCTATGCCCAAGCCGAGTTTGACGTAAGTTTTGAGTACGTCGGTATCCGATGCAGCCAAAACAACATTGGGATGCTCAATCTTTGCTTTTCTGAAGGCGTGTGAAATGCTTGAGTTGCTGTTGAATGCAAATTCATAAGTAATCAGCGGATACGCCGCCACATCTTGAAGCAGCATCGTTTCAACTGCACTAAGCAGCGGATGCCCGTCGGGAACCACAATGCCGTGAGACCATTTAGAGCAAGCTATGCTGCGTAATTCTTCAAAATTATCAATGGGTTCTGTAGTGATTGCAAAATCAGCTTCACCGGATAAAACCATTTGAGCCAGTGCCGCGGGGCTGCCTTGTTTGATTGAAATCTGCACTTTGGGATACTTTTCCACAAATTCGGCAATCACGGAAGGCAGCACATAGCGGGCTTGCGTATGCGTGGTGGCAATCGTCAATACGCCGCTGTTATGGTCGGTAAATTCCTTACCGATATTTTTAATGTTGTGTACATCATGCAAAACACGCTCCGCCATTGCCAATACTGCTTTGCCGGGAGGGGAAACGGACATAATGCGTTTACCGTTGCGGATAAAAATTTGAACGCCGAGTTCTTCCTCCAATAACCGTATCTGTTTGGAAACGCCCGGCTGTGAAGTAAAAAGCGCATCGGCAGCAGCAGAAACATTTAAATTATGGCGGTAAACTTCCAGCACATAACGCAATTGTTGTAATTTCATGACTTTGAGGGTCTAAGCTTTATTAAGTAAAGAGGGAAAGGAATGTATCACAGTTGCCGTAAGATTGCTGGGCATGCTCAAAGACAGGCTGATAAAGAGTTTGTTTTTACTCAAATTATCGAATCATCTAAAACACAATAGAAAGAAAAAACAGCGATACCGATGTTGCTTTTGTACAACTGCAATAAAGAATGTAGGTTGTTTTGCTTCCAAATAAATGACACGAAGTTGATTTTTCGGCATAGTTCATAACTAGGAAGCGGGCTTTTAGGCAGCCGTATAAAACATTTCGCTATTGACAGTTTGTGCTCGGCTTCTTTATAGTGCAAACTTGAAATATCCGAATTGCTGCGGCTGAGTGCTGTAGCCTGTATATTGTGATGTATAGCAGAAGCCGATTAGGGGTTACTGTTGTACGGCAATCTTTAGATGAGGGAATAATAATGACCAAACAGCTTAAATTAGGTGCTTTGATCGTTGCCGCTATCGCTTCTGGCAACGCTATGGCAAGCGAACCGCACGGTAAAGACGGCTATGTAATCAGCCGCGAGTCTCACGAAGTTGTACGCAACAACTACGGCGAGTGCTGGCGTGACGGTTATTTCGATAAAGACGCCCAAGGCCGTGTAGAATGTGGTGACGCTGTTGCCGCAGCGCCTGTTGCGCCTCAGTATGAAGAAGAAACTGTAGCTTTGTCTGCTAAGTTCTTGTTTGACTTCGATAAATACAAACTGCGTGCAGAAGCTACCGAAACTCTGAACAACTTGGCAACCCGCTTGTCTGACGCCCGCGTTGAAGGTGTGCGCGTTGAAGGTCATACCGACTTCATGGGTTCTGACGAATACAACCAAAATCTGTCTCAAGAGCGTGCTAACGTAGTGGCTAACTACCTGGTTAACCGCGGTGTAGCTGCTTCTAAAGTAAGCGCTGTTGGTTTGGGTGAGTCTCAAGCGCGTATGACTGCTACTTGTGAAGCTGAAGTAGCTAAACTGGGCAAAAAAGTATCTAAAGCTAAACGTCGCGCTGCTTTGATCGCATGTATCGAACCTGACCGTCGCGTAGATGTTAAGATCCGCACTTTGGTAACCAAACAAGTTTCTGAAGGTCAAGCTGCTCAAGGTGAGCGCTCTGATGTAGACAGCGGCTGGCATCCGACTCCTCCGGAAAATAAATATCACGGCTTTACCCGTCCGTAATATTTAATAGATAGTTTTAGAGCCCTGCATATTTTGCAGGGCTTTTTGATGCCTGTCTGAAAAGTATTTGCAAGAAGGTGAGCTGTGTTGGCTTTAAGAGTTAACTATGCGAACCATTTAAATGAGAAAGAGTGTAATACTGTAACAATGTGATAATATTGTTGTATAACTAAAAAATAAATATAACGGCTATCAATTGAAAATAGTGAAATTGGCGTTTTAAAGTAAGAATAGCTGAGCTTTTTACCCGGTAGGGTTTGGATTGTTATCTTGTTAATGTTTTTGATGCTTGATTATAATCATCAACTGTTTTCAGACAGGCATTGAAGCGGTAAGGGATTAAAAGTGATACAAAATAAGAAGTGTTAATTTGAAAATGGCCAATCATGACGGAATTCGAGTTTATTTATAATTTTTTAGCCAAGCAGCAAGATAGTGATGTGTTGCTGGGAATCGGAGATGATGCGGCCATAGTGCGTCCTCATGCCGGATATGATTTGTGTTTCAGCAGCGATATGCTGATTTCAGACAGGCATTTTTTTGCAGATGCTGCGCCTGCGGATATTGCGCATAAGGTTTTGGCTGTTAATGTGTCGGATATGGCTGCGATGGGCGCTATGCCGCGTTGGGTTTTATTGAGTGCTGCTTTTCCTGAGCTGAATGAGGTTTGGTTGAGTGAGTTTTGCGGCACTTTATTTGAGCAATTGAGTCAATATGGTATCACCTTAATCGGTGGAGACACGACTAGAGGTAATTTAACTTTCAATATCACGATTGTTGGTGAAGTGGCTAAAGGGCAAGGTTTGAGGCGTTCTTCGGCGAGGGTGGGTGATGATATTTGGGTGTCCGGTTGGTTGGGTATGGCGGCGGCGGCTTTAGATGGTTTTTGGGGTAAGGCGGTTTTTCCGGAGAATGTGTGGCGCTCTTGCAGGGAGAAGTTGTTAAGGCCTGTTCCGCGGGTGGCTTTGGGGTGTGAATTGTTAATGTTGGCACATGCTGCTCAAGATGTTTCTGATGGACTGGTGCAGGATTTGGGGCATATTTTGAAGGCTTCAAAAGTGGGTGCGGAACTTTGGGCGGATTGTGTACCCGTGCTTCCTGCATTGCGCGAATGTTCAACGGTTGAGCAGCTCCGTGTTTGGCCATTAAGCGGTGGGGATGATTATGAATTATTGTTTACCGCTCCCAAAGCTGCGCGTGAGCAGATTTTGGCGGCCGGAGAGGCTTCGAATACCCCGGTTGCCCGTATCGGCAAGATTGTTGAAGGAACACACTTGCAGATTTTAGACCATGCCGGTAACGAAATTCATTTGAATAAAACGGGATTTGATCATTTTGGCTGAGTTTAAACCAAGCTTGCGTTGGCTTTTGCAACGACCGGTATGCTTTGTAGGATTCGGTTTCGGCACGGGTTTGGCGCCGTTTATGCCGGGCACATTCGGCACATTGCCTGCGTTACCTATGGCCTATCTGCTGATGGCGTTGGGCTGGTCTGCCATTGGATTGTCGTTGCTGTGTTTGCTATTGTTTGTGCTGGGGATTTGGATTTGTAATGTAACCGAACGGGCGTTGGGCATACAGGATTACGGCGGTATCGTGTGGGATGAGATAGTGGCGATGATGCTGGTGTTGGCATGGGTGCCGAGCAGTTGGGGCTGGTGGTTGGCTGCGTTTGTGGTGTTCAGATTGTTTGATATGTTGAAGCCGTGGCCGATTAAATGGTTTGACCGTAGGGTGCACGGCGGTTTCGGCATTATGTTGGATGATGTGATTGCGGCAATGTTTGCAATATTGGTGTTGCAGATAGCCCGAATGATGATGCCTGTCTGAAAAATAGGGAGAATGACTGATGGAAAATTCTATAGAGGTGATTGTGGAGCCGCGCTATTTGGCAGACCAGAGTAATTTAGTTAAAGACCGTTATATATTTGCTTATCACATCAAAATACGCAATCACGGCGGTGATATCGTAACTTTGAAAAACCGTTTTTGGGAAATTACCGATGCGCACGGTGATGTGGAGAAAGTATCCGGTAAAGGTGTTGTGGGCGAGCAGCCTACGCTTTATCCGGGAGATGATTTTGAATACAGCAGCGGTGCTCATCTCTCCACTCCGTGGGGCAGTATGAAAGGGTATTATGAATTTGAAGACGATATGGGCGGCCGGTTTTTGGTGCAGATTCCGGAATTTGATTTGAAAGCCAATATTATGCTTCAGTAAGGTATTGTTTTATCACTTATATATGGCATATTGGTTGGTTGAAAGGGCTGTCTGAAAATGTTCGGGCAGCCTTTTGCTATCCATGCTCTGTAACTAAAAGTAAATTTAAGCTTGCATTAGTTAATTCCTTGTGCTGAAATGATGCGCATCTGTGTTTGAAGCGCAGGAATATGATGAACCTTGATAAAGTTGTTTGTTGAAAGGTTAGTGCGTTTTGAATGGTTGGGGGTAGTCCGGCGCCATTGTTAGATTACTGTAAAGCAGCGTGGGTTTGCCGCTTAATGCTGTTTTAAATTGATTTGGCAATTACATCCGGATGCCGGAAGTAGTAACACATAACCAAGAACTTAGAATTTCAGGAGGAAAGATGGAAGGCCTGAAGAATTTTTTTGATATGGTAGGCGGCTGGGTTTGGGGGCCGGTAATGTTGGCCTTGCTGGTCGGCACAGGTGTTTTGCTGACCATCCGCCTTGTCGGCTTGCAGTTTTCTATGCTGCCTTATGCTTTGAAACTGGCTTTTTTTCCGCATCCGAAAAAAGAAGACGGCTCGGACCATGAAGGCGATATTTCGCATTTCGGTGCTTTGATGACTGCGCTTTCGGCAACCATCGGTACCGGTAATATCGCCGGTGTGGCTACTGCGGTTATTTTAGGCGGGCCGGGTGCGGTGTTTTGGATGTGGGTTACCGCTATTTTCGGTATGGCCACCAAATACGGCGAAGGTGTGTTGGCGGTAAAATACCGCATTACCAATGTCAAAGGCGAAATGTCGGGCGGGCCGATGTATTACATTGAATACGGCCTTAAGCAAAAATGGTTGGCCATGCTGTTTGCTTTGTTTGGTACGATTGCTTCGTTCGGTATCGGCAGCTCGGTTCAGTCGAATTCCGTTGCACAGGCAGTGCATTCGAGCTTCGGCGTGGATCAGGTTTATACCGGCGTGGTGCTGACTGTGTTAACCGCGATTGTGGTGCTCGGCGGTATCCGCAGTATTGCAACGGCTTCATCGTTCATCGTGCCAGTGATGGCCGTGCTTTATGTGGCAGGCGGTTTGGTAATTATCGCTTTGAATTTGGATAAAGTGGGCTCTGCCATCAGCATGATTATGAGCGATGCGTTTTCGGGTACGGCGATTGCCGGCGGTGCAATCGGTACGGTTATCCGCTACGGCGTGGCGCGCGGTGTGTTTTCGAATGAGGCAGGTATGGGTTCTGCGCCGATTGCGGCCGCTGCCGCCAAAACAGACCATTCTGTGCGTCAGGCTTTGGTATCAATGACGGGTACGTTTTTAGATACTATTGTGGTGTGTTCGATTACCGGTATTGTGTTGGTGATGGGTTTGACCCACGGCACTGAGTTTACCCCTCTGTTGGGCGAAGACGGCAAGGCCGTTACCGGAGCGGTATTGACAGGTAAGGTGTTTGACCAGCTTTTACCCGGCCCGGGCGGTTGGATTGTAACCATCGGTTTGATTTTCTTTGCATATTCAACTATTTTGGGCTGGTGTTATTATGGCGAGAAATGTGCGGCCTATGTGTTCGGCGACCGTTCTGCCAATCTTTACCGCGTGATCTATGTGGCCAGCGTGATGGTGGGTACAATAGCCAGCTTGGATTTGGTATGGGCGGCTGCGGATACCTTCAACGGCTTGATGGCGGTGCCGAATCTGATTGCGCTGGTGTTGCTCTCCGGCGTGATTGTTAAGGAAACCAAAGATTTCAAAGCCAAACGTGCAAGTGGTGAATTGCCTTAATTTGCATGGAGCCGGATCAATGCCTGTCTGAAACTTTTCAGACAGGCTTAGATTCGAATTTCAAGTGCAACACTCAGGCAGTAGAGGTTGGAACAGATTCAAGAATAAAACACTTGGCGTTTCATAGCCAAGTGTTTTTCTTGGCCTATGGTTCAGCTCATCTTGAACCCTGCGTATTTCCCGCTCACTAATGTTGCGGAAATCGGTTTGTTTGGGGAAATATTGGCGGATGAGTCCGTTGGTATTTTCATTCAGTCCTTTTTCCCAAGAACGGTAGGGGCGGCAAAAATAGGTTTCCGCCTCCAATGCTTGGGCTATTCGGATGTGTCGGTAGAATTCTTTGCCGTTATCCATGGTAATGGTATGTACCCTGTTTTTATGCGCCTTCAATACCTTGATGACGGCGTTGGCAGTGTCTTTGGCTTTGAAGTTCTTTAACTTGCAGATGATGGTGTAGCGGGTAACCCGCTCGACCAAGGTCAGTAATGCGCTTTTCTGATCTTTGCCGACGACGGTGTCGGCTTCCCAATCGCCGATGCGGGATTTTTGGTCGACGATGGCGGGTCGGTTTTCAATGCCGACGCGGTCGGGTACTTTGCCTCTGCTCCATGTACTGCCGTAGCGTTTACGGTAGGATTTGCCGGCTATTCTGAGATGCTGCCGCAAAGTGCCGCCGTTGCTTTTGTCTTGACGCAGATAGCGGTAAATGGTGCTGTGGTGGAGTGTGATTTGGTGGTGTTTGTGCAAATAGGCGCACACTTGTTCGGGACTGAGTTTGAGTCGGATGAGGGTGTCGATGTGTTGAATCAGCCGGGAATGGAGCTTATAGGGTTTTCGCTTACGCTGTTTGGTAAGCCGGCTTTGCTGTTGGGCTTTTTCGGCACTGTATTGCTGCCCTTGTGGGCAGTGCCGTTTGATTTCGCGGCTGATGGTGCTTTTGTGGCGGTTAAGCAGTTTGGCGATTTCGCTGATGCTGTGGTGGCGGGACAGGTATTGGATGTGGTATCGTTCGTCTTGGGTCAGTTGTGTGTAGCTCATGGCAATCTTTCTTGCAGGAAAGGCCGTATGCTACCGCATACCGGCCTTTTTCTGTTATGGAAGTTGCACTTCAAATCCGAATCCGCCATGCAGATCGTCGATTTCAAGCGCTTTTGTTGCGCGGCGGAATGTGACGTCTAGTGATTTTACGTTTAAGCCGAACGTGTGATCGAAATTTAGGGGTATCAGCTTTTGCAGTATTTCCAGCGCCCGGCGGTTTTGGGGGACGTCGCGGCTGCTGCCGTTTTTTGTGATGCTTAGGTGGACGTATCTTTCATGTAGGTGGATGTTGTGGGGCTGAATGCTGCATATTTCGCCCGCGCGCATGCCGGTTTCCATTGCGTATAGGAATGCCAGTGCTACGCGCTGCTTGGCTAGCTTCGGCGGGGTGTTTTCGTCGTATTCAAGGTAGGCGCATATTCTGCGGGTTTCTTCTTCCGTTGGTCTGCGAGTGCGGGGTTGGTTTTTTTTGGGGCGTGATATTTGTAGAATAGGATTGTCTTTGGCATATTGCCATTCTTTTACGGCGTAGGTGAGCGCGGCGGAGATTGTTGATAGCTCGCGGTTTACGCTGTTGCCTTGTATTTGTGTTAGCCTTTCGTCGCGCCATTCTGCGAAGTGGTGGGGCTGAAGGTCTGTTGCGGGAATATTGCAGATTTTGTGCTTTAGAAATCTTTCTAGCCTGATTATTTCGCTGCGGGCGCTGCGGTTGCTTGGGGTTACTTCATCCTTGTAGCGGGTAATGATGTCTCCTAGTGTGATGTGTTTGGGTACGATACCTAGTGCGCGGTTGTTCGCGTCGGTTTCGGTTGCGCCGCCCACGCCTTTGCTTCGGCTGATGTGCGAAAGGTTTTGGAGGTGTCTATATTTTTTGTGCGCACGCGGGCAAGGTATTTGCCGTTACGTTTAACGATTGTTGCCATGATTTTTTAGGGGATGTTGTGGTGATGGGAGTTGTAAGGTACAACACAATAAAGATAAAGACACTTGTTTGTCACAAGTGTCTTTTAAGCTTTTGATTTATAAGTGAATGTTGGTGCGGACGGAGAGACTCGAACTCTCACACCTCTCGGCGCCAGAACCTAAATCTGGTGCGTCTACCAATTTCGCCACGTCCGCTAAAAGTGAAATGCAGATTATACGCATAAGTTGGTTAAATGGAAATGCCTGTTTGAAAAATATTTCAGACAGGCATTGAAAAAGTTATAATCAGGGCTAATTTATTGAAGAAGTATTGCCGTCTGTACTGATGCGGGCGGCTTTTTTGATGGCAAGTGGCGTGTGTCTTGGGATTTATATTACTGAAATGCTGGATTGGTTAATAGATCCAACTGGTCGGCTTGCTTTGGAAGGAATGTTATGTCTGATTTATCGGTTCGGGATTATTTGCAAACACAGGGCTTAAAGCTTGTTGAAGATGAAGTGCGGGTTGCACAAGTAGCGGCGCAGGCGGTTATGGCTTCGGGCAATGCAGCAGTTGAGCGAGATATTTTGTGGTATGCAAATGATGATGTAATACTTGCGGAGCATATTTCAGAAAACGAGCCGAATGAAATGGCTTTGAAACAGGTTTTTATGGCTTTGGATTCTGCCTTTGAACGCACGCCAGTAAAAAGTGTATCGGTTTATGCTTTGATAGCAGAAGAAGCGGCTTATCTCGTACGTTTAGCGCAGCAGGGTGAGGTAATTGAGCAGAAAATGCGGGTAGATGAGGCAAACGGCAGATTTTATCTGGCCGCACGTTCAGCGCAGACAGGATGGTTGAATCTTGTGGATGATGTCGAGCGTTGGCTGGCGCAGGAGGAATTGGACGGTGTACATAATATACGTGCAGCAGGCCAGATGTCTCTGCCGGTCTGTCTGCCGAGCGGGCGTGTGTTAGGTGTGCTGCATGTGGAAGCCGAACGGAAATCTGCGTTTGATGATGAGGCTCAGGCCGGATGGGTGGGGCTTGCTTTGGCTTTGGTTGAACCTTTGAGCGTTTTGCTGCATGTGGATGATGATAAACAAGATGATGGAAACGTGTTATGACGAGCTTGAAATTTGTAGCTTCCTGCCGCCTGCCTACTGAGTGGGGTGTATTTATGATGTACGGCTTTGAAGAGGCTAGTGGGCAAGAGCATGTGGCTTTGGTCATGGGGGACTTGGACGATGGAGAGGCGGTGTTGTCAAGAGTACATTCTGAATGTTTGACCGGAGATGCGCTGTTTTCCCAAAAATGTGATTGCGGGCCGCAGCTTCAGGCGGCTATGCAGGCCGTGCAGCGGGAAGGCCGGGGTGTAATTGTGTATTTGAGGCAAGAGGGACGGGGAATTGGCCTGATTAACAAAATCCGTGCCTACCAGCTGCAAGATAAAGGAATGGATACGGTTGAGGCAAATGTGGCTTTGGGCTTGCCTGTGGATGCGAGAGATTTTACTTTGGCTAAAGATATATTCCGGCATTTGGGTGTGAAAAGTATCCGTTTATTGACGAATAATCCGCAGAAAGTTGCCGTGTTGGAGGATGCGGGTATTAGAGTTGTTGAACGTGTACCGCTACGTGTGGGTGAAAATGCGGAAAATGAACTTTATTTAAGTACAAAAGCAGATAAACTGGGGCATTTTTTATAACGGCAAAGTCAATCAACTTAAATATGCCCTCTGTGCTCGAGAATGGTAAAACATGATTAAGAATAAGTTTATTCACTATGTGGCTGAGATATAAGAATGCCTGTCTGAAAAAACCGTTTTCAGACAGGCATTGTTTTTGAGTGACTTTTATTGCTGCTGGTCAAGCCAGCGTTCTGCATCCAATGCGGCCTGGCAGCCGGAGGCGGCGCTGGTAATGGCTTGGCGGTAGGTGTGGTCTTTCACGTCACCGGCAGCCCAAACGCCTTCGATGTTGGTTAGGCCTACGTTATCGGCCGAGCCGCCTTTGGTTTTCAGGTAGCCTGTTGCATCCATATCGAGCTGGCCTTTGAAAATGGCGGTGTTGGGTTGGTGGCCGATGGCGATGAACACGCCTTTTATGGTGATGTCTTCGGTGTTGCCGTCGGTATATTTCAGGCGGGCGCCGGTTACGCCGCTGTCGTCGCCCAATACTTCGTCAAGGTTGGCGTTGAGCTTGAGGATTACTTTGCCTTCTTCGACGCGTTTCATCAATTTATCAACCATGATTTTTTCTGCACGGAAGGTGTCGCGGCGGTGGATGAGGGTAACGGTTTTGGCAATATTGGCCAGATACAGCGCTTCTTCTACGGCGGTGTTGCCGCCGCCGACCACGGCCACGTCTTCACCTTTATAGAAGAAGCCGTCGCAGGTGGCGCAAGCGGAAACGCCGCGGCCTGCAAAGGCTTCTTCGCTGGGCAGGCCGAGGTATTTGGCTGAAGCGCCGGTAGCGATAATCAGAGCGTCGCATGTGTAGCTGCCCATATCGCCTTGTAGGGTAAACGGGCGGTTTTGCAGATCGGCTGTGTGGATTTGGTCGAAAATCATTTCTGTGCCGAAGCGTTCGGCATGGGCTTGGAAACGGGCCATCAGTTCGGGGCCTTGCACGCCTTGTGCGTCTGCCGGCCAGTTGTCGACATCGGTGGTGGTCATCAATTGGCCGCCTTGTTCGATGCCGGTGATGATAACGGGCTGCAGGTTGGCGCGGGCGGCATAGATGGCGGCGGTGTAGCCGGCGGGGCCTGAGCCTAAGATGATGAGTTTGTGGTGTTTGGTTTCGCTCATGATAAATCCTGTGGGGTTTGGGAAGATGTTTTCAGACAGGCATGGCACTATGCCTGTCTGAAAATATGTTGCGGGTTAACGGCGGCGGCCGAAACCGCGTTTGCCGCCCATGCTGCGCTGTTGGCGCGGTTGTTGGTAATTGTTTTGCACGTTATTGCTTTGACGGTAGGCGGATTGGTTGGCCTGTTGTGCGGCTTTTTGGCGCGGAGTCAGTTTGTTGGGTGCTTGGGCGGTTTTGCCGCGGTATTGTTGGGCGTATTGGGTACGCACTTGTTGGGCGGCCGGGCTGTTGGCGGGGGCTTTGGTGAATTTGTTTGCCAAAGCGCTGCCGATAAAGGCACCCGCCGCGGCACCGATCAGGCTTTGCAGCAGCCAGCTGCCGGTTGAAGGGTCATACATATATTGCTGGCCGTCGGTACCGGTAACCACTTCGCCGTTTTTGCCTTTTTCCTGCTCGGCGGGAGGAATGGTTTCGTTAACTGCGCTTGCAGCCAGCTGGTAAACAGTGGTGTCTTGTTGCGCCTGCAATTGGGCGATTTGCTCCTGCTGGGCTTTTACTTGGGCTTCCAGCTCGGCTTGTTTGTTGTCGCCGCAGGCGGTAAGCGCAAGGGCGGAAAGGCTGATAAGGGCAAGGTATTTCTTCATAGGTATTCCGATTGTATCTTGTGGGTTGCAAACAGTTTTTAATATATAGCCAGATAATCGAATATTCAATAAACGGATTTGGCGGCGGCTGTTTAATGGTTACAAGGGGAGATGATAAAAACAGCAATGCCTGTCTGAAAGCTTTTCAGACAGGCATTGTTTGCTTTACTCGGGTTTTTTGAAGTGTTTGCGGCGTTCGTGCTCTTGCAGGTAACGCTTGCGCAAGCGGATGGATTGCGGCGTGATTTCTACCAGTTCGTCGTCGTCGATAAACTCGACCGCGCTTTCCAAAGTCAGCTTGACCGGCGTGGTCAGGCGCACGGCTTCGTCGGTGCCGCTGGCGCGTACGTTGGTGAGTTTTTTACCTTTTAAGGGGTTAACCACCAAATCGTTGTCGCGGCTGTGGATACCGATAATCATGCCTTCGTAGAGTTTTTCGCCGGGCGATACGAACATACGGCCGCGGTCTTCCAAGTTCCACAATGCGTAAGCCACCGCTTCGCCTTGCTCTTGGGAAATCAACACGCCGTTGTGGCGGCCGGGCATATCGGGTTTCACCGGTGCGTAATCGTCGAAAACGTGGCTCATCAAGCCGACACCGCGGGTTAAGGTCATAAACTCGCCTTGGAAACCGATCAGGCCGCGGGCGGGGATGTGGTATTCCAAGCGGGTGCGGCCGTTGCCGTCGCTTTCCATATTGGTAAGCTCGCCGCGGCGGCGGCCAAGCTCTTCCATTACCGCGCCTTGGTTGTCGTCGGGTACGTCAACTGTGAGGTTTTCATACGGCTCGCATTTTTGGCCGTCGATTTCACGGTAAACCACGCGCGGTTTGCCGACGGCCAATTCGTAACCTTCGCGGCGCATGTTTTCCAACAGAATGGTTAAGTGCAGTTCGCCTCGGCCGGATACGCGGAAGATGTCGGCATCTTCGGTATCTTCCACGCGCAGGGCGACGTTGGTCAGCAATTCTTTTTGCAGACGGTCGCGGATTTGGCGCGAGGTAACGAATTTGCCTTCGGTGCCGGCCAGCGGAGAGGTGTTCACCATAAAGTCCATGGTTAAGGTCGGTTCGTCCACGCTCAACATGGGCAGGCCTTTAGGATTATCTTTGTCGGTGATGGTTACGCCGATGCCGATGTCTTCAATACCGGAAATAATCACGATATCGCCGGATTCCGCTTCTTCCAGCGGCACGCGCTCCAAGCCTTTGAAGCCTAAAAGTTGGTTGATGCGGCCTTGTGCGACCTGTTTTTCGTGATTCATTACGGCAACCACTTGGCCGGGTTTGATGCGGCCGTTCAAGATGCGGCCGATGCCTAAGCGGCCGGTGTAGTTGTCGTAGTCGAGTTGGGAAATTTGCAGTTGCAGGGTTTCGTCTGCGCTGCCGCTGGGGGGCGGGGTGTGTTTGAGGATGGTGTCGAACAACGGGCGCATGTCTTGGCTTTCGTCGTCTTCTTCCAGCTTGGCAAAACCGCTCAAGCCCGAAGCGTAAACGATGGGGAAGTCCAATTGTTCGTCGGTGGCACCGAGGCTGTCGAACAGCTCGAAGGTTTGGTCAATCACCCAGCTCGGGCGCGCGCTCGGTTTGTCGATTTTGTTGATCACCACAATCGGGCGCAGGCCTAATGCCAAGGCTTTTTTGGTAACGAAACGGGTTTGCGGCATCGGGCCTTCTTGAGCGTCCACCAGCAAAACCACGCAATCGACCATGCCCAATACGCGTTCCACTTCGCCGCCGAAGTCGGCGTGTCCGGGCGTATCGACGATATTGATGTGGTAGCCTTCGTATTCGATGGCGGTATTTTTGGCAAGAATGGTAATGCCGCGTTCTTTTTCGATGTCGTTGCTGTCCATTACGCGTTCGTCAACCTGCTGATTGGCGCGGAAGGTGCCGGATTGGCGCAAGAGCTGGTCTACCAGCGTGGTTTTGCCGTGGTCGACGTGGGCGATAATCGCAATATTGCGGATTTGTTTCATGTTTGTGCTTTAGCTAGAATTTGAAAAACTGTGAATTATAACATGCTTTTACCGGCTGAATGTTGGCAATAAAAAACAGGCGGTAAAGTTAATTAATGTAAAATGTAAATCTAATTGATAGAGCTTATCAAAATCGTATCCAATAAAACATCATTAAAAACAATATGCTGATATTTTCTTTGGGTAAAAAAAGCGCTATTTATTGTTGATAATTGTTTGTATTTTAAATAGAAAATTTGAAATATCCGGAATAGTTGATAAAATTTGAATCATAGAGAGCTGTGCAAAAGAAACACATACCGCATCAAGACAATAAACAATCATGGAATCATGAAAGGAATAACCATGCAAGGCAATCAGGCTGTAATTGATTATATGAACGAATTGTTGGCAGGCGAATTGGCTGCCCGTGATCAATATTTTATCCACTCGCGTATGTATGCCGAATGGGGCTACAACAAATTGTTTGAGCGCATTGGTCATGAAATGGAAGATGAAACCGCTCATGCGGAAGCTTTTATCCGCCGTATCCTGATGCTGGGCGGTACGCCGAAAATGGTGCCTGCGGCGATTAATGTGGGTACTGATGTGGTTTCCATGCTTAAGGCTGATTTGAATACCGAATTGGAAGTGCGTGCAACCTTGAAAAAAGGCATCAAGCTTTGCGAAGAGCAGCAGGATTATGTTACACGCGAATTGCTGGTTGAACAGCTGAAAGATACTGAAGAAGACCATGCACATTGGCTTGAGCAGCAGCTGCGCCTGATTGATATGGTCGGCATGCAAAACTACCTGCAAAGCCAAGTTTAACATTCCGAACTTTGAAAGGAGTCGACGATGCAAGGCGAACGTTCGGTAATCCGCGAGTTGAATAAAAATCTGGGTTTGCTTTTGGTAACCATTAACCAATATTTCTTACATGCCCGCATTTTGAAAAACTGGGGTTTTGAAGAATTGGGCGAGCATTTCTACAAACAATCCATTGTGGAAATGAAAGCAGCCGATGACCTTATTGAGCGTATTTTGCTGCTGGAAGGGCTGCCTAATCTGCAAGACTTGGGCAAGCTGCTAATTGGTGAAAATCCGGAAGAAATCATCCGCTGTGATTTGACCAAAGAGCAGGAGAAACATGAGGCTTTGGTGGCTGCGATTGCCGAGTGCGAGGCTCAGCAGGATTATGTAAGCCGCGCTCTGTTAACCGGTTTGAAAGACACCAACGAAGAGCACATTGATTGGTTGGAAACCCGGCAAGAGTTGATCGGCAATATGGGTTTGCACAACTTTTTACAATCTGCTGCGCAAGAGGACTAAGCCTGGCTGCCCGCTTAGTAACAAACACTACCAAATCACAACAGCTTTTGCGCAAGCTGTGGCAACAGCCCGTCATACTTGATGGGCTGTTTTATTATGTATGCCTGTCTGAAAAGTGTACGGCCGGTTTCAGACAGGCATTGTTTCAAACAGATGGCTTATGCTATAAATAAAACATTTTTAAAAATATCCAAATACAGAAAGCGAACCATAATGATGGATGCATTGGCGCTATTAACCACACGCCGTTCAAGCAAGAAGCTTAACGCGCCCGGACCGAGCAGGGCTCAAATTGAAACGATGTTGCAAGCGGCAACCCAAGTGCCTGACCACGGCAATATGCGGCCGGTTAAGTTTACCGTTATCGAAAGCGAAGAAGGTTTGAACCGTTTTCGCGAGCTGCTTAAGCAAACCGTGATTGAGTTAAATTTTGGTGAAGAGAGCCTGCAAAAAGCCGAGAGAGTAGGGCGTATGGCACCTTTGGTGGTGGGAGTAACGTTCAGCCCAAATCGTGAGGTGCCGAAACCCAAGCCCGAATGGGAACAAATGTTGAGCGCTGCTTGTTCTGCTTACGCTTTTCAGCTGGCTGCCAAAGCACAAGGTTTTGATAATGTGTGGATTACCGGGCTATGGACGAACAGCCCTTTACTGCGTGAAGCTTTCGGCTGCGCCGAGAAAGATAAAATTATCGCCTTGCTGATGGTAGGCACGGGCGAGGAAAACAGCGACGGTGCGAAAAACACCGATTTATCAGAATCCGTAACTTATTGGTAAACGTTAGAGCCGGTTGTCGGATATGATACCCGGCTTTTCAGACAGGCATTCGGTTAAGTGTGATTTTGCTATTGATAAATAATCTCAAGTAGCGCTATAATGTTATGTTATAACACTAGGAGGAAGTTATGAAACCCGATATCCATCCGCAAAACTACCGTACAGTTTTGTTTTACGACAGCGGCGCCGACGAAGGCTGGTTGATCCGCTCTTGCGCGCCCACTTCTAAAACCATGCAGTGGCGCGACGGTCAGGAGTATCCCGTATTTATGCTGGATACATCATCCGCAAGCCATCCTGTGTACACAGGCAAACAGCGCGAACATAACCGCGAAGGCCGCGCGAGCCAGTTTAACCAACGCTATGCGGGCATGATGAACGCACTTAAGAAAGGATAAGCTCATGCAGGTTTTATCATCTTTAAAAGCCGCCAAGCAACGCCACAGAGATTGCCAAGTGGTGCGCCGCCACGGAAAAGTTTATGTGATTTGCAAAAGCAACCCGCGTTTTAAAGCGCGCCAGCGTTAAAAGCAGATATTCCCTTTATCTATCGAAACTAAGCTGCCTTTGGGCAGCTTTTTTATATTTTTGACCCTGGATTTTCAGACAGGCATTGAGATAAATCAAAATCATACTAATCATCTGCTGTCAAATTAAATTAATAAAATTTAACTATTGAAATACATCTTCATAACCCAATATCGCATTTATCCAACAAATTAAGCTATCAAACAAGGAGCTCTAGAAATATGAGATTCGATAAATTAACCGCAAAATTCCAACAAGCTCTGGCCGATGCCCAGAGCTTGGCTTTGGCTGCCGACAACAGCTATCTCGAAGCAGGCCATGTATTGAAAGCCTTGCTCGACGATGCCGAAGGCGGCACCGCGGCTCTGCTTTCACACGCCGGTGTAAACGTACCGCAAGTAAAACAACAACTTACCCAAACCTTAAACAGCTTACCCAAAGTATCCGGCACAGGCGGCGAAATCCTGCCCAGCCGCGAATTGCAGGCCGTTTTAAACCTGATGGACAAAGCCGCCGTCAAGCGCGGCGATGCCTATATCGCCAGCGAACTGTTCCCGCTTGCTTTGGTACAGCAAAACGACAACACCGGCCGTATCCTGAAAAATGCCGGAGCCACCGAACAAAACATCAACGCCGCCATTGACGCGGTACGAGGAGGAGCCTCTGTGGATAACCCCAACGCGGAAGACCAACGCGAGGCCCTGAAAAAATACACCACCGACTTAACCCAGCGTGCCCGCGAAGGCAAACTCGACCCCGTGATCGGACGTGATGACGAAATCCGCCGCGCCATCCAAGTCTTGCAACGCCGCACCAAAAACAACCCCGTGTTAATCGGCGAACCCGGCGTGGGTAAAACCGCCATTGTGGAAGGCTTGGCGCAACGTATCGTGGACGGCGAAGTGCCCGATTCCCTACGCAACAAACGCCTGCTGGTGCTTGATTTGGCCGCATTGATTGCCGGTGCCAAATACCGCGGCGAGTTTGAAGAACGCCTGAAGGCCGTCTTAAACGATTTGGCTAAAGACGACGGCAACACTTTGATTTTCATTGATGAAATCCACACGCTTGTCGGCGCGGGCAAGGCAGATGGCGCAATGGATGCAGGCAATATGCTCAAACCCGCTTTGGCACGCGGCGAGTTGCACTGTATCGGTGCCACCACTTTGGACGAATACCGCCAATACATCGAAAAAGATGCCGCGCTGGAGCGCCGCTTCCAAAAAGTATTGGTGGGCGAGCCGAGCGTGGAAGACACCATCGCCATTCTGCGCGGCTTGCAGGAGCGTTACGAAATCCACCACGGCATCGACATCACCGACCCGGCCATCGTTGCCGCCGCAGAGTTGAGCAACCGCTACATTACCGACCGTTTCCTGCCCGATAAAGCCATTGACTTGATTGACGAAGCCGCCAGCCGCATCAAAATGGAATTGGATTCCAAACCCGAGCAGATGGACAAACTCGACCGCCGCATCATCCAACTCAAAATGGAAAAAATGCACGTTGAGAAAGAAAGCGACGATGCCAGCAAAAAACGCTTGGAACTGATCGACGAAGAAATTACCGGCCTGCAAAAAGAATACGCCGATTTGGACGAAATCTGGAAAGCCGAAAAAGCCGCTTCCGCCGGCACTGCCGACATCAAAAAACAAATCGACGACATCAAAGTCAAAATCGAGCAGGCCAAACGCCAAGGCGATTTTGCCCGCGCCTCGGAACTCGAATACGGCGAACTGCCCAAACTTGCGCGCCAACTGGAATCGCTGGAAAGCAATCCCGAAGAAAAACAGGCCAACAAACTTTTCCGCACCAAAGTGGGCGCGGACGAAGTGGCCGAAATCGTATCGCGCATGACCGGCATTCCCGTGAGCAAAATGATGGAAGGCGAACGCGAAAAACTGCTGAAAATGGAAGACGTGCTGCATAACCGCGTTGTCGGCCAAAACGAAGCCGTGCGCGCCGTGTCCGATGCCATCCGCCGCTCGCGCTCCGGCTTGGCCGACCCCAACAAACCTTACGGCAGCTTCCTCTTCTTAGGCCCGACCGGTGTCGGCAAAACCGAATTGTGCAAAGCATTGGCGAGCTTCCTGTTTGACAGCGAAGACCATCTAATCCGCATCGATATGTCGGAATACATGGAAAAACACGCCGTTGCCCGCTTAATCGGCGCGCCTCCCGGCTACGTCGGCTACGAAGAAGGCGGCTACCTAACCGAACAAGTCCGCCGCAAACCTTACAGCGTGATCCTGCTCGACGAAGTGGAGAAAGCCCACCCCGACGTGTTCAACATCCTGCTGCAAGTGCTGGACGACGGCCGCTTGACTGACGGCCAAGGCCGCACGGTAGACTTTAAAAACACCGTGATCGTGATGACTTCCAACATCGGCAGCCAGCACATCCAACAAATGGGCGTAGCCGACTACGATGCGGTGAAAGAAGTGGTGATGGAAGACGTGAAAGAACACTTCCGCCCCGAAATGATCAACCGTATCGACGAAGTGGTCGTGTTCCACGGCTTGGATCAGGCCAATATCCGCAGCATCGCCAAAATCCAGCTCAAAGGCTTGGAAAAACGCCTTGCCGCGCAAAACCTGCATCTCGAAGTCGACGATGCCGCGCTGGACATCATCGCCAAAGCAGGCTTCGACCCCGTGTACGGCGCACGCCCGCTCAAACGCGCCATCCAAGCGGAAATCGAAAACCCGCTGGCACTGGCTCTGCTCGAAGGCAAATATAAGCCTGAAAGCGCGATTCATGTGAAAGTGGATGGAGAGCAATTGGTGTTCTCGTGATGCTGTTGGAAATGCCTGCCTGAAATTTTTCAGACAGGCATTTTATTTGGGTATTTTCTTTATACTCGGGTTTGTGTGAGTGTCTTATTGTCATTAATTAAGTGTTGTAACCAGAGAATCAACCGCTATTCAGTTCGTCTAACTTTTCCACCTCACGATATTCCAGATCCTGCACGCCAGCGAAATATTTTTCAGCATACTCGATTTTCAAACGTTCAGAGTAACGCAGTTGGTCTTTATCCACGCCCGCTTGTATACCTTTAGCTGTGCCTTTGGTTTCTGCAACGAAAAACGCTTGTTTCCCGGTTTCGGCAACTACCGCCCAGTCGGGATTGTAGTTGCCTAAAGGCGTGGGAATCTTGAACCATTTGGGCAGTTTGAAATAGAAAGGGATTTTGCCTAAGGTATCGTCGTCGTAGTTTTCGCAATCGCGGGCGAAATTTTGTTCGACGGCGGAATCGAGCGGGATATAGTTTTCGCTGATGGTTTTCTCTTGCCTGCCGACTTCAAACGTGTATCCGTTTTCATAAAACTCGGTACCGTTGGCTTCCATATCGCGCCATTTTTCCATAAGGCTTTGGCGGTAGCGTTCGTCTTCGCTGATGTCGTAGCGTATGCCTTTTACCATCAGGTTTTGCAGAGCAACGTTGATTTTGTCGGCGGCAAGGTCGATAAAACGTTGCGGATTGCCCGGTAGGTCGGGCAGGCGGTCGGAGTGCACGAGGATTTCATACACGGTGCGCCGCGTCAGCCCCGTTTTTTTCTGAATGGCACCCAATACGTCGGGAATTGCCCATTCCGCTTCCACAGTCAAGCTGCGGCCGGCGGTTTCTTCTGCCCAAACACCGTCGGTTTGCGATTGCCTGATTCGGGCTTTGTGCATTTGGATTTTCGGTTTTTGGATTTCAGGCATACGGCGCACGGTTTCGGCGGCGGATTCAATCAGTGCGGCCGTGTCGAAATTCACGCGGTAGCGCGGTTTGCGGCTGAGTTTCTGCCAAACGGCCTGAAACGCGGGGTCGAGCGTAAAATCTTTACGGTAGCGCACGGTTTTTTTACGGGCGGCGTTTTTGATATTGTCCGATGCAAACGTGATGCCGCATTCGTCTTGGTATTCCTGTTGCAGTGTGGCGGCAAAATGCTCGTAGCTTTCATTGGGAATAACCGTGAGTACGTTCACTTTTTCATCGCGCACCCGCACGCCGCTTTGGTTGACAGCCAAACGCAGGCCGCGCCCGATTTCTTGGCGCTTTTTAATCGGCGAGTTGCTTTCGTTGAGTGTGCAGATTTGGAACACGTTCGGGTTATCCCAGCCTTCTTTCAGGGCGGAATGCGAAAAGATAAAGCGCAAGGGGCTGTCGAACGAAAGCAGCGTTTCTTTGTCGCGCATAATCAGATGGTAAGTGTCGTTGTCGGCCTGCGTTGTGCCGTTGGTGTTTTTCAGACGGCCTTGTTTGTCTTGTGAAAAATAGCCGTTGTGTACGCCTTCCGGGTTCTCTCCGCCCGAAAGTTTGGTGTAAATCTCTTCAAACCACAAAGCAAACTTGCCTGCTTCACCCGCCGCCGTGCGGTAGTTTTCCACCTTGTCGATAAAAAACAGCGACAGCACCTTGATGCCGTAGGCTTTCAGGCGTTTTTCCTTTTTCAGGTGTTCGGCAACGGTATGGTGAATCTGCATTTTAATGATTTCGTCGCGCATCACCCCGCCGCTGCCGCGCTCGATTGTGCGGCCGTCTGAAAGATCGATTTCCTGAAGGTCGAATTTTATCTCGTTAATCCTAAATCCATCTCGGTAGGCTTCGTTACCGCCCGATATTTCAAACAAATCATCGCCGCTTTTTACGCTCACGGTTTTCTTTTTCGTTTGTTTTTTATCTTGGTAGTGAATTTCTAATTTTGCTTTTGGCTTCTTAGTATTCGGCGGGTAAAAAACTTCCAGTAACTTTATGTATGCACCGTTCACATCGTTTTGCGCCGTAACCGAAAACACTTCGATCTGCTTAACCAGCTTCAGGTTATAAGCCTGCACCGGGTTCAGGCTGTAAATCTTGTGGCGGCTTGCTTTGTGGGTGGCCGAATAACGCAATGTAAACAGCGGGTTGAGCGATTCAATCGCTTTCAGACGGCCTTCCGTTTCCATATTCTGCGGTTCGTCGATAATCACAATCGGACGCGTTTGGCTGATTTGCGTAATGGGCGCATCGCCGCTTTCGTTGACCTGATTGATCACATTCAAGTCTTTTTCAAACGACTGGATATTGATGACCAAAATTTCAATATTGTCGTTAACGGCAAAAGAGCGCAACGCCGACAAACGGCTGCTGCTGTATTCTGCATAATTCATCACGGGCTTGTCGAACAGGTCGGCAAAGTGCGTGCGCGTGCTGCGCAGGGTTTGCAATACCCCCTCGCGGATGGCCACGCTCGGCACCACAATCACGAATTTTGTCCAGCCGTATTGCCGGTTAAGCTCGAAAATCGTGCGCAGGTAAACATAGGTTTTGCCTGTGCCGGTTTCCATTTCCACCGAAAAGTTTAAGCCGTGTTCGCCGATGTCGGTTTCAGACAGGCCTTTTTCTGCCTGTATCGTATTCAGGTTGCGTCCTATACTTTCCCAATCCAAAGCCAACTCATTTGCCACAAAGCGGCCGGCCGAACCGCTTTGCAATTCAAAATCCTGTTTGCGGTTCGGCTCACCTTCAAACAGGCGCAAAACCGCATTGACCGCATCAAGCTGGTAATCCAGTTGTTCAAATTTCAGTTCCATATCGTTTTCTTTTCAAATCATCTGTTGCGCTGTACGGAGCCGGTAGGTCGGATACTTGTATCCGACGATCTGATAGGCAGGTATTGTCGGATTCGAGAATCCGACCTACACACATTCAAAAATAATGCCCGCGTCGCGCATCTGCAAAACAGTATTGCTTTTTAGCGAGTCATTGCCGTCAAACAAACGGTCGAGTGCCACGACTTTGGCGGGATTTTCGGCAATCACAGCATCTATCAAATGCTCGTCGGCACAGGTAAGCAGCAGGGCGGTGCGTTTGCCCGTGTCTTCGTCTTCCACCCAATACACGCCGTCCGAAATATGCAACGGGCAGGTGAGTTTCAAACCCAAGCGCAGCATCAGTTCGTAAGCCATATTCAGTGGTTCGGCATGTTCGGCAACAGGATCGATAAACATGGCCAGTTGCGCCTCGAGGCCGTCTGAACCGTTTTCAGACGGCCTCCACGGTTTGAAATGGCTTTCGGCCAGTTTGAATACCTTAAAGCCGGTATCAACGGTTTTTTCGGGATGTTGTTCGCGGATTTGCCTGCCCGCACGGCGGATGCGTTCTTTGGCGATGTCGGCGATGGTGTCGAAACCGGCTTTGCGCGCTTCGGATTTTTCGTCGGTTTCTTCGGGCAGTTGCACGCAGATATAGCGGCGGTTGCCGCCGTCTTCGGCGTTAAGCTGCATTACGGCATGGGCGGTGGTGCCGGAGCCGGAGAAGAAGTCTAGGATTAGGTCGTTAGGGTTTGAGCCGATTTGGAACATTTGTTTTAATAACGTCGTCGGCTTCGGTGTGTCGAATGGTGCTTTTGAATTAAAAAGATTTTGTAATTCTTTGTTTGCTGCATCATTGTGCCCAACTTCTTCAAATGGCCACCATGTTGTAGGAACTCGGCCTTGTTGTACTTCGTTTAAATATCGCTTTAATTGGGGTGCGCCCTGACCGTCTTTGCCAAAGAAAATACGATTTTCCTGTAGCCATATTTGCATAGTTGCTTTACTTGCCCGCCAAGAACTTCCTTGTGGAGGAAAATATTCAATACCAGTATTGGGATTTCTTATGGGATAGACAGCGGACTCTGAAAATGATTTAACCAGCAAATTATCACTCCTCCACAAGCCCCTTCCGTCATTGTCATCATTTTTATAAGGCTTGTTTTGTGTTTCTGTTCTGGGTAACAAATTCCTTTCAAAACGGAGACTTTTTTGGTAAACCAAAATATAGTCATGAAGAGTTGAAAACCCTTTTGCATCATTTGTTGCAGCATATTTTTTCTGCCAAATTACATTCCCCAAAAAATTCTCCGCCCCAAACACTTCATCGCACAGCAGCTTCAATTGCGCTTGTTCGTTATCGTCAATCGAGATAAAAATCACACCGTCGTCGCGCAGCAGGGTTTTGGCCAGATGCAGGCGCGGCAGTATCATGGAGAGCCAGTTGCTGTGGTAATGGCCGCTTTCTTTGCTGTTTTTGCGCCAAGCGCCTTGGAATACGCCGTCGCGTTTCAGGTAGCCTTTGTCGTCTTTGTCGCCGACGCGGCGGGCGTATTCTTCTCGGGTTTCGCTGAATTTGTCTGGATAGATAAAGGAATCGCTGCCGGTGTTGTAAGGCGGGTCGATATAGATCATCTTCACGCTGCCGGCATAGGCTTTTTGCAGGATTTTTAGTGCTTCGAGGTTTTCGGCTTCGATAAATAGATTATTCGTGCCGTCGAAATCCACCGATTCGGCTTGGCAGGGAATCAGTGTGTTGGATGTGGGTGCTTGCAGCGTGCGGTAGGCTTCGCTTTTGCCTGCCCAGTTGAGCTGGTAGCGTTCGTTGTGATGGGCGAGGTTCTCTTCGCCGAGAATAAGTTTGAGTTTTTCCCAGTCGATTTGGTCTTCGCAAAAGGCTTCGGGAAAGAGGGATTTTAGTTTTAATATGTTGATTTTATTGTAATTTTCGTTTATAATTTGGTTGCTGGTTGCTGGTTGCTGGTTGCTGGTTGCTGGTTGCTGGTTGCTGGTTGCTGGTTGCCATAATATCGCTCTTTGAATCAATAATGGGCGTAATCATATCAGTTTGTTGGTTTTTTTATAATGCCTGTCTGAAACTTGTTTTTCAGACAGGCATTATTTGTTTAGAATGGTTTTGCTTTTCGGACAAGTGAAATGTGATTAAAAGAGAGGAAACGATATGCAACAACGACCATTAGGCCGCAGTGGTATCCGGGTGAGTAAAATCTGTTTGGGTACGATGACTTGGGGCGAGCAGAATACTGAGGCCGAGGCGCATGAGCAGCTGGATTATGCGCTGGCAAACGGTGTGAATTTTATCGATACGGCGGAGATGTATCCCGTGCCGCCGCGTAAGGAAACGTATACGCGCACGGAGCAGTTTATCGGTAATTGGATTAAGGCGCGCGGCCGGCGTGATGATTTTGTGTTGGCGAGTAAGATTGCGGGGCCGACGAGGGCGAACGGTTTGGAGCGCTATATCCGCGGCGGCAATGATTTTTCGCGCGCACAGATTTTTGAGGCGTGTGATGCCAGTTTGAAAAGGTTGAACACGGATTATCTGGATGTGTATCAGCTGCATTGGCCGGAGCGGAAGACGAATTTTTTCGGCCGTTTGGGTGTGCAGGCAATCGGGGAGGAGGAGCGGTTTACGCCGTTTGACGAGATTGTGGATGTGCTGGGCGAGCTGGTGAAGCAGGGCAAAATCCGGGCTTATGGTGTGTCGAATGAAACGCCGTGGGGCACGATGCGGTTTTTAAACGAACATGAGCGTAATCCGGCTTTGCCGCGTGTGGCTTCGGTGCAGAATCCTTATAATCTGCTGAACCGCAGTTATGAAGTGGGCATGAGCGAGGTTTCGTTGCGCGAGGATGTGCCGCTTTTGGCTTATTCGCCGATGGCGTTTGGCGTGTTAAGCGGCAAATACCGCCACGGTGCGATGCCGGAAAACAGCCGGCTGGCTTTGTTTCAGCGTTTTCAGCGTTATACGAAGCCGCAGGGTTTTGCGGCGGTGGAGCGTTATGCCAAGATTGCGGACGATGCGGGTATGAGCCTGGCGGTGATGTCGCTGGCGTTTGTGACGCAGCAGGCTTTTGTGGCGAGCAATATTATCGGTGCGACGACGATGGCGCAGTTGCGCGAGAATATCGGCAGCGCGGATGTGGTGCTTTCTGGCGATGTGTTGGATGCGATTAATGCGGTGCACGCGGAAATCAGTAATCCTTGCCCTTAGCGGGATGCCTGTCTGAAACGCTTATAGTTAATCAACTTAACTTTTACTACGGCGTTGCTGCGCCTTGCCGTACTATTTGTACTGTCTGCGGCTTGCTGCCTTGTATTAAAAATGTGTTGATTAACTATATTTGCCATAAGCGTTTCAGACAGGCATATTTATTTTGCTTTTTCAATCAGGTAATCCACCAGCGGCGGCACGCCTTCGGCAGCTTTTTTCGGTACGATTTCGATATGCGCGCCGGATGCTTGGGGATTCGGGTCAATCAGATAAATATCGGCATGCGGAGGGGCGTAGTGCAGCAGCGAGGCGGCGGGGTAAACTTGCAGCGAAGTGCCGATAATCAACACGACGTCTGCTTCGTGCATCATGGCCACGGCTTTGGGAAACAGCGGCACGTCTTCGCCGAACCAAACGATATGCGGGCGCAGCGGGTGGCCTTTGCTGTTGGTGTCGGAAAGGGTTTGGTCGCCTGTCCATTCGATGATGTCGGTTTCGTCTAAGGTGCTGTGCAGTTTGCTGAGTTCGCCGTGCAGATGCAGCACATGGCTGCTGCCTGCGCGCTCGTGCAGGTTGTCGACATTTTGCGTGATGATCTGTACTTGATAATGCTGCTCCAGCTCGGCCAGTGCAAAATGGGCAGCGTTGGGCGCGGCTTGTTCGGCCTGTTTGCGCCGCTGGTTGTAAAAATCGAGTACCAGCTGCGGGTTGCGTGCGAATGCTTCGGGGGTGCACACTTCTTCCACGCGGTAGCCTTCCCACAAGCCGCCTGCGTCGCGGAATGTTTTCAGGCCGCTGTCGGCGCTGATGCCGGCGCCGGTTAGGATAATGCATTTTTTCATGATGGTTTGCCGTTTGGAATAAACAGGGTTCACTATATCAAACAATGCCTGTCTGAAAAACCTTCCGGCAGGCGGGAAAAAAGAGCGCGGAGTGCGGATTCTGCTATATTTGCTGCGGGTAAACTGATTGCTTTAGCAACAAGGGGTTAAGTAATGAGTGTGAACAAAGTTTGGTTTTATATCGCGCTGCTCAGCATCATTGTGGCCGGTGTGTGGCTCTCGGCGCCCGATGAGGCGGCGCAGCAGCGGATGAAGGAAGCAGTGGCGCAAAAGAAAGCGGCGCAAAAGCAGAAACGGCAAGCGGTATCGGCGGTGCAGGAAGAGGGCGGCAAATGAAGTGGCTGAAACGGATTGCGGCGATTTTGGCGGCAGCGGCTCTGGCATTGGCCGCCCTATGGTTTTGGCTGCCGCAGGATGCGGGTTTGAAACCGCGCCAGAAAATGCTGCTTGGGCAGAAGCCTTTGCCTGAACACGCGGTGGTGGCGCGTTTGGTGGTGCGCAAAGGCGCGCGTGAAATGGACGCTTATGATGAGGCGGGAAGGCTTTTGAAAACCTATCCCGTATCGCTCGGTTTTAACCCGAAAGGGCACAAGCAGTTTGAAGGCGACGGCAAAACGCCTGAAGGCAGCTATATCATTAATGATAGAAACCCAAACAGCGGCTACCACAAAAATCTCGGGGTGTCTTATCCGAACGGGCGGGACAAAGCGTTTGCCGAATCGCAAGGCAAAAGCCCGGGCGGCGACATCAAAATCCACGGCCTGCCCAACGGCTCGGGCGGCATCGGCGCTCGGCATTTGCTGCGCGACTGGACAAACGGCTGCATCGCCGTTACCGATGACGAAGTGGATGAGCTTTACCAGCATGTAAAATACAGGGCCGCAATAGACATCCTGCCTTAACCGGCCGAGTGTCGGAACAAGCTTGATGCCTGTCTGAAAAAGCGTTCAGACAGGCATCGTGTTACAATCACAGCCCCGCAATCCAGAGAAAATCATGCGCAAACCCAACCCGAAAATCATTTTTTTCGACATAGACGACACGCTCTATATCACACATGAGCACCGCGTTGCCGAGAGCACGCGCTCAGCTTTAAAAGCACTTAACCGCAAAGGCATCATCACCGCCATCGCCACCGGCCGCGCGCCCTGCCTGCTGCCCGAAGTGATTCGGGAACTGATTGAAGAAACCGGCATCGACATGTTGGTGAGCATCAACGGGCAATATGTGCGGCACCGGGGCAAAACTTTGGCCGAATTCCCTTTGCAACAGGCCAGCGTGCGTGAAATCACCGCTTTTCTAAACCGCGCCGACATTGCCTACGGGCTGGTGTCTGCCGAGCAATTCAGCGTATCACGCGAAACAGAAGCCCTGCTCGCAGCCGCCGGTTCGCTCAAGCTGCCCTACCGGATTGCTCCGGATGCCTATCTGCATGATCCGGTTTACCAGATTATCGGTTTTTACGACGAAGCCGCCGGAGAGTCGCTTAACGGCAATCTGCCGGCAGGCATCAAAACCGTGCGCTGGCATCCTTACGGTGTGGATTTGCTTGACGAGGGCGGTTCCAAGGCGCGCGGTATCCAAGCCGCGTTGGACAAACTCGGCCTGACGATGGCGGATGCGATGGCTTTCGGCGACGGGCCGAACGATATTGAAATGGTGAAAGCCGTAGGCTTCGGTGTGGTTATGGGCAACGGCCACCCTGATACAAAAGCCGTGGCCGATTTTGTGTGCCCGCCCGTAACGGAAGACGGCGTATACCGCGGTTTGCTCAGTTTGGGTTTGATTGAAGAAATGCCTGTCTGAAATATTTCAGACAGGCATTTCTTCATTGCCCGGGTTGGTAAACGATTTGATCTTAAGTTAATCAATTTAAAAAAATAATACGCTCGCTATCCTCGGGCTTGAACCGAGTATCTCCTAAAGTTAGCGGAGCTCAGATACTCGGGTTGAGCCCGAGTATGACGGAAATGCTACTAAAATTAAGTGTTTTAACTATACCTGTACTGTCTTCGGCTTGCCGCCTTGTATTAAAAATATGTTGGTTAACTATAGGAGATATTCGGTTCAAGCCAGGATATGACGCGCACTCTTTTTCAGTTCGCCAATTATTCCATTAACTGGTTTTGCTTTAAAGGAGCGTTTACCAAGCTACCGGCCGGAGTTGAAATTGATTTGATAAAGCTTGCGAAACAATGCCTGTCTGAAAAAGGCTTCACAGTCTTTTCAGACAGGCATTTCGGTTTATCGCGTGTTAACCGTAACGGCGCTGGAACTCGGTCATAAAGTCGATCAAAGCCGCCACGCCTTCGAGCGGCATGGCATTGTAGATGCTGGCGCGCATCCCCCCCACGCTTTTGTAGCCGCTCAGAAATTCCAAGCCCCGGAAAGATGCTTCGAGGGCAAAGCGTTTATCCAAATCGGCATTGCCGGTCGAAAACACCACATTCATTTTCGAGCGCGCATCCGGGTGAATATTATTGGTGTAGAAACCGCCGCTGTTATCGATGGCGGAGTAAAGGGTTTCGGCTTTCAAATCATTTAAAGCCTCCATCTTTTTCAGGCCGCCTTGTGTTTGCAGCCAGCGGAATGTCAAACCGGCAATGTAGATCGGATAAGTGGCGGGCGTGTTATACATGCCCTGTTTGTTGATATGGGTTTTGTAGTTCCACACATTGGGCACACGGTCGGAGCAACGTTCCAATAAATCTTCGCGGATGATCACCACTGTTACGCCCGCCGGGCCGATGTTTTTTTGCGCACCCGCGTAAATCACGCCGAAATCGGCCACATTGATTTTGCGCGAAAGAATCTCGCTCGACATGTCGCACACCAAAGGCGGCATTCCTTCGGGCAGCGTGGGCATGGTGCGGTATTGCAGGCCGTTGGCGGTTTCATTGCTCACAAAGTGCACAAAAGCCGAGCCGGCATCAATATCCCATTCTCCAACGCCCGGTAAAGCCGTGTAGCCGGACGGCTTGCCGTCTGCCGCCAGATGAATGTCTACATCAGAAAGTTTGCCCATTTGGGAATGGGCGGTAGCCGACCAATTACCCGTTACCACCGAATCCACGCGCTTGAAGCCATTGGCAAAGTTCATGACTACCATATTGAATTGCGCATTGGCGCCGCCTTGCAGAAACAGTACTTTATAGTTGTCGGGAATCGCAAGCAGCCCGCGCAAATCCTGTTCCGCATGATGCAGGATGCTCATAAACATGTCGGAACGGTGGCTCATCGTCATCACCGACATGCCTGTGCCGTTATAATCCAGCATCTCGTGCTGGGCAGTGCGCAAAACGGCTTCGGGCAGCGTGCCGGGGCCGGAAGAGAAATTGTAGACTGGGTGGTTGGTCATAATGAAAACCTTATCTTGTTGGTATTTATAATAAAATTTAAAAATCGAGCTGCTAATTCTAGCCCCGGCCCATGCTTTTCGCAAGGGTAACGGCAGGCCTGTCTGAAAGTCGGAAAAGCGATTGAAACAAACACTTTTCTTTTATGAATAAAAGGTTTATAATTCGCAAAATTTTTCAGTTATATGAAGAATGGCCACAGGGCCATTTTTTGTTTTTTACGGAGCGGAATTTGGATATTCAAAGCATTCTTGAAAAAACCCTGCCGGGTTTAGGCTATGAAGTGGTGGACTTCGAGCTGACCGCCCAAGGCACTTTGCGCGTATTTATCGATAAAGAAGGCGGTATCACCGTGGAAGACTGCGCAACCGTGAGCAATCATTTGAGCCGCGTGTTTATGGTGGAAGATATCGACTATAAAAATCTGGAAATTTCCAGTCCGGGCCTTGACCGCCCGCTGAAAAAAGCGGCCGATTTCGAACGCTTTGCCGGAGAGCAGGCGAAAATCAAAACCCGCCTGCCGGTTGACGGCCAGAAAAACTTTATCGGGCGCATCGAAGGCTGCAAGGATGATACCGTACGCATTTCTTTCGACGGCAAAACCGTCGAACTGGCTCTATCCAATATCGACAATGCCCGTCTGAAACCCGAATTCAAATTTTAAAATCAAATCAATCAGGAGTTTGACCATGAGTCGCGAAATGTTGCAATTGGCCGAAGCACTTGCCAGCGAGAAAAACGTAGATCCGGATGTGGTGTTTGACGCATTGGAGTTTGCGCTGGGTACTGCTGCCAAGAAAAAATCCGAGCGCGAACATATGGATGTGCGCGTAGAAATCAACCGCGATACCGGAGAATATTCAACTTACCGCCGCTGGCTGATCGTGGCGGATGAAGATTACACTTATCCCGATACCGAAAAAACCATTGAAGAAATCCAGGAAGAAATTCCGGGCACAACCATTCAGATCGGCGAATATTACGAAGAAAAACTGCCGAACGAAGCTTTCGGCCGCCAAGCCGCGCAAACAGCCAAACAAATTATTCTGCAACGCATCCGTGATGCGGAACGCGAGAAAATTCTAAATGAATTTTTGGAGCGGAAAGAGGACATCGTGATGGGCACGGTGAAGCGTGTCGAGCGCCACGGTATTATTGTGGAAATCGGCAAACTTGATGCCCTGATTCCGCGCGACCAAATGATTCCGCGCGAAAACTACCGCAACGGCGACCGCATCCGCGCGCTTTTTTTGCGGGTGGACGAACAAGGTTCGCGCAAACAAGTGATTTTGAGCCGAACCTCGCGCGAGTTTCTGGTTAAGCTGTTTGAGCAGGAAGTGCCCGAAATTGCCGACGGTTTGTTGGAAATCAAAGAAGCCGCCCGCGATCCGGGTCAGCGTGCGAAAATCGCAGTGAAATCCAACGACCAACGTATCGACCCGCAAGGCACCTGTATCGGTGTGCGCGGCTCGCGCATCAATGCGGTCAGCAATGAAATCAGCGGCGAGCGCATCGATGTGGTGTTGTGGTCGCCTGAAACTGCGCAATTTGTAATCAACGCGCTTTCTCCGGCTGAAGTAACCCGCATCCTGATTGATGAAGACAAACATGCGGTTGATGTGGTGGTGGCGGAAGACCAATTGGCGCTTGCCATCGGCCGCGGCGGTCAAAACGTGCGTCTTGCCGCCGATTTGACCAACTGGCAGCTGAACATCATGACGGTTCAAGAAGCGGAAGAGCGCCATGCAGCCGAAGATGCCGCCATCCGCAGCCTGTTTGTACAACATCTGAATGTAGATGAAGAAACTGCCGACGCGTTGGTTCAAGAAGGCTTTTCAACTTTGGAAGAAGTGGCCTATGTGCCGGGGGAAGAGTTAGTGGAAATCGGCTTTGATGAAGCCACGGTTGACACTTTGCGCAATCGTGCCCGCGATGCCATCCTCACGCTGGCCATTGCTTCCGAGGAAAAATTGGAAGAAATCGCAGAAGATCTGAAAACGCTGGAAGGTGTGGATCAAGATATGCTGCGTGATTTGGCTCAAGCCGGCATTATCGACCGCGACGGTTTGGCAGAATTGGCTATTGACGAATTAATCGAAATTACCGGCGTCAGCAAAGAAGAAGCTGAAAAAGTGATTATGGCTGCCCGCGCCCACTGGTTCGAAGAAGAAAATAAATGAGAGGTAAGGCATGAGTAACAGTACTGTAGAACAATTTGCAGCAGATCTGAAAAAACCGGTGGAAGAGCTGCTGAAACAACTGAAAAGTGCCGGTGTTGCCAAATCATCAGGCAGCGATGAAATTACTGCCGATGATAAAGCTTTATTGCTTGCTTATCTGAAGCAAAGCCATGATACGCAAAGCAGCACAATCAGTATTGCCCGCAAAAAAACCGAACGCAGCACTATTGACGGTGTACAGGTAGAAACGCGCCGCCGCAGCCGCAAAGTTGTTGTGCCTTCGCCTGAAGAGTTGGTGGTTCAGGCCAAAGCCCAGCAGCAAAAAGCCGCGGAAGAGGCGGCAGCAGCCGAGCAGCAAGCCCGAGCGGAAGCGGAGGCCGAAGCAGAGGCGGAAGCAGAAGAAAAAGCCAAAGCAGAAGCAGAGGCTAAAAAACTTGCAGAAGAAGCCAAACAAAAGGCTGAAGAGCAGGTAAAAGCCGAAGCAGCAAAAGAGCAACAGGCCGCTCCGGTTGAGGAAGCGGCACAGAAATCCGAAAAACCGGCGAAAAAAGGAAAAGACAAAAAAAACGCCCCTCTGCCTAAGCCTGTAGAAGTAGTTAGTGCTGCGGAGCAGGCTGCGCGGGATGAAGAAGCCCGCCGTGCGGCTGCCCTGCGCGCGCATCAAGAGGCGCTTTTGCGTGAAAAACAAGAGCGTCAAGAGCGTCAGCAGCGCCGTGAAGAAGCGAAAAAGCAGGCTCAGGAAGAGGCGCGTGCCGCACAAAAAGCGCGTGCCGACGAGCAACGTTCTGCCAAACCGTCGGAGAAAAAGCCGTTGGCCGTTTCAGGCAGCACTTCGGCTAAGGCCAAAGACCGCGGAGCGGAAGATGTGAATCCGAGCAGCGGCAGCCGCAAGAAAGAAGACCGCCGCAACCGTGATGATGGTGACATGCAGTCACGCGGCGCGAAAGGCAAAGGCAAGGGCAAAGACCGCAATGCGGCGCACAGCAATGAAGAGCGCGTGCGCGGCGGCGGTAAAAAAGGCAAGAAACTCAAGCTTGAGCCGAACCAACACGCCTTTACCGCGCCTACCGAGCCGGTGGTGCATGAGGTTTTGGTGCCTGAAACCATTACCGTAGCCGATTTGGCGCACAAAATGGCTGTAAAAGGCGTGGAAGTGGTTAAAGCCCTGATGAAAATGGGTATGATGGTAACCATCAACCAATCGCTTGACCAAGAAACCGCGCTGATTGTGGTAGAAGAAATGGGCCACATCGGCAAACCTGCCGCTGCGGATGATCCGGAAGCTTTCTTGGAAGAAGGTGCGGAGCTTGTTGAAGCCGAAAAATTACCGCGTCCGCCCGTGGTTACCGTGATGGGTCACGTCGACCACGGTAAAACCTCGCTGCTTGACTATATCCGCCGCGCCAAAGTGGTGCAGGGTGAGGCCGGCGGGATTACCCAACATATCGGTGCCTACCATGTGGAAACACCGCGCGGTGTGATTACTTTCTTGGATACTCCGGGTCACGAAGCGTTTACCGCAATGCGCGCGCGCGGTGCACAGGCAACCGACATTGTGATTCTGGTTGTGGCTGCCGACGACGGTGTGATGCCGCAAACCATTGAGGCGATTGCCCATGCAAAAGCAGCGGGTGTGCCGATTGTGGTGGCCGTGAACAAAATCGATAAAGACACTGCGAACCCGGAGCGTATCCGTCAGGAATTGACCAACTATGAAGTTATTCCCGATTCTTGGGGCGGCACGACCCAATTTGTGGACGTATCTGCCAAACAAGGCATCAATATTGATGCGCTGTTGGAAGCGGTGTTGCTGGAAGCGGAAGTATTGGAGCTGCAAGCTCCGGTTGACGCTCCTGCCAAAGGTATTATTGTGGAGGCACGTTTGGACAAAGGCCGCGGTGCGGTAGCCACCTTGCTGGTACAAAGCGGTACTTTGAGAAAAGGCGATATGCTGTTGGCCGGTACGGCTTTCGGTAAAGTGCGCGCCATGATTGACGAGAACGGAAAGCCGATCGAAGAAGCAGGGCCTTCCATTCCGGTGGAAATTCTCGGTTTGTCGGACGTGCCGAATGCAGGCGAAGACGCGATGGTGCTTGCCGACGAGAAAAAAGCCCGCGAAATCGCACTGTTCCGCCAAGGCAAATACCGCGACGTGCGTTTGGCCAAACAGCAAGCCGCCAAGTTGGAAAATATGTTCAACAACATGGGCGAAGGCCAGGCACAAAACCTTTCTGTGATTATCAAGGCCGACGTGCAAGGTTCTTACGAGGCGCTTACGGGCAGCTTGCAGAAACTTTCCACCGACGAGGTGAAAGTGAACGTATTGCACAGCGGTGTGGGCGGCATTACCGAAAGCGATGTGAACTTGGCGATTGCTTCCGGCGCATTTGTTATCGGATTTAACGTGCGTGCCGATGCCTCTGCCCGCAAGTTGGCTGAAACCGAAGATGTGGAAATCCGTTACTACAACATCATTTATGATGCCATTGATGATGTCAAAGCGGCCATGAGCGGCATGTTGGCTCCGGAAGAGAAAGAACAGGTAACGGGCACGGTGGAAATCCGCCAGGTGATTTCGGTATCGAAAGTGGGCAATATTGCCGGCTGTATGGTAACCGACGGCGTGGTAAAACGCGATTCGCATGTCCGCCTGATCCGCAACAATGTGGTTATCCATACCGGCGAGTTGGCATCTTTGAAACGCTTCAAAGACGATGTGAAAGAAGTGCGCATGGGCTTTGAATGCGGCTTGATGCTGAAAAACTATAATGACATCATGGAAGGCGACCAGCTGGAAGTGTTTGACATTGTAGAAGTGGCGCGCACTCTGTAACGCCTCGAGTATCTTGGAATGCCTGTCTGAAAAAGTTTCAGACAGGCATTTTTATTGTTTTGAACGGGTGTTTCCAATTGTTTGCTGTAGAAGAGCCGCGGGTAATTTTGCTGTAAAATGTGCACACGGTATTGCGGCAAGCGGAGGGTAAAACGGGTTGAGTGGTATCTAAACGTAATATCTTGTTAAAGAAACTTTGAGAAAAGTATTTTGTCGGATAATAAAAACAGTAATGTATGTAAATTTGTTCACATCCCTTCTGAAAGGAAATCGTAAAATGAACATGATGAAAACTTTAACTGTGTTAGCGGCAGCTTCCGCTATGGCTTTGACCGGTTGTGTTACGGATCCTACCACCGGCCAGCAAAAGGTAAGCAAAACCGCCATGTATGGTTTGGGCGGCGCGGCTGCGTGCGGTGCGATCGGTGCGATTACCCACGGCGGCAAAGGCGCGCGCAATGCGGCTTTGGCGTGTGGTGCAGTGGGTGCCGGTGTGGGCGGCTATATGGACTACCAGGAAGCCAAATTGCGCGAGAGCCTGAAAAACAGCGAGGTACAGGTTTCCCGCGAAGGCAACCAAATCAAGCTGACTATGCCGAGCGCAGTAACGTTTGATACCAACAGCGCGACTTTGAGCGGTGCGGCTATGGATTCTTTGAACAAAGCGTCCGAAACCTTGGTGCAATATCCCGAAACCACGATTACCGTGGCAGGCCATACAGACAGTAGCGGTAATGATGCGATTAACCAACCTCTGTCTGAACGCCGTGCGCGTTCTGTGGCAGACTATTTGGTGCAGCGCGGTGTTGCAGGTTCCCGCTTGAGCACGGTCGGCTACGGTTCGCGCCAGCCTGTTGCCGGCAACGACACGGCTGCGGGTAAAGCGCAAAACCGCCGTGTGGAGATTCTGATTAATCCTACTGCCAATGCCGGTAAATAATGTTGTTTAAATAAGCAAAATGCCTGTCTGAATATTCAGACAGGCATTGTTTTATCTTTCTTCTTTTTTACTGATGGTTAAGCCGCTGAAGCCGAACAACAGGGTTAACAGCAGGCAGAGGTAGCAAAAGAAAGAATAGGGCAGATAGTCGATTACGGGCACGCCGAGCGCGTGGCTGATGAATACGCCGCACACGCTCCAGGGAACCAGCGGGTTGATAACGGTACCCGCGTCTTCCAACGTGCGCGACAGATTGCGCGGATGCAGTTGCAGCTTGTCGTAAACCGGTTTGAATGTTTCACCGGCCAGCATCAGGCTGAGATATTGCTCGCCAATCAATACGTTCACACCTAAAGCGGTGGAGGCCACGGATAAAGTGGCGCGGCCGGTGGTGGTGAGCAGGTGGCGGATGCCTTCGAGCAGTGCAGGTAAAATGCCGAGAGCATGCAGTAGGCCGCCCAAACTTAGAGCGAGAATCACAATGGTTTGGGTGAAAAACATGCTTTGGAGGCCGCCACGCGAAAGCAGGCTGCCGGTTTGCCCCAAATCTGCGGCAGGCTTGTAACCGGCGAAGAACCAGCCGCCTATGTCTTTAATCGAGGGCGAGCTGTGGATATAGGTAATCACGAGGGCGGTGGCAACGGTGGCGATAATCGTGTAAATGGCGTTGATTTTGCGCAGAGCCAGTATCAGCAATACGGCAAACGGAATAAGCGTGTAACCGTGTATCAGCCCGCTGGACAACAGTTGCGTTTTCATGGCGGCAATGCTGTCGAGATTGGCAGTGGAGGCATCGGCAAACAACACGAACAAGGCCGCGGTTAAGACGAATGCGGGCACGGTGGTGTACATCATATTGCGGATATGTTCAAACAGATCAATGCCCACAATGGAAGCCGCAATGCCCGTGGTATCGGAAAGCGGCGACATTTTATCGCCGAAAAATGCACCGGACACAATGGCGCCGGCGGTAATTGCGGGGTTGGCGTGAAACGCTTGGGTCATGCCGATAAAAGCCACGCCTATGGTGGCGCAGGTGGTGAGGCTGCTGCCGATGGCAATGCCGGTAACGGCGGTAAGCAGGAAAGCGGAAAGGTAGAAATAATCCGCCGAAATCAGCCCGAAGCCGTAATACATCAGCGTGGGAATCGCACCCGACATCATCAGCGCTGACACCAAAAGGCCGATAAAAAAGAACAGATAAATCGCGCCTATGCCCGACATCACGCCCTCGGCCATCTGTTTCTGCATGGCTTTGAAACACACGCGGCGGGCCAAGCCGAACATCATCAGGCCGCATAAAACTAGGATAATGGCCAAATGCGGTACCCATTCAAAGCCGATGATGGTTACGCCCATGGTGGCAATTATGATGGCGGCAATCAGCAACGCTTCTTTCGGGCGGGTATGGATTAATGTTTTTTTCATGATGATTTGATTCGATAATGATTAAGGGTAGAACCGGCGCAATGCCTGTCTGAATGTTTCAGACAGGCATTTGTATGATGCGTTTAGGAAAGCAGCAGTTCCAAATCATCCGCTATTTCGGAAGGCTTGACGCTTGGTGCAAAACGCCCGACCACTTCGCCGTTACGGTTGACGAGGAATTTGGTGAAATTCCATTTAATGTCGCTGCCTTCGCGCTTCTCGCCGATTGAAGCGAGCTTGAGCAGCAGCTCTTTAAAGCTGCCGCCGCCCTTATCATTTGGCTGTTGCGCTTTCAGATAGGCATACAGCGGGCTTTCATTCGGGCCGTTTACATCGACTTTGTCGAAAATCGTGAATTGCGTGCCGAATTTGGTTTGGCAGATTTGCGCGATTTCGCTGCCCGATTCCGGCGCTTGGGCGCGAAACTGGTTGCAGGGGAAATCCAAAATTTCCAGCCCCATAGGGTGGAACCGGGCGTAAAGCTGTTGCAGCTCTTCATATTGCGGCGTTAATCCGCAGCGGGTGGCGGTGTTCACAATCAGCAGCACTTTGCCTGCATATTCAGACAGGCTTACTGCTTCGCCCGCCGCATTGCGCACGGTGAAATCATAAATTGAAGCCATTGGGTTTCCTTTGTTCCGATTTAAAGGCTGCCGACGGTGGCAGGGCGCTTTTCCAAAGCTGCGGGGTCGGTTTTGCGCACAAAATCAAGCTCTTCGAATCGGGCAACTGCCTGCGCGGTATCGCTGCGCACATGTTGGTTGAACAGGTCGGGGCAGCGCAGCTTCACGGTAAGCAAAACAATGCCGAGCATCACTTGCGGCCATTCCCGGCTTTGTGGATCGAGTTCGGGCGCTTGGGGCAGGGCGCGCCGAACGGCATCCAAGCAGCGTGCCACCAGGGGATGATCGGTACTGTTTTCGGCTTTGAAACGCACGAGCTTGAGTGCCTGAATGCTTATTTCCAGCAGGCTGGCGGCATAAGCGGTAACGGCCAAATCTTGCGGTGAAAAGGCATCATGGTGCAGGTATTGGCAGATGAGGTGTGTATTGTAAATGGTTACACCGTCGTCGGTTTCCAGCACGGGAATTTGGCCGAACGGATTTTTCCCGGCCAAGTCGGCAGGGTTGTCCCACGGGTTGGTGAAATGCAGGCGTAAATCGTTTTGCTGCAACAAGAGCGCGCGCACCAAGCATAATCGGGCAAACGGGGAAGTGTGGCTGAGATAAAGCTGCATGGCTTGTTCCTTTCAGACAGGCATCAAAGATTTTATCGGCTGCTATAGTCAATCAACTTAACTTTTACTACGGCGTTGCTGCGCGCCTTTGTGTTGATTGACTATATTCACATGGCGGCTGCAAAAGCGCAGGGCGGCTTCGTAGCCGTAGGTGCCCAACCCCACAATCACGCCGACGGCTTTATCGGAAAGATAAGAATGGTGGCGGAAGGCTTCGCGGCTGTGTACGTTGGAAATGTGGACTTCGATAAAGGGAATGCCTACGCCGCCGAGTGCGTCGCGGATGGCAATGCTGGTATGGGTGTAGGCGCCGGCGTTGATAATAATCATATCCGTGTTGCCGCGCGCTTCTTGGATGCGGCTGACGATGCCGCCTTCGCTGTTGCTTTGGAAATGGACAATGCCGAGGCCGAGTTCGGCGGCAACGCAGTCGAGATGTTTGCTGATGTCGGCTAAGGTTTCCGAGCCGTAAATGTGCGGCTCGCGGGTGCCGAGCAGATTGAGGTTGGGGCCGTTGATAACCAGAATGCGCGCCATAATGCTGCCTTTGTATGTTTAAAATATATGCGGGTATTGTAACTGATGGCTCGGGGCTTGGGAAAGGGCGGGTGCGGGCGGCCGAGTGCGTGATATGTTAGGCCGATTTGCAGCGCAAGCTTTCAGACAGGCATTGTTTAGGTTTCAGCTTGCCGGTTTGGGGCAGGCAATAAAAATGCCGCTTGTAAAACAGGCGGCATTTTCATGAATCAGATTTCGATTATTTACGCAGACCCAAACGGCCGATCAGCTCGCGGTAAGTGTCGGGCTTGGTGCGGCGCAGGTAAGACAACAGGCGGCGGCGTGCGCTCACCATTTTCAACAGGCCGCGGCGGCTGTGGTGGTCTTTAGGATTGGCTTTGAAGTGGGGTGTCAAGTCGTTGATGCGGAAAGTCAGCAATGCAACTTGCACTTCAGAAGAACCGGTATCGCCTTCTTTGCGTTGGAAATCTTTAACGATTTGTGCTTTTTGTTCGATGGACAGTGCCATGATAAAACTCCAAAAATGAATATGAACCTTGCGGTTCGGACAAGTTTGCCAAGCCGAAACCTGTGCAAACTCCTGAATCTGCCTGCGCCGATTATTGGGCGGACAGAGCGGTAATTATGTCATAAGTAACGGATTTTGCCAAGTTCGGCTATGCCTGTCTGAAAAGAAAACGGGCTTTCAGACAGGCATTCGGTCAGGCGTTGAGAAATTCGAGCAAATGCTGCCCGCCGACTTTCAGGGCTTCCAGAAATACGCCGACTTCCTGCTGTTGGTTTTCGGTGTGGCTCACGGTAAACAGCCAGCCTTCGGGCGTGATGGTGTAGTTGACGCCCAAGCCGCCCGGCGAGGTGGGGGCAAAGGCAAAGTTAACCACCGTGCTGTCGTCGCCTACGGTTGAGGTGGAGAGGAAATCGGTGGTGAAGGTTTGGTAGCCTTCGTCTTTAAAAAATACGGGGCTGCGGCTGCTTGCTTTGGGCGCCATCAGTTGCAGGCCGAGCAGGTGGCGGTTGGGGCCTTGGCCGAGTTTGCTTGCTTTGATGCGGGCTTTGTGCTCGGCCAGTGCGGCATCCAGCGCTTCGCGGGAGGGTTTCTCCTGCAATAGGGTGCCGACAAATGCCAGTGATTCTTCGGAAACGGGGCGCACGCATTCGGTGCGGCCGTTTCGGAAGTGGCTCACATCAACGGCTTCGTAAGTGTTGCGGATGCTGCCGTAGGTGGTGAGCTGGGCGTATTGCAGGAGAAACTGCATCAGCGCGTCTTGGCTCACGCCTTTGGGAACGGTTAGGCCGTTGAACGGCACGCAGGCGCTGGTTACGCGCATCGGTTCGGCCTGCTTGGCATAGTTTTGCTGCCATTTTTGCCAGTTTTTCTGCAAGGCGGCATCCAGCTGCCATTCGTAGCGGTGGACGGCGGGGCGGTTTTTTTTGCCGCCGGGTGCGGCCAGTTTGGCGGTGGCGAGGGTAACGATGCCTTTAAGCGCGCCGCCGTCGGACCAAGTGTGTTCGCAATGCAGAAACAGGCGGTTGGTGCTTGTGTTGTAGCAATAGGTGGTGGGTTTGTAGCACCAAACGTTTTGCCCGGGTTGGAAGGTGGTTTGGGCGAGATCGCTGTCGGCATCGAGGTTTTCGCTGCTGATGCTGATATGGAACAGGTCTTGTTCGATGTGTTCCAGCAGGCGGGTGTTGTCTTCCTGCTGTTGCAGGGTTTGGTATACGCGGGCGGTTTCGTTGCCGCCCAGATAGCAGGGCACGGCTACCGGATAGCGGTTTTGAGGGGTATCGGAAAGGATTTGTTCGAATGCCTGTCTGAACGTATCGGGGTGGTAGGCTTCGAATTGTTCGTCGAGCGCGGCAAAGCGGTAGTAGAAACCGTTGTGCAACACGCCGATATGGCGGTTGCCTTTGGGTGAAAAGTGAAAACTGTCGACTTCTTTTTGCGGCACACGCGAAGCGCCCTGCAAAATCGCCCATTGCGTCATGCACACGGGGGTGCCTTGCGGGGTGTGCGGCACGGGAATGCGCTGATGGTAATAATCGGCGCACACCGCTGCCAATGCGGATGCCCATTCCGCCAAATCCCTGCCTTGGGTTTGGATGCTGAAGCCTACGTTGCTGGTTAAAGGCAGCGGCGTGCGGACGCTCAGATAGCTTTCGAGCCAGGCGTCAATCAGCCAGCTGGTTTCGGCTTTTGCTGCAAATTGCTGCAGGGCGGCCTGCAATTCTTTGCCTTTGCGCGATTTGAAATAGCGGGTGGTTGCTGCGGTTTTCTCAAAAGCTTCGTCGCTCAGCAGCGGGCGCACCTGTTTCAAATAGCGTTCGCAGGTTTCGGCCAAATCGGGCACGGGGAGGCGGGGTGTTTGGGACATCGTGTTCTCCTGGTAATAATTGGGCGCAGGCGGCAATGCCTGTCTGAAAATGTTTAATCGTCTTTTTCAAAGAAGGCCAATTTGACGACATAGTATAAAAAGGCGATAACCAAAACCATCATCACGGTTTCGAGGATGTTGTCGTGAACGCTTTGGTTCCAATACAGAATTTCTTTTTTCACGGTTTACTCCTTGTCTTTTACCGGAGCGGGCGGTAAGCGGGGCGCATCGCGGTTGAGCTGGCGCCACAGCGCGGCAAACCACAAATACATAATGAACACAAACGGAAAGCCGGAAAAAGAGCCTACTGCTTTAATGCCTTCCATTTTGCCGGTGAAAATAACCGCGTAGCTGATCAGCGTCATCAATACGGCCCATACCACGGCGCGGAATTTGTTTTCGCGGCGGCCGTCACTGCTGGTCATAATGCCCAGCGAAATGGCCGCGCTGGTTACGGTGGTTACCACAAAGCCGAGGAACAGCACCACAGTCAGCGGCTTGGTCGCGAAAGACAAAGGCAGCATGTTGAGCAGGTAATAAAACGTGCCTTCATAGTCGCCCTTATTGGCAATTTCCGCCAAGCGCCCCGTGCCTTCCACCGTGTCGAGCAGGCTGAAACCGGAAAACACCGAAAACCAGATAACAATAAAGCCTGCCGGCACCATCACCGAGGCAAACACAAATTCGCGCAAAGTGCGGCCTTTGGAAATTTTAGCCAGGAACACGCCCACAAACGGCGCCCAAGTAACCCACCACACCCAATAAGCCATCGGATACCACACCACCCAATCGCGGTTGTGGAACACATAAAGCTCGAAGGAATGATGGATGGTTTTGGTGAGGATGTTGCCGATGGCAACAATCAGAGTGCTGATAAAATAGTGCGTCGGGCCGGTAAGGAACACAAACACAAGCAGCAATATCGACAACACAACCGTAATATCGCCCAGCCATTTCATGCCTTTGTCAATCGGCAGCACCGCACCTGCGGTATAGAGTGCGGCAATGGTAACAAGCACCACGGTTTTCCAACCTATGGTGTCGAATGCCATGCCCGTGATGATTTTCAGGCCGGAAGAAATCTGCACCGAAGCCATGGCAATCGAAGAGGAAACCGACATGGCAATCGACAAAATCGCCAAGCCCGTTACGATAATGCCCAAAGGCTTGGCCCATTTTTTATGTTTGAACGCATATTGCAGCGGCGCGGCAGGGGTACACTCGGTTTTATGCTGATACATAAAATAAGCCATCACCAGTCCGGCAATCGTATAAAGCGACCATGCCGGAATGCCCCACACATGCAGCGCAAGGCTCATTGCATTTTCAACCTTCTGATACTCCGGCAGATTCTCGGCCTTGATGCCGATGGGCGAATGATAATAGTGCCACAGCGCCTCAATCGGGCCGAAAAACACAATGCCCACACCGATGCCGGCGGTAAACAGCATATTCATCCATGAAAAAAACGAATACTCAGGCTGGGCATCCCGGCCGCCGAGCCGGATTTTGCCGAAACGCGGCGACAAAGCAACGGAAAGCCCCACGGCACAAGCCAGAAGGGGCAGCCACATAATCAGCCAGTCGAATTTAAGATAGAAAAATTTGCTCACGCCGGCAATGCTGTCGGTAAGCAGAGTGGGGTTTATCACGGCGGTTGCCGCCATAAAGCCCACCAGAAGGGCAGTCCATAAAAAATAATAGGGACGTTTGGACGGGGTTTCTTCTTGTGTAGACATACGCAGCCTTTTTGTTATTCGTGTATCGTTTTGTGGAAACGGGTAAGACGCTGGCGTAATCGGATGTATTTTTTATCGGATTGTACAATGCCTGTCTGAAAGCACAAAGGTTTTCAGACAGGCATTGTTTTTTAAAGAACAGCGGTCAATCTTCGACCGGTTTTTCCGAAGCCGCTTGGTCAATCAGATGCGAAATGCTCATGCCCCGCTCAATCGACTCGTCATATTCAAAATGCAGCTCGGGAATGCGGAAAAGCTTGATGCGCTTGGAAAGCTCGCTGCGCAGAAACCCCTTGGCATGCTCCAAAGCCTCGGCGGTGATTTCACGGGTGGAATCATCCAGCACCGTATAGTAAATGGTGGCGTGGCTGTAATCGCGGGTTACTTCAACCTCATTGATGGTGATAAACCCCGCGCGCGGGTCTTTCAGCCCGGTACGCACCAGCTCGGCCATCTCGCGCATGATTTGCTCTTTCACGCGGTCGACACGCGCATAACCTCTGTTTGATTTTTTCATGATCGTTATTCCTGTGTTGATGCCTGTCTGAAAATATGGTTCAGACAGGCATTGGATGATGTGCTTATTATACTGTATTTGGAGCGGGCTTGCGGCAGCAAGCTGCGGTAGTGCGCAATGCCTGTCTGAAAGTCTGGTTCAGACAGGCATATCGGTTTTGGAAAGGTTTTAATTTTTCAGGTAAACGATTTTGCCTGTTTCAGTGATATTGAATTTGTTTTGGCTGATTAAAACTTGAATCAGTTTTTCTATTTGGGCATCTTTCAATTTCAATGTTGATTTAAATGAATTTCCCAAAGCTTTTTTACTGGCCGGTTTGTTTTTGGTGCATTTTGTAAAAAACTGATTAACTTTTTGCATAATGCTTACATCTTCTTCCGCATTGATAATAATGGGTTGTGCCAATTGCTTTGGTTTAGGCATTGCAGTAGAGGCGGGAAAAGGAGCATATTCGATTTTTTGGTCGGTTTGCTTTAAGATATTCTGTTTTTTCAAATAGCAAACCAATTGGCTGATATCGTTATCGCCCAAGTCATGATAACAGGCGGCAGCTTTGGAGCGGATCACATTTTCCAATCCGGTTAATGTCTTGGCTTTTGAGGATTTAACTTGAGTTATTAATATCTCTAATAGCTCTTCAGAACTTATAAAATGATAGGAGAGCAAACCGTTAAGAGGATCAGCTTTCAACATCCCTTTGGTTGATAGCTTGTTCACAATAGATTCGGCAATATTTTTTCTGATTTCGATATCGAATTCTTCCAACTCGTCTTTTAAAACCAATTTATGAATGATGGAAATAAGATTGTTGCGGCCTTTAAGTTGGAAACGGTCATTTTCCATTAATGCCTGCGCTACTTTGCGTGAGCATGTATTGATAAATTGCGTGTCTTCGTATTTGTTCGGAATGCTTTCCGGTGCACATTGTGTCGGTAAAGATTCAATTGGTATTGTGGCCGACAATAATTGGGCAGATAAGGAATGGTTGACTTTGTTGACTTCATCTAAATTTTCCAGCCTAACGATACCACTGCAAAGCTGATTGTCTTTCAAATGTTCAACTAAAACATCAAAGCCACCATCGCGGGACAGTATGCAAATGACGGCGTTTTTGTCGGTTTCAGTAATCTTGCCTAAATAATAAGCAAGATAAAAATCCAATGCGTTTTTTCCGGTTTTGGCTACTTTGACGAAATGCACATTTTTACCAAATCGGCATAATGCTTCGCATAATTCAACAGATAATGTTTTTTGTTGTAATTTACCTAAAAAGAGCCAGATATGGCAGTTTTCGTTTTCGAGTGAATAAAGCTGGCCCGGTTCAGGTTGTACATTTTCAAAATCGATTAAAACATGCTTCATTTTTCTTTTCCCCCAAAGTTATTATTGAAGCTGAATGATAATAACAAAACATAGTAATAGTAATTTTTGTTATTTGTTTTCTCAAGCCCTATGTTATAGCTGAGGGGAAAAGTTGCCTGTTATGTGTCTTTATAAAAACAGTTAAGAATAATCAAACAAATCCGGCTGCTTATGCTCGCTGGTAACGCGCACGTCGGTTTCGCCGTCGGCAAACATAATGTGCAGTTTTTGACCCTGCTTCAAAGCATGGGCGCTGCGGATAACCTGCCCGCGGCTGTTTTTAACCACGCTGAAGCCGCGTTCCAAAATGTGCTGCGGCGACACGGCTTCGAGCAGGGCGGCCTGTTTTTCAAGACGCTGGCGGTACAGCGCAAACAAAGACAAACGGCTTTGCTGTAAGGCCGTCTGAAAACGTGCCACGTCGCGTTGTGCCGCAGATATATCGGGGCGCAGATGAATCATGCTTTGTTGCCGGCGGGCAAGCTGCTGGACGTTGAAACGGTGGTTGTTGTGCATGGAAAAGCGCAGCGACTGTTGCAAGGCGGCAAGTTGGTTGCGTTGTTCGTTCAGCTTTTGCTGCGGATGGCGGATTTGGCGGGCGAACCAATCGACGCGCTGGCTGGCATCGTAATAACGCTGTTCCAATGCCGTTTTCAGACGGCCTTGTGCCTGCGCGAGCTTGTGCAGCGATTCCAAGCGGTTGGGGCTGACCAGTTCCGCTGCACCCGTGGGTGTAGGCGCGCGTACGTCGGCGACAAAATCCGCCAGCGTGAAATCGGTTTCATGCCCCACGCCGCTGACTACGGGGATTTCGCACGCTTCAATCGCCCGCACCACAGGCTCTTCGTTAAACGCCCACAAATCTTCGATGCTGCCCCCACCGCGGCACACAATTAACACATCGGCTTCGGCACGCGCAGAGGCCGCTTGAATCGCTTGGGCGATCTGCAAGTCGCTGCCCGCGCCTTGTACGGCGGTCGGATACACAATCACGGGTATTTCCGGTGCGCGGCGTTTTAGTGTGCTGACCACGTCGCGCAAGGCTGCTGCGGCAAGGCTGGTAACGATGCCGATGGTGCGCGGGTGGGCGGGCAGCGGTTTTTTGCGTTCGGCAGCAAACACGCCCTCGGCCTGCAATTGGGCTTTCAGCTTTTCGTAGGCTTCGTAAAGCTGCCCCAAACCTTTCAGGCGCACTTCGTTCACGGTGATTTGAAATTCGCCGCGCGCTTCGTAAATGCTGATTTTGCCGGTCAGCTCGATGTGGTCGCCTTCTTTCAGCGGTGCAGCCAGTTTGGCCGCCGTGCCTTTAAACATGGCGCAGCGCACTTGGGCGCGGCTGTCTTTGAGCGAAAAATAGTAATGCCCGCTGGCGGCGCGGGTAAGGTTGGACACTTCGCCCGCCACCCACAGCCCGAACAGGTTGTCTTCCAGCAGGCTTCTGGCTAAGGCGTTGAGTTCGGAAACGGAAATGGCGGCGGGGGCGAAGAGTTCGGACATGGTAGGAAAACCGGTTAAAAAAGCGGATTATAAAGGGATGTCGGCGAATAAAGAATGAAGTGTATTAGGGCTGTGTCGTTTGAATGATTTTGAAACAGCCTTGAATGCCTGTCTGAATCTTTTTCAGACAGGCATTCAAGATTTCAGCATATCAACGGCGGCGCTTGCTGCCGGGCAGGCGCATATCTGCCCATTTCATCACGCCGGCCACTTCGGCCGGATTCAGCTCGTAAAACTGGCCGCGTTTCAAGCGGTTCGGCAAACCGATGGGGCCGAAGCCTACGCGCACGAGACGGCTCACGGTTAAGCCGAAATGCTCGAAAATGCGGCGCACTTCGCGGTTGCGGCCTTCTTTAATAATCACGTTGTACCACTTGTTTGCCCCTTCGCCGCCTTGCTCGTAGATGCGTTCAACTTTGGCCAAGCCGTCTTCCAGCATCACGCCTTCTTCGGTAAGCGTTTTCATTTGTTCGGTGTCCAGCCCGCCCAACACGCGCACGGCGTATTCGCGCTCGACTTCAAAGCTGGGGTGGGCGAAGCGGTTGACCAGTTCGCCCGATGTGGTAAGGATCAACAGGCCGCTGGTGTTGATGTCCAAACGGCCGATGGCCACCCAACGGCTGCTGGCGGCTTGGGGCAGGCGGTCGAAAATGCTCACGCGGCCTTGCGGGTCGTCGCGCGAGACGATTTCGCCTTCTTGCTTGTAATAGAGAATAATGCGCGGCAGGCGGTCGGGCCATTTGAGCTTGATTACGTTGCCTTTCACGGTAACTTGGTCGTCGGGCGAAACTTTGTCGCCAAGCTGGGCGGTTTTGCCGTTAACGGTAACCAAGCCCTGCGTAATCCAGTCTTCCATTTCACGGCGCGAACCCACGCCCGATGCGGCAAGGGCTTTTTGCAGGCGCACCGGCTCGAAGCTGTCTAAATCGACCCGTTTTTCTTTCAAATCGCGGGCGCGTTCCATGATTTTTTGATTGGGATTGCGCACCACCAGTTTTTTGGCGCGGGAAGCCTGCGTTTTCGGCGCAGAGGGTTTGCCTGCGGCTTCTTTTACGCCTGTTTTATTCTTAAGGCCGTCTGAAAACTTGCCTGTGTTTTTGCGGGCAGCCTTTTTCTTGGCCGGTGCGCCGTCGCGCAATTCACGTTTGCTTGAGATTTTTTTGGTGTTCACTAAAAGCTCCTAACGCATTTTCCTGAAAGGAAAACGGTTCTTCTGCGGCTTGTGCGGCAGGATGGGTTGTTAAAAAATAGATAAGATGGGTTTTCAGACGGCCTTTTGTAGGGTGGGGGCCGTCTGAAATTAATTCAACCGTAGGTCGGATACTTGTATCCGACAAACGATGGTATTCGGCGATTTTGTCGGATTCGAGAATCCGACCTACTGCTTCTTCTGCAAAAGTATCGTCATACTCGGGCTTGACCCGAGTATCTTTTAGCTTACGAAGATGCGGGATACTCGGGTCAAGCCCGAGTATGACGGGCATATCGTTTTCTTCGAATAAGGCCGTCTGAAATTAATTCAGCCGTAGGTCGGATACTTGTATCCGACAAGCAATGGTATTTGGTGATTTTGTCGGATTCGAGAATCCGACCTACCCGTTAATTTAATACGGGCGGCTCGGAATGCGGCTCGGTTTGCCCGGCTTCTGTTTCTTCCTCTCCGCTTTCGGCAGGCTCGATTAAATCGGGCAATACCAGCTCGCCCAATTCGGTAAGCGGCGGCAGTTCTTCCAAACTTTCCAACTGCAAATCGCTTAAAAACACATTTGTTGTCGCCCATAAAGCAGGGCGGCCGATGGAATCGCGGTGGCCGATCACTTCAATCCAACCGCGGTCTTGCAGCGTCTGCATCACGTTTTGCGATACCGCCACGCCGCGTATGCCTTCGATATCGCCGCGCGTAACCGGCTGCTGGTAGGCGATAATCGCCAGCGTTTCCATCACCGCACGCGAATAGCGCGGCGCACGCTGCTCCTGCAAGCTGCCCAACCGCTCGAATGCGGCTTGGGCAATCTGAAAACGCCAGCCCTCATGGGTATGCACCAACTGCAAAGCGCGGTTTTGCCAGCGGGTTTTCAAGTTCGCCAGCACATCGATCAGCTTGTCGGGCGACAGCGGCGGCACACACAGCTCGCGCATGGTCTTTTCGCTGAGCGGTTCGGTTTGGGTAAGCAGCGCGGCTTCGATCAGCGCGTCGGGGGGGAGTTTGTCGGTCATGGTGCGGTGTATGGTAGTTTTCAGACGGCCTGATATAGCGTTAAAAGTATGGTTTAGTGTGGTTGGTTTAGGCTTATTTTTTACGATAGGTTTCATCTAAAGTTAAACCACGTTCCGTACGCCAATATTGCCAACCGTTACGATTGTTGCCCAGCACCAATGCTGCGGCCATACTCGGGCTGGCGCATAATTGTGCCGACTGCAAAACATAATAATCGGGATCTTTACTGTCTGCCAAAAAGTTACTTGCGAGCCATTGTTGGTAAACTTCTTTCCAGCCGGGAGGAAATGTTTCAGAAATCTTTCGATAAATCATCGTGCCTTCAAGCAACAAAATTTGCTTTGTTTCTACATTAAACAGACCCTTCCCGCGTAAGATTTTATCTCTACTTCGGCAGAATACCGTAACAGTCCTGTCTGTCCATGTATTAGGGATTGAATATTCGTTTATATTGTCTTTAGACGGTTTCTCTTGCACAGGCGAAATTTCAAGTTGGGCTGTTGCTTTAAGTAGTGCCTCTACTTCACTGCTATACTCTTGTTTTTCAGTAAAAAAATCCTGATTCAATACCGCCAGTAATGTGTCGATTTCATCAAAAATATTTTCGCAGTCTGAACGAATGGAATCATGTAAATGACGGTGGGTGTTACCGACCGTACCATTTTCTAACGAAAATCTGCCTGCGGCTTGAGCATGTTCGATAGCCGTTTTTTCCAAGCAATATAAATGATCGAGGGTTCGAAAATCATTGTTTAATATGACAATAAAAGCACGCTGCCAAAACTCTTTAGTTTTGTCATGTTGTTTAATACGGGTACTTAAATCCATCGTTTGACCGACATAAAGCTGATTACCTCCAACTAGAAAATAAATACCCATATCCCCCGCTTCTTTCATCTCGTAAAAAAGATGTAAGTCGGTACGAGGGATTTCAATCAGGCGAATATTACTGTTACTGGTGCGTTCAACTTTACGGATTCCGCACGGGTTTCCTGAAGGCAGAAAAATCCTAATGGTTTGGGAACGTGGTTTAGACATGATAGGCAGTTTAATATTTTCGTCAAATAAACAGATTATTTTTCAGACAGGCCGTCTGAAAGCTGAAATAAAATAATTAGTCTTTCTCCTGCAATACCTTAAACCCGCGTTTTTCAGCTTTACTTCTGTCTTTTGCATCAATCGTGTAAACATTGACGCTGCCGGTTACGCCGACGCATACGGCGGGAAACATCACGCCTGTCAATACGTGTTTGCCTGCGGCATATATGCGGATGCCTTGCAGTTCGTCTGCCATTTTTTCAGGGCTTATGCCTCTGACTGCGTAGCATTGTTGCGATCCGTCGTGTTTATAGACTTGGATATATCGGCTGTTTGCTCCGTCGGCATGGTTGGGGTGGGCGCAGGCGGTCAGCGATAAAATGCCGGTCAATAAGGCGGTGAGGGAAATGGTTTTCATAAGGCACTCCTTCGGTAAGTCGGATTGCGGTCGGGCTGTGTAGGGCGGGTATCCTTGCCCGCCGTCGGTTTCCATTTTAATGCAAGGCAAACATTGATCGGAAGCGGCGGGCAGGGATGCCCGCCCTACTGTTTCAATCTTTTTCAGACGGCCTTTGTCCTTTACGCTCCGCTTTTCTGGCTTCGCGGGCGGCTTTCAATTCGGCTTCTTTCTGTTTGGCTGTTTTGAGCCATGCTTCCCATTGGTTCGGCGTTTCGAGTGTGATTCTGCCTATGTGGCCGTCGCGGAAATCGGTAAGGATGTTTTCGGCGGCTTTTTGGTAGTTGATGCGTCCGCCGCTTAATACGGCTCCGCGTTTTTTGGCGATCCATTCGAGCCATTCGGTGTCGTTCCAATGGCTGCTGGGGTCTTTGTCGGCTTGGTAACGTGCCTGCAACAGGGGCAGGTAGTGGCGGCGCAGGTAGTCGAGCAGTTCGAGGGCGACTTCTTCTTCGTCGAGTGCGTTGCGGCCTACGGCTCCGCTGGCGGCGAGGTTGTAGCCGCTTTCTTCTACGATGATTTTCGGCCACAACATGCCGGGGGTGTCGTAGAGCCAGAAGTCGTCGGCGAGAAACAGGCGCTGTTCGGCTTTGGTGATGCCGGGTTCGTTGCCGGTTTTGGCGGATTTTTTGCCGATCATGCCGTTTATCAGGGTGGATTTGCCGACGTTGGGGATGCCGCAGATGAGTACGCGCAGGGGTTTGTCGATGCCGCCGCGGTTGGGCATCATGTTGCGGCAGGCGCGGGTGATTTTGGCGGTGGCACCTTGCTCGGAAGAGTCGAGGGCGATGGCTTGGGTGTCGGGCTTGTTGTTGTAGTAATCGAGCCAAACGGCGGTGCGCTCGGGGTCGGCAAGGTCTTGTTTGTTGAGGATTTTGAGTTTGGGTTTGCCTTTGGAAAGCTGTGCTAGCAGGGGGTTTTCGCTGGAGGCAGGCAGGCGGGCATCGAGCATTTCGATCACCATATCAATGCTTTTGATGCGCTCGGCGATGGCTTTTTTCGCCTTGTTCATGTGTCCGGGAAACCATTGGATTGCCATTGTCTGAGTCTTTCTGCGGTGGGTTTCAGACAGGCATAGGGAAGGGATGCCTGTCTGAAAAATAGGGGAGATGGTTGTGAAATCGGTATGTGGTGTTTTGCTTGTTTGTTTGCGGTTAATCGGTTTAAAAGTATGGGGCTGTGGAAATGGTTTCTACCGCTCCGGTTTATGCAGTTCAGGCAGCCTGTTTGGGGGCTGCCTGATTGTGGATGCGGATTATAGCATATTGTTTTATTGTGGTCTTTCAGACAGGCATTGCGGGTATGCCTGTCTGAAATATACCTGTCAGCGGTCAGCCAAATTCTGAGCCTGGCGGTGGCGGATTAAGACTTCGTATTGCTCTTTCAGGAGTTTGGAAAGTTGTTCCACTACATATACGGAGCGGTGCTGGCCGCCGGTGCAGCCTATGCCGATGGTAACGTAACTGCGGCTTTCTATCTGCATGCGCGGCAGCCAGCGCGTGAGGAATTGGTGGATGTCGCCGATCATTTCTTGGGCAAGCGGCTGCTTGCCGAGGTAATCTTGGATGGGCTTGTCCATGCCGGTAAAGGGTCTGAGCTCGGGGTCGTAATAAGGGTTGGGCAGGCTGCGCATGTCGAACAGAAAGTCGGCATTGTTGGGCACGCCGTATTTGAAACCGAATGATTCAAGGATAACCAACAGGCCTTCGCGTTCGATTTTCAGCCATTGTTGCACGGAATAGCGCAATTGTTGCGCATTCATTTTGGATGTGTCGATGCAGTAGGCCATTTCGCGCAAGGGGTAGAGGATTTCGCGTTCCTGGCGGATGCTTTCCAATACTGTGAATTTCTGCCGTGCCAAAGGGTGGCTTCTGCGGGTTTCGGAAAAGCGGCGGATAAGGATTTCATCCGATGCTTCGAGAAAGAGGATTTCCACCTGATGGCCTTCCTTGCGAAGCCGTGCGATTTGGCGTGAGGCTTCAGGGGTGTTTAGGTGGGAACGGATGTCTACGCTGATGCCGAGGTTTTCGGTGATGCCGCGTTTGAGGTGGTGGGCCATCAGTTGCGGCAGCATTTCCAAAGGCATGTTATCGACGCAGTTGTAGCCGACATCTTCCAGCACTTTGAGTGCAACGGATTTGCCGGAGCCGGACAAGCCGCTAATCAGAACTATCTTCATGATGGAGTGCATCTTCCTTCAGCATGGTTTGGTGCCGCTCCAAAAATTCTTTGGTGCTGTTTTTGCCGCGCAGGTTGAGGATATAGTTGCGCACGGCCGCTTCTACCAATACGGCCAGGTTGCGGCCGACCGCAACGGGCAGGGTAACGGAGCGGATGGTTACGTTCAAAATGGATTCGGTTTCCGTGCGGATGCTCAGGCGGTCGAGTTGTTTCATGTAGTCATCATCGGCGGCAACCAGGTTGATGATGAGCTTGAGGTTTTTATTCGGGCGGATGGATGTTTCGCCAAAGATGTGGCGGATATTGAGCACGCCCAAACCGCGCACTTCTAAAAAGTCGCGCAGCATCGGCGGGCAGCGGCCTTCCAGCGTTTCGGGGCCGGTGCGGTGCAGCTCGACCGCATCGTCGGCAATCAGGCTGTGGCCGCGGGAAATCAATTCAAGCGCCAACTCGCTTTTACCTAAACCGGAATGCCCCGTAATCAATACGCCGATTTCAAACACATCTAGAAATACGCCGTGTTTGATGGTGGATACGGCCAGCGCACGTTGCAGATAGATGCGCAAAACGTCCATCAGATAAGGGCTTTCCAGCTTGGTGGTGAGGAGGGGGACGTTATTGGTGTGGCAGTAATCGCGCAGCATGGCCGGCACGCTCAGGCCGTTGGCAACAATAAAGAGTGAAACGTTTAAATCGAAAATCTGCTGGAAGCCGGCAGGCGGAGGATTGGTTTCGCCGCTGCCGAGTTTTTCCAGATATTCGACTTCGGCCACGCCCAATACCTGAACCTGATTGGGATGGATAAAATTCAAGTGGCCGACAAGCGCCAATATAGGTTTGTCGGCATCTATGCTGATACGGTTGTCGGCACCGGCCGTGCCCGCCGACCAAACCAGTTGCAGCTTGTGTTGGTTGTCTTGATAGAGCCTGCGTACGGAGATGCTGGGCATATTGATTTATTCTGCGGTAAAGATGGCCAAAACTTCTTCGGGCGTTTGCGCCGACATTAAGGCTTCGCGTACGGATTTGGAGGAAAATTTTCCTGCCAGTTTGGACAATACTTCGAGATGTTCGCTGGTGGCGTTTTCAGGAACCAAGAGGGAAAATACCAGAGAAACGGGTTTGCCGTCTGCCGCATCGAAGGCTACCGGCTCTTTGCAGCGGATAAAGGCGCCGACTGCTTTTTCTACGGAGGCATGGCGGCCGTGGGGGATGGCCACGCCTTGACCTAAGCCGGTGCTGCCTAATTTTTCCCGTTGGAACAGGCATTCGAATACATGTGCGCCGGACAAGCCTGATTCTTTTTCGAGCAAAGCCCCGATTTCTTCAAAAAGACGCTTCTTGCTGCTGATTTCTACGTCTAATTCGATATGCTGCAGGGGCAGGATTTCGGCAATTAAGCTCATAAATTTCTCTTCGTTGAACAAAGCAAAACAGTGGCGATTGTACCGAGTGTTAATCGGAATCTCAATCTCTGAAAGTGTTTTTACACTCAATATTTGGCTAGGATTTGTAAAATTATTTTTTAAAACATTATGTTGACTTAGGTCGTTTGCCCGAAAATCAATCCGTTTGTCAGATGGGCCGGAAGAGGTGTTTTCAGACAGGCATTGCTGCTTTTGCACGGAAGGAAACGAATGTTTTGTAAAGCGAAAACACAAGATCAAACGATTTCTGAAAGGTTTTAACCAAACTGTCGAAAACTGGTGTCAATTTTGCTTTTCCGTTACAATCGGGGCTTAATCAAAGTTCTGTTTGTAAATTTTCAATTAAATCATTTGGTTGTGCTGCAATCTAAATGGCTTGGCGGATATTTGCATATTTGGGGCTGTTGATGCGGGCTTAAAAATCCGAATCGGGTTCGGCGGCAGGTTGCTTGCCGGGCAATTTTAAAAATAAATCTCAGGAAGCACAATGAACCTTAAAAGAACTGCTTTTCTTCCTTTTTTGCTTTTGCCGATGATGGCTCAGGCGGCTGATTTGAACGGAGCCGACTTGAGCCTGATGTGGGGTATTCCGTTTGCTCTGATTTTATTATCTATTGCGACAGGCCCGCTGCTCGCTCCTAATTTCTGGCACCATCATTTCGGCAAAGTAACGGCGCTGTGGACGGTTGCGTTTTTGGTGCCTTTTATCGCCATTTTCGGATTCAGTGCAGGTCTGCACACCGTGGTGCACGCTTTGGTGGGGGAATATATCCCTTTTATTTTGCTGCTGCTGGCGCTTTATACGATTTCCGGCGGGATTTTGGTGTGGGGCAACCTGCACGGCAGCCCGAAATTGAACACCACTATTTTGGCTATCGGCACGGTTTTGGCGTCGATTATGGGTACGACAGGCGCGGCCATGCTGCTTATCCGCCCGCTGTTGAAGGCCAACGATAACCGCAAGCACCGCGTGCATGTGGTGGTATTCTTTATTTTCCTGGTAGCCAATATCGGCGGCGGTTTGACACCTTTGGGTGATCCGCCTCTGTTCTTGGGCTTCTTGAAAGGTGTGGACTTTATGTGGACGGTAAAACACATGGCCATGCCGGTAATCATCAGCTCGGTTGTTTTGCTGGTTTTATTCTATTTCTTAGACAGCTATTTCTTCTCCAAGGAAGATGAAACCGCTATGGCCGACCCTTCGCCCGACAGCCCTTTGCAGATTTACGGCAAGTTTAATTTCCTGCTGCTCGGCGGTGTGGTGGCTGCGGTATTGATGTCGGGCATTTGGAAGCCGGGTGTGGAAATTGATGTGTATGGCACGCCTTATGCGCTGCAAAACTTGGTGCGCGACATTATTCTGCTGGTTTTGGCCGGAGTGTCTTTGAAAATGACGCCTAAGCAGGTTCGTGCCGGTAATGAGTTTAACTGGGATCCGATTTTGGAAGTGGGCAAACTCTTTTTGGGCATCTTTATCACTATTTCCCCTGTGATTGCGATTCTTCAAGCCGGTGAGGCGGGCGCTTTTGCCGGGCTGATTAAGATGGTGCACAACCAGGCGGGCGAGCCGATTAATACCATGTATTTCTGGATGACCGGTATTCTGTCTGCATTCTTGGATAATGCGCCGACTTATTTGGTGTTTTTCAATATGGCTGGCGGTGAAGCCCAGCCTTTGATGAGCGGCCCGCTTTTCCATACTTTGCTGGCTATTTCTATGGGTTCTGTGTTTATGGGTGCGTTGAGCTATATCGGTAATGCGCCGAACTTTATGGTAAAAGCGATTGCCGAGCAGCGTAAAGTGAAGATGCCGAGCTTCTTTGGCTATATGGTGTGGTCATTCGGTATTTTGGTACCGCTGTTTATCCTGCATACCTTTATTTTCTTCGTTTGGGAATTGTTTTAAGGTATCGGGCTTGATTTGAAGCAATGCCTGTCTGAAATCTTTTTCAGACAGGCATTTTGTTTGTGCTTATTCCGCAATGACGCATTTGCAACCGGCATCTGCCAGCTTTTCGGTGAACTGCGGGCTGAGCGTTTTGTCGGTGAAAACGGTGTCGAATTCCGTGATGTCGGCCATGCGCACCAGAGCGCTTTTGCCGAATTTGCTGTGGTCTGCGGCGAGGTAACGGATGCGTGCGTTTTCCATCATGGCCTGCATCACGCTCACTTCTTTGTAGTCCGAATCAAAAAGCGCACCGTCTTCTTCAATGGCCGAGGCGCTTAAAACGGCGTAATCCACCTTAAACTGTTTGATAAAGTCCATAGTCGCTACGCCGGTAACACCGCCGTCGAGCGGGCGTACAACGCCGGAAGTGATGAGCACGGAGTAGTCGCTGCGGCCGGATGCCGTTGCCGCAACGTGGATATTGTTGGTGATGATGCAGAGGTTTTTGCGTGTTTTAACCAGAGCATCGGTAACGGCTTCTATGGTGGTGCCTATGCTTAAAAACAGGGTGGCGCCGTCGGGAATGTGGGCGGCAAGGGTTTCGCTGATGCGCATTTTTTCGGCTTTCATCCTGTTTTTCTTGGAGAGAAAATCGGGATGCTCTTCTTCGCTGCCGACGGCTGCTCCGCCGTGATAACGCCGCAAAACTTTTTCTTCGCTCAGAATATTGATGTCGCGGCGGATGGTTTGCGGGGTAACTTCCAGCTTTTTCGCCAATTCTTCAATCGGCATAAAGCCGTGTTCTTTCACGAGGCGGATGATTTTTTCGTGTCGTTGGTGCTTCGCCATATGAGGCATTCCATTATAAGTTTGAGAAAACCAGCATTAAAAAAGGAGCGGCAAGATTGGCGATGAAGCCGAAGCTCACAGCCAAAGGAATCACGGCCATGCCGCCGGAGCTTTGGATAACCGGCAGGGTAAAGTCGAGGCTGGTCGCGCCGCCTATGCCAACGGCGGCGCCGGGGTGGCGGCGCATGATGACGGGGATAAACAAGAGCGCAAAAAATTCCCGGGTTAAATCGTTTAGCAGGGCAATGCTGCCCCAAATCGGGCCGTAGGCCTCTGTAATCACGATGCCTGAGAGCGAATACCAGCCGAAGCCCGAGGCAAGTGCCAAAGCCTGCGTGAAAGCGATTTCAGGGGCGAAAAGAAAGAATAGGGCGCCGCCGAGCAAAGAGGAAAACATCATTAAAACACTGATTTCTACACCGCGCTTGTTGATGAACACTTGGCGCAACGTGATGCTGCTGCCGCCGAGCTGGATACCGACCAGCAAAATCAGGAGCATCAGTGCATAGGTTCCGGTTGGTTCGGGCGGCAGCCAAATGTTTTCCATTATATTGCCGAAAAGCAGGCCGAGCAGCATGCAGATAATTTGTTTGATGCTGCCAGCAATGCTGATACGCGGTTTTTTTCCGCTTTCTTGGATGCGGTTTTGCCACGGATGTTTGCGGTCAAACCACATTAAAACAAGAAGGTTCATGCCCAGCGTGCATACGGCCAATACGGCGGCCATGCCGGCGATAAAATCAAGCCGGCTGCCGAGATTGCTCACTTGCGAGAGCGAAATGCCGATCAGTGCCAATATAATGTATACCAAGATATTCAACAGCTTATCTACAATCACCATATAAGGCTTGGGCACGCAGATAAAATAGCCGATAAAAAGCGGCGCTAAAATCATCGCCAGAGTAATCAGGTTTTGCATGGGCTTTTTACTTTGCGGAACGAAAAACAGGCAGCGGGACGCCACCTGTTGGATACATGATTTAACCGGGGTAATTCAACCGCTTATTGGTTTATTGGTCGACGAAAGCGCGTTCGATCAGATAGTCGCCGCGCTGCCCCATTTTGGGCGATACGGTCAGGCCGAACTCGTTTAAAACGGTGCTGGTGTCTTTCAGCATGGCGGGGCTGCCGCAAATCATGGCGCGGTCGTCTTGCGGGTTGATGGGCGGCAGGCCGATGTCTTCAAACATTTTGCCCGAACGCATCAGATCGGTAATATGGCCGCGGTGCGGATATTCTTCGCGGGAAACCACCGGATAGTAAATCAGTTTTTCTTTTACCATTTCGCCCAGATATTCGTGCTCCGGCAGTTCTTTGGTAAAGCGGTCGTAATAGGCCAAGTCGTTTTTGTAGCGCACGCCGTGAACCAAAATCACTTTTTCAAATTGTTCGTACACGTCGGGGTCTTTGGTTACGCTCAAAAACGGTGCGATGCCGGTACCGGTGGATAAGAGATAAAGGTGTTTGCCCGGATTTAAGTCGCCTAAAATCAGTGTGCCGGTGGGCTTTTTGCTGATTAACACTTCATCGCCCACTTTCAAATGCTGCAAACGGCTGGTCAAAGGGCCGTCTTGCACCTTGATGCTGAAAAATTCCAAATGCTCTTCCCAGTTGGCACTTGCCACGCTGTATGCGCGCATCAGCGGTTTGCCGTCTACCATCAGGCCGACCATCACAAACTGGCCGTTTTCAAAGCGCAGGCTTTCGTCGCGGGTGCAGGTGAAGGTGAAGTAGGCATCGGTCCAGTGGTGGACGGATAAAACGGTTTGGGTGTTGAATGCTGCCATTGTTTTCTATCCTGAGATGTAAAGAATGTCTTAATCGTTTGTAGGGATGCCTGTCTGAAAATTTGCCCAAAGGTTTTTCAGACAGGCATTGTATTCTGTTTATCCGCTATGAAACTGAAGGTCGTGCAAACCGGCATACCGCCCGTTGACGGCGGGAAGCGGTGCGGATTGCAATGTTGGCGGCGCCTTGCATCGTTTTTTATATTGCTATGCCGCCGGTGTTTCACTAAAACAGACGCATCGGGATTGGCGGGCATTTGTCAGCGGACGGGTTGGACAAATGGTCGGAAAAAACCATCCGCAAGGGTCAAATCAAGCGGAATTGTAAGGGAAAATCCGCCAAACAACAATGTTTCGGGCCGTCGGCGCGCTTTCAGACAGGCATGGGCGGGTTAGACTGTTTTCAGCCAATCCAAGCCTTTGAGCGAAGCCACTTGCGTGATGCTGCGGTTGGCCAAGTTAACCGCGGTCAGATGGCCGCCCCATAAGGCGCCGGTGTCCAGCGCAATCACATGTTTGGTGTCGATATAGCCCAGTGTAGACCAATGGCCGAACAAAATGGTGCGGTCGGTGTTGAGGCGGCCGGGTGCCTCAAACCAGGCGCGCAGGCCGTTGGGCATATCTGCCGGGCCGCCCTTGAAATCGTAGTCCAGTTCGTTATTGAAAGTGAGGGCGCGCATGCGGGTGAATACGTTGGTGATGAAGCGCAGCCGCTCGTAGCCGGACAGCTCGGCAGACCAGGCTTTCGGCGCGTTGCCGTACATATTGGCAAAATAATCCCGGGCATGGTTTCCGGCCAGCTCTTGCGCCACTTCGTCCGCCAGCTGTTGCGCGGTTGGGATGGTCCATTGGGGCAGCAGGCCGGCGTGTGTCAGAACGTAATGTTCGGATTGCCGCATCAAGGGCTGGGCGCGCAGCCAGTCGCGCATTGTTTGGCTGTCGGCGTGATTCAAAATTTCCGCTAGGGTGTCGCTGCGTTTGAGCTTGCCGTAGCCGTACATCAGTGCCAGCAAGTGCAGGTCGTGGTTGCCGAGTACCATCTGGACGCTGCTTTCGTGCCGCATGCAGAATTGCAGCACTTTGAGCGATTGGGGGCCGCGGTTGACAATGTCGCCCACCAGCCAGAGTGTGTCGGTGCCGTGGTTAAAGTTGATTTTTTGGAGCAGAAGCTGCAATTCTTGATAACAGCCTTGAATGTCGCCGATTGCGTAGTGTGCCATGGTATGAATAAGTGGGTCGGATGAATGTGATGCCTGTCTGAAAGACGGTTTCAGACAGGCGTTGATTATATAACGGATTGATTGTTTTCTGACAGGGCGGTATGTTTTCAGACAGGCATGGTGTGATGCAGGCTGTATTGTAAGCGCTATGCCGTTTGCGTTTCGGAGGCAGACGGTTCGGCGGCCATTTCCAACAGTTCGGCCGCATGGCTGCGGGTGGTGTCGGTGATGGTTTCGCCGCCGAGCATACGGGCGATTTCTTCAACGCGGTTTTTATAGTCCAACACATGGATTTCGCTTACGGTTTGTACGCCGTCACTGTGTTTGGCCACTTTCCAGTGGTTTTCTCCGCAGGCGGCAACTTGGGGCAGGTGGGTTACGGCCAGAACTTGGTGTTTGCTTCCGAGTTTGCGCAAGGCGCGGCCTACGGTTTCGGCCACGCCGCCGCCTATGCCGGTATCGACTTCGTCGAAAATCAAAGTGGGCAATTGGGTGTATTGGCTGGTAACGACTTGCAGCGCAAGGCTGATGCGGGCAAGTTCGCCACCGGATGCCACTTTGTTGAGCGGGCGCAGCGGGCTGCCTTTGTTGGTGGCGACTTGATATTGCACTTGCTCCAGGCCGTGGGCGGATGGTGCGCTTTCCAGCAATTCGATATGGAAGTCGGCGCCTTTCATTGCCAAATGCTGCATATGCTGCGTGGTTTCGTTGCCGAGCCTGGCGGCGGCTTCGGCGCGTGCGGCAGACAGTTTTTCCGCCAGCGTCATATAGGCTGCTTGGTTGGCGGCCACGTTTTGCTCAAGGCTTTCCAAATCGGCGGCGGCATTCAGGGCGGATAGGGCGGTTTCGATTTCCGCCTGTTTGGCGGGCATTTCTTCAGGCTCGACCCGGTATTTCCGCGCCATGCTCATCAATTCGCTCATGCGGGCTTCCTGTTCGGCCAATTCGTTGGGGTTGATTTCGACTTTGGACGCTACGCTGCGCATATTGGCGGAAATTTCGCTTAATTCTGCTTCCACGCTGGCGAGCATATCGAGGCTTTCGGCAAATAAAGGTTCGATATTGCTCAGTTGCTCCAATGTTTTGCGGCATTGGTAGAGGCGGCGCAGGATGCCGTTATCTCCGTCAACGGCGGTTTCGGTTTCTTCTGCGGCCTGTATCAGTTCGGCTGCGTGGGCGAGGCTGTCGTGGCTTTGGCTCAGGGTTTCCCATTCGCCGCTTTGCAGATTGAGTTTGGCCAATTCGCCGGCCTGCCATTCAAGCCTTTCGCGTTCGATGGCGATGTTTTCGGCTTGGGTTTGCGCTTCGTGCAGGGCTTTTTGGGCAGACTGCCATTGGTGATAGGCGGTTTTCACTTCTGCGGCCAAGCCGGTGCTGCCGGCGAATGCGTCGAGCAGGCTGCGTTGGGCAGATTCTTGGTTGAGGGAGTGGTGGGCGTTTTGGCCGTGGATGTCGATCAGGCGGCTGCCTATATGTTTGAGTTGGGCGAGTGTGGCGGCCTGGTTGTTGATGAAGCTGCGGCTTTTGCCTTTGGCGTCGATGATGCGGCGGATGGAAAGCTCGGCGGTGTCTTCGTCCGACAACCCTTGTTCGTGCAATTCGGCTTGCAGGGTTTCCAGCCCGGAAATGTCGAAGAGGGCGGAGAGGCGGGCTTCTTCGGTGCCGGTGCGGACTTGGCCGTAGTCTGCCTTGTCGCCGAGCAGCAGGCCGAGTGCGTCCAGCGTGATGGATTTGCCCGCGCCGGTTTCGCCGGTAAGCACGGTGAAGCCTGTTTGAAAGTTGAGGTTGAGCTGTTCGACGGTTACGAAGTTGCTGAGGGAAAGCGCCAAAAGCATGTTGTGTCCTTGCTTGAATAGAGTGCTAAGTTTTTTCTTATTATAACTAATTTTTTGTGTAGTTGAATAAGATTTTGTTGATTTTGTGTGGGTAAACGATGCCTGTCTGAAAACAGGGCGTTCAGACAGGCATCGTTGTCGGGTGTTAGATTAACTGTTCGCCCCAGTGCAGTTTCTGGCGCAGCGTGCGGTAATATTGGTAGTCGTTGGGGTGCAGCACGCGCAGGCTGTGTTTGTAGCGGCGGATGACAATTTTATCCATGCTTTGGATATCGACATAGGATTGGCCGTCGAAATGCACGCGGGCATCGCCGGCTTTGGTGATTAAAATATTGATTTCACAAGTATCTGCGATGGCAATCGGGCGGTTGGTCATGGATTGGGGGCAGATGGGCACAAGGGTAAACGCGCGAAGGCTGGCTTGGAGGATGGGGCCGCCGGCGGCGAGGGCATAGGCGGTGGAGCCGGTGGGTGAGGAGACAATCAGGCCGTCGCTGCGCTGGGTGTAAACAAATTCTTTGTTGATAAACACTTCAAATTCAATCATTTGCCCTGCACCGCCGCGGGAGAGAACCACGTCGTTCAGCGCCAGCGAGCGGTTGATGGTTTCGCCGTTGCGCACCACTGTGGCTTCGAGCAGGATGCGTTCTTCAGCATGGTATTTGCCGGTAAGCATGCTTTCGACTTCCTGAACCATGTTTTCGCGCGACACTTGCGTGAGAAAGCCCAAATGGCCTTGATTGACGCCCAACAGTGGGATTCTGTGGGCGGCCACTTTGCGGGCGGCGGAGAGGAATGTGCCGTCGCCGCCGAGCACGATAACCAAATCGCATTTTCTGCCCATTTCGTCTTTGCTGATCAGGCTGCATTTGGGCAGGTTGGCTTCGCAGAGCAGGTTTTCGCTGATGCTGTCTTCATCAAGATAGATATTCAGCTTTTTTGCGTATAGAAGCTCGACGAGGCGGTTGAGGCATTCTTCTATTTTGGGCGTGTTCGGGCGGGTTACGATGCCGATTTGCTTGAATTGGCTGCTCATGGGAATGTGTGTTGTTTGTGGGACGGTCAAATTATATAGCAATCCGCAACACTCGGGCTACACGGGGTTACAAGCGGTAGGGCGGGGCGGTTTGTTCAGACAGGCATTGTGGTCAGCCGCGTTTGTTTTGAAAGAAGCGCTGCAAAATGCCGCTGCATTCATCGGCCAAAATGCCGCCTTTGACTGCGGTGTGTTTGTTTAAAGCGGTGAGGTTGAAAAGGTTGGTTATGCTGCCTGCGGCACCGGTTTTCGGCTCGGCTGCGCCGTAAACCACGCGGCGGACGCGGGCTTGGATGAGGGCGCTGGCGCACATGCTGCACGGTTCGAGCGTGATGTAAACGTCGCAGCCGTCGAGGCGGTAGTTTTGCAGGGCGGCGCCGGCTTTTGCCAATGCGCGGATTTCGGCGTGTTGGCTGATGTTGCAGCTGCTGATGCAGGTATTGTGTGCGGCGGCTATCAGGTTTCCGTTGAGGGCGACTACGGCGCCGACGGGGATTTCGCCGAGCGCGGCGGATTGTTCGGCCTGTTGCAGCGCCAGCCGCATGAAATGCTCCATTTCGTTTTGCGGCGGGAATACGTCGACCGGCGGATGGTTGCGCACGGCTTCCAGCAGCTGGGTTTTTTCAGACAGGCATAATGCTTGCGGTGTGGTGTTGTGCAGCAGCGCGGCAAGCTGCCATAAAGTGCTGCGGGTTATGGTGAGGCCTGCGGCTTTCAGCAACAAAAAGGCTGATGGTGCGCCGGTTTGGCGCAAATCTTCCAGGGTGTGGATGCCGAGCGAGTTGAGGGTATGTAGGGTTTTGGGTGCTATCGGCGGGGTGGTGAGCTGCATGGTGATGCCTGTCTGAAAAGGTGTGGAGATGATATATAGTGGATCAACTTAAAAATAGTACGTTCGTCATACTCGGGCTTGATCCGAGTATCTCCTGAAGTTAGCGGAATTCAAGAGACTCGGGTCAAGCCCGAGTATGACGGTATCGTTATTAAACTTAAGTAAACTGACTATAGTAAAAATCCGATGGGGCGCCGAGTTGCCTGTTTCAGACAGGCATGGTGTAGGTTGCCGCTCTTGCTTGGAAATGCCGCTAGATATCCGGGTTTGGCAACAGTGTAATGGCGGATAACCCAAATTTAATCGGTTTGACTATCCTTACCGTCTGCCTCATTCGTCTCCTGAATAAAGGTATCGAGAGGATAAATGATCAATGCCTGTCTGAAAACGGCAACGCGGGTTTCTGCGAAGCGAATGGTTTTCAGACAGGCATTGTCAGATTCGGCTTAAACCGGCGTTACGACAATTTGCCGTGGCATTGCTTGTATTTCAAACCGCTGCCGCAGGGGCAGGGTTCGTTGCGGTGGACAATCACGCCGCGCGCTGCCAATGCTTCGGGGCTGTAATCGGTTGAGTCGTTGGGGTTGAACGCATCATTAACCAGATCGGATTTGGATTCGCTCAAAATGCTTTGCATTTCCGGCGCATCGGCATGGATTTGGCGCATGTCTGCCATTTCCGGCGCATGCAGCCCGGTTTCGGCTACGATGTCTTCATTTTGCTCGACTTGTACCGAAATCAGCAGGGTAGCGACGCTTTGTTTGATCGAACCCCACAAGCTTTGGAACATATGGAATGCTTCGCGCTTGTATTCCTGCTTGGGGTTTTTCTGGGCGTAGCCCCGCAAATGGATGCCTTGGCGCAGGTAATCCATGGCGGCAAGATGGTCGCGCCATTGGTTGTCGATCACTTGCAGCAACACGTTGCGCTCGAAGCCGTGCATATTCTGTTCGCCCACCATCTCGGCTTTTTCGGCGTATTCTTTTTCAATCTGCTTAATCAAGCGTTCTTTAACGTCTTCATTTTCCAGCGTATTATCCGCTTTCAGCCAGCCTGTGATGTCGGCATGTACGCGGAACTCGGTGGCAAGCTGGTTTTCCAGCGCGGGAATGTCCCACTGCTCTTCCATGCTGTTGGGCGGCATGTGCATGTCAACCAAGCCTTCGATAACTTCTTGGCGGATATCTTTAGCCATTTCGCCCAATTCGGAGCTGGTCAGGATTTCATTGCGCTGCTTGTAGATGACTTTGCGCTGTTCGTTGGCAACGTCGTCGTATTCGAGAATCTGCTTACGCATGTCGAAGTTGCGTCCTTCGACTTTGCGCTGCGCACCTTCGATTTGACGGGTAAGCAGGCCGTGCTCGATGGCAACGCCGCGCTCGGGCGCGAGACGGTTGAGGATGGCTGCGGCGCGGTCTAAGGCAAACAGGCGCAGCAGCGGGTCTTCAAACGAAAGGTAAAAACGGCTGGAACCCGGGTCGCCCTGACGGCCGGAGCGGCCGCGTAATTGGTTGTCGATGCGGCGGCTCTCGTGGCGTTCCGTGCCGATGATGTGCAGGCCGCCGGCATCCAATACCCGTTGGTTGTCGGCTTCCCAGCCTTCTTCAAGCGCGCGGATTTGTGCATCTTTTTCTTCTTCAGAAAGCGTTTCGTCGGTACGGATGGCGTTGCTCTGATGCTTGACGTTGCCGCCCAACACAATATCCGTACCGCGGCCGGCCATATTGGTGGCTACGGTAATCATGCCCGGTTTGCCCGCTTGGGCAACAATCAGGGCTTCGCGTTGGTGTTCTTTGGCATTCAATACGTTGTGCGGCAAGCCCACTTGGGTGAGCAGGTGCGAAACCAATTCGGAGTTCTCGATGGTAGTGGTGCCCACCAATACGGGCTGGCCTCTTTCGTGGCATGCTTGGATGTCTTTGATAACGGCTTCGTATTTTTCTTCTGCGCTGTGGAAAATCTGGTCGTTATAATCTTTGCGCTGGATGGGGCGGTTGGTCGGAATGATGACGGTTTCCAAGCCGTAGATGCTTTGGAATTCGTAGGCTTCGGTATCGGCCGTGCCGGTCATGCCCGAAAGCTTTTCGTATAGGCGGAAGTAGTTTTGGAACGTGATTGAGGCGAGTGTTTGGTTTTCGCGCTTGATTTCCACGCCTTCTTTGGCTTCAACGGCCTGATGCAGGCCGTCGGACCAGCGGCGGCCGTCCATCAGGCGGCCGGTGTGTTCGTCGACAATCACGATTTCGCCGTCTTTAATGACATAGTGCTGGTCAAGGTGAAACAGGCTGTGCGCGCGCAAAGCGGCCATCAGGTGGTGCATCAAGGCGATGCTGGAAGGCGAATAGAGTGAAGTGCCTTCTTTGAGTAAGCCCATTTCGCCGAGAATATGCTCGGCTTTTTCGTGGCCGCTTTCGCTTAACAGAACAGTATGGGCTTTTTCATCCACCCAGTAATCGCCCGCGCCTTCTTCCGTTTCCTGGCGGTCGAGCAGGGGCGGCACTTGGTTCATGATTTGGTAAAGCTGTACGTTGTCGTCGGCTTGGCCGGAGATAATCAGCGGCGTACGGGCTTCGTCGATCAAAATGGAATCCACTTCATCGACCACGGCGAAGTTCAGCTCGCGCTGCACTTTATCGTATTGGTCGACAACCATATTGTCGCGCAGGTAGTCGAAGCCGAATTCGTTGTTGGTGCCGTAAGTGATGTCGGCACCATAAGCGCTTTGGCGGTAAAACTGCTCCAGATTGCTGACAATCACGCCGACGGTAAGGCCTAAGAAGTTATACAGCGGCTCCATCGTTGCCGCATCACGGCTGGCAAGGTAATCGTTTACTGTAACCACATGCACGCCCTTGCCGGAGAGTGCATTGAGATATACAGGCAGCGTGCCCACCAGAGTTTTGCCTTCGCCGGTACGCATTTCGGCGATTTTGCCGTAGTGCAGAACCATGCCGCCGATAAGCTGTACGTCGAAATGGCGCATGCCCAAAATGCGGCGGCTGGCCTCGCGGCACACGGCAAACGCTTCTACAAGAATGTCGTCGAGCGTGGCGCCTTCAGACAGGCGTTTTTTGAATTCAGGGGTTTTGGCTTGAAGCTCGGCATCGGAAAGGGCTTGCATTTCCGGCTCGAGCGCATTGATTTTGGCAACGGTTTTGCGGTATTGTTTCAACAGGCGGTCGTTGCGGCTGCCAAATACTTTTTTTGCTAAGTTAGTGAGCATAATGGTTAATTCCTGAGCCTTTCTAAAAGAAGAAAGCCGTGTTAAAGGGCGGCTGCGTTGCGTTTGTTGGACTTTTGGCAAGGGCAGGCGCCGTGTGCGGCTTCTTCGGCAATAACGGAGTATTTTAACACACGCTATATCGTTAAAGTTACAATGCTTGGCGAAATGGCGTTAGATTTAGACAATTTCAAGTATTTTAACCAACATGGATCTCTACCAACTCGGCAAAGGCGATAAACGGCTGGCCGGCCTGCTTGCCCAAGCGCAGCAATGGCGGCGGCTCGACCGTGAAATCAAAAAGCTTCTGCCGCCCAATTTGCACGGATATGCCCAGGTGGCCTGCATTGATGCGGAAGGCTGCCTGATTATTCTGGCGGCGAACAATATGGCTTTGAGCCGTTTGCGGATGATTGCGCCGGGTTTGTTGGCAAAGATGCAGCAAGCAGACAGCCGAATTGCCGGCGTGCGCGTTAAGGCGGCGCCAAAGCCCGGGCGTGCGGCTAAAGAAAACAGGCTTAAATTGAGCCGGAACGCGCTGGATGCGCTTGACGATTCTGCCGAACGCTTGGCGCATCATCCCGAGTTGGCCGCGGCTTTGCGCAAGTTGACCGATAAACACCGGTAAGCGTGTTTGCTGCTGGAAAGTTTGATTTAACGCAAAGTAAAAAGCAGGTTAAATCTGCATACTCGTTTTTGATTAAACATTCATTTTTTATTCTACTAATAACTGAGTGAGGAAAGTTATATGAAAGCTTATTTAGCATTGATTTCTGCCGTTGCATTGGCTTTGAGCGCCTGTTCGCAAGAAGCTGCCAAGCCTGCCGAACAGGCTTCCGCACCGGCGGCTTCCGCTCCTGCCGCCGAAGGCGCTTCCGCAGCGGTTGCCGCGGAAAAAGTCGATCCGGCAAGCGTGCCTGCCGAGTGTAGTGTTGTGGTGGAAACCGGCGATCAGATGAAATACAGCACCAACGAGATTTCCGTGAAGAAATCATGCGAAACATTCAAAGTAACGCTGAAGCATACCGGCTCTATGCCGGTAACCAGTATGGGCCACAACATTGTGATTACCAAAGCGGATGATGCTTCTGCCGTGGCCAGCGAAGGTTCCGGTGCAGGGCCTGATTCGGGTTATTTGAAAGCCGACAATCCGGCTATTGTAGCCCACACCGATATGATCGGCGGCGGTCAGGAAGCCAGTGTGGCATTTAAAACCAGCCGGCTTGATCCTAACGCCGGTTATAAATTTTTCTGCACTTTCCCGGCGCATTTCTCTGTGATGCAGGGTGATGTGAAGCTGGTTGATTAAGCTTTAATCACAGTAGCAATGCCTGTCTGAAACTTTTTCAGATAGGCATTTTTTATGTTTTCCGTATGCAGCGCTTATTTAGCCGATGCGGCAGATGCGGCCGGCGTTTCGCCCGGGGTTAGGGCTTCGGTGAAGTTGGTACTGGAGCCGCCTTGGGTGAGTTTGGCGGAGGAGCCGTCTGTTTCCCAAGTGGTGCTGCCGTTGCTGTAAACCGCGCCTTGAGGCAGGGCATCGGTTTGTTTTAACACGGTTTCGGGCTGGCTGCCGACGGTCAGGCGGACAACGGGCATCTCGCCAGAGTTGTCGTATACTGCGGTGGCGGCGCCTTTGTCGGAGCGGTAGCTTACCGTGCGGTTGCCGTCGGCGGGAATCAGGTTGTCGTAGTCTTGCGGTGCTTCGCCTGAAGCGTAATCATCGGGCAGCATATCGGGCGGCGGTGCTTCGGAGGCATCTGCATAGGCACCGCTGGCACTCTCGATGTGTGCCTGCTCTTCGGAGGAGGAAAGCTCGTTATCGGGCTGGCCTGAGCCGCATGCGGATAAGGCGAATGCGAGTAGTAGAGGCGTTACAAAATGTTTGTATTTCATTACGGTCAATCTCCTTTGGGCGTTTGACTGTTTGAACGGTGTTAGGTTCAATCGCGTATGCTTTGGATAAACGGTAAAATTCGGCGATATAAGTTGGTGGTGGCTTATGGTTTTGAATTTAATCGGTATTCGGAATAATGTAAAAATGCCTGTCTGAAAGATGTTTCAGACAGGCATTGGTTTAGAGGTTGTCTTTTTGTGCCAGTATTTTTCGTGCGCCGCTTGAATCGGCTTCGGAAAGCACGCCGGCTTCTTCCAGCGCTTGAACCAGATTGGCGGCGCGGTTGTAGCCGATTCGCAGATGGCGTTGCAGCGAGGAAATCGAGGTTTTGCGCGATTCCAGCACAAACGCCACAGCCTGATCAAACAATTCGTCGCTGTTGGCATTGGGGTTGACCACATTGGTGGTTTCCAGCGCGGCCTCGCCGGTAAGCAGGCCTTCGATATAGTTGGCCGGTGCTTGGCGTTTGATATGCGACACCACTTCATGCACTTCGTGGTCGGACACAAACGCGCCCTGCAAACGGGTCGGTTCGGCGTTGCCCGGTTGGAGGACCAGCAAGTCGCCGTATTTGAGCAAATCTTCCGCGCCCATTTGGTCGAGAATGGTGCGGCTGTCGATTTTGCTTTGTACGGTAAAGGCCATGCGGGTTGGGATATTGGCTTTAATGAGGCCGGTAATCACGTCCACACTCGGGCGTTGGGTGGCGACAATCATGTGGATGCCGGCTGCGCGCGCTTTTTGCGCCAGGCGGGCGATTTGCTGCTCAACGGCTTTGCGTTCGGTCATCATCAAATCGGCCAATTCGTCAATCACCACCACAATCAGCGGCAGTTTTTCCAGCGGCTCGGGATCGTCGGGGTTGAGGCTGAAGGGGTTGGGAATCGGTTTGCCTGCCGCTTTGGCTTCTTCGATTTTCTTATTGAAACCTTCTAAATTGCGCACGCCCGCATGGGAAAGCAGACGGTAGCGTTTTTCCATTTCGGTAACGCACCAGTTGAGCGCCTGACCGGCTTCGCGCATGTCGGTTACCACGGGGCAGAGCAGGTGCGGAATACCGTCGTACACGCTCAATTCGAGCATTTTCGGGTCGATCATGATGAAGCGTACTTCGTCGGGTGTGGCCTTGAACAGCATGGACATAATCATGGCGTTCACACCCACCGACTTGCCCGAACCGGTCATGCCGCCGACCAGCAGGTGCGGCATTTTGGCCAAGTCGCCCACTACCGGCACGCCGGCAATGTCTTTACCCAAAGCAACGGTAAGCTTGGATTTGGCATCGTTAAATACGGAAGAAGAAAAGATTTCCTGCAGCAACACTTCTTGGCGGCGCTCGTTGGGAATTTCGATGCCCATAGTGTTTTTGCCGGGGATGGTTTCCACCACGCGCACCGACTGCATGGAAAGCGAACGCGCCAAGTCTTTGGAAAGGTTCACAATCTGGCTGCCTTTCACACCTTGCGCCGGCTCGATTTCAAAACGGGTAATCACGGGGCCGGCGGTAGCGCTGACCACCTGCACTTCAATACCGAATTCCAATAGTTTGGCTTCGATGCGTTCGGCGGTTTGCTGTAACACTTCGGGATTCGGCGGAGGCACATCGTTTTTCGGGGTGCTGAGCAAATGCAGGCTGGGTTTGGCATATTCGCCGGGCGGCAGCGGCTCGGCGGCTTTGCCTTTATCGTCGAAGAGCGTGGTTTGTATGGGAACCGGCGGTGCTACGGAAACGGGCACGGCTTTGCGGTTGCTGCTGCTGTTTTCCAACATAGGCGCAGGTTCTGCGGTAATTTGTTTGGCTTCGCGCACCATGCGGCGGGTGGTTTTTGAGTCGGGCATTTCGGCGATATAGCCGCTTTTCCTACGCTGGAATTTCGTCCATGCCCATTCCATTTTCTGGCCGGTTTTTTCCATCATGTCTAACCAGGAAACCTGAATCAGTAAAGACAGCGCCAACAGCAGAATCACCAGCATAATCAACAGGCTGCCGGTGTTGCCGAGCAGCCAGCTCATGCCTGATGCGATATACGAACCGAACAGCCCGCCCGCGCCCACGGGCAATTCGCCTGCCAACTCGTCCTTTAAAATAAACACTTCCAAAACAGGGCTGCACAGCAGCAACACTATCAGGGCGGCCAGCGCAATGCCGGTGTTGTAAGGTTTTTGCTCGGGCTTTTGCAGCGGGCGGAAATTTTTTATCAGAAAAACCAGTCCGGCAATCAGAAACCACCAAAATGAAAGGCCGAACAGATAATAGCTGATGTCGGAAAAATAAGCGCCGAAAAGCCCGCCCATGTTGCGCACGTCATCTGCGGCCGGCACGCTGCGCGACCAGGCCGGGTCGGTCATGGAAAAGCTCAAAAGCGATACGGCAATATAAATCACGGCCACCAAACCGAGCAGCCAAAGTGTGTCGCCCACAAGGTTGGCAATGTGTTCGTTGCGTTTGTTTTTTTCTTGATTGCTCACAACGCCTTTGGGCCGTTTGGGCGGCTTGATGTCGACTTTGGTTTTCGGCAAGGGTTTTTCGGCTTGCGGTTTGGGCGTGACAAGTGATTTGCGTGTTGTTCTGCCGTGGGGTGATTTGGGTTTTTGAGGTGATGTGTTTGCCATAAGGTTAAGCTGATGCCTGTCTGAATGATGTGAAGCGGAACATTCTGTTTGTTTGAATAGCGTTATGCGGGGACGAATAGTGCGGATTATACAGTATCCGTTGGAAAGTAAGAAAGCCGATGCCTGTCTGAAAACAGGGTTTCAGACAGGCATCAAAGAGACCGGCGCCCCGTCAAGCATAGTATCCGGCACCCAAAATACAGGGCTTGCGGGCGCCTGTGGCGTGGTGCGGATTGCTGGGTATGCGGTTAATCCAACAGGCGGCAAGCCAGCCGAATGCGGCCGCTTCCAACCATTGCGGATCAAGGTTTAATTCGGCAGTGCTGTGTAGTGTGATGTTGTGCGGCTGTAAACGGGTTTGAAGCGTATCAACCAGCAAGCTGTTGCGTATGCCGCCTCCGCCGATATACACCTGCCGTGCGTCGGGAGCGGATTGCGCAATGGCTTTTGCGGCGCTGCGGGCCGTATATTCAAGCAGGGTGCGCAAAACGTCGTGGGGATTTTCCCGGCCGCTTAAGAATGTGCGCAACCAATTTAATGAAAACAGCTCGCGTCCCGTGCTTTTGGGCGGCGGGAGCCGGAAATAAGGATGGGCGAGCAGCTCGGCCAGCAGATCGGGCAAGATGGTACCTTGCGCTGCTTTTTCACCGTTTGCGTCGTATGCCTGTTGCCAAATTGAGTTAACCCACGCATCCATCAACATATTGCCGGGGCCGGTATCGAAACCAAATGCGTGTGAATCGGCCGGTAACACGCTGATGTTGGCAATGCCGCCCAGATTAAGCACGACACGGGTTTCCTTGTCGGACTTGAACACCGCTTCGTGAAACGCAGGCACTAAGGGCGCTCCCTGGCCGCCTGCCGCTAAATCGCGGCTGCGGAAATCGCCCACGGTGAAAATGCCGGTTTGTTCTGCAAGCTGTGAAAGGTTGACCAGCTGTATGCTGTATGAGGATTCGGGTGCATGGCGTATGGTCTGGCCGTGGCAGCCGATGGCGGTAATTTCCTGCGGGCCTATGCCGGTTTTCTCAAGAAGGGTATGAACCGTTTCGGCATAGAGCGAACTGAGCTCTTGGGCGAGTGTCATGCTTTTATGCAGCTCGTTTTCGCCGATGTCTTGCAAGTCGAGCAAAGACTGTTTTAATTGGTTGGAATAGGGTATGAACGCATGAGCTTCGGCCGCCTGCCATTGCGTGCCGTTCATGCGGATGAACACTGCGTCGGCACCATCCATGCTGGTGCCGGACATAATGCCGATGTAAAGTTGTTGGGAGTTGTTCATACTGCCTCGGTTTCTCTTAAGCAATGCCTGTCTGAAACCTTTTTTCAGACAGGCATTGTGCTGCTGATTTTAAACGGTATTGTGGAATGATCCGATTGAATAATCGGGTATCGGGAATTGCCCCGGCTTTATATACTGCAATACCCTTCATAATAAAAAGCGGTTTAACAGGTTGATTTGCCATCGTATATTCCGACATATAAATTTAAGCAAAAAGGCGTACCCGACTGGGTACGCTTTTTATTAAAAACAGCTAAATTATTTTTTCGCGCTGGCTTGTGCAGGAGAAGCAGATGATGCGGCAGCTGCCGGAGCCGCTCCTGAAGCAGCAGCATCAGAAGCTGCCGAAGCAGGCACTGCAGGCGCTTCGAATTTACCACCTGATTGGTTTGTCATGTATGCGATGGCGCGTTTCAATTCATCATCAGTCAAATCGCTTGCGCCGCCTTTGGCAGGCATATTGTTAAAACCGTTTAAAGCGTGGCTGAACAAAGTATCGAAACCTTTGGCAATACGCGGAGCCCAGTCGGCATTATTGGTAATGCGCGGTGCGCCGGCTACAGTGCTGTCGGTAGCGTGGCATTGGACACATACTTTTTGGAAAATTCTGTCGCCTTGGCGCAAGCCGACGGGCACGCCGTCACCCATAGTTACATTGCCGATGGGCATAATGCGAGTCTCAACGGCATCGGCAGTCATTTCATCAACATTGCTGAAATAGCCGCTGGTTGCCAAGCGCACTAAGAAAAACAAAGTTGCCAGAAGAATAACAATGCCGCTGACCAAGGTAAACGCAGTAGATCCGCGAACATTTTGTTTGGTTGTATGGTTCATGTGTTTTGGCCTCGCCGATAGATATCGTTTGGGACTGAATTTTATTGATTTGTTAAATTGCATTAACAATAATTTGCTGGATTATACTGAATTCGGGCGTGTTTTCCAATCATTTAAGTTTGGCTTATCTCAAAAAAAGGCTAAAAACTGATTTTATCACGATCAAACGCATAATTGTGACGGCGTATAAGCCGGAGCCGCACTGTGTAAAAAACACGAAACAACACAATAAAATTTTGCCAAAGCGCCATTTTTCGGGTATCTTATCGCTCGCCTGTACCCGTAGCTCAGTTGGAAGAGCGTCAGTTTCCGAAGCTGAAGGTCGCTGGTTCGATCCCAGTCGGGTGCGCCAAATATTCTGAAAGTTTTTAAAGCAGTCCAAGTTAATGTGAAATGCGGCTGCTTTTTAGATTCCTAAAATTTAAACCGTGTTTGGTTGCGGTTAATGTGTTTAACCGTTATCCCTAATCCTTATCCTTACCTCAAGCCTGCCGGTTTATTTTGAAATAGGCTGTAATTTCGCTTGATTTCACCGATAATTTGCGCTACCTTACGCAAACTTTATTCTTTTTTAACTTTTAATAAACCTCAAGCAGCTATCTCAATTGATTGGAGCGCTTGGTTGTCGCCGGATGGTTCCGTATCGCGTACCCTAAATCGTTGTTCGGAAAACAAGCATTACAGATGCTGTGGCGAAGCTGATGCTTCCTATTGGTTTACCTGCAGAATATAAAGAGGCAATCATGCAATTATCAGGTGCACAAATACTCGTGCAGAGTCTTAAAGCCGAAGGCGTGGATTACGTTTTTGGTTATCCCGGCGGCGCAGTTCTCGAAATTTATGATGCGCTTTTTCAATTAAACAAATTCAAGCATATTTTGGTTCGCCATGAGCAGGCAGCGGTGCATGCGGCAGATGCTTATGCCCGCACCAGCGGCAAGGTGGGTGTGGCTTTGGTCACTTCCGGCCCGGGTGTAACCAATGCGGTAACAGGTATTGCTACGGCATATTCTGATTCCGTTCCAATCGTGGTGATTTCGGGGCAGGTAGGTACGCCCGCAATCGGCAGCGATGCGTTTCAGGAAGTGGATACTGTGGGTATTACCCGCCCATGCGTAAAACACAATTTTCTGGTTACCGACATCAATGATTTGGCAACCACGATTAAAAAAGCGTTTCAAATTGCCGCCAGCGGCCGCCCCGGCCCCGTGGTTGTGGATATTCCTAAAGATGTTACCCAGGCGATGGCGAAATTCAGCTATCCGCAAGAAGATATCTTTATCCGTTCATACCAGCCGGTTACGCAAGGCCATACAGGGCAAATTAAAAAAGCGGTGCAAATGTTTGCTTCTGCCAAACGGCCTATCGTTTATTTTGGCGGCGGTATTGTTTTAGGCAACGCCCATCAGGAATTGATTGACTTTGTCAAACTTACTGGCGCGCCGTGTACCGGAACGCTGATGGGGCTTGGCGCCTACCCTTCAAGCGACCGCCAATTTGTGGGTATGCTGGGTATGCACGGTACTTATGAAGCGAATCTGGCCATGCAAAATGCCGATGTGGTATTGGCCGTCGGTGCGCGTTTTGACGACCGTGTGGTTTCCGTGCCTTCAAAATTCTTTGAAAAGGCCAAGAAAATCATTCATGTCGATATCGACCCTTCAAGCATTGCCAAACGTGTCAAAGTGGATGTGCCGATTGTAGGCGATGTGAAAAACGTTTTGGCCGAAATGATCGGTTTGTGGAAAAAACAAGAGCTTCATCTTAATGAAACCGCACTTGAAAAATGGTGGCAGACAGTTGAAAACTGGCGCAGCCGCGATTGCTTGTGGTTTGAAGACGATGGAGAGCTTATCAAGCCCCAATATGTGGTTCAGAAGCTGGCAGAGGTAACCAATAATTCCGCGATTATTACGTCGGATGTGGGGCAGCACCAAATGTTTGCCGCGCAATATTATCCGTTTGAACGCCCGCGCCAATGGCTGAATTCCGGCGGTTTGGGTACGATGGGTGTGGGCATACCTTATGCAATGGGTGCCAAACTGGCGGCGCCTGATCAGGATGTGTTCTGTATTACGGGCGAAGGTTCTGTTCAGATGAACATCCAAGAGCTCTCAACCTGCTTCCAATACAAACTGCCGATTAATATCGTTACGCTGAATAACGGTTATTTGGGCATGGTCCGCCAATGGCAGGAGCTTTATTACAGTAACCGTGAATCGGAAACTTATTTTGATTCCCTGCCGGATTTCGTCAAATTGGCCGAAGCTTATGGCCATGTAGGTATCCGTGTACACAATAAATCCGATGTCGAGGGCGCGCTGCTTGAAGCGTTGAAACAGAAAGACCGTTTGGTGTTTTTGGATTTCATCACGGACAAGAAGCAGAATGTGTTCCCAATGGTGGGCAACGGTAAAGGCTTGGATGAAATGGTGTTGCCGCTCCATATGCGCCAAACCCCCCAAGATTCCGATGTGAATGATGTAACAGACCGCGATTACGATACAAGGAGCGTGCCATAATGCGACATATATTATCTATCCTGATGGAAAACGAATCAGGCGCGATGAGCCGCGTGGTAGGTTTGTTTTCGGCCCGCGATTACAACATTGACTCGCTTTCGGTTGCCGCTACCGAGGATAAAACGCTTTCCCGTATGACTATCGTAACCAATGGCGACGAAACCGTTATCGAGCAGATTACCAAGCAGCTGAACAAGCTGGTTGAAGTGATTAAAGTGGTGGATCTTAATGAAAGCCGCTTTGTGGAACGGGAGCTGATGTTGGTGAAACTGCGCGCCGTCGGCAAAGACCGCGATGAGTTTTTACGGCTCACCGAGATCTACCGCGGCAGCGTTGTGGATGTTACAGACAAAACCTACACTGTTGAAATCACAGGCTCTTCCGATAAACTCGATTCATTTTTGGAAACCGTTGGAAAAGCGCAGATTCTTGAAACCGTGCGTACCGGCGCAGCCGGTATCGGTCGCGGCGAGCGGATTTTGAGAATTTAGATTTATCCTGTGTTCATTTAGCCGTTTGGTTTCAGACAGGCATGTAAATATTGGATGCCTGTCTGAAAAATAAAAATTCAGAAATTAAAGCATTTGTGCCGACACCATTTCAGTATCGTAAGTTGTAGAGGAAGAAAAGGGATGAGCAAGGTTAAGATTACCGCTGTTATCACGACGAAGCCCGAGCACCGCAGCGAGCTTTTGGAAGTATTGAGGAATTTGGTTGCCGCCAGCCGAAAGGAAGCGGGCAATATCCGGTATGACTCGCATCAAGATACTGAAAATGAGAACAGATTTGTATTTTTTGAAAACTGGCAAAACGCCGAAGCGGTTGACCGGCACAACGCTTCGGAACATTTTCAAAGCTTTTTGCAGGCGATAGAAAATAAAGTTGAAGACGTGGAAGTGATGCTGCTGAAGGATGTTTCTGAAAATATTGATTAACCCCCGATTTGCTACCTGCTTATTGTTTACTTAAGGAAATTTCACATGCAAGTTTTTTATGATAAAGATGCTGATTTGTCATTGATCAAAGGTAAAACCGTTGCCATTATCGGCTATGGTTCTCAAGGACATGCCCATGCTGCAAACCTGAAAGACTCAGGTGTAAACGTGGTAATCGGTCTGCGCCGAGGCGGTTCGTGGAAAAAAGCCGAGGCTGCCGGCCATGATGTACGCAGCGTTGCGGATGCAACCAAAGCGGCCGATGTGGTAATGATTCTGCTGCCTGATGAAAACCAGCCTGTCGTATATAAAAACGAAATTGAGCCCAACCTGAAAGAAGGTGCCGTATTGGCATTTGCCCACGGTTTCAACGTTCACTACAACCAAATCGTTCCGCGCAAAGATTTGGACGTAATCATGGTTGCGCCCAAAGGCCCGGGTCACACCGTGCGCAGCGAATACTTGAAAGGCGGCGGTGTGCCGACCCTGATTGCGATTTACCAAGACCAATCCGGTAAAGCCCGTGATATTGCGATGTCTTACGCAGCGGCCAACGGCGGTACCAAAGGCGGTGTGATTGAAACCAACTTCCGTGAAGAAACCGAAACCGATTTGTTCGGCGAACAAGCCGTATTGTGCGGCGGCGCCGTAGAGTTGGTGAAATGCGGTTTCGAAACATTGGTGGAAGCCGGTTATGCGCCGGAAATGGCTTACTTCGAATGCTTGCATGAGTTGAAACTGATTGTAGATTTGATGTATGAAGGCGGCATTGCCAATATGAACTACTCGATTTCCAATAATGCGGAATTCGGTGAATATGTAACCGGTCCCGAAGTGATTACGCCGGCAACCAAAGAAGCGATGAAAAAAGCGCTTTACCGCATCCAATCAGGCGAATATGCCAAAATGTTCATTCAAGAAGGCGCAACCAACTACGCCAGCATGACCGCACGCCGCCGCTTGAATGCGGATCATGAGATTGAAAAAGTAGGCGCACAGTTACGCGGCATGATGCCGTGGATTGCCAAAAACAAATTGGTTGATTTGGATAAAAACTAATCAGCGGATTATTTGGAAGTATGTGAAAATGCCTGTCTGAAAAAAGCTTCAGACAGGCATTGTTTTGTGTTGATTGGATGAAAGAGGTAGCCTTATTGGCCAAGCCCTGCGTCACCGCTGTCTATTGACCAGGGCGTGCCGAAGCGGTCGGTAACGATACCGAAGCCTCGGGAAAAGAAAGTTGCTTCAAACGGCATTTCGATTGTACCGCCTTCTGCCAGGGCATCGAAAATGCGCCGGCCCTCTGAAGGGGTATCAACGCTGATGTTGATTTGCATACCTTGAGGTTTCTGATAGCCGCTGCCTGTGGCGCATAGCTCGGAGACAATGTCGGATGCCATTAAGGTTTGCGAACCGATTGTTAACTGGGCATACATGATTTTTTGTTTATCGGATTCGGATAAGGGCGGCATATCGGGTTCAGGCGGCATATCGTTGTATGTATAACGATCGGTTATTTTACCGCTGAAAAGTTGCGCGTAGAATTCAATGGCTTCGGCGCAATCGCCGTTGAAGTAAAGATATGGAATGAATTTCATGGTGTTCTCCTTGTGTGGTTTGATTGGGAGAAGCCCGTTTGTTTTCAGACAGGCCTTGCGGCAATAGTAAGGTATTTAAAGAACAGCTATTTATCACGGATTGCGCTGGGCTTTGATAAATTCAAACAGCAGCTTGGGCAGATTGACGGTAATCGGCGGATCGCTGGATTGGAAGGGACGCATGTTTAAGCTTACTTTAAGCGGAGCGGCCAAAGGAAAGCAAATGGGTTCGGGGTGGATGCCGCGCAGGCAGTGGTCGAGGCGGAAATAGTGCAAAGGGTTGAGGCTGGGTTCGATTTCGCAACCGAGCAGGTAATAAATACCGTTGGGCACATTGCGGATTGAGAAACTTCTGGTATGGAATAAGGCATTGCCGACTATGGGTACTCCGCGGGGGATAGGCTCGGGAAACAGGCCGGCAAATACTACGCTGTGCGGATTTGCGCCTGAAATGGAGATGCTGAGAGGATGCGGTTGCAGGTGTTTTTCAGGCTCGAAGCTGTAATGGGGAAGGGCGCGGGAGGTGTGATCGGAAACCTGTTCGTTAAAAATGCGGCTTACGGCTGCTGCCTGGTTGCGGTAGTCGCGCGGGGTTTGGCCTGTGTGCAAATGGAAGCGCCGGCTGTATGTGCCTGCACTGGCATGGCCGGCTTCCAGTTGCGATTCGATAATGCTTTTGCCTTCAACTAAGGGCTCGATGCCTTGTTCGATTTTGAGGGCGGCAATGTAGTCGCGCATGGAAATGCCTGTCTGAAAATGAAACCAGCGGCTGAGATAGAAGCGGCTGTAGCCGAAGTGTGCGGCAATATCGGCAGGTGTGGGATTGTCTTTCAGACAGGCTCTGATATGGGCGGTTACCTCTTCTAGCGAAAGCATAAAATTAGCCCTCATCAGGCTCTGTAAAGCCGACAGTGGTGGTTAAGGTAAAAGGTGTGTCAACATAATCTTCCAAACCTTCGCATTCAAAACGATAAACGCCCTTGATGGTAACGGAAACGCTGCCGTCAGCATTGGCTTGGAAAGTTAAGGATTCGATATCAATCGGATGGTGCACATTATCCAGATAAATGGATCCGTCGATATAGGGCGTGGTTCGGGTGGCTGCTGCATCATTAAGGGGAAATCGGAAGGTTCGGCCGATTAAATCCTCCGGTTGGAGCGAAGGCAGCCTGATGCTGTCGAGACGGATTTCGGTTTCTTCTTCGTCATAGTCTTCGTGCCATTTGAATGGGTGCAGCGGTATGGTTAAGGAAGCATTATCAGGTAAGCCAAGCAAAACGGCGTAGTGTGGGCGTAAAAGATGTGTAGGAAATTTCATAGCAGGCATCCTGTGAATTATCGGCGGGCAAAAAAGCCGTTTGAAAGGTTTCAAACGGCTTGGATATATTGCGGCTTTATTGTGGAATACGCAGTTTTTGACCCGGGTAGATTTTGTTCGGGTCGCTCAACATGGGTTTGTTGGCTTCAAAAATCTTCATGTATTGGTTGGCATCACCATAGTATTTTTTAGCAATCGCGGATAAGGTGTCGCCGCTGACTACGTCATGATACTGGGCTTCGGCAGCAGCAGGATATGAAAGCTTGTTTTCAACATCGGATACACCGGTTACGTTGCCCGCAGCCAAAACCGCTTTTTCTGCCGCTTCCTGAGAAGGTGCAGACCCGCTTAGAGTTACCTTGCCGCTGGCTCCATCGAAAGCAACGCTTAATCCGCTCAGGCCGAGATTCTGTTTTTCGATATAGGTTTGGATGGCAGTCGCAGCTTTTTGGTTTAATTCTGCCATATTGGCAGCGGCAGCGGCGGCCACTTCTTTTTCGTCTTTACCAAACAGTTTTTCACCTGCGTTTTTGATGAAGCTAAACAAGCCCATTTTTGACTCCTTAAATATATTGTTTGAAAAATCCGGCGCACCGGGTTTGTGCATGATTATATGCTCAATTAAGTTTGGCAAGCATTACAACGGGGTATTACTTTGTTTTACATAAAATAAACTATTCGAAAGCGCGGGCAAAAATGCCTGTCTGAAAAAATTCAGACAGGCATTTTTTAAAGTAAAAAAGGGAAGTATCTGCTTTGACCAGAAAGCTATACAGATAAACCGATATTTTTCAGCATTTATCCATTGTTTGTTACCAGGCTGTGACAATGGCTTGTGTTTGCTTTACAAAGGTTTGGGAAATTGTATGTTTATTGGTAACAATTGTTAATATTTTGTTAAGTTATTATATTTTGAATTTTTAGATAAAATATTTAGTGTGATCTTAATGTTTCTTGATTAAATATGATATTTGTATACTAAATATCATATTTATTATAGATTGGTTGGTTGATATTATTAAAAATAATAACAAAAGTTATTATTTTTAATCTTTTTAAAGGTTTTATTTTGTTAAAAATTTATTTTTAATGTTTGTTTTTTTTAACAATTGCAAAAAAATGTTGATTTTTAGGTTGACAATACAAATTCCGATATTGGATAATTCATTCATCTAAGAACAGTTATCTTGGATTCTACCAATTGTATATATGATGTTTGATTTTTAATATATATAATTCATTCTTTAAATATGATATTTAATAATCTAAGGGAGATGTCGTATGAATAAAACATTAAAAACTCTATGTTTGGCTTCTATTTTTGCTGTTTCTATGCCGGTTTTTGCTGATAATACTGAGCATAGTGTTGAAATTCATGGTGATAAAGAGGCAGTTGCTCCAAGTGTTAGTGCTCCTGTTTCAAAAATTGAAAGTAGTGGAAAAACTCAAGGCATGATTAATTTTAGCGGTCTTGTTTACGCTAGTTCATGCTATATTGAAACAAATTCAGTAAAGCGTAACGTTGAGCTTCCAAGAGTAGAAAGCAATCTTTTGAAGAAAGAAGGCCAAGTTGCCGGTCAAACAAAATTTACTTTGCAGTTAACAAACTGCCCTGTTGTGGCTGATAAAGAAGGTGATCGTAAGACAGGCGTAAAAATCTACTTTTTGAATGACCATCATGCCATTAATCAGAATACTGGTAATTTGGTTGATAACTCCTCAGCTGCCAATAAAGCTAAAAATGTGGAAGTTCAGCTTTTGAATGCAAGCGGTAATAAGATTGACCTCCGTAAATCGGCAAATGAACAGGAAGTTGAAATTAAACAATTGGCTGCTTCTTCAGATCCGGTTTTTGATTTTACTGCGCAATATTATGCTAACGGTACAGTAGAGCCTGGTGTTGTATTTACAACTGTTCCGTTTGGTTTCGATTACCAATAAACATAAACAATAGTAAAATATTCGCTACTCTCCCTACCAAAGCGAAGTAGGGAGAGTATTTTTTAAAACACACGGTGAAAAATGATTATGAGAAAAATATTAATAGGCTTTGTTATGGGATTGGCTGCATTGTCTGCGCAGGCAAATGTGGTAATCGGCACAACCAGAGTTGTTTTTAATGCAGATAAACCGATAACAACGGTTCAGTTGCAAAACACTGGAACAGCGCCGTCTTTAATCCAATCGTGGCTGGATTTTTCGGAATTCAATGCTGTTGAAACGGGCAAAAAAGCACCATTCATCATTACGCCTCCTGTGACAAGGATTGAGGCAGATACGCGACAAACATTACGCATCCGTTATACCGGTGAACCTCTCGCACAGGATAGGGAAACTTTGTTTTATTTGAATATTTTGGATGTTCCGCCCAAACCGAAAAAAGAACAGTTAGCCGAAAGCGGCAATTATATACAGTTTGCTGTAAGAAGCCGTTTGAAGTTTTTCTTTAGGCCTGCCAATCTGCCATATAGCGTTAATAATGCATATGAAAAAGTAACTTGGCATATTATTGATAAAAAGCTGGTTGCTAAAAATCCTACACCTTATTTCATTACTTATTCGGGGTTGAGTTTATTAGCTAAAAATGCCGCACAGCAGGATTTGGAGGAAGGAGGCATGGTAGCCCCTTTTTCTGAACACTCATTCCAATTGCCAAAACAGCCTTTGCAGGCCGATTCAGTAGAATGGCATTTGATTAATGATTATGGAGGCTCTCAGAAAGGCCGTAGCGCTTTACAATACTAAAATTAAACTACTTTATTATAAATAAAGGCAATGAAATTTTCTGAAAGGGGAAAAATGAAAAGAAATCATTGCTTAACGATTTTAAGTTCAACTATTTCATTGGCTTTATCTTCATTCGCTTATGCAGCAGACGAGGTTGAGGCTGAATTTGATACATCTTTTTTTAAAACCAGTATAAATCAAGCTCCGGTTGATACAAATCGTTTTAAATACGGCACGCCGATTGCGGCAGGGGAATATTATTCTGATATTTATGTTAATGGAAAGTTTCGCGGAAACTCATTAATTAAATTTGTCGAAAATGATAAAGCGCCTATATCAGGGCTGTGTTGGTCCCAAAACTTGCGCAATCTGTTGGAGCTTAAACCAGAAGCTGTGGTTTTAGAGCCCGATGCTGATGCTTGTGTGAGCGCGGTTAAAGCTTTGCCCGGTATTAAATTAAAATTTAATATATCTGAGCAGCGATTAAATGTGGAAATACCTCAAGCCTTAATGGTGGCTCATCCAGTCGATTATATTCCACCTTCCCGTTGGCAAAACGGCATTACGGCCGCGTTTGTTCGCTATGATTTTCGTGGATATCAATACAATTCAGAAAACAGTCAGAGTAACCGGCAGCAATATTTGGGTATTAGATCCGGTATAAACGCTGGAGGCTGGTCTTTAAGGCAGCAGGGTGCGCAATCTTGGATGAGTGGTAAAGGTGCGGAATATCAACACCATGAACTGTATGCGCAACATGATCTGGATGCTTTGAAAGGCCGTTTTTTAGTTGGGGATTTTTTCTCTAGAAGCGATGTGATGGACGGCTTTGGTCTTCGTGGTGTTGCTTTGGTTTCGGATGACCGTATGTTGCCCGATTCGCTACGAAGCTATGCGCCGGAGATTCAAGGAGTTGCCAATAGTAATGCACAGGTCAGGGTCTCTCATAATAACCAAGTTGTTTATGAAACAACAGTTGCTCCCGGTCCGTTTGTGATTAATGATTTAAACTTAGGCTCTTATTCTGGAGAGCTTCAAGTGGAAGTTATTGAGTCCGACGGAATGCGCCGTTTGTTTACTGTTCCGTTTGCCAGCACACACCGTATGCTGCGTCCGGGAAGAAGCCGCTATACATTGACAGCGGGGAAGTACCGGGAAAATAAAAAGGTTTATGATTCAGCGGTTGTGCAAGGTTCTCTTCAATATGGTTTGAATAATCATCTCACCTTACAAAGCGGTGTTACAGCTACCAACAATTATGTATCTAGTTTGTTCGGAACAGTGTGGGGCGGCAAAATAGGTTCGCTTTCAACAGATTTTATTGTTTCTAGGTTAACGGATGCCGACAAACGGAGTAGAAACAGTCCGCATCTCCGAGTTTCTTATAATAAGACAATTCCCACAACCGATACATTACTGCAAATCGGTATGAAGCAGTATTTCTCCAAACATTCTGATGATTTGCAAAATGCTGTGTATTTGAATGAGCAAAACGCGGGATTTGGTGATGTTTATCATGATGCTTTGAAAAGTCAGTATCAAGTTTCTGTAAGCCAATATTTAGGAAGCGGGCTTGGAAGCTTGTATGTAAGCGGTATTTCGAAAAAATATTGGCATAGAAGCGGATATCAGCATGAATATCAGTTGGGATACGGTAATTCATACCGCAGTATGCAATATCACTTGGGTTTTTCTCAAAAACAAAATCTAGATACCGGTAAGCAAGATAAACAGGCATTTCTCACTTTATCTATTCCGTTTGATGTTGGCACGACGCGCAATGTTTGGTTGAGTTCTTCGCATAGCAGAACCAATCGTGACCAAGCGTACTCACGGATTGCTTTAAATGGTCATGCGGGCTCACATAATCAGTTCAATTACGGAATATCTCTCGGTAAGCCAAACATGGGAGAAGCGCAATATAGTGCTCATGCTAATTATCGTTTTCCGTTTGTAGAAACAGGAGTAGGTATAAGTGGCAACAGAGATAACAGTCAAATTTCCTACAATTTGACAGGCGCTGTGGTCATTCATCCCTATGGACTCACATTAAATCATGATTTAAGTGACACTTTTGCGCTGGTTCGGGCAAAAGGTGCTTCAGGTGTACCGATAAAAAACGGAAATGGCAGTAAGTTGGATAGGTGGGGTTATGGCGTAGTCGCGTCTTTAACTCCTTACCGTTCTAATTTTATTGGTGTTGATGCGGAATATTTGCCTGATGATATTGAACTTTCTGCTACGGAAAAAGCAATAATACCCCGGGCCAATACTGTAGGTTTTATCGATATGGCCGCAAAGAAAGATAAGATTGTTTATTTCGATACTCAACTGGAGGACGGATCTTTTCCGCCGATGGCCGCAGAGGTGTTAGATGAGCAAGGTGAAGTTGTTGGCTATAGTGTGCAAGATGGTCGCTTATTTGTGAAAAATATTCGGCCGTCAGGAAAACTCACGGTCACTTGGGGCGAACATAAGAAAGACAAATGCACACTTTCATACAATTTGAATCAGCTTAAACCCAAATATAATATTTATTCTGAAAAATGCGTGTTTTAGCTCATAAGGCTATGTGGAATAAGGAAGAATAATGAAAAAACACTTTACGGTTTTTCCTGCTGTTTTCGCTTCGGCATTATTTTCTACTTCTTGTTGGGCGGAAGAACCCATTACCTTATCTGTGGGAAAGTGTGAAATAGAATATAGAGAGGAAGATTCAGTTGGAGAGTTGTGCGGCACCAATCAGCAGATTATATTGTCGGATAAAAGTGAAGAAAAAACCGCTATCTATGCCCGTATCCCTGAGACAGCAATGGTTTTGCCGGTAGGAGGCGCTGATAACCAACTTTATAAAGTTATCGGCATGGATAACAGTATCGGTGTCGATTTCAAACTCAATCAGCAAAGTTTGAACTGGGGTGAGTGGGTTAAAATTGGCGAGACCAATCCGGCAAACCATCAAAATCCAGTTGATATCCAATTGAAATACCGAGTGTTAGGACGTCCGAACGCAGGCGTTTATCAGGTATCAAACGGTACTTCACCGATTGCCCAGATCAAGATAGGCAATCAAATCAAGAATATTGTGGTGAGCCCTGTTAAGGCAACAATAAAATTAAAAACTTGCAGGGTGGACGCTGCCGACTTGAATCAAATTATTGGTTTGCAGAGTATCAGTCTTAGTCAAATCAGCTTTTTAGGAAGAGAAGCTAAAGGAGGGGAAGTAAAAATCCGTTTGAACTGCGATGATGGAGTGGAGGCTGTTGCTGCGCTTACTGATATGAACAATCTTTTGAATACAAGTGATATTTTAAGTATTGAACCCTCAAAAGGAAGTGCCAAAGGTGTTGGGATTAAATTATACAGAAAGCATCAGCCGGGAAATGCTTTGAAATACGGACCGGTCAGAGATGTTAAGTTTGCAGGGCATAGGTGGGCGCTGAATATGCAAGAAAAGAAAGACAGTCTTGAATTGGTGGCCAATTATATCAATAAAGATGGGAAAATTTCTTCTGGGAAAGTTAATGCTGCTGTAATGATATCGTTGACTTATTATTAGGTTGAACAAGAGCATAATTTGCATATGGGATATTATGTGATTGCTCTTTAAAAAAATAGGGGCTGCATAGGAAATGCCTGTCTGAAAACTTTTCAGACAGGCATTTCCTATGCAGAAAGTGAAAGAAACAAAACTTTACATATTGAAAAAAGCAGAGATGAAAGCTTTGTAAAATGGGATTTTTGCAGGAAATGCCAGATAAAATATATAATAAAATCAATATCAATAGCAGTGTAATATTTATGGAACAACATGATTGAACTTGAAACAAGTTTTAAAAAAGACTAAGCTGTTTTCAGCACCCTGAATTTATCTGAGCAAGGGCGGCTGCATTTTGACAAAACCATTACAAAATTGAAGGAGAATTATTATGGCAAAAAACTTGAATGTATTTGATAAAGAATACGGCCTTCTGATTAACGGTGAATGGACTAAAGGCACCAAAGGCGAGTTGATGGCTTCGTACAATCCGGCTAACAATGAAGAGTTGGCAAAATTTGTGGATGCCAGCAACGAAGATGTAGATGCCGCAGTAGCAGCAGCGCAAGAGGCGTTCAAGACTTGGAAAAAAACCACTGCTACCGAGCGTGCTTTGATTTTAAACCAAATAGCTGATGTGATTGATGAAAACGCCGAGTTATTTGCTTTGCAGGAAACGCTGGATAACGGTAAACCGATCCGCGAAACACGTGCCGCCGATATTCCTTTGGCATCTGATCATTTCCGTTACTTTGCCAGCGTAATCCGCGGTGAAGAGGGTACTTGCAATCAGTTGGACGAAGAAGATTTATCAATTGTTTTGCGTGAACCGATCGGCGTAGTTGGCCAGATTATTCCATGGAATTTCCCGTTCTTGATGGCCGCCTGGAAAATCGCTCCGGCTCTGGCGGCAGGTTGTACTATTGTGATTCACCCCTCTAGCAGTACTTCACTGAGCCTGTTGTCGTTCGCACAGAAAGTGAATCATTTGTTGCCTAAAGGTGTATTAAACATTATTACCGGCAAAGGTTCTAAATCCGGCGAATATATGCTGCATCACAAAGGTTTCAATAAACTGGCGTTTACCGGTTCAACTGCCGTAGGTCGTCGCGTAGGTATTGCGGCTGCCGAAATGCTGGTTCCCGCCACTTTGGAATTGGGTGGTAAGTCTGCCAATATCTTCTTTGACGATATGCCTTTCGATAAAGCTTTAGAAGGGGCTCAAAAAGGTATTTTGTTTAACCAAGGCCAAGTGTGTTGCGCAGGCTCTCGTATCTTCGTTCAAGAAGGTATTTACGATAAATTTGTGAATGCTTTGGCAGAAGAGTTCAAGAAAGTGAAAGTTGGCTTGCCATGGGAAGATGACACTCAAATGGGCGCACAAGTGAACGCCGGTCAATTGGACACTATTCTGAAATATGTGAAGATTGGAGAACAGGAAGGTGCCCGCATTATTACTGGCGGAAAGAAAATTGAAAGTGGCGAATTAGGTAAAGGCGAATTCGTTGAGCCAACCCTGATTGCTTCTGACAGTAATGATGACCGTATTTCGCAAGAAGAGATTTTTGGTCCGGTAGCAACAGTAATTAAGTTCAAGACCGAAGAAGAAGTGATCAAAATGGCCAACGATTCCGAGTACGGTTTGGGTGGTGCAGTTTGGAGTAAAGATATCAACCGCTGCCTCCGCGTTTCCCGTGCATTGGAAACAGGTAGGGTTTGGGTAAACTGCTATAACCGCTTGCCGGCAGGTGCTCCGTTTGGTGGTTACAAAACATCTGGTATCGGTCGTGAAACCCATAAAATGATGCTTGCTGCATATACACAGGTGAAAAACATCTATATCAGCACACGCGAAGAGCGCGAAGGCATGTATTGATTGGGTGAGACAGGCATAATGTGATATGCCTGTCTGAAAAAAGCTGTCTGCCAACTATGTTGCAGACAGCTTTTTTGTAGGTATTTAAGTTGAATTAATTTTCTTAAAGATAAAAAACAAGCATTTGAAAAAAATTCAAATGCTTGTTTAAAGTGGTGCCCGGAGCCGGAATCGAACCGGCACAGCCGTATTAGGGCCGACGGATTTTAAGTCCGTTGTGTCTACCAATTTCACCACCCGGGCGATTACTTATTTATTAAGGCTGCTTATGGCAGCCTTAATAAAGGTGTGGAGGCGGGGGCGCGGATTTAAACCGGCCTATATGAAGGTTGCACCCCTCACAGCATAAACACTCTGCCACCCCGCCGTAAGCTGGATGTATAAACAAATTTTGGAGGCGGGGGCGCGGATTTTAACCGGCCTATATGAAGGTTGCACCCCTCACAGCATAAACACTCTGCCACCCCGCCGTAAACCGGATGTATAAACAAATTTTGGAGGCGAGAGTCGGAATCGAACCGGCGTCCACGGCTTTGCAGGCCGCTGCATAACCACTCTGCCATCTCGCCATATTCAAAAACAGCTTTAATAAAATTAAGCTGTTTGGAATTTGGAGCGGGAAACGAGTCTCGAACTCGCGACCTCAACCTTGGCAAGGTTGCGCTCTACCAACTGAGCTATTCCCGCTTTGGGCATATTCGATAATTATGGAATGTTTGGAGCGGGAAACGAGTCTCGAACTCGCGACCTCAACCTTGGCAAGGTTGCGCTCTACCAACTGAGCTATTCCCGCTTTGGGCATATTCGATAATTATGGAATGTTTGGAGCGGGAAACGAGTCTCGAACTCGCGACCTCAACCTTGGCAAGGTTGCGCTCTACCAACTGAGCTATTCCCGCTTTGTTCGTAATGCAGAAGCAAGGCTGTCTGCAAAAGAAGACGCCATTATAAATATTTTAAAATTTGTGTCAAGAGATTGGTTTAATTTTTTTAACGGATTTCCTGCCAAGCCATTTTTAAGTAATAAAACATTGACCAGATGGTTAATACGGATGCAATAAACATCAGGATGTTGCCTATGATTAAGAGGTTTAAGCCATAGAAATTGTCTAAGCCTATCAGTAAACACAGAATGGCTGCCATTTGGGCTGTTGTTTTAAATTTGCCTATGGTTGCTACTGCTACGCTGCCTCGTTTACCCATTTGCGCCATCCATTCGCGTAATGCTGAAATGGTAATTTCTCTTCCGATGATGATCATGGCGAAAAGGGCAAGTGTGCGGTCTAGCTTGACTAGTAGAATCAGCGCAACAGCTACCATCAATTTGTCGGCTACCGGGTCTAAGAAAGCGCCGAAATCTGATGTCTGCTTCCATCTGCGGGCTAAAAAACCATCGAACCAGTCGGTAACCGCGGCGGCTGTGAAAATGAAGGCAGCAGACCAATTGATGGTTTGAGGGCTAATCCAATTGTGAGGAAGGTAAAATAAGGCTGTAAAAACAGGGATGAGCAGTATGCGCATCCAAGTTAGAAATATAGGTATGTTCCATGGCATGATTAATGTTCTCTAGCTAGGTCACTTTCAGACAGGCATATTTTGATAAATGCCTGTCTGAATAATTTTATGTATTATAACGGATTAGATGGTGTTTGTTGGAAAGTGGGAATTTTTCGAAAAAAATCTGAATGTGTGTTTGACTTGACAGATAAATGTTAGTGTTTATTTCCGCCTGCGGTGATGTTCAAAATAAGTTATAATATAAAAGTTCCAATTTACTATATTTGTGTTGCTTTCTTGCACGCAGATGCCATATAAACCACTTTTAGATTCAAAGAATTATTTATTATGACCGACCAGCAACGAGAAGAATACGGCGCGGAAAGCATTCAGGTTTTAGAAGGCTTGGAAGCGGTGCGGAAACGCCCCGGTATGTATATTGGTGATACGCAAGACGGCTCAGGTTTGCACCATATGGTGTTTGAGGTGCTGGATAATGCGATTGACGAGGCGCTCGCAGGGCATTGCGATAAAATCAATGTCATTATTCATGCTGATAATTCTATCAGTGTGGAAGACAATGGCCGAGGCATGCCTACCGGAATTCATCCGAAAGAGGGGCGCTCGGCTGCAGAGGTAATTATGACGGTGCTTCACGCGGGTGGTAAATTTGATAATAACAGCTATAAAATTTCCGGCGGTTTACATGGCGTGGGTGTGTCTGTTGTCAATGCGCTTTCTGATTGGGTTACTCTGACTATACATAGGGACGGTAAAGAGCATTTCGTTAAGTTTGTGAACGGAGTGGCGGAAGAGCCTTTGAGAGAAGTCGGCCCTTCAGACAAAAAAGGCACTACGGTGTGTTTTTTAGCGAGTGAAGAAACATTTGGTCATGTTGAATATAGTTTTGATATCCTGGCTAAACGTATCCGGGAATTGTCTTTTTTGAATAACGGTGTAGACATCGAGCTGTTTGACCAACGGGACGGAAAACACGAAAACTTCGCTTTCTCTGGCGGTGTAGCCGGGTTTGTGCAATATATGAACCGTAAAAAGACACCTTTGCATGAGAAAATATTTTTCGCCTCCGGAGAGAAAGACGGTATGGGCGTAGAAGTGGCCATGCAGTGGAACGACAGCTATCAGGAATCGGTGCAGTGTTTTACCAATAATATTCCACAGCGTGATGGCGGCACACATCTCACAGCTTTGCGTCAAGTCATGACCCGCACTATCAATAATTATATTGAAACCAACGAAATTGCTAAGAAGGCAAAAGTGGATACAGCAGGTGATGATATGCGAGAAGGTTTGACCTGCGTGTTGTCAGTAAAGCTGCCGGATCCGAAATTTTCATCCCAAACCAAAGATAAATTAGTGTCCAGCGAAATAGGCCCTGTGGTTAATGAAGTGATTAGCCAGGCTTTGACAGAGTTTTTGGAAGAAAATCCCAATGAAGCAAAAATTATCTGCGGCAAAATCATTGATGCTGCCAGGGCTCGCGAAGCTGCCCGTAAGGCGCGTGAAATTACCCGCAGAAAAGGCGTGATGGATGGTTTGGGTTTGCCTGGTAAGTTGGCTGATTGTCAAGAAAAAGATCCCGCATTATCAGAGCTTTATTTGGTGGAGGGTGATTCTGCCGGTGGTTCTGCAAAACAGGGGCGTGACCGTAAATTTCAGGCGATTTTGCCGCTTAAAGGTAAGATTCTGAATGTTGAAAAAGCACGCTTTGAAAAAATGTTGGCCAGTCAGGAAGTAGCAACATTGATTACTGCGCTGGGTGCAGGTATCGGCAAAGAAGAATTCAACCCTGAAAAATTGCGCTATCACCGTATTATCATCATGACTGATGCTGATGTGGATGGTGCGCATATCCGAACTTTGCTGCTGACTTTTTTCTACCGCCAAATGCCGGAGCTTGTGGAACGCGGTTATGTGTATATCGCTCAGCCGCCGCTTTATAAAGCAAAACACGGGAAGCATGAGCGTTATTTGAAAGATGAGGCTGAGAAGGATCAATTTCTGCTCGGTTTGGCTGTCGATAAAGCGAAAATTGTTTCGGATGGCCGTGTGGTAGAAGGTGAAGAGCTTGAGAAGGCAGCCAAACAATTTTTGCAGGCTAAGTCGGTGATTACTCAGGAAAGCAGGGTAATTGATGATTTGGTTTTGCATGCAATGCTTTTTGCAGAGCCGATAGATTTGTCGTCGCCGCAGGCGGCTGATAAGGCTGTTGAACAATTGACGCCGCTGTTGGATGAAAAAGAAATTGTGTTGGAGCGTATTATCGGCTCAGAAGGCAATGTATTTATTAAAATTACACGCAAGCTGCACGGTAATGTTGTAATCAGTTATATTGAACCTAAGTTTTTGAACAGTAAGGCTTATCAAACACTCAGCCAAACCTCGGAGTTGTTGAAAGGCTTGGTGTCTGAAAATGCCAAGCTGTATAAAGGTGATAACGAGTATGACATTGACAGCTTTGAGGATGCTTTGGAAATTCTTTTGCAAATTGCACAGAAAGGCATGTCTATCCAGCGCTATAAAGGCTTGGGAGAGATGAATCCCGAGCAGCTTTGGGAAACGACTATGGATCCGGCAGTGCGCCGTTTGCTGAAGGTTCGTATTGAAGATGCTATTGCGGCAGACGAAGTATTCGTGACTCTAATGGGCGATGAGGTTGAGCCGCGTCGTGCATTTATTGAAAATAACGCATTAATTGCGCAAAATATTGATGTGTAGAGTGTAAATGCCGAGTCAATAAATCGATACATTTGATGCCTGGCGGATTCGGATTTGAAGTGCAACTTTCCATAACAGAAAAAGGCCGGTATGCGGTAGCATACGGCCTTTCCTGCAAGAAAGATTGCCATGAGCTACACACAACTGACCCAAGACGAACGATACCACATCCAATACCTATCCCGCCACCACACTGTCACCGAAATCGCCAAACAGCTTAACCGCCACAAAAGCACCATCAGCCGCGAAATCAGACGGCACAGTACACAGGAAAAGCCATACAACGCCGAAAAAGCCCAACAGCAAAGCCGGCTTACCAAACAGCGTAAGCGAAAACCCTATAAGCTCCATTCCCGGCTGATTCAACACATCGATACCCTCATCCGACTCAAACTCAGTCCCGAACAAGTGTGCGCCTATCTGTACAAGCACCACCAAATCACTCCACCACAGCACCGTCTATAACTACCTGCGCGACGACAAAAGCAACGGCGGCACTTGGTGGCAGCATCTCAGAATAGCCGGCAAATCCTACCGTAAACGCTACGGCAGTACATGGAGCAGAGGCAAAGTACCCGACCGCGTCGGCATTGAAAACCGACCCGCCATCGTCGACCAAAAATCCCGCATCGGCGACTGGGAAGCCGACACCGTCGTAGGCAAAGATCAGAAAAGCGCATTACTGACCTTGGTCGAGCGGGTTACCCGCTACACCATCATCTGCAAGTTGAAGAACTTCAAAGCCTAAAGACACTGCCAACGCCGTCATCAAGGTATTGAAGGCGCATAAAGCCAGAGTCCATACCATTACCATGGATAACGGCAAAGAATTCTACCGACACATCCGAATAGCCCGGGCATTGGAGGCAGAAACCTATTTTTGCCGCCCCTACCATTCTTGGGAGAAAGGACTGAATGAAAATACCAACGGACTCATCCGCCAATATTTCCCCAAACAAACCGATTTCCGCAACATCAGCCATCGGGAGATACGCAGGGTTCAAGATGAACTGAACCATAGGCCAAGAAAAACACTTGGCTATGAAACGCCAAGTGTTTTATTCTTAAACCGGTTCCAACCTCTACTGTCTGAGTGTTGCACTTGAAATTCGAATCTAAGTTTGTCTAAAACCTGCTTATTTATCCAATCCTTCTTGCACCATTTGGGCAGCGCGTAATACTGCGCGGGCTTTGTTTTGCGTTTCCTGCCACTCGGCTTCTTCGTCCGAATCGGCCACGATGCCGCCGCCGCTTTGGATATATAGGGTTTGGTTTTTGATTACGGCGGTACGGATGGCGATGGCTAAATCCATGTCGTTGTTGAAACTCCAATAGCCTACTGCACCTCCGTAAATGCAGCGTTTTGTCGGTTCCAATTCTTCGATAATTTCTAATGCGCGTATTTTGGGGGCGCCTGATAAAGTGCCTGCAGGAAAGGTGGCTGCTAAAATCTGCATATTGGTAATGCCTGTCTGAAGCGTGCCTTCTACGTTGGAGACGATGTGCATTACATGCGAGTAACGTTCGATAACCATTTTGTCGGTAACGGCAACTTGGCCGGTTTGGCTTACGCGCCCTACATCGTTGCGGCCTAAATCGATCAGCATCACATGTTCGGCAATTTCTTTTGCATCATTCAATAAATCTTGTTCGTTGGCTAAATCTTCGGCGGGTGTCTTGCCGCGAAGACGGGTTCCGGCAATCGGGCGGACGATAATATTGTCGCCTTCGCGGCGTACGAGAATTTCGGGGGACGAGCCGACTACATGGAAATCGCCGAAATGGTAGTAAAACATATAAGGCGAAGGGTTTAAGGTGCGTAATGCACGGTAGAGCGAAAGCGGATTGTCGGTAAATTTCAGTTTCATCCGCTGGCTGGGAACAACCTGCATGCAGTCGCCGTTTAAGATGTATTCGCGTATGCGGCGCACATATTCTTTGTAACGTGCTGCTCCGGTTTCGTGTTCGGGTTCGGTTTTAAGGCTGCCAAGCGAAAGGGGAATGGCGCAGCTTTGGCGAAGCTGGGTGCGCAAATCTTCCAGCCTTTTACGGGCTTTTTCGTAGCTGTCGGGTTCTGTGGGGTCGGCATAAACAATAAGGTAGATTTTGCCGCTGAGGTTGTCGATTACGGCCAATTCTTGCGAAAGCATAAGCAAGATGTCGGGCGTGCCGATGGTATTGGGTTTGTCCTGATTTTGAAAGCGGTGGGCAAAATGTTCGAAATGGTAAATGGTTTCATAGCCGAAATAGCCGACCAAGCCGCCGGTGAATCTTGGCAGATTGGGAATTTCGGGGGTGTTGAAGCGGCTGTGAAAGGATTCTATAAAGGTTAAAGGATTGCCTTCGTATTCTTCAACGACTTCGCCGTTATTGTAGACTTTAATTTGATTACCAGATGCTTTCAGGTAAGTTTGACAAGGCAGACCGATAAACGAATAGCGGCCAAACCGCTCTCCGCCGACTACGGATTCGAGTAAATAGGTGAAAGGCCGGTTGGCCAGCTTAAGGTATAGGGAAAGCGGGGTATCCAGGTCGGCCAGTAATTCTTGAACCAAAGGTATCCGGTTATAGCCTTGATTTGCCTGTTCTTGAAATTGTTGTAGGGTGATCATGGGGTGGACTGTGATAAAAAGTGAATACTTGGCGAGTATAGCAGATTCGTATTAGGCAGTTTGCTTCTTTTCAGACAGGCATTTGGTAAACGGGCATGAGAAAACGCCGTATCTTTAAAGAGCAGATGCGGCGTTTGATGTTTGAATTATTTGGTGCTGTTCAGCATGGCCTGATCCACGCGCTCGCGCAATTCCTTGCCCGGTTTGAAGTGCGGAACATATTTTTCCGGCACTTCAACTTTTTCTCCGGTTTTAGGATTGCGGCCGATGCGGGCCGGACGGTGGTTCAGGTCAAAACTGCCGAATCCGCGGATTTCGATGCGTTGGCCTTTGGCCAGTGAGCGTGTCAGCGTGTCAACTAAAACTTTTACGCTGTACTCAACATCTTTGGCTTGCAGTTGATTGCCGTTTTTTGCGGCAAACACTTCAGCCAAACGAATCATCAATTCGGATTTTGTCATGATGCACCTAAATTATTCTTGATCGCCAGACAACTTAGCTTTCAGCAAATCACCCAAGCTGGTTGTGCCCGCGCTGGCTGTGGCAGCTGCATTAACCGAATTCAGAGCATCACGGCTTTCTTTGGCGTCTTTTGCTTTAACAGACAGCTTGATGCTGCGGTTTTTGCGGTCAACGGTAACGATTACGGCTTCAACTTCATCGCCTTCTTTCAGCTTGGTGGTCAGGTCTTCAACACGGTCGGCAGCGAATTCGGAAGCAGGCAGGTAAGCTTCCACTTCGTCACCCAAAGCGATCACGGCGCCTTTGGCTTCAACTGATTTTACAGTGCCTTTAACCAAAGAACCTTTGTCGTTCACGCTGATGAAGTTGCCGAAGGGGTCGCCTTCCAGCTGTTTGATGCCCAAAGAGATGCGTTCTTTTTCAACATCGATGGCCAATACAACAGCTTCAACTTCTTCGCCTTTTTTGTATTTGCGCACGGCTTCTTCGCCTGATTCGCTCCAAGACAAGTCAGAGAGGTGAACCAGGCCGTCGATATTGCCGGGCAGGCCGACGAATACGCCGAAGTCGGTGATGGATTTAACCGCACCTTTGATTTTGTCGCCTTTGTTGTGGTTGGCGGCGAAATCTTCCCACGGGTTGGCTTGGCATTGTTTCATGCCCAAGCTGATGCGGCGGCGGTCTTCGTCGATTTCCAAAATCATCACTTCTACTTCGTCACCCAATTGAACCACTTTGCTCGGGTGTACGTTTTTGTTGGTCCAGTCCATTTCGGAAACGTGTACCAAACCTTCGATGCCTTGTTCGATTTCAACGAATGCGCCGTAGTCGGTCAGGTTGGATACTTTACCGAACAGACGGGTGTTTTGCGGATAGCGACGGGCCAAACCGCTCCACGGATCTTCGCCCAATTGTTTCATGCCCAGAGAAACGCGTTGTTTGTCTTGGTCGAATTTCAATACTTTGGCTTCTACTTCTTGACCTACTTCCAGAACTTCGCTCGGGTGCTTCACGCGGCGCCAAGCCAAGTCGGTGATGTGCAGCAAGCCGTCGATGCCGCCCAAGTCAACGAATGCACCGTAGTCGGTGATGTTTTTAACGATACCTTTAACCACTGAACCTTCTTGCAGGTTTTCCAGCAAGGCTTTGCGCTCTTCGCCCAAAGTGGCTTCCAGAACGGCGCGGCGTGATACCACAACGTTGTTGCGCTTTTTGTCCAGCTTGATTACTTTGAATTCAACTTCTTTGCCTTCAAAGTGAGAAGTGTCTTTGATGGGGCGAACGTCAACCAAAGAACCCGGCAGGAATGCGCGGATGCTGTTGATCATAACGGTCAGGCCGCCTTTTACTTTGCCGTTGATTACGCCTGAAAGAATGTCGCCGTTTTCCATGGCTTCTTCCAAAGTGATCCAGTCGGCAGCGCGCTTGGCTTTTTCGCGAGACAGTTTGGTTTCGCCGAAACCGTTTTCTACTGATTCGATGGTTACGGTTACGAAATCGCCTACGTTTACTTCAACTTCGCCTTGGGCGTTTTTGAATTCGTTGATGTCGATCAGGGATTCTGATTTCAAACCGGCGTTTACGATAACGAATTTGTCTTCGATGGCAACCACTTCGGCGGTGATGACTTCACCTTGGTTCATTTCTTGTACGGCTGAGTATTCTTCCAATAACTGGGCAAAATTTTCCATGTTATATCAGTCTTTCGATACACGGCTAAGGCGTGCGGGGTGTAGGTGGATAAAAACTTGTTTTCCTTAGCAAAACAAGTAAGGTAAATACAATATTGGCGGGCAGCTTTCATGCTGCCCGCATCAGGAGTTGCGCATTATACAGCGTTTTTAAATTTTTTCATACCAATCAAGTACTTTTTTTACGGACTCTTCTATTGTGAGATGGGATGTGTCGAGCAGCTCGGCATCGGGAAGCCGGAGCAGGGGGGCTGTTTTGCGGCGGCGGTCGGTTTCGTCTCGGGCTTCGATATCGGAAAGGATGCGGTCGTATTCTATGCCTTGACAGGGCAGGCCGAGTTGTTTGGCGCGGCGTTGGGCGCGTGTTTCGGCTGAGGCGGTTAGGAATATTTTCAGACAGGCATCGGGGAAGACCACTGATCCCATGTCTCTGCCGTCTGCGACCAAGCCTTTTTCTGTGAGGAAATCGTGTTGGCGTTGGAGCAGGGCTTGTCTGACTGCGGGCAGGGCGGCTATGGCGGACGCGCCCATGCCTATGGCTTCTGTGCGGATGTCGGATGAGACGTCCTGTCCGTTGAGCAATATGCGCTCCGCTTCGAAAGTGGCGGGTAATTTGGCAGCCAAAGCGGCAACGCCGGGTTCGTTATGCCATTCGGTGTTGTTTTGTCGGGCATAAAGGGCGGTTAGGCGGTAGAGTGCGCCGGAATCGAGATAATCCCAACCTAAAGCGGCGGCCACGCGCGAGGCAACCGTGCCTTTGCCTGATGCACTCGGGCCGTCGATGGCGATAACTTTTTGGCTTGTTTTCATGGGGTTCTCCGCATGGTTTGAATGGTTTGGCATGATACTGGGAAAGCGGTTGTGTTGGGAAGTGTTGTGTGGGTTGGTGGGAATGCCTGTCTGAAAAGGGGATGTTTTCAGACAGGCATTTTCAGACAGGTCTGTCGGCTTGGTTAGGCCAATACGCCGAGAATGACGTCGCTGGCTTTAAACAGGGCGGTGGCGCGCTGGCCGGCGGTTAAATTGAGCTGTTCGGTGCTTTTTAGGGTAATGCCTGCGCTCAGGGTGGTGCCGTCGCCCAAATTGATTTCGATTATGGAATTGACCGTACCGCGGTTAATGTCGCTGATGACGCCGCTTAACTGATTGCGTGCGGAGAGTTTGATGTGGTCGAGATCGGTAGCGATGATGACATTGGTTGATTTGATTAAGGCGATAACGGGGTTGCCGATTTTGAGTGCCAATTGTTGGCAGCTTTCGCAGGTAATGATGGCGGCCAACTCTTGACCTCCGGAAAGGGAGATAATTATTTCATCGTTTACGCTGCCTTTTTTGATGTTTTTGATAATGCCTGTCAATTGGTTGCGAGCACTGGTTTTCATGCCGGAAATTCCTTTGTTTTGATATGTTTGATTGAGTGAATGAAAGTTATCTTACTATGTTAGTAAAAAAATATTAAAGCAATTTATTAAAATTATGATTTTAATGGTTATTTAGGAATGTAAAAAATAATCAAAATTCATAAATGTTGAAAATTTATATGGTTAGGTTTATTGTTAAGGAGGCACTGGAGAGTGTTGTTTATTTTTTAATCATAATTTTAATATTTTTAGTAAGTAAAGGAGCCTGTATGAACTGGGACCAAATAGAAGGTAAATGGGAACAACTTATCGGTAAAGCTAAGGAAAAATGGGGCAGTTTGACCGATGACGACTGGAAAGTGGCCGAAGGTAAACGCGACCAGTTGGCAGGCAGAATTCAAGAACGTTATGGTTATAGCAGGGAAAAAGCTGAAAAAGAGTTGGACGATTGGCTTAATGATAATTAAAACGCTTCCAACCGGATAATCAACAACCCGCGATATGCGGGTTTTGTGTTTTATCGGCCTTGTGTAAGGCATATGGGGCGGCAGTAATGAAGAGGCTGCCTACTTCAAAAGGATTATGTTTCGATAGGCTGAAAGAATGCTTTGCCTTATCACTCTGAAGCCCGTTTAAACCCTTTCGGCGCATATTTTCCTGCAGGTGGCTGGATTATATTTTAAGGCGTAAAAAAATTATTTTCAGACAGGCATTTCCTGCCGGACATAAGCATAAGGAACCCGCCATGAGCCACTTTTTAGACCGCCTGAAATTTTTCAGCCAAAAACACGAACCCTTTGCCGACGGGCACGGTGTGCTCACCGAAGAAGACCGCAAATGGGAAGATGCCTACCGCAGCCGCTGGCAGCACGATAAAGTGGTGCGCTCCACCCACGGTGTGAACTGTACCGGTTCGTGCAGTTGGAAAGTTTATGTGAAAAACGGCCTGATTACTTGGGAAACCCAGCAGACCGACTATCCGCGTACCCGCCCCGATTTGCCCAACCACGAGCCGCGGGGCTGTCCGCGCGGTGCTTCTTACAGCTGGTATGTGTATTCCGCCCAACGTGTGAAATACCCGATGATGCGCGGGGTGTTGGCGGAAATGTGGCGTGAAGCGCGCAAAACCATGTCGCCGATTGAAGCTTGGGCATGGATTGTAGAAGACGAAAACCGTGCCAAATCGTATAAAACCCAACGCGGCTTGGGTGGCTTCGTGCGTACGTCTTGGGACGAAGCCAATGAAATGGTGGCTGCGGCCAATGCTTACACTATTAAAAACTACGGCCCCGACCGCGTGTTCGGTTTCTCGCCGATTCCCGCTATGTCGATGGTAAGCTACGCTGCCGGTGCGCGTTATTTGGGCTTAATCGGCGGTGTACCGCTGTCGTTTTACGACTGGTATTGCGACTTGCCGCCTGCCAGCCCGCAAATTTGGGGCGAGCAAACCGACGTGGCCGAGTCTGCCGACTGGTATAACGCCAACTATCTGATGGTGTGGGGTTCCAACGTGCCGATGACGCGTACGCCCGATGCCCATTTCTACACCGAAGTACGCTACAAAGGCACCAAAACCGTGGCCGTATCTTCCGACTTCGGCGAAATGGCGAAGTTCGGCGATATTTGGCTGGCGCCGAAACAAGGTACCGACGCAGCTTTGGCGATGGCGATGGGTCATGTGATTCTGAAAGAGTTCCACATCGACAATCCTTCTCCTTATTTCACCGATTATGTGCGCCGCTTAACCGATATGCCCGTATTGGTGCGCTTGGATGCCGACGGTAAAGGCTATGCGCCTAAATATTTCCTGCGTGCGTCCGAATTGGCCGCATTCGGCGAAGAACAAAATGCCGATTGGAAAACTTTGGTATGGGACGAGCTTTCAGACGGCCTCTGCCTGCCCAACGGTTCTATCGGTTTCCGCTGGGACGGCAGTCAAAAATGGAACTTGGAAACCCGCGCACAAGATAAAGAAGTTCATGCCGCCCTGTCGCTGAAAGAGCGCGCCGATGAAGTGGTAAACGTAGGCTTTACCTACTTTGGTGGCGAGTGCGACGACATGATTTACCGTAAAGTGCCTGCCAAACGCATTCCACTGACCAACGGCGAAACCGCGTTGGTAGCGACCGTGTTCGACCTAATGGTGGCCAACTACGGCGTGGACAACGGTTTGGGCTGCGAAAATGTTGCCAAAGATTATTTCGACGACAAGCCTTACACGCCGGCATGGCAGGAGAAACACACCGGCGTGAAACCGGAGCTGGTGATTCAGGTAGCCCGCGAGTTCGCCCAAAACGCCCACGACACCGAAGGCCGCAGCATGGTAATTGTCGGTGCCGGTCTGAACCACTGGTATCACATGGACATGGCGTATCGCGGCATCATCAATATGCTGATGATGTGCGGCTCTATCGGTAAATCCGGCGGCGGCTGGTGCCACTATGTAGGCCAAGAAAAACTGCGCCCGCAAAGCGGTTGGATTCCGTTGACGTTTGCCACCGACTGGCACCGTCCGCCGCGCCAAATGAACAGCACCTCGTTCTTCTACGCCCATACCAGCCAATGGCGGCATGAAAAAGTGCATGTAGATGAAATTCTTGCGCCGGATGCCGACAGCGATATGAGCAAGCTCTCCATGATCGATTACAACGCCAAAGCCGAACGCATGGGCTGGCTGCCGAGCGCGCCGCAATTGGGTGCAAACCCCTTGGATATTGCCGACCAAGCCGATGCCGCAGGAGTGGATACGGCTCAATATGTGGCAGGCCGTCTGAAAGACGGTTCGCTGGATTTGGCGTGTAACGACCCCGACAACCCGCAAAACTTCCCGCGCAACCTATTTGTGTGGCGTTCCAACCTGCTCGGTTCTTCGGGCAAAGGCCATGAGTATTTCCTGAAATACCTGCTGGGCACGCAAAACGCCGTGTTGAGCGACGAAAACGACGAAGAGTGCATCAAGCCGTCTGAAATTACCGTGCGCCCCGCCGCAGAAGGCAAACTCGACCTGCTGACCGTACTCGATTTCCGCATGTCTACCACCTGCCTGTACGGCGACATCGTGTTGCCGACTGCTACATGGTACGAAAAAGACGACCTCAACACTTCCGACATGCATCCGTTTATCCATCCGCTCACCGAGGCCGTACAACCGCTGTGGCAAAGCAAAACCGACTGGGAAATCTACAAAGGCTTTGCCAAAAAATTCAGCGAAATCGCCAAAGACTATATCGGCGTGCGCAAAGACATCGTGCTCACCCCACTGATGCACGACAGCCCGCAGGAACTCGGCCAGCCGTTTGACCCGAAAGACTGGAAACACGGCGAATGCGACCCGATTCCCGGCAAAACCATGCCTGCAATTACCGTCGTCGAGCGTGATTACGGCGCGATTTACGAAAAATTCACTTCGGTTGGCCCGTTGCTGGAAAAAATCAACAACAACGGCAAAGGTATGGCTTGGGACACCAAACACGAAGTTGAATTCCTGCGCAAACTCAACGGCGTACAATCAACCGGCGCGGGCAAAGGCCAGCCGAAAATCGAAACCGCCATTGATGCCTGCGAAATGGTGTTGACCCTCGCACCCGAAACCAACGGCCACGTTGCCAAAAAAGCATGGCAAGCCTTGGGTAAAGCCACCGGCCGCGATCATACCCATTTGATTAACGCCAGCGAGCACACCGCCATCCGCTTCCGCGACATTGTCGCCCAGCCGCGCAAAATCGTAACCTCACCGATTTGGTCGGGCGTGGAAAGCGAAGAAGTGTGCTACAACGCCGGCTATACCAACGTGCACGAACTCATCCCGTGGCGCACCATCACCGGCCGCCAGCAGTTCTACCAAGACCACAAATGGATGCGTGATTTCGGCGAACACTTGTGCGTGTACAAGCCCGCCGTCGATTTCAAAACCACCAAAAAACTGCTCGGCAAATACCCCAACGGCAACAAGGAAATTACGCTTAACTTCCTCACGCCGCACCAAAAATGGGGCATTCACAGCACCTATTCGGAAAACCTGCGCATGCTTACCCTGTTCCGCGGCGGCCCGCACGTGTGGATTTCCGAAATCGATGCCAAGAAAGCCGGCATTGTCGATAACGACTGGGTGGAAGTGTTCAACGCCAACGGCACCATCGCCTGCCGCGCCGTGGTAAGCCAACGCATCCCCGAAACCATGATTCTGATGTACCACGCACAGGAAAAAATCGTCCACACACCCGCGGGCGAGGTTTCGCAAAAACGCGGCGGCATCCACAATTCCGTGACCCGCGCCATCTTGAAACCCACCCACATGATCGGCGGCTACGCCCAGCTCGCCTACGGTTTCAACTACTACGGCACGGTAGGTTCCAACCGCGACGAATGGGTGATTGTGCGTAAAATGAACAAAGTGGATTGGATGGATGAACCGGCAAGGTAATGCCGTCTGAAAAGCTTGGTATGTAAAAAAATGCCTGTCTGAAAGGGAGCTTTCAGGCAGGCATTGTTTAAAATAAAAGCCAAAAAAATGGTATATTAAATTGGTATATCAAATTATGATTTGTCTTGCTCGGGTTTGACACGAGCAACTTCTAAAGCTTACCGGATCTCAATATATTCGATCCAAACCCGAGCAAGAGGAGATCTGCTATCTTTGAGTTTATTTGTTGTATAGTTAATCAACTTAAAAATAGTACGTTCGTCATACTCGGGCTTGACCCGAGTATCTCCTAAATTCAGCGGAACTCAAGATACTCGGGTCAAGCCTGAGTATGACGGAAATGCTACTAAAATTAAGTGTTTTAACTATACCTTAACTTAAAGAGAACCATTTTGTAAGCTGCTGAAGCAGCAACAAAATCAGTCCCATACTACCTATACTGTTTTCGGCTTGCTGCCTTGTATTAAAAATGTGTTGATTAACTATAGTAAATTAATTTGTTCTTTAGTACTACACGATGTTACTGTGCTTTGCCATATTACCTCGTCTCCAGTTTATCGTCTTATTGTAATATTTTCTAGCAGTCAAACTATCAAAAAATGCCTGTCTGAATATGTTTCAGACAGGCATTTTATTTGATGGATTTTATTTACCAGTATAAGCCTGATATTGGTAATAGTTGCGTGCAGTGCGTTCTACACCGTTAAATATTACACCTTCAACCTTAATACCGGCATTGTTCAGGCGGCTCATGCTGTCTTCCAATTCGTCATGAGAAGTTTTTCTATAACGGGCAATCAGAAGCGTTAAATCAGCAAGTCGGCCGATCACGGAGCTATCGGTTACAGCCAATACTGGCGGGGTATCGATAATGACATAATCGTATTTATCTTTGGCTGTAGCAATAAATTCTTTAAATTTATCGCTCATCAACATTTCAGACGGGCTTTGCGGTGAATGGCCACGTGAAATGAAGTCCAAACCCGGTACATCGGTTTGTTTGATGCTGGCATCGAAATTTGAAGAACCGTCTAAAATTTCGGCCAAACCATTTTCTTCGGTTAAACCGAAAGAATGGTGCAGCATGCCGCGGCGTAAGTCGGCGTCAACCAACAATACTTTCGAACCCGCTTGAGCGGTAACCGTAGCCAAGTTGGAAGATACAAATGATTTACCCACACCAGGCGTTGTGCCGGCAATCATAATCATGCTGCTCTTATTATTAATGGTAGCGAAATGCAAGTTGGTGCGTAGCGCTCGAATCGTTTCTACTGCCACATCATTGGTATGGATATTGGCAAGTAGGTATTGTGGGCGCTTGCTCTTGCTTGTGCTCAAACGATTATAGCGCTTGTCGGCTTTTATCTGAGTGTTGGAAGACGGAATAGTTGAAATCAGATTGTAGCCCATAGCACGAATATCGTCGGATACCTTGATAGTCGGGCGTGCAATTGCGCGTAGTACGAAGAGTGAAGAGGCAAGTAAGCCTGCGGCAATAGCGGATAGCAAAGTGATCATCGCACGGCGCGGCTTAAATGGTTTTTCTTCGGCAACCGCAGGATCGATAACGCGAATATTACCCTGTGAGCTGGCTTTTAAAATATTCAATTCTTGTTGGCGGTTTAATAATTGAACATAAGTTGCTTGGTTAATTTCCACATCACGGTTCAAACGGATAACTTGCTGTTCGGTTTGCGGCAGGGTAGAAATTTGGCGGTTGATACGATCTCTTGCTTCTTCCAATACTTTCAAGCGGTCACGAACAGATTTATAAGACGGATGTTCTGGAGTATAGAGCTCAGACATTCCGGCTTCTTCTGCGCGCAGAGTGGTTATTTGGGTTTCGATATCGGTTAAGCTGCGGAGTGCGCCTTGTGCTTCTGATGGAATATCAACAGAACCTGTATTGGTTCGGTATTGATTCAATCTGGTTTCAGCATCTTGTAAAGACTGTTTTAAACGGGGCAATTCTTCGCTGATGAATGCCAAACCACTTGTAGCCATTTGTACATCGCGGTTTTTGTTTTGGCTTACATAGTTATCGATAATGTGGTTTAGGACAGTTTCGATTTTTTTTCTGTCTGTGCCGGTGTAGCCTAAGGTAATCAAGGGACTACCGTCACCTTGTGCGCTTACAGACAGGTTGTCGCTGATGCCATTGATCGCACGCAAACGGGAAAGTTTGGTAATTGAAAAAGATTGCCCTGTTTCTGCGAGAATTTGGTTGATAAAAAATTCACCGCCATTGGCAAACTTAAGTGGCTTGCCCACTTTACCTTCCAAGGATTCTCCATCAGGAGTGGTAAAAATATAAGTGTTAGGGCTTTCAACTTTTAGTGTAAAGGTTTTGTTTTCAAAGTCTTCCGGTGCTGTAAAACGTTCAACTTTGATTGCAGGTTGGCCAGCATTGCTGAATTTAGCTAATGTGGAGCCAATTATAGGAGTGTAAACAGGCTCAATTTCTAAATCAAGTTGGAGATTATCGACCGTTTGACCAATAACCGAGCGGGATTTGATTAAATCAATTTCCGCATCTGCACCAGAACCCATGCCCCTTTGCGGTATGGCTCCATTATTGAGTTGAGGTAAAATTTGGTTGTTTTGCGCTTCTACTGATAATAGAGCATCTGCACGGTACACAGGTTGAGCAGACATACTGTAAAGGCCGCCAACAATGAAACCTGCTGCAATAGCAGTTCCGATAGGCAGCTTATGGCGGTATAAAATAGTCAGTAGTTGACGTAAGTCAATCGAGCTTTCAAATGCTTGAGTAGATTTAGTTGCCATTTATTTGTTCTCTATAAATTTGAGCGGGTTATATTTTATAAACCAATATTTCAAGATAGAGTTATGTGTTTAATGTAAGTTTCATTAGGTAATAATAAAATCAGTTATTTCAGCTTTTCGGCCCATGCTTTACAGGCATGCTCAATTTGCCGATAAATTTGATCAAATGTATCCTGACTTTTTTTGTAAGGATCTTGGATAAACAGAGGGGTTATCCATTGACCTAATAACATGGTTTTGCTGCGGGACTGAGGGCTGATTAATGCTATATCGTCAATGTGCGACTCTTCCATCACTAAAATTAAATCAGAAAAATCACACATCTGAGGAGTTAATTGTCGTGCAATATGCGACGATATATCTATGCCGTTTTTGCGTGCCGATAATATAGCTTCAGGTTCCGCAGCTCGGTTTGGTGTTACGTTAATTCCTGCTGAAACAATAAATAAATCTGGCAATAGTTGTTTTAAGATATATTCCGCCGTAGGAGAGCGGCAAATATTGCCAGTACACACAATTAATATCTTTTCATATTTCATGAAAGTTAGTATTAAAATGAACTGTTTACTGAAGAAATGGTATTTGCTAAGCCGACAGCTTGAGAAACAACGCGATCCCAACGTGTAACAGGAGCTGCGGTAATATAAACCACATCATTGGTTTGCAGTTTAAAGCGGTTGCCAAGCGCGTAAGCAGTAGCATCTCTAAGATTCAATTGGTACACATGGATGGGTTTTTCAATATCTGATGGTACATTTCGGATAACGAAAACACCGCTCGCATTCGCGTGTATTTGATCCATACCGCCGGCTTCACTCATTGCTTCAGTTAGAGTTATGCCTTTAGGAGGCATACGCAAGGAGCTTTGACGGGTAACTTCTCCCAAAACAAAAACTTTACTATTTTCATTAGACGGAACGTAGATAATGTCGCCGTTACTTAGTAAGTGATTTTGCGTGGCATCACCATTTGCACGCAGATCTTCAATAGAAATTGTATGATCTACGCCATTATGCGTCCATTTTACATTTTGTGGATCTGCTTGATCTGTAATTCCTCCCGCCAAATCAATAGCATCAAGCAATGTCATAGGAACATTGGTTATTGGCAATTGACCTGCTTGGCGAACAGAACCCGAAATACTTACGCGTTGAGAGCGGAATTCTGCAACGTTAACTTCGACTTGCGGGTTTTTGATGTATTTTCTTAGGCGCGATGATAACTCGGATTGAACTTGATTAATGGTTTTACCGGTAACAGTAATTTCCCCGACAAGCGGGAAGAAAATACGACCGTGATCATTAACCCAGATACCGTTATTGCTTTGTTGGTTTTGTACAGTTGTAGCAAGTGCGCCTGCATTGGAGGAGGGGACGCCAATAGTAGCAGGAGTGTTTAAGTCGGGATGATACCAAACACGAATATTGAGAACATCACCCTTACCTAAGGTATATCTATAGGCTGCTCTTTTTCTTTCCAATTCGTGGTTTGGCCGGTTAATTTTGGGATGAGCTTCAATACTTTGTAATAGGTTCAGAGTAATAGGATAGATATTAACTCGACTATCCAATTGTACTTTTTCGTTTTCAGTATCGTTTTCATGGTGCACAATTGTTTTGTTACCTGTTGGTAAACCGGAACCTGGAACAACTGTACAACCAGAAGCTGCAAGAATGACTGATAGGCTAATAAGAGTTAATTTTTTCATATTTGTTAAAATTCCTTACTTAGGTAAGCCCGTTTTTCAAACGGTGTAATCATTATTTTGTCTATTGTTTTTATAAGCGGGTATTCGCCTCATAGAGTAGTGAAAATTATTGAGCAGTTTGTTTCGCTATCCACACCAAATCACATATATCGTCTTTGGGTTTGAAACCTGTAGGGGCTTCAAGCAATAATTCACGAACAGTTAATTGATCACCTAGTGAGCAAGCTTCATCCATTTTTTCCAATATATCAGAAAGATCCTTCCACGGAAGCATTATTTCATTAGCGGTCATAATGCGTGGGTGAGTGGTTTTCTCAACTGCATCACCGATAAGCAGTTCTTCATAAAGTTTTTCTCCTGGGCGGAGTCCTGTAACTTTGATTTCAATGTCGCCTGAAGGGTTGTCGGCATCTTTTACTTCCAAACCGCTCAGACGAATCATTTGGCGGGCTAAATCGTAGATTTTTACAGATTCGCCCATATCTAGTACGAATACATCTCCCCCTTTACCCATAGCACCTGCTTGGATGACCAATTGAGCGGCCTCGGGGATGGTCATAAAGTAACGCGTAATATCTTTATGAGTTAAGGTAACTGGCCCGCCTGATGAAATTTGTTTTTCAAATACGGGAACTACGGAACCTGACGAACCAAGAACATTTCCGAAGCGTACCATAGCAAAGCGTGTATTGTGGTTTTTTTCAGCCGCTAATGCTTGAAGAACCAATTCCGACATGCGTTTGGAAGCGCCCATTGTATTGGTTGGGCGAACAGCTTTATCAGTAGAAATTAAAACAAATGTTTCAACTTTTGCGTCAATTGCAGCTAAAGCACAGAACATAGTACCGTAAACATTGTTGTGTACACCTTCTAATGTATTGAACTCCACAATAGGTACATGCTTGTAGGCTGCTGCGTGATAAATGGTTTGTACGCCGAATGCTGTCATGACATTGAATAAGCGTTTTCTGTGTTGTACGGAACCTAGAAGCGGAATAATATCAAGTTGCATTTGGTTAGCTTCTATGTATTCACGTAATTCTTTATCGATACTATACAAAGAAAACTCGGATAGTTCGAATAAGATTAATTTGGTTGGTTTGTTTTGTACGATTTGTCGACACAGCTCCGAACCAATCGAACCGCCTGCACCCGTTACCATAACAACTTTTCCGTGAATATCGGCACTCATTAACTCGGGTTTGGGCTCAACGGGGTCTCGTCCCAATAAGTCGAATACAGAAATTTTGCGTAACGAGCTAACACTGACCTTGCCGTCAACTAGCTCTTTCATACCCGGCATGGTTAATACTTCACATGGGTATGGTTCCAAAGAGTGGATGATTTTTTTGCGCTGCTCTTGGGATGCGCTTGGAATTGCCAAAAGGATTTTTTCTACATGATACCGTTCAATTAATTCAGGTATGTTGGCCGGATGATGTACAGTTATATTGTTGATGATACTTTTTTGTAATGCCGGGTTATCATCCACAAAAGCAACGGCATTATATTCATTTACCTGTTTTACGGCTTCTAACAGTTGGCGACCGGACTGGCCTGCTCCGTAAATAATAACGGGCATCATTATTTTGGTGTTTCTACGACCGTTCAAAATTGCACGTAAAACAAAGCGTGAACCGCACGTTAGAACCATCATTAATAGAAAATAGACAAAAGAGGGTAGCCAATCTATGTGTTGATGGGATATAGCCAAGCATATGCTCATGATGACGGTTGATAAAAGGCTGCCCAAAACCGCAGTTGTAATGACTTTGGTGCCCATAAAGCGAGTTACCGCTCTGTATAGGCCGAGTTTGACAAAGAAAGTGATTGTCAAGAATGCTGTTATGATAAATACGACCCAATTGCTAACCGCCAACCATTCTTGCGAATAGTCTGATTTCAAGCTCAAACTAAACCAAAAAGTGAGGAAAATAATTAATGTGTCATGTATAACGAAGAAAACTTTTTTAATACTTCGCGGTAATGAGAGTAAATAGGCTAAATTCATAATATTTAACAATTTATGGGGTTAGTAGGTATTGCCGAACTTGGATTGGGAATTTTTTAAGACACCTTTCGTTTAAGCAAATTTAACTTTTATTTGCTTAATTTTAATTCTTGTTAAATGAAAGGATACTTCATTTGAACGGAACAGAAACAGTTGTTGGATGAGTGGTTTATTTTAGGAATAAAACGTTAAATTGATTTAAATTTCTGACACCCGCCTACTCATTAAGCAGGCGGGTGTGTTTTGATATTAAGAGCCGGCTTTGGTAAGTACATCTTTTAAGTGTTTGCAACAAAAGTCTATTTGCTCTTCAGTTATGGTTGGGTGAACCAAGAACATTAAACTGGTTTCTCCTAATTCAACAGCATTTTTTAAGCGTTCTTTAGGGCGCCAAGGAGTGTTGTCGAAAGCTTTTTCTAAATACACTTCCGAGCAGCTTCCTTGATAACAAGGAACGCCTGCTGCATTCAATTCGTCAACTATACGGTCGCGTGTCCAGCCTTCTGCCAGCTTTTCAGGTTTTACGAAAGCATAATACTTATATTGAGCATGCTGAATGTAATCAGGTACTTCAACAGTTCGTATGCAGTCAAACTGCTTGAGAACTGCTTCCAAACGTGCGGCATTTGCTTGGCGTTTTGCAGTCCAATCTGCCATGCGTTTGAGTTGGATTCTGCCGATAACTGCCTGCATTTCTGTCATCCGCCAGTTGGTGCCGAAGCTTTCGTGCAGCCAACGGAAGCCGGGAGGGTGTTGACGGTTGTAAACGGCATCATAGCTTTTTCCATGATCTTTGTAAGACCACATTTTTGACCATAACTCTTTGTCGTTCGTGGTAACCATGCCGCCTTCGCCACCGGTAGTCATGATTTTATCTTGGCAGAAAGACCAAGCGCCGATATGTCCGATAGAGCCGACAGATTTACCTTTGTAGCGGGTTCCGTGTGCTTGAGCGCAGTCTTCGATAACCCACAGTTTATGCTCTTGGGCTAATGCCATGATGTCGTCCATTTCTGCGGGCATGCCCGCCAAATGAACAACGATAATGGCTTTGGTGTTGGGAGTGAGCACTGCTTTTATGGTATCTGCCGTGATATTTTGGCTGTTCAGATCGATGTCGGCAAATACGGGGTTGGCTCCGGCAGTAACAATAGAGGAGGCTGAAGCAAGGAAAGTGCGGGAAGTAACGATAACGTCGTCTCCGGCGCCTATACCCATGGCTTTCAGAGCCACATCCAAGGCTAAAGTACCATTGCCTAGAGCAACGGCGTATTCTGTGCCTGCCCATTGTGCGAATTCTTTTTCGAATTCGCGGCATTCCGTTCCTGTCCAATAGTTGACTTTATTCGATAGTAATACGCGGGAAACGGCATCAGCTTCTTCTTGTGTAAAGCAAGGCCATGGTGCCAAAGGGGTGTTCAGCATTGTTTTGTCCTTAATAATTAATTCTTAGTGGAAAAGTTGCAAGGGTTTAAACCGTTTGCAGTATCTTAATTTATTGTTTTCACTGTGAAGTTCGGTATTTATTGGTCTTCTTTTTTTGTGCCGGTAAATTTATTCATCGTGGCTTCACCTTCTGCTTCGATACCTTCTTTGATGAATACTTTTTTTACGGTTAAAAATAAAATTTTCAAATCAAGCCAGAATGAGCGGTTGTCTACATACCACACATCCAGTTTGAATTTATCTTCCCATGAGATTGCATTGCGGCCGTTTACTTGTGCCCATCCGGTTATCCCCGGCCGCACATCGTTTCGCCGGCGTTGTTCGTCATCGTAATGTTCCAGATATTCCATCAGCAAAGGACGGGGCCCGACCAAGCTCATATCGCCTTTCAATACATTCCATAATTCCGGTAGTTCGTCCAAGCTGGTGGCACGAAGAGCTTTACCGAAAGGGGTTAAGCGTTCTCCGTCTGGTAAGGGGTTGCCGTCTTTATCTACGGCATCGCGCATGGAGCGGAACTTAACCATTTCAAAGGGTCTGCCATCTTTGCCCGGCCTGATTTGACGGAAGAGAACCGGAGAACCTAGGTTTTTGCGAACGAAAAAAGCGACGATTAGCAATACCGGAGACAAAAACAGAAGGCCGAAGAAAGCGCAAATAATGTCGAAAAGGCGCTTGATAATGTCTGACATGATGATCCTATTTTTAGTATCTATGCCTGTCTGAAATATTTTCAGACAGGCATTGTTGTTATAGAAGGGGTCTGAAACAATCAGATATTCATATTTTGCAGCATAAAATCGTTGATGATGTTTACATCGTATTTGGTTTTAACAATTTCCAAAGAGGCTTGCCGCATGCTTTCGATTAAATCGGGTTGGGTAATGAAGCGCTCCATTGCTTCTGCCAATTTTTCCGAAGACTGTACCGGAACGAGGAAACCATTATAGCCCTCGTCAACAGTTTGGCGGCAGCCGGGCGCATCAGTGGTAATAATTGCGCGACCAGTGGCCATGGCTTCCAATACTGTGCGGGGGGTGCCTTCCCTATAAGAGGGTAAAACGAAAATATGGCAAGCATTGAGAGCAGGGCGTACATCGCTTAATTTACCCCAAAATTTTACTGTGCCTTCACTAACCCATTGATCCAACTCGGCTTGCGTAATGGCACTGGGGTTTATGTCGATGAAGCCCACCATGTTGAACACGGCATGAGGATATTTTTGCTTAACTTTTCTTGCTGCTTCAACATATTCCCGAACACCTTTGTCTTTAAGCAAGCGGCCAATTAGCAGGAAATGGATTTCTTCGCCTTCAGGCAGGGGTTGGGGGGAGAATTTTTCGGTGTTGACGCCTGAACCGTTTACAACGATCGTACGCTGGCCGGGTGAGGTAATGCCTAAATCTGAGAATAGTTTTTGATCGTCGTCATTTTGGAAAAAGGTAACTTCTGTTGCTGCCAAAGCTTGTTTGTATAAGCCTCGTGTAATTCTGCGGATCCAGTTTTTGGCAGTGCTGCTATCGCTATCTTGGAAAGCATATCCTAAGCCGGTAATCAAGGCGATGCGGTGAGGTACACCTGCTGATTTTGCGGCGAGCATGCCGTAAATAACCGGTTTAATGGTGTAAGCCAAAACATAATCAGGCTTTATTTGCTGCATCAATTGGCGCAAAGCAAGCAGGGTTTTGAAATCTTCTACCGGATTGGTGCCTGTGCGCTGCATGGGCACATTGTGCAAAATAAAGCCTTGCGCCTGAAGTTTTTCACGTGTTGGTGCGTCTTGTAAAATTTCAGGTGCGGCAATATGCACTTCCAAGCCTTTTGCTTGTACTGCGCAAATCAAATCCCAGCGGAAATTGACAACGGATTCGGCAAAGCCGGCAATCATTAGAAATTTTTTCATGGTATTTCCCTAATTGTTTATCGTTGTTGTGTGATAACTTGAATGCCTGTCTGAAAAAGCCGGATCAACTGGTGGCTGCTTTGCGGAGCAGCTCAGATAAGCGCGGAGCGGTTTTTTGAATGCAGAATAAATTTTCGGCATCTTGGCGGCCACGGGCGCCATAGCGTTGCCGCATTTCAGGGTTTTGCAGTAAAGTTTTGAGGGCTTCCAACCAGCCGGAGTCAGTGCTTACCAGAAAGCCGTTGGCATCAGGTTCTACAATATTTTTATTCGCGCCGACATCTGATCCGACTACCGGTAGGCCGCAAGCCATGTATTGGATAAGTTTGTAGCCGCATTTTCCATTGGTCCAAGGAGTGTCGGGTAAAGGCATAATGCCTACATCGCATTCTGCAACCAAGGGAACTTCTGTATTTTCCGCCCAATCAAGGCATTCGGTATCTACGCCCGGTATGTTCAATTTTGCGCCGATTATGCGCAACTTATAAGGAATTTCTTTCGCCAAATCAGACAAAGGGCGGGCAATATCGTTAACGTATTGTGCGGTTGAAGGAGAACCAATCCATACGATAGTCGGTATCTGATTAACTTTTTCGTTATTGGTAAAATAGCGGTCGATGTCAATTACTGTTGGAATGATTTCCATCCACTTTGCTCCGGCCTGTTGCGCCCTGTCGGCCAAATATTGATTGCCGCATACAACAAGTTTGGCCGAAGCCATTAAGGTGTCCAAGCGTTTGCCGAACAATTTGCGCACGATTGGTAGGCGGTGCATATCGTAATTGTGAAAGAGTGCATCGTCATAATCCAATACATAAGGCACGCCGGATAATAAAAGTTTTTCCAGCCATGCAGGTGTCCAAGGGAGCGCTTCTTTTTCAATCCAAATCAAATCGTATTGGTCTTTAGCTGCCAGCAATAAACGGATACGGTTCCAATAAGTTTGAAACATTTCATTGTTGCTGTATGACTGCTTGCTGTATTTGGCGGTTAAGGCTTCATCGCTGATCAACGGAAAAACATCACATTGAATGCCGCTTTGCTCCAGCCACGGCACATACTGCATGGTACGCAAGCGGGAAGATGCGCCTTTGGGGCCATATTTGGTAAGCATCAGGATTCTCATCGGGTTTGACCTTTCAATACCGCAGGTAAGGCTTTCCATAGCATGCCGTAACCGATCCATGTGTTTTTAACATCGGCAGCCGAACCTTTCAGCAGAGCCAAAGCGGAACGTGAGAAAGGCTCTATGAATAATGTAACGGCAGTAATGCCGACAGCTTTGATAAAAGACATATGGGTAAAGCTATAAATCAAGCGGCTGCGTAAAGAATAAAACAAGCGTGTGGCTTTTACCTGGCTTGAGGTACCACCGCCGGCATGAAAAGCCTGCGCATCAGCCAAATACATGCTTTTATAACCGGCTTGTTTGGTGCGGTAAGCCAAATCCAAATCCTCGAAATAGACAAAAAAACGTTCGTCGAAGCCTTTGAGTTGTTCAAAGATAGAGCGGCGCATGAAATAAAAAGCCCCAATCACTTGATCGACTTCCCTGGTTGTCATGTGATCCCAATCACCCATGTGCATATGCAGGGATTTAAAAAACTTGAAAGGAAGTTTGTTTAAACCCAAAGCATTCACTGTGAAGGTGGTAAAAGAAGGGAAACGAGTGCAACTGCGCGCAACATGATTGTTCTCTTCCAATAATTGAATACCGCAAATGCCGACATCTTGATTTTCCGGCCTTTCCATATATTCATATGGCACTCTGAGCGAATCTTCAAACAGCTGTGCATCCGGATTTAAAAACAGAATATATTTGCTGTTGCAAATAGCAGCACCTTGGTTACAGGCCGCACCAAAGCCGTTATTAGTTTGGTTTTTAATGATTTCCAATTTAAAAGGGAAATCCGTACCCAATTGCTCAACCAGCTCGATTGAGTTATCGGAAGAGTGATTGTCTATAATTGCTACAGTACCTACCAAGTTGTTATGGTATTTAATGATGCTGGCAACCGCATCGCGCAACAGGCTGCCGGCATTCCAGTTAACAAAAACAATATCTATCATAGTGATGTAGGTTCCAAAATATTTAATTGGTTACAAGTCTGCCTTGATGAATGACGGGAGCAGCTTGTTCTGATTTTTGTGCTTCAAGTCTTTGCAATTGGTTGAAAAAAGCAATAGCAAATAAAGTAATCGGTGTCATTCTCCAGTAAATCAGGTTGGAGAAGCCTATTTCAAAAATCAGATAAATCAGAATCAAAAAGTAGGCATATTTACTGTCTATATTGCGCAATATGAATCTGCAAAAAGCAAAGACGATTGCAATCGGACCTAGAATTGAGTTACGCAAAGAATATTCTAGATAACCGGAGTCGCCGTACATATATTCGGTGGTGTAGCCAAAGCCAATGCCTTGCAGAGGGTTGTTAAAAATGTATTCCAAGTTATTGGCTAAGTTGCCGCCTTCTGCATACCTTCCGCCTAGGCCATTGTTCTCAGAGAACATTTTATCAATGGCAGAGTCGATGAGATCGCTGGCAAAGGGTAATATGACAACGAGCGCAAGTAATTCCAAACCATATATGACATAAGCAAAGTGCTTGTTGTATCTGTATAACTCGGATTGCAAAATAATCAATGAAAAGAGCAGTAATGCCAAAGATGTTGACGACTGCAGGAAAAATAGATATATCAAAAACAGAAAAGTAGCCAATAAGAATCTTTTTTGGTGTGTATATTTAAAGGCCATTATGTTTAATAAAACAAATATGAAATTATAGAAGCCTGCAACCGAGTGTGTGCCAAAAATTGTGACAGGTTTTAACTGAAACAACATATTGGGAATCAGATCATCATAAAAGGATGCGTAATATTCGCGTATGATTTCAGTAATGGCCGGAATCTCTAAAATAATACCGATTGACAATACTGAGAAGAAAATATTACCGATTGTAAGGGCTGACAAATATCCTTTTAAATTTAACGGATTATGATTGGTGTTGATTAGAGTAAGGAAAAAGAAAACAATAAAATATAAGCCGTTTCCGTATTTGTAAGTATAGTATTTGGAAAGGAATGTGAAAGCAGCAATTGCAACACCAAACCCTAATCCCACAAATATATTGACCAGATCTATTCTTTTTTGCCGAAATAACAAAATGAATAAAAATATCAGGCTGGTAAAAGACAAGACTACCCCGGAGGTGGAAGAAATCACACCACCTATTGAAGCCGGTGCCATAATTCCTATTAGGAATAGGGTAAAAATCAAATAATTATTCATAACTGAAGTGTTCTATCTGTAGAGGACTTGCTGCTTGATTTTTTGCAAGCCATCATTAATAGGCTTAAATCCAAAGCCATTCGGGCTGACCAAGCTATTGCAGCACCTATGATGCCGAATTTCAGTAGCGCAAAGTATAGAAATGCAAAATAGATTGGGAACTCTATCATATGAAACTTAGCTGTTACTGAGGCTTTGCCTAATGCGTGAAGTTGGGAATAAAACAGGGCAGACAATGAATTGAGGAATACACCCACACACAAGATTTGCCCAACCAAAACAGACTCGGGATGGAATTCGTCTTTTAGCCAGAATTTTAATACATATGGCATTAAAAATGCTAAGACGGAAGACATAGTCAGCATTAAAGCGCCTACACGGAACAACCATGTATTGAAATACTTTTGCCAATTGTCGGGCTGTTCCTGCATCAGACGGGACAGAGAGGGAAAAATAACGGAGTTAATGGCAGTAACCAAAATCAAGCTTTGAGCAACCAATTCAAAAGGCACCACATATATGGTTACCGCAGCTGCAGAGAGCAATGCCGCTATCATAAAACGATCCAGTTGAACCATCATGGGGCTCAAAATGCTGCTCACGGTAACCCATCCGCCAAAAGAAAACAGTGTTTTAGCCGTTTCGGATGAATAAACCAATTGGCCGGGATGGTAATCGGGTTCGTTTTTTTTCATGCATGAAAATGCTAAGTGGCGGAAAAGCAATAGTGATACGACGCGGCTGATAACCAAGCTGGCGATAATCCATGCCAAATCTGTGGTGAAATAAGAAATCACTAATGGGCCGGCAAAGTTAATGGTGCCGAGCAAAACGCGCAGAATGCTGATGCCTTTGAAATTCATATAGGCTTCGTTCATGCCGCGGTAGGTTGCGCTCATGGCTTGGGTTGGCAAGGCAATTGCCAAAAGCAGAACAGCGTTTCGGATTTCAGATTGAGGAATGTGTTCGGTTTTGATTAATCCGCTACAGCCGAATAGTGCAAAAAGTACAATGCCTACGCTGCCTATCAAGCCGGCAGTCATAGTTATGCGGGAAGCGGTTGCCAGCACCACAGGGACTTGATCGGTTTTTTTTTGCCCGCGCAACTTTGAAACCATTTGAGTTAATGCACGACCGATGCCTAAGTCGAGAACGCCGGCATAAGTCATCATTGCCCATGCTAATGCTAATAAACCGAAACGTTCGTTGCCGATATTAGCAATCAATTTGGGAATGGAGATCAGGGCGATAAGCAAAGGAAGTGCCAAACCGGCCATGTTCCAGCTGATATGTGACAGTTTCAAAGTGTACTCTCTTTTAATTAAATCAGGCTGTTATGTTATAGATGATGTAATGCCAGCCTGATTTCGGACGTTACTGTATTTGGTAAACGGAAAGCTGAATCAAATGTGTAGGTGATTAGCTGGGTTTTATTTTTATCTGTTTATCTAGAAATAGTGTTTCACGCAGTAGAGATAGAATGTATAACTGCAAACCGGTTGCTGTTCAGTAGACATTAAGTTTTAAACCTTTATTTTCAGACAGGCATCAATGCCTGTCTGAAAATACTTTTAAGGCTTGTTTTGGTTATTTTAAAAAGCCTTTGTACCAAGGCATGGCTTTCTTGATACCTTGTTCGATGGTGAATTGCGGCTCATAACCAAGCAGATTTTGCGCTTTGCCGATATCGGCTTGTGAATGGCGTACATCACCTGCGCGGAAATCGCGGTAGATGGCATCTTTTGTATATTGGATGTCGTTGTCGGCCAAGCTGCTTCGGATGTAGTTAAACAGTTGGTTCAACGTCGTGCGGCCACCGACAGCCACGTTATACACTTGGTTGCGGGCATCTGCATTATCGGTAGTAGCCGCCAAAATATTGGCTTGTACCGTATTTTCGATGAAACAGAAGTCGCGACTGGTCTCGCCATCGCCATTGATAAACAGATCTTCGTTTTTAATCATTGCCGAAGTCCATTTGGGAATCACCGCAGCATAAGCACCATTCGGATCTTGGCGTTTACCGAACACGTTGAAATAACGCAAACCGATACATGTGAAACCGTAAGCACGGGCAAACACATCAGCATACAGTTCGTTTACATATTTGGTTACGGCGTATGGAGATAAAGGTTTGCCAATCGTGTGTTCCACTTTGGGCAAACCGGGATGGTCGCCGTAAGTGGAGCTGCTGGCTGCGTACACAAAGCTTTTTACTTCGGCGTCGCGTGCGGCAACCAGCATATTGAGAAAACCGTCGATATTGGCGCTGTTTGACGTAATCGGATCGTTAATTGATCGCGGAACCGAACCTAAAGCGGCTTGATGCAATACATAATCAATGCCTTTGCAAACTTGGTGGCAGGTTTCCAAGTCGCGGATGTCGCCCTTAATAAAGGTGAAGCGTGCCCATTGCTCAGGCGTAACGGTACGTTGCACTTCATCTAAATTATGTTGGTGGCCGGTAGCAAAATTATCCAAACCCACCACGGTTTGATCGAGTGTTAACAGGGTTTCGAGCAGATTGGAACCGATAAAGCCGGCCACTCCTGTGACCAGCCATTTTTTCGGCGATTGCTTAAGCTCCTGTTGGATTTGTTCATACTTATTCATTATGCGGATATTCCGTATGTGTAGAGATTAAAGACGCAAGTCGGTTTCTTCTGCGGTAAACAGGTATTTCAAATCATAAATAACATGTTCTTTTTTAGCCAGTTTGCGGATGGCTTCAATACCCATTTCTTTAAACTGTTTGTGCGCCACGGCTAAAATAATGCCGTCATACTGACCTTCTTCCAAGCTGGAAATCGGCGTGAGGCCGTATTCGTGTTGTGCTTCGGCATGGTCAATCCACGGATCGTAAACATCAACGGTAATGTTGTATTCTTTAAGCTCTTTGATGATGTCCACGACTTTGGTATTGCGCAAATCCGGGCAGTTTTCTTTGAAGGTTAAGCCCATAAGTAAGATTTTAGCGCCTTCGACCTGTACGCGTTTTTTCAGCAGGGCTTTAACCAATTGGGAAGCAACATAGCCTGCCATGTTGTCGTTCAGGCGGCGGCCGGCCAAAATGATTTCGGGATGGTATCCGATGCTTTGCGCTTTATGGGTGAGGTAGTAAGGGTCAACACCGATGCAGTGACCGCCGACCAAACCGGGACGGAAGGGCAGGAAATTCCATTTTGTGCCGGCAGCTTTCAATACGGCTTCTGTGTCAATGCCCATTTTGTTGAAAATCACGGCCAATTCGTTGATCAACGCGATATTCAGGTCACGTTGGGTGTTTTCAATCACTTTGGCTGCTTCGGCTACTTTGATGCTAGTGGCTTTGTGGGTGCCGACAACGATGATTTCGTTGTACAGAGCATCAACAACATCGGCAACTTCAGGGGTTGAGCCGGAAGTAATTTTTTTGATGGTGCTGACGCGGTGTTCTTTGTCGCCCGGATTAATGCGCTCGGGGCTGTAACCTGCGTAAAAATCTTGATTGAATTTCAAGCCAGAGAATTTTTCCAATACAGGCACACAGTCTTCTTCGGTTGCACCGGGATAAACGGTGGATTCGTAAATAACGATGTCGCCTTTTTTCAATACTTTGCCAATGGTTTCAGAGGCTTTAACCAGAGGTGTGAGATCGGGTTGGTTGTGTTCGTCAATTGGTGTGGGCACGGTTACGATAAACACATTGCATTTTTTCAAGTCTTCCAAATCGGCCGAATAGCTCAGGTGTTTGGCGCTTGCGAGTTCATCATCATCCACTTCCAATGTGGCATCGTGCCCTTGTTTTAAGGCTTCAATACGGGCATGGTTGATATCGAACCCTACTACCGGACGTTTTTTACCAAATTCTACGGCAAGGGGCAGGCCTACATAACCCAAGCCGATAATGGCCAAATTGATTTGCTCTGGAGTCATCATAATTTTGTATCTCTAAAAGTTGTAATAATGAAATTTTTCGTGATGCTTTAATTTTTTAGTTTTCAGACAGGCATCAGGCTTGAAGTATGGTGCGGGGCTGTTATTTGTATAATTCACGCAACTCTTGCAAAGATTTGCCTTGTTGGTCTTTGGCTGATAAAAGCGGATTGTTAATCGGCCATTCGATGCCTACCGTCGGGTCATTCCACATCAAGCTGGCTTCGGCTTGCGGGTTGTAATAATCGGTGCATTTGTATTCGAAATCGGCAATATCGCTTAACACAACGAATCCATGAGCCAAGCCCGGCGGAACCCAAAACTGGGTTTTGTTGTCCTCGTTTAAAATCACACCTTCCCATTGGCCGTAGGTGGGTGAATCCGGGCGGATATCCACGGCAACATCAAATACTTCGCCGCGCACGCAGCGAACCAGTTTGCCTTGAGGGTTAACGGTTTGGAAATGCAGGCCGCGTAAAACGCCTTTTTGCGAACGTGAGTGGTTGTCTTGTACAAAATCTAAATCGATGCCGAGCATTTCGCGATAACGGTTTTTTTCGAAAGTTTCCAAGAAAAATCCGCGCTCGTCGCCGAACACTTTGGGCTGAATGATTTTGACGTCTTTAATTTTTGTATCGATAACTTGCATTGTCTATTCCATGTTTTCAGACAGGCATTAGCCATATATCTGCTTGCGATGCCTGTCTGAAAAAGTTTTATTTAGAAGTTTCCAGCAGGCGTTGCAGGTATTGGCCGTAGCCTGTTTTGGCAAGAGGTTTGATTTTCTCTGCCAGCTCATCTTTGTTTAACCAGCCTTTATTGAAAGCAATTTCTTCCAAACAGGCCACTTTCAAGCCTTGGCGGCTTTCGATGGTTTGAACGAAGTGGCCGGCTTCCATTAAGCTGTCGTGCGTGCCTGTGTCCAACCAAGCGAAGCCGCGACCAAGCAGCTCAACATTCAATGTGCCTTCTTCCAGATACATTTGGTTGATGCTGGTGATCTCTAATTCGCCGCGGGCAGACGGTTTGACACGCTTCGCTTTTTCAACAACGCTGTTGTCATAGAAGTACAGGCCGGTAACGGCATAGTTGGATTTCGGTTTTTCAGGTTTTTCCACGATAGACAACACTTTGTTGTCTTTATCGAACTCCACCACGCCGAAGCGTTCGGGGTCGGCTACCTGATAACCGAACACTGTGGCGCCTTTGGGGCGGGAAGCAGCCAATTCCAGTTTGCGGCCGAAGCTTTCGCCGAAATAGATGTTGTCGCCCAAAATCAGACAGGCGCTGTCGTCGCCGATGAATTCGTCACCAATCAGGAATGCCTGTGCCAAGCCGTCGGGGCTGGGTTGGATGGCATAGCTGATATTGATGCCGAAGTCGGATCCGTCACCCAAAAGGCGTTGGTAGCCCGACATATCTTCGGGGGTTGAAATAATCAATATATCGCGAATTCCGGCCAGCATCAGCACGGAAATCGGGTAATATACCATTGGTTTGTCATAAATTGGCAGTAATTGTTTTGAAACGCCGCGAGTGATTGGGTAAAGACGGGTTCCAGAGCCACCGGCTAAAACGATGCCTTTCATAAATTTCTCCAGTTATTTTAGTTTTTTAAACCCAAGCGTTCACCTTGGTAGTTGCCGTCTAATACGGCTTGCCACCATGCCTGATTATTCAAATACCATTCAACGGTTTTGCGGATGCCGGTTTCGAAAGTCTCTTGAGGCTTCCAGCCCAAATCACGGCCGATTTTCGCCGCATCAATGGCGTAGCGGTGGTCGTGACCCGGACGGTCGGTAACGTGGGTGATGAGTTCTTGATATGATGTGATGTTGGGTGTGTTCGGGTTTTGTGCGGTTGGGCGCAATTCATCCAAGATGCTGCAAATGGTTTTGACAACATCAATGTTTTTACGCTCGTTGTGTCCGCCGATATTATAGGTTTCTGCGTCGGCTGCTTCAGTAAATACTTTCCACAGGGCGCGCGCGTGATCTTCTACAAACAGCCAATCGCGGATTTGGTTGCCTTCGCCGTAAACGGGCAATGGTTTGCCGGCCAGGCAGTTGAGGATCATCAAGGGAATCAGTTTTTCCGGAAAGTGGAACGGGCCGTAGTTGTTTGAACAGTTTGTCAGCACAACAGGCAGGCCGTAGGTTCGGTTCCACGCGCGTACCAAATGGTCGCTGGATGCTTTACTGGCAGAATAGGGGCTGCTGGGGGCATAAGGCGTGGTTTCTGTGAACAAGTCGTCTGTGCCGTGCAGGTCGCCGTATACTTCATCGGTAGATATATGGTGGAAACGGAAAACGGCTTTGTTTTCTTGGGAGAGCGTGTTCCAATATTGGCGTGCGGCTTCAAGCAGGGTGTAAGTGCCGACGATATTGGTTTCGATAAAAGCAGCCGGGCCGTCGATAGAGCGGTCTACATGGCTTTCTGCAGCCAAGTGCATAATCCCGCGAGGCTGGTATTGCGCAAATAGTTTGTCGATTGCTTCGCGGTCGCAAATATCGGTTTGGGAAAAGATATAACGGGGATTGTCGGCAATGCTTTCCAGTGAGTGAAGGTTGCCGGCATAAGTGAGTTTGTCGATGTTTACCACCGTTGCGTCGGTGTTGTTGATTAAATGGCGGATTACGGCGGAGCCGATAAAACCTGCGCCGCCAGTGACGAATACGGTGTTTTTCTGCATGATTTTTTAACCTGAATTTGAAAATAAAATTAGGGGTAATGAATTATTCGTCATTTAAAATTAATAACAGAATAATTTTATCTCGGAGTGATTGTAGGCCGTTTGGATTAATTTTTGTTAAAAGAATCGCAAAACAGCATGAATTATGATAAGCGATATAGTCGATTGTTTTTAAGGGAACTTTTTGTTATGTAGGGTTATTTTTATGTCATTTCCCAGTATCTCTGCCGACACGGGGAAAAAGTCGGGCATTTGGTTTAAGGCTTGGTTGTTTTCCGGCAACATAAACAGCCCTTTTGCATTGTTGCCTAATATTTTGGCGGATTGATAGAGCACTATTTCATCCACCAAACCGGTTTCTATGAATGCGGCATTCAGCTTGGCGCCTGCTTCCACCAAAACTTCCCCGATTCCTTGTTGGGCTAACTGCCGCATCATTTCATGCAAATCCACATGGCCGTTTTTTTCAGACAGGCATAACACGGAAATGTTCCGATGACGGAGATACGGTGTATGCTTTTGGGTATTGGAAACTGTAGTGCAGATAATGGTTCGGCTGCCGCAATCCCGGACAACCGAAGAATCGGATGGGGTTTGCAGCTTGCTGTCGAGAATGATGCGCGTGGGTTGGCGCAAAGTGGGGAAGGCGCGAACGTTTAAACGAGGATTGTCGGCCAAAACGGTCCCGATACCGGTGAGCACGGCACAACTTTCTGCACGCAAAATCTGTACGTCTGCCCGTGCGGCTTCTCCGGTTATCCATTGACTCAAACCGTTGCTCAAAGCCGTTTTGCCGTCTAGGCTGGCGGCGCATTTCAGGCGGATGAAGGGTTTGCCGCGTTCGATGCGGGATAGGAAGCCGCGGTTGAGTGCGCGTGCTTCTTGCTCCAGCAAGCCGCTTTGTGTTTCGATACCGGCTTGAGCCAGCAGAGACAAGCCTTTTCCTGCAACCAGCGGATTGGGGTCGGTCATGGCGGCCACTACCCGTTTGACGCCGGCTTTTATCAGGGCTTCTGCGCACGGAGGAGTGCGACCGTAATGGCTGCACGGCTCCAGGGTAACGTAGGCAGTAGCGTCTCGGGCGAGCGGGCCGGCTTGGTTGAGGGCGTGTACTTCGGCGTGCGGGCCGCCTGCCTGAATGTGAAAGCCTTGTCCGACGATTTGGTCGCCATGCGCGATGACGCAGCCGACGCGCGGATTGGGGCTGGTGGAAAACCGGCCTTCCCAGGCAAGGGTTAATGCGGACTGCATCATGCGGATATCGGTGTTGCTGAACATGTGGAATAAATATTAAGAACAAAGGCGTATTGTAAAATACGCCTTTGGTTTGTGTGTAATTATTTTTCAGATTTTCAGGCAGGCATTGTCCGAATAGCTGGTTAATGCTTGAGTTTGATGTTTTTCAAAACGCTGTCTAGCTGCTGCGAAGTTGCACTCGGGCTGTATGCGCAAATATTGTAGAGGCCTTCTGTAGAATAAACGGATACGCAGGTCTCGTTTAGTGTTTCATCGCCGCTGGTTTGGGAATAGTGGTAATCCATGCGGTTTTCGGTGGAAACGCCGATTTTCACGTCTTTAAGGCTTTTATCCGCTTCAATGTGCTTTTTCAGGTTGGCAAAATATTCGTTTGCCGGCTTCTGCGGTTTGCCGAGATTGGTGGCGTATAAGGTGATGTTTTGTGCATCATCATGCTGCATGAGGGTTAAGTCGGCAGTGTTTACTCCGGGCGGAAGCTGGCGGGCTTCTTTGGAAATGTCTGCAAAGCTGCTGTTTTCGATAATGATGCTGAGTTTACCGTCTTTGCTGGTTAATGTCTGCACGGCGCTTTGGGGTACGGAGGCGGCGTCGTTGATGGCAGAAGCGGCAGAAGAGGCGGCTTCGGGAGAAACGGATGTTTCAGATTGCCCGTTGCAGGCACTTAACAATAGGATAGAGGCTGCTAAGCCTAGAAAAGCTGTTTTCTTCATGTTTTTATCCGTTATGTTTATGTTGGAAATAATTTTGATGGTTTGAAGTATAGCAAAACTCAGAATGGCTGAAAATTTACCGGCCATTACAATGAATGCCGATAGGTTTCGGGAATTGTGTTTCAGACAGGCATTAATGTGTGGGGAGGCTTGGTTTTGCTATGTTTCCATTGATATTGCTGCACACGGGCGCGTGTCGGGCAATGTGTGCATTTATGCGACAACACCTGCTGCGCGGGCAATGGCCAAACCTTCTTCTTGGGAAAGGTAGCGCGGTTTTTCGGGCTTGTTGCGTAAGGCGATATCGCCTTGCTGGAATACGATTAATTCGTCGCAAGCAAACTGTTGCCAAGTTTCGTTTTGCGTGAGCGGTAAGGTGGCGATAACGGCAACTTTGTCGTTTGGCGTGGTAACGGATGCGAAATCGACGGCCACATCGTCGTCCAGCAAACGGGCCTCGCCGAAAGGGGCTTTGCGGATGATGTAGTAGAGCAGGGTGCTGGCGTGGGCAAACATGATGTCGCCGTTTGACATGATGAAGTTGAACAGGCCGTGGGTGCGGATGCGTGCGGCCAGCTCCTGTACCGCGTCGGCTAAGGTTTTGAGGTCGGGTTTTTTATCGAAACGCCGGCGTAATTCTTCCAAGATATAGCAGAAAGCGGCTTCTGAATCGGTTGTGCCGACGGGGCGGTAGTATTGGCCTTGTGAGGGTTTGAAATTCATCAGGTTGCCGTTATGGGCAAACAGCCAGTATTCGCCCCACATTTCGCGTACAAACGGATGTGTGTTGGCCAGCGATGTTTTGCCTTGTGTGGCTTTGCGGATGTGGGCGATAACGTTTTCGGATTTGATTTGGTAGGTGTTGACCAAGTCGGCAACGGGCGAATCGGCGCTGGGTTTGTCGTCGTGAAACAGCCGGATGCCTTTCTGCTCGAAAAAGCCGATGCCGAAGCCGTCTGCATGGTGGTCGGTCAGGCCACCGCGCAAACGGAAGCCTTCAAAAGAAAAAATGATGTCGGTAGGAGTGTTGCAATTCATGCCCAAGAGCTGGCACATGGTTTTATCCTTTGCGGTTGCGGGTAGTATTTTCAATGTGTTGTAACCAATAAACTTATTTTTGATACCAATCGGCAGGGTTTTTGCAGTCGTTTTTTGACATTAAAGCTAAGGTTCGGCAGGCCATGGCAAGTTAGGTTTATCAGCTGTATAAGTCTATCACTAACGGCGGGGCTTGTAGAGCGGCGTATGCCTGTCTGAAAACGTTCAGACAGGCATTAGGCGGGCTTGATTTTAACATTTCTGTATCCATATTGCGGTTAATGAATTTGATGCGGAAAGAATGTTATGACTTCTAATAATTTAACTACCGTGTTGCAGGATAACAGCCGCAACCGCTTTATTTTTGACAATATGCCGGTGCGCGGTTTGCATGTGCGTTTACAGGAAGTTTGGCAGCATATTGTCGGACGCAAAACCTACCCCGAAGCCATCCGCCGAGCATTAGGCGAACTGCTGGCGGCAGGGGTGCTGCTTTCTGCCGACTTGAAAACAGCCGGTACGCTGATTTTGCAAGTACAGGGACAGGGCAGATTGAAAATGCTGGTGGTGGAGGCGACTTCAGACCAAACCTGCCGCGCAACCGCTCGCTGGGACGAGTCGTCCGAAATCGGAGAAGAGGAAACTTTGAGCGGTTTGTTGGGAGAGCAGGGTGTGTTTGTGATTACCCTGCAGCCGAAAGACGGAGAGCCCTGGCAAGGCGTGGTGCCTTTGGAAGGCGGCAGTGTTGCGGAAATGCTTATGGCTTATATGCGCCGTTCCGAACAGCTGGAAACGCACATCACGCTTGCCGCAAACGAAGAGAGTGTGGGCGGTTTATTGCTCCAGCGTTTGCCGGAGCAAGAGCAGGATGAAGATGCCTGGGCACATTTGACCACGATTGCCGATACGGTTACGCCGCAGGAGCTGGTGGATTTGGATGCCCAACATGTGCTTTACCGTTTGTTTCACGAAACGCCGCCGCGCATGTTTGAGCCGGACGCGCTTGAATTTGCCTGCACATGTTCGCGCGGCAAGGTAAGCGACATGTTGCTGTTGCTCGGCGGGCAGGAGGTGGGGCAGATTGTGGCCGAGCAGGGCAGCGTGGAAATCGATTGCGACTTCTGCAATGAGAAATATGTGTTTGATGAAGCAGATATTAATTTATTGTTTGATGCGGATGTGGTTGCTGCTGTGCAGGAAGAGCAGCAGCTTTTGCAGTAAGCGTGTTTGGATAACACAATGCCTGTCTGAAAAATTTTCAGACAGGCATTTGATTATTTGAATGCCGGATAGGCATTATTTTTTCAAAGAGTCGCGGATTTCGCGCAACAACAACACTTCTTCGGAAGGTGCGGCAGGCGCTTCTTCTTCAACAGGTGCTTGTTTTTGCAGTTTGCTCAGGGCGCGGATAACCATGAAAATGGCCGCAGAGATAATCAGGAAGCTGATAACGGTGTTCAGGAATGTGCCGACGTTAAGGGTAACGGCACCGGCGGCTTGTGCTGCAGCCAAAGAAGCATAGCCTTCGGCAGGGGCGTTTGCGCCGTCTTTCAACGTGATAAACAGGTCTGAAAAGTCAACGCCGCCGATCAATAAACCGATAGGCGGCATAATCACATCATCTACCAATGATTTAACGATACCGCTGAATGCGGTACCCACAACCATACCCACGGCCAAATCGACCACATTACCACGCATGATAAACGCTTTAAAATCTTGTGCTAAAGACATTTCTAATTCCTTTAAAGTTAAGTAAAGATTCAAACAGTTTAAGAGGGTTCACATAAAGAAAAGCGATACATCTTAAATACCGGATATAAAATGAGGGCGGCATTTTATGATAAAGATAAGAAATGCGGCCGTTTATTAAATGCATGGTTTGATTTTCCGTTAAGCGGTTCGCTTTACTTAATATAAGAAAGATAAAATCACTTTAAGTTCAGATAAATTTACGGCCCATGTCGATAAACATCGGCCGTTCTCTATTAAATGCTTATGTAATAAGCCATAATGGGTTGATTATACTTCACTTAAAGCATTGATACTGTAGCCGCCGTCAACATAAGTGATTTCGCCGGTAATGCCCGAAGCAAGGTCAGAAAGCAGGAAAGCTGCAGCATTGCCTACTTCTTCAATGGTTACATTGCGGCCAAGCGGGTTTTGTTCGGCAACATGGTTCAGCAGTTTGCCGAAATCGGCAATGCCGGAAGCAGCCAAAGTTTTGATAGGGCCTGCCGAAATGCCGTTACAGCGGATGCCGTCGCGGCCCACGGATGACGCGGTGAAGCGGATGGCTGCTTCCAAGCTGGCTTTGGCCAAGCCCATTACGTTGTAATTCGGGATGGCGCGTACGGCGCCCAAGTAAGAGAGTGCAACCACGGCGGCATTGCGGCCTTTCATCATCGGGCGCGCTGCTTTTACCAGTGCGGGCAGGCTGTATGCAGATACATCGTGTGCCACGTTAAATGCCTCGCGGCTGATGCTTTCCAGAAAATCGCCGTTGAGCGACTCGCGCGGCGCGAAGGCAATGGCGTGTACCAAACCGTCCAAGCCGTCCCATGATTTACCTAAATCAGCAAAAAGCTGTTCGATTTCGGTATCGCTTTGCACGTCGCAACGGAACACCAGCTCTGAGCCCAGTTCGGCAGCCATTTTGCGCACACGGTCTTCCAATTTGTCTACCACATAAGTAAACGCCAGCTCGGCACCTTGGTCGCGGCAGGCTTTGGCGATGCCGTACGCAATCGAGCGCTCGGAAATCATACCGGTGATGAGAATTTTTTTACCTTGTAAGAAACCCATGTTTTTTCCTTAGTTTGTTTCACAGTCGCGATTAAGGGGCATTATAGCGGACTTTGGAAAAACCCTGCAAAGATATATGCTTTATCGATAGCGGCGGTTTCAGGTTACAATGCCTGTTATGGAAACCCCGGTGTTTTGATATGAAGAAACTCTTTGCCGCCGCTTTATGCCTGCTTTCTCCCGCGCTTTATGCCGCACACGGTTTCAGCTTGGGTGCGCCTTTGCTTTATCCGCCCGATTTCAAACATTTCAGTTATGTGAATCCCGATGCACCCAAGGGCGGAACATTGGTGCTGCCTGCATTGGGCGGCTTCGACACATTGAATCCGTTTACGCTGAAGGGTGAAGCGGCATCCGGTATCGGCATATTGACCGTTGACCAACTGATGGTGCAGGGGCAGGACGAGCCTTTTGCGATGTACGGCCTTTTGGCCGAATCGGCGGAGCTTGCGCCGGACGGGCTTTCCGTTATATTCAAACTCAACCCGAAAGCGCGTTTCCATAACGGCGATCCGGTGTTGGCAAAAGATGTGAAAACCTCTTTCGAGCTGCTGACCAAAGACGAAGCGGCGCAACCGATGTACCGCTTATACTGGCCGGACGTTGCAGGAGTGGACGAATTGGATGCGCGCACCGTACGCTTCCGGCTCAAGCAGCGCAATGCCGAGTTGCACCTCACGCTCGGCCAATTGCCCGTGTTTTCCCACAAAAGCTATCCGAAAGGTTTGGCTGCTGCAACAAACACGCCGCCCATCGGTTCCGGCCCTTACAGGCTGGGCAAAAGCGAGAGCGGGCGCAGCATTGAGTTCAAACGCGATAAAGGATATTGGGCGCAGAATCTGCCGGCACGCAAAGGGATGTTCAACTTTGATACCGTGCGTTTTCTCTATTACCGCGACAATGCTGTACGCATAGAGGGCATCAAGGGCGGACGCTATGATTTTACGGAAGAATATACGGCGAGAAACTGGGCGAGAGCCTATCCCGATACGATATTGCAAAAACGTGCTTTGGAAAAACGCGAATGGCCGCACAGCAACACCGCAGGTATGCAGGCTTTTGTGATGAACCAGCGGCGCGGTTTTTTCAAAGACATCCGCGTGCGGCGCGCGCTGGTGTTGAGTTTTGATTTCGAAAGCATTAATCAGCGCCTGTTTTACGGCACTTATACCCGCAGCAACAGCTTTTTTACCAACAGCGAAATGGCGGCAACCGGCAAACCCGAAGGCGCGGAGCTGGAAATTCTGAAACCTTTGAGCGGCAAACTGCCCGAAGCGGTGTTTAAACACGATGTGCCGCAGCCTCCGAAAACCGATATTCAGACAGGTATCCGCCCGAATTTGCTGCAGGCGAGGGCTTTACTGCTGGCTGCCGGCTACCGTTACCGGGACGGTTTGCTGGTCGGCAAAGACGGCAAGCCGGTGCAGATAGAATATCTGGCCAGCCATAAATCATTTGAAAAAACCGCAGTGAAATGGCAGCGGGATTTAGCCAAAATCGGCATTTCGCTGAATATCCGCTTGGCGGATACGGCGCTTTACCAGCGCAGGATCAAAAATTTTGATTACGACATTATCATGACCACCTATGCCAACAGTGAAAGCCCGGGCAACGAGCAGTTTTCATATCACAGCTGCCAAGCCGCGAAAACACCGGGAGAGCGCAACTATGCCGGTTTGTGCGACGAAGCGGTAGAAGCGCTGCTCAAACGCTTCAGCAGCTTCACAAGCCGAGCGGATTTGGTGGCGAGCGCCCGTGCGCTCGACCGGGTGTTGCGCTGGCAATATTTGGTGGTGCCCAACTGGTATTCGGCTAAAAAACGTGTGATCTACCGCAACACGCTCGCCATGCCGGAGCGGCTGCCCAAATATTACGATGCGACCACATGGGCTTTGGAAACTTGGTGGGTTAAAAAATAACCGGTTTAATCAAAATATTATAGTGGATTAGCTTAAAAATAGTACGCTCGTCATACTCGGGTCAAGCCAGGGTATGACGGTATCGTTATTATGTAAGTAGATTGACTATAAGTTTGAAAATGCCTGTCTGAAAACAAGCGATGCAAGCTTTCAGACAGGCATTTGTGTGTTTGGCGGCTAGTGAAATTCTGCAAGCACCGGCGCGTGGTCGCTCGGGCGTTCCCAACCGCGGGCTTCCGTATCCACCGAAACCGCATGCAGGGCATCACGCATTGCAGCGCTGACGAGAATATGGTCGATGCGCAAGCCCTGCTTGCGGCGGAACATGGCGCCGCGGTAATCCCACCAAGTGTACATCACCGCATCGGGGTGGATATGGCGCAGGCTGTCGTGCAAACCTAAATCCAGCAAAGCTTGGAACCAAGTGCGTTCGGCGCTGGAGCAATGGATTTTTTCATGCCATTTTTCAGGGTCATAACAATCCAAATCTGCCGGCGCGATATTGAAATCGCCCAGCAACACCAGCTTTTTATGGCAGGCAAGTTCTTCTTTTACAAAGGTATTTAAAGCGGCAAACCATTCGCGCTTATATTCGAATTTCGGGCTGTCGAGCGCTTCGCCGTTAACGCAGTACACATCAATGATGCGGACGCCGTTAACCGTGGCTGCAATGACGCGTTTTTGCGGATCATCCGGCAGCAAAGGCAGGCAGGTGCTTACTTCAGTGATTTCGTGTTTGCTGATGATGGCCACGCCGTTATAGGTTTTCTGCCCGCTCCAAGCAACATGATAGCCCTGCATCTGAAAAACAGCGGCGGGAAATTGGTCGTGGTCGAGCTTGAGTTCCTGCAAAACCAATATGTCGGGCTGGTGCTGCTGAAGCCATTCCTGCACTTGCGGCAGGCGGACTTTGAGGGAGTTGACGTTCCAAGTGGCGATTTTCATAGCAAACGGATCGGGTTGGTAGGAAAAGTGGGATTGTAGCAAAAAACTAAACCGCCGAACCCATTACCTGGCCGGTTTAACGCAGCAAAGTAACGGTTCGGCGCCGGAAACGGCTTATTGCTTGGCTTCGTGATCCGTTGTGCAATAAACCCGGCACATCGCTTCGAGCAGGTTGAAGATTTCCGGCGAGGTGATGCGGTATTGCAGAATCCGGTGGTAGCGGGTGTAATCGACCACACCTTTTGCACGCAGTTTTGCCAGATGGTTGGATACGGCGGTTTGGTTGATGCCGACCACATTAACGATTTCCGTAACATTGCGTTCGCTCTGCGCCAGCAGACACAAAATCATCAATCTGTGGGGATGGGAAATCAGCTTTAGCAAAGAGGACGCACGCTCGGCATGCTCCATCATTTCGTTAGCGGTTTGTGATGTTATTGTCTTCATGGAAAGTATTTTAGATAGTTATGTAAAGAGCTGCAAGTGCTTTGATATTTAAGGATTTATATCAATATTATGAATATGAATGAAGTTAATTCTTGTTTATAGGTTTATGGAGTTATTCATATTGATTTAACTTTTCTACCAAGGAGTCTTTATAAGAAAAAGCCGGCGGTTAGTGCTTTAAAAAACAAATGCCTGTCTGAAAAATATTTTCAGACAGGCATTTGTTTGGTTGCCGGCTCAATCAGGCTTTCAATGCTTCTTGCAGTTCGCCCGCTTCATACATTTCCATCATGATGTCGGAGCCGCCCAGAAATTCGCCGTTTACATAAAGCTGCGGGATGGTCGGCCAGTTGCTGTATTCTTTGATGCCTTGACGCACTTCGTCGTTTTCCAACACGTTTACCGTTACAAAATCGTTGCAGCCGGCGGCTTGCAGCAATTGCACGGCGCGGGAAGAAAAGCCGCATTGCGGAAATTGTTTGGTGCCTTTCATAAACAGCACAACTCGGTGTGTGGTAACCACTTCTTTAATTTGGTCTTGAATACTCATCTTGATGGATTCCTAAAACAGTTGGTTAATTTCGTTCCAACACGGCGGCGAAAAAGCCGTCGGTTTGGTGTTGTTCCGTGTTCAGGCGCAAGTATACACCTGTATCGAGCGGAATTTTATAGTTACTTAGCAGGCCGGCGCAATCAACCGTATGCCATCCGGGATGGTTATCCAAAAAATGCCGCACCTGCATTTCGTTTTCTTCGGGCAAGATGCTGCAAGTGGCATAAACCAAGCGGCCTTTTGCGCTGACCAGTTTGGCGGCTTCGGCCAAAATAGTGGCTTGCTGCGTTTGCAGCGAAGCTAAAGTTTCGGGCGATTGGCGGTATTTCAAGTCGGGATTGCGGCGCAGAGTGCCCAAGCCGGAGCAGGGGGCATCAACCAATACACGGTCGGCTTTGCCGTAAAGGCGTGCGATACGCGTATCTGCTTCGCTGCTGATGCGCTCGGCATGGATATTGGCAACACCTGCGCGCGTCGAGCGGGGTTTGAGGTTGGCCAGGCGTTTTTCTGCGATGTCGAAAGCGTAGATGCGGCCTTGGTTGGCCATCATGGCGGCGATGGCCAACGTTTTGCCGCCCGCACCGGCGCAGAAGTCCGCCACGATTTCCCCGCGCTTGGCGCCGAGCAACAAAGCCAGCAGCTGGCTGCCTTCGTCCTGGATTTCCAGCGTGCCGTCAAGAAACAGCGGATGCCGGTTCAGCGAGGGTTTGTCTTGAAAGCGGATGCCCCAGGGTGAGAAAGGCGTGGCTTCGGCGGCAAAGCCTTCAGCTTGCAGTTGCGCCAAAACTTTATCCCGCTTGCCTTTTAAGGTGTTCACTCGGATGTCCAGCGGGGCAGGCCGGTTGACGCTGCGTCCGAATTGCAGAATGTCTCCTTCGCTGTAATGTTTCTGCGCGATTTCAACCAACCATTCAGGCAGTTCGGCGGCTGCGTGTAACGCGGTAAAGTGTTCTTTCGAGCCGGTAAACAGGGCTTTCAGGCTCTCGGCTTCTTCCGGCTTTGCCAAGCTTTGAATGAAAGCTGCATCGGCTCCCCGTCCGAATATCAAAGCGGCCAAAGCTGCTTGGCGCGGTTTGTTGCGCGGCTTGGACATGACGGTTTGGATTTTTTGATAGTGGCGCAATGTTGCAAACACCGTTTCGGCGATTTCATGGCGGTCTTGCCTGCCGAGTTTTCTGTGCTCGCGGAAATAAGCTGCGAGTACGGAATCGGCGGGTTGTTTAAATGCTAATATGTCGCTTAAAACGGCGGCTGTGTGGTCGAGTTGTGCAGGTGTCATTGCGGATAATAGGTAATCATGGTTGGGATGTGCGGATTATAGCGGAATAATCCGTGTGATGATTCGGGCGCTTATGATGCCTGTCTGAAAAGCGTGGAATGATAAGTCATACACATTTTATGTGGATAAGTGTGCGGATAAGGCGTGAATAAGCTGAAAAAGGCTTGCCGGGGCAAGCATTGTTTCATTTCTGATTAAAAAGTGTGCAAAATAATTCTTTTTAAATCATGTGGTTATTTATTCGTATTTGATTTGAAAAGACTTTCTGAAAATTAGTCTCAAATAGATGTTTCAGACAGGCATCGGTTGTTTTATGCGGTTTGCAACACCGGAAGGAATGAATGTTTTTAGGATACACGATAGCGCCCTGTTTGCGGTACAATCTCGTGTCTTGAGTAACTTCCAACCATGAAACCGAGCCATGAAAGCCAGCCAATTTTTCATTTCCACATTAAAAGAAGCCCCTGCCGAAGCCGCACTTGCCAGCCACAAATTAATGCTGCGCGCCGGTTTGATCAAAGCCAACGCTTCGGGTTTGTACACATGGATGCCTATGGGTTTGCGCGTGTTGCGCAAAGTTGAAAACATCGTGCGCGAAGAAATGAACCGCGCCGGTGCGGTGGAGTTACTGATGCCTGTGGTGCAGCCTGCCGAGCTGTGGGAAGAAAGCGGCCGTTGGGAATTTTACGGCAAAGAATTGCTGCGCCTGAAAGACCGCCACGAGCGCGATTTCTGCTTGGGCCCCACTTGTGAAGAGGTGATTACCGATATTGTTCGCAAAGAAATCACCAGCTATAAGCAGCTTCCGAAAAATTTCTACCACATCAACACCAAATTCCGCGACGAAGTGCGCCCCCGTTTCGGTGTGATGCGTGCGCGTGAATTTGTGATGAAAGATGCGTATTCTTTCCATGCCGATTACGAATCGCTGGTGCGCGACGGCTACCAGCCGATGTATGACGCTTATTGCCGCATTTTCAACCGTTTGGGCTTGAACTACCGCCCCGTAGCCGCAGATACGGGCAGCATCGGCGGCACCGGCTCGCACGAATTCCAAGTGTTGGCCGAAAGCGGAGAAGACGTGATTGCGTATAGCGACACATCCGATTTCGCTGCCAACGTAGAGCTGGCGCCGACCCTGCGGCAACAGGGCGAACGTGCCCCCGCAACCGAAACGCTCACTAAAGTACACACTCCGGATGTGAAAACCATTGCCGACTTGGTGGCGTTTTTGAGTGTGCCGGTTGAAAAAACGCTCAAATCCATTGTGGTGGAAGGCGAAGAAGAAGGCGAATTGGTGTTGCTGCTGTTGCGCGGCGATCACGAATTCAACGACATCAAAGCCGAAAAACTCACCGGTGTTAAATCTCCTTTAACCATGGCAACGCCCGCAGCGATTCAGACAGGCTTCGGCGCCAACGGCGGCTCGCTCGGACCTGTCGGCTTCAAAGGCAAAGTGTATGCCGATTTTGCGGTTGAAAAACTGGCCGACATCGTAATCGGTGCCAATGAAGACGGCTACCACTACACCGGCTTCAACTTCGGTCGCGACTGCCCCGAACCTGAGTTTGTCGATTTACGCAATGTGGTTGAAGGCGACCCCAGTCCCGACGGAAAAGGCTGCCTGAAGCTGGCGCGCGGTATCGAAGTGGGGCATGTGTTCCAGCTGCGCGACAAATATTCGCAAGCCATGAATGCCGGCTTCCTCGATAACAACGGTAAATCGCAAATTATGGAAATGGGTTGCTACGGTATCGGCGTAACCCGCATTGTTGCCGCTGCCATCGAACAAAACAACGACGAGCGCGGCATCATCTGGACGGATGCGATGGCGCCGTTTGAAGTGGTGGTTGTGCCGATGAATTACAAAAAATCCGATGCCGTGCGCGAAGTTGCCGACAAACTCTATGCCGAGTTGTTGGCAAAAGGCGTGGATGTGCTGTTGGACGACCGCGACGAGCGCGCCGGCGTGCTGCTGAACGATTCCGAGCTTTTGGGCATTCCGCACCGCATTGTCATCGGCGACCGGGGTTTGAAAAAAGGCGTGGTCGAATACGCCAAACGCACCGACAGCGAAGCGCAGAGCGTGGCGGTGGATGCGGTGGTGGAAAAGGTTGCCGCCGGGCTGCAAAAATAAAGCGTAGAAACCGTTTGGACTTGGTTCAAACGGTTTTATTATTGATAGGAGAACACTGTGATTGAAGTGAAAATGGAGCAAAAAGCTGCCGCTGTAAACAATATTTACTGCATCGGCCGCAATTATGTCGACCATATTGCCGAATTGAAAAACGAAACGCCCACTGAACCGGTGGTGTTTATGAAACCGAACAACAGCATTCTGCACAACGGCGGCACCATATGCCTGCCTGAATACAGCGGCTCGGTGCATTATGAATGCGAATTGGTTCTGCTGATCGGCAGAGATTCGGATGGCGTGCAGGGTGATTTAAGCGGCATGGTTGCGGGCTATGGTGTGGGATTGGATTTGACGGCGCGCGACGTGCAAAGCCGTTTAAAAGAAAAGGGGCTGCCGTGGACCAAAGCTAAAGGCTTCCGCGGCGCGGCTTGTGTGTCGGATTTTATCGCGGCGGAAAAGCTGCCGGATGCGCAAGATTGTGTGTTTACTTTCAAAGTGAACGGCGAAACGCGCCAGCGCGGCCAAACTTCGCATATGATTTACCCGATTGCCGCTATTTTGCGGGAATTGGCCGACAGCTACGGCCTGAAAGCGGGCGATGTGGTGTTTACCGGCACGCCTGCTGGCGTAGGCGAGCTGCATTCGGGCGATAAATTGGCATTGGATTTGGCCGGTGTGGTGCAGGCCGAATTTGATGTGGCTTGAGCGGGGTGTCGGCAATGCCTGTCTGAAAAGGTTTCAGATAGGTGTTTTGATGCACGCGTTACGGCAAAAAATTTAAAAATTAGCACGCCCGTCATACTCGGGCTTGACCCGAGTATCTCTATCAGGTTACTCAAAACTCAAGATACTCGGCTCAAGCCCGAGTATGACGAAGATATGACCATGGCCAAAACAAAGTTATTTGCAATATCTTGATAAACAATGCCTGTCTGAAAAAATTTTCAGACAGGCATTTTGCTGATTGGTGCGGATTATGCTTTATCCAGCTCAAATGCTTTGTGCAACACGCGGGTGGCAAGTTCCATGTATTTTTCATCGAGCAACACGGAAACTTTGATTTCGGAAGTGGAGATCATTTGGATGTTGATGCCTTCTTCGGCCAGAGTGCGGAACATTTTTGCCGCTACACCTGCGTGTGAGCGCATGCCTAAGCCGACGATGGAAACTTTGCACACGCCGTCGTCGCCGTCGATTTCGGCAGCGCCCAAGCTTTCTTTCAAGCCGTTCATAAGCTCCAAAGTGGGTTTGTAGTCGCCGCGCGGCACGGTGAACGAGAAATCGGTGGTGCCTTCGTCGCCAACATTCTGAATAATCATGTCGACTTCGATATTGGCATCGGCCACGGTGCCGAGGATTTGGTAGGCAATGCCGGGTTTGTCGGGTACGCCGCGCACGTTGATGCGGGCTTGGTTTTTATCGAATGCAATGCCTTGTACGGCGGCTTTTTCCATGTTTTCGTCCTCTTCAAAGGTGATTAAAGTGCCTTCGCCTCCGTCTTGCAGGCTGCTTAATACGCGCAGGCGTACTTTGTATTTGCCGGCGAATTCCACTGAGCGGATTTGTAGAACTTTCGAGCCCAAGCTTGCAAGCTCCAGCATTTCTTCGAAGGAAATGGTGCTCATGCGGCGCGCTTCGGGCACTACGCGCGGGTCGGTGGTGTATACGCCGTCTACGTCGGTGTAGATTTGGCATTCGTCGGCTTTCAAGGCTGCGGCTAAGGCCACGGCTGAAGTGTCGGAGCCGCCGCGGCCTAAAGTTGAGATGTCGCCGTCGGCGGTTACGCCTTGGAAGCCGGCCACGATAACGACTTTGCCTTGTTTTAGGTCGGCGCAGATGTTTTCGTCATCGATATGGTCGATACGGGCTTTGGTGTGTGCGGAATCGGTTTTCACGGCAACCTGCCAGCCGGTGTAGCTTCTGGCTTCCACGCCGATGTTTTTCAGCGCCATAGCCAAAAGGCCGATGGTTACTTGCTCGCCGGTGGCCAGAATCACATCCAATTCGCGGGGATCGGGAAATTCCTGCATTTCGTGGGCAAGTGCAACCAAGCGGTTGGTTTCGCCGCTCATTGCGGAAACGACAACGACAACATCATGCCCTTCTGCGCGGGCTTTGGCCACGCGCTTTGCTACGTTTTTGATACGGTCGGTAGAGCCCACTGAGGTGCCGCCGTATTTTTGTACGATTAACGCCATTTTGCTGCTTTCTTGATCGGATTTTTTACATGCAACAATTCAGATTATTGCGGTTGGGAAACAACGAAATATTATTACTATTTTTACTTGGAAATTCAAGGTTTACGGCTGATAAATTATTTCGTGTGCGGCAGAGCCGGCAATGCCTGTCTGAAAAGCGCATTGCCGGTTTCAGACAGGCATTCGGAAAAGTTTATCCGGCAACGGATTCCAACGCTTTTTGCTGGTGCGCCAGCAGCTCGGAAATGCCTTTCTGGCCGAGCGCGATGAGCCGGTTGAGCTCTTCGGGGCTGAAAGGCGCGCCTTCAGCCGTGCCCTGGATTTCGATGATTTTGCCTGATGCGGTCATCACGATATTGACATCGCTGTCGCAGCCGGAGTCTTCGGGATAGTCCAAATCCAGCAGCGGCACGCCGCCGACCACACCCACGGAAACGGCGGCTACGGCTTCGCGGATCGGGTTCTGTATCAACATGCCTGAATCCAGCAGCTTGTTGACTGCCAGCTGCAATGCGACAAATGCACCGGTAATCGAAGCGGTTCGCGTGCCGCCGTCGGCCTGAATCACGTCGCAGTCAATCAGAATTTGGCGTTCGCCCAGCTTTTCCAACTCGACAACGGCGCGCAGCGAGCGGCCGATCAAACGTTGGATTTCCTGAGTGCGCCCGCTTTGCTTGCCAGCAGCGGCTTCGCGGCGCATACGGGTGGCGGTGGAGGCGGGCAGCATGCCGTATTCTGCCGTTACCCAGCCTTGGTCTTGGCCGCGCAGAAAAGGCGGCAGGCTTTCGTCGATCGAGGCGGTGCAGATCACTTTGGTGTTGCCGAATTCAATCAGGCAGGAGCCGTCCGCATGGGGGAGGAAGTGGGGCGTGACGGTGATGTTGCGCAGGGCATCGGCAGGGCGGGCGGTGCGGGTATAGTTGGCTGACATGGATTTTCCTTAAAATTTATTCGCGGTGGATTATATCATGCGGGCTTATGGTATATTGGAAAGCGATTTCACTCACTATATTTAATCTCGGATTTAATCTCGGAGTAAAACACCATGACGATTCACAGTATGACCGGCTTTGCCAATGCGGTGGGCGAGTGCGGCGGCAAACGCATCAATTTGGAAATCCGCGCGGTAAACCACAGGTATTTGGATGTGCAGTTTAAAATGCCTGACGATTTGCGCTATCTGGAAAGCACTTTGCGCGAAAAAGTGGCGCAATATGCAGTGCGCGGCAAAGTGGAATGCCGCATCCAGGTGCAGCCTTTGGAAAACGGGGAAGTCGAGCTGAATGTGAATGAAGCGCTGGTTGGCGAATTGGCCGCTTTAAACGAAAAGTGGCGCAAAAAATATGAAGGTTTGGGCAAGCTCACGGTGGCCGATATTTTGAAATTTCAGGGCGTGCTGGTGAGCCAGGCGGCGGATGAGGAAGCGTTTGCCAAAATCGTGCAGGATTTGCTGGTGCAGGCGCTGGAGGAGTTTTCGGAAACGCGCCGCCGCGAAGGCGTGAAGCTGCAAGAGCATATTGTTACCAGGCTGGAGGGCATGGCTGAAATTGTGGACGCTTTGGCAGAATTGTTCCCGCATTTGTTGCAGGCTTATATGGAAAAAATCCGTGCGCGGTTGGCTGAGGCGGTGGAAAATATCGATGAAGACCGCCTCAAGCAGGAATTTACGCTTTATCTGCAAAAGGCCGACGTAGATGAAGAATTCAGCCGCCTGCGTACGCATATCGCCGAAGTCAAACGCATTGTTACTACCCAGAAAGGCAGCGTCGGCAAGCGTTTGGATTTTCTCATGCAGGAACTGAACCGGGAAGCCAACACGTTGGGCAGCAAAGCGATTTCGGCAGAATGCACGCAGGCCTCGGTTGAGTTGAAAGTGTTGATTGAGCAGATGCGAGAACAGGTTCAGAATATTGAATAGACGGCATTTCAGACAGGCATTTAATAACCTGTGCCTGTCTGAAATGTATGCAGCCGGTATAGCGCTGTAACCGCAAGCAAAGGAGGCAGTTATGTATAAATGGGATGAGCACTACGATACGGAAGAATTTGTGTTCGGAACCGAACCGAATGATTTTATTCTGGAAATTCTGCACCACTTGCCCAAACAGGGTAGGGCGCTTGACTTGGCTACGGGAGAGGGGCGCAACGGTGTGTTTCTTGCGCAGCACGGCTTGGAAGTGCTCGGGGTGGATTTGTCGGAAGTCGGGCTGAGAAAAGCACAAAAATTGGCTGAATCAAAAGGCGTCCGTTTTGCCACGCAGCAAGCCGATTTGGCCGAATTTGATTTTCCGCAGGAGCATTACGCTGTTATCACCAATATTTTCTGCCATTTTGCCGAACCGAAGCGGAGCGAAGTGTACCGCCGGGTGATTGATGCGCTTGAACCCGGTGGTTTGTTTGCCGGTGTGTTTTATCATCCTGAGCAGATTATGTTCGGCACGGGAGGTCCTGGTGATCCGGCCATGCTGGGCACGTTGCGCGATATGGTGGACGTGTTCGGCGGGCTGGAATGGATTGTAGCGGAGCATGTGCGCAGGGAAGTGTTTGAAGGATCGCGCCATACGGGGCAAAGCTCGCTAATCCGGCTTTTGGGCAGAAAGCCGCTTTGAAAAACGGCGTATGCCTGTCTGAAAACACGGTTATTGATAAGATGAGAAAGCTTGTGTTAAGATGCTGCGCATGAATACGCAAAACTTCTTTTGGCGCAATTGGCAACTGCATTTCGGTGCGGCGCATGATTGCGCGGTTTGCTGAAGCAAATCCGGCGTACGAATCTGAAACCGCTCCGTCTATACCGGGCGGTTTTTTTGTATCTAAAATTTATCAACTTAAGTTCATATTGAATACAGGAGAAAATCATGGCGCACGAACAGCTCAATCCGCTGGTTTTGCCCGATGCAGACGGCAATTTCGGCAAACACGGCGGCAAAATCGGCCATCCGAAGCTCGCAGCGGCTTTGGCGGAAATCGAAGCCGGCTTCCGCAGCATCATCGGCGACGCGGCGTTTGTTGAAGAAATGAAACGCCTGCAAGCTACTTATATCGGCCGCCCCAGCCCGATTTACCATGCGCAAACCCTATCCAAACGCGGCGCGCAGATTTATCTGAAGCGCGAAGATTTAAACCACACCGGTGCCCACAAAATCAACCACTGCATAGGCGAAGTTTTGCTGGCGAAAAAGCTGGGCAAAAAGAAAGTGATTGCTGAAACCGGTGCTGGGCAGCACGGTGTGGCGTTGGCAACGGCAGCGGCTTTGCTCGGTTTGGAATGTGAAATCCATATGGGTGTGGTGGACATTCAAAAAGAGCATCCGAATGTGTCGCGCATGAAAATCCTCGGGGCGAAACTCGTGCCGGTGTCGGCAGGTGCGGGCACTTTGAAAGAAGCGGTTGACAGTGCATTTGAAGCCTATATGAGCCAATTCGACGGCAGCATGTTTGCGATTGGTTCTGTTGTCGGCCCGGCGCCTTATCCTGAAATGGTGTCTTATTTTCAAAGCATTATCGGCCATGAAGCACGCGAGCAGTTCCAAAGCCAATATGGCGGTTTGCCGGATGAAGTGGTTGCCTGCGTGGGCGGCGGTTCAAACGCATTGGGTTTGTTTAATGCATTCATTAATGACGAATCAGTAGATTTGGTCGGCGTGGAGCCTGCCGGGGAAGGTTTGGATAAGCCGGGGCGGCACGCTGCAACCATGACTTTAGGCAAGTTCGGCAATATCCAAGGCTTTAATTGCTATTACCTGCAAGAGGCAGACGGCACGCCGGCAGCCGTGCACTCGATTGCATCGGGGCTTGACTACCCGGGCATAGGCCCCCAGCACTGCCATTTGAAAGACCTTGGACGGGGAAGATATGAAACGGTTACCGATAAAGAAGCGCTGGATGCGTTTTTGGCTTTGTCGCGTGAAGAAGGCATTATTCCGGCGCTGGAATCTTCCCATGCTGTTGCGTATGCTTTGCGCCGAGCTAAAGAATTGGATGGCAATAGGCGCCTGTTGGTAAATCTGTCGGGCAGAGGTGATAAAGACATTGACTATGTATTGAGCAAGATTGATGTTTAACGGTTGACGGCTGTAGAAAGGCAAATGCCTGTCTGAAAAAGTTTTCAGACAGGCATTTTGTCGTGAATTATTTAAAATCTGATTAATCTTCCGTATTTTCACGCCACAAAACCAGCAGTTTGCCGATATGCTGAACAAGTTGGGCATCTACTGCCCCGCATAAAGCTTCGCAAATGGCGATGCGTTCCTGACGGTCGTCGCCCAAAACGCGTACTTTGATTAATTCGTGTGCTTTCAATGCAGCATCGGTTTCTTTGATAACCGATTCGGTTAAGCCGTGTTGGCCGATCATCACAACGGGGTTTAATGAGTGGGCGCGGGCTTTGAGCTCCGCAATTTCGCGGGGAGTGAGTTTTTCTGACATGGAACCAAATGAAATATATACAGATAAATTCGCTATTCTACGCCAGTTCCGCTAAAAAATCACATATAATACGCGGTTGGTTTTCCGCAAAGAAAGTAATCGGATGGCAGTGCGCTCCAAATCCTCCAAAGCCTGGTTGAACGAGCATGTAAACGATCATTATGTGCATAAAGCGCAGAAAGACGGTTACCGCGCGCGCGCGGCTTACAAGCTTTTGGAAATCAATGAAAAAGACAAGCTGATTAAACAGGGCACGGTTTTGGCCGATTTGGGCAGCGCTCCGGGAAGCTGGTCGCAAGTGGCTGCCAAGCTGGCGGGTTCGGGCGGTGCGGTTTTTGCGCTGGACATATTGCCGATGGAGCCCGTGGAAGGCGTGTCTTTCATTCAGGGCGACTTCCGTGAGGAGGGTGTGCTGCAAGAGTTTGAATCTTTGCTGGGCGGACGGCCCTTAGACCTTGTAATTTGCGATATGGCACCCAATATGAGCGGCAATTCGGTAACGGATCAGGCACGCAGCTATTATCTTTGCGAACTGGCTTTGGATTTTGCCCGAAACCACTTGAAAACAGGAGGTTGTTTCTTGGTAAAGGTGTTTCAGGGTGCGGGCTACCAAGAGTTTACGGCACAAATGAGAGAGGTGTTTCAAAGTGTGCAGGTACGCAAGCCCGATGCTTCACGCAATCGCTCCAGTGAGATTTATCTATTAGGGAAAAATAAACGCTGACAATAGAGTGTGTCTGAATTACAATCCGTTTTTATTTAATTTTTTATGTATGGGAGCCTGTTTCCGTGGGAAGCACCATGAAAAGCCTGTTAGTCTGGATAGCATTGGCAGTCGGCTTGATGATTGCCTTTAATGCTGTGGTAGGCAAACAGGAAGAAAAAAAAGAAATTACATATTCGCAGTTTATCGAGCAGGTAAATAAGGGTGAGGTGGCCAGCGTCAATTTTGAAGGTTCCGTTTTTTCAGGCTATCTGATTAAAGGCGAAAGAAGCGATAAAACCACATTCTTAACCAACGCCCCTTTGGATGACAATCTGGTAAAAACGCTGCTAGATAAAAAAGTGGCGTTGAAAGTAACACCGGAAGAAAAACCCAGTATTTTTACCAGTTTGCTGCTGAATATGCTGCCGATTCTGCTGCTGATCGGCGTGTGGATTTATTTCATGCGTATGCAGGCCGGGGGCGGCGGTAAAGGCGGTGCTTTTTCTTTCGGCAAAAGCCGTGCCAAACTTTTGGATAAAGATTCCAACAAAGTAACTTTTGCCGACGTTGCGGGCTGTGACGAAGCCAAAGAAGAAGTTCAGGAAATCGTAGATTATCTGAAAGCGCCTAACCGCTACCAAAGCTTGGGCGGCCGTGTGCCACGCGGTATTTTGCTGGCGGGCAGCCCGGGTACCGGTAAAACTTTGCTGGCGAAAGCCATTGCCGGCGAAGCAGGCGTGCCGTTTTTCAGCATTTCGGGTTCCGATTTTGTGGAAATGTTCGTCGGCGTAGGTGCCAGCCGCGTCCGCGATATGTTTGAACAAGCCAAGAAAAACGCGCCATGTATTATCTTTATTGACGAGATCGATGCGGTCGGCCGCCAGCGCGGTGCCGGTTTGGGCGGCGGCAACGATGAGCGCGAGCAGACTTTAAACCAATTGTTGGTGGAAATGGATGGTTTTGAAAGCAATCAAACCGTGATTGTGATTGCTGCCACCAACCGCCCCGATGTGCTTGACCCTGCTTTGCAACGCCCAGGTCGTTTCGACCGTCAGGTTGTGGTTCCGCTGCCGGATATTCGCGGCCGGGAGCAGATTTTGAAAGTGCATGCCAAAAAAGTACCTTTGGATGCTTCGGTTGACTTGGTTTCGTTGGCGCGCGGTACACCCGGTTTTTCCGGTGCGGATCTTGCCAACTTGGTCAACGAAGCGGCGCTATTTGCCGGCCGTCGCAATAAAACCAAAGTGGATCAAAGCGACTTTGAAGATGCCAAAGATAAAATCTACATGGGTCCGGAACGTCGCAGCATGGTAATGCACGAAGACGAAAAACGTGCAACCGCATACCATGAGTCCGGTCATGCGATTGTAGCGGAAAGCCTGCCCTTTACCGACCCCGTGCATAAAGTGACCATCATGCCCCGAGGCCGTGCATTAGGTTTGACTTGGCAGCTGCCGGAGCGCGACCGTATCAGCATGTATAAAGATCAGATGCTGAGCCAGATTTCGATTCTGTATGGCGGCCGTATCGCGGAAGATATTTTTGTCGGCCGTATTTCTACCGGTGCTTCCAATGACTTTGAGCGTGCAACACAAATTGCCCGTGAAATGGTAACCCGCTTTGGCATGAGCGAGAAAATGGGTGCGATGGTTTATGCGGAAAACGAAGGCGAAGTGTTCTTGGGACGAAGCATTACCCGTTCGCAACATATTTCTGAAAAAACCCAACAGGAAGTAGATGCCGAAGTACGCCGCATTTTGGATGAGCAGTATGCAGTGGCTTACAAAATTCTGGATGAAAACCGGGATAAGATGGAAACCATGTGTAAGGCTTTGATGGAATGGGAAACCATCGACCGTGATCAGGTTGTGGAAATTATGGAAGGCAAACAACCCAGTCCGCCAAAAGATTACAGTCACAATATCCGCAAAGATGACGAGCAGCCTGTTTTTGCTAAAGATGTTAAAGAACAGCAGGAAAGCGCCCAATCCAATCAGGCGGATGCTGAGAAAAAAGCAGATCATGATGTTGCTTATTCTGATGTGATTAAAAACGATGAGCAGAATCATAACGACAAAGCTTAACATGGGTTTGTTATCAACAATGCCTGTCTGAAAAATGCTTTCAGACAGGCATTTGTTTTAGTCATGTGTTGTGAATCGGCTATAATCCGTTTTTTCAAATGGGGCGACAAATATGACACAGTACATTTGGCAGGCAGGTCGTTTTCAGATTGATTTGTCTAAGCCGACAGTGATGGGCATCATCAATTTAACCCCGGATTCTTTTTCCGATGGCGGAAAATATTCCAAAAGCGTGGCTGATGCGCTGGCACATGCAGAGAAGCTTTTGTCGGAAGGTGCGCATATTTTGGATGTTGGCGGCGAATCTACCCGCCCCGGCTCTGCTTATATTTCGCCGGAGGAAGAATGGTCGAGAGTTGAACTTGTTTTGGAGAAACTTGCAAGTTGGAATGTTCCGCTTAGTTTGGATACCCGCCGTGCAGAAATCATGCGTAAAGCGCTTGCAGCAGGCTATGCGGATATAATTAATGATGTTCAAGCTTTAGAAGACGAAGGAGCGGCGGATGTTCTTGCCCAATATCCTCATATCGGCATTTGTTTGATGCATATGCAGGGCATGCCGGAAACCATGCAGGATGATCCGCGTTATCAAGATGTGGTGGCGGAGGTAACGGATTATTTAAGGGCGAGGGTGGCTGCTTGTGTCCAAGCGGGTATTAACGAGAGCAGGATTGTGCTTGATCCGGGTTTTGGATTCGGAAAAACGCTGAAACATAATCTATTGCTGATGCAGCACTTAGATAAATTGGCTGAATCGTTAGGGCTGCCGTTATTGGTCGGGGTGTCGCGTAAGCGCATGATAGGCGAGTTGACCGGTGAACAGGAGCCGGATCGAAGAATTTATGGCAGCGTAGCAGCCGCATTGGCAGCTGTGTCGCGGGGCGCGAGAATTATTCGTGTGCATGATGTGAAGGCAACTGTGGATGCTTTGAATGTGTGGCGCGAATTAGGTGTGTTTCCGGCAAATTAACGGGCAACCGTTTGTAAGCAATAATTGCCTGTGAGCCTGTCTGAAAGATTCAGACAGGCATGTGTAAGATAATGATCAACTTGAATTTAAAAACAGCGGTAAGGCTGTAATAAAACAAACTCATTTATTCAATCTGGAGTGTCTTTTAAGATGGCTAAAAAATATTTCGGCACGGACGGTGTGCGCGGTGAAGTAGGTCAATTTCCGATTACCCCTGAATTCGTTTTGAAGCTCGGTTATGCTGCCGGTCAGGTTTTGGTACAGCACGACAGCGAACAAAAGCCCACAGTCATCATCGGTAAAGACACGCGAATTTCAGGCTATATGCTGGAAGCTGCTTTGGTGGCGGGCTTTACCGCGGCCGGTGTAAACGTGATTCAGACAGGCCCTCTTCCCACGCCCGGAATTGCTTATTTAACCCGCGCCTTGCGCCTGTCGGCCGGTGTGATGATTTCCGCTTCGCATAATGTGTATTCCGATAACGGCATCAAATTTTTTGCCGAAGGCGGTGTGAAGCTGAGTGATGAAATCGAGCTGGAAATCGAAGCCAAACTGGATCAGGAAATGGTAACCATGCCTTCCGACCGTTTGGGCAGGGCGCGCCGCATTAATGGCGCGGATGACCGCTACATTGAGTTCTGCAAATCCACCTTCCCCAACCATTTGGATTTGCGCGGTCTGAAATTGGTGGTGGATACCGCCAACGGAGCGGGCTATCACGTTGCGCCGAAAGTGTTTCACGAATTGGGCGCAAAAGTGGTTACCATCGGTGACGAACCGAATGGCTACAATATCAACGAAAAATGCGGTGCGACCCACACTAAAGCTCTGCAGGCGGCTGTGTTGCAAAATGATGCAGATTACGGCATCGCGCTGGACGGCGACGGCGACCGCCTGATGATGGTGGACAAAAACGGCAAAGTTTACGACGGTGACAGCTTGATTTATGTCGTGGCCAAAGCGCGTGCAAAAGAAGGCGTGAAGATCGGCGGCGTGGTCGGAACGGTGATGACCAATATGGCAATGGAATTGGCTTTGCAGGAAAAAGGCGTTGCCTTTGCGCGGGCGAAAGTGGGTGACCGCTATGTGTTGGAGCAGCTGCACCAGCGCGGTTGGCTGATCGGCGGCGAAGCTTCCGGCCACATCCTCTGCATGGATAAACACAATACCGGCGACGGCATTATTTCTGCTTTACAGGTATTGGCGGCCATCCGTACGCTGAATCAGGATTTGGCAATCGCCTTAGACTGGCGCCCTTATCCGCAAACTATGATTAACGTGCGTATCGAAAAAGGGCAGGATTGGCAGAGCGCATCTGCCGAGGTATTGGCTGAAGTGGAAAAAGAGCTGGAAGGCAAAGGCCGTGTTGTGTTGCGTGCGTCAGGCACCGAACCTGTGGTGCGCGTGATGGTGGAGGCCAAGCAATCCGATTGGGCGGAAGATAGTGCCAAGCGTATTGCCGCAGCCATTCAAAACCCGCCTGTAAAAGCGGGAAAATAATCACGCTGCCGACGGAAAAATAAGCCCCCGTCTGTTAGAATGGCAGGCGGGGGCTTGAACGTAAGTTTCACAGCAATTTCAATCACGAATACAAACAAAGGAAGCAGGGCTATGATTTCTTTTGCCCTCTTAGAATCTTTTTTTACCCAATATGGCTATGCCGCTGTTTTTTTGGTGTTGATTGCCTGCGGCTTTGGTGTGCCGATTCCGGAAGATGTTACTCTGGTAACAGGAGGGATTATCTCCGGTTTGGGTTATGCTAATGTGCATATCATGTTTTTGGTCGGTATGGCGGGCGTGTTGGTGGGTGATGGTTTGATGTTTATGGCCGGCAGAACTTACGGCGATAAAATATTGGGGTTCAAACCGGTCGCGCGCGTAATGACACCCAAGCGCTACGCACAGGTGCAAGAAAAGTTCGATAAATATGGCAATTGGGTGCTGTTTGTCGCCCGTTTTTTACCGGGCTTGCGTACGCCGATATTTATTACCGCAGGTATCAGCGGCAAAGTTTCATTTTCACGCTTTTTGATGATGGACGGCTTGGCGGCATTGATTTCGGTGCCGGTTTGGGTGTATTTGGGCGATTATGGTGCTTCCAACCGTGATTGGCTGATGGATAAAGTGCATCAGTTCCAATACGGCTTGTTTGTTTTAATCGGAATCGGTGCGGTGGTGTTGGGCTATTTCTGGTGGAAGAAGCGCCAACGTATACGTTTTTATCACCGGAAATTGCGCGAGCTGCGCCAACAGCGACAAGCATTAAGGGCGGCGAAAAAAGTAGAAAAGCAAAGCCGAAAAGAAGTGTAAACCGCATAAGGTTTTCAGATGCCTGTCTGAAAGCCTTATTTCTATTTTCAGACAGGCATAGCCGTATTGCTTAGAGAACCGTAATCAAAATACCGATATACCATTAATCGGCGGTTGCCTGTGGCACAATATTTCCCGTTTCAAAGACATGTTAATACTATGACTGAAAAAATCTATGGCGACGGCGCGTTCCGTCGCGAAGGGCTGACAGGCTCGACTATCGAAAACACTTATGCCGGTGCATTGTCATTTATGCGGCGGAACTATACGCGTAATTTGGAAGGCGTCGACGTGGTGGTATCGGGCGTGCCTTTGGATTTGGCCACCACTTTCCGCCCGGGTGCACGTTTGGGGCCGGCGGCCATCCGTGCGGCAAGCGTGCAGCTCGCAGAGCTGAATCTTTTCCCGTGGGGTTTTGATCCGTTTGACGATTTGGCGGTAATCGATTACGGAGACTGCTGGTTTGATGCGCACCAACCGTGGACAATACGGGAAACCATTGTTCAGCATGCGCGAGACATCATTCAAAACTCAAACGCCAAAATGCTTACTTTGGGCGGAGACCACTACATCACTTATCCGTTGCTGCAAGCACATGCCGAAAAATATGGCAAACCTTTGAGTTTGCTGCATTTTGATGCGCACTGTGATACTTGGCCCGACGATGCTGAAGACTCCTTAAATCACGGTACCATGTTTTATAAAGCTGTGAAAAACGGCTTAATCGACCCGAAAACTTCCGCGCAAGTCGGCATCCGCACTTGGAACAGTGATTTTATGGGCATGAATATGCTGTTTGCACCGTGGGTAAATGAAAACGGCATAGATGCTACCGTGCAGCGCATTTATGAAATTATCGGCAACCATCCCGTTTATTTAACTTTCGATATTGATTGTTTGGATCCGGCTTTTGCTCCGGGCACCGGAACGCCCGTGCCGGGCGGTTTGAATTCGCATACGGCTTTGGGCATCATCCGCAAACTCGGAGAACTGAATATTGTGGGGATGGACGTGGTGGAAGTGGCACCTTCCTACGATAATGCCGAAATCACGGCCATTGCCGCTGCACATGTGGCTGCCGATATGCTTTGCCTGATGCGCAATAAAAAAGTAGCGGGGCAACGATAATGCCTGTCTGAAAAAGTTGTGGTAGTAAATTGATGAAGAAACATATTTTTGTGCTTTACACCGGCGGCACCATAGGCATGAGCGCCGGCAGCAAAGGGTTGGTTCCCGATGCGGCTTTAGCCGGCAAAGCGCTTGCACCGTTTGCCGCCCGTTGCGATTTTGATTGGCATATCTGCAATTCGTTGATTGATTCTTCCGCCGTTACCCTGAAAAACTGGCAGGATTGGTTGACTGTTTTGCAGGACAAAATTCCCCAGTATGACGGTGTGTTGGTGTTGCACGGCACGGATACCTTGGCTTATACCGCCAATATCTTTGCTTTGGCCTTAAAAGGCTTAAACAAGCCGGTTGTGCTCACCGGCTCCCAATGGCCTTATGACAGCGAACACAGCGATGCGCCGCTTAACTTGGCCACGGCGGTGGCAGCATTGGAGCTGCCGGATATGAAAGACGTGGTGTTGGCGTTTAACGGCAAACTGTTTCCGGCTGTAGGCAGCAGCAAAATCAGCACCGAATCGGCTGACGGGTTTGATAATGCGCATTTCGGCGTATTGGGCGTGTGGCATGAAGAAGCGGGATGGGGGCGCCTATGCCTGTCTGAAAAAACGGCAGAGCCTTTTGTTGTGCAGGCAATCGATGTGCAAGCCAATGTTGAATGTTATACATTGATTCCGGGCGTGATGGCCGATACCGCCGCACGCAATATTGCCGGCAATGCTGCCGATGCGGTGATACTGCAAACTTACGGGCACGGTAATGTGCCGGATAACCGAGCACTGATTGAGGCCGTGCGTCATGTTACGCAACAAGGTAAATTGGTTTTGAATATCAGCCAAGTGCCCCAAGGATGCGCTGCGGCGGTGTATGCTCAAGGCAGCGCATTGCGGGAAGCAGGAGCGGTAAGCGGCGGCAAATGTAATCTGGAAACAGCGGTTGCGCTGCTCACTTTAGCCGCGGGTAAGCGCGCCGATATTCAATGGCTTGAGTCTGAATTGCAGCGTTTGGGTTTGCGCTGAGTTTTCAAAACTCACGGGTTTAAAAGAATTTTATCTAGGCGAGCAGATGGCTAAATTCAATCAAGTGCTTATGATGAGTATGAGCGATGGCTGTTTATTTTATTGATTTTGTCTGTAGCAAGTTAAGTTTCTTTTCTAGAAAGTGGAATAGAACATGCCTGTCTGAATTTGGTTCAGACAGGCATTGTTTATGGGTTAATACTTTGCGCTGATCAGTTTGCCGTTTTGGTAAGTTTGCTGGTACATGATATTGCCATTGTAGGCGTAAATGGTTAATGTGCCGTCGAGAGGATGTGCGTTGAAGTCCAGCAATTGTTTGCGGGTTAACACCATAGGATCGCTGCGCTTTTTGGCATGGCCTTCGTAGAAATCCTGAACAATGTATTCATTGTCGTTGCGTTTGCTGATAAGTTGGCGGTAAAAGCCTCCTTTTACTGCAGCATCGCTGGTGTTACCTTTTGCATCAAAATGGGCAATGATTTGTTCTTCAATCACATTAATGCCGGAATCGGATTTTTTACCGGGAATGCCCACCGGAATGTTGACTGACGTTCCCAAGCCGACATGGGAACCGATGCGGCTTCCGATACCGAGATTAACAGACATGCCGGATGGCCCCGAGCTGCATGCGGCTAAGAAGGGAAGCAGTAAGAATGGAATGTATGCTTTCATTGTTTATCTCTGTTTAATTAATGGTTTAAGTGAAAGTATAGCGGGATTTTGCATCTTCTGCGGCCTGAATATGTAAAAAATCCGACAGAGCGGGATAGTGTGCTTTGTCGGATTAATGAGGGTTGGCTGTTAGTAGCCGTATTTAATTTCTTTAATGGTGCTGAATGCACGCGCTTCGCCATTTTGTGAAACGGGCCGAAGCTGTTGGCGGGACATCCATTCTACCGCGGCTTCATCGATTTTTTTCGAACCGCTGCTGCGTGCAACTTTGATATTTTCAGTATAGCCATCTGCTTTGATGGTTAAACGAAGAGCCAATTTGCCTTTAATCGGAGATTTGGCTTGACTGGCTTTTTCGTAGAATTTTACATCGCTAACGGCAGCTTGGGCAGTTCCAAACAACATGAAGCCTGTAAGCAGAGTAAAAAGGGCTTTTTTCATATGGGTATCTCTCTCTTGGTTTGAAGAAATTGTTATTGATTTATAACGGCTATATTATAGATAGATAAAATCATTGCAGGTTAAAAAAAAACAAACGGTCAATATTTGGAATGAATATTAACCGTTGTGTTTGATTCAGAATGAAGAATTTATTTGCTCATGCCCAATGTGGAGGCATTTTGCAGAGTTTGGCTCAACACTTCGCTGCTTGGGATGTTGATGGGATTGCTGTGGGTGGCCAATGATTGGGGATCCCCCATCAGGATAAGTGCCAATACGGCAATTTGCAGCAACAAACCGATAATCAGCGGCAAATAGGCTTCAATATGTTTCTTCATAACGTTTTCCTTGAGTTTCGTAATGTTATTCGTAATGTAGTTTTATGTAATCTGGCTAAGCGGTTTTGATGCCGGTTAGCCAAAGTTTTTATGTTTTGTTGGATGTATTTTGTCTGGTTTTCGACTGAATAGCAATAGCGGTTTTGTCAAAATTTTTTTGATAAACGGTATCTTGCATGGAAATTCTCGATTGCTGGAAGCATGATGCTTGCCGCTAATGGTCAATAGGTGACAAATTCTGTCGCTTGTATTTGTCATTAAATAAATTGTTTTAAATAATTGTATATTAAACAATGTATTATTTTATATTTTGAATAGATGTTTTAGGAGATTGGATGACGTTTTTTGTATGCCGGAAATAAAAAAATCCTTCAAAAAAAGTACCGATTATTTTAAATAATAGCCGTTTATTTTGTATTGTTTTTGCAACATGATTGGGAAAATCATATTCAAAATTTATATAGATTGATCGGCTAATCATATGTGCAGCGCTTAGGTACCGAGAAAGTTCTTGTAGTATTCTAGTTGTATATTTGTAGAGCATCTGCATGGCATTGCAGGACATATCAAAATATGTTTCAAATTAAGCGGGTGTACTATATAAAGAATTATTAAGCTCGGTTGTAGAAGAAGGTTAGGGCTTATGTTATAAAGAGAGTTTAAGCAGCAATTTTTGTGCTGTATTTGGTTTGAAGAGAATTTATGGCTATGAAAACGCTGAAATTTACGAAAATGCACGGCTTGGGGAATGATTTTATGGTGGTTGACGGTATCAACCAGCAATTCGATCCTGCACAAGCGCCTTTAACGCAATGGGCAAACCGACATACGGGGGTAGGTTTTGACCAGTTGCTATTGGTTGAAAAGCCGCATACTGATAAGGTGGATTTCCGTTACCGTATTTTTAATGCAGACGGTAGCGAAGTAGAGCAGTGCGGTAATGGTGCGCGCTGTTTTGTTCGTTTTGTTACGGATAAAAAATTAACCGATAAACATGAAATCGTTGTGGAGACTGCACGCGGAATCATTTTGCCGAAATTGATGGACAACGGATTGGTTACGGTGAATATGGGCAGACCCCGTTTTTTGCCGGAAGAGATTCCGTTTCTGCCGCCGGCACAGGAAGATGAAAATACGCTCACATACAGAATTATGGTGGGTTTGGAGTCTGTGCCGGTAAGCTGTGTGAGCATGGGAAATCCGCATGCGGTGATTCTTGTCGAAGATGTTGAAGCGGCGCCTGTTCAGCAATGGGGTGCTGAAATTGAATCGCATGAATGTTTTCCCAGCCGTGTGAATGTGGGTTTTATGCAGATTATGGATAAAACGCATATCAGACTGAGGGTTTTTGAACGGGGTACGGGCGAAACGCAAGCGTGCGGTACGGGTGCATGCGCTGCCGTAGTGGCCGGAATCCGCTTGGGATTGCTTACGGCCGGTGAATCTATACAGGTGGGTTTGCCGGGAGGAGATTTATTTATTGTTTGGCAGCCGGATGAGGATGTTTTGATGACTGGGCCTGCAGAAACAGTATATGAAGGTGAGTTGCAATATTAATGTTTGATTTGCATACTGCTTTTGACTGTTTGCGAGGAAAATATGCCGGGTGATTTGGGTTTGTGGTGCCTGCTGCTTTATATCGCGGTGTTTTTGTACACTTCGTTTAAAGAAGGCATGTTTCAATGGCTTTGGGCAAGTGTGTTGCTTTGGTTGGGAATAAGCGTCCTGCTTGGGAAAGTGCTGCCCGGTGTGGCGGGGCTTACACATGTAACGGCTTTTTATGTGCCGCATTTTTATATTACTGTGGCCAGCTTGTTTTTTTTCGTACATAAGTGGTTCCGTGTTCCGGAAAAAAATGTGTGGATTACCGATTCAGGTGTGTTTATCAGCCTGTTTGCCGTAACCGGAGCCTTGATGCAGGTTGCTTTTTGGTGTTTGTGCGGTTTGGTTTGGTTGAATTATCCGCATGGTATTTCGGTATATATTTTGCCCGCTTTATTACAGATGTATGTGCTTGAACCGGAATATTGGATTGGAATGCAGATTTTGCTGATATTGTTGTTTTATCTGCACCGTGTTGTGGTGGAAAAGCAGCCGGGAAACGTGTTCAGCTTGGGGCAGTTGCAAAGCGGGTTTCTTTTGTCTTTGCTGTTTCAGGTTGTGTGGGTGGCTGCTTCGATGCCGCATTTCCGACATTAGGCAACAATAAAAAACAATAAAACCGGAAGCGGAGTAAGCGGCTTGTGAGGCTTGCCAATTGCATATAACTTTTGGTTGTAAGCATGTGCCAATAAATTATTTGGCTTTCAGACAGGCATTACTTACTATAGCTTGGTTGGTAAATTAAGGAGCATTTTGAAATGAATATTGCAAATAGTATTACAGATTTGATCGGCAATACCCCGTTGATCGAGCTGAACCGTTTAAGTAAGGATCTGCCGGGGCGTGTTGTGGCCAAATTGGAGTTTTTCAATCCGGGCAGCAGCGTGAAAGACCGCATTGCTGCGGCCATGATTGATGCTGCTGAAAAATCAGGCAAGATTAATGCAAATACAATTATTGTTGAGCCGACCAGCGGCAATACCGGTATCGGCTTGGCGATGGTGTGTGCGGCGCGCGGCTATAAACTTGTGATTACTATGCCGGAGAGCATGAGTAAAGAGCGTCGTATGTTGTTGCGTGCATTTGGTGCAGAGCTGGTGCTGACTCCCGCTGCAGAAGGTATGGGCGGTGCGATTGCGAAGGCGCAGGAGCTGGTAGACAGCAATCCTGATGTTTATTTTATGCCGCAGCAATTTGAAAATGCAGCTAATCCTGAAGTACACCGTAAAACGACTGCCGAAGAAATTTGGCGCGATACCGACGGGCAGGTTGATATTTTTGTGGCGGGTGTGGGTACGGGCGGCACGGTAACCGGTGTGGGCGAGGTGCTGAAAGAGCGTAAACCGTCGGTTGAAGTATATGCGGTGGAGCCTGAAGCATCGCCTGTGTTGAGCGGCGGTCAAAAAGGGCCGCACCCGATTCAAGGTATCGGCGCGGGCTTTGTGCCGGGAATTTTAAATACCGGTGTTTACAACGGTGTGATTCAAGTGCCGAATGATGCTGCGTTTACTACTGCGCGTGCGGTTGCCGAGAAAGAAGGCATTTTAGTGGGTATTTCTTCCGGTGCCGCGGTGTGGAGCGCATTGCAGTTGGCGGCTAAGCCCGAAAACAAAGACAAGCTGATTGTGGTGTTGATTCCTTCTTATGGTGAACGCTATCTTTCCACTCCTCTATTCGCGGATTTGGTGTAAGTGTTGAGAAAAATTCAGACAGGCATTAATTGCCTGTCTGAATTTTTATGGATGTTGGGTATGTAAACCAATTATTTTGATGGCGGTTTCGTCATGCTTAGGTCAAGCTTGGGTATGACGAACGCACTATTTTTCAGGTTTGTTTAGCTGTGTTCGGTGGGAAAGTTGATATTTAATAAGGCCTTAACGCAATATGGTTTGACAGGTTAAATGATACCGTTGCTGCCTTGAAAGAATACGTTTGGCAGAGAATGATAGTTCTTTTGCAGTTCTTGTTTTATACTTACGCAAATTGTGTTACGGGTGCATGTGTGCCTGCTTTATTATCGACAATGCAGTGCGTTCGGCAGGGAAGTATTTCGAGATAATGGCTTAACAGGCTGTTTCAGCTGCCAAGATACTGTTTAATTATATTGAAAGTGATTATAATAGCTGCCATGAAAAAATATCTTTTACCTATAATCTTGGTAGGGGCGCTGACCGGTTGTGAATCAATTTACCTGCCGGTTTTGAAAGAAGTGCCCGTTCATCCGACCAACCCGAAACGTCCAACACCCGCCCAGCAGGGTCAGTTTGCTTTGGCTTCTACGCACTGGACTGATGTTTCTAAAATCAGGGACGAGGCAACGCGGTTGAGTTATCAAGTCAGCAAAGGGCAGCTCACCAAAGTTCAGGCCGCTCAATATCTTAACCGCTTCCGTATCAAGCAGGTCGGCCGCAATACTATTGACGACAGTATGTATGAAGTGTATCTGCGCTCTGCCGTCGAAAGCCAGCGCGGTGCGATAAATACGGATCAGTCGAAGCTTTATATCCGCAATGCTTTGCAAGGTTGGCAGCAGCGTTGGCCGAGTATGGAAAACAAACCGAGCAATCCGGCCTTTACGAACTTCCTGATGGAAGTGATGGATATGAAACCTTTGCAGTAATTTTTGCAAACCATGATTGATGCCTGTCTGAAAGTGTTCAGACAGGCATTGTTTTTAGATTTGGGATTGCGGAATGAAGGCGACAAACTTGCCGTTGAACACGGCAACCAGTTCGTTTTGGGAAAACATCTCTATTGTCAGGGAAATTTTTCCTTTGCCTGTGGCTTGGAGTTTTTCGCGCATAGCTTGCCATTCTTCCGGTGCGGCCGGTCGGGTTTTTAAGGTAAGGCCGTCTAATGCGGGGCGAAGATAGCGGGTATCTCCGTTTTGAATCACGATGCTGCCTTGTGCTTCCGGGCAGTTTACATGCACTGCCGACCAGCCGCAGAGGGTGGCGCCTAAAGCGATACTGCCGCCGAAAACCGTATTTTTGTGGTTCCGGTTGATATGGTGCGGCATGTATAACTCTATGGATTCGGGAGTACACGTTACGATGCGGATATCCAAAACACGCGAGGCGGGAATGTTCCGGTGGAGGAAGGTTTGCAATTCTTCGGCAGTCATAACGATAGTCGGAGGCTGTTAGGTAACGGGCTGATTATAGCCGTGACGATTCGTTTCGCACAAGGAAGCGGGTTGCTTATATATCCGTGAATTCATTGCCGGTAACGATGCCTGTCTGAAACTATTTTTCAGACAGGCATTGTTTAATGTTTCGGATCAATCAGCAGGATGCGCGCGTTCGGCTCAGACCATAATAGTTTGGCGGTTTGGCGGAGGCGGGTTTGAATAATGCTGTATTTCAATTCCGGCAGGGCGCGGATATAGCGCACGTCTCCGTATTTCTGATGGCTTAGCGCCAGTCTTTCCAGCCATACTTCTGGATTTTTCTGACGTAAGGCTTCTTGTTCGATAAACAGTTGTTGCAGGTTGGCCGCTTCATTGCGGCTGATGTCTTCCGGCATGCTTTGCAAAATGCGCTGCGCAGCCTGCCACAATTCTTGTGCGCGTTGCGGCTCCGCATTGAAGTAAAGCTGGTTTTCTACAAGGTTGTGCTCGGGATCGGGTTTGGTGGTGAATTTGAGGCTGTATGTGCCTTGCAGCCGCCCGCGTAGCTCGTTTTTCAAACGGGCGTTGGCCAGATTGGCGAGCAAGGGGATTTGTTCGGAGGTTTCGGGTGTCCAGTTATAAAAAGGCAGCCAAGACCATGCGCTTACATCCGTGTGTTTGCTGTCGCCGATGGGCATGCGCTGGACGGTGCTGCCGGTTGTGGGGTGCAGGCGGGTATTGAGGGCGGGTGTGCGGGGGATGCCGGCGAGCTGGCGTTCAATCAGGGTTTTGATTTTTTGAGGCGATTCGTTGCTGACTATGTAATAGGCAACGGGCGTCCGGTTGAGCAGGCGCCATTGTTGCAGCAGTTGGTCGCCGCCCAGTGCGGCGATTTGGTTTCCGGAAGGTTCGTCGTATTCGCTTCGGCCGTAGCGCAGGTTGAATTCGGCCGATTCTTGTTTGCCGGGAACGGAGTTGCGGAACACCGGGCGGCGGGCGGCTTCGGTTTTCAAATGGCTTTGCCATTTTTCGTTAACGGCAGCGGGATTTTGGTAGGCGCGGTAAAGCCGGAGCAGGTTTTCAAAAGAAGTGTTGGGTGCGTTGCCGTTAAAAACCTGGTGGTACGGCATGATTTCGTAGTTCAGCTTGATTTGGTGTTTGCTTTTCCAGTTGGAAAATTGGGTTTCAGACAGGCCTTGAGGCGGGGTTTTCCATATGATTTCCCCTGCAAGGTGGGCTTGCCACGGCACAACGTTGTTTTGCAGGTAGCCGGTTTGGGAGATGATTTTGAGGTAGGTTTTATTGCCGGCAGACGGATTTTGCAGAACCACGGCGGTGTCGCCGTTACTCAAGCTGATGATTTCGGTTTTTGCTGCGGCGTCATATTGCCCGCCTGTGATTTTGCCTGCCGGAGCTGCTATGGCAAATGGGTTGTCGGAAGCGGTTTGGACGGATGGGGAGGCCGTGGCAGGCGCCTGCATTTTTTTTGCAGGCGTGCGTGTTTTGGCTGGTTTCGGGGTGCCGGCGTTTAGCTGGGCTGACGGGTTTTCTGCCAGCATGGGAAGTTTGGCAATGTCGGGCAAGTCGATGCTGCCCATGCCGGGCGCTTGAGCCTGGATGAGTTTGTCGTCGGCTGACAGCAGTTGCCGGATACGCTGGTTAACCTGTTTGCTGTTGATTTTATAGAGGGCGGGACGTACGGCGGCGGTGTGTTCTGCCGGTGTGCGCAAGGGTTTGTTGTCGAAGATGGTTTCTTGGGTTTGGGTAAGCAGCTCGTCGGGCTTGCCGGAGAGGTTGGGTTTGTTTTGGTTGAGACGCAGCAGGTTGCTGACTTGGCGGCGGTAGACGGCGGTTTCTTCATCTGTGGCAGGCTCTGCCAAAATGTTTTGGCGGATATGCAGTAGTGTGCGCAAGGCTTCGTTATGGCCGTCGGGTGTGGTTTGGCTGAAAAAGCCGAGAAAGCCCGTGCTTTGGCCGAGATTGCCACTGCGCAGCACAAGCTTTTGCATTGAGGGCGGCAGGGTTTGTTTTTGTAGGCGCTGATTGATAACGAATGCGGCAAAATTGTCGAGCAAGCGCTCGTATTCGCCCTGCGGTGTGTAGGCCTGAGCCGTTTCATTTGGAAAACGGAAAATCAGGTTGAGTTCGCTTTCCGTGTTGTCTTGATCTTGCAAACGGTCTATATGCCAGCCGTGGCGGAGTTTCGGCTCATAGTCTTCTTTTCGGCGGTTTGGGAGGTTGCGGGAAGGAAGGTCACCGAAATGCTTTTCGATTTTTTCTTGAACCTGTTTGGGGGCGAGGCTGCTGATAATGACGAGGTCGGCATTGTTTGGTGCATACCATTTTTTGTGGAAAGCGCTGAGCGTGCCGACTTGCATGGTATTGATGGCGTGCTCGTCGCCTATCGGGCGGTAACGCGCTTCGCGTGAGCCGTTTTTCAGGCTGGCGGTACGCTGCTGGGCCATCCTTTCTTGCAGGTTTTGCAGGGTGCGGATTTCTCCTTGGATGATTTTTTGCTCGTGCTGCCAATCGGCTGCTTGAAATTGGCGCTGCTGTACGAATTGGCGCATCACGATTAGCGCTTCGTCAATTTGATTTCGACCCCGGGGCGGCGTAAGCATATAGCGGGTGTAGCGGTGGGAGGTTTGGGCATTGAAGTGGCGGCCCATCTGCCAACCTTTTTTGCTCAGCGTTTCGGCAATCCCGTTGGGAAATTGGGGGCTGCTTTTAAATGCCAGATGTTCGAGCATATGGGCGGCACCTTTCTCTCCTTCAACTTCATCATTGGCTCCGGCTTGAACTTGCAGACGCAATTCCAACCGCTTGCCGGCTTCCGGTGCCTGGAGGATGTGGTAGTTCAAACCGTTGGGCAGTTTGCCTCGGAGATAAGCGGTTTCTGCTGCGAAAGCGGGTAAGGATATGACGATGGCGGCAATAGGCGCCAGAGAAAGGATTGGATTCATGATGGATGTAATGTGTTTCAGGCTGTCGGGTTTGGTTAAGGTTTTCCGATGTTTAGCCAACCAAACTACTGCATCGTTTGTTGCTTTGTCTTGATGTTTGGCCGGCTGTGGTCAGGCCTGTCTGAAAATTTGTGTCTTTGAGATGGATGTTTTTATACAGACGGCTGTCGGCGGGCATCGGTAGTTCTTAACTAAGTAATTTTTGTGGTTTGTTTAACCGGCAATTTTAATCGGTTTTGGTGTTAACTGGAGAAAATATTGCAAATAAATACTGTAAAAATAGTTTTAGTTTGAATTGGCGTGTGATGAAAAATAAAGTAATTTGTATTTTGAAAGCATTAAACTATATTGATTTATGTCATTTTCTTTAACCTTTTAATAAGTAAGGTAAACCGCTTATCGCTTCTTGTATCCAGATAACATATTTTTGAGTGATGTAGTGTAAAGCAGAGTATGCTGTGAGTATAAAAGGGAGACGCTTGCTTGGTTAATGTGGTACTGACTAAATAACTCAATTTGGGAGACTATATCATGACTTATGGTATTAAAATCGGTAAGCAAAATAATTATTACGAAAATGCAATAAATAGTGCTTCTTGGTATTATGACGACAAATATTCGAAAAAAGGCGGTAAAGAGAAGTACGGTAAGAAAAAAGATAAAGATTGGGATGATGATTGGGATGATAAGTATGAGAAAAAGGGGAAAGACAAAGATTGGGATGATGACGATAAACACGATAAGAAAGGCAAAGATAAAGACTGGGATGACGATGATTACGGTTACAATGTAATCACCGGAGATGATTGCGACAACGAGCTTTGCGGCACCGAATGTGACGATAAAATTTCCGGCAAAGACGGTAACGACACCATTTACGGTAATGGCGGCAACGACTTGCTTTACGGCGGCGACGGCTGTGATTACATTGACGGCGGTGAAGGCTGCGATACGCTTTACGGCGGTGACGGAGACGATATCCTGATCGGCGGCGGCGGTAACGACACGCTCTACGGTGGTAACGGCAATGATAAATTGTACGGCAGCAACGAAGCGGACTGCCTGTATGGTGAAGACGGCTGCGATTTGCTGGACGGCGGCTACGGCGATGATTATCTGAACGGCGGTTCCGGTGCGGATACTTATGTATTCGGTGCATGCTATGGTGACGATGTGATTGAGGATTGCGGCGATCCTTGCGAAACCGATGTGGTGGAATTCAAATCAGATATTAACCTGAGCGATGTATGCTTTACTGCTTGCGGTTGTGATTTGCTGGTTACGGCCGGCCAAGATGATTCCATCACAATCAAAAACTGGTTTGCCGGCAACCAAAATCAGATTGAGGAGTTTAAGTTCACAGAGGGCACCATCACTAATGCACAAATCAATGATGCTTTAGCATGTTACGATACCGTGTGCGCACCTTCGTTGATTCCACAGTGTCCAGAAGATCAGGTAACGCCGAATTTAATCGGCTGATAATGTGTTGATTTGGGAAAACTTCTGAAACAGATAAAGAGCCGGTTATCCGGCTCTTTTTTAGAATTGAAAAATGCCTGTCTGAAAAAGTTTCAGACAGGCATTTGCATTTTTTATCCGATGATTAAGGCTTGACGGCTTTGCCGTTGATGGTGGCGGAAGTGAGCTTCAGGTTGTAGGTTTTGCCGTCGTCGGTGTAGGTGATTTGTGCCGGGATATTGTTAACCGCTGTGGCAAACGAATAGTTGACGGTGCTGTCGCCGCGGTTGACGCGGTATTTGTCGACTTGGGTTTTGCCGCCCGCGAAGCTGAACTGCTCGCTGCCGGTTTTACTCATGCCGCCTACGGAATACAGTTTTTTACCGTTGGTGATTTTCAAGCCGGCGGGTAGGCGGGCGTCGTTGGCGGCAAGTTGCCAGGCCAATGTGAACAAGTCCATTGCGGGGCCGGATACGGTTTCGGTTTTCTGTTCGCCTGTTTTGCCGTAAGTCACGCGGTTGCCGCTGAAGCGGGCTTCGGCATAGGTTTTGCTGCCGCGTACATCGCGGTAATAACTGGGCCTGAGTGTGTTGCCGGAAATGGTGCCGCCGCTTTCGAAGCGGATACTGTACATCGGCACTTTGATATTCGATACGATGGTGTAACTGTCGCCTTTGCGGGTGAAAGTCATGGTGGCGGGAATGCCGTAAGAGCCGCTGTATTTCAATACTGCGCTTTGCGGCAGCTCGGCGGCAAGTGCGGGGAGGGCGGCAGCGGATGCGCCGATCAGAGCGATGGAACGGATTAAGTTTTTCATAGTTGTCCTTTATGGAAAGTCAGGCAAGCAACTGGGTGTGCGGATCAGGCTGGAGGCTGCCCAGCACGCGGTTTTGCCGGATGCTCAGTTTTCCTGCTGCAAAATCGGCCACCGCTTGCGGCAGCAGCTTGTGTTCTGCTGTTAATACACGGGCGGCGAGTGTTTGGGGTGTGTCTTCATCCGACACGGGCACAACGCCTTGCGAAATAATCGGGCCGCAATCCAATTCGGCGGTTACAAAATGTACGGTACAGCCGGCGACGCGGCAGCCGGCTTCCAGTGCGCGTTGGTGGGTGTTGAGGCCGGTAAACGAAGGCAACAGCGACGGATGGATGTTGATGAGGCGGCCTGCATAATGGGTGCAGAATTCGGGCGTGAGAATACGCATGAAGCCTGCCAATACCACCAGATCCGGCTGGTAGCTGTCGATAAGTGTCATCATGGCGGTGTCGAAAGCGAGGCGGTTGGTAAACGCTTTGTGGTCAAGCGCGCCGGTGGCAAGGCCGCGCTCTTTAGCCCAAGCCAAACCTGCTGCGGCTTCGTCGTTGCTTAATACGGCCGCGATTCGGACATTGGGAATATCCGCGTTGACGATGGCCTGCATGTTGCTGCCGCGGCCGGAAATGAGGATGACGATGTTTTTCATGTTATCGGAATATAAAAAAGTTAGGGGCAAAATAAGGCTTGCGGTGTGTGGCGGCAAGCGGTTTAGCTTAATTTAACGGGATTTTAAACGGCAGTGTGCAAAATGCAAACAATGCCTGTCTGAAAAAATTTGAACGCGAACCGGCTTACGGATTTCGGTTAGGAAGCATGGCGACTGCATAAGTGGTTTGACTACGGCCGCACGGCAATCTACATACTCGTTTTCAGACAGGCATGGCAGGGCCGGTATTGATCAAAGCAGAATGGCCGCTGCCTGTTTCAATAAACCGAATGCCAAATAAAGCATCATCAGGGCGATCAGGCTGTCGAGTATCTGCCAAGTGTGCTCCCGTCGGAACAGCGGCAGCAGCAGGCGTGCGCCGTAGCCGATGGCGGTAAACCAAATGCCCGAAGCGCTGAGGGCACCTGCCAGAAAATGCCATTTGCCGGTTGGCGGCAGCGGCGCGGCGGCGCCGCCGATGAGCATTACGGTGTCGATGTAAACGTGCGGGTTGAGCAAAGTTAGGGCGAGGGTTGCCGCCGCGGTTTTGAAAGGGCTGGGCGCGGTAGGCGCGGTGTCGGGGGTGAGAATGCCGTTGCCCTGCCAAGCGGATTTTGCGCTCCGCCACGCATAGGCGAGCAGAAACAGGCCGCCGGCCAGCGCCATCAGCGCGGTTGCCTTCGGGCTGTCGGCGAGCAGCGCGCTTACGCCGAACACGCCGGTGGAAATCAGGGCAAAGTCGCACAGCCAGCAAATCCATACAACCACTCCGACATGTTGCTTGAGCAGGCCTTGCTTGAGCACAAACGCATTTTGTGCGCCGATAGCGGCAATCAGGCTGGCGGTAATCATGAAACCGGAAAAGAAAGCAGACATATCGGATGTGGGGGCGGGATGTTGATGAATAAGTTTGCGCGCCGCTTTTGCGCGCGACGGTGGAATTATATAGTGAATCGGGTGTGAGCAATACACATACATATCCGGTTCATACCCGAGATGCGATGCAGTTGCCGGAAAATGCCTGTTTGAAACGTTTTCAGACAGGCATTGGCATATTGATTCAGTGCCGGCAATGGGCGTGTTTCACAGGCTCCCAGAAGATGCCTTCAACCGTGTTGCTTTTTTTATTGAACACAATTTTATACTGACATTGCTGCATTTTGCCGCTAAAAGCGTAGCGGTAGAGATAGTTCCATTCTGTTAGGTAAGAGCTGCCGTGGTGCCAGGGCTTGCCGAGCAGCTGCTGCACGGTCGCGGCGTTCATGCCCGGGCGGATTTGGTTGAGTTTGTCCCAGTCCGGCTTGATGCCGAGGTTGGGGTCGTTAACCGTGCGCCATTTGAGGATATGGTTCACTTTGTAAGCCTTTTGCTTGTAGGTAACTTCGTATTTTTTGCCGGATGTGTGAACAGGTAAAGTGTGCACCGTCGGTTGCGGTTGGGGCTTTTGGGCGCAGGCACTTAATAAGAGTGCAGACGTTAGGATAAGGTAATGTTTCATGATTATTTATTGAGATTGAGTAGGATAAATAAGTTTAGCAGAATGGCATATAAACAAAACAATGCCTGTCTGAAAGGTTTCAGACAGGCATTTTGTGGTGTTCGGTCTTGTAGTTAGAACGGGGCGTCGAGCAAAGCGGCCAAGCGGCGGGAATTGGCGATTAAGCCTTCGTCTTGCTGTTCGTCAAGCTCCAGAGCCGTTTTCATCATCAGAAGATTGGCCGGCCGGCCTGAATGCAGACTCATTTGGATGCGCGCCGGAGTGAAATCGAGGCCGTGTTTGCGGGCGAACGCTTGGGCGCGGCGGTTGGCGGTTTCGAGCATAAACATCAGGCTGATATCGAGATGGAAGACGCGAGCCTGCAAAACTAAGATACGCGCGGCAAACCAGTCGGCTTCGTCGGTAATGATGCTCGGTGTATTTTTGCCTTCCACCAAACGTTCGGCGGCAATCATCAGGGCAACCGTGCGCACTTGCGGCAGCATGGCTTCGCAGAACATGGCGCCTGGGCGTTGCGGTAAATCGGCCAATAGCAGGTCAACGCGGTGGGCGTTGCCGTCAACCACCAAATTGCAGCAGCTGAGGATTTCGGGCTGTTGTTGTAAGATGCAGGCTGCTTGGGTTTGCATGATAGTCTTCCTTATCTTGAGAGGGTTTTTTAGCAGGCGGCCCGGAAATTTCAGGTAAAACAAAAACCGCCTGTGGATTTTACGGGCGGTTTCTTGTTTGGTGTTCAATTGCTGCTTTCAGACACGCACAAACAGATACCGCGCATTGCTGCGGTACCAATAAAAATAAGTGTTTGTGCGGATGGTGTTCATAATCAAAAGCTTTCGTGGGCTTAAAAATAAGTTAGCTGGACGAAGATTAAAACAGTTTGTCCAGAATTGTCAATATCCATTTGACAAAAGCTGCAATCATGCCGACAAATTCGCGCAATCCTTCCATTTATTCTCCCCATTTTGGCATAAGTGTGTGCTCTATGCGCAATTGATCGAGAATTCTGGCAACAACGAAGTCGATTGAGTCGTTTAATGTCTTCGGATGGTGGTAAAAGCCGGGAGACGGAGGCAGGATAACGGCACCCAATTGTGAAAGTTTGAGCAGGTTTTCCAAGTGCAGCGACGATAAAGGGGTTTCGCGCGGCACGATAATCAGCGGGCGGCGCTCTTTGATGGCCACGTCGGCGGCGCGTTCGATGAGGTGGTCGGACGTTCCGTGCGCCACCGCGGCCACCACGCCCATGCTGGCCGGGCAGATAATCATCGCATCGGCCGGATTGGTGCCGGATGCGGGCGGGGCGAACCATTCGTCTTTACCGAACACGCGCAGCTGCTCGGGGCTGGTTTGAAATTTTCTGCACAAGATTTCGCGGCACGCTGCGGTGTTGGCGGGCAAGGTAAGCCCCATTTCCTGCTGGGCCACCACTTGTGCGGCTTGCGAATAGAGCAGCCACACGGTTTTACCGGCTTTGAGCAGGCATTCGAGCAGGCGTATGCCGTAGGGCATGCCGGAGGCGCCGGTGAAGGCGAGTGTAACGGTTTGTATGGGGCCGTGGGCTGTCATTGGGGCCAATCGTTGCGGAAAAACGCTGATTATACAGAAATTTAAAACAGGCCGAAATAATGGCAGATGTAGCCGGTGAGGATGACCGGAGGCAGGAAAAGCCAGCCGAATTGCCGTTTGGCTTGCGGCTGGCCTTTGAGGTGCGCAGCCAGAAATTTGAATAAAACGTATTTAAATAAAAACACGCATTCGCAGGCCAGAATAATGCCGTAAGTGAGGTGTTTGGCCGGCGTTTGCGCCGGGTTGAATGTGAAATAAGCGATGGTAGCCAATGGAATCAGGCATATAACCAGCCAATGGAAGAGCATTTTGTTTTCGGAAGCGGCATTCATAAAAGGTGAATCTGAAGTAAAAGCAGGGTTTGATTTTAACGGATAAACAAATGCCTGTCTGAAAAACCGGTTTCAGACAGGCATTGCCGGACCGGTTTACATAAGGAAGAAATACGCCCAAACAGCAACCAGAATGATGCACAAAACGTTGAGCAGCATGCCCACCCGCATCATATCTTTCTGCGTTACCAAGCCTGTACCGAACACGATGGCATTGGGCGGGGTGGCAACCGGCAGCATAAATGCACAGGAAGCGCCGATGCCGATAACCATAACCAACACTTCTTTAGGCAAGCCCATTTGTGTGGCAACGCTGCCGAAAATCGGCACGAGCAGGGCTGCGGAGGCGGTGTTGCTGGTAAACTCGGTTAGGAAAATGATGAATGCGGCTACCGCCAAGACGACGATAAACGGATGTGCCAAAACGAAGGTGGTTGCCATCTCCTGACCGAGTACGGCGGATGCGCCGGAATGTTTTAACAAATTGCTCAGGGCGATGCCGCCGCCAAACAGCATCAACACGCCCCAGTCGGTGTTGCGCGCCACTTCGCGCCAACGTACCGTGCCGAACACGACTACTGCGGCAGCGGCACACAAAGCAATGAATGAATCAGGGTTAAGAATGCCGAATTTTTCTTTTAACGTGCCGCTCATAATCCATGCTGCTGCCGTTACGATGAAAATAATGATGGTAATGATGCGGTGTAACGTCCACGGGATGTGCTCTTCTTTTACCTGAACGCGTTTGGAAAAATCCGGTTTTAAAACAACGTATAAAGAAACCAGCATCAAAGGCAGAATCAGTATCATCATGGGCAGGGCAACTTTCATCCAGCCGGCGAAGTCCAAATCAAGTGCTTTGGCTGCGATATTGTTGGGCGGTGAGCCAACAACTGTGCCCAAGCCGCCGATGCTGGCGCAATAAGCAATGCCCAGTAAAACGAACACAAAGGTTTTGCGGTCTTTTTCTTTATCCAGATGATCCATCAAGCCCAAAGCCAAAGGCAGCATCATTGCTGCGGTGGCGGTGTTGCTGATCCACATGGATAAAAACGCGGTGGCGGCAAATATCAGCAAAACGGCCACCAGCATGTTGCCGCGTGAAAGGGAAATCAGCCAAACCGCGATTTTGCGGTCGATGCGCTGCATATGCAGCGCGGTAGCCAGCGCGAAGCCGCCGAAAAACACATAGATAATCGGGTCGGCAAAGCTCGCCAGCGCCTGCTTGGTATTCATTTCGGGAATGTGGAATAAAACGGCCAAAATCGGCACCATCAAAGCGGTTACCGTGATGTGCACGGCTTCGGTAAACCACATGATTGCCACAAAGCATAAGATGGACAAGCCTTTGTTGACGGTGTCTTCATAAGGCAGAATCATATACACAATCGCGCTGATAACGGCTGCGATGACGGTAATCAGCAATCCTCTGAAATTGGTGATCGGCGCTTGCGCGCTGAGTAATTCGGTGTTTTCGGGGAGGCTTTGTTTGGGGCTCTCGCTCATTTATTGTTCCTTGTTAATTATTGTGAAGGTTTTTATATTCGGTTCCGACTTATTTTGCTTGAAATTTAATCAGGCAATCTTGGGAAAATTACAAAAATTGAGGGTTTGTAATTGTATGTAGTATAAGGTTAACTTCATGGAAAAAGCAAATTGTTTTATTTTTGCGCAATAAAATGCCTGTCTGAATAAATCTTTCAGACAGGCATTTGAGTTGTCGGAATGGATTTTACGCAGCTGTGAGCTGGATGCTTTCACGTTCGGCAGCGCATGCGGCGATTAATAACAGCTTTGTGCAAACCCTTTTGCATCATGTTGGCAGAAACGGCCTTCGTACGGATTCCAGCGGTAGCCTGCGCCTTCTCCATTGGCAATTTTCTTAGGTTTGGGTGCTTTCGGGGTTTTGGCGGAATGGTTGTTGCTTTTGGCTGATTTTATGGATTTTTTGGCATGAAAGCGTTTGAGTTCGTCACACGAGGGCGTGCCGTTACGGTCTTTTAACAAAGAGCCTTGCTCAATCCGGCAGGCACGTTCCAGCCTTTCTTGCTCGAAAGCGTGGGCGTTGAGAGAAATGAGCAGAAATAATAAAGGAATAGCGGATTTGGGCATGGCGTTTCCTGTGAGTCCGTTAATGTATTTATCATTTTGATGGGTTGAGATAATAACATAAAAAATAGTTACGTGATTTCTTGTGGGCTGTGTCAGCAGCCGTGAACATATAAGTTTTAACCGCGCGGGTGGTGTTCTTCAACAATATTTTTCAAGCGCTCGTTGGCAACATGGGTGTAAATCTGGGTGGTGCTGATGTCGGCATGTCCGAGCAGCAGTTGGACAACACGCAAATCGGCGCCGTGATTGACCAAATGGGTGGCAAAAGCATGCCGCAGGCCGTGGGGGCTGAGATGGCTGATGCCTGCGGCTTGGGCATATTTTTCTACAATCATCCAGGCGAGCTGGCGGCTGATGCCGCCCCGTTTTTGGCTGACAAACAATTCGTCGCATGCCTTGTTTTTCAATAAAAGCGGGCGGGCTTCGGCGATATAGCGTTCTATCCAGTAAGATGCTTCTTCTCCTAAAGGAACGATGCGCTGTTTGTTGCCTTTGCCTATGGTGTTAATCATGCCTTTTTGCAGGTCGGCTTCGCCGATTTTGAGGTTGACGGCCTCGCTTACGCGCAGCCCTGTCGCATATATCAGCTCCAATAAGGCTTTGTCGCGCAGGCCGTGTGGGGTTGCTGTGTCGGGTGCGTTGAGCAGGGCGTCGATTTGGGGTTCGGTAATCAGCTTGGGCAGGGTTTGCGTCTGTTTCGGTGCGGTTAGGTGTTGGGTGGGATTGTCGTGGCGCTGCTCGGTTTCAAGCAGCCAGCTATAGAGCCGCTTGCAGGCGGAAAGGGCGCGGGCTTGCGAGCGGGTTTTTTCGTCGGAATGGTATACCGCCGCGGCAAGATCGGTGGTTTGTGCGGTTTGCCAGTTGAGGTGGTGTTCAGCCAGGCGGGCGGCGATTTTCTCCAAATCCCGGCGGTATGCTTCCAGCGTATTTCTGCTCAGGCGGTCGTTAAGCCAAAGATGTTCGAGCAGTCGGTCGATCGGTTCGTTCATAATCGGTGTTTTTCAGACAGGCATGGTTGGCAAGGTGTTAAATGTCGATGCCTTCATGCCGCAGCAGCCAGCGTTTGATGGCTAACGCATCCCCTTCGCCGCTGGAAAAACCGCCCAAGCCCTGTTTGGCTACAACGCGGTGGCAAGGCACCACTAAAGCCAACGGGTTTTTGCCGCAAGCGCCTCCGACTGCGCGCGGATGGCTGCCGATTTTCCGGGCAATGTCTTGGTAAGTGAGCACTTGTCCGGCGGGTATTTCGGCAATCGCCTGCCATACTTGCTGCTGGAAAGCGGTGCCTTTCTTGGAGATGGGGTGGTTGAAGTTTTTCAGCCGGCCCGCAAAGTAATCGTCAAGCTTTTGCTGCCACACGTCGGGCAGGGGATAAGGCGCGTATTCGGGCTTGCCGTGTAAATTCAGTTCGACAAGGTTGTGTTCCGCATCGAACACTAAGGTGATGTTGCCGAATGGTGCGGCGTAAAGGCAGGGATAGTTCATGGCAGCTAAAGGTGGGGTGAGGTGTTGCGGCCTATTTTAGCGTATTTGGTTTTAAGACTTCTATTTATTGCGGCGGTGCCCTTATTGAGCAATCGGTTTGACCATCAGCCACATGCCTGTCTGAAAGTTTTCAGACAGGCATGTGTAAACGGCAAAGCTATTTCAGGGATACTTCGAAAACGCCTCGTAAAGCGTTGCTCAATAATATTTTTTCTGCACGCAATATGTCTTTTCGGGTCAGGCGGCTTTCTACCGGCGTTATGCCACCCAAGTAATCATTGGGGCGGTCGAAAACGGCTTGCCGCATAACGCCGTTGAGAATATCCAGCCCGACCGGCGGAGTGTGGTATGCGCCGTCGATGAGCAGGAACACGTTGCTGCGGCCACCTTCGAGCAGAAAACCGCTGCGGTTGAAAAACAGGCTGTCGAATGCGCCTTGGGCTTGAGCCGTTTGCCAGCCCTGATCGTAAATATGCCGGTGGCTGGTTTTGAAACGGCGCAGGAAATCGGCATCAGGCAAATCGGTTTGGGAAAGCGTTACATACTGCGGTGTTGCAAAATGCGTGAGCGGCGCAGTTTCGTGTTGCAGCCTGCCGTTTGGCTTGAGCGTAATTTTGAGGCGGTGGGCATGTTGGGGCAGAGCGGCTGCTATATTTTGGATATAGTTTGCGGCTGCAGTTTCATCGTAGGGGATGTTTAACATGCGTGCGCTGTGTGTCAGCCGCTTTAAATGATAGGGCAGCAGCGGAATTTGCCGGTTTTCGACACGGATGGTTTCTATCAGGTCGAATTCGGGGGCAAGTTGTGTGATAAAGCGGGATTTCCAACGGCATTCTTCATATTCGGCATGGCTGTCGCTGTCCCAAACGATGCCTGAGCCCACACCGTATATGGCTTTGTAGCAGTCTTTGTTTTCAGCAGGGGCAAGTTGCAGGGTGCGGATAACGACGTTGAGCGTGCCGTGAAAGCCTAAGCCGCCGACGCACGGAGCCAGATGGCCGATGCTGCCGGTGTAGAGTGAGCGTGGTTCGGTTTCCAATTGTTGAATCAAGTGCATACTCATGCGTTTGGGTGCGCCGGTGATGGAGCCGCACGGAAAAGTCGCTTTGAAAATGTCGGCGGCGCTTGTGCCGGGCTTGGCTTGGGCGTAAATGGCACTGGTCATTTGCCAAACCGAGCCGAAGCGCGATACCTTAAACGGCTCTGGCACGCGCACGCTGCCGGTTTCGGCGATTTTGCCCAAGTCGTTGCGCAAAAGGTCGACGATCATGATGTTTTCGGCGCGGTTTTTGGGATCGACTTGCAGCTCTGCGGCGCGGACGGCATCTTGCCCGTCATTTAACACGGGAGCCGTGCCTTTCATCGGCTCGGTTAGCATTTCGCCGCTTTCCGATATTTTGAGAAAGAGTTCGGGGGAGAAGCAGAGTGTCCATTTGTGTTGCTGCTGCCCGTCGGGCAGGCAGGTTAAAGCGGCATAGGGAACCGGCTGGCGCAGGCGGGTGTAGAGCTTTACCGGGTCGCCGTAGGCTCGGACATGGAGGCGCGTGGTGTAGTTGATTTGGTAAGTATCGCCGCGGGCGATGGCCGCTTTAATCCGGTTGACGGCTTCGGTATAGGCGGCTTGGTTTACTGAATTGCGGGTGCAAGTGAGGCCGGCGGGTTTGCTGCCGCTTTGTTCAGACAGCCATTGTTGCGGATTGTCGAGCAGGTTTTTTTCTGCAAACCAGTGCAAAGCAAGAAAACCCTGTTCGGCAGGCAAGGTTTGCAACGGCAGGCCGAATTCGTAGTCGGCAAAAATGACTACATGCAGGTTTTCCGCCCAGCCTTTTTTCAGACAGGCATCCAGTTTGCCGATTTCGTCGGGCGGCAAAAACTCGCTGCGCATGTGGTTTTGAAACAGCTGCGCATGGTTGGCAGCAGCATCGTCGAGCAGGGCGAAATAGGGCATCTTTCGAATCGGCGGTATGGAGTTCGGATTTATTTTCAGACAGGCATCTGCATTGCGGGAACAGGCGCAATAAAAAAGCGCAAATCGGATTTGCGCTTTATTTTCAGACAGGCCTTATTGTTTGCCTTCTTCGCTATCCAGGAAGCTCTTCAAGCGGTCGCTTCGGGTCGGATGGCGGAGTTTGCGGAGCGCTTTCGCTTCAATCTGACGGATGCGCTCGCGGGTTACGTCAAATTGTTTGCCTACTTCTTCAAGCGTGTGGTCGGTGTTCATGTCGATACCGAAACGCATACGCAACACTTTCGCTTCGCGCGGGGTAAGGCTTTCCAACACATCTTTGGTTACTTCGCGCAGGCTCGAATACATGGCTGCATCGGAAGGTGCCACGTTATTGATGTCTTCAATAAAATCGCCCAAGTGTGAATCGTCGTCATCGCCGATCGGGGTTTCCATAGAAATCGGCTCTTTGGCGATTTTCATGATTTTGCGGATTTTATCTTCCGGCATTTCCATCAGCTCGGCCAGTTTTGCAGAATCGGGTTCTTCACCGTTATCTTGCAGGTATTGGCGGGCAATCCGGTTCATTTTGTTGATGGTTTCAATCATATGAACGGGAATACGGATGGTGCGGGCCTGGTCTGCAATCGAGCGGGTAATGGCCTGACGGATCCACCATGTTGCGTAAGTGGAAAATTTATAGCCGCGGCGGTATTCGAATTTATCCACCGCTTTCATCAAGCCGATATTGCCTTCTTGAATCAAATCAAGGAATTGCAGGCCACGGTTGGTGTATTTTTTGGCAATAGAAATCACCAGGCGCAAGTTGGCCTGAATCATTTCCTGTTTGGCGGCAGCGGTTTCTTTTTCGCTAACCACCATGTTTTTGTTGATTTCTTTTAATTCGTCAATTGAAATGCGCGCCTGCTTTTCCATTTGGGCCATTTCGGTTTGTTTTTCCAAAATGGCATGTTGGAAACGGCTTAATGCATCGCTCCATACGCGGTTTTTGGCGATTTCTTCGCCCACCCAGTCCAAATTGGTGGTGTTGGGTAAGAAAGATGCGATGAAATAATCGCGGTCCATATGTACGCGGTCTAGGCAGATGTCGCGGATTTCGCGCTCAAGTTTGCGGATTTGTTCGACATTGTTGCGCAGGTTGCTGCTGAGGTTTTCGATTTGGCGCGTAGAAAAACGCACTTCCAGCAGTTTGCCGGCGATGGCGTCGCGGTGCTCCAGATATTTCGGGTGTTTGCTGTCGTATTTGTCGAGCGCGGCAATCATTTTTTCGTAGCTTCCGTTGATGCCGTCGAAATGCTCCAAAACTTTTTGCTTCAATTCTTCCAGATTGGTGTTTTCAAGTGTGCTGCCGCTGTCTTCTTCATCTTCTTCGTCTTCGGAATCGTCTTCGGTGTCTTCGTCGCTGTTGTCGTTTCCGGCATCTGCAGAAGTGGTTTCCAAATGGCCGAGCCCCAATTCGTTGAGCAAAACTTCGTTCGGATCGATGATGGCTTCAACGGCTTCGTCGACTTTGATTTCATCGTTGCGCACTTGCTCGATCAGCGCCAGGATTTCGGCAATGGAACCGGGGCAGGCTGAGATGGCCTGAATCATGTTTTTCAGTGCGTTTTCGATTTTTTTGGCGATGATGATTTCGTCTTCGCGGGTAAGCAGGTCGACTTGTCCCATTTCGCGCATATACATGCGCACGGGGTCGGTGGTGCGGCCGAATTCGGAATCGGCGCTCGAGAGGGCGGCTTCGGCTTCTTCTACGGCGTCGTCGTCGGTAATGCCTGTGCTGTTGTCGTTCATCAGCAGGGTGTCGGCATCGGGGGCTTCTTCGGTAACTTGAATGCCCAAGCCTTGAATCATGTTGACGATGTTGTCGATTTGTTCGGCGTCGGACATGTCGTCGGGCAGGGCGTCGTTGATTTCCGCGTAGGTGATATAGCCGCGGTCTTTACCCATGATAATGAGCTGGCGCAGGCGGGCGCGCTGCTCTTCCGGCGTGAGCGGACGGTTGTCGTCGCGTTCTTCGTTTTCGGAGTCTTGGATGTTGTGTTGGTTGGTCATTATCAGTCTCGGTATGTTCGGTCGGCATCCGCCCGTGGCAATGGGTATTCTGCGTTGGTGTGAGCAGCCGGAATGGGTTGGCGGATTTTTGATAATTGTGTTTTGCCTGCGATAGCATGGCTGCTTTCAGGCTGTGAAGTCTGTCGTTCCGCTTTTAAATGGGGGTGCTTGCCGAGATTGCAAGCGTGGGGCGGAAAAAAGCCAGTATTATATAAAAATCTTGTTGTTCCAACAAGATAAATACCTGTCTGAAAAATGGTTGTTGGGGTTGCTGCGCTCGGCGGAATGGGTTGTTATGCTTGGTGGGTTTCAGACAGGCATCGGATGATTGTTTTATATTTTGTGTTGTTTTTGTGTTAATAAGTTCAACAAAAGTTTTTTTTCGGAATCGCTGAGGCCGCCTGCGCTGTTTTTGGCTTTGAGTGCGTCGATTTGGTCGGAGCAAAAGGTTTTAAGAAGCTGTACCATGCCTTGTTTGAATTCTTGCCGGCTTTCTTCGCTTGCGGTGTCGGGGTCTGCGGTGTTTTCGCTGTTGCGGTAGATATCGGTGAGAACGGATTCATAGCGGCTGCCGCGCATGTGCTCGAAAATGTGGGCGCTGTTGGTGATGTGCGGGTTGCTTTTAATGGTTTCGGCTACGTTGGCCAGACAGGCCAAATCGCCTGTAAGCGGCAGATAATCGGGCAAGTGGATGTATTCGGCCCATGCGGGGTTGGCAAGCAGGGCGCGGATTTGTTTTTGCGCCAGGGTAATCATTTGCGGCTGGCGGGCGGTGCCGGCAGGGAGCTTGTAATTTTTTTGCTGAACATGGCGCTTGGGTGCTTCTTGTCCGAGGAGTTGGGCTAGATTGGCCGGATCGATGCCGACTAAATCGCTGAGTTTCTGCTTGAGCAGAAAGCTTAATGCGGGGGCGTTGATTTGGGTGAGCAGGGGAGCGCTGGTTTTGATAAGTTCGGCTTTGCCTTCCTGTGTGCGCAAATCAAGAGTTTCTGTGAGGGCATCCCAAATATATTCAGACAGGGGTTTGCTTTGGTGGAGCAGGGCGTCTTCGAATTGGGCTTTGCCGAATTGGCGTACATAGCTGTCGGGGTCGTGTTCTTCGGGCAGGAACAGAAAGTGCAGCGATTTGTCGTCTTTCAGTTGGGGAAGGGCGTTTTCCAGTGCGCGCCATGCGGCTTTTCGGCCTGCTGCGTCGCCGTCGAAACAGAAATAGATGCTGTCGGTTTGACGCATCAGCAGTTTTACATGCTCGGAAGTGGTGGATGTACCCAGCGAGGCAACGCCGTAACCGATGCCGAATTGTGCGAGGGCGACCACATCCATGTAGCCTTCCACAACCAAAATGCGGCCGGCGTCTTTGATGGCGGCGCGGCCTTCGTAAAGGCCGTACAGGTTTTTGCCTTTGTCGAATAAAGGGGTGTCGGGCGAATTAAGGTATTTGGGTTTGGAATCATCCAGCACGCGGCCGCCGAAGCCGATGATTTGCCCGCGTGTGTCGCGTATGGGAAACATGATCCGCTGGCGGAAGCGGTCGTAATGTTTGCCTTCGTTTTCGATAACCATGCCGCTGTCGATCAGGGCGGTGTTCGGGTAGGGCTGAAAAACTTGGGCCAGCGGCTGCCAGCCTTCCGGCGCGTAGCCTAAGCTGTAATGCTCGATAATTTCGGGGTTTAGGCCGCGCTGTTGGAGATAGGATTGTGCTGCGGGGTAAAGCTTGAGTTGTGCGCGGTAGAAATCTGCACAGGCTTGGGTGGTTTCTTCCAGGGTTTGCTGCTTTTTTTTGCGTTCGGCACGTTTTTCGGGGTTGTCGGCCTGGCCTTTGGTGCGCGGTACGGTCATGCCGACGCGGTCGGCTAGGAATTGCACTGCTTCCGTAAAGCTCAAACCCTGGTATTCCATGACAAAGCCGATAGCCGAACCGTGTGCGCCGCAGCCGAAACAGTGGTAAAACTGTTTGGAAGGGCTCACGGAAAATGAGGGTGACTTTTCTTTGTGAAACGGGCAGCAGGCCATATAGTTAGCCCCGCCTTTTTTTAGCGGAACGTGTTCGTCGATGATGTCAACAATGTCAACTTTGGCCAGCAGCTCATCAATAAAGTCGGATGGAATCATGGTACCGTGCGTGTATTTCAGACAGGCAAAGGGTATAACTGATGCCTGTCTGAAAAAGATTAATCAGCTTAAACGGGCTTTGAGGATTTTGTTGACCTCGCCCATATCGGCTTTGCCGGCAAGCGAGGTTTTCAATAATCCCATTACTTTTCCCATGTCGGCCATGCTTGCCGCTCCGGTTTGCGCTATGGCGGCTTCAACTGCGGCCTGAATATCTTTTGTGCTCATCATTTCCGGCAGATAGCGGTTTAATACGTTGATTTCGGCGGTTTCTTTGTCGGCCAAATCGCTGCGCCCTGCGTCTGCGTAGATTTTGGCTGAATCTTTGCGCTGCTTAATCATTTTGCTCAGGATGGCGGTGATTTTTGTATCGTCTGCCTCGGTGCGCTCATCTACTTCGAATTGTTTGATGGCGGCATTGATTAAGCGGATGGTTGATAAAGACACTTGGTCTTTGGCGCGCATGGCCGTTTTCATGTCTTCGGAAAGGCGGGCTTTTAAAGTCATCGTTCGGGCTTTCGTTAAGTATTTTCAGACAGGCATTCTAAATGCTAAAAACACCGAAAAACAAGTTCCCGGTGTTTTTATTTTTTGATGTATTAAACTCGGATTAATACATTTTAAGAGGAAGCTGCTGGCTGCGCAGACGTTTTTGCAGGCGTTTAACTGCCGCTGCTTTTTTGCGTTTGCGCTCGGTGGTCGGTTTTTCGTAAGCTTCGCGGGCGCGCAGCTCGGTCAGCAAGCCAGTTTTTTCTACAGCACGTTTGAAACGGCGCATAGCAACTTCAAAAGGTTCGTTTTCTTTTACACGAATAGCAGGCATTTTATTTCCTAGTATTAATTTAAATTGTTTGGATAACTGCGCCGGAAAATAGACGGGCAGTTTGGATAATGGATGTGTATCTCGGTTTCGCAGTTAGCGGGGCGGAATACGCGCCGTGATGTAAACATCACCTCCTAACAGGCCTGCCGCTTTTGCCGCAGGCGGAAAATAATCAGCCTGTGTAATACAGGCTGGAAAATCATGTGATTATCTTAAAAAATGTGCGGCATGTCAATCGTGTTTACACGCGGGTAACTCGGCGGACTTGCGGGATATGGTGCAGGGCATGGATGATGCGGTTGAGCTGGGCCAAATCTTTGGTTTTTATCCGGAATTTAAATTCGATAAATCCTTCGATACCTGCCTGGCTTTGCGACGGGGTTTCAACGGCTTCGATATCCGCACCTTCACCGGAAAGCGCTTGCGCCATAGCGGCCAATAAGCCGTGTGTATCTTCGGATGCAACCAAAATATTGGTGCGGTAAGTACGGTCTTGGATGGCACCCCAATCGGCATCAAGCTGTTGATCGGGATCGGCTTTTAAGATATTGGGGCAGGTATCCCGATGGATAATCATACCTTGGTCTTTGATGATTACCGCCTTGATGGCATCGCCGGGAATCGGGTTGCAGCATTGGCCCAAATGCACACGGCCGGTTTCGTTGCCGCTGATTTTGATCGGGCTGAGTTTGACTTCATCGCCAAAATGCTTGCCAGCCAGCTCTGCTATGTGCATGGCTACGGAGGCGGGTAATGTGTGCCCCATGCCGACGTTATATAAAACGTCTTCAAAAGTGGTTTGCTGATTGTTCAAATCGGCAAGATATTTTTCTTTCAGCTCTTCAGACAGGAGTACGTTTTGCGGCAGCAGGCTGGAAAGTGCTTTTTGCAGCAGGTTTTCGCCAAGAAGGATGGCATCTTGGCGGTTCATATTTTTAATGTAGTTGCGGATGGCGCTGCGTGCACGGCTGGATACGGCAAAGTTGAGCCAAGTTGCGCTTGGCCGGGCTTGCTCGGAGGTAATGATTTCTACCGTATCGCCGGTTTTCAGCTCGGTACGCAACGGCATGGCTACTTTGTTGATGCGCGCGGCAATACAACGGTGGCCGACATCGGTGTGAACGGTGTAGGCAAAGTCAATCGGTGTGGCTCCTTTGGGCAATACAACAATCTTGCCTTTGGGTGTGAAGATGTATACTTCGTTGGGGAAAAGATCGACTTTTACATGCTCTAAAAACTCAGTTGCACTGGCGCTGCGGGATTGCAGATCCAGAATGTTTTGCAGCCATGTGTTGGTGTTTATGGTGGCTTGATCGAGCTTGTCATCGCCTGACTTGTAAGCCCAATGGCTGGCCACGCCGCCTTCGGCTACGGCTTCCATTTCGCGTGTGCGGATTTGCACTTCAATGGGCAGGCCGTAGGGGCCGGTTAGGGTTGTGTGCAGGCTTTGGTAGCCGTTGCTTTTTGGGATGGCGATGTAGTCTTTTATCTTGCCCGGCTTGGGTTTGTAGAGTTGGTGGAGCGCACCCAAGGCGGCATAACAGGCGGGAATGTTGTTCACGATTACGCGGAAGCCGTAAATATCCATAACTTCATCAAAGCCTATGTTTTTATTGCGCATTTTTTGATAAATGCTGTATAGGTTTTTTTCGCGGCCTTTGATTTGGGCTTCGATGTTGGCGCTCACAAGGCGTTGGCTGAATGCGCTCAACACTTTGCCGACCACGTCATGATGGTCGCGTCTGAATGCACTCATGGCTTTGCGGAGCGCTTCGTAGCGGTTGGGGTAGATATTTTGGAAAGATAAATCCTGAAGCTCGCGGTAAGCGTTATTCAGGCCGATTCTATTGGCTATAGGCGCATGTATTTCGAGGGTTTCATTGGCGATTCGCCGGCGTTTATCAGGGCGCATGGAACCGAGTGTCCGCATATTGTGCAGACGGTCGGATAGTTTGACAATGATGACGCGGATGTCTTTGGTCATTGCAAGAATCAGCTTGCGGAAACTTTCTGCCTGATGCTCGGCTGCGCTGCCGTATTCGAGCTTTTCCAATTTGGATAGGCCGTCTACCATGTCTGCAATGGTGTCGCCGAACTCTTCTGCAAGTTCGGCTTTGGTGGTGCCGGTATCTTCCAACACGTCATGCATCAAACCCGCGCACAAGGTTTGTAAATCCATATGCCATTTGGCCAGTTCGGTAGCTACGGCAATAGGATGGGTAATATAGGGTTCTCCGCTTTTACGGGTTTGCCCGTCGTGGGCGTGGAAAGCATAGGCGCAAGCTTTTTCCAGCTGAACCAACTCGTCTTTGCCCAAGTAGGCAGCGGTGCGGAACAGCAAGGTGCGCGCTTCGGCGGTTAACTTGTCGTAAGGTGCGGTGGGTTTGGGCGCGGACATGGCGGTTGCCTGTTATTTGTTACGCTTTAGAATGTCGACGGTAATTTGGCCTGCGGCGATTTCGCGTAGGGCGGTAACGGTGGCTTTGTTGTTGCGGATGTCTTCAACCAAAGGAGAAGTGCCGTTTTCCAACTGACGGGCGCGGCGGGCGGCAGCAAGGGTTAAGTCGAAATGATTGGGAATTTTGCCGATGCAGTCTTCTACGGTAATACGAGCCATTTTGTTTCTTTCTTGGAATGGTTAATCAATAGAAATGTGGAAATTCAATGAGTGAATATTGTCGCTAAAATTTAAGAATTTTCCAATAGGTTTTCAATAAATTGTTTTTGATTTGATTGCTTTAATCTATTGGATTTGATGATATGCAGCAGATTGTTTTCTGCTGCATCCAAATCGTCGTTGACAACTAGATAGTCGAAAAGCAATGATTGTTCGATTTCATTGCGGGCTTCAGACAGGCGTTTTTTGATCTCTTCTTCGCTGTCGGTGTTTCTTCCGCGCAGGCGGTTGCTGAGGTCTTGAAATGAAGGCGGAAGGATAAAAATACTGATGGAATCAGGCAGGGCTTGGCGGATTTGTTCGGCGCCTTGTATATCTATTTCCAGTATAACGTCATAACCTTGGTTTTGCAGCTGTTCAACACTTTCGTGGCTTGTGCCGTAATAGTTTCCGAATACATTTGCATATTCAAGAAAGGCTGCTTGGCCGATTAAATCCTCAAATTGCGCTACATTGACAAAATGATAATGTGTGCCGTTGATTTCACCTTCGCGGGGTTGGCGGGTGGTGTGTGAAACGGAAACTCGGATATCTTTGTTGCGGCTGAGCAGGCGCGAAACCAGGGTGGTTTTGCCTGTGCCGGAGGCGGCGGAAATGATAAAAATATTGCCTTTTTTCGGGGTTTGCATAGTGAAGTGTGGAGTGGTTTTTATAATGGATTGATTATACCGCAGGCATTTGAATTCAGACAGTAAAACATAAAATTTGCTACAATGTTTTATTTTCGTTGGTTGAACTGGGACTGTATTTATGATGTTGACGCATACCGATGCGATGGGTGTCCGCGAATTGGCGGATAAAATCAGAAAAATTCCGAATTGGCCGCAAAAAGGCATTCTTTTTCATGATATTACACCTGTTCTGCAAAGCCCTCAGTATTTCAGGCTGCTGGTTGATCTTCTGGTTTACCGTTATATGGATCAGAAAATCGACATGGTGGCCGGGTTGGACGCACGGGGGTTTATCATTGGCGCGGCGCTGGCGTATCAGCTGAATGTGGGTTTTGTGCCGATTCGTAAAAAGGGCAAGCTTCCTTTTGAAACGGTTTCTCAAAGCTATTCTTTGGAATATGGCGAGGCTATTGTTGAGATGCACACGGATGCCGTGCAACCGGGTTCGCGTGTTTTGTTGGTAGATGACTTGGTAGCTACCGGCGGCACCATGTTGGCAGGCGTGCAGCTGATTCGTAAATTAGGGGCGGAAGTGGTTGAGGCGTCGGCGATCTTGGAGTTTACAGATTTGCCGGGCGGTAAAAAAATCCGCGATGCCGGTGTGTCGTTGTTTACGCTTTGCCAAAATGAAGGATGTATGTAAATCGTTTGGGATGAATTTTAAAACCAATGCCTGTCTGAAAATTTTTTCAGACAGGCATTGGTTTTTAACAAGCGTTTTAAGACGGACGCTGGTTCATCCAAGATTCGATGCGGCGGGCATCGTTTACGCGGGTTGCAGATGATGGTGAGTTCAACAAAATGATGGTTACAGGTTGCTTCTGTACATTGGCTTTTACCACCATAGAGCGGCCGGATTCGCGGATGTAGCCCGTTTTTTGCAATTCGATATTCCAAGAACCGTCGCGTACTAGGGCGTTGGAGTTTTTGTAATTTTGTTGGCCGGAGGCGGTATAGACTGAGCTGTGGTTGGATGTGCTCAATTGGCGGATTTTTGAATAGCGGCTGGCTGCGGAAACCAGTTTGCTCAAATCGCTTGCGGTAGATACGTTGCGGTAATCCAAACCGGTGGGTTCGTAAAAGCGGCTGTTGGTCATGCCCAAGGCTTGCGCTTTTTTATTCATATCTGCCACAAATGCGCCCATGCCTCCCGGGTAGGTGCGGCCTAAAGCATGTGTGGCGCGGTTTTCACTGGACATCAGGCTCAAATGCAGCAGTTGGCCGCGGGTAAGTGTGGTGCCGATTGACAAGCGGCTGCCCGTGCCTTTTCTGCGGTCGATTTCGTCAGATGTGATGGTAATTTCTTCGTTCAGATTTTGACCGCCGTCCAACACCACCATTGCCGACATCAGCTTGGAGATGGATGCGATGGGCATAACGCGGTTCATGTTTTTTTGATAGAGAATTTCCCCGGTTTTGTTGTTCATAATCAGAGCCGACTGGGACGAGAGCAGAGGGCCTGCCATTGCTGCCTGCATTTCGATTTGTTGCGCAGGATTTTCTGCAATGAAATTGCCGATCGGGTCGCTTTCTGTGGGAAAGTTTTGTTCGAGAAATTGACCGAGCACGTCCAGGTCGTTTGCTGCGGCAGGCAGGGAAATCGCGGTTAAACCGATACCGAGCAGCATGGCCGAGAGGGTGTTTAGAGTACGTTTCATCAACATAAGAAAAATCGCTTTCTGATGTTTAAAATGGGGATTTGTAGACAGCGGATGTAAGTAATTCCGCAAACGATATAATAAGTTACAATGTTTTCCGTAAGTTTTCGGATTTACGGCAGTATTTTTTTATTGTCGGTCAGATTGCTTGTTTTTGTAAAGTATAGTTTGCGTAACTTGGCATTTATTTGACAAGGCTTTGCGTTGCTGTGTTGCATGCCTGTCTGAAAAAGCCGGGGTTGTTTGAAAAAGTGGCGGATAATTATTATACTTTATGTTTTTTCGGGCGCTTTGTGCTTGAACCATTTATCACATCACAGACTGGATCATTATGACCACGGAAAATGAAAATCGAACTTGCTCGTTTTGCGGTAAAGCAGAGCATGAGGTAAAGAATTTAATTGAAGGCGAACATGCTTTTATCTGCAATGAATGCGTGGAGGCGTGTGGTGTGATGCTGGGCGGCAGCGAGGTGCCGGAAGGTGCGAAAGCAGGGCAAGATAAAGATTCCGGATTGTCGAACAAACTGCCCACGCCTGCCGAAATTGTGGCCAATCTGAATGACCATGTGATAGGTCAGGATCAAGCGAAAAAAGCATTAGCCGTGGCGGTCTATAATCACTACAAGCGCCTGCGCCACCCTAAAGAAAACAACAACGTAGAGCTTTCTAAGAGTAATATTTTGCTGATCGGCCCCACAGGCTCGGGCAAAACCCTGCTGGCTCAGTCTTTGGCGAGAAAACTGGATGTGCCTTTTGTAATGGCTGATGCTACCACGCTGACCGAAGCGGGCTATGTGGGCGAGGATGTCGAACAGATTATTACCAAGTTGTTGGGAAAATGTGATTTCGACGTGGAAAAAGCCCAGCGCGGTATTGTGTATATTGACGAAATCGACAAAATTTCACGCAAAAGCGACAATCCTTCCATTACGCGCGATGTGTCGGGCGAAGGTGTGCAGCAGGCTTTGTTGAAATTGATTGAAGGCACGGTTGCCAGTGTGCCGCCGCAGGGTGGGCGCAAACATCCGAATCAGGAGTTTATTCAGGTAGATACCACCAATATCCTGTTTATTTGCGGCGGTGCATTTGCCGGCTTGGAGAAGGTGATCCGCCAGCGTACGGAGAAAGGCGGGATCGGCTTCGGAGCGGCAGTGCACAGTAAAGACGATGATTCCAAAATTACCGAGCTTTTCCAAACAGTTGAGCCGGAGGATTTGATTAAGTTCGGTTTGATTCCCGAGCTAATCGGCCGTCTGCCGGTGATTGCAGCATTGGCGGAGTTGGATGAAGATGCGCTGATCAATATTTTGACGGAGCCTAAAAACGCATTGGTGAAGCAGTATCAGGCGTTGTTTGAAATGGAGGGCGCAGAGCTTGAAATAGAAGAAGCAGCGCTGCGCAGTATCGCCAAGCTGGCTTTGGAGCGCAAAACCGGTGCGCGGGGCTTGCGCTCGATTTTGGAAAAATCCCTGCTGGATACCATGTATTTGCTGCCGGATTTGAAAGATGTAAAACGGGTGTTGATTACGGCCGACGTGGTTGAAAAAGGGGAAGAACCTAAGCTGTTTTTGGAAAACGGTAAAGAATACGAGAGAAAAGCCGGTTAAGCTTTTGCTCAAACAAATGCCTGTCTGAATATTATTCAGACAGGCATCTGTTTTTCAGACAGGCATGTTTAAGTTTAGTGAACGATTTTGCATTGTTTGTCGGTGCTGTTGGTGCCCGGAAAGAAACCGCCTTTGTCGCTGCATGTGCTTGTGCTGGATTCGCAAATGATAATTTGCTGGGCTTCGTTGATTTTAATCACGCGGGGTTCTGCGTCTTTATTGAAAGCCACCGCTTTTAAAGTGAAGCGGTCGGTATTTGCACCGCGGGCATTGCCCTGGGGTTTGATGCAGAAATGGCTGTTGGCAGCGATGGGTAGTGTAGGCCAAGTGGTAGAGTTTTGTTTAAACGAGCGGCGCTGAAGATAAAAGCTTTCCATAAAGCGGGCGTTTTCGATTAAAGCGCCCTGTACTTCGGCGATTCTGGTATCGCGGACATAATTGCTGTAAGAAGGGTAGGCAATTAAGGCGAGTATGCTGAATACGGTGATGGCAATCAGCATCTCGGCAAGCGTAAATCCGCTGTTGAGTGAGTAATTGTTCTGCATAATTTAACCCTAATGTGAAACTAAATAAGATAATAATTATGCAGGTTAGTATGATAAATTAACGCGGATTTGTCAAAATTATTGCTGGATTTGGCAGCCGGTATCAGAGGGAACACCTGCAGCTGAAATATCATTGGCGGAATTGCAGATAACCAATATGTTGCTGTCATTCAGTTGCAGTACACGCTGCTCGTTGGCATTGGTATCCGCGATAGGGCTTGCCTGCAAGGTAAAGCCGTCGCCAGAAGGGGAGCCGTCGGCAAACCGGATGGAAAAGAAACGGTTGTCGTTTTTCAAATTATTGAAACCGATAAACGTGCGGTTTTGAATATAGTAACGTTCAAGCTGTTGGGCGTTGTAGATTAAATCGGCGCGCGCGTTTTCAACTCGGGTGTCGCGGACGAATCTTTCATAAGATGGATAGGCGATTGTGGCCAGAATGGCCAAGATTAACACGACTATCAGCATCTCGGCGAGCGTGAAGCCGTTTTGATGGTTTTGGATATTCATAGTATTTTTATATTTCAGTAAAACTGAGTTTTAGTTTCGTAGAAACTTGCTCCGGCCGGAAACTGAGTTTCTTCAATCATGAAAAAAGTTTTTCATGATTCCCGTATTTTCTTGTATTGAAAAATATCTCAAATTATAGCTTTATTCTTGTTCCAATAGAAACGAAATCAGCCGGAGATATGAAAATATTTGTTTCACTGTGTTAGAAGCGTTGCAAACTTTTTGATGCTGTGTAAAACATGTTTCGGATTGTTTTTATAAAACAAAATATTGATGGGATTGAAAAAATTTAAACTTTGCCGAGTGTGGCGGCATGCAGTAAACTTTGTTGTGGTTGAAACATACATTAGAGTGTTAATAATGAAGAAAGCCGTCAAATGGGTTGGAGGCGCGTTGGTGTTGGCTGCAGTTGCCTACGCGGGTTGGCAATATATCAAACCGGAACACAAGCCCGTTTATATTACGGAAACGGTTAAGCGCGGTGCGCTCAGTCAAACCGTGTCGGCTACAGGCGAATTGTCTTCTTCCCATTTGGTTGAGGTAGGTGCGCAGGCGACTGGTCAAATTAAAAAGCTTTATGTCAAACTCGGGCAACAAATCAGAAAAGGCGACTTGATTGCTGAAATCGATTCAACATCGCAGCGCAACGAACTCAACACCCTCAAAGCCAAGCTGGAAACGCATAAAGCGCAGCTGGCGTCGGCTAAAATTTCTTTAAGCTCCGCCGAGAAAAAATATAAACGGGAAAAAGCGCTTTGGGCGGAAAATGCCACATCAAAAGAAGAACTTGAAAATGCGGGAGACGCGCTGGCTGAGTCTAAAGCCAAAATCACCGAGCTTCAATCCACTATCAAGCAAACACAAATTTCCATTAATACTGCTGAAGCCGATTTGGGCTATACGCGTATTGTCGCGCCGATGGATGGAACGGTTGTTGCGCTGCCGGTTGAAGAGGGGCAAACCATTAATGCCGCGCAAAGTTCGCCGACCATTATCCAGCTTGCCGATTTAGGCACTATGCTCAACAAGATGCAGATTGCCGAAGGCGACATCACTAAAGTGAAAAGCGGGCAGAAGATAAAGTTTACCATTCTTTCCGAGCCGGATTCGCCGATTGAAGCCACGCTTGAAAGCATAGACCCGGCCTTAACCACCATGTCGAACAGTACCGGCAATACCGGCATCAATACCGACAACAGCAGCTCCGCCATTTATTATTACGCACGTGCTTTGGTGCCCAATCCTGAAGGCAGGCTTTCCATCGGCATGACCACACAGAATACGGTATTTGTAACCAGCCGCGACAATGTTTTGACTGTTCCGGCTCTAACCGTGAAAAGGCGCGACGGTAAGTCTTACGTTCAAGTTGTGGATGCGGAAGGTTATGCCCGCGAAAAAGAAATTCAGACAGGCCTTAGAAACAGCTCGTCGGTAGAAGTAACTTCAGGCTTGAAAGAGGGCGATAAAGTGGTGGTGTCCGAAGCCGACGGCAGTGAGCAGGATGATGAAGGCAATAAACGCCGCCGCGGCCCCGGCGGGCCGATGTAAGGCGGGCGGAGAAGCCAGATGAGTTTGATTGAATGTAAAAACATCAACCGCTATTTCGGTTCGGACGCCAACCGCGTGCATGTGTTGAAAGACATCAACCTGCAAATCGAAAAAGGCGATTTTGTGGCGATTATCGGCCAATCCGGTTCGGGTAAATCCACTTTAATGAACATTTTGGGCTGCTTGGATACGCCCAGTTCAGGTTCATACATGGTGGACGGTGTTGAAACCGCCAAAATGGAAGCCGACGAGTTGGCCGGGCTGCGCCGCAAGCGCTTCGGTTTTATTTTCCAACGCTACAATCTTTTGAATGCCTTAAGCGCCCGTGATAATGTGGCGTTGCCGGCGGTTTACGCGGGCATGCCGCACAAAGAGCGCAACAAGCGGGCGGATGCACTGCTAAGCCGGTTGGGTTTGGACGGAAAAGAAGACAACAAACCCAGCGAACTTTCCGGCGGCCAGCAGCAGCGGGTGAGCATCGCGCGGGCTTTGATGAACGGCGGCGAGATTTTGCTGGCCGATGAGCCGACCGGCGCGCTGGACTCCAAAAGCGGCGAAAATGTGATGGAGATCATCCGTCAGCTGCACGGCGAAGGCCATACCATTATTATGGTTACGCACGACCCGAATATCGCCGCACTGGCCAATCGTGTGATTGAAATTAAAGACGGCTACATTATCTCCGATGTGAGCAAAAGCAGCGAAATCGCGCCCAGCCCGATAGAAACCCTGCCTGAAAGCCGCTCATGGCTGTTTCGCAAAGACCAACTGCTTGAATCGTTCAGGATGTCGGTGCAGGCGATTATGTCGCACAAAATGCGTTCGTTGTTGACCATGCTCGGTATTATCATCGGCATTGCCTCGGTAGTGTCTGTGGTGGCTTTGGGCAGGGGTACACAAACGAAAATTTTGGGAGATATTGCGGCAATCGGCACCAATACCATCAGCATTTATCCGGGTAAAGGATTTGGTGACCGCTTCAGCGGCAAGATTAAAACCCTCACGGTGGATGATGCCGAAGTTATCGGCAGGCAGAGCTATGTGTCGAATGTAACCCCGATGACTGCTTCCGGCGGCACGCTTACCTACCGCAACCATGATTTGAGCAGCCAGCTTTACGGAGTGGGCAACCAATATTTTGATGTGCGCGGCTATAAGCTGGATCAAGGGCGTTTGTTTGACGAGCAAGATGTAAAAGACAATGCTCAGGTTGTGGTTATCGACCAGAATACTTTAAAAAAATTATTTCCTGACAACGAAAATCCGCTGGGCAAAGTGATTTTGTTTAAAAAACGGCCGCTTGCCATCATCGGCACGGTGGAGGAAGAAAAAAACGCATTCGGAGGCGATTCAGACAGCCTTCAGCTTTGGTCGCCCTATACCACGGTGATGAACCAGATTACAGGCGAGCGGCATATCAGCTCGCTCATCGTGAAAGTGGGCGACAATGCCAGCTCGCAGGCCGCTGAAAACGGCTTAACCGAGCTTTTGATTTCGCGCCACGGTACGGAAGACTTTTTCATGCGCAACAGCGACAGCATCAAGCAAACCGTAGAAAGCGCCACCGGCACGATGACCCTGCTGATTTCCAGCATTGCCCTGATTTCGCTGATTGTGGGCGGTATCGGCGTGATGAACATCATGCTGGTGTCAGTAACCGAGCGTACCAAAGAAATCGGCGTGCGTATGGCGATTGGGGCGCGGCAGAACAATATTTTGCAGCAGTTTTTGATTGAAGCCGTATTAATCTGCCTGATCGGCGGGATGACCGGTATTGCGTTTTCGGCGTTTATCGGCATAGTGTTTAACCATTTCGTTACCGACTTTGCCATGACGTTTTCCACCATGTCGGTTATCGGCGCCGTAGCCTGTTCTACCTTTATCGGAATGGTGTTCGGCTATATTCCCGCCAACAGGGCATCCAAGCTTAACCCGATTGATGCATTGGCACATGATTGATGCAGTTTCAGACAGGCATAGCGATTGCCGTGCAAGTAACCATGCCTGTCTGAAAGTTTATGGATATAAATGAATGAAGCAAGCCCCTTTTTTTCAGACAGGCATCCGCCTTGCCGCAGTATTGGTTATCAGCGCCTGCGCCGCCGGCCCGAAAACCGATTCCGGCCTCACGGTCGAATCTTCCGGCAGCATCATCTCCGCCGAAGAAGCCGCCAAGCGCTACCGGATCGACACCCAATGGTGGGCGGCCTACAACAATGCCGGCCTAAATGCGCTGATTCAGCAGGCTCTGGCCAATAATGCAGACTTGAAAAAAGCCGCCATCAATGTGAACAAAGCGCTTTATCAGGCCAAGATTTCAGGTGCGGGCCGCCTGCCGACTTTAGACGGCTCTTTAAGTGCAAGCACACGCGAAAACCTGAAAACCGGAGACGGCAGCCAAACCTTTGGCAGCCAAGTCGGTTTGAGTTATGAAATCGACTTATGGCGCAAGCTGCAGGCACAAACCGATGCCAGAGCGAGCGAATATCAAGCAACGCGCTATGACTTGGAATCGGCCAAGCTGGCCTTGATCAACAATGTGGCCGATACCTATTTCAATATTGCCTATCTGAATGAAGCCATCAGCCTGAGCGAGCAAACCCTGAAGCGTTATCAGGAAATCAACCGCATTGCCGCTGCGCGGTACAGGGAAGGGAAAGTTTCCTCGGCAGATCCGCGCCAAAGCGAACAAACCCTCTTGGCAACCCAAAATAACCTGATCAACCTCAAACGCACACGCGATACGCAGCAGCAAACTTTGCGCAATTTATTGAATTTAAAACCGAACGAACCGATAGGCATCGCAGAGGCAGACTATAAACTGAGCAATCCGATTGATGTGGATTTGAATGTGCCGGTTGCCACATTGGCCAACCGCCCCGATTTGCGCGCAGCAGAAGCCCGCCTGCAAGCCGCCGTAAGCCAAGTGGAAGCGCAAAAACGCAGCTGGTATCCCAGCGTTACTTTGGGCGCAACCTTGAGTACGGCTTCCGACAAAGCCAAAACCATGTTTAACGTGCCGTTTTTAGGTGGCAACGTGAGCGTAAACCTGCCGTTTTTAAACTGGAAAACACTTAAATGGGAAGATAAGGCCGCACAGGCTGATTTTGACAGCGCCGCCGTGGATTTTGAAACCGCGCTGACTACCGCGCTGAACGAAGTGAACACTTATTATCTGGCCTACGGTAAAGCCCGCCAAACTTTAGTCAATGTGCAGCAAAAATACGAGCTGGACAAAAAAAACAGCCGCTATTACCAGCTACGCTACCAACACGGCAAAAACAGCCTGAAAGATTGGCTGGAAGCACTTAACACGGAATACGGCTCGGCACAGGATGCTTTGAACCAGCGCTATGAAGTGTTGCGCTATGAAAATTTAATTTTTAAAGCGATGGCAGGGCGTTATCGTGAAGTTAATCAGAAGCAGTAAAGCAAATAAACTTAAAACTCAGCTTATCCGTCATACTCGGGTCAAGCCCGAGTATGACGGTTGTTGTTATTAAAATTAATTTGATTGACTATAATTTGGATAATTTCAATTATCGTAGGTGTTGTTTCATCAAAAGAATGGATAAAAAACAGCCGCTGTTTGTGTGAAAATCCGTCTGAAAATTTTCAGACGGGATTGTTCATAGCGAAAGCAGGTTGTTTAAAATCCACGTGCTTTTTTGTAATCAGTCAAAATTTTGTCCATTTCAGGACGGAACATTTCGATGTAAGCATGTGATAAACCGCGGCTGGCACTGGGGTGCGGCAGGCAGACAATTTGGCAATGTTCGAACCGTTGGAAACCTACTTTAAATCGGGTTCCTGCAAAAGGTTTTTGCTCGAACCGCGCACGTTCGACTTCTTCGCCCATCAGCTCTTTGAATTTAACTAAAACTTTCGGATTGTTCAAGTAATCCAGCAGGCGGCTGCCCATGAATAAGCTCACTTTCGGGCGCAAGGATTTGAGATGAAACAGAAAGTTGTCAACCTGGCTGTCTGAAAGAAATTTATCATAATCGCTAATGCTATTGTCTTGCGAGTTTGCCCAATTGGTTTGAACGACAGACCGTTCAAACGCACCTCCCAAACCATTTGAATCTAAAGGATGCCCCCATAATTCAAACCATGCTTTGATTGCATTGTCGTATCGCCAAGTATTGGCTTGTTCACCATAATACAAAGCTTTATTAGAAAAAGTATGTAGTATTTCTTCTTCGGGTAGTGTGCATTCCCCTTTTTCATAAGCAGCTTCATCTGCTTTACTCCAACCCCATTCATACCCGCAAATCATCAAACCGTTTTGGTCATTGAAGCCGGGGAAAAGGGAATTGCCTAAGTTTAGTTTGTCCATAATGAGTCAATTTAAAAAATGTGTATATAAATCAAATCGCTGATTAAATATGAGGTAATGATATGTTATTTAACAAGCGGTTTAACCGCATAAAGAGTGATAGCGATAAAATGCCTGTCTGAAAGTTTTCAGACAGGCATTTGTTAATGTCGGGTTAAGCGCGTTTGCGGAATTCGCCGGTGCGGGTGTCGATTTCCACTTTGTCGCCGTTTTCAACGTAAGACATCACTTGGATTTCGGTGCCGCCGACCAAACGTGCGGTTTTCATCACTTTGCCCGAAGTGTCGCCTTTAACGGCAGGCTCGGTGTATTCTACTTCGCGTACGATGATGGTGGGCAATTCCACGGAAATCGGGCTGCCTTCGTAGAAGGTTACTTCGCATACGTCTTCCATGCCGTCAACGATGAATTTGAGGTTGTCGCCGATGTTTTCGGCTTCAACTTCGTATTGGTTGAATTCTTCGTCCATGAATACGTACATGGGGTCGGCAAAGTAGCTGTATGTGCAGTTTTTGCGTGCCAAAACCACTACGTCGAATTTGTCGTCGGCTTTGTAGATGGTTTCGGTTGCGGCGCCGGTGAGCAGGTTTTTCAGCTTCATGCTCACTTTGGCAGAGGAGCGGCCGCCTTTGATGTATTCGGTTTTTTGCACAACCATCGGGTCGTTACCTACCATAAATACGTTGCCGGCGCGCAGTTCTTGAGCGGTTTTCATCAGATGATTCTCACTTAAAATGTTGAAACAAAATAACGCGGCATTTTAGCTTATTTTTTTAGGGTTTGGCAATTTATTGCCTGTTGTTTTAATCCCTTATGCTGTGTTGCGGTGGAAAAATATCTACGTTGGAACTGCTTTTGATAAACGCTGCCAATTTTTCTGCGGCGCTGCTTTGTGCAAACAGATAGCCTCGCCAGTTTTCCGATTGTGCCTGCCAAAGAGGAAAATGTTGCATCAGGGTTTGCCATGCGGCCAGACGTGTTGCTGCGTTGAGGGTGGTTGCGCCGTTGAGTTCGTTTGAAAGGTTTTGGTGGGCTTGTTTTAAATGCTCCGGCCAGCCGGCGGTTGCTTTCTGCCAAAAGGCGTGCAGTTTGCCGATGCGGACGTTTTCTTCTTGCGGATAGATAAACCAGAAAAAAGGCTTGGCGGCAAATTGGGCACGGATAAAGCTGTCTTCGCCGCGCACGATTGCGCCGTCGCATAAGTGCAGCAGTTTGTCGAAATCGCTTTGCGGTATAAAGGGTATGCGCACCAGTTTGACCATGCCTGTCTGAAAAGTGTCGCCGCTGTGTTGCAGCGCGTCTGCGGGCAGGGCGCCGGAGCGTTTGAGGCTTTGAATCACCTGATTGCCGGCCAGCAGCAGTGTTATCGGTTGGCTGCTTTGCCGCCAGGTTTCCAGCCATTGCAGCCAAACAGGGCTTTCATAGCCGAACAGCAGCCATTCGGGCGCGGTTTTTTCAGACAGGCATAAGGACAGCCTGAAATCTTCTATCGGGTATTGAACGAGTTCAGCATAGTTTTTTTCCCGCAGCAATCCGCCGCTTTGTTCGGTAAACCCCATCAGCCAAAAGTATTTTTGTTGGCCGTCGGCTTGCGGAGAGGGCTTGCCGTGCATGGCTTCGGCCCATTCTTCGGCGCTCAGGTATTCCCAATTGAGCCAAAGTGCTTGGTGTGTGCGGATGGCATTTAATACGTTTTCCGGCAAATCGCAGGCGAATGTTTCGATAACCAGATCAGGCGCAGGCGCTTCATTTAAATATTCTGCGCTTTTTCCCGGCTGCCACGGGTAAAGGTAAATGTTTTGGTAGCGGCAGGGCAGGCCGGCGGGCAGATCGGGACAAAGGGTGCGCAGCGCGTCGGCATCGTCCAGCCAGAGGTGTACGGCGATGCCGTATTCACGGCTTAAAATCTGCGCCAAACGCCAGCTCACGCCGATGTCGCCGAAGTTGTCGATTACTGTGCAAAACAGCCAGCACACGGGGGAATTTTTTTCGATTTGCATGGTGGTAATAGGTTAGCCTTTGTGGGATAAGGTTTTACGCTGCTTTGGGTGTTTGTCAAGCGTTAAATTTAAAATTTTTTTTGCTTATCCACATTGACAAAACAGTTTTACGAAACACTAAGAAAAAATTTAATTTTTGCCCTTGACAAGCTAATAATCATCTTAAGTTTTTGAAAAATATAGATTTTATTGAATTGATTATTTTTTAATCAGGCTTGGTGCAACTCCTGATTTATCGGGGAAAATGTAAGAATCCCACAAGTAGTCCACAAAATTATCCACAGCTTTTGTGGGTAAGATTTGAAACCCGCGATACATCGGTTTTTACCGTTTCCGAATAAAAGTCCGCAGGCCGAAATGCCTGTCTGAAAGCAGGGCTGCCAAGAAGATTTTATTCTCGGTTTGTGCTAAAATCCTGCTAATTTTTCTCTATATAAAAGTCAGACTTACCATGACCGACGCAACCACACGCAACGACCATCATTTTGCCAAAGAAACCATCCCCATCAGCCTAGAAGACGAAATGCGCCGCAGCTACCTCGATTACGCGATGAGCGTGATTGTGGGGCGTGCGCTGCCCGATGTGCGTGACGGCCTGAAGCCTGTTCACCGCCGCGTGCTGTATGCCATGCACGAGTTGAAAAACAGTTGGAACAGCGCTTATAAGAAGTCTGCCCGTATCGTCGGCGACGTGATCGGTAAATACCATCCGCACGGCGACAGCGCGGTGTACGACACTATTGTGCGTATGGCTCAAGATTTCTCGATGCGCTATGTGTTGGTCGACGGTCAGGGCAACTTCGGTTCGGTAGACGGCGACGGTGCGGCGGCCATGCGTTATACCGAAATCCGCATGGCGAAAATCGCCCATGAAATGATGGCGGATATCGAAGAAGAAACCGTTAATTTCGGCCCCAACTACGACGGCAGCGAGAGCGAACCTTTGGTTTTGCCCACCCGTTTTCCCGCTTTGCTGGTTAACGGTTCTTCGGGCATTGCCGTCGGTATGGCCACCAATATTCCGCCACACAATCTGCCCGACACCATTGATGCCTGCCTGCAATTGCTGGCTCACCCCGAAACCGGTATCGACGAGTTAATCAATATCATCAAAGCCCCCGATTTCCCTACCGGTGCGACCATTTACGGTTTGGGCGGTGTGCGCGAAGGCTATAAAACCGGCCGTGGCCGCGTGGTGATGCGCGGTAAAACGCATATCGAACCCATCGGCAAAAACGGCGAGCGCGAAGCCATCATCATTGACGAAATTCCCTATCAGGTAAATAAAGCCAAACTGGTGGAAAAAATCGGCGAGCTGGTGCGCGACAAAGTGCTGGAAGGCATTTCCGATCTGCGCGACGAATCCGACAAATCGGGTATGCGCGTGGTTATCGAACTCAAGCGCAACGAAAATGCCGAAGTGGTGTTGAACCAGCTTTACAAGCTCACCCAGCTGCAAGACAGCTTCGGTATCAATATGGTGGCATTGGTCGACGGCCAACCGCGCCTGCTGAACCTGAAACAGATTTTGAGCGAGTTTCTGCGCCACCGCCGCGAAGTGGTTACCCGCCGTACCTTGTTCCGCCTGAAAAAAGCGCGTCACGAAGGCCATATCGCAGAAGGTAAAGCCGTCGCTTTATCGAATATCGACGAAATGATTCAGCTGATTAAAGAATCTGCCGATGCGCCCGAAGCCAAAGAAAAGCTGCTCGCGCGTCCGTGGCAGTCGGGCTTGGTTGGAGAAATGTTGTCCCGCACCGATTTGGATATGCAGATGGCCCGCCCGGAAGGTTTGCCTGCCGGATTGGGTTTGCAAAGCGGCGGTTATTTCCTGAGCGAAATCCAAGCCGATGCCATTTTGCGCATGAGCCTGCGTAACCTGACCGGTCTCGACCAAGATACGATTGTCAACGACTACAAAAACATCATGGCGCAGATTATCGACTTCTTGGATATTTTGGCCAAACCCGAGCGGATTACCCAAATTATTCACGAAGAATTGGAAGAAATCAAAACCCATTTCGGCGACGAACGCCGCAGCGAAATCAATCCGTTCGGCGGCGATATTGCCGATGAAGACCTGATTCCGCCGCGCGAAATGGTGGTAACGCTGACGCACGGCGGTTATATCAAAACCCAGCCGACTACCGATTATCAAGCGCAACGTCGCGGCGGGCGCGGCAAACAGGCGGCAGCCACTAAAGATGAAGACTTTATCGAAACCCTGTTTGTTGCCAACACGCATGATTACCTGATGTGCTTTACCAATTTCGGCAAATGCCATTGGATCAAAGTGTACAAACTGCCCGAAGGCGGCCGCAACAGCCGAGGCCGTCCGATTAACAATGTGATCCAATTGGACGAAGGCGAAAAAGTCAGCGCCATTTTGGCGGTGCAGGAATTTCCGGAAGACGAATATGTGTTTTTTGCCACCGCACAAGGCATGGTGAAAAAAGTGCAGCTATCCGCTTTCAAAAACGTGCGTGCGCAAGGCATTAAAGCCATCGCGCTCAAAGAAGACGATTATTTGGTGGGCGCCGCCAAAACCTCGGGCAGCGACGATATTATGTTGTTTTCCAATCTCGGCAAAGCCATCCGTTTCAATGAATACTATGAACGCATAGGCAGCGACGAGAGCGAGGACGACATTGAAAGCGACAGCGAAACCGATGTTGCAGACGGTGCGGACGAAGAAAACGGCGACAATACGGCTTTGAGCGGCAAACACGGCGTCCGCCCAAGCGGTCGCGGCAGCGGCGGTTTGCGTGGTATGCGCCTGCCTGCCGGCGGACGCATTGTGAGCCTGATTACCTTTGCGCCAGAATCCGAACAGGATGAAACGCTGCAAGTGTTAACCGCCACCGAAAACGGCTATGGCAAACGTACGCCGATTGGCGATTACAGCCGTAAAAACAAAGGCGGTCAGGGCAATATCGCCATTAACACCGGTGAGCGCAACGGCGAGCTGGTGGCCGCAACATTGGTGAATGAAACCGATGATTTGATGCTGATTACCAGCGGCGGCGTCTTAATCAGAACCAAAGTCGACCAAATCCGCGAAACCGGCCGTGCCGCAGCGGGTGTGAAACTGATTAATTTGGATGAAGGCGAAACATTGGTCAGCTTGGAGCGTGTGGCGGAAGAACCTGAAGAAGAAAGCGGTTTGGAAGGCGAAACGGTTGGAGATATGGAAAACGAAGCATCTCAAGCAGCCGGTGATGAGGCAGAGTAGTATGCCTGCCTGAAAGGGGTTGTGAGGGGTAGGGTCAGGTTTTTGGCGGGTAACTTATGGCCTAACCGCTTAATTTCATATAACTTTCGTATAAAACCAGCTTAAAAAATCGCAACCTGTCCTACTTGGCTTGAATTGAGTATCTGCCGACACTGCAAGCCGAGAATGGCAGCAAGTGCTTTGAATAATTGAAGAATGCCTGTCTGAAAACCATTTTCAGACAGGCATTGTTTTATTTGCCGTGTTCAGAATTATTTTTCCTGAAGCAGGCGCTGGCGGATGTTGAAATCTTCCAAGCTTTCCAAGTTTCTCAGGAAGCGGGAAAGTTCGCTTAATGCGCCCTGATAAACATCTCTTTTGAAATCAATCACTTCTTCTATCGGCGCCCAGTATTCGTGCCACCGCCAGCCGTCGAATTCGGGATGGCTGGTTGCACGCAAGTGCACATCGCTTTCGCGGCCGATCAGTTTCAACAAATACCAGATTTGTTTTTGCCCGCGGTAGGAGCCGCGCCATTCGCGGCGCACCCAATGGGTAGGCACATCGTAGCGCAGCCAGTCCCGCGTGCGGCCTAAAATTTTGACGTGGTGCGGCAAAAGCCCTACCTCTTCCAAGAGCTCGCGGTACATGGCGGTTTCCGGACTTTCGCCGGGCTTGATGCCGCCTTGGGGGAATTGCCAGGAATGTTCGCGAACCCGTTTTCCCCAGAATACTTCGTTGCGGTCGTTGATCAAGATGATGCCGACATTGGGGCGATATCCTTCTCTGTCCAACATAGTGTCGCCCTTATCTAAATAAAATAACCCTGCGATTTTCCCATATATATGCCTGTCTGAAAAGGCTTGGGCGGAATCGGATGGCTTGGGAATTGTGAATGACAATTGAATAGAATATTTTCCTGCTTTTTATGCGACAAGCGTTAAAAAATGTTGATATTTGTGCTGTTTTTGCTTGCATTGACAAAGGTTTTGCCGTTTAATTGCCTGCAACCGCCGTGTAGTCGAATTCATGTTTGCGTATTGATCAAACTAGCGGCCGGCCACTCTTGTTGTATGCGCCCTTAAACGCGGAAGCGATATAAGGCGATGCACTTTTGGGAATGTTTTTTTGTTTATTTCGATGAAGGACAAACTAATGAAAAAAACTCTGTTGGTTTCTGCTTTTGCAGGCTTGTTTTTGGCGGCGTGCGGTGGCTCCGGCAACACGCAAGACGGCCAAAAAGCAAGCGGCTCAGAAAACCGGGCAGCAAGTACCGAACAACAAGCGGCGGCACCTTCCGCTACGGGCAAGCTGAATATTTACAACTGGTCGGATTATGTTGATCCGGAAACTGTGGCTGAGTTTGAAAAGGCCAACGGTGTGAAAGTGCGCTACGATGTGTACGACAGTAATGAAACACTGGAAGCGAAAGTGCTTACCGGCAAATCAGGCTACGATTTGGTGGCGCCTTCGATTGCCAATGTGGGCCGTCAGATTAAAGCCGGTGCTTATCAGCCGGTAGATAAGAGCTTGATTTCCAACTACAACAATATCGATCCAGAATTGTTGACCATGATGGCGAAAGTCGATCCGGGCAATAAATACGCTGTGCCTTATTTTTGGGGCATCAATACGCTGGCAATCAATAAAGATAAAGTTGCCAAAGCGTTGGGAACAGACAAACTGCCTGAAAACGAATGGGATTTGGTGTTTAATCCCGAATATACCGCCAAGCTGAAATCTTGCGGCATCAACTTTCTCGACAGCCCGACCGAGCAATATCCGCTGGCTTTGAATTATTTGGGTAAAGACCCGAATAGTGAAAAAGAAGAGGATTTGAAAGCGGCTACCGAGATGATGAAGAAAGTGCGCGGCGACATCAAACGCTTCAGCTCTTCCGGTTACATCAACGATATGGCGGGCGGCGATTTGTGTGTGGCCATCGGCTACGGCGGCGATTTGAACATTGCCAAAAACCGCGCCAAAGAGGCGGGCAACGGTGTGAATCTGGAAGTGTTGGCGCCTAAAACGGGTGTGGGGATTTGGATTGATTCGTTTATGATTCCGAAAGGTGCGGAAAATGTAGCGAATGCCCACAAATACATCAATTACACGCTTGATCCGAAAGTGGCGGCGAAAAACGGCAATTTCGTAACTTACGCTCCTGCCAGCAAACCTGCGCGCGCGTTGATGGATAAGCAATTTGCCGAAGACAATTCGATTTTCCCGAACGATCAGGTTAAAGCGAAAAGCTTTGTGGTGTTGCCGAAATCCGCACAAGGCGTGAAGCTGCAAACCCGTTTGTGGCAGCAGCTTAAAGCGAATAAATAAATCGTATGCCTGTCTGAAAAAGCCCCGCGTCAAGAATGCGGGGCTTTTTTCAGACAGGCATTTTAGATGGTTTTTTACCATCCGCGCCACGCACATGTTTTCCACGAATACGCTTTTCACCAAAATAAGGTTCGTCCGATGCTACGATACCGCAGAAAGGTGTCTGCCGCTTACATTCTCTAGCTAAGCGCCACCGCAGTTTCAGGTAGAGACCATTGCTGCTTCTGACACTGAATTGCTGTCGGTTTGGTGTTGTCGGAAGCGGTTAGATCCAAGGCGTAAGCTCCATGAATAAATTTACAAAAAAAAACATAAATATGCGGAACACAATATAAATATGCCACTCTCATATTGTGAGCTGCTTGATTTAGGCACAAACTATTTTCAGGAAGCTCACAAATGTCATATCTATTAATTTAATATCTAAATTAAGGAGTTTATTATGCAAGAGTTGAAAATGAATGAATTGGAACAGGTTTCTGGTGGGGTAGGTCCTTTGGCAGCCGTGGTAATAGGAGCTTCATTAGCTTTTGCGGGAGCCGCCTTTCTGCAGGGATTAGGACATGGTCGTGAAGATGCAAGAAGCTGACCGGTTCTTTAAACTGAATTGTATAGAAATTGGAGGAAAATTTTATGAATACTAAAATGACTGCAACTATGCACGAATTAGATTTGCATCATTTGGCGCAAGTGGCCGGTGGTGGAGAATATAACTGGAAAGTCTGGATTGCTGGACCAGTTTATGGTTTAGGTTATACCCTAGGTTATTGGATGAATAGCTAAATGCTTTCAGTTGAATGAAAGTCTAAATAAAGATGCGTGCAAACACGCATCTTTTTATTTAGTGGCTTAGGAAGCAAAATCACCAAATGATAAACTTCTGAAATGGAATTAAAAAAGAAATTACCAGACCCAAATTCCGCCACATCCTGCTTGGGTCTGACTGCTTCCGATTATCGCTAAATTGATAGCAATTCAGTGTTTACCTAGTGATTTGTACAAAGTGTTGCTGAGAATGTTTAGGAATGAATTTTGCTTACTAAGTCCCTTCTTATATATAAGTTCAGGGAAAGCAATGCCTGCCTGAAAAGTGCTTTTTCAGACAGGCATACGTTATACCGGCTTAGAAGCGCACCACGATACGCTTAATCAGCCGTTAATAGATTCAGGGCTTCCTGATATTTTTCCACGGTTTTCCGAATCACGTCTGCGGGTACTTTGGGCGCCGGTGCCTGTTTGTTCCAGCCGCTTTGTTCCAACCAATCGCGTACAAACTGTTTGTCGAAAGAGGGCGGGTTGGTGCCCACTTGGTATTGGTCTGCCGGCCAGAAACGGCTGGAGTCGGGTGTGAGCACTTCGTCCATCAGCGTCAGCGTGCCGTTTTCATCGAGGCCGAATTCGAATTTGGTGTCGCAAATGATGATGCCGCGGGTTTTGGCATACTCGGCTGCTTCGGTGTATAGGCGGATGGCTTTGTTGCGCACTTCTTGCGCCAGTTCTTTTCCGATGATTTTTTCACATTCTTCAAAGCTGATGTTCTCATCGTGGTCGCCCACCGCCGCTTTGGTTGAGGGCGTGAAAATCACTTCCGGCAGCTGCTGCGCTTCCTGCATGCCTTCGGGCAGCTTGATGCCGCATACCGAGCCGGTTTTTTGATAATCTTTCCAGCCGCTGCCTGCCAAATAGCCGCGCACGATGGCTTCCACTTTAACGGGAGTAAGTTTTTTGGCAACCACGGCCCGCTTTTCCAGCTTGCGCGCTTCGGTTTCGGGCAGAACATCGTAAACCGTGTCGCCGGTAAAGTGGTTGGGCATAATGTGGGCAAGTTTGTCAAACCAGAAATTGGAGATTTGGGTGAGGATTTCGCCTTTGCCCGGAATAGGGTCGTCGAGAATCACGTCAAAAGCGGATAGGCGGTCGGAAGCGACCATGAGCATGCGTTTATCGTCGATCTCGTAAAGATCGCGGACTTTTCCTGAGTAAATCTTTTTTAAGCTGATATCGCTCATGGTGCTGTTTTCCTATGTTGATTGTTGAAAACGATATTTTAGCAGGATTCTAAACCTGTAAAACGAAAAACACCCGCAGTTTTGCTGCGGGTGTGGCGGGATGGGGAGGATTATAAACCTGAACCTGCCGCTTGTGCCTGCTGTTGGATATCGTCAAGCTGGCTGTTGGCGGATACAGTGGTGTAAAGAGCCTGGGTGGCTTCCTGAATTTGCTCGTAGCTCCACGCATCGCCGTTGTTGAACAGGAATTCTTCAATTTGGTAATCGGCATTGTCAAACCATTGGCTGATGGTCAGCGAATCGTCAGAATCTTTTAAACCGATCACCAAATCGCCGCCGGAACGTGAGAGTTCCAAATCGTCTGCCGAGATGCCTCTGCCGAAAGAGATGCGGTCGTTGCTGATTTCGCTTTGGTCATAGTCAACGATGGTATCGTTGCCGTAGCCGCGTCCGAACAGGTAGGTGTCGAAACCGCTGCCGCCGTTGAGCAAATCATTGCCTGTGCCGCCATCCAGAATGTCGTTGCCGTCGTGGGCGAAAATCTGGTCGCAGCCGTCGCCGCCCAGCAAGATGTTGTTGCCGTCGTTGCCGTGCAACAGGTTGTTCAACTCATTGCCGGTCAGATTCAGATCATCATCGCCCAGCAGGGTAAGGTTTTCCACATGATCGCCGGCGGTATAGCTGATGGAGGTTAATACGGTATCCATGCCTTCATCTGCACACTCAACCACGGTATCACCGGCTTGGTCGACATAATAAATGTCGTTGCCTTCGCCGCCTACCATGAAGTCGGCGCCGGATTCGCCGTCCAGAATGTCATCGCCCGCGTGGCCGTACAGATTGTCGTTACCGGCGCCGCCGCTGAGGTCGTTTTTACCGTCGTTGCCGTGCAGCACATTGTCCAACTCGTTGCCGACGGCGTTTAAGTCGTCATCGGTCATCAGATGCACGTTTTCTACGTTTTCAGGCAGGGTGTAGCTGATGCTGCTGAACACATGGTCGTTGCCTTGATTGACAAACTCGATAACTTTATCACCCTCTGAATCGACATAATAAACGTCATCGCCGTGACAGCCATACATGGCATCGTTGCCTGCTTCGCCGTCCAATACGTCGTCGCCGGGGCCGGAATAAAGTTTGTCGTCGCCCGCGCGGCCTGAAATGTCTTCGGCGAGCGCCGTGCCGTGGATAACATCGTCTTGATCGGTGCCGGTAATGATTACTTTCTCGCCGGTGCCGTTGTTATCCACCCATTTTTTATCGCAAGGGTGGTCGCCGCAGCTGTTATCGGCAGCGGGTTTGTTTTCCACGCCGTCTTCCGCTGATGAAGGAGTGTTTTGATCCGGGGTGTTTTGGTCGTCGACCGGTGCGGAAATATTGATGGTGTTAACATCATCTTGGGCAGGGTCGTTTGTTGCATTGTCCGGTGTAGCCGTGTTTGGCACGTTTGCCGGCTCTTGGTCGGCAGGATTTTGTGTGCCGTTATTATCGCCGGCGGGAACGTCGCTTGATGTTTGCGGGTCAACCGGTGCGGACGCTGTCGGGTTTTGCACATCATCGTTTGCAGGCACGTCTGTTACTGCCGGTGCATCTACTGCCGGTGCGTCGGCTACCGGTTTTTCGGCATCGCTGTTATCGTCTGCAACGGGGTAGACAGGTGCATCGGGTGTTGCGGATGTGTCGTCGGGATGATTGGGCGCAGTAGGTTGGGTGTCATCGGCAGGCGTCTGAGGATTGTCAGAAACCGGCACATTTACAGGAATTTGCGTATCCACAGCATCGGGTTGGCTGTCGCTCGGCATGTCTTGCGCCGGATTGTTGTTTGTAAAAGGATTTTCTTGCCCGGTGGCAGCATCTTCTACAACCAACTGATCTTCTGGAAGGACGTCTAATACCTTATTATCCATATGTATACCTCATGATTAGGGGGAAATGGCAGAACTATGCCGAATTAAATTTGTCTGAATTAATTCAGATGGATATTTGATTGTAATAATTCGATTGTAATAAATAGTGGGTTGATATTCAATATGCTTGGTATTTTTCCATGTGAATATTAGGAATGTGTATGATTTTTGTATATTTGCTATAAGATTCAATTATAGTTGGTAAAATATCAAGGATAGGCGGCTGTATAGATAAATGCCTGTCTGAAAAAGCTTTTATGCAGGTTCAATCAACTTTTCTATGTTCGGGGAAAGGCATGATGAAATTGATAAAAACAACGGGTTTGACATTATTTTTTGTCGGTTTTTCTGTGTCTGTTTTTGCAAAAGAAGTGCCTGTTGTGCCGACCAATACACGTATCATTTATGAAGGCGGCCAAGCGGTGGGTAAAGGGTCGGTTAGGGAATATTCCGAGCGCACCGGCTCTTCCGGCAGCTTTAGTCTCAATGCCGGCAGCGGCAAGGCTTATAACACACGCATTGAAATCGGCACGGTTTATCCGGATTCTTATTATTACGATTATGACTACCGCTACCCGAGGCGGCATCATGTTGATGATTATTTCCGCTGGAAAAACCGCATGCGCTTGGAAGCTCGGCGCAAAGAGGCGCAAAACCTATCGCCTAAAACGAATAACCGGCTGTATAACGAAGTGGTAACGCAGCAGAGGTTGAAAGAGCGGCGGCGCGATCCCGATGCGCAGTTCGGGCACCCGCCTTATGATTACCGGCAGGGCGAGCGAATCAGGATAGAATGGCGCCGTTAAACTTAAATAGCTAGAATGCCTGTCTGAAGCTTTTCAGACAGGCATTCGGTTTTTTAGCCTGCAATTATTTTAGAATGCCTGCACGTTAAACATCACGTCAATTTTGCGCCATTGTTCCGTTTCGTAAATCAACGAATCGGCAATCAGCAGGTTTTCATCCAGCCAGTTTTGGTTGATGCGCAGCGTGAAATGCCGTTTTTCGGGATCGAAGCGCAATTGGGTGTAAGGCGGTAGTGTGAAAGAGAGGCGGGAGCGGTGGAAGAGTACGGCCAGGCGCAAAGCTGTGATGGCAAACCACATCATGCGGTTGCCGTTTACCAGGTCGACCATTTTGCGCAGGTCGCCGCGCTGGCCGAGGGTAAGCATGGAAAGAATATGCTGCTCTTTGCGCGAAAAGCCCGGCATGTCGGCATTTTCAAGGATATAAGCGCTGTGTTTGTGGTAGGCCGTGTGGGCGATTTCGATGCCGATTTCATGCACTTGTGCGGCCCAGTTGACATATTGCTGCCAATAAGCCAATTCCTGCACGGAAGCTGTTTGGGCAAGGCTTTCCATGAAAATTTTGGCTGTGGCGGCCACTCTTGCCGCTTGGCTGGGCGAAACATGGTAGCGTTGCTGGAATTGCGTGATGGTTTGATCGCGCATATCGGCGTTGAGCTGGCGGCCGATTAAGTCGTAAAACACACCGTCGCGCAGCGCCGCTTCGGTAACCATCATTTTTTGGATGTCCAATTCTTCAAATGCCGCCATCATCACGGCCAAGCCGCCGGCAAACACTTCCACACGCTCCGGTTTCAAACCTTCGAAACGCGCTTTTTTCACGCTGCCGGCTTGGCAGATGCGCTCGACCAGCTTCTGCATGCCGGCATAGGTGATGTCGTCGCCCATTTCCAAATCGGTGGCTATCACGTCGCGGATGGATTTGGCCGAGCCGGAAGTGCCTACGCTGAAATCCCAGCCCGTGCGTTTGTAGGATTTGCTGATGCGCTGGATTTCGGCGCGTGCGGCGTTGATGGCGGTTTTGAAGTCTTTTTCGGTGATTTTGTTTTGAAAAAAGCGCAGGCTGTAGGTAACGCAACCCAGCGGCAAGCTTTCGGTGTTGGTGGGTTCGAGCGACGAGCCGATCACAAATTCGGTGGAACCGCCGCCGATATCGACCACCAACATGCGTTCGCCGTTGGGCGGCAGAGTGTGCACCACACCGGTGTAAATCAAACGCGCTTCTTCGCGGCCGGCGATGATTTCGATGGGAAAGCCCAGGGCGGCTTCGGCGCGGGGCAGGAAATCGCCGATGTTTTTGGCAACGCGGAAGGTGTTGGTTGCCACGGCGCGCACTTGCTCGGGCGAGAAGCTGCGCAGGCGTTCGCCGAATTTGGTCAGGCAGTTGAGCGCGCGTTCTTGCGAGGCTTGGTCGAGGTTTTTGTGTTCGTCCAACCCTCCGGCAAAGCGCACCATTTCTTTGATGGAATCGAGCACTTTGAGCTGGCCGTTGTGGTTTTCGCAGATTTGCAGGCGGAAGCTGTTGGAGCCGAGATCGACTGAAGCGAGCATTTGTGGTGTGTTCATGATACTTCGGGGGTGTTTTCTGTCGGGTTTTCAGACAGGCATTCGAGTCGATATGCCTGTCTGAAAGCTGTATGGTTAAATGTGGATTATGATGAAACTCTAATTATGGTAAAAGCCGCTTTTTCAAGCATGCGTATGTTACTGTTTGAAGGGTGGTTTGTCATCATTTTCTTGATGTTTTCCGCTCAATCCGGCGCTCTTTTCAGGCTGGCCGCCTATACCGCCGCAAACCGTCCCGCTATATAATGCGGCTTTTCTAAACCTACACCCGAAGCGATATGACACAAAAACTGCCGCCCCGCCGCCTGTCTGTGGCGCCCATGCTCGACTGGACTGACCGCCACTACCGTTATATGGCGCGGCAGATTACGCGCCATACTTGGCTTTACAGCGAGATGATTAATGCCGGTGCGGTTATTTTCGGCGACAAAGACCGCTTCCTCCTGCGCAATGAGTGTGAAAATCCGGTGGCATTGCAACTGGGCGGCAGCGAGCCGGCCGATTTGGCAAAAGCTGCGAAAGCTGCGGAGCAATATGGTTATGATGAGGTGAACCTGAATTGCGGCTGCCCCAGCCCGCGGGTGCAGAAGGGTGCGTTCGGCGCATGCCTGATGAATGAAGTCGGTTTGGTCGCCGATTGTTTGAATGCAATGCAGGATGCGGTGCAGATAGATGTGACTGTGAAACACCGCATCGGCGTCGACAGGCAAACCGAATATCAGAGCGTGGCTGATTTCGTGGGCACGCTCGCGGCCAAAACGGCCTGCAAAACCTATATCGTACATGCCCGCAATGCTTGGTTGGACGGCCTTTCTCCGAAAGAAAACCGCGATGTGCCGCCGTTGAAATACGATTATGTTTACCGTTTGAAGCAAGAGTTTCCCGATTTGGAAATCATCATCAACGGCGGTGTCAACACCAATGAGCAGATTGCCGCGCATTTGGCGCATGTCGACGGTGTGATGGTGGGGCGCGAGTGTTATCACAATCCGATGATTATGCGGCAGTGGGACAGTCTGTTTTACGGCGATAACCGCGAGCCGGTGGTTTATGAAACGCTGGTTGCCAAACTTCAGGCTTATGCTCAAGAGCAGATTGCGGCAGGGCGGGGCACGATTCTGCGCCATATGGCGCGCCATTATCTGGGTTTGATGCACGGCTTGAAAGGTGCGCGCACTTGGCGGCGTATGCTTTCGGATGCCGCATTGCTGAAGCCTTCCGATCCTAAGCTGATTAAAGACGCTTGGGCCGAAGTGGCCAAAGCCAATGGCTTTCAGACAGGCATTTAAGTATGGCAAATAAACTTTATTTGTATCATGATTTCGTCATGCTCGGGCTTGACCGGAGGGAGCATTTCTTAAAGTTACCGGAACTCAAGATACCGGGGTTAAGCCGAGTATGGCGGATATGCTGATTTTTAAGTTTATTTGCTGTAGCTGGCTAACTTAAATGCGGTATTTTGAAAATTGACAATGCCTGTCTGAAAAACTTTTTCAGACAGGCATTGTTTTATGCCGCATGATCGGATGTGTTCCGACACATCATTATTACCGTTTCTCCTGTTTGCGGATAAGGTAAATTGCCCATGTGGCGAAAATGGCGGTGGGCAGCATGGCGGCAAGGAAAGGGGGGACGCCGTAGAGTTCGCTGGTAAAACCGAACAGCCGGCCGGCGAAGTGGAATGCCAAGCCTAAGCAGATGCCGCCGAAGAGCTTCAAGCCCATATTGCTGTTGCGGGTGGATTGCGGGGTGAACGCATAGGCAACCAGCGCCATAACGGCCGCCGCAATCGGATACATCAGCTTGCGCCACCATTCAATCCGGTAAGTTTGAACCTGTTGGTTGTTGGCGCTTAAGTGGTTGATGTAGGTCGTAAGCGAAGTAAGCGACATTTTGGCCGGGTCAACCAAAAGCACATCCAGCAGGCTGTTTTTCAGGCCGGTTTGCCATTGTTCTTCGGCAACTTTGGCGGTTTGCACGCGGTTTTCCCCGATGATGCTGCGTTCGATGTTGCGCAGAGTCCAAGTGCCGTCGGCGGCGATTTGAGCCGATTCGGCAAACAGGCTTTCGCTCAGGCGGAAATCGGAGTTGTGGCGGTAGATTTTGATGCGGCGCAGGCTGCGGTCGGGCAGCATTTCGCCTACATTGACGATGTCGTTGTTTTCCTTAATCCACAAGCCTTGCGAGCCGGAGCTGATGCGGCCGCTGGTGGCGGTGGCTTTCATGTTTTCAGCGTATTGGCTGGCCGCGGGGGCGGCGAACTCACCCAATAATACGGTGCCGACGGCAAAAATCAGGCCGAATTGCAGCAGGATGGTGATGATGTTCCGCGTGCTCATGCCGCTGGTTTTAATCACGGTCAGCTCGCTGTTGGCGGCAAGCTGGCTGAGTGCAATCAGGCCGCCGATCAATACGGCCAGCGGCATCAGCTCGTAGGCATGCGCGGGCACCTGCATCACCACATACTGCATCACTTTCATGCCGTTGTAGCTGCCTTTGCCCATGTCGCCGACCTCGTTGATGATGTCGAAAAAGCTGTATAAAGCCAACAGGGCAAGCAGCGAATAAGCCGACATAACGGTAAGCTGCTTAATCAGGTAGCGGCTGATCAGTTTCATTTGACACCGCCTTTCAATGCTGTTTTCAAGGCTTGCGGAAAGGGCTGGGCAGGCATGGAGCGTATGCGCAGCAGGATGACGGCGGAGCCAAAAATAATCAGGTGCATGGGCAGCAGGCCGAGCCAGAAATTGAGTTTGCCGTCTTCCACCGCGTTGCGCAGAAAGGTCAGCCCGTTTTGATAAATCAGGAAAAAGCCGATGGCAAACAGGATGTTGTAGGTGTGGCCGGTGCGCGGGTTGAAATAAGACAGCGGCACAGCCAGCATGCTCAGAAGCAGCACGGAAATCGGCAGGCTCAGCCGCCACATGAGTTCGGCCTGATATTGCGGGTTGTCGCTGCCGAACAGTTTCATAGTGGGAATGGTGCGGCGGTGGTCGATGGGGTTGATGATTTTCGGCGTGGTGTTAATGATGAGGCTCAGATGCTGAAAAGACACTTCATTCCAATCGGCTTTGCCTGCGCTGCCGTTGTAGCGGTAGCCGTTGCTCAGCTCCAAAGTGCGCTTGTTGTCTTTGAGTGAAAACGTGCCTTCTTTGGCAAATACGATGCTTTCGCGCCCTTTGTCGTCGTGCTCGCGCAAAAACAGGTTTTTCATAATGCCGGATTCGGTGTCGAACTGCTCAACGAAATAAATGCGCCCGTTGCTTTTGCCCAAAGCACGGAACACGCCTTGCTCTACCAGCGACAGCTCCTGCTTCTGCTTTAAAATCTCGGCAAATTCGCGGCTGCGCAATTCCGCCCACGGCAACACGGTAAGCTGCATCACGGCCACCAACACGGCAAACGGCAGGGCAAACCGCATCACCGGTTTCAACCATTGCTTCAGCGACAAACCGCACGAAAGCCAAACCGACATTTCACTGTCGCGCCAGTAACGGGTGAGGACGGTCAGTGTGCTGATATAGGCGGTGAGCACCAGCAAAAGCGGGGTCATGCCCAAAGTCCAGAAGCCGATAAGGGCGGCCACCGCATCCACCGCAACGCGCCCGTCGGCCGCGCGGCCGAGCAGGTTGATGGCTTGGGTGGATACCAAAATAGCCAGCAGCACCAGAAAAATGCCGACGGCGGTGAGCGTGAGCTCTTTAATGAAATTGCGCTGATAAATCATGTTGGGGTTTCAGACAGGCCTGAATGGAGTACAATCAGACATTTCTGTTTCATATAGGTTCAAACAGGTTTCTCAAAGATGCCTGTCTGAAAAAAGATTAGGAGACAAACGTGGAATTTAGCACAAAAGCCGAAAAATTGCAGCCGAACCAAAGCGCTGCCGTCCTGTATATTTGCACCGAGGCGCAGCCCTGCTGCCAAAACGGCGTGGAACAAACCGCCGCTTTACTGTGTGATTCGCTGGAGGAAGGCGAAAGCTTTGCTTCGGCTCAAACCGTGGAAAACGGCAAATTGCGTGCGGTGGCGGTGGTGCGTTTGAAAGATTTGGAACGCAAAACGTTGGAAAAAGCGGCTGCCGAGGCTGCGGCATGGGCGCAAAAGCAGGAAAACCTGGCTATCTGCATCGCACCGTTTTGCATCGAAAACGCGCCGCGCGTGGCCGAAGTGTTCACGGTTGCGCTGGGGCAGGCGGTGTACCGTTTCGACCGCTTCAAAAAAGAGGCCAAGCCGGCCAAATTGCAGCAGGCCGCTTTTTACCATCCCGAGCAGGCCGACAGCGTTCAGGCGGCCGTAACGGCTGCCGAAGCGCTGGTGTACGGCATGAATGTGTGCAAAGACTTGGGCAACACCGCGCCGAATGTGTGCACGCCTAAATATCTGGCCGACACCGCCAAAGCAGAAGCCGAAAAATTCGGCGCTTCGGCCAAAATTCTGGATCAATCCTATATCGAAAAAAACATGGGTTCGTTTTGGTCGGTGGCCAAAGGCAGCGCGCAGGCACCTTACCTGATTGAGCTGAGCTGGTTCGGCGCCGCCGACAAAAACGCAGCGCCCGTGGTGCTGGTGGGCAAAGGCATTACCTTCGACACCGGCGGCATCTCGCTCAAGCCCGGCGAAGCCATGGACGAAATGAAATACGATATGTGCGGCGCGGCCAGCGTAATCGGCACATTTGTTGCCGCCGTCAAAGCCAAGCTGCCGGTTAACCTGATTGCCGTGGTGCCCACTTGCGAAAACATGCCGGATGCCGCCGCCAGCAAACCCGGCGACATCGTAACCGCCATGAACGGCACCACCATCGAAATCCTCAACACCGATGCCGAAGGCCGCCTGATTCTGTGCGACGCTTTGAGCTATGCCGAGCAGTTCAAGCCCAAAGCCGTGGTGGACGTGGCCACGCTTACCGGTGCCTGCATCATCGCATTGGGCCACATTGCCAGCGGCGTGATGGGCAATAATCAGGATTTGGTCGACCAGCTGCTGGCAGCAGGTAAAGAAACCAACGATAAAGCTTGGCAGTTGCCTTTGTTTGAAGAATATAAAGAGCAGCTCAAATCCAATTTCGCCGATCTGCAAAATATCGGCGGCCGCCCCGCCGGCACGATTACCGCCGCCATGTTCTTGTCGAACTTCACCGAAAACTACCCGTGGGCGCACTTGGATATCGCCGGCACCGCGTGGAAATCCGGCAAAGAAAAAGGCGCCACCGGCCGCCCCGTGCCGCTCTTGCTGCAATTTTTGAAAAACAGCATCCGGTAAGGCAGCGGCCTTTTCAGACAGGCATAGGCGCGCAGACTGCAATGCCTGTCTGAAAAAATCACTCAGCAGGAAACGTTATGCGCATCAACCAAAACATCATCCTCAGCCTCGCAATACTCGGCCTAGCCGCCTGCCAGCCGCAAAACCATGTGCTCTCGCCGCAGGCCGGTGTGGCGGTTAAGACGGAGCAAACGGCACAAGGCACAGTAAGCCCCGAGCAGAAGCTGAAAGAATATCAAACACTTCTGGCTTGGGAGGCGCAAGCGGGCAGGCAGATTGGGGCTTGGATGGAAGAATGGCGCCAACGCCGCGCTTCGCATAAAAACGGCAGGCTCTCGGATGAAGAAAACCGCGAATTGGCCAAGCAGGCCGATGAGATTTACAGCAGCCTCAACCGGCTGGCCATTCAAGACGCCGAAGTGAAAGCCTTGCAGCAAAACCTGCAAACAAGCCACCGGCTTTACCGCGATATGGGCGACTTTATCTATACCCGGCCTCAAGCGCGCACAGCCGAAATGCAGCAGGCATTTGCAGACATTGCCTTGCTCACGCAGCAAGCCGAGCGGCTGAAAAACAAGTTGAACCAAGAGTTCGGCATCAAACCTTAGTATTTGTAAACCTATGCCGCAAGCCACTTTTTATACACACGTTGCCGATATTGCCGATTTTATCTGCCGCCTCAGCATGCGGGCGGTAGAGAAAGGCGCGCGCGTCTTGGTGTGGGCGGAAACTGAAGAAGAAATCGAGCGGATCGATCTCGACTTGTGGCGCAATCCGCCCGAAAGCTTTCTGCCGCATAGCGTTTGGCAAACCGATGCGGCCTATCCGCAAGACGTACCGCTGGCTTTGGCCTGCGGCAGCACGTTGCCGCATATTGACAGCGGAATTGTGGTGTTGAATATTTCCGAGCACTTTTGGTGCGACGCGCCGGCTGCGCCCGAGCGCGTACTGGAAATCGTGGGCGAAAGTTTGGAAGATTTGGCAGCGGCGCGGGAGCGTTTCCGGGCTTACCGGCAGCAGGGCTTTACCATCGAACATCACAATATGCAGGGAAAAGCCTGATTTTGCTTGCTGCGGGATCGGGCACTCTTTAAAATGATGATTTAATAAAAAATCATTTGGTTAACTATCATGAACCAGCCCGACTTCTTCGAGATTCCCAGCCCGTGCATCGGCGTGTGCCGCATGAACGGCAAGGGCTATTGCAAAGGCTGCTTCCGCAGCCGAGAAGAGCGGCTTTATTGGCTTCACATGACCGATGAGCAAAAGCACCAAGTGATGCGCCTGATTGCCATGCGGCGCAAAAAAGTGCAGCACGCGGCATGGGAAAAAATGCAGCCGCACGAAGAAGCGCCTGAGCAGGAAGATTTGGGGTTTTAGGGTCGCCCCCATTTGCCTGCGGAAACGGGTTTTCAGACAGGCCTTGTCTAATCCGTTACAATAATGCCTGTCTGAAACTTTTCAGACAGGCATTTCTACCTAATAACCAAGCAATACAGAATGAAACTCGACCGATTTAAAACCGCTGCGCTCGACCATATCGAACGCGGCTTGGGCTACACTTTCCGCGACCGCACCCTGCTTGTGCGTGCGCTTACCCACCGCAGCTATTCCGCCAACAATAACGAGCGGTTTGAATTCGTGGGCGACGCGATTCTCAACTACACCGTTGCCAAAATGCTTTACGACGTGTTTGCCAAGCTTTCCGAAGGCGAGCTTTCCCGCCTGCGCGCCAATCTGGTGAATCAGGATATGCTGGCCGAAATAGCGGTGGGGCTGAAAGTGGGCGACGGGCTGTTTCTCGGGCCGGGCGAATTGAAAAGCGGCGGTTTCAACCGCCCGTCTATTTTGGCCGACGCGATGGAGGCCATGTTTGCCGCCGTCAGCTTTGATGCGGATTTCCACACCGCCGAACAAACCGTGCGCCGCCTGTTTGCCGACAAGATACGCACGATCGATTTTAAAAACCAGGGCAAAGACCCGAAAACTTTGTTGCAGGAAGCCTTACAGGCGCGGCGTTTTGCTTTGCCGAAATACCGCATAGAAGCGCAAACCGGAGAGGGCAGCGATGCCGTGTTCGATATCGCCTGCGACTTGGGCGAGCTAGGCTTTATTTCCTATGCGCAAGCTTCGAGCCGCCGCGCCGCCGAGCAGGCCGCCGCCAAAGAAGCGTTCGGCTGGCTCGAGCGTGAGCATCCTTTGAAAACCAAATCCAAATAACGAAACAATGCCTGTCTGAAAGGCTTTCAGACAGGCATTCAAGAAAGCCAAACTGATGAACAACACCATGAATATCGAAGAATTTCTCGCCGAGTCGCCGCAAAAGCAGGGCTACCGATGCGGGTTTATCGCCATCGTGGGGCGCCCGAATGTGGGCAAATCCACTTTGATGAACCATTTAATCGGCCAGAAAGTGAGCATCACCAGCAAAAAAGCGCAAACCACGCGCCATAAAGTAACCGGCATCTACACCGACGACACGGCGCAGTTTATTTTTGTGGACACCCCCGGCTTCCAAACCGAGCACCGCAATGCGCTCAACGAACGCCTGAATCTGAACGTAACCGAAACCATGGGCGGAGTGGACGCAATCGTGTTTGTGATTGAAGCCATGCGTTTCACCGAGGCCGACCGCAGGGTGATGCGCCTGCTGCCCAAGCATCTTCCCGTGCTTTTGGTAATCAACAAAATCGACCAGGCCAAAGCGCAAAATAAAGCCGCGTTGGACGAGTTTGTCGGCCAAGTGCGCGCCGAGTTTGAATTTGCGGGCGTGGAAGTGGTGAGCGCGAAACACGGGCTGGGCATCGCCAATCTGCTGCATGCGCTCAAACCTTTCCTGCCCGAAAGCGCGCCGCTGTATCCCGAAGACATGGTTACCGATAAATCCAGCCGTTTTCTGGCCACGGAAATCGTGCGCGAGAAACTGTTCCGCTATTTGGGCGAAGAGCTGCCTTATGCCATGAACGTGGAAATGGAGCAGTTTAAAGAAGAAAACGGCATGTACCGCATCTACATTGCCGTGTTGGTGGAGCGGGAAAACCAGAAGCCGATTGTGATCGGCAAGGGCGGCGAAAAGCTGAAGAAAATTTCCACCGAAGCGCGGTTGGATATGGAAAAGCTGTTTAACTGCAAAGTGTTTCTGAAAGTGTGGGTGAAAGTGAAATCCGGCTGGGCGGACGACGTGCGCTTTTTGCGCGAGCTGGGTTTGTAAGGCTTATCATGAATTTATTGCCGGTATTGCGGTTTGCCCATGCGCTTGTCAATGCCTGTCTGAAAAGCGGCGATTGCGCTTTAGACGGCACCGCCGGCAACGGGCACGACACTTTATGCCTGGCGCGCTGCGTGGGCAAAACAGGCAAGGTGTGGGCGTTTGACGTGCAATCGCAGGCTTTGGTCAACACTGCCGCGCGTTTGGAAGAAGCAGGCGAACGCAGTCAAGTGGAATTGGTTCAGACAGGCCATGAAACGCTGGCGGATTATATAAACCGGCCTTTGGCTGCCGCCGTGTTTAATTTCGGCTGGCTGCCCGGCGGCGATAAAAGCCTCACCACGCAGATGCACACCAGTATCCAGGCTTTGTCGGCTGCGCTGGCGCTGTTGAAACCGGGCGGGTTGCTGTTGGCCGTGCTCTATCCCGGCCATGAGGTGGGCAGCGAGGAAGCGGATGCGGTGGAGCAATGGGCGGCGGCTTTGCCGCAAAACGAATACTCGGTTTTGAAATACGGCTTTATCAACCAGATAAACCGCCCGCCGTATCTTCTGTCTGTGGAAAAAAAGCATACCGCCGCTGAATGAGTTTAAAAAAAGCGCGGCCGTCCTCCCCTGATTTGGCGCTGCCGCTACGAAACACACGGTTTATGATTCAGCCTGTTTCAAACAGCGCCGCACGCTCTTGGGTTACAATAATGCCTGTCTGAAAACTGATTAAAGAAAGCGGATGATGCCTTTTCTCGCTATCAAACATGCACACCTTACTTTTGTGGTGATAACTGTTGTTTTGTTTAATTTGCGCTATTTTCTGCGCGTAGCCAAGCCGGAGAGGCCGTTGCCGGCCGTGCTGAAAATCGTGCCGCATATTAATGATACTTTGTTGTTGATTACCGGCTTGTGGGCGATGGGCGCGGCCAAATGGGTGCCGTTCGGCAATGCCGATTGGCTGGGCGTGAAGCTGGTCCTGGTGGTGGCATATATCATGGCCGGCTCGATTGCCATGCGTGCCGCGCCGCGTACGTTGAAGTCTTCCGCCGGCTATCTTGCCGGCTTGGCCTGTATGGCGGCGGTTGTGTATTTGGCGTATTACAAACCGTTTTAAACGTTTCGAATTGGGAATTTAAATGAACATTTTATTTATTGCCGACCCGATGGGCAGCTTTAAAACCTACAAAGACACCACTTACGCCATGATGCGCGAAGCCGCCGCACGCGGCCACAAGCTTTTCCATACATTGGCGTCCGAGCTGTCGGTAAAAAACGGTAAGGTGTATGCCCAAGCCGCGCCGTTTGAATTTATCGGCGCAAAAAACGACCACGACCACAACTGGTTTTCCGCCGGAGGGGCAGAGGCGGCGGCGTTAACGGATTTTGATGCCGTAATCATGCGCACCGACCCGCCGTTTGACATGCAGTATCTTTATTCGACGCAGCTGCTCACATTGGCCGAAGCGCGAGGAGCCAAAGTGTTCAACAGCGGGCAGGCCATGCGCGATTTTAATGAAAAACTGGCGATTCTGAATTTCAGCCGGTTTATCTCCCCCACATTGGTTACCACCCGCGCAAAAGATGTGCGCGCATTTTTGGCCGAGCACGGCGACATTATCGTCAAACCCCTCGACGGCATGGGCGGTATGGGCATTTTCCGGCTCACGCAGCAAGACCCGAATATCGGCAGCATTTTGGAAACCTTGATGCAGATGGAAACGCGCACCATCATGGCGCAGCGCTATATCCCCGAAATCGTGCAGGGCGACAAACGCGTGCTGGTGATTAACGGCGAAGTGGTGCCTTTTGCGCTGGCGCGTATTCCGCAACAAGGCGAAACGCGGGGCAACCTTGCCGCAGGCGGGCGCGGTGTGGCGCAGGAATTGAGCGCGCGCGACCGGGAAATCGCCGAAACCCTTGCGCCCGAGTTGAAGCGCAGGGGCATTTTGCTGGCGGGTTTGGATGTGATCGGCGATTGCCTGACCGAAGTGAATGTAACCAGTCCCACCGGTTTTCAAGAAATTATGAAGCAGAAAAACTGGGATGTTGCCGCGGCATTCATCAATGCCGTTGAGGAGCAAGCGGCGCGCTGAAGCGGAATGCCTGTCTGAAACAGGTTTTCAGACAGGCATTGATTTATCGGGAATACAAAAATGGAACCAAGCGAAAAACCATCTTATGCCGGATCGGTCAAAGGTAAAACAGGCATCAGGCGCATCATCAATGCCATGCGCTATTCTGCCGAAGGTTTTGCCGCCGCCATGAGCGAGCAGGGCTTCAGGCAGTTGGTTTATCTGAATATTGCGCTTACCGCCTTGAGTCTGTTTCTGCCTTTCGGCCCTGCCACACGCATGATGCTCTTTATGGCTTCCTGCATCACATTGATAGTAGAATTGCTCAACACAGGCTTGGAAGCCGCAGTCGACCATACTTCGATGGCTCGCCATCCTTTGGCCAAGCGTGCGAAAGACGTGGGTTCCGCCGCGCAAAGCGTTGCTTTGTTGCTGCTTGCGGTGTTGTGGTTAATGGCATTGTGGCGCGAATACGGCTTCAACCTTTTCTAAACTGGGAGGATGCAAAATGAAAAAAGCACTTTTGGGTTTGTTGGCGGTGGGATTGAGCCAAACCGTATCGGCGGCAGATGCCGTTAAAATCGAGCAGCCGTGGGCACGGCCCACCGTGGAAGGCATGCGTAACGGCGGCGCGTTTATGATGCTGGAAAACCAAAGCGGCAAAGATGATGTATTGGTGGGCGCAAGCACGCCGGTTGCCAAATATACCGAAATCCACGAGCATGTGCTTCAAGGCGATGTAATGCGCATGCGCGAAGTGAAGGGCGGCCTGCCGCTTAAAGCCAACGAAAGCGTGGCTTTGAAGCCGGGCGGCTATCATGTGATGCTGATGGGTTTGAAGCAGCCCCTGCAAACCGGCAGCAAATTCCCGCTTACCCTCAAATTCAAACATGCCAAGCCGCAAACTGTAGAGGTGGAAGTGAAAAAAGCCATGCACGTGCCCGAGCACGGCCACCATCATGAACATTAAACAGTCCGTGCAGCCGACAACCTGATTATTGACACCATGCAGCCGATTGAATATTGCCAGCAGAAAGCCGCCGAAAGCGGCTCCAGCTTTTTGGCCGGATTCCGCTTCCTGCCGCAAAACCAGCGCGACGCCATGACCGCTTTATATGCCTTTTGCCGCGAAGTGGACGATGCGGTGGACGACTGCTCCGACCCCGGCGTGGCGCAAACCACGCTGAACTGGTGGCGCGGCGACTTGGCTGCCGTGTTTTCAGACAGGCTTCCCGAGCATCCTGTGAATCAGGCTTTGCAGGGCATTGCGCGCGAATTCGGCTTGCCGCATGAAGAATTTGAAGAAATCATCAACGGCATGCAGATGGATTTGGAACAATCGCGTTATACCGACTTTGAATCGCTCAAACTTTACTGCCACCGTGTGGCCGGCGTGGTGGGCAGGCTGATTGCCCGCATTTTAGGCTTCGACAATCCGAAAACGTTGGAATACGCCGATAAAACAGGCTTGGCGCTTCAGTTGACCAATATCATCCGCGATGTGGGCGAAGATGCGAGGCGCAGCCGTATTTATCTGCCGATAGACGAATTGCAGCGCTTCAACGTGCCGGCGCATACCGTTATGCAGGGCAAAGACACACCGGAATTCAAAGCCCTGATGGCGTTCCAAGTGGAGCGCGCCCGCCGGATTTACCGTGAGGCTGCGGCGGCATTACCGCCGGAAGACAGAAAAAAACAAAAAGCAGGTTTGGTGATGGCGGCGATCTATTACGCATTGCTCAATGAAATCGAGCGCGACGGCGTGCAAAATGTGTTGAAATACAAAATCGCCATTCCCGGCCCGCGCAAAAAACGCATTGCCTTGAAAACCTGGCTGTTCGGATTCAAACCATGAAGATAAACCGCAAACCGAAAATCGCCGTGATCGGCGCAGGCTGGAGCGGCTTGGCTGCCGCAGTCAGCCTTTGCCGCAAGGCAGACATAACCGTGTTTGAAGCCGGTAAAGCCGCAGGCGGCCGCGCCCGTACGCTTAATGCCGACAAAGGCGGCTTCGCTTTTTTAGACAACGGCCAGCATATCCTGATCGGCGCTTACCACGGCGTGCGTACCTTGCTGGAACACATAGACGTGAAGCCGGATAGCGTGTTTTTGCGCCAGCCGCTGCAATGGCATATGGCAGACGGTATGAAGTTTCAGACAGGCATTCTGCCCGCACCGCTGCATATCCTAACAGCGGTATTGGGTGCGAAAGATATCGGGCTGGCCGACAAATTCGGCCTGCTTTGGCAAATGTCGGTGCTGCAAAAGCGTCGGCCTAACGAGCCGGACGAAGCTGTTGCCCAGTGGTTGAGGGCGCAGCGGGCATCGCGCAGGCAGCTTGCCGAATTTTGGACGCCGCTGGTATTGGGCGCACTGAACACGCCGCTGGAACAAGCCAGCCTGAACACGCTTTGCCATGTGCTGCGCGACGGCGTGTGGGCGGAAAAAAACGCAGGCGATTTCTGGCTGCCCAAGTGCGGCCTCGGCGAATTGCTGCCCGAGCCTGCCATTGCCTGTCTGAAAAAACACCATGCCCAAGTGCGCTTGGGCGAGCGCGTTGCCGCTTTGGAATGCCTGCCTTACGGCAAAGTGGGCGTCAACGGGCAGGCTTTTGATGCCGCGATTCCCGCCGTGGCGCCTTATCATATGGCAGCTTTGCTGCCGGAAACCACGCCCGAGGCTTTCAGACTGGCATTGGATACTTACCGCTATCATGCGGTTACCACGGTTTATCTGCGCTATCGTGAAGAAATCAACCTGCCCGCCGCGATGACCGGCTTGGCATCGGGTACCGCACAATGGCTGCTCGACCGCGGCCGTTTGGGCGTGGACAGGCATGAGGCAGCCGCGGTAATCAGCGTGTCGGAAACGCTGGGTTTGAGCAACGAAGCCTTGGCAGCGCAAGTGCACGCTGATGTGGCGCGGGTTTGCCCCAACATCGGCCGCCCTCAGCAAGTGCGTGTGATTACCGAAAAACGCGCCACCGTGGCATCCACCGTGAACCGCGTGCGCCCCGACTGCGCATGGCTGCACCACAAAAATATTTATCCTGCAGGCGATTACCTGCACCCGCATTACCCCGCCACGCTCGAAGCCGCCGTGCAAAGCGGCCAGCAGGCAGCCGCGCTGGCGGCAAACCGGTTCAATCTTTAAAACAAAAGGAAATGGTTATGGGCGACAAGCTTCAAAATAGAAATATTCTGATTACCGGCGCATCGCAAGGCATCGGTGCGCAAGTGGCCAAAGCATTTGCAGCCGAAGGCGCAACCGTGATTTTGGTGGCGCGCCACCAGAAAAAAATGGAAAAAGTGTATGACGAAATCGTAGCGGCCGGCCATTGCGAACCTTATGCTGTGTGTTTCGATTTAATGGCGGCGGAAGAGAAAGAATTCGATAATCTGGCCAAAACCATTGCCGACGCCACAGGGGGCAAGCTCGACGGCATCGTACATTGCGCCAGCTATTTTTACGCACTTTCCCCGCTGGATTTCCAAACCGTAGCAGAGTGGGTAAACCAATACCGCATCAATACCGTAGCCCCTATGGGTCTGACCCGTGCTTTTCTGCCGCTGTTGAAACAATCGCCCGACGCTTCCGTGATTTTCGTAGGCGAAAGCCACGGCGAAAAACCGCAAGCCTATTGGGGCGGCTTCGGCGCATCCAAAGCCGCGCTCAACTATTTGTGCAAAGTGGCTGCCGACGAGTGGGAGCGCTTCGACAACCTGCGCGCCAACGTGCTGGTGCCCGGTGCAGTCAACTCACCGCAGCGCATCAAAACCCACCCGGGCGAATCCGCCGTAGAGCGCAAAGAAATCGGCGACATCATGCCCGATTTCGTGTATTGGGCAAGCGGGGAAAGCAGAGGGCGGACGGGCGAAATCGTATATCTGTAACTCCTGTCTGAAAAATGCCTGTCTGAAAGGTTTCAGACAGGCATTTACCTTTGTAACGACTCATGTAAGTGGATTAACTATAACCAATCCACTTACATAATAACGATACTGTCATACTCGAGCTTGACACGAGTATCTCAAACTTCAGTAAATTGAGAAGATACTCGGATCAAGCCCGAGTATGACGAGTGTGCTGTTTTTAAGTTGATTCACTATATAACAAGTGTGCGGTTTTATCGGCAAAGGGCAGCCTGCTAAAGCTGCCCTTTAAGCGTTTTAACCCAAAGCCTTGCGCGCGCCGGCGAACATTCTGTACCAGCCGGAAAGTTCGCTGTTTTGCCAATCGTCGGGATGCCAGCTCATTTGGGCGGTGCGGTAAACGCGTTCGGGGTGCGGCATCATGATGGTGACGCGGCCGTCGGCGTTGGTTACGCCTGCGATGCCTTGCGGCGAGCCGTTGGGGTTGAGCGGGTAGGTTTGGGTAACTGCGCCCAAGCCGTCCACATATTGCAGGGCGATATTGAGGCCGTCTGAAATTTTGCCGCCGATATGGGAGAAATCGGCGCGGCCTTCGCCGTGGCTCACGACTACGGGGAGATGGCTGCCTTGCATTTCGGCCAGAATCAGCGAGGGCGATTTGGGCACGTTGACCATGCTCAGGCGGGCTTCAAACTGCTCGCTTCGGTTGCGTTTGAACTTCGGCCAGCCTTGCGTGCCGGGGATGATTTCCGCCAAGTTGCTCACCATTTGGCAGCCGTTGCACACGCCCAAAGTGAGCGTGTCGCCGCGCTCGAAGAAGGCGCTGAACTGGTCGCGCAATTCGGGATGGAACAGGATGGATTTCGCCCAGCCTTCGCCTGCGCCCAATACGTCGCCGTAGCTGAAACCGCCGCACGCGGCGAGCATGTGGAAGTTAGCCAGTTTCACGCGGCCTGCCATCAAATCGCTCATGTGTACGTCGTAAGCGTCGAAGCCCGCACGGGTAAAGGCGGCGGCCATTTCCACCTGACCGTTCACGCCTTGTTCGCGCAACACGGCGATTTTCGGTTTGACACCGCTCGCGATAAACGGAGCGGCGATGTCTTCTTTAAGGTCGAATTTCAGGTCGGCAAACAGCGCGCTGCGTTGCTTGTCTTCCAGCAGGGCAAATTCGCTGTCGGCGCATTCGGGATTGTCGCGCAGGCGTTGGATTTGGTGGCCGGTTTCTTGCCATGCTTGCTGTAATTTCAGACGGCTTTCGTCGAAAATCACTTCGCTACCGCTGGAGATGTGCAGGATGTCGGTATTGTTGGGCACGGCGATTTCGGACACCGCGTCCAGCAAATCTGCGGTGGAAAAGGCTTGCTGTATTGCTTCGACATCGGCTCGGCGCACTTGCAGCACTGCGCCTAATTCCTCGTTAAACAGCACGGAGAGTGCGTCTGCGTTTTCAGGTAGCCGTACATCCAAGCCGCAACGCCCGGCAAACGCCATTTCCGCCAACGTCGCAAACAGGCCGCCGTCGCTGCGGTCGTGATAAGCCAGCAGTTTATTTTCAGCTACAAGCTGCTGAATCACTTGGTAAAACGCTTTCAGACGGCCTGCTTCGATATCCGGCGCTTCGCCTGCCATATCGTTATACACTTGGCTTAAGGCCGAGCCGCCCATGCGCGCTTTACCGAAGCCCAAATCTACGGCCAGCAATACGCTGTCGGCCGTGTTTTTCAATTCGGGCGTAACGGTTTTGCGCACGTCCTGCACCGGTGCGAAACCGGTAATAATCAGGCTCAACGGCGAAGTTACCGATTTTTGCGCGCCGTTGTCTTTCCACACGGTTTTCATCGACAGCGAATCTTTGCCCACGGGAATGCTGATGCCCAGTTCCTGACAGGCTTGCGACACGGCTTCGACGGTGCGGTAGAGTTTTTCGTCTTCGCCGGCGTTGCCGCAGGCGGCCATCCAGTTGGCGGAAAGTTTGATGTTGCCGATGTCGCCGATATTCACGCCGGCGAGGTTGGTCAGCGTTTCGCCGATGGCCATGCGGCCGGAAGCGGGCGCGTCAAAGAGGGCGACGGTCGGTTTTTCGCCCATGGCCATGGTTTCGCCTTTGTGGGTGTTGAAGCCCATCATGGTGACGGCGGCGTCGGCCACGGGGGTTTGGTAACGCCCCACCATTTGGTCGCGGTGGGTCATGCCGCCGACGCTGCGGTCGCCGATGGTAATCAGGAAGTTTTTGGCGGCCACGGTGGGCAGGCGCAATACGCGGTAGGCGGCTTCTTTCAGGTCGATATGCCCGCCTGAAAACGGTTTTTTCCCACAGGGACTTCCGTCGGTCGCAGACGGCCTTACGGTGTTGTCGCTGCGGGTGGTTTTGGGCGGTTTGCCGAGCAAAACGTTCAGCGGCAAATCAACGGGATGGTTGCCGTACAAATCGTCGCGCACTTGCAGATGGCCGTCGTCGGTGGCGGTGCCGACCACGGCAAACGGGCAGCGTTCGCGCTCGCAGATTTGGCGGAACAAGTCTAAGTGTTCGGGCAAAATCGACAACACATAACGCTCTTGCGCTTCATTACACCAAATCTGCATCGGGCTTAGGCCGTGTTCTTCCAACGGCACGTCGCGCAGCTTAAATATTGCGCCTCGGCCTGCGTCGTTGACCAATTCGGGAAAGGCGTTCGACAAGCCGCCTGCACCGACATCGTGAATGGCAATAATCGGATTGCCTGCGCCCAACTGCCAGCAGCGGTCAATCACTTCCTGTGCGCGGCGTTCGATTTCGGGGTTGCCGCGCTGTACCGAGTTGAAGTCCAAATCGGTGGCGTTGCTGCCGGTATCCATAGACGAAGCCGCGCCGCCCCCGAGCCCGATCAGCATGCCGGGGCCGCCGAGTTGCACCAATAATGCGCCTTCGGGGATTTGGTCTTTATGGGTTTGGCCTGCCTGAATGTTGCCCAAGCCGCCGGCAATCATGATGGGCTTGTGGTAGCCGCGCATTTGGCCTTCGAACTCTTCTTCAAAGGTGCGGAAATAGCCCAAGAGATTGGGACGGCCGAATTCGTTGTTGAACGCCGCGCCGCCGATGGGGCCTTCGATCATGATGTCGAGCGGGCTGCTGATGTGGTCGGGCTTGCCGTAGCCGCCTTCCCACGGTTGTTTGAAATCGGGAATGTTGAGGTTGGACACGGTAAAGCCGGTCAAACCCGCTTTCGGGCGTGCGCCTTTGCCGGTGGCACCTTCGTCGCGGATTTCGCCGCCCGCACCGGTGGCCGCACCCGCGAAAGGTGCGATAGCAGTGGGATGGTTGTGGGTTTCCACTTTCATCAAAATGTGCGTTTCTTCTTCGCTGAAGCGGTAGCCTTGCTGCTCGTCCGCACGCGGGTAGAAACGCTCGATTTTCGCGCCTTCGATGATGGAGGCGTTGTCTTTATAGGCCACAATCGTGCCTTCGGGGTGGGCGTTGTGGGTGTCGCGGATCATGCCGAACAGCGATTTGGGCTGCTTTTCGCCGTTTAAGATGAAGTCGGCATTGAAGATTTTGTGGCGGCAGTGTTCGGAATTGGCCTGCGCGAACATCATCAGTTCGACATCGCTGGGGTTGCGCTGCAAGGCTTGGTAGTTTTCCAGCAGATAGTCGATTTCGTCGGGCGACAATGCCAAGCCCAGTTCGCCGTTGGCTTGTATCAAAGCGTCTTTGCCTTTGCCTAAAACATCAACGGTGGCAAAAGTTTGCGCTTCGGGGTGGGCGAAGAGCTGTGAGGCCGTCTGAAAATCGGGCAGCACGCTTTCGGTCATGCGGTCGTGCAAGAGAGCAGCCCATTGCTGTTTTTGCTCGGCGTTCAGTTCGCCTTTCACCCACACCGCCATGCCGCGCTCGATGCGTTCGATTTCGCCCAAACCGCAGTTGTGCGCGATGTCGGTGGCTTTCGATGCCCACGGCGAAATGGTGCCGATGCGCGGGGTGATTAAAAACAAATGCAGGCTGTTTTCGGCTTCGGGTGTTTTTTCGACACGTTCAGCTTCCAACAAAGCCTGCAATTTCGTTGCGGTTTCGTGGTTCAGCGCGGATTCGCTGCTCACAAAATACCAAAATTCGCTGCTTAATTCTGCTTTCGGCAGGCCGGCGGCCGCAGCTTTTTGCAGGAGTTTTTCGACACGGAAATCAGACAGGGCGGTAACGCCGCGCAAAGGCAATACGACAGACATGTGGCTTTCTCTTAAAATCAGTTCGGAGGTAGGGTAGATTCAGAAAAATGAAGCTGAATTATACGTTGAAAACGCGTTCTCCGCTCGGGAAATTATGCTTTTCCGATGCTGTGGGAATACGGGAAAACAGATTGGATTTGATAGAAAAGCAGGCTGTGTCATAATGCCTGTCTGAAAAACGGAATCCATTATTGGGAAAGGTTGCGGAACTTTGAACGTCAATATGTGGCTGGTTCGGCGCAAGTATAAAATTGTGCGGGTTATGCTGTGGGTGCTTCTCTTGAGTTGGCTGATGTTGGGTGTGAGCATGTATCAAACCGGCAAGGTCGATTGGCAGAGCGCAAAGCTTTATTCGGAGCAGGGCATGGCGGTGTCGCTGGATGAAGAGGGCAAGGAGTTTACTGCTGAAAAAGACGGGCAGACGTTTACGTTTTTCTGCGGTAAGCATTATCCTTTCTGCCAAGCTTTAAGCCGGTATGAAAACCGGCACAACGTGGCGGCCAATCCGCAGCAAAGGCTGCTGGCAGATTTGAAATATTTGGGCGTTAGCGAAGGCAATGTGTTGCTTTCCGCTTCGTTTACCGATGAATTGACGCAGGAGCGCGTTGAACAGGTTTACCCGAAAGCTTTGGTAGACGGGCAGGTGGAGCTGCTGGAAAAGCGGGCGGCCGGTTGGGCGAACGTGTTTTTATACTTGCGCCACATATTGTTTACAGTCTTTTTTCTATTGCTGTTTATCCGGCTTTATATTGCGGTTTTCGAGCGGAAGATTTTGCGTAGAGTGGAAAAAGAGCAAGATTAGCACGGCATTAGCACGGCTGTTTTCAGACAGGCATTTATGATGATTTGAGAAATTTGAGGACACTTATGAAAAAAATCGAAGCCATTATCAAACCTTTTAAATTAGACGATGTGCGTGAAGCGCTGACCGAAGCGGGCATTGCGGGTATGACGGTGAGTGAAGTGAAAGGCTTCGGCCGCCAGAAAGGGCACACGGAAATCTACCGCGGTGCGGAATATGCGGTAGATTTTCTGCCGAAAGTGAAGCTGGAAATCGTGCTGGGCGACGATATGGTGGAACGTGCGGTCGAGGTAATTGTGGAAGCGGCCCGCTCGGGCAAAATCGGCGACGGTAAGATTTTTATTCTGCCTGTTGAAGAAGCCATCCGCATTAGAACCGGTGAAACTTCCGATGCGGCGATTTGACGGTTTTATAGTCAATCCACTTACATGAATAACGATACCGCCATACTCGGGTTAAGCCGTCGTATGACGGAAGTACTGTTTTAAAGTTGATTCACTATATAGCAGTTTGAAGATGAAGAATGCCTGTCTGAAAAGTTTTTCAGACAGGCATTTTAAATTCCGGCGGCGTTTTATTGGGCTTGCTTGATTTTCAAACAAACAAAAAAAGAAGCGCTTTCAAAACGAGGAAAGCGCCTAAACAGAGAGAATACACAATGATAACAACAAAAGAACTTTATACCTGGTTCCAAAGGTTGGGGTTGCCCCCGAAAGCTTTACTTCATACCGAGCTGCATACCGGTATTTGAGAATTGGATTTCTTTAACCACGCTGAATGCTTGGTGTTCGCCGTTAATGGAAACGGGGCGCATGGTTTGTGTTTGCATCCAAGCCACGGCTTGACTGTCGATTGCCTGATTGCCGCTGCTGCGGGTAATGCGGATGTCTTTCAAAGAACCGTCTGTTTGGATGGTCATGCGCACTGCCAGCTTTCCATTGATTTGTGCGTTGGCGGCGGTGATTTCAGAATGTTTTTTGAAAAACTGGATTTCGGCGGCAGAAGCGCTTTGTGTACCAAATAATGCAGCGGCTACTAAAACAGTAGATAAAAATTTGCGGATAGACATGATTTAAAACCCCGTAATTAATAATGTAATGTAAATAAGATTAAATTTATTAAAACCATTGTTCGCTTAGTGAACTTTTGGTTTTTTGTTTTGGTAGGTGTATTGTGCCTATAAATTTGAAATTTTGCAATTGGAAAAAAGTCAAAGAAATTTTACGGGGGCGGTGTGAAACGCGATAAACGGTATGTTGGATGTGGCGCAGATTGGCAGTAGGTGACAATTAATGTCATGTTGGTGTTTTTATTTAAAATAAAATTTAAATAATTTCATTAAAATCATATGATTAAAAATATATTATTATTTCTTGGTGTAAGGAAAAACAGGTGTGTGACAGTTTTTGACACTTTTAAAGTGTCCGAATATCCTAAAATAATACCGAATATTTTTTAATTTAGTGTTGTTTTTATGATTAAAAGTGTGGTTTTTTTGTGAATAAAAAATTTGTATTGGGAAAAATACAGAATATTTTTTGAAGAGGAAGCATAAAAATGCCTGTCTGAACAGTTTCAGACAGGCATTTTACATTGTAAAAATAGTTTGCTCTAAGCAACGATGTTTACGAGCCGGCCAGGAACCACAATCACCTTTTTAGGCGTTTTGCCTTCGGTAAATTTCTGTGCGCCCGGGCTGGCTAAAGCGGCAGCTTCTATTGTTTCTTTAGAAGCATCTGCGGCCACGGTAATTTTATCGCGCAGTTTGCCGTTTACCTGAACCATGATTTCGATTTCCGATTTAACCAACGCGGCTTGGTCGGCTTGCGGCCAGCCGGTTTCCCATAATGACGAACCGGGGCGCAGTTCGCTCCACAAGGCTTCGCAGATGTGCGGCACAATCGGCCACAGCAGGCGGACAACGGCTTCCAACACTTCTTGCGCCACTGCGCGGCCTTGTTCGGACGTGCAATCGGTTTTGTCGTATTGGTTGAGCAATTCCATCACGGCGGCGATGGCGGTGTTGAATTGCAGGCGGCGGCCGTAGTCGTCGCTGACTTTGGCGATGGTGGCGTGCAGTTTGTGGCGCAGGTCTTTCAGCTCTTTGCTTAGGCTGTCGTGGCCGTCTGAAAAGGCGTTGACTGTGCCGCCCCGGTTGATGTATTCAAACACGGTGCGCCACAGGCGGCGCAGGAAGCGGTGTGCGCCTTCTACGCCGGCATCGCTCCATTCGAGCGATTGTTCGGGCGGCGAGGCGAACATCATAAACAAGCGGGCGGTGTCGGCACCGTAGGCTTCGATCAACTCTTGCGGGTCGACGCCGTTGTTTTTCGATTTCGACATTTTTTCCACGCCGCCGATCACAACGGGCAGGCCGTCTGAACGCAATACGGCGGATACGGGGCGGCCTTTGTCGTCGGTTTGCACTTCCACTTCGGCGGGGTTAAACCATTGTTTTTTGCCGCTTTCGGTTTCGCGGTAGTAAGTGGCTTGTAGCACCATGCCTTGCGTGAGCAGGCTGGCGAAGGGTTCTTTCACCGGTACGATGCCTTCTTCGTTCATCAGTTTGGTGAAGAAGCGGGCGTATAAGAGGTGCAGGATGGCGTGTTCGATGCCGCCGATGTATTGGTCGGCCTGCTGCCAGTATCGGGCGGCTTCGGGGGCAACCATGCCGTCTGAAAACTGGGGCGACATGTAACGGAACTGATACCAGCTCGATTCCATAAAGGTATCCATGGTATCGGTTTCGCGTTTGGCCGGACTGCCGCAGTGCGGGCAGGTGGTTTCGTAGAACTCGGGCATTTTGGCCAAGGGCGAACCGCTGCCGTCGGGTACAACGTCTTCGGGCAGCACCACGGGCAACTGGTCGGCCGGCACGGGCACGTCGCCGCAGCTTTCGCAATGGATAATCGGAATCGGGCAGCCCCAGTAGCGTTGGCGCGAAATGCCCCAGTCGCGCAGGCGGTATTGGGTTTTCGGCGCGCCGGCGTTTAGGGATTGCAGTTTGGCGGAAGTGGCATCAAAGGCCGTCTGAAAATCCATGCCGTCGAATTCACCGCTGTTGATCAGACGGGTGTTTTCTTTGTCGCCGTACCAATCCTGCCATTCGTTCGGATTGTAGGCAGGTTGTTCCAAAGTGGATTCGACAACTTGTTTAATCGGCAGCTGGTATTTGTTGGCGAACTCGAAATCGCGCTCGTCGTGGCCGGGCACGGCCATTACCGCGCCGTCGCCGTAGCCCCACAATACATAGTTGGCAATCCACACTTCCAGCTTGTCGCCGCCCAGCGGATTAATCACATAGCGGCCTGTCGGCACGCCTTTTTTCTCCATCGTCGCCATGTCGGCCTCGGCCACGCTGCCTGATTTGCATTCGGCGATAAACGCTTGAAGTTCGGGCTTGTCGGCTGCGGCGGCGGTGGCCAGCGGATGCTCGGCGGCCACGGCAACGTAGGTTACGCCCAGCAAGGTGTCGGGGCGGGTAGTGTACACCTGCAAGTATTCGGCGTAGTCGCCTTCCAAACCTTGTTTGCTGCCGCTGTCCAACGCAAAACGCACTTGTACGCCGCGCGATTTGCCGATCCAGTTGCGCTGCATGGTTTTGACTTGTTCCGGCCAGTTGAGGCCGTCCAAATCACTCAAAAGCTGCTCGGCGTAATCGGTGATTTTGAAGTAATACATGGGGATTTCGCGTTTTTCGATTAACGCGCCCGAACGCCAACCGCGACCGTCGATCACTTGCTCGTTGGCCAATACGGTTTGATCGACCGGATCCCAGTTTACCGTGCCGTTTTTGCGGTAAATCACGCCTTTTTCAAACAGTTTGGTAAACAGAAGCTGCTCCCAGCGGTAGTATTCGGGGGTGCAGGTAGCCAGTTCGCGCTCCCAATCAAACGCAAAACCCAAGCTTTTCAGCTGCTTGCGCATGTAGGCAATGTTTTCGTAAGTCCATTTGGCGGGGGCGACTTGGCGGTCGATGGCGGCGTTTTCGGCGGGCATGCCGAAAGCGTCCCAGCCCATCGGTTGCAGCACGTTGAAGCCGTTGAGCAGTTTGTAGCGGCTTAACACGTCGCCGATGGTGTAGTTGCGTACATGCCCCATGTGCAGTCTGCCGCTGGGGTAGGGGAACATGGAAAGGCAGTAGTATTTGGGTTTGGAAGCGTCTTCGGACGCGTTGAAAATGCGTGCGTTTTCCCATTTGCTTTGGGAAGCGGGTTCGATTTGGGAGGGGTTGTAATGTTCTTGCATGACTTTATTCAGAGGCGGATAAAAATAACCCTTAATTATACTCTGTTATTGAATGGTGTTGGGAAAAGCCATGCCTGTCTGAAAATGAATATTGAGTTTTCTCAATTAATAATAATTATTAATTATATATTAATAATATAAAGAGTATACTTAAACTCAATTCGTGAGAATTGTTCAAGCGGTTGATTGAATGGTGCAAAATCGGTTTGATGCTGTTTGAAGCAATAATAAAACTTGATGGTTGTCGTATTTTTACATAAGAGAGGATAGGTTTATGTCTGTTGTGGCTTTGTCGAACCTGGCTAAAGGCAGCCGGGTGCAGATTGATTCTATTGTGCCCAATAAGGCTTTCGGGGAGTTGGATCCTTTGGTTAGCCGCCGTTTGGCCGATTTGGGGTTTTCTTCCGGTATGGCGTTGGAAGTGATTGCCGTCGGCGGGTGGGGCAAAGGGCCTTATGCCGTGCGTTTGGGTAATCAGTCGCAATTTTCCTTGCGTAAGGCTGAAGCCAATAAAATTCTCTGTCGCGCTATATAACCAATAATATTTTCAGACAGGCATTCTTTATATTAAAGAATGTTGAAATGAGAGGAATACACAAATGGATTTAAGTTATTTTGCATTGGTCGGTGCGCCCAATTGCGGTAAAACCGTTTTGTTTAACGGTTTGACAGGCTCAAACGCTAAAGTGGCCAATTATCCGGGGGTAACGGTTGACAGGCGCGAAGGTGTGTTTGTGGATGACCAAACCATCCATATTATTGATTTGCCGGGCACTTACAGCCTGCGGACAACCAGTTTGGACGAAGCGGTGGCGCGCGATATGGTGTTGGGTAAGCTCGGCCAGAAAATGGACGGGATTATTGCGGTTGCCGATGCGACCAATTTGCGCATGACTTTGCGCATGATTTTGGAGTTGAAAACCTTAGGGTTGCCTATGGCGGTGTCGTTGAATATGAGCGACGTGGCGCGTGCGAGGGGCTTGAAAATCAATGCGGCTAAGTTGGGCGAGCTGCTGGGTGTGCCAGTGTTGGAAACGGTGGCGGTCAGCAGGGAAGGGATACGCGGTGTGCGCGAAGCCGTCCGCAAGCTGCCCCATTACGGCAAGCAGCTGGATGCCGATGCGGCATTGAAAGCGCTGGAAGCTTTAGACAGTAATCAATTATATGCCGAAGTGGAAAATATTCTCGAGCAGGTGGTGGAAACGAAAATGACCCTGCCTTCGTGGCACCGGAGTTTGGATAATCTGGTGCTGCATCCTGTTTGGGGCGTGATTCTGCTTTTGGTTATTTTATTGTTGGTGTTCCAAGCTGTTTATTCTTGGTCTGCGCCGATTATGGATTCGATTGAAGGTGCGTTCGGGGCGCTGGGGGAATGGGTGGCAACGGTGATGCCTGCCGGAGTGTTGCAGGATTTGCTGGTTAACGGTGTGATTGCCGGTGTGGGCAGCGTGTTGGTGTTTTTGCCGCAGATTACGATTTTGTTTGCCTTTATTCTGCTTTTGGAAGATTCGGGTTATCTGCCGCGCGCCGCTTTTTTGCTGGATAACATGTTGGCGAAAACGGGCTTGTCGGGCAGGGCGTTTATTCCTCTGCTTTCGAGCTTTGCGTGTGCGGTGCCTGCCGTGATGTCGGCAAGAACGATTCAAGACCCGCGCGAGCGTTTGGTAACGATTGCCATCGCGCCTATGCTTACTTGCTCTGCGCGTTTGCCCGTGTATGCGCTGATTATTGCGGCATTGATTCCCGAAAAAACCGTGTGGAGTGTGTTTAACCTGCAAGGTTTGACCTTGTTCGGGCTGTATGTGGCCGGTATCGCGTCGGCGGGGTTGACTGCGTTTGTGATGAAATGGTTGGCACGCCGCAAAGGCGGTGTGCAGCAGTTTCCTTTGTTGATGGAGCTGCCGACCTACCGTATGCCTAATTTCAAGCACATTATGGTCAGTCTGTGGGACAGGGTGTGGGCGTTCTTAAAACGCGCCGGTACGATTATTTTCGCTTTGAGCGTGGTTTTGTGGGTTTTGGTAAGTTTTCCCGCGCCGCCGGAAGGTGCGACCGGTGCGCCGATCGATTACAGCTTTGCCGGCACCATCGGCCATTGGATCCAACCGATTTTTGCACCTTTGGGTTTTACTTGGCAGATGTGTATCGCCATGATTCCGGGTATTGCCGCGCGTGAAGTGGTGGTGGCCGCTTTGGGTACGGTTTATGCCGTGGAAGCAAATGCATCAGAAGATGCTGTACAAAACGCCTTGATTCCGATTGTGAACGAAAGCTGGGGCTTGCCGACTGCATTTGCTTTCTTGGCTTGGTATGTTTATGCGCCGATGTGTATGGCTACTTTGGCCGTGATTAAGCGCGAAACCAAATCGGCGAAACAAACTTGGATGATTACGGCCTATCTGTTTGTCCTAGCTTATGTGTTTGCTTTTATTGTGTATCAAATCAGCTCGAGGATGATGTGATGGAACAATATATTATTGTTGGCTTGATTGTCGGCGCATGCGCGGTGTATCTGTTGCGCAAGTTTGTATTTAAACCGAAGTCCGCCAAAAGCGCTGCGTGCGGCGGTTGCGACCGTTGCGGAGGCAAACAGGGCGGTTGCCATTAGCAGTTTGGAAGGGCCGGCGGAAAGCGGTAGGGAACGCATTTTCCGCCGCCCCAAGCAAGCGTTTTTATGGCATAATCCGCATGTATCGTTATGGAACCCGACTTCATATCCAGCATGAAATTTCGGTTTCACAACTGTATTTTTCAGACAGGCATTTGTTTTGAATGCCTGTCTGAAAATGTGTCCAACCCATGCCGCATGCCTGTCTGAAACCCTAACCATATGTTTTGCAATCCAGTATATATGGTTAGTGTTTTAGCGGCGGCGGCTTTAAGCAAATAAGGAAACCCTATGTTTAACAAGCATGTTAAATCGTTTCAATACGGTAACCAAACCGTTACTTTGGAAACCGGCGAAGTAGCGCGCCAGGCCGCCGCCGCAGTAAAAGTGTCTATGGGCGATACTGTGGTGCTGGTAGCGGTAACAACCAATAAAGACGTTAAAGAAGGTCAAGACTTCTTTCCGCTGACCGTCGATTATTTAGAGCGCACTTATGCTGCCGGCAAAATTCCGGGCGGTTTTTTCAAACGCGAAGGCAAGCAAAGCGAGAAAGAAATTCTCACCAGCCGCTTGATCGACCGCCCGATCCGCCCGCTGTTCCCGGAAGGCTTTTACCACGACATCCAAATCGTAGCGATGGTGGTGTCTATCGACCCTGAAATCGATTCCGACATTCCCGCCATGATCGGCGCGTCTGCTGCGCTGGTGTTGAGCGGCGTACCGTTTGCCGGCCCGATTGGCGCGGCGCGAGTGGGCTATGCCGGCGGCCAATATCTGCTGAACCCGACCAAAACCGAGCTGGAAACTTCCCAAATGGATTTGGTGGTGGCCGGTACGGCCAAAGCCGTTTTGATGGTGGAATCAGAAGCGCAAGTACTGCCTGAAGACGTGATGTTGGGCGCAGTGGTTTACGGCCATGAGCAAATGCAGGTGGTGATTGATGCCATCAACGAATTTGCCGATGAAGTGAACCCCGAAGTGTGGGATTGGAAAGCGCCGGAAACCGATACCGAGCTGGTTGCCAAAATCCGCGGTATTGCCGGCGGCACCATCGGCGAGGCCTTCAAAATCCGTCAAAAACAAGCGCGCACGGCGAAGCTGGACGAAGCGTGGAGCGCGGTAAAAGAGTCTTTGATTACCGAAGAAACCGACACGCTCACCGCCAACCAAATCAAAGGCATTTTCAAACAATTGGAAGCCGATGTGGTGCGCGGCCAGATTTTGGACGGCCAACCGCGTATCGACGGCCGCGACACCCGCACCGTGCGCCCGATTAATATTCAGACAGGCGTATTGCCGCGCACGCACGGTTCCGCCCTGTTTACCCGCGGCGAAACCCAAGCGCTTGCCGTGGCCACTTTAGGCACCTCGCGCGACGAGCAAATCATCGACGCTTTGAGCGGCGAATACACCGACCGCTTTATGCTGCACTACAACTTCCCGCCATACTCTACCGGCGAAGTGGGTCGCATGGGCGCACCTAAACGCCGCGAAATCGGCCATGGCCGCTTGGCTAAGCGCGCTTTGGTTGCCGTGTTGCCTGAGCCTGAAGAGTTCAGCTACACCATGCGCGTGGTATCGGAGATTACCGAATCCAACGGTTCGTCTTCCATGGCTTCCGTGTGCGGCGGCTGTTTGAGCCTGCTGTCTGCCGGCGTGCCGCTGAAAGCACACGTTGCCGGCATCGCCATGGGCTTGATTTTGGAAAATAATAAATTCGCCGTATTGACCGATATTCTGGGCGACGAAGACCACTTGGGCGATATGGACTTCAAAGTGGCCGGTACCACCGAGGGCGTAACCGCGCTGCAAATGGACATTAAGATTCAAGGCATTACCAAAGAAATCATGCAGATTGCCTTAGAGCAGGCCAAAGAAGCGCGTCTGCACATCTTGGCGCAAATGAAAGAAGCCGTAGACGGCCCGCAAGAGCTGTCGCAACACGCGCCGCGCCTGTTCACCATGAAAATCAACCCCGATAAAATCCGCGATGTTATCGGCAAAGGCGGCGAAACCATCCGCGCCATCACGGCCGAAACCGGCACCGAAATCAATATCGACGACGACGGCACCGTAACCATCGCAGCAGTTGCAGGCGAAGCGGGCGAAGCCGCCAAGCGCCGCATCGAAGAAATTACTGCGGAAGTGGAAGTGGGCAAAGTGTATGAAGGCACCGTGTTGAAAATTTTGGAAAACAACGTCGGCGCCATCGTATCCGTAATGCCGGGCAAAGACGGCTTGGTGCATGTGAGCCAAATCGCACACGAGCGCGTGAACAATGTGGCCGATTATCTGAAAGTGGGCCAAACCGTGAATGTGAAAGCGCTGGAAGTGGACGACCGCGGCCGCGTACGCTTGTCGATCAAAGCGTTATTGGAAGCACCTGCCCGCGAACCGCGCGAGCAGCAACCGAAAGACTAACCGGCTTTTAAGGGTTAGAGTTAATCAATTTAAAATAGCATGCCCGAGTATAACGGTATCGTTATTATGTAAGAGGATTGACTTAAATAAATGCCTGTCTCAAACGTTTCAGACAGGCATTTTTTGCAGCCGGGTTTTTGCAATGTTCGGGTGAATCACAAGTATGCGGTGGCGTTGGTTTCGCTCCTATTCATGCTTTTCTTTTGGTTATGCTGATAATTTGTTAAAATTTCCCTTTTCTTTAGTTAACTAAATTACATTCGCACAAGGCGCGGTAACGCACAGTAAAATTTGGTCGATTGACTGCATTGTTGCAAACAGCCGGTATGTTTTAGGGAAAATGTATGAAAAAAATTGCAGTATTGGTCTTGGCCGCATTAGTTTTAGCCGCGTGTAACGGCGAGAAAAAACCGCCTGCGGCACCGAAAAGCGATGCGGTCGGCAAGCCGGTGAAGCACGTGGCGAAAGACAGGCCGTTTTTCAACGAAACAACGCACAGCCCTGAGGTAGTGGGGTTTAACGCGAATGCGAATGTGCAGAAATTCATTGAATACGAAGCGGCCAAGCAGCGTTTGAGCAGGGAAGAGTTGCAGGACTTTTTCAATGCTGTTGTGCATCGCGGCAACATCATCAATATCATGAACAGGCCGGGTACGTCGCGCCCGTGGTATGAATTTAAACAGAGTAATTCCGGCGCTGCGAAAGTCAGCGGCGGGCAGCAGTTTTATGCGGCAAACCGCAGCGTAATCGATAAAATCGCGAGTGAATACGGCGTGCCTGCCGAGTTGATTGTGGCGATTGTGGGTATTGAAACCAATTATGGCGCCAACAAGGGCAGTATCCGCGTGGCGGATGCTTTGGCAACCTTGGCGTTCGATTATCCGCGCCGCGGCGAGTTTTTTCAGCAAGAGCTGGCCGAATTTCTGGTGATGGCCAAAGAAGAGCAGCGTGATCCGTTGAGCTTTACCGGCAGCTTTGCCGGAGCGATGGGAATGCCGCAGTTTATGCCTTCCAGCTTCCGCAAATGGGCGGTGGATTATGATAAAGACGGTCGCCGCGATATTTGGTATAACGTGGCGGATGTGGCGGCATCGGTTGCCAATTATATGAAAGTACACGGCTGGAAGAGCGGCGGCAGAATGGTGGTGCCGGTTTCGCTGGAGATTAATCCGCAACTGCAAGCTGTGATTGACGAGAAAACGTCGCTGAAATATACCGTGGGCGAGCTGAAGAAAATGGGGGTAACGCCGTTGGAGCCTGTGGCCGATTCGGAAAAAGCGGTGCTCTACCGTTTGGAAATTTCGCCGGGTGTGTTTGATTATTATATCGGCTTAAACAATTTTTATGCGGTTTGGCAATATAACCACAGCCGAATGTATGTAACTTCCGTGCGCGATATTGCAAACGGATTGGGTGCCGGCGGTTTGTAAGCAAGGTTTATTATGAGAATGCCTGTCTGAAAAATAGCTTTTCAGACAGGCATTCGTTTTTTCAGCTTTGGGGCTACTGCTATGCGGTTTCAGCAGGTTGGCCGTGCTTGATGGGCAGGCGGATTTTTACCAGCAAACCGCTGGGGTTGATGGTGGAATGGTGCAGGCTGATGTTGCCTCCTTGGCGTTCGACCAATGTTTTGGCGATGGATAAGCCGAGGCCGGAGCCTTCCGTGTCGCTGCCGAGAATGCGGTAAAACGGGTCGAATACGCGATTGCGTTCGTCGGGGGAAATGCCGGGGCCGCTGTCTTCCACTTCAAAAATACATTCCTGATTTTTCGCCCGTATGCGCAAATCCGCGCGGCCTCCGGGCGGAGTGTAGTTGATGGCGTTGTCGGCAAAGGTTTTCAGCAGGGTGTAAAGTTCGGTTTCGTTGCAGGCAAGCATCACGTCTTGTTCGCCGTCGATACCGAAATCAATATCGCGCGCTTCGGCAAGCGGATAGAGGTCCTGCACGATACGTTCGCAGATTTTGCGGGCGGACAGGGTTTTGTTGAGTGCTTTGTGGTCGTCTTGCTGCGCTCTGGCCATGGCGAGCAGCTGCTCGAGCAAATGGCGGTTGCGGCGGATGCCTTCGCGCAGCGTGTTGATCTGCTCGACGGTTTCGGGAGGTAAGTCGCGCTGGGACAACCTTTCGGCCTGAAGTGAAAGCGCGGTCATGGGTGAGCGCAGTTCGTGTGCGGCATCGGCGATAAACCTTTGCTGCCGCTGGATGTTTTCTTTGGTTCGGTCAAACAGGCGGTTGATGGCCTTGATAAAACCGGTAATTTCAATCGGAATGTTTTGATCGGGCAGGGGAGAGAGATCGTTATCGTTTCGCCAGGCAAGGCTTTCAGACAGGCTTTTAACCGGTTTCAGGCTGCTGCGAACGGCAATAAAAGTGAGCAGGGCCAAGATAGGAATCAGCAGCAGAATCGGCCAAATCACCAGGCTGGCGCTGGTAAGGGCGGTGTCTTTACGCAAATCGTCTTCCTGTAAAAGAGCCAGCCGTTGGCCGTTTTTGTGTTGGTGGATGTAAACGCGGTATTGCTCTTTGCGGTATTCGATATTATGGAAACCATCGCCCAAACCGCCAGGCATGGGGATGTCGCCTATGCGGGGCCGGTCTATGTTTTGGATGATGATTCTTACGTCGTCATCGATATGGTTGTTGATGGGGTAGTCGGATACGGCGGCAAAGGCGGCTGTTTGCTCCAGCAATTCGTCTTGCAGGTCGCCTGCTTCGTAATAGACGGCAATAAATGCGGTAATGCCAGCTGCAACGGCAGCCAGCACTACTGTGGCGGTAAGCCAGAAAATCAGGCGCAGTTGCAGGGACGGGAATTGTTTCATGTTTGCGGAATGAAAGCGGGTTTAGGGTTGTGCCGCTTTAACGGCTTTGAGCAGAGTTTGCCCTTGGGCATTGCGGATTTCGAGCTGCTGTCCGTTGATTCGGTAGGATGCGGCGCCTTCGACAACGGCAGACAGACTACGGTCTAACGTCATCAGGGATTGTTCGCAGGCTTTCAAAGTCATCATCGGATCTGTAAACTGGATTTTGCCGTTATGTTCCCGGTATCGGCCGGAAATATTGTTGCAGCCGCCTTCGGTGTGAAATCTGTGTTCTCTTTGGTTGAACTCTATTGTAGTAGGGTATTCGGGGCGGATCTCTTCGACTTGTTGAATTTGCCAAACACCTGTTAGGGAGCTTTTCTGCATGGGTGTGGCGCAGGCTGTGGTCAGGCAGATTGCGGTAAGGACTGCAAAGACTTTGTTCATTTTTTTCCTCGATTTAAATTGGCGGGTTTCAGACAGGCATGGAATAGGGCGTCAAGTGGGCGGTTTCGGCACCAGCCAACCTACGCCGCGCACGTTTTTGATGCTGTCGGCACCCAGTTTCTTGCGCAGCGCGTGAATCAGGTAATCAATGGCGTTGCTTTCCACCTCTTCGCCCCAGCCGTAGATTTTATCTTCCAGGCTGGTGCGCGACAATATCATGCCGGGATGTTGCATCAGTGCATAGAAAATAGCGAATTCACGGTTGCTGAGGATAACGGTTTCTCCGCTTCCGAGATGGCGGGCCTGATAAGTGGCCGGATTGAGCGACCAAATACCGTTGTCAAGCTCAGTGCTGGCCGATCCGCTCTGCCGCCGCAGCACCGCACGCATCCGGGCGAGAAGCTCGCTCATGTCGAAAGGTTTGATAACATAGTCGTCAGCACCGCCGTCTAGGCCGCGTAAGCGGCTGTCGATGTCGTCGCGGGCAGTCAGAATGATAACCGGCACTTGGTTGTCGGAAGCACGCAGTTCGGCCAATACATCCAGGCCGTCTTTTTTGGGCAGACCCAAATCCAGCAGCACCAAATCGTATTTTTGGGCATTGAGCGAGCTTAATGCCAGTATGCCGTTTTTTGCCCAATCTACCGTATAGCGTGCATCTTTCAGGCTGCCCGACACCGCTTCTCCGATCATGGTATCGTCTTCAACCAACAGGATGCGCATATTAGAAGCCCGCTTGTTTTTCCAAGTGTTCAACCAAGCCTTCATCGAGATTTAATGCTTGTGAAAGCTGGGAAAGAAACACGATTTCTTTGCGTGCCAAATCGCCGCACACCATACGGGCGGCCAAGTAGGCTTCGGCAGCCAGAGCCGGGTTGGTGCCGATGTCGCGTGCAATATCGGCGGGGCTGGCGGGGCGGGTAACTTCGCTGGCAATCCATTGTTGGGTTTCGGCATCATCGCCTACTTCACTGTGAATCAGTTGGCGCTCTGCATCGTCGATTAGGCCGTCGGCGGCGGCGGCGGCAATCATGGTGCGCAAAATCACGCGGCTTGCATTTTCGGCGGCGATGCCGGCGGGCGCGAATTCGGTTTGCTCTAAGGCTGGTGCGGCGGCGCTTTGCGTGTTTTGATTGTTTTGCCAGCTTTGGTAGGCATGATAGGCCAAAGCGCCCAGTGCAGCCATCGAACCGGCCTGTACGAGGGTTTTGGTGTTTTTCTTTTTTAATAATGAGGAAACTAAGCCGAGTGCGGCGGCGCTGCCTCCGATTTTGGCCAATGTTCCTTTGTTTCCTGAAAGGATATTGCCTGCCTGACCGGCGTTTTTTTGTACGGAACCTAAAACTTGATTGAGCAGATTGTTGAAATTCATCGTGTTTCCTTTTTGAAATTGGGCCAAATGTAGCTTGAATAATATAATGCCGATTGTTTGAATCACAATACTTTATATAACGGTTTGGCAGGCTGCCGAAGAATAGACAAAGATGCCAAAAATTATAAAGGTGCAAAATTAGGGGTAACTTAGGAAAGCTTGGCCGTTGTTGTCGGTATGTAAACAATGCCTGTCTGAATGGTTTTCAGACAGGCATTGTTTAAAGGGCTTGTGTGCGCTCAAGCAGCCATGCTTTCGCTTCGCCTTCGGTTAGCGGCTCGAGCTTCTCGCGCACGGTTGCGTGGTAGCGGTTTAGCCAGTCGGTTTCTTCGGTGGTGAGCAGGCCGGTGTCGATTAAGCGGGTGTCTATCGGGCACAGGGTTACGGTTTCAAAGCAGAGGAAGGTGCCGAACTCGGTTTCCTGCGGTTGGACAACGGGGCGGTTGACGATTAAGTTTTCGATGCGGATGCCCCATTTGCCCGGCCGGTACAGCCCCGGTTCGTTGGATGTGATCATGCCGGACTTCATGGCGGTTTCGGGCTGCGGCATGGCGCGGTAGGAAATCATCTGCGGGCCTTCGTGTACATTGAGAAAATAGCCGACGCCGTGGCCGGTGCCGTGGCCGAACTCGCATTGCGCCTGCCACAAAGGCATACGGCACACCGCATCAAGCAGGGGCGCGGGCAGGTTTTCGGGGAACACGGCACGGGCAAGGGCGATATGGGCTTTGAGCACTTGCGTGTAATCGCGTTTTTGCCGGCTGCTCGGCTTGCCGACGGGAACGACGCGGGTAATATCGGTGGTGCCGCCTTCATATTGTGCGCCCGAATCAATCAGCAAAAGGCCGTTGCCGCTGATTTGGCTGTGTGCTTCGGGCGTGGCGCTGTAATGCGGCAGGGCGCCGTTGGCGTTGAAGCCGGCAATGGTGCCGAAGCTGGGTGAAATATAGCCGGGGCGGAGGCTGCGGTGGGCGGTCAGTATATCGCTGATGTCCAGTTCGTTCACAGGTTCGCCGTTTGCCAGCTTGCGCTCGAACTCGGCAAAAAAGCCGCATAAGGCCGCACCGTCTTCTATCATGGCTTGGCGGATGTGTTCGATCTCGCTGTCGGATTTAACGGATTTGAATAAAGTGCTCGGGTTGGTGTGTTCAATCAGCTCCACGTTTTCAGACAGGCATGTCAAGCTGCTCACGGCTACTTTGGCCGGACTCAGCAGAAGGCTGCCTGAAAGTTGGGTTATGGTTTGCGGCAGATGATGATAATCGGCGGTGCGGATGCCTGCGGCTGCAAGGTGGGCGCGTTCGGGTTGGCCGAGTTTGGTTTCGTCAACAAACAATACGGCCTGCTGCGCGTCAATCAGCAGGTGGGCGAGAAACACGGGGTTGTAGGAAACGTCGTTGCCGCGCAGGTTGGTCAGCCAGGCGATGTCGTCTAAAGCGGAAATCAGATGGTGGCTGGCGCCTTTTTCCTGCATAAACGCCCGTACGCGTGCCAGCTTTTCTCGGGCGGTTTCTGCCGTGTAGCGGGCTTGATGGATGTAGATTTTTTCACGGGGCAGGGCAGGCCTGTCTGAATAGAAACTGTTGATGATGTCTTGCCCGTCGCGCAATGTGATGTTTTTTTTGGCAAAAGCCGCTTGCATGCGGCGCTTTTCCGCCAGCGAGAGCATATCGGCTGCAATGCCGACGGTAGCGTCGGCAGGCAGCTTTTCGGCCAGCCAGTTGATGTGGTTGCCGTTTAACCCGAGCTTCTCAAGATGAATCCCGCTGCCGGCAAGCTGTGTTTCGGCTTGTTCCCAATAGCGGCTGTCGGCCCACAGCGCGGCATCATCGGCGGTAACGGCCAGCGTGCCGGCGGAGCCGGTGAAGCCGGAAAGCCAGGCGCGGGTTTGCCAGTGTTCGGGCAGGTATTCGGAAAGGTGCGGATCGGCGGTGGGGATAATCCAGGCATCAAAACCATTTTGTTTCATAGCGTTACGCAGTTGGGCCAAACGGCGGGCGGGAGTGGTCATAGAGTTTCCTTGTGTGAGGCAAGCGGTAATGTCTGTCTGAAAAGTGTTCAGACAGGCATTATATTTAATTGAACCGGAAATCCTAATGGTTTTTTTCGATCGGTGCGCCGCTTTCTTTCCAAGCGCCGAAACCGCCTTCGATATGGGCGACATTGGTCATGCCCATGTCTTGCAGGGTTTTGGTTGCCAGCGCGCTGCGCCAGCCTGCGCCGCAAAACAGGATGAACTCGGTATTTTCGTTGGCAAAGATTGGTTTGTGGTAGGGCGAGTCGGGGTCGACCCAAAATTCGAGCATGCCGCGCGGGGCATGGAAAGCGCCGGGTACGCGGCCGCCTTGTTCAAGCTCGCGGATGTCGCGGATGTCGATTAAGGTGGCTTTGCCTGCCTCTGCGCGGTGGCGCGCTTCGTCAACGCTGTGGGTGGTGATTTGGCTCATGGCTTCTTCTACCAGCGCTTTGAATCCTTTGGTGATGGGCATGGTTTTCTCCTTTGTTTTGATATGAATAAGGCTGTCTGAAAAGCTCAGACAGCCTTATTTAAACAAATGCCGCTTTAAGATTCAACCGGAATTATGCCGATTTTAATCTGCCATTGCTTCGGCGCGATAGCGTGCACGGATTGGCCGCTGCTGTCCACCGCCACAGTTACGGGCATGTCTTTCACTTCAAACTCGTAAATCGCTTCCATGCCCAAGTCTTCAAAGGCCACCACTTTGGCTTGCTTAATCGCTTTAGCCACCAAGTAGGCCGAACCGCCTACCGCCATCAGGTAAACCGCTTTGTTGTCGGCGATGGCTTCGCAGGCCGCTGCGCCGCGTTCGGACTTGCCGATCATGCCGAGCAGGCCGGTTTGCTCCAGCATTTGGCGGGTGAATTTGTCCATGCGGGTGGCGGTGGTGGGGCCGGCGGGGCCGACTACTTCGTCGCGCACGGGGTCAACCGGGCCGACATAGTAAATCAGTTTGTTGGTGAAATCGACCGGCAGTTTTTCACCTTTGTTGAGCATATCGACCATGCGTTTGTGGGCGGCATCGCGGCCGGTGTAGATTTTACCGTTCAAAAGCAACACATCACCCATTTTCCAAGTGGCCACTTCTTCTTTGGTGATATTGTTCACATCTACGCGCTTGCCGTTGTCGGGGCTGTATGTGATGTCCGGCCAATCATCGAGCGAAGGCGGGGTCAGCACGGCGGGGCCGGAGCCGTCCAATTCAAATTCCACATGGCGGGTGGCAGCACAGTTGGGAATCATGGCTACGGGTTTGGACGCAGCGTGGGTCGGGTAATCCAAGATTTTTACGTCGAGAACGGTAGTCAGGCCGCCCAAGCCTTGCGCGCCGATGCCCAACGCGTTCACTTTTTCAAACAACTCCAAACGCAGGGATTCGGTGGTGGAGAGTTCCGCGCCTGAAGCGGCTTTTTCCTGCAATTCGTGAATATCGACGTGGCTCATCAGCGATTCTTTGGCCAGCAAAGTAGCCTTTTCGGGTGTACCGCCGATGCCGATACCCAGGATGCCGGGCGGACACCAGCCCGCGCCCATGGTGGGGATGGTTTTCAGCACCCAATCGACAATCGAATCGGAAGGGTTAAGCATGGCGAGCTTGGATTTGTTTTCCGAACCGCCGCCTTTGGCGGCGCAGGTTACTTCCACTTTATCGCCCGCTACGATTTCCATGTGGATCACCGCCGGGGTGTTGTCTTTGGTGTTTTGGCGTTTGCCCGCAGGGTCGGCCAAAACCGAGGCGCGTAAAGTGTTGTCGGGGTGGGTGTAGGCGCGGCGCACGCCTTCGTTAACCATATCGGCCACGCTCATTTGCGCATCCCATTGCACGTTCATGCCGATTTTCAGGAATACGGTAGCAATGCCGGTATCTTGGCAGATGGGGCGGTGGCCTTCGGCACACATGCGGCTGTTGACCAGAATCTGCGTCATCGCGTCTTTAGCGGCGGGGTTTTCCTCTCTTTGCCACGCTTTATATAAGGCTTGAATGTAATCGACGGGGTGATAATAGCTGATGAATTGGAAAGCATCGGCAATGCTTTGAATGAAGTCTTCTTGTTTGATAACGGTCATTGATTGTGTCCTTTGCGGTGGTTATTTGTTATTGCGGTTTCATGTTTCAGACAGGCATTGCTTGGTGCGGCAAAGCATGTTCGGTAGAGCGTTATATTACATCATATTTCAGGTGTTTGATAAGCCGATGCCTGTCTGAAAAGGATTAATATTTCATATCGGGGCATTGTTTGTTTGCTATGGTATTTCCGTTTTGGTTTACAATAACGCTATTCGAGTAAACCAAAATAATCAAACGTGAAAATTCTGATTCTCGGCAGCGGACAAGTCGGTTCGACCATCGCCACCAATCTGGCTCAAGACAATGATGTAACCATCATTGATGTGGACGAGCAGGCTCTGAAAAAGATAGGCAGCAAGCTGGATGTGCAAACCATTGTGGGCAACGGCGCTTCGCCGGTGGTGCTGGAAACGGCGGGTGCGGCAGATGCGGATTTGCTGCTGGCGGTAACGCGCAGCGATGAAACCAATCTTTTGGCCTGCAAAATCGCGGCGGATGTGTTCAATATCCCCGACCGGATTGCCCGCGTGCGCCAAAGCGATTATATGGAATACGCTTTGGATAAAGACGGTTTGGAAAACAGCCTGCAGATTTTCGGTGTAACCGATTCTATCCACCCGGAGGAGCTGGTAACCGAGCGGCTGGTTGCTTTGCTCAGTTATAACAATGCGCTGCAGGTGCTCACGTTTGCCGACGAGCGGGCGAAGATGGTGGTGGTGGAAGCGCATAACGGCGGTTTGCTGGTCAACAAGGAGATTTGTGAGATCAACAGCCACCTGCCGGAAGGCGTGGATTGCCAAATTTGCGCGATTTACCGTAACAAACGCCTAATCGTGCCTTCGGCCAAAACCATTATTATCGAGGGAGATGAGGTGTGTTTTGTGGCGGACAGCCGCTATGTGAAAACCATTTTGCGCGAATTGCGGCCGCTGGCGCAGCCCACGAAAAGGGTGATGATTGCCGGAGGCGGCAATATCGGCTACCGGTTGGCCAAGCACGTGGAAAATATTTACGACATCAAAATCATTGAAAACAGGGCAAAGCGCGCTGAATGGCTGGCTGAAAATCTGGATAACGCTTTGGTGCTGTCGGGTTCGGCTACTGATGAAAACCTGTTGGCGCACGAATATATCGACGAAATTGATGTGTTTTGCGCGTTAACCAACGATGATGAAAACAATATTATGTCCAGCCTTTTGGCCAAAGATTTGGGCGCGAGAAGGGTGCTGACCATCATCAACCGCTCGCGCTATGTGGATTTGCTCGAAGGCAACCAAATCGATACCGTGGTGTCGCCGAATCTGATTACCATCGGCCATATTTTGGCGCATATCCGCCGCGGCGACGTGGTGGCGGTGTATCCTTTGCGGCGTGGTTCGGCCGAAGCGATTGAAGTGGTGGTGCACGGTACGCCGGAAACTTCGGCGCTGGTCGGCAGGCGCGTTTCCGAAGTGAAATGGCCCAACGGCTGCCACTTTGCTGCTTTGGTGCGCGGCGACGAAGTTACCATGGGACATAAAGAAGACGCGGTAATGGCAGATGGCGACCACATTATTTTCTTCGTATCCCGCCGCCGCGTGTTGCGCGAGCTGGAGAAGCTGATTCAGGTGAAAGTAGGCTTCTTCGGCTGATGTGTCCGCGTTTTCAGGCAGGCATTGCACTCACATTATTCTTTCAGACAGGCATTTAAAGCTATGCCTGTCTGAACACACCAACCACCATGCAAAACCGTAAAATTCTACCCATTATCCATGTGTTGTCGAAACTCGGCGTGTTTTACTCGCTGATTTTGATGATACCTACGCTGTTTTCCTATTTTTATGTGGACGGCACTTTCTCCGCTTTCGCCAAAACCGCATTCGTTACGCTTATCGGTTCGGTGCTTGCCTGGATGGCAACGTTGAATTTCCAGCGTGAAATGCGCCCGCGCGACGGCTTCACATTGGTGGTGATGCTTTGGCTCGGATTTGCCGCCATTTCCGCCATTCCTTTTTATCTTTACCTGCCGGGCATGAGTTATAACGAAGCTTTTTTCGAAGCCATGTCCGGCCTCACCACCACCGGCGCAACCGTTATTTCCAGCTTGGATACGCTGGCGCCCACTTTGAATTTCTGGCGCCATATGCTCAATTGGCTGGGCGGGATGGGGATTATCGTGTTGGCCGTGGCGGTATTACCTATGTTGGGCTTGGGGGGAACGCAGCTTTTTAAGGCCGAGATTCCGGGTATTGATAAAGACAATAAAATGGCGCCGCGTATTTCGCAAGTGGCGAAAAAATTGTGGATTTCCTATTCGGTGATTACCGTTTCCGCTTTTTTTGCATTGCGCTGGGCAGGTATGAGCTGGTTTGACGCGTTGTGCCATGCATTGTCTGCCACGTCGTTGGGCGGGTTTTCCACTCACGACAACAGCATCGGCTATTTTAATTCGGTCGCTATCGAAACCGTGTTGATCGTGGTAACGATTTTAGGCGGCATTAATTTCGCCTGCCATTTTGCCATGGTGCGCGAGCGTTCGCTCAAGAGTTATTGGAATAACCAAGAAAGCCGCGTTATGTTGGTGTTGTTGGCAGGAAGCATCGTCGCATCAAGCTTTTATTTGTGGTACAAAAATTATTATACGAGCTTTGAAGAAGCATTCCGTTTCGTTAGTTTTAACTTTGTTTCCATCGGCTTGGCCAACGGTTATGCCAATTATGATTTTGCCAAATGGCCGCTGATTGTATCGCTTTGGATGTTTTTCCTATCCAATATTCTGGCCAACACCGGCTCTATGGGCGGCGGCGTGAAGATGGCGCGCGTGGTTGCCTTGGCGAAATTCAGCCTGCGTGAAATGCTGCTGCTGCTGCATCCGAACGCCGTGCGCACGGTAAAAGTGAACAAACGCCTGATTTCCGAGCGAACGGCGCTGGCGGTGATGGCGTTTATCTTTGTTTATTTTATGACGGTGATTTTTTTCACGTTTGCGCAAATGATTGCCGGATTGGACTTTATCACTGCTTTTACTGCAACCATTGCCTGCATTACCAACGCCGGCCCGGGTTTGGGCAGCGTGGGCCCCGCGCATAATTATGCGGATTTAACCGTGTTGCAGAAATGGCTGTGCTGTATTGTGATGCTGCTCGGGCGCTTGGAAATTTTTACCGTATTTATTCTGTTTACACCGGCTTACTGGAAAAAATAAATCAATATAATTATAACAATAAAAGTATTAAATGAAAATTTAGTTTCTAAAGTTACTCTTACTTTTGTAATATATGAAAATGTATTACAAAGTTAGTTCGAAACTAGGAGAAAATTATGAAGAAGTTTTTATTAGCAACTTTAGCTTTGGGTTGTTTTACAAGTGCTTTAGCCAATTCTTCTTTAGGATTTGGGTTTGAACAAATTGATGTTCTAACTCAGACAAATCTATCGGGTATCAACACATTCTTGGGAGGACTTTGGGATTTTATCCGCGATCTTTTCCGAAGCACTTGTCATTTGACTGATACTTGCGGAAGTATTTAAGGAAAAATTTGTTCTCTTTGTTTATATATAATAACTTTTTAAGTTATTTGATTTATAGATAATCTGACTGCAGTAGAGGCCTGTCTGAAATTTTCAGACAGGCCTCTACTGCATGTCTTGTGATACATGTAAATAAAGATTTTTTCGAATCCTAAATCTTATCCGGCAAGTTGGGGAAACAAGCCTTTCAAGCCTGCCACCACAATTTCCACAGACACAGCGGCCAGCAGCATGCCCATGATGCGGTTGAGGATGGTCAAACCGGTTTCTCCCAGCAGATTGCTGATTTTGCTGGCGGCCAGCAGGGTAATGAAACAGATGCTGCTGATAATCGCGCCGGCCGCAACAATAAACAAGGTATCGTTCAGGCTTTTTGCTGCCGAAGCGTAAATAACCACGGTAGAGATGCCGCCGGGGCCGATCATCATGGGGATGGCCAGCGGCACCACGGCAACCGAGGCGGCGCTTTGGGTAGGATGCTTGGGTTTAACGGTAATTTCATTACTTTCTTCTACACCGATTTCCGGTTTCGCCGGATTGCTGCCGGCGCTCATCATAGATATGGCGATTAAAAAAACCAAAAGCCCGCCGCCCACTTGGAAGGCTCCTGTACTGATGCCGAAAAGACGCAGAATCCAGTTGCCTGAAAAAGCGAACACCGCAATCACGATAAACACGCTCAGTGAGGCAATTTGCGCCACTTTTTTCCGTTCGCGCGTGTTGTTGTTGCGGGTGAGGTCGAGAAAAATCGCCAGTGCGCTGAACGGGTTAATCAAAACCATAAAGGCGAGTATGAGTTTGCCGATTTCCATGCCCATTTTTAATGTTTCCTAAATAAATCCTTGTTGGGTTCTGTTTGGGTTTGAGCCTGATCTTTGCGTTCTTTTGAAATGCCCATCAGAATCGCAAGGATCACCATAACGGAGAGTGTGGCGGTGCCGCCGTAGCTTACCAGCGGCAAGGGTACGCCCACTACGGGCAGAATGCCGCTGACCATGCCCATGTTGACAAAGGCATAGCAGAAAAAAGTCATGGTTAATGCGGCTGCCAGGGTGCGGCTGTAAAGCGAATCTGCCTGCGCGGCAATATACAGCCCGCGGCCGAGTATCAAAAGATAAACCAAAAGCAGCAGCAGATTGCCTATCAGGCCGAATTCTTCACCGTAGGCGGCGAAAATAAAGTCGGTGGTGGCTTCGGGGATATAGTCCAAATGGGTTTGCGAACCGTTGAGCCAGCCTTTGCCCCAAATGCCGCCTGAGCCTATGGCAATCATAGACTGCAAAATGTGGTAGCCAGCACCGAGCGGATCTTTGGTGGGATCGAGCAGCGTGAGGATGCGGGTTCGCTGGTAATCGTGCAAGCCGTAATTCCAGATAAGGGGCAAGGAGGCGGCGAAGCCGATTATGGCGATTAAGATGATTTTCCACGGCAGGCCGGCAAAGAAAATCACAAACAGCCCCGATGCCATGATTAATACGGCGGTGCCTAAGTCCGGCTGTTTGAGAATCAGCACAACGGGCACGGCGGTGATTACGGTAGCTATCACATAATGAAACCATTGCAGTTTGTTTTCATAGCGCTGTAAAAACCATGCAATAGTCATAGGTAGGCCGATTTTCATGATTTCCGAGGGCTGTATGCGGGTAAAACCTAAATCCAGCCAACGGGTGGAGCCGTTTACGGTTACGCCGAACAATTCTACTCCGACCAACATCAACACCCCCGCTATATAAACCGGCAAAGCGAGCTTAGACAGGGTTTTGGGTTGCTGCCAGGCAATGAACCAAAGCAGAATAAACCCGATTACGGTATGCAATGTTTTGTTTTCAAGCTGGCCGAAAGTTTGCCCGTCAGCAGAATAAAGCAAAAACATGCTCATAATATAAATGGCCAACATGGCATAGAGCAGCCAGCTGTCGAGCGGCTGCCAAACGATGTGTAAAACTTTTTGCAGCTTGGTTTGCCATTTTTCGGGAGGATGGGTTTTGTTCGGTGTGTTCATGGTAACGGTGCTCCCGAATGGTTTCGCGGCGGAATGCCTGTCTGAAAGCCGGGCAGGGGGGCGAGTGGTGCGGTTGCTGTTCGGCCGTTTGGTGCCGATGCGGTTATTGCCGGCGGCGGAGTTTGATTTGCCGCTGCCTGACCGGTTGGGTTGCCCAGCCCGTTGAGGTTCAACAGGTAATAATCCATTATCTGGCGCACCAACGGTGCGGCGTATGCGCCCCAGCCGCCGTTTTCCAGAATCAGAGCGACAGCGATTTTTGGGTCGTCCACCGGTGCAAACCCGATAAACCAAGCATGGTCGCGGTGTTGTTCGCGCAAGGCCGCCGCATTGTAGCGCGCCCCTTGTTTGATCTGTACAACTTGCGCCGTACCGGTTTTACCTGCGAGCGGATAAGGCGCGCCGCCGATACGCCAAGCCGTGCCGCCCGGGCGTGTTACTTTTTGCATGGCGTGTTTTACATATTCGAAATTTTCCTGCTTAAACGGAATTTCCCTGCTGGCTTCAGGCTCGATCACAATTTTTTCTTTTTTGCCGTAATCCAGAATTTCTTTAACCAAATGGGGGCGGAATACTTTGCCTTTGTTCGCTAAAGAGGCGGTTGCGTGCGCCAATTGCAGCGGCGTGTACGCGTTGTAGCCTTGTCCGATGCTGACCGACACCATTTCTCCGGGCTTCCATTTGCGCTCGGCGGCAGGCAGCTTGGCAAAGCGTTTTTCTTTCCATTCGGGAGAGGGGAGGATGCCGCGGTATTCGTTTGGGATGTCGATGCCGGTTTGCTGGCCGAAACCGAATTCTGCCAAGTATTTGCCTAATTTTTCAATGCCCGCTTCATAACCCAGTCGGTAGAAAAAAGTGTCGGATGAAACTTGGATGGCCTTGCTTAGATTGGCAGAACCATGCCCTCTGCGCACGGAATCGCGGAACACATGGCGGCTGCCCGGAATACTCCACGCTCCGGGCGCGGGGATGACGGTTGTTTGCGTGATTTTTCCGCTTTCAAGCAAAGCCATGCCCATAAAGGGCTTGAAGGTCGAACCCGGGGGATAGAGGCCTTGTGTAACCCGGTTTAGCAGCGGGCGTTGCCAGTCTTCATTCAATGCTTTCCATGTGGTTGAATCGATGCCGTCGATAAACAGGTTGGGATCGAAAGAAGGTTTGGATACGAAAGCCAACACGCCGCCGGTTTGCGGGTCGATGGCAACGGCAGCGCCACGCCTGTCTGAAAAAATGCGGTCAACTTCTTGCTGCAAGCGGATATCCATGGCCAGTTTGAGGGTGAGGCCGTTTTTAGGTTCCTCATTGTTTAAAACGCGCATGATATTGCCGTGGGCATCTTTTTCTACACGTTGGTAACCGGGCGCACCGTGAAGCTGGTTTTCATAATAATTTTCCAGGCCTGTTTTGCCGATGTGCGTGCTGCCTCGATAAAGTGCGCGGCGGTTGTTTTCATTGAGCTTTTCCTGGTCGCGGTCGCTGATGCGGCCGATGTAGCCCAAGAAATGGGCGGTGAGCGCGCCGTAAGGATATTCGCGGAATGTACGGGTATTGATTTCCACTCCTTGAAACTGTGAAAGGTGTGGGGCCAGGCGCGAAGCTTCATCTACGGATAATCTAAGCTTGAGCGGCACTTTTTCATACGAACGGAATTCGGAGCGGAATTTCTTGAAGCGGGTTAAATCGGCTTCGGTAATATCAACATAGGATTTCAGCGCTTCGATAGTGGCATCAATGTGTTTGTTGCCAATGGTTTTGGGACTGAGTTCCAGAGAAAATACAGGATAATTGCGTGCCAAAACCACACCGTTGGCATCGACGATTTCGCCGCGTACGGGCGGTGTGGGAATCAGGGAAATACGGTTTGAAGCCGCTTGAACGGAATATTCCGCATATTTGAATACCTGAAGGTAAACGAAATTGGCCGCCAGTATGCAAAATGAAAGAACAATAACGCAGAAAGCAACCACCAGGCGGCGGTTGAAATCTTTGTTGGGCGCGCGTGTTTCAGCCGCTTTTGAAGTATCTGTTTCTTTCATTTCATGAAGCGGTTAAAGAAATATTTCAAAACTTTGTCTATTAAAGGCCAAAGCAGCATGCCGCTCAATGGCGCAAGCATGCTTTCAAGATGAACCAATTGCCGCTGGCCCACCGCGTGGATAAACAATAATACGGCTTGGATAAGCAGCAAAATGACCAACACGCCGATAAGCTGGCGTGCCGGTGTTTTGAGCCTGCTTATAAAGCCGGGCAGTTGAAGCAAAAAAATGCCTGTAACATAAGCCAGAGCGTGTTGTCCCAATGGTGTTGCGGTGCCCGCATCAACGGCCAGCCCTACCAAAAAGGCGGTAATTAATCCGAATGTTTGGGGGCGGTAAAAAGCAAGAAAAATCAACACTAAAGCGCTGAATTTCGGCAACCAGAAAAAAGTATCGGCCGGAAGCGGTATGAAATCCAGCAGTAATGCGCCTGCAAGTGCTACGGCAACAGGGATTGCGGGCAGGTGGGAGGGAGACTGGCTGAAATTTTTCATGGCTGGTCGGTTACGGCGGAAGAAGCGGCAGCAGATGTCGGTTTTTGGGATAACACCAAAAGATATTTGCTGGATTGCAAAGCAGAAGATGTTTCGAGCTTGGTTTGGTAGTAAGGCGTCCCGGAAGCTTTGGACGCTTCTTTTACACGGGCTACCGGAATGCCGCCCGGATAAACGCTGTCGATGCCCGAAGTGAGTAAAACATCGCCAACCTGTAAATCGGCATCGGTAGGAAAATAGCGCAGCGATACATGGTTGCCGTTGCCAAAAGTCAGACTGCGAACACCTGTGCGCGCCACAGCTACCGGTACAATCAGTTCATTCGCGGATATCAAACGTAAATCTGCGCTGTAACGGCGCGCTTGCGTGATTTGCCCAACCAAACCGTTGCGGTCTATCACGGCATCGCCTACGCGGATGCCGCTTTCGCTGCCTTTGTCGATGACCAGTAAATCGGAAAACGGATTGCTGCCGTTTGACACTACTTCGGCAGCAACCGAGTCGGTAAAATTCAGCTGCTTCAAATGTAAAACGTTTTTTAATTCGTTTAATTCTTTTTCTAAGGCCTGATTTTTGTGGGAAGCTGCCTGCAATTTGATATTTTCTGTTTGCAAAGCCTGATTTTGGCTTTTTAATTCGGTTTGGGAGCGGGCAAGAAGGCTGATGTGTTCATATAGTTCAACCGGTTTGGCGGCAATCCATTGTAAAGGGAAAGTGAAAGATGCGGCAATGCTGCGCACATGCTGCACTGCTTCAAACTTTTGATCCAGCATTAAAAGCGCGATGCTGGTCAGGCAGAGCGTGAAAAACTTGCCTATGGGCACGCGCTTGGGGCGGTCGAAGCTGAAAGACGGTTTAACCATGATATACAGCAGAGTTGGAATCAAAAATTTTTATTAATTCGTTTGCGACAAAATCGGGTGTTGGGTTCCGATTAAATCCAATGCGTAGCCGGTTCCCCGTGCCACGCAGCATAAGGGGTTTTCCGCAATAATTACCGGCAGGCCGGTGGCTTCCGACAATAAACGGTCCATATTGCCTAAAAGTGCGCCGCCGCCGGCCAGCACCAACCCGCGGCCGATAATATCCGACGCAAGTTCCGGCGGGGTAAGCTCCAAAGAGGTAATAATGGCTTGAATGATTCTGTTGAGCGGATCTTTGAGCGCTTCAAATACTTCATTGGAATTGATTGAAAATGTGCGTGGCGTGCCTTTGGAAATGCTGCGCCCGGTAATAATCATGCTTTCCACATTTTCAACAGGATAGGCGGTTCCGATGGTTTGTTTGATGTTTTCCGCAGTGGCATCGCCGATAATGACTCCGAATTCGCGGCGGGCATAGAGAATGATGGCTTCGTCAAAAGCGTTGCCGGCAGTACGGATTGAATTGGCGTAAACCACTTCGTTCATAGCCAAAATGCCGATTTCGGTTGTGCCGCCGCCGATATCGACAATCATGCAGCCGGCTGCTTCGTTTACAGGCAGGCCTGCGCCCAAAGCAGCGGCCATTGGTTCTTCAATCAGGAAAACATCCGATGCGCCGGCGGCTTTGGCTGACTCGGCGATGGTTTTGCGTTCTACTTGTGTGGCTCCGTAAGGTACGCAAATGATAACGCGGGAAGGGCGGCCTTCCGTGGCTTTGCGGATGAAGTGTTTAAGCATTTTGCCGGTAAGCTCGAAGTCGGCAATCACGCCGTCTTTCATCGGGCGTACCACGCGGATAGAAGCGGGCGTGCGGCCCAGCATTTTCTTTGCTTCGGTGCCGATGGCAATAGTAGATTCTTGGTGATGCTCGTCTTCCTGAACCGCGATAATGGAAGGTTCGTTGAGTATCACACCTTTGTTTTTGGCGTAGATAAGCGTATTGGCCGTACCCAGATCGATAGCCAGGTCATGGGACAAAAAACGGTTGAAAAAGCCAAACATGAAAAGCCTTTTTACTGTCTTGGTTATATGTTGGTAACATGATAAGGCATGGCGTTTTTGCAGGTTTTATCGTGTAATGCCTGTCTGAAAAACACCATGCCGGGCAACTGGTTTTCGTTTATAATTTGCAATTCGCGCGCCTGACTGATTCAGAACACCGCGGTTAAGCGTATTATTTATGCTGAATAATACCTTACTGAAGATAATTTTGCTAATTATTATTTTTAAGGATTTACTTTAAATGGCCTTGACATTAGCTGATGTGGAAAAAATAGCCAAACTTTCACGCCTAAGCCTCACAGAAGAAGAAAAAGCGCAAAATCTGCAAGAATTAAACGATATTTTTGCCATGGTTGAAAAAATGCAAACTGTTGACACTGAAGGCGTAGAACCAATGGCTCATCCTCACGAAGTGGCTTTGCGCCTGCGCGAAGATGCGGTTACCGAAACTGATCACGCAGCAGAGTATCAGGCCGTTGCCCCGGAAGTGCGCAACCGCTTGTATATCGTGCCGCAAGTGATTGAAGAATAAAACGGATTCAATATTTTTCAGACAGGCATATTCTATTTAAGAATGCCTGTCTGAAAAGATTAAGCAACATCTGACACAAGACAAGCAGATACCCATGACCCAATACACCTTAAAACAAGCCAGCGAATTGCTGCAAACCAAAAAAATTTCCGCCACCGAGCTGGCGCAAGAATACCTCAACGCCATCGACGCCCGAAACCCCGCCATCAACGGCTACACCACCCTGAATAAAGAATTAACGCTTGCCGAAGCCAAGGCCGCCGACGAACGCTTGGCCGCCGGAAACGCAGGCATCCTCACCGGCGTACCCATTGCCTTTAAAGACATCTTCTGCCAACAAGGTTGGAGAAGCGCGTGTTCCAGCAAAATGCTCGACAACTTTGTTTCCCCCTACACCTCCACCGTCGTGCAAAACCTGCTCAACGAAGGCATGGTAACGCTCGGCCGCACCAATATGGACGAATTCGCGATGGGTTCGACCAACGAAACCTCGTTTGACGGCGCCACTAAAAATCCGTGGAATTTAGAAAACGTACCCGGCGGCTCTTCCGGCGGTTCCGCAGCCGTTATCGCCGCCCGTTTGGCACCGGCGGCATTAGGCTCCGACACCGGCGGCTCCATCCGCCAACCCGCTTCGCATTGCGGCATTACCGGCATCAAACCAACCTACGGCATCGTATCCCGTTTCGGCATGGTGGCTTACGCATCCAGCTTCGACCAAGCCGGCCCGATGGCGCAAACCGCCGAAGACTGCGCCATTCTGCTGAATGCCATGGCAAGCTTCGACGAACGCGATTCCACCAGCTTGGAACGCGCCAAAGAAGACTACACCCGCAACTTAAACCAACCCCTCAAAGGCTTGAAAGTCGGCCTGCCCAAAGAATACTTCGGCGAAGGCATGAGCGCAGACGTACAAAAAGCCATTCAAGCGGCCATCGACCTGCTTAAAGTACAAGGCGCAGAAATGGTAGAAGTGAGCCTGCCGCAAACCGAGCTTTCCATCCCCGCATATTATGTTTTGACCTCGGCCGAAGCCAGCACCAACCTATCCCGCTACGACGGCGTACGCTACGGCCACCGCGCCGCCCGATTCGGCGACTTGGAAGAAATGTACAGCAACACCCGCGCCGAAGGCTTCGGCAGCGAAGTCAAACGCCGCATCATGATCGGCACCTACGTTTTGAGCCACGGCTATTACGACGCCTACTACCTCAAAGCCCAAAAACTGCGCCGTTTGGTAACCAACGATTTTCAGACGGCCTTACAGCAATGCGACATCATCCTCGCACCTACCGCACCCACCGCCGCGCCCAAACTGAACAGCAACATTAACGACCCCGTGCAGATGTACCTTTCCGACATCTACACCATCGCCGTCAACCTCGCCGGCCTTCCCGCCATGACCCTGCCCGCAGGCTTCTCTTCAGACGGCCTGCCGATTGGCGTACAGTTGATTGGCAATTATTTCGCCGAAGCGAAATTGCTGGGCGTGGCGCATCAGATGCAGTTGGAAAGTGATTGGCACAATAAAATGCCTGCCGGTGTTTAAAAAGGGCTACCTGAATAATTAAGGCCGTCTGAAAAATGAATTTGCGATTCAATACCCGGTTAGCAGAAGGTTACAAAAGTGCATCTCAAATTGCCCGTGTGTTGACGGAAAATTGGATGGCTGAAAATATTTATTGTCCGAATTGTGGCTGCAAACCAATTAAAAAGGTAAGAAATAACCGACCTGTACAGGATTTTCTTTGCCATCAATGCGAAGAACAATTTGAACTGAAAAGCAAGAACGGTAAATCAGTAGGTAAAAAAATCAATGATGGCGCATACAAAACCATGATTGAGCGTATTCAGGCTGATGACAATCCGAACTTCTTTTTTCTGTCGTATAGAAAATCAGATTATTCCGTACAGCAATTAATGCTTATTCCCAAGCATTTTATTACTGCCGATATGATTATCCGCCGCAAACCTTTACCTGAAACTGCCAAACGAGCAGGATGGGTAGGTTGCACAATTGATATCGGCAAACTACCTGAAAGCGGCAAGATACTGTTGATTCACAAGCAGCAAATCATTGAGCCTGAAAAAGTACACGAGCAATGGCAGGCTAATTTGTTTTTAAGGCAGCATCAATCTAAAAGTAAGGGCTGGCTCTTGGCAATAATGAGATGTATTGAAAACCTGCCTGAGCAATTTGAGTTAAAACAGGTGTATGCGTTTGAGCAGCAATTGTCTATTCAATTTCCTGAAAACAACCACATTAAAGACAAAATCCGCCAGCAGCTGCAAATTTTGCGTGATCAAAATGTGATTGAATTTTCTGCCCGAGGACGGTATAGGAAAGTAATGTCAAATAATCCTGATTGGTAATAAAAAGGAGTTTCTAATGACTAAGCGCGAAGAACTTTTAGAAAAACAACGCCAGCTTCATGTTGTGTTCAACGCATGGATGTCAGATAAAAAACAGCGTGAAGTTGTCGTGTATCGGCGTGAGAATGGCGATCTCATCCGTCATTACCCTGACGGCAAAGAAAAAGTTATTAAATATGCCGTCAAATAATTTAGCTGTTTTCTACTGTGGCACGAATGGAGCCGGTAAATCCACATTGCGTTCGTTTAATCAGGATGCTGTTCAAATCATCATTGATTCGGATCATATTGCAGCACAAATTCATCCAGTCGCACCCCGTTCAGTAGATTTTGAAGCGGGAAAAGAAGCACTCAAACTGTTTAAATTTGCTTTAGAGAAGCGTATTTCTTTTTCAATGGAATCCACTTTATCGGGGTATTCCATTGTACAGCGAATTAAAAAAGCCAAACAATGCGGGTTTTATGTGCGGCTAAATTATGTAGGTGTAGCAGATGTGGAGTTGAATGTAGAGCGTGTAGCAGCCCGTGTAGCGGCAGGCGGGCACTTTATTGACGAACAAACAATACGGCATCGTTATAAAATCAGTCGGACAAATCTGCCTTTAGTTTTGCCGTTTTGTGACGAGGTCTTCATTTACGATAATTCGGATGACAAGCCTAAAATTATTTTTTGGTTACACAATAAAAATCTGATGCAAATGGAAACCAAACTGCCTAAGTGGTGCGCAATGTTGAAACAAGAATTACTGGATATGGGTTTCATACCCGACCAATCTACCTAAATTTTAAAATATTCCTTGATTTTGAAAGATTTTTTATGACCTGGGAAACCGTAATCGGACTGGAAATCCACGTCCAATTAAATACCAAATCCAAAATTTTCAGCGGTGCTTCCACCGCTTTCGGTGCCGAGCCGAATGCACATGCCAGCGTGGTGGAATGTGCTTTGCCGGGCGTGTTGCCGGTGATGAACCGCGAGGTGGTGGAAAAGGCTATCAAGCTCGGTTTGGCTTTGGATGCGAAAATCAACCAAAAAAACGTGTTCGACCGTAAAAACTACTTCTACCCCGATTTGCCGAAAGGCTATCAAATCAGCCAATTGGATTTGCCGATTGTGGAACACGGCAAGTTGGAGATTGTGGTGGGCGACGAAGTCAAAACCATCAATGTTACGCGTGCGCACATGGAAGAAGATGCGGGCAAATCGGTGCATGAAGGCTTGAGCGGTGCAACGGGCATCGACCTCAACCGCGCCGGTACGCCTCTGCTGGAAGTGGTTTCCGAACCGGAAATGCGTTCCGCCGCCGAGGCTGTGGCTTATGCTAAAGCTTTGCACGGCTTGGTAACGTGGCTGGATATTTGCGACGGCAATATGGCGGAAGGCTCGTTCCGTATCGATGCCAACGTATCGGTGCGCCCGAAAGGCCAGCAGGAATTCGGTACTCGTCGTGAAATCAAAAACTTAAACTCTTTCCGCTTCTTGGAACAGGCGATTAATTATGAAGTGGAAAGCCAAATTGAGATTTTGGAAGACGGCGGCAAAGTGCAGCAAGCGACAATGCTGTTTGACCCCGATAAAGGCGAAACCCGCGTGATGCGCCTGAAAGAAGACGCGCACGACTACCGCTATTTCCCCGACCCCGATTTATTGCCGGTGATGATTTCAGACGGCCAGTTACAAAAAGCGAAAGACGAAATGCCTGAGCTGCCGTCTGAAATGGCACAGCGTTTCGTAGCCGATTTCGGCGTGAGCGACTACGATGCCCGTTTGTTAACCGCCAGCCGCTCTCAAGCCGCTTTCTTTGAAACCGCCGCCCAAGCCAGCGGACAAGGTAAATTGGTAGCGAACTGGATGAACGGCGAATTGGCCGCTACATTGAACAAAGAAGGTTTGAGCCTGTCTGAAAGCCCGATTCAGGCCGACCGCCTGGCCGGATTGGTGGCGAAAATCGCCGATGGCACATTAAGTAACAAACTCGGCAAACAGGTGTTTGAAGCGATGTGGGGCAGCGATTTGGATGCCGAAGCCATCATCGAACGCGACGGTTTGAAACAGATGACCGACACCGGCGCGATTGAAAAAATTATCGACGAAGTGTTGGCAAATAACGCCAAATCGGTGGAAGAATTCAAAGCCGGTAAGGAAAAAGCCTTCAATGCGCTGGTGGGCCAAGTGATGAAAGCCAGCAAAGGCAAAGCCAATCCGCAGCAGGTGCAGGAATTGCTGAAAGCGAAACTGGCTTGATAATGCCGCTTGCTAGCACAATGCCTGTCTAAAAACTTTTTTCAGACAGGCATTGTGTTATTTCTTTCTTGTATTGTTTTCAACAACATGGTTATCATCAACACTTAAACAAGTTAACAGCAGGCTGTTTGAAATGATGAAACGAGCGTTTATTCTGAGTGATTGCGAACCACCCGAGTGCGAGGAAAAGCCTTATGCCTTACTTACGGCCAATGTTACCAAAGGGCATCATTTGTAAGAAATCCTCGCGTTGTTTACACAACAGATTGAGAAAAATAAGCCTGTAAAACCTCAAAAGGCGTATCGCCCTTCAAGCCCTTATGCGGCTTAACCGTATTATAAAAATTCACAAAACGGCACAATTCCTTCTGCCTGTGTTCCGAATCCATAAACGGAACTTTGTCATGCCACATTTCCATCAGGGTGCGGATTACCCGTTCTGCCTTACCGTTGGTCTGCGGTCGGGCAATACGGGTAAACTTCTGGTTGATGTTGTTCTGCACACAGGCAACCGCAAACGGATGCGACGCATTGCCACGGTATTCCATGCCGTTGTCCGAATAGGCGCATTCGATGGTATAAGGACAACAGTCAATCACATCACGCAAAAGGAACTTGGCCGCACTAGCCGCTGTACGGTCGGGCAAAATGGCCGCATACAGTTCGCGGGAATAGTCGTCAATGGCGACAAACAGGTAATCTCTTGAGGCGGTTGCTTTTTGGTTTTGCAACAAAGGCAGTCGTTTGGTGTCGAAATGCACCATTTCGCCGGGATAGGATTTGTTGTAGCGTTTGGCCTGTTTCTTGAGCTTTTCTTCGATGTGTTTTTCCACTTTTGCCAAACGCTTCATTCCGTATTTGGCCTGTTTGAAACGGTTGTTGGTGCTGTTTTGTGGTGCGAGCAGCTGCAGCCGTGCGGCCTTTAGGATGCGGTAAATGGTAACCCTGCTGACTTGGTATTGCCGGGCCAGTGAGGTAACGGTGATTTTATCCTGCGTATAGGCGCGCCAAACGGCTTGGCGTTGGTGCGGGGTAAGGCGGGTGTTTTTATGGATGTTCATGGCAGTATTGTCTTTCAAATACTGTAAACAACGCTAGAGTTTCTTACACAATTTGGAAGTAAACAATTTATATACATTGTCGTTCGTGGGCGGCAGCGGAGGCAGCCAATACAATTTGGAAAGCTGGTTCAGCCGCCATGAAAGCGGCTATGAAGAAGCATGCCATGCTTTGCGGTTGGTGAGCAGCGGCAGACAAAAAGTGCCGAAGGCTTTATGGCGCATTTTGCAGCTGAAACTGCTCGGCATTTTTAGAAATCCCAATAATCACAATATTTTATTTGTACACAGCTTGCATCAGGCCGTGTTGTCGCAGCTGCCTGAAGTGAGCGCGGAGTTTGTAAAGCTGATTGAGCAAAGGCCGCAGCCGCGTTTGGCACGCATCTTGAATACCTTTGCCTTTTCTCCCGAAGGCTATACGCGTTGGCTGGCTAATCTTTACGGCATGCTTAGCGACGGGGTAATGCAGCCTTCTTTGTTTGAACGCATGTTTGCAGGCTTGTTTGCCGAGCCGGATGCGGTAAAAATCGAAGTGTTCCGCTATACGGACGAATCTGACTGCTGCCTTTTTGCCGACACCGGCTTTTGTTTGCAGGCATCTCAGCAACAATTGAGCGTGGGCGTGAGCATTTCCGCCGATATGTTTGCCATAGTGCATCTCCGGCGCGAGCGGTGGGAAAACTTGAAAAACCATTTTGCCGAACAAGTGCCGCATCCGCCTAATATGGATATGAAAGTGTTTGATAACAACCACCAGCAACGCGCCACTTACAACCGCCTGTGTATCAGAGAGGCGAGAGAAGCGGTATTCGGCAGAAGCAGGCGGCGGGAAGATTATTTTTGATTTGGCTATAACGCAGTATTTTCAGGTTTAAACGAGCGAACATGCCTGTCTGAAAAGTTTTTCAGACAGGCATTGTGACTAGTAGGGCGGGCAGGGATGGCCGCCCTACGGTTTAATCGTTATATAAATTTTGAATTTCAGACGGCATGCTGCTGCCCCAAACCGCATTGAATAAACCCGAAGCCACATCCTGATGAAACGAAGAATAGGGCCAATCACACACTTGCTCGGCATGGCCGTGCTTAACGGGATTGTAATAAATGTAATGAATATGGTTTTCCAAATCCCGCTCGTTTCGGATGGCATGTTCCCAGAAACGGCTTTGCCAAATGCCGCTTTCCCGCTTATTGGATTGGGTCGTATTGGGTGAGCGGATTCCTTCGGGCAACCGTTTGCTGAAGTTGATTTTCAGATTTTGAATGCGCCGTGAAAAATCACGGTCATGTTCGGGCAAGCGCATAATGCAATGGAAGTGGTCGGGCAAAATGCAGATGGCCACGGTTTCAAACGGCAAATGCCACAGCGTTTCACGGTAGGCCACCCGAAATTCGCCGATATAGCGGGTGAGGTAATTCTTTGAACAGTTGTTCAGATTTGCCGTGAAAAATACATACCGCCCGGCACATAATGGCAGCGGAAATTGGGCATGACGTTTTTCTTTTTTTGTGTTTTATCCGCAGATCTCAAAACCATCAATTGTAGGGCGGGCATTCTTGCCCGCTTAGTTATCGTCATCAATTAATTTTAGATTATGAGCATGATTTAATATGGTGCAAGCCATATGAATAGGTTCAAAGCTAATGCCAATAGTCGAACCAGACGGTACTTTTAATGTAGGGGCATCTTTTTGAGATACTGAAGTTATTGCTCTTTTCGTTAAGATACCTATTATTTCTCCATCTTTATTCATAATAGGTCCTCCGCTTGCTCAAGAATGCATAGATGTGTCTATCATAAAAACATTAAATGATAATTCTATATTATATTGAGGTTTATCTATAAGGATAGATCCTGAAGATTGTATTTGTCTTATATTAGAAATATATCCACGTTTAATGATGGGACCTGTCATATCAGATAGATAACCAAATTTCATTGCATCATAGAATAAATCTACATTTTCTATATTTGGTTTTAAATTCTTTTCAATTTGAAAAGGAATTTCTAATTCATCTGAATATCCTGCACACAAAACCTCTTCTCCTAGTTTTATTTCACCATATATGGTTTTCAGTATTGGATAATCAAAATCCAGAGTGTTAATAGGTTTTATGATAGCTTGATCAATTTGAATAAGATTTTTAAAGGCTGGAAATAATATATGAACCCCACAGATTAATATACGGCACTCTAATAAGGACTTACCAGGAAACTTGGCAAAAATTTTGATAGCTGAATCATTATAATCTTCATGCTTTAATGGCATCCTTCCTGTTATCACATGACCAGCAGTCATAATTTGGCCATCCTGAGTAAAGGCAAATCCGGTTCCCTCACTAATTAATTCATCATTCAAAAATACAGTAATGTAACAACACGCTTGTGAAATTTGATTATAAAATTCTTGATTCATCATTTATAAAACCTAAATTTATAAATACAGATAGCGGGCAGGGATGTCCGACCTACGGTTATGCCTGTCTGAAAAGTTTTTCAGACAGGCATTGTTCACTTCTCCCCCAATTTCTTCAAAACCGCTTTCACCGTCTGAATCCGTGTTTCCACATCTTCCATCACTGCGCTTACGCCTAATTTGTCCGCACCGGCCATGCGGTAGTTTTTGTTGCTTTGCATCAGCAGGATAATCTGCGCGGGGTCGATGTTGTGGTGTTTGCCGAAGGTGAGGGTAACGGCGTCGCTGGTGGCATCGATCGCGTCTATGCCCATTTCTTTGGCAATCAGGCGGATGCGGTGGCTTTCGATTAGGGTTTTCACAGGTTGTTCGGGCAGGCCGAAGCGGTCGACGAGTTCTTCGTGCACGCTGTTGATTTGGCCTTCGGTTTCGCAGGTGGCGAGGCGTTTATAGAGCACGAGCCGTTCGTGGATGTCGGGGCAATAGCTTTCGGGCAAAAGCGCGGGGCTGTGCAGTTTGATTTCGGTGGTTACGCCCAGCGGTGCGTCGAGGTCGGGTTGGCGGCCTTTTTTGAGGTCGCGCACGGCTTGTTTGAGCATTTCGGTGTAGAGGGTGAAGCCGACCTGCATCATTTCGCCGCTTTGCCCTTCGCCGAGGATTTCGCCGGCACCGCGGATTTCCAAATCCTGCATGGCAAGGGTAAAACCTGCGCCGAGTTCGTCGGCGGCGGAAATGGCATCGAGGCGTTTTTCGGCATCTTTGGTGATGTATTCGGGTGTGAGCAGGTAGGCGTAGGCTTGGTGGTGGCTGCGGCCGACGCGCCCGCGCAGTTGGTGCAGTTGGGCAAGGCCGAATTTGTCGGCGCGGTTGATGATGATGGTGTTGGCGTTGGGGATGTCGATGCCGGTTTCGATGATGGTGGAACACAGCAGCAGGTTGAACCGCTGTTGCAGGAAGTCGCGCATCACTTGTTCGAGTTCGCGCTCGCGCAATTGACCGTGGGCAACGCCGATGCGTGCTTCGGGCAGCAACTCTTGCAGGCGTTCGCGCATGTTTTCGATGGTTTCGACTTCGTTGTGTAAAAAGAATACTTGCCCGCCGCGTTTGAGTTCGCGCAACACGGCTTCGCGCACGCTGGCTTCGCTGAAAGGTTTGACGAAGGTTTTAACGGCCAAACGGCGGCTGGGCGCGGTGGTGATGAGCGAGAAATCGCGCAAGCCTTCGAGCGCCATGCTGAGGGTGCGCGGAATGGGGGTGGCGGTAAGGGTGAGGATATCGACGTTGGCGCGCAGGCGTTTGAGCTGCTCTTTTTGGCGCACGCCGAAGCGGTGTTCTTCGTCGATAATCACCAAACCCAAGTTTTTGAATCGGATGTCGTCTTGCACAAGTTTGTGCGTACCGATAACGATATCGACTGTGCCGTCGGCCATGCCGGCGAGCGTGGCTTTGGTTTCTTTGCTGCTGTTGAAGCGGGAAAGCTGGGCGACTTTAACGGGAAAATCGGCGAAGCGGTCGCTGAAATTTTGTGCGTGTTGTTCCACCAGCAGCGTGGTGGGGGCGAGCACGGCCACTTGTTTGCCGCCCATTACGGCCACGAAGGCGGCGCGCAGGGCGACTTCGGTTTTGCCGAAGCCGACATCGCCGCACACGAGCCTGTCCATCGGTTTGCCTTGGGTGAGGTCTTTGAGTACGGCGGCGATGGCGGCGGCTTGGTCTTCGGTTTCTTCGTAGCCGAAGCCGTCTGAAAAGGCTTGGTAGTCCAATTCGTTAAACTGGAATTTAAAGCCTTCTTGTGCGGCACGTTGGGCGTAGAGATTGAGTAGTTCGGCGGCGGTGTCGCGGGCTTTTTCGGCGGCTTTGCGTTTGGCTTTGTTCCACGCAGCAGTGCCCAAACGGTGCAGTTGCACGTTTTCATAGGCATGGCCGGAATAGCGGCTGATCAGGTGCAGCTGCGACACGGGCACATAAAGCTGGGCTTCGTTGGCGTATTCGAGCAGCATCATTTCGGTGCTGCCTTCGCCCAAATCCATGCTGACCAAGCCCATATAGCGGCCTATGCCGTGCTCTTCGTGTACCACGGGATCGCCGATGTTGATTTCGGCCAAATCGCGCAAAAGGCCGTCTGAAACTTGGGCGTGTTTCTTACGGCGTGCGGTGCGGCTGCGGGCGACGTATTGGTAGAGGTCGGATTCGGTGATAACGGCGAGGCCGTCTGAAAAATAGGGCAAGTCTGTGCTGTCGGCCTGTTCAGACGGCAACTGAAACCCATAAGCCAACTGCGTTACGGTAATGCACAACGGCGCATCGCTGTCTAAAAACGACTGCCAGCCATCCACACTTTGCGCTTTCAAGCCGTGCTGCTGCATAAAGCCGAGCATGGTTTCGCGGCGGCCTGCACTTTCGGCACACAGCAACACTTTACCGTTAAAGGCCGTCTGAAAACTTTGCAGTGCGGCGAGCGGGGTTTCGGATTGGCGGTTCACGGCCACATCGGGCAGCGCGTGTTGTTTGCCGTGGAAGTCGGGCAGGATTTGCCCGTAAGGTTTCAGACGGCCTGCAAACTGGTCTTCGCTGAGATACAAATGCTGTGGATGCAAAGGCGGGTAAGCATCATCGCCCTGCGCCATCGCATAACGGGTTTTCACGTCCGCCCAAAAGCGCGCAGCTTCGGCGTGTACGTCGCCGAGGCACACGACAACGGCTTCTTCGCCGATATAGTCGAACAATGTGGCGCATTCGTTTTCAAAAAACAGCGGCAGATAATATTCCACGCCCGCACCGAAATGGCCGTTGCTCACGGCTTTGTACACGGCGGCGGCGTTATAGTCGCCCTCGATTTCTTCGCGGAAACGGCTGCGGAAGATTTTTTGCGCGTCGTCATCGGTGGGGAACTCGTGCGCGGGCAGCAGGCGGATTTCGCTTACCGGAGCAAGCGTGCGCTGGGTGTCGGGGTCGAAAGTTTTGATGCTGTCGATTTCATCGTCGAACATATCGAGGCGGTACGGCAACTCCGCGCCCATCGGAAAAATATCCAAAATACCGCCGCGCACTGCAAATTCGCCGGCGGCAATCACGTTGGAAACATGGCTGTAACCCGCTTCAATCAAGTTTTCCCGCAGCGCGTCGATATCCAAAGTCTGGCCGGTTTTCAGCCAAAACGTGCGCCCGAGCAGAAACGACACCGGAGCGAGCTTCTGCATAGCGGTGGCCACCGGCACCACCAACACGTCGGCCTGCCCGTTTTTCAGCTGCCACAAGGCAGAAAGCCGCTCCGAAACCAAATCCTGATGCGGCGAAAAACGTTCGTAGGGCAGCGTTTCCCAATCGGGCAGAAACACCGCATTATCCTGCGGGCGGAAAAACTGCCACGCGGTTTGCAGCCGCAAAGCCTGCTCCACATCTTGCGTGAGAATGATTTTTACAGGTTGTTCAGGCAGGCATTCGGTAAGCATCAAAGGCAGGCTGCCGCGCGAAAGGCCGAGCCAGCGGGATTTTTGGGCGGGGGCGGGGATGGGATAATTCATGATGTATAAATGGTTTTAGCTGCCGGAAAAGTTCAGGCAGCTTGGGTTGTCGGAATAGGGCGTTATTTTAGCAGCAAAAGGGATTTGATAAGCTGTTGTTAAGTTGATTAACTATATATTTAAGATGCTCGGGTCAAGCCCGAGCATGACGGGTATTTTGGTTGTTCGGTTATATACCGCAATGCCTGTCTGAAACACTTTCAGACAGGCATTGTGATGTGCCGGTGTTTTAGGGTTGGCTGAATAGGTTGAATTGTTCGCGCAAGGTGTCGGCGAGGGCTTTTTGTTTTTCTTGGGGGGTGTTCAGGCCGCGGGTCAGGCCGCTGTAATTGAGGGTTACGGAAGGGTTGTCGACCGGGCCGCTGATGTTGAGCGGGATTTGCGCGGCTTCGCCGTTGGTGGTGCTGATGAGCATGTTTTCATTCATCAGCAGTTTGCTTAAGTCGAGGCTGCCGCTGCTGAGGATGTAGAAGCGGTCAGTGACCAGCTCGGCGTTTTGGTGGCTGCCGACGCCGTTTTGTATCAGGCTGTTGAGGGTGAAGCTGTTGAAAGGCGTGCTTTTGTTTTCGCTTTCGGTTTGGTCGAACGCGGCTTGTTTGAGGATGTTGTTGATGTCGATGCCGATCCAAGCGCCTTTTTGCAGCTTGAGGTTGAGCTTGCCGTTGAGATTTTGGGTAAGCTCGCGGCGGTTTTTGCCTTTGGTGGTGAAGTCGAACGATACGTCGCCGGTGCCTGCCAGGCTGTTGTAGCGCAATAGGTCGCGCATCAGCGGCAGCACTTGGATGCCTTTGGTTTGCTGTTGGAGATGGTAGGACAGGGTGTCTTTGTTTTCGATATGGAGGCTGCCCGTGGTGGTGCCGCCGTAAAGCTCTGCGCTGAAATCGGATAAGGTGATATTGCTGTTGTCGGCCTGCAGGCGCGTTTTGATGCGGTTCACTTCCAAATTGGGCAGCTGAAGGTTATCCAGCAGCAGCAGGGCGTTGATCTGTATGCGGTCGGAGCCGGTGAGAAACCGCGGGTAGCTGAAGCGGCTTTCGTTTTGCAGCTCTTTGAGATAGGGGGCGAAAGCCAGTTTGTTGAGGCCGGCTTCTGCTTGCAGTGTGCGGTTTTCCCGGGTGTAGGCGGCTTTCAGGCTGGCGCGTTGCCGGTCGAACAGGCCGCTCAGGAAAAGTTGCCAGTTGCCTTCGGGGCTGCCGCTCAGGTTGCCGGAAAGTGTGCTGATAAACCGCGGCCCGCCGTCGGTTTGGGCTTGGTCTTGGCGGGTGGTGATTTTTAAATCGGGCAGTTGCCAGCCTTGTGCGGCTTGCCATGAAACGGGCGAACTGATGTTGAGGGTGGCGGTTTTGCCGTGGGTGGTGCCGCCTGCGCTTAAGGTGGCCCGGCCTGCGTCGATTTGCGAAGGCGAGAGTTGTAAATTGTTGATGTTGAATGCGCCGCTCCACTCGGTTTCGTAGCGGCGGGCGTTGATGATGCTGTCGATGGCGCCGGCATGAAAGAGACCGTTTTTCCACTCGGCGGCGGGTATGGATGCGCTGATGTGGGTTTGGTAAAGCGGGCTGTGCAGATTGGCGGTGATTTTGTTGAGGCTGAGGGCGCGGTCGTGCCATTGTGCGCCTCCTGCGGCGGTGAGATTGACGGGGTTACCGCGGTATTCGGCAAAGGCAGCAATGCGCAAATCAGGCAGCCGCCAACCGTTCGGCGCGGCAAGGGCGGTGCCGCTGCCTTCCCAGCGGAGGTTTTTCAGATGGGCATTGTCGGCTTTGCCATTGATGGTAAAGCTGTGGCTTTGGCTGCCGTTGCTGGTGAACTTGAGATTGATTTCAGAGAGGTGGTGCTGTCTGGCCGGGGTAAGGATGTGCAGGCGCGCGTTTTCGACAATCAGGCGGTTGACACTAATCCCGGATTTTTTCCGGTTTTGCCAAAGCTCTTGCAGATTCCATTTGCCTTCGCTGTTTTGCTCCAATGTGATGTCGGCGCCGTTGATAACCCATTTTTCGATGCTGGGGTTGCCCAGCAGTGAAGACCAGGCCAGCCCGATGCGCATTTGGCCCAAGTGTACGTTTTGTGTGTGGCCGGTGCCGGAAAGGGTAACGTTGTTGAGGGTAACGGTGGGGCGGGGAAACCAGGTGCGGCCGATGTTTTTGTCGAAGCGCAGGGTTCTGCCGGTGCCGGCCAATGCGCTTGCTCCCGCTTGATGCAAACGCTCGGGGCTGAATACCGCTTGATGGAGCGCGATATACAGACCTGCCACGGTGACGGATAAGGCCATGCTGCCGAATGCGAGCAGTTTGAGCCAGAATTTGCCTGATTTTAGGCGGGAAACCATTGAATTTAGGATGAGGTGACGAAGCGGTAAGTATATAACAAATGCCTGTCTGAAAAATGGCGGATTATTTAAAAAATTGCTAACATGCGGCCAAGTGCTTTCGGAGAAGATTTATGATTATTGTGATGCAGAAACATGCTTTGCCGCAATCGGTGGCGGAAGTGGTGGCGTTTATCCGCTCGCGCGGGCTGGCGGAGCATGTGTCGGAAGGCGAGGAGCGCACGATTATTGGTGCGGTGGGAGACGAGCGGGTGTTTCAGCCGAACGAATTGGAGCGGTTGCCGCAGGTGGAACGTGCCATCAGGGTGCTGAACGACTGGCGCATCATCAGCCGTGAAACGCAGGCGCAAGACAGCGTGATTTCGGTGCGCGGCGTGGCGTTCGGCGCGGAGAAAGTGCTCAATATCACAACGGAACCCAATGCGCGCCCAACTGCGGATGCCGCGTATATCGACCCGTTTTCCGTGCCCGACACGCCGTATGCGGATACCGTTCGGTTTAATGAAAAAGAGCAGATTGCACAAATGCGCGAAGCGCTGCAAAGCTGCCACGGCAGGGGGCAGCCCGTGTTGGTGCGTATCCGTGATGTGCGCCAGATTGAGGCGGCTTTGGTGCATGAGGCCGATATTCTTTATCTGGGCGGCGAGCTGATGGCCAACCGCATGTTGCAGGATGAAGTGGGCAGGCTGAACACGCCTTTGGTGCTCTGCAAAGACAAACACCATCTTTACAATGAATGGCTGGTTGCCGCCGAACGGGTGGCGCTGAAGGGCAACCACCAGATTATTTTGGGCGAAGCGGGCACACTTAGTTTTGAGCCGGATTATCCGCACCGCTTGGATGTGGATGCGGTGGCGCGCGTGCGCGGTTTGAGCCACCTGCCTGTGTTGGCCAATATCTCGGGGCTGTGGCACAACGGCATGCCGCAGGAGGTTTTATACCGGCTGGCGGTGGCGGCCGGGGCGAATGCGGTAATCAGTTCGCTTTGATTTGGAAAAGTGAAATGCCTGTCTGAAAAAGTTTTCAGACAGGCATTGTTTTATGCGGGGGGTTGTGATTCCGCTTTAGGGCGGAAACTCGGTTTCAGCCGGATATACAGGGTGCGTTTGGCGATGGCAACGGTGTCGCCGTTTTTATCGAAAATGCGCACTTCATACTCAGGCAGATATTTTTCACCGTTTTTGGTGTGTTCGTACACATCGGCCAGCATTTCATCGGTTATGGTGCAGTCGATATACACTTCGCCGCGGCCGGGTTTGATGAAATCAATGTGCGCGGATTTGTCCCACACAAAATATTTGTTGCCGATCAGCCCGTTGAACATTACGGCATACACGGCATCGGTGAGCGCAAACAGGCTGCCGCCGAACTGTGCGCCGTGCAGGTTGCGCGTGCTCGGCCAATCACGCAGGCGGCTTTTGATGTGGCGGAAATCTTCCGACAATTCAGTGATGTGGATGCCGCTGAACAAAAGCGGCGGCCACAAATTGAGGATTTTCCGCGTAGTGGCGGCAGATTTGAACCGCCTTCTTATCTGTATCATAGTATGTTTTTAACAGGATTTGATGTCGGGTTTAATCTGTTGCCGCTTCAAAAAACTGGCGGGTTTGCTGTAAAACATTGTTGGCGGCATCAACCAGCGTTTTGCCCGCCGCACTGTGTTTGATAACGGCCAGATTCAGGCTGCCTTGCCCGGTTTTCGCAGTGTTGATGATGATGCCCGCATCTTCGCCTTCCAGCAGCACACCGATGCCGGCGGTTTCCTGTACGTCGGCTGCTAAAACGGCCAAACCGCGCTTCACTTGGCCGCGGTATTGCGCGCGTGCAATGATTTCCTGACCCGGATAACAGCCTTTTTTGAAGTGGACGCCGCCGATAATGTGCTGGTTGAGCATTTGCGCCACACAGGTTTCGGTGGTGGCTTCGCTGATCCACGGGTAGCCGCTTTGAATTTCATGCAGATTCCAAGCGTTTTCGGCTGCCGCATCGTAAACGGGCAATAAATCTGCTTGGCCGACCAACATCGCGCCGCCGTGCGGCAGGTTGATGCGGCTGATGCCGTTTTCGGCAGGCGCGGCAAAGGTAAGCTGCGGTTCCGAAGCGGGCTGTGGTGTGCTGTCGGCAAGTTCGGCAGCCACGGCAAAATCGGGCAGGGTTTCAAACACGACTTTGGCGCGCAACACAAACATCCGCAGGCGCTTGACGGTTTTTTCTACCAGATCGGCAGCCATCAGCAATAAGATGTCTTCACCGCGGTTGACAACCAGCATATTGGCAATCACGCGGCCTTTGGGCGTGTTGTAGGTGGCATAACAGGCTTGGTTTTCAGACAGGCCTTCAATATGGTTGGAGAGCTGGTTGTGAAGGAAAACGGCGCGGTCTTCACCGCTGACGCGGACAACGCCGAAAAAAGGGAGTGTACTTTGCATGAGGATTCCTTATTGATGCAGGGTATGTATTGTAGCGCTATATATTGTTGCTGCAACACTTAAAATCCAGAGATTTTATGAATAATTATGCCTGTCTGAAAAAGCTTTCAGACAGGCATTGTTTGATCCGTTTTGCCAGGCATGTTTCGATTTTGTTACCTGTTACTTCCGGTTCTGCGATTTCTCTGTCAGCATTGCACGCAAACCGGCCAGATTGCTCTTGCCTTCCTCTTTACTCACAATCGGTTCGCCGCCTTTTCTGCCGAGGATTTTCAAATCTTCCTGCGGCATTTCGTCGATAAAGCGGCTGGGGTCGGGAAACTGCCATGTGCCTTGCCGTTTGCGCTTCACACAGTGGGTGAGCGTGAGCTGGCGTTTGGCACGGGTGATGCCTACATACATCAAGCGCCGCTCTTCCTCGACGTTGCTCTCTTCGATACTGTCGGCGTGGGGCAGCATCCCTTCTTCGCAGCCTACGAGAAACACATACGGATATTCCAGACCTTTGGAGGCGTGCAGGGTGGAAAGTTTGACCGCATCTGTTTCTTCTTCGTTTTTGCCTTCGAGCAAAGTCATCAGGGCGATGGTTTGGGCGATTTCGATGATGTTTTTGCCGTCTTGCCCGCCTTTGCGCGCCAGCCAGTCGGTGAGGTCGGTAACGTTGCGCCATTTGATTTCGCCGGCTTTGCCTTCTTCGCTGCCGAGCAGATGGGCTTCGTAGGCGATGTCGGCCAGCAGGTTGTTGATGAGTTCGCCCGCGTCGTCGTGTTCGGCACGGGCGCGGTAATCTTCCATCAAGGCCATGAATTGTTGCAGGTGCTCGCGGTTTTGTGCGTTTAAGACGGCCTGTGCTTCGGGGTTTAACGCCGCTTCATACAGGCTGCATTCATGGCTGTGGGCATAGGCGTTGAGTTTGCCGAGCGTGGCTTCGCCGATGCCGCGTTTGGGCGTGGTAACGGCGCGTAAAAAGGCGGGGTCGTCGTTGGGGTTGGCGAGCAGGCGGATGTAGGACAATACGTCTTTGATTTCGGCCTTATCAAAAAAACTCTGGCCGCCTGAAAGCTGGTAAGGCACGCGTGCGCTGCGCAAGGCTTCTTCAAACACCCGCGCCTGATGGTTGCCGCGGTAGAGGACGGCGAAATCAGCGTATCGGGTTTTGTCGCCGCCCACCAGTTTTTGTTTCACGATTTGGCTCACCACCCATTCGGCTTCGTGCTGCTCGTGCTGGCAGGCGACGATTTTGATGTGTTCGCCCATGCCGAACTGCGACCACAGGGTTTTTTTAAACAGCTTGGGGTTGTTTTCAATCACCTTATTGGCCACTTTTAATATCCGCGCGGTGGAGCGGTAGTTTTGCTCCAGCTTGATTACCTTCATTTGCGGATAATCTTCCTGCATTTGGCGCAGGTTTTCCATGTTCGCGCCGCGCCATGCGTAGATGGATTGGTCGTCGTCGCCCACGGCAGTAAACATGCCTTCCGCGCCGGTGAGCAGCTTCATCAAGGTGTATTGGCAGGCGTTGGTGTCTTGGCATTCGTCTACCAGCAAATAGCGCAGGCGGTTTTGCCATTTGTGGCGCACTTCGCTGTTTTGCTGCAACAGCACGGCGGGCAGGCGGATTAAGTCGTCGAAATCGACGGCCTGATAGCTTTCCAGCGTGGCCTGATAGCCGGCATACACTTTCGCCATTTGGCTTTCCCACTCGTTGGAGGCCGTCTGAAGAATCTCTTCGGGCGTTTTCAAATCGTTTTTCCACAGGGAAATTTGGTGCTGGGCTTTAAACACCGCCTCTTTGCCGGTGCTGCCGAGCAGCTCGTTGATGATTTTGGCACTGTCGGTGCCGTCGAGAATGGAAAAGTTTTTCTTGTAGCCGATGTTGGCGGCTTCTTCACGCAAAATGCGCATACCGAGCGAGTGGAAAGTACAGATGGTCAGGCCGCGCGTTTGGCTTTTCGGCAGCATTTTGCCCACACGCTCCTGCATTTCTTTGGCGGCTTTGTTGGTAAACGTGATGGCGGCGATGTGGTGGGCGGGATAATTTACTTGGATAATCAGGTATTTGATTTTCTGGGTAATCACACCGGTTTTACCGCTGCCTGCACCTGCCAAAACGAGCAGCGGGCCGCCGAGATATTGCACGGCTTGTTGTTGCTGGGGGTTGAGTTTCATAGAGCGGTCATCAGGAAGAAATGCGGCGGAAATTATATCATTGTGCATTCATGCCTGTCTGAAATGCGGTTTCAGACAGGCATTTTATTGATTACAATATCCAGATATCCGTTTGAAAAAAGAAAGCGTCCAATTATGCAGAAAATCACTTTGGTTGCAGCCTGCGCCGAAAACGGCTGCATCGGTATCGACAACACCATGCCGTGGCACATTCCCGAAGACTTTGCTTTTTTTAAAGCCTACACTTCGGGCAAACCTGTGGTTATGGGGCGGAAAACTTGGGAGTCGCTGCCGAAAAAACCGCTGCCCGACCGCCGCAATATCGTGATTACGCGGCAGACGGATTATGCCGCCGAAGGTGCGGAAACAGCCGCTTCTTTGCAGGAAGCGCTTACAGCCTGCGCCGGTACGGAAGAAATCATCATTATGGGCGGCGCGCAGATTTATGCCGAATCCATGCCGCTTGCCACCGATTTGCGCATTACCGAAGTGAAGCTCAATGTGGCGGGCGACGCGTTTTTTCCGCCGATTGATCAAACCGTTTGGCAGGAAGCTGCGCGGGAAGAGCATGAAAGCAGCAAAGGCATAGCCTATGCTTTCGTGCACTACCGCCGAGCATGAATGCCTGTCTGAAAAATTGTTTACATTATGCAAAAGGATTTTAGGATGACACAACGATTCTTGTGCGCCGCCTTATTGGCCGCATCGCTCGCCGCTTGCAACGCAACCCAAAACAAAGAAGACGCGCAAACCCTGCACGCCCGGCTTGCCGAAGCAGAAACCGCCGCGCGGCTTTCCGCAGAAAATACCAAGCGTGTCGAAGGCATGTATTCCGATATTTACTTTGAACTCAACAGCTTGACCGTTGAAAATTTCGAAGCCAAAGTAAAGCGAGGCGACACGTTTTATGCCTATATCGGCCGCCCCAACTGCGGCGACTGCAACGCTTTCGAGCCGCTGCTCAAACGCTATGTCAGGCAGCATAAGCTGCAAAACAAGCTTTATTTTGTCAACGTGTACCGGCTGCACCAAGACAAAACCGCATGGGCTGCGTTTAAGCAGACTTACGGTTTGAGCGGCACGCCCGTGCTGGCGAAATACAGCAAAGGCAGGCAGGTGAACAAACTGGACTACGAAGACAACGGCGGCATTTCGGGCGACAACCTAGCGTCATGGCTCAAGCAGAACAAGCTCTAATCAGAAATGCCTGTCTGAAAAGGTTTCAGACAGGCATCAACCATCAAACCAAACAACTCATAAGGAGAAACCATGAGCGTTATCTTACAGTTCGATTTCGAACTGCCGCCCGAAGTGCTGGGCGACGCACTCACGGCCAGCGCGCAGGATTTGGCAAAATCCATCACGCAGGAGCCGGGTTTTATCGCAAAAATCTGGACGGAAAACCTGCAAACCGGCGATGCCGGCGGCCTGTATTTGTTTGAAGACGAAGCCAGCGCCTTAAAATATGCCGAAATGCACAGCGTCCGTGCCGTGCAGATGGGCGGCGTTAACCCGCGTTTTAAAATTTATACGGTCAACAAAACGCTCAGCGGCATCACTTCGGGCGACAAGTTTACCCGTATTTTGGCGGAATAACGGACAGGGTTGCCCATTGTTTATTATGAGCCTGCTGCTTATTGATTTGTTTTAAGTAATTGATTTAAAAAATAACAAATGTCTGTCTGAAAACTCTTTCAGACAGACATTTGTTGGCTTTACTGTGGCAAAAAATTATTTCTTATTATGGTTTCATCATGCCAGGTCTGGCTCCGGGGTCTCCTCACAAGTAACCGGAATTCGAGTTATTCCAATCAATCCCTATGTATAGTTAAAAAACTTAATTTTAGTAGCATTTCCGTCATACTCGGGCTTGACCCGAGTATCTCCTAAAGTTAGCGGAACTCAAGATACTCGGGTCAAGCCCGAGTATGACGAACGTACTATTTTTAAGTTGATCCACTATAGCGCAATGTTGTTTCAATTTTATTGGTTGCGGATGTTTTTGAGCATCAAGACCGATTTTAAAAATGATAATAGTTTTTGTAAAAACGAAAAATTATGTTAGTATTGATATAAATCAATAATGATTTTTAATACTATATAAATTAAAAAATATAGTAAGAAATTGTAAGTTAGATTCATAGCTCAAATTCTGTAATTTTTATTTGATAATCAATCCGAATGGAGACAAATATGAAATTCAAGCAACTGCCTTTAGTTGCGGCAGTGTTAGGTGCTCTATATCCTGCGTCGGCATTGGCTGACACTGTTCAAGCCCAAGAAGCCCCTGAAGTTGAGGTAAACAGCGTACAGGTTACCGGCGACCGTCAAGGTGCGAAAGTGAAAACCAATGTGGTTACTACCCGTTCGAAAGACGAAAGCACGGAAACCGATTTGCGCGGCCTGTTTAAAGACGAGCCTGCTATCGGTATCGGCGGGGGCAACGGTACTTCGCAATATCTGTATATCCGCAATATGGGTCAAAATTCGGTGGATGTAAAAGTCGACAATGCCTATTCCGACAGCCAAATCCACTACCACCAAGGCCGGCATATGCTTGATCCTGCTTTGGTAAAAATCGTATCCGTGCAAAAAGGTGCGGGCAGCGCATCGGCCGGTATCGGCCAAACCAACGGTGCGGTGATTGCGAAAACCTTAGACGCTCAAGATTTGCTGAAAAACAGTACAAACCCTAATTTCGGCTTCAAAGTAAACAGCGGTTACAACACCAACGACGGACACAACTACGGCCTGACGCTGTTCGGCAAACCCGGAGCGGTCGATTTCGTGCTTTCCGGTAACCGTGTTAAAGAAAGCAACTACAAAGGCGGTTCGGGTTACCGCAACGGCTTGGACGGCGGCAAGCGTGTGCCGTTTAGCGCATTGGACAAAACCGGCTATTTGGCCAAAATCGGTATCGATGCAGGCGAAGACCACCGTTTTGTATTGAGCCATCTGAACAACGAGCATAAAGGTGACCGTGTAGTACGTGAAGAATTTGCCATAGGCGGAGAAAGGCTCACATTGGCACGCCAAGCGCCTGCCAAACGTAAAATGAGCATCAACCAAACCAACCTCGAGTGGATGGGCAAAAATATGGGTTTTGCCCAATCGGCATCTGCCAATATCTACCGCTTGGAAAAAGGCCGCTGGTCTGTTGACGACAGCAGGAACGGTTATGCTGGCGGCGACAGTAACACGGAACCCACCAAAACCAAAATCGAAACGGTTGGCGGTAATGTTAATTTCGATTCGCATCTCAATGACCGCATTCTGCTGAAATACGGTGTCAATTACCGCACCCAGGAAGTGAAACCCGACCAGATTTTCCGTGCGGGCGTAACCAGGCAGAAGAAACAGGATGTCGGCGTTTATGCTGAAATGATTACCGATGTTGTTGAAGATTTAACGCTAACCACCGGTCTGCGCTACGACCACTTTAATTTCAAAGCGATGGACGGCAAAAAAGTCAGTGATGGCTCTGTCAGCCCGAGTTTGGGTGTGATATGGCAGGTTATCCCTGATTTGAGCCTCAGCGCGAGCCACAACTATGCCACCCGCAGCCCGCGTATGCACGACGGCATTATGGCGCACGGCAAACGCGGTGTGGTTTCCATTGCCGACAACACTAAAGCGGAGAGAGCCAGAAATACCGAAATCGGCTTCAACTACGACAACGGCACATTCGGCGCGGACGGCAGCTATTTTTGGCAAAATATCGGCAACGCATTGGGTACGAGCACAGGCCGCAACAACCACTTGTGCGATGCGCCGACACCGCGAAATCCTAACGAATGCTATTCTGAAATCATTAATGCCGGCAAAGTTAAAAACTCCGGTTATGAGTTGGGTGCATCGTTCCGCAAAGGGGGCTGGACGGCACGCTTGGGCGTGGCCTACAGTAAGCCGAAATTCTACGGCGAGCGTTTGAGTGCAAATCCCGAATACGCCATGCGTATAGGCCGCACTTGGACAGGTTCGCTTGCCTACCGTTTCGACAACCCCGACTTGGAAATCGGCGTACACCACCGCCAAGTTGAAGGTGTGAAGAAAGAAGACAACTATATCTTGGTCAATCGAGAGGTTACACCTGCCGACACCGGCAAAAAAGCTTACGGCGTAACCGATATTTCCGCCAACTGGAAACCGCTCAAAAACGACAAGATGAATGTAAACTTCGCCGTGAACAATGTCTTCAACAAAAATTATATTCCGCACGCCCAACGAAGCGATTTGCCCGGTGCAGGGCGCGAATACCGCGTAGGTTTGAATTACACCTTCTGATGAGTTTGCCAAACCGTCAAGAAACATTGGATTTGGCATATGGAGAAGCAACTTAAAATAGCACATTTGTCATACTCGGGCCTGCACCAAGTAGCTTGAGTTACAGTAACTTTAGAAGATATTCGGGTCAGACCGGAGCATGACGGTGTTGTTATTATTTTAAGTCGATTCATTATAGAGGCTGCTCGAAAAACATTTTCAGGCGGCCTCTTCATATTATTTGTGATAAAAAATGCCTGTCTGAAAACGGTTTCAGACAGGCATTTCGACAATCCATTACGCTATTGGGTGTGTTTGCCTTCGGCCTTATCGCGTAACACACGGCGCAGGATTTTGCCCACGTTGGACTTGGGCAGCTCTTCCCAAAATTCAATATCGCGCGGCACTTTGTAGGGCGTGAGCAGGCTGCGGCAATAGGCGATAAGCTCTTCTTTATTCAGCGATTCGTCTTTTTTCACCACAAACAGCTTCAATGCCTCGCCCGTTTTCTCGCTGCTCACGCCGATGCAGGCGGCTTCGGTTACTTTCGGATGGCCGGTTACCACATCTTCCACTTCGTTCGGGTACACATTAAATCCCGACACCACAATCAAATCTTTTTTGCGGTCTACGATTTTCAGCCAGCCTTTTTCATCCATCACGGCAATGTCGCCGGTTTCCAGAAAACCGCGCGTATCAATCACTTTGGCGGTTTCTTCGGGGCTGTTCCAATAGCCTTGCATAACTTGCGGCCCGCGTATCCATAATTCTCCGGCTTCGCCTTGGGCCACTTCGCTGCCGTCGGCGGCGCGCAATTCAACTTCCGTGCTGGGCAAAGGCAGCCCGATGGTGCCGGTGTATTCTTTGATATTCAAAGGGTTGCAACACACGCCCGGGCTGGCTTCGGTGAGGCCGTAGGCTTCGACAATCGGCGTGCCGGTGATGTTTTTCCATTTTTCGGCCACGGGTTTTTGGGTGGCCATGCCGCCGGCGAGAGTGAGCTTGAGGGCGGAAAAGTCGATTTCGGCCAGTTCGGGGCGGTTGACCATGGCGTTAAACAAGGTGTTTACGCCGATGAATACGCTGATTTTTTCTTTTTTCAATTCGCCCATGAAGCCTTTCATGTCGCGCGGATTGGTAATCAGCAGGATTTTGGCACCGGCTTGGGTGAAGATCATCAAATTAATGGTTAAGGCCAAGATGTGATACAGCGGCAGCGCGGCAATCACGATTTCTTTGCCGGGTTCCAACAGGTTTTTAATCCACTCGGCGGCCTGCTGCATATTGGCGCAGATGTTGCCGTGGGTGAGGATGGCACCTTTGGCCACGCCGGTGGTGCCGCCGGTGTATTGCAGAAAGGCGGTGTCGTCGCGGGTAAGGGTAATCGGCGTGAACGGATGCGCCGCGCCTTGTTTTAAGGCCGTCTGAAAAGGAATGATGTTGGCGATGCGGTATTCGGGCACCATTTTTTTGACTTTGCGTACCACAAAGTTCATCAATTTGCCTTTCAGCCCGAACATGTCGCCGACGGTGGCGACAATCACGTTTTTCACTTTGGTGCGCGGCAAAACCAGTTCCAGCGTGTTGGCGAAATTTTCCAGCACCACGATGGTGGTCGCGCCGCTGTCGTTGAGTTGGTGTTCAAGCTCGCGCGGGGTGTAAAGCGGATTGGTGTTGACCACAATCATGCCTGCTTTCAAGGCACCGAAAAGGGCGATGGGGTATTGCAGCAGGTTGGGCATCATGATGGCAACGCGTTCGCCGCGCGGCAGTTTGAGGGTGTTTTGCAGAAACGAAGCAAAATCGGTAATCAGCTTGGACGTTTCGCCGTAAGTGAGGGTTTTGCCCATGTTTTGAAAAGCGGGCAGATGGCTGTGTTTGCCGGCGCTTTCTTGAAACACTTCGATAATCGAGTTGTAGCGTTCGATGTCGATTTCGGCATGGATGCCTTGTTCGTAACTTTGGAGCCAGATCTTTTCCATAAAGTGAGTTTCCTTGTTGTGAGGCCGTCTGAAAATCAGGTTGGCTTTTCAGACGGCCCTGTAAAATTATTTCTATTCGGCAGCATTTTTCAGCAATGTCCAGCCCATGATACCCAGCAGTACACCAGCCGCTTTATCCACATAAAAGGCCAGCTTGGCAAACCATTGGCGTACGTTTTGTTGCGAGAGTACAAAAATAATCATGGCATCCCAAGCAAACACGAGAACGGTCATCCATACGCCCAAGCCGAGTTTCAAGGCCGTACTGGTTTCAGGGGTAAGTACCACGGAAAACAGGCTGAGATAAAAGACGATGTTTTTAGGGTTAGATAAACCTGAAGCCATGCCGAGCAGAAATTCTTTGAAAAAAGAAGGAGTATTTTTGTCTGAGCCGGCTTGTTGTCCGGGACGATTGAGAAAAGCATAATCGCTGCGACGGGCTTTTAAGGCGTGAAAGGCAATATACATCAGAAACAGGCCGCCGATGACTTTCAGCGTGGTCATCAGCCACAAAGAGTGGGCCAGCATGGAGGCGACACCGATAATGCACAAAGTAATATACAGCCCGTTGGCAAGAGCAATGCCTAATGCTACGCCAAGTGCGCGACGGCGGCTGTTGCGGAATGCGCTGCGGACCACCAATAGAAAATCAGGGCCGGGGCTGATTAAAGCCAAAAAGTGAGCGACAACAACCGTTAAGATAGTGGGTATCAGAGTCTCCATAACCGTTTCTCCTTTAAATAAACACCTTGCAAAGTGTGAGGCCGTCTGAAAATCAGGTTGGCTTTTCAGACGGCCTGACTGTTATTGTGTAATGATAACGGGTTTGTCGGTAGCCGTAATGATGCCGCCGCCCAAGCATACGTCGCCGTCGTAGAGTACGGCGGATTGGCCGGGGGTAACGGCCCATTGCGGTTCGTCGAACAGCAGCTCGGCCGTTTCGTTGTCGATGTAGCGCAGTTCGCACGGCGCATCGGCCATGCGGTAGCGGGTTTTGCAGGTATACCTGCCGGGTTTGGGGCGCTCGGGCAGAGTGAAGCTCAAATCGTTCATCGTCAGGCTTTGGGTGTAGAGCAGGGGATGGTCATGGCCTTGCACCACGATTAATTCGTTGCTGGTCAAATCTTTGCCGGCCACAAACCACGGCTCGCCCGCGCCGCCGATGCCCAAGCCTTTGCGCTGGCCTATGGTGTAAAACATCAGGCCGACGTGTTCGCCCACTTTTTTGCCTTCGGGCGTAACCATGTTGCCGTTATTGGTGGGCAGGTATTTTTGCAGAAACTCGCGAAACGGGCGCTCGCCGATAAAGCAGATGCCTGTGCTGTCTTTTTTGGCGGCGGTCGGCAGCTTGGCTTCGGCAGCCAAGCGGCGAACTTCGGGCTTTTCCAAATCGCCCAGCGGGAAAATGGCGCGTGCCAGCTGGTGCGGTTGCAGGCGGTAGAGGAAATAGCTTTGGTCTTTGTTGACATCTAATCCTTTGAGCAGGTAATGCACGCCGTTGCGCACTTCTTTGCGCGCATAATGGCCGGTGGCAATCACGTCTGCGCCTTGTTTGATGGCGTAGTCGAGAAAGCATTTGAATTTGATTTCGGCATTGCACAATACATCAGGGTTCGGCGTGCGGCCTGCTTGGTATTCCTGCAGGAAATAGGCGAATACTTTGTCTTTGTATTGGGCGGCGAAATTCACGATGTCGATGTCGATGCCCACGATGTCGGCCACGGCGATGGCGTCGAACGAATCCTGCTTGATGCTGCAATATTCGTCGCTGTCGTCGTCTTCCCAGTTTTGCATAAACACGCCGCGCACCTGATGACCCTGCTGCTTGAGCAGGTAGGCGGTTACGGAAGAATCAACGCCGCCGGATAAACCGACGATGATATTTTGCGGAGCGTGGGAAATGTTCATTGTGAAAATATGGGGAATCATGCTGAATTGGAAAGAGGCGTAACTTTAACATATTTTTCAGACAGGCATGGCCGGATAAAAAACCGGCGTTTTGCTTAAGCCAACGCCGGTTCGTTTTAAGAAGCTTCCGCCCGAATCTGTTTTAAAAAGCGGCGGGTGCGCTCGTGTTGCGGGTGCTCGAACAAATCTTTCGGTTTGCCTTGTTCGACAATCACGCCGCCGTCCATTACCACCACGATGTCGGCCACTTCCATAGCAAACTTGATTTCGTGTGTAACCACCACCATCGTCCAGCCTTCGCGCGCCAGCTCTTTCATGGTGTTTAACACTTCCTGAACAAGCTCGGGGTCAAGTGCGGAGGTCGGCTCGTCAAACAGCATTAATTCGGGGCGGATGGCCAAAGCGCGGGCAATGCCTACGCGCTGCTGCTGGCCGCCGGAAAGCTGGAAAGGATAAAGCTCGGTTTTGTCGCCCAAGCCCACTTTTTCCAAAAGCTTCACTGCTTCCCCGCGCGCTTGGTCTGCCGATTTGCCTTGCACGGCCACCGGCCCTTCCATCACATTTTCCAGCGCGGTTTTGTGGGGGAAAAGATTGTATTGCTGAAACACCATGCCGGATTTCCGGCGCAGCGCGAGGATGTCTTTTTTGCCCGGTTTTTTGCCGAAATCGATATTGAGCGGTGTTTCATTATCGAATTTCACCGTGCCGGCTTCCGGCATTTCCAGCGCATTGAGGCAGCGCAGAAATGTGGTTTTCCCGGAGCCGGAAGGCCCGAGAATCACCACAACTTGGCCTTTGGCAATGTTTAAATCAATGCCGCGCAAAATGGTGTTTTGGCCGAATGTTTTTTGAATATTGCGGATTTCTATCATAGCGGCTCCTTATTTCGCCACATAGCGGTCGAGGCGTTTTTCCATTTTGCCCTGCATGTGCGTGAGCACGGTGCAGATTACCCAATAAATCAAACCGGCTTCGGTGTAGATCAGGATGAATTCGTAATTGCGCGCCACAATTACTTGCGAGGCTTTCATCAATTCGGGAATCAGCACCAGTGAAGCCAGCGAGGTTTCTTTTACCAAGCCGACAAAGGTGTTCGACAAAGGCGGCACGGCCACGCGCAAAGCCTGCGGCAGCACGATGCGGCGGAAGGTCTGCATATAGGTCATGCCGATGGAAAAACCGGCTTCCCATTGCCCTTTGGGAATCGACAAAATGGCAGAGCGCACGGTTTCGGAAGCATAGGCGCCGATATTGAGCGAAAACGCGATAATGGCTGTGGGCACGGGATCGAGCTTGAGGCCGATTTCAGGCAGGCCGTAGAAAATGATAAAAAGCTGAAGCAGCAGCGGCGTGCCGCGGATAACCGACACATAAAAACGGGCCACACCGTAGAAAAACCTGTGCACCATGCCTTCCTGCGGCACCACACGGATCAGCGCCACAGCCAATGCAATCAGCAAACCTATGATAAATGAAACGATAGAAAGCGGAATGGTATAAACCAAAGCCGCTTTCAATAAAGGCCAAAATGCGTTGATAACGATTTGGGCCTTCGCCTCATTCATAAACGGCAGAGCCGCCAGAATATTATTTAACACTTATGTCTTCACCAAAAAATTGTTCGCTCAGCTTTTTCAACGTGCCGTCTTTTTGCAGCTCAACCATCGCTTCGTTCACTTTGGCTACCGCAGCATCTTCGCCTTTGCGGAAAATCAGGCCGGAACCGCGCAATTCTCCGGCATCGGCAACCAGTTTGATTTCCAAGCCGCTGTCGGTATGTTTTTTCAGATAGTCTAACATGGCCAGATGGTCGTTTAAGGTTAAATCGACGCGTTTTTGTTTGACCAGCTCAATCGCTTGCGCCATGCCGTCTACACCGGTGATTTTTGCACCGTATTTCTCGGCCATTTCGCGGTAGTTGCTGGTTAACGATTGGGCGGCATCCAAGCCTTTGATGTCGGCCCACGATTTAACGCGCGCATCGTCTTTACGCGCCAATGCGGCCGGGCCGCTCCAGCTGTACGGCTCGGATTTGTCGTATTTGGCCTGACGCTCGGGGGTGGTAAGGCTCACTTGGTTGGCGACTATATCGAAACGTTTGGCATCCAAACCGGCCAGCATGGCATCCCATTGGGTTTCTTTGAAATCCACTTTTACACCCAGTTTTTCGGCCACCGCGCGGGTAACTTCCACATCGTAGCCGGTGAGCTTGCCGCTTTCATCGTGGTAGGTAAAAGGTGCGTAAGTGCCTTCGGTGCCCACAGTGATGGTGCCTTTGCCGTTGATGCGGTCGATTAAAGGCGCATCCGCGCCCACTTGGGTGCCTGAAGCGGCCCGGTTGGTGTCGCTTTTACCGCAGGCGCCCAATGCCAAGGCAACAGTTGCTGCCAGTGCGAATTGTTTTAACATGTGTATTCTCCAGTTTCGGTAAGACGGTTTCGTCGATAAACGTAATTTTACGCTAAGCGGTTTGCGGCTACAAAGCACGCTTGGTTCTATGGCATAGAACCATTAATTCTAATGCCTGTCTGAAAATGTTTTGCGGATTTTCAGACAGGCATTGGCATATTCAAACAAACGGCAGATTATTTGCGCTTTTTTAACGTTTTGATGCGCAATCAATATTCAACGCGCCATTCCACTTCGCCGCCCGCGCGCATGGGCACAAGTTCGCCGTCACCGAAAGGAACGCTTTCGGGCACACGGCCAGGCTGTTTGACCAGGGTAATCGTGCGCGGATTTTCAGACAGGCCGTAGAAACGGGCGCCGTTTTTCGAAGCAAAGGCTTCCAGCTTGTCGAGTGCGCCGGCTTTTTCAAACACTTCCGCATAAAACTCAATCGCATTGATGGCGCTGAACATGCCTGCGCAGCCGCAAGCGTTTTCTTTGGCGTGTTTCGGATGCGGCGCGGAATCGGTGCCGAGGAAAAATTTGTGCGATTGGTCGCCGGTAACGGCGGCAACCAAAGCGGCGCGGTGGGTTTCGCGTTTCAATACCGGCAGGCAGTAATGGTGCGGGCGCACGCCGCCCACCAATAAATCGTTGCGGTTGAGCAGTAAATGCTGCGGCGTAACGGTGGCGGCCACGTTGTCGCCCGCTTCGCACACCAACTTGGCCGCATCGGCGGTGGTGATGTGTTCAAACACTACCTTCAGCCCCGGCACTTTCGCCAACACGGGCTTCATCACGCGCTCGATAAACACCGCTTCGCGGTCGAAAATGTCGATATCGGGATCGGTTACTTCGCCGTGTACCAAAAACAGGATGCCTTCTTCCGCCATTGCTTCCAACACGGGAATCAGCTTGAATAAATCGGTTACGCCGGAATCGGAGTTGGTGGTTGCGCCGGCAGGGTAGAGTTTGAACGCCACAATGCCTGCCGCTTTGGCTTCGCGCACGGTTTCCGGTGTGGTGTTGTCGGTGAGGTAAAGCGACATTAGAGGCTCGAACGGCAAACCTTCCGGCACGGCATCGAGAATCTGCTGTTTGTAGGCCAGCGCCTGCGCCACGGTGGTAACCGGCGGCTTGAGGTTGGGCATAATCAGCGCACGCCCCATTTGGCGGGCGGTGTAGGGCACTACGGATTTCAACGCGGCGCCGTCGCGCACATGCAGGTGGAAATCGTCGGGCTGGATAATGGTGAGGGTTTGCATGGTGTTCCTTTGCTTGAATGGAGGTTTCAGACAGGCATATGCCTGTCTGAAAAAGTTATTTGTGTTTCAAAACCAGCTTGAACACGCCGCCGTCTAAGGTTTCAGAGGCCAAAAGCGTGTGGCCGGTTTGTTTGCAGAAGGCAGCAAAATCATCGGGTGCGCCGGCATCGGTGGCCAATATAGTGAGTTCGTCGCCTGTTTCCAAAGCCGCCAGCGCTTTTTTGGCTCTCAAAATCGGCAGCGGGCATTTCATGCCGGTTACGTCCAGGGTTTGTTGGGTCATGGTAAGCTTCCTTTTCTCTTATCCTGACATTATAGCTTGTTTCGCCGCGGCGTTTAAGAATGCTACAATGCCGCTTTCTGTTTGATTTCCCGCAAGGAAAACGATATGCAACGCTGGATTCTTTTGTTGGCTTTGGCCGCACCCGCTGTTTTTGCACAGTCGCGTACCGAAAAAGATACGCTGGTTAACACGCGCTATGTCGAGCGCAATCCGCACGAAGCCGACACGCAGTTTCAGGAAGCGGAGCTGGCATTGCCGCCCATGCCGGGCAAAGACGCGCAATGGTTTGATCTTTATATCAAGCCCGATTTTCCGCAGCAGCCGCAAATCGATTTAAACAGCATCATGCTGGCGCCGGATAATACCGTGCGCTATGTGTTGAATATCCGTTCGGCGCGCGGGCATGATAATTTGAGCGCAGAAGCGCTTTATTGCTCCGAGTCTGCTTTCAGTGCCAAGAAAAAATCGTCTTATAAAGTGTACGGCTACGGCGATCCGGTGAATAACCGCTGGATACGGCCGCGCAATGCCCAATGGAAGGAAATCGGTGCCATTCTCAACACTGCCGATCCGATACGCGGTGTGTTGTACCGCGCTTTCTGTGAAGACGGCCTGCCGGGCAGCAAAGAAAAACTGGTACAGCGCCTGAAAGAACGCTCGGGTACGCAATCCAAATTCCATTGGACCAAATAAACCCTGCTTTTGATGGACGCCCATTTTCTTTTTCTGCTGCTTATCGGCTTTTTGGCCGGTTTGATGGATGCGGCGGTAGGCGGCGGCGGGCTGCTTCAGATTCCCGCGCTGTTTAACACGTTTCCAGCCGCCGCTCCGGCTTCGGTTTTGGGCGTGAACAAATTTGCTTCCGTTTGCGGCACGTTCACCGCAGGTGTGCAATTCGTTCGCAAAATCCGCGTTCCGTGGCAAATGCTGTTGCCGGCCGCTTTGCTGGCTTATATTTTTTCCTATATCGGGGCAGGGTTGACCAGCCATATTCCCGTGCATTATATGAAGCCCGCCATGCTGGTGGTGATGGCGGTAATGTTTGTGTACACATTTTTCAAAAAAAGCCTGGGGCAGGTTGTGCGCAGCAGCTCTCTTACCCGAAAAGAATATGCACTCGGCCTGTTTTTCGGTGCGCTTATCGGTTTTTACGACGGTATTTTCGGCCCCGGCACGGGCAGCTTGTTGGCTTTTGTATTTGTGCGCTTTTTCTCGTTCGACTTCATCACGGCCACCGCTTCTTCCAAAGTTATCAACATCACCACCAATCTTGCAGCGCTGAGTTTTTTTATTCCGAACGGCCACATGGTTTGGGCATGGGCGCTGCCGTTGGCCATGGCTAATTTGTGCGGCAGTATTTTCGGAACACACTTGGCTATTAAAGGCGGAACACGGTTTTTACGTTATGGTTTTATGATGTTACTGTTGCTTTTAATTGGAAAGTTCGGTTGGGATGTAATGAGGGTTTATCTGACTGTGGTATAAGGAAAGCCTGTCTGAAATCATTTCAGACAGGCCTCAATCTTTATTAACGCTTCATAATTAATTCCTGTAAAAAATTTGCTTATGTAGTAAATCAGCTTAAAAACTTAAAAAAGTAGTACGCTTTTCATACTCGGGCTTGATCTGATTATCTTGGTTTCCTGTATCTTTAAAAAGATAATATTGTTTTTGATTTGATGTCTTACATCGATGTAATTTTATTAATTATTATGTTGCATTTTTTTGTATTGATTTCCTAATCTTTCGTTTTATTATTTACTATAGGTTGATAATCAATTTATCATCCGTGTCTTTTTCCCGACAAAATTTATCCCTATAATTCACTCCATCGCAAATCGTTATATTAACAATAGTAATTAATTTAAAGGAAAGATAAAATGCAAACTGTATACCATCCGGCTAATTCACGCGGCTTTGCCAATCACGGTTGGCTGAAAAGCGCACACACTTTCAGCTTCGCCAACTATTACGACCCTGAGCGCATGGGCTTCGGTGTGCTGCGTGTGATTAATGATGATTTTGTAGAAGGCGGCCAAGGCTTCGGCACCCACCCGCACCGCGACATGGAAATCATTTCCGTGCCTTTAAGCGGCGACTTGGCTCATCGCGACAGCATGGGTAACGGCAGCATCATCAAAAACGGTGATGTACAGGTTATGTCGGCCGGCACCGGTGTTACCCACAGCGAAATGAACGCCAACCGAGACCAAGCTGTGAAATTCCTGCAAATTTGGGTGTTGCCCCGCAAAAACAACGTAGCGCCCCGCTATCAGCAAATCACAATCGCCAATGAAGCCAAACCCAACGACTTCCAGCAAATCCTGTCTCCCAATGCTGATGACGCAGGCGTGTGGATTCACCAAAACGCTTGGTTCTCGCTGGCACGTTTTTCAGACGGCACCCAAAAACGTTACGACGTAAAACGCGAAGGCAACGGCGTGTATGTGTTTGTGATTAAAGGTAAAGCCAAAGTAGGCGGTATCGAATTGGGCGAGCGCGACGGCTTGGGCTTGTGGGAAACCGACGGCTTTGACGTAGAGGCTTTGGGCGATGCGGAAATCCTGTTGATGGACGTACCGATGGACGTAGAAGCCAATATCAACCAGTTACACTAACGGAAATCGGAGTAAAATGTTATCCAAACTTTTTAGCTGCCTGAAAAATCTCGGGCAGCCATCTAGCCAACCTGAAATAAAGGAAACCACAATGTCTGTTGTACAAACTTTGCAGCAAGCTGCTGAGAACCGCCGTTCTGTTTACGCGCTGAACAAAAATCTGCCCGTAAACAAAGAAGAAGTAGTAAAAATCGTTGAGCACGCTGTAAAACACACACCGTCTGCGTTCAACTCGCAATCAACCCGTTTCGTTGTACTGTTCGGTGCCGAGCATGAAAAACTGTGGGACATCACCATTGCCGAACTGCGCAAAATTGTTCCTGCCGAAAACTTCCAAGCTACCGAAGACAAACTGAACATGTTCAAAGCGGCTGCCGGCAGCGTGTTGTTCTTTGAAGATGAAAATGTTGTTAAAGGCCTGCAAGAGCAGTTCCCTGCTTATGCCGCCGGTTTCCCGGTATGGGCAGGTCACAGCGATGCCATGAGCCAATACGCTATTTGGACTGCCCTGGCTGCGGTAAACGTAGGTGCCAACCTGCAACACTACACCCCGATCATTGATGCCGAGGTGGCTAAAACTTGGAATCTGCCGGCCAACTGGAAAATGAGCGCCCAGCTCGTATTCGGCGGCATCACCGAGCCTGCAGGCGATAAATCTTTTGCTCCCGTAGAAGACCGCCTGAAAGTTTACGGCCTGTAATTATTTTCAGGCTGAACCACAGCCTGAATACACCGTGCAATAACGCGGCAAATTCAGATAGGCCCCAAGCCTGGAATCTGCCGCTTTTTTATTGCCTGAAAATCCTATTAACGATACATGGAGAATCGTCATGTCAAACAAATTTTTAGACTTGTTAACCCCTGAAAACAGCCAGCTGATTTTCATCGACCACCAGCCGCAAATGGCCTTCGGCGTACAATCTATCGACCGCCAAACCCTGAAAAACAATGTGGTTGCATTGGCCAAATCAGCCAAAGTATTCAACATTCCTACCATCATCACCACTGTTGAAACCGAAGGTTTTTCCGGCCACACTTACCCTGAATTGTTGAGTGTATTCCCCGAGAACAAAATTCTCGAACGCACTTCAATGAACTCTTGGGACGATCAAAACGTGCGTGATGCTTTGGCTGCAAACGGCCGTAAAAAAGTTATCGTAGCAGGCTTGTGGACAGAAGTATGTAACTTAGGCTTTGCTCTGGCTGCCGCTGCCGAAGGAAACTATGATATCTACATGGTGGCAGATGCATCAGGCGGCACAACGGTAGAAGCGCACGAATACGCTATGCAACGCATGATTCAAGCGGGCATTATTCCGGTAACTTGGCAACAAGTTTTGCTCGAATGGCAACGTGACTGGGCCCGTAAAGAAACCTACGATGCCGTATTGGATATCGTAAAAGAACATTCCGGCGCCTACGGCATGGGTGTGGATTACGCCTACACTATGGTTCACAAAGCGCCCGAGCGCGTGCAACACGGCGAACGCATCGGCCCTAACCCTGCCAAGTAAACCCTGATTTACTGTTGTTAATGCGAAGGTGTGGTTTGCATCAAAATCACACCTTTGCTGTTTAATCTGCCCATTAAGAGATATTTATGAAGTTGTATGTGTTTTCTTTCGGAGCCGGAATATTGGTTGGTGTGGTTTACTACCTGCTTAATGTACGCTCTCCCGCGCCGCCCGTAGTGGCCTTGCTGGGGCTTTTGGGCATGTTGCTGGGCGAACAAATGATTCCGCTCTCCAAACAATTTTTTTCTCCGCAAACATCTATCTCCCAAACCGCACACTCACAAGACCAGAATGACAATAAGGAGTAAATGATGACGACACAAATCGACACAATTTTCTATAACGGCGAATTTACGACTTTAGACCGCTCCAAGCCGGTTGCCCAAGCCGTTGCCGTTGCCGACGGAAAATTTGCCGCAGTCGGCAGCAACAGCGAAATTTTAGCGATGGCGGGCGAAAATACCCGCCGCATCGACCTGCAAGGCCGCAGCGTTTTACCCGGCCTTTTCGACAACCACACCCATATCATCCGCGGCGGCCTCAATTACAACATGGAACTGCGTTGGGACGGCGTGCGTTCGCTGGCCGATGCCATGGCCATGCTCAAAGCACAAGTCGATATTACGCCTGCGCCGCAATGGGTTCGCGTGGTCGGCGGTTTTACCGAGCACCAATTCATCGAAAAACGCCTGCCCACCATTGAAGAAATCAATGCGGTTGCACCCGATACGCCGGTGTTCATCCTGCACTTATACGACCGCGCTTTGCTCAATGCAGCCGCATTACGCGCCGTCGGCTACACCAAAGACACCCCCGAGCCGCCCGGAGGCGAAATCAAACGCGATTCGAAAGGCAACCCTACCGGCCTGTTGCTGGCCAAACCGAATGCCATGATTCTGTATTCGACTTTGGCAAAAGGCCCCAAACTGCCGTTTGATTACCAAGTCAACTCCACCCGCCATTTCATGCGCGAGCTGAACCGTTTGGGCGTAACCGGTGTGATTGATGCCGGCGGCGGTTTCCAAAATTATCCCGACGATTACGAAGTCATCCGCAAGCTGGCCGAAGAAAACCAGCTCACCGTACGCATCGCCTATAACCTCTTCACGCAAAAACCGAAAGAGGAAAAAGAAGACTTCCTCAAATGGACTTCTTCGGTTACCTATAAACAGGGCGACGATTATTTCCGCCACAATGGTGCCGGCGAGATGTTGGTGTTTTCTGCCGCCGACTTTGAAGATTTCCGCCAGCCCCGCCCCGAGATGCCGCCTGAAATGGAAGGCGAATTGGAAGAAGTGGTACGCATTTTGGCGCAAAACAAATGGCCGTGGCGTATGCACGCGACTTATGACGAAACCATTACCCGCGCCTTGGATGTATTTGAAAAGGTTAACCGCGATATTCCGCTGGAAGGCATCAACTGGTTCTTCGACCATGCCGAAACCGTGTCGCAAAAATCCATCGACCGCATTGCCGAGCTGGGCGGCGGTATCGCCGTGCAGCACCGCATGGCCTATCAAGGCGAATACTTTGCCGAACGCTACGGCACGGCTGCCGCGGCCAACACGCCTCCGGTGAAACGCATTCTCGAAAGCGGCGTGAAAGTATCGGCCGGTACCGATGCCACCCGTGTGGCCTCCTACAACCCGTGGGTATCCTTGTCCTGGCTGATCAGCGGCAAAACCGTCGGCGGTATGAAACTCTATCCGCAAGCCAATTTGCTCGACCGCGAAACCGCTTTGCGCATGTGGACGGAAAACGTGGCATGGTTCTCCAACGAAGTCGGCAAGCGCGGCCGCATCGAAGTGGGCCATTTGGCCGACATGATGGTGCCGAGCAAAGACTTTTTCAGCGTGCCGGAAGACGAAATTCCGTTCCTGACCTCGGATCTGACCGTGGTGGGCGGTCGTGTCGTTTACGGCGCAGGCAGCTTCGCTGATTTGGACACCCCGCCGCCGCCCGCCATGCCCGATTGGTCGCCGGTACACAAATACCGCGGCTACGGCGCATGGGGCGACCCCGAAGGTGCCGGTAAAAACTCGCTCGCACCGCTGCGCCAACAAGCCATCGCTTCATGCAGTTGCGCCAGCGCGTGCGGTCTGCATGGCCACGATCATGCCCGCGCATGGGCATCGTCGGCGCCCGTTTCAGACCTGCAAGGTTTCTTCGGCGCACTCGGCTGCTCGTGCTGGGCCGTCTGAAAACGCCCGAACGGATACGGATGACTTTCCGTATCCGTAACCGCATTTGGTAAACGGCTTATCACCAATCCTTGCTTGAACGTTGCGCCCTGCAGCACGATAGTCGGTTGGTTATAAGCTGTCGTGCCAACCGGACAAAAACACACAAAGGAACCCTGATATGAACACAGAAAAACTTCCTGCCAAAATCAAAGATGTCGGCGGTATTCCTGTTGCACGCCTGTTGCCGCAAGGCAAACGCCGTACCATCGGCGCATGGTGCTTTCTCGACCATGCCGGCCCCGCCGAATTCGGTGCGGGCGAAGACGGTATGCAGGTCGGCGCTCACCCCCACACCAATCTGCAAACCTTCACTTGGATGCTGGAAGGCGAAGTGTGGCACCAAGACAGCCTCGGCTACCGCCAACTGATCCGCCCCAAGCAGGTCAACTTGATGACTGCCGGCACGGGCGACACGCGCGGCATCAGCCATACCGAGCAAACCCCTGAAGGCATCAACACCCTGCATGCCGTTCAATTGTGGATTGCCTTGCCGACCCATCAGGAAATCGAACCTGATTTCCAACACTATCCCGAACTGCCCGAATGGCACGAAAACGGTGTCGATTACATCTTAACCACCGGCAGCTACGGCGGCCATACTGCGCCGACCAAACAATTCAGCCCGCTGGTCGGCGTGGATATCCGTTTTCAGACGGCCCGTACTTTGGAAATACCCGCCCACTCAGGCTGGGAATACGGCATCCTCGTACTCGCCGGCAGCGTAGAAGCCGACGGCTTACGCGCGACCGCAGATGAAATGATGGTATTCACCGACCGTAATGCAGACGGCGTTATCCGCATTCAGGCAGAAGCAGGAACACACATCATGCTGCTTGGCGGTGAACCTTTGCCGCACCCGACCCTGTTTTGGTGGAACTTTGTAGCCGACAACCCCGATTCGCTCCGCCGTGCCGTTGCCGATTGGAACAGCGGCCACCCGCGTTTCGGCGATATCGATTTATCCGGCAGCAAACTCAGCCGTCTGCCTTCTCCGGAAGCGCCCGACCATTTGCGCTAACCGGCAAAACCGCCACGGCAGCCTGCTGCCGGACACCGCAGGATTCAGGTACAACATCCCGCTTCATAAACCGAAGCGGGCCGGTTTGTGCTTTTATCCTTGCACCGCACAAAGCCGTACAGACGTGCACACCTAATGTTTGTTTTTTCAGACGGCCTCATGCTATCCAAGCGGATTGTGCCGAAAAACACTGCCGCTATGGAACTGATAAGCAGCCTTAATGTAGCGCCTACCTATCTTTTATTTGTAGTCCATCTATTTAAAGTAGTTTAACGATATAAACAGCAAGCCGGCAAAGGTCTCAGGCCGTCTGAACAGCTTTTCCACATTACGGAACCAAAGGAACAACATATATGACCCAACACCGCTCGTCTGCCGCCGAAACTTCCGGCAGCAGCTTCGCCCCGTTGCGGCAAACTTTGTTTGTCGTGTTATGGATAGCCACCATTTTAGGCAACACCGGCAGCTTTATCCGCGATGTTGCCAGCTCGTGGCTGATGACCGATTTATCGCCTTCGCCTGCCGCCGTTGCCATGGTGCAAGCCGCCGCCACCCTGCCGGTGTTTCTGCTTGCCATTCCCGCAGGCGTGCTTTCCGATATTCTCGACCGCCGCAAATTCTTAATCGGCATTCAGATTCTGCTTGCCGGTGTCAGCGCCGGACTGATGCTGCTTTCAGCAAGCGGTATGCAGTCGGTTGCCTCGCTGATTGCGCTGACCTTCCTCGGCGGTATCGGTGCCGCACTGATGGGGCCGACTTGGCAGGCCATCGTACCGGAACTGGTCGATAAAAAAGATTTGAAAAACGCCGTAGCTTTGAACTCTCTCGGCGTAAACATTGCCCGCGCCATCGGCCCCGCACTCGGCGGTTTGATTTTGGCCGGAGCGGGCGCGGCTTTCGCCTACGGTGCCGACGTATTGAGCTATGTGTTTGTGATCAGCGCATTACTGTGGTGGAAACGCCCTAAAACCCAACGCGACGAGCTTTCCGAACAATTCGGCGGGGCGTTCCGTGCCGGATTGCGCTATGTGCGCGCCAGCCGCGAGCTGCACATCGTTTTGCTGCGCGCCTTTGTCTTCTTCGCCATCGCCAGCTCGGTTTGGGCTTTGCTGCCTTTGGTGGCACGGCAACTTCTCAACGGTAGCGCGGGCTTTTACGGCATCTTGCTGGGTGCGGTAGGCGCAGGCGCGATTCTCGGTGCCGTGATTATGCCGCGCTTGCGCAGCCGTTTGAGTGCCGACGGCTTACTGCTTTTGGCCGCAGGCGTAACCGCTGCCGTGATGGCCGTTTTGGCTGCCGCCCCGCCCAAATGGCTGGCCATTGCCGTCTTGCTGCTGCTCGGCGCGGCGTGGATTACCGCGCTGACCACCCTCAACGGCGTGGCGCAAAGCATTCTGCCCAACTGGGTGCGCGGCCGCTCATTGGCCGTTTACCTCACCGTATTCAACGGCGCCATGACTGCCGGCAGCTTGTTATGGGGCAGCGTGGCCAGCCTTATCGGCATCCCCTTGACCTTGCTTGCAGGTGCGGCGGCATTGGTGGTTTCCGCATTGGTAGCGCACCGCATCAAACTGCCGCAAGGCGAAAACGACTTAAGCCCGTCTAACCATTGGCCCGAACCGCTCACCGTATCCCGCCCTGCCAACGACCGCGGGCCGGTGCTGATTCAAATCGAATACCGCATCCGCCCCGAAGACCGCGAAGCGTTTATCCGCGCCATTACCGCGCTTTCGGCCGAACGCCGCCGCGACGGAGCCTACCAATGGGGCGTGAGCGAAGACACGGCCGATCCTTCCATTATGCTCGAATGGTTCTTGGTCGAATCGTGGGCCGAGCATCTGCGCCAGCACAAACGCGTTTCCAAAACCGACGCCGACCTGCAAAACGCAGTAAAACGCTTCCACCAAGGCGAAGCACCGCCGCAAGTGCGCCACTTCGTTTCTTGCGGTAAATAATCGAACCCTACTATCTATTCATTTTTCAGACGGCCTTAAAAGCAACAAAAGGCTTTTGAGGCCGTCTGAAAGCTACATTTGGCAACACGGTAAAGTTTATATCTTGTACCAGAATGTTGTTTGATTACGGATATAAATATTAAAAAAAAGAATGCCTGCAACACGTTGCAGGCATTCTTTTTTCGGAATGATTAACCGTTATTTCTTGCCGGCTTCGATTTGGATGGTCAGTGCGACCTGCTTGGTCATACCGGCATCAACCAGATAATTGATGCCCCATTTGGTGCGATCGATGGTGGTGGTGAAATCGCCGCCGCAAACTTGGGTTTTGAGAATCGGGCTGTCGTAGCAGTTGAATTTTTGTGCTTTGAGCTTAACCGGATGGGTTTTGCCCAGCATAGTGAGCTTGCCGTCAACCGACAACAGTTTTTTGCCGTTGAAATTAAACTTGGTTGAGGTAAAGCGGATTTCGGGATATTTGGCCGCATTGAATAAGTCGGCCGATTTCAGGTGATTGGTAAACTCTTGACTGCCGGTTTGAATGGAGTTCACAGGAATGCTCAAGTCTATCGAACCGGTGCGTTTGGCGGGATCGAACTCCAGAGTACCGCCCAAATTGTAGAAACCGCCGACGTTGGTACTGGTATTGAAGTGGTCGATACTGAAACGGGCATTGGTGTGATGGCCGTCAATCTGATAAGTCGCCGCACCGGCAGTCGTAGCCAATGCACTTAAAAACACAGCGGAAATGATTTTTTTCATAATTTTGCTCCGATTTATTTGATATTGGAAAGGAATTCCATTTTAACCAAACCTAGGGATGAAGCAAACCATAGCCAATTAAATTTTTCTCAATATTATAAAGTATTGCGGGAATGAATAAATCCTTTCTTTTGAGCATGAACATTGAATATTGTAGAAATTGTCGATGCTATATAACCTAACCAGTCGTTACAAAAAAGGGTTGGATTGCCCTAGTTTACCGCCAATGAAATCAATAAAGCTGCGTACCTTCGCGCTCAGGTATTGGCGGTCGGCATAAGCTGCATAAAGCGGGTGGGAAGGCATCGAATAATCGGGCAGCAGCCGAACCAGCCTGCCTTTGGCCAAATCGTCGCAAATCAAGCAGTCGGGCCCGTAACCGATGCCGCAGCCTGCCAAAATCATTTGGTAAACCATTACGCTGTTGTTGCTGGTAAATACCGGCTTGAGGCGCAACTCTTCATTTTTGCCGTTATTAAGATGCCGGAGCGTACGCACCCGCATATCGACATATCCCGGCAAAACTGCAGGGCAGGCCGCGGCTTGTTCCGGGGTTTCGGGCAGGCCGTAATGTTCGATAAAATTTGCCGAAGCACAGAGCAGCATATTGACTTTGCCGAGCTTGCGTACAATCAGCGACGGTGCAGGTTCGTCAGATGCACGCAGGGCAAGGTCGAAGCCTTCGCTTACCAAATCTTTGTGGCGGTTGTCTAAAACCACTTCCAGAGTAATATCGGGATACTGCTCGGAATATTCGGTCAGCCATTGTGCGAATTGCGAGGAAGCGAACCATACCGGTGCCGTCAGCCGTAATAGACCTTGTGCCTGTTCCACACCAGAAGCAGCTTTTTGTGCCGCTTGATCCAATGTATCCAAAGCATAAGCGCATTGTCGGTAATACTCGGCTCCTGCTTCCGTTAAGCTCAAACTGCGGGTATTGCGCAGCAGCAGTTTAGCCCCGATGCTGCTTTCCAAATGGCGCACATGTTTGCTGACCATCGCCGGAGACAAATCCATACGCTCCGCTGCTTTGGTAAAGCTCCCGTTTTCAACAACTTGGCGAAAAACTTTCATACTTAAAAATGTATCCAAAACTGTTCCTTAAAGTAAAGCGGCAAGTATAGGGATTATACAAGGTTCTGTTTCCGCTACAGTTTGACTGTCGACGGTATTTTGGTTAAAGCTCTGTTTAATCCGAATCTTAATAGTTATTGTCTATAGCAAATAAACTTATTTTTGATAAAAGTCAGCAAGCCGCAGACAGTACAAGTAATACGGCAAGGAGCAGCAACGCCGTAGCAGGAATAAAGTTTATTTGCTATATATTGTATAATCCCGCTTTTAGCAATGAAATAAAGCACATGAGCAATCACAACGAACAGCAGACACCGGATATTCCCGAAGAACACAAGCGCAGCATCCGCAGCTTTGTTTTGCGCCAAGGCCATATGACGGCGGCACAGCAGCGTGCGATTGATACCATGTGGCCGCAATTCGGCATCGACTATCAAAACGGTGCGTTTGATCTGAACGGAGCATTCGGCCGCGGCAATCCCAAAGTGCTGGAAATCGGCTTCGGTATGGGCGTGGCGACGGTGGAAATTGCCAAGCGCCTGCCTGAAAAAGACTTTTTGGCGATTGATGTGCACGGTCCGGGCGTGGGCAATATTTTGAAGCTGATTGAAGAAGAAAAAGTATCCAATATCAGAGTGATGCGCCATGATGCGGTGGAGGTGGTGGAGCATATGCTGGCCGACGGCAACTTGGACGGCATCCATATTTTCTTTCCCGACCCCTGGCACAAGAAACGCCACCACAAACGCCGCCTGATTCAAGCGCCTTTTGTGGCGAAATTGTTGCCCAAGCTGAAGCAGGGCGGCTATATCCATTTGGCAACCGATTGGGAAGAATATGCGGTGCAGATGCTGGAAGTGTTGGGCGGCTTTGATGAGTTGGAAAACACGACGCAGGATTACGCCCCCACGCCGGACTACCGGCCTGAAACCAAATTCGAAGCCCGCGGCAAACGGTTGGGGCACGGGGTGTGGGATTTGGTATTTAAGCGGATAAAATAAGCGGCTTTCAAGCTTTACCGTTAACCGCTCATCCTGTTACCGACATGTAATGCCTGTCTGAAACCGTTTTTTCAGACAGGCATTTTGTTTATTGCAAAGAAGTTTATTTTTCCATGGTTTCGTCATACTTAGAGGCAAGTCCGAGCACGACGGATGTGCTGATTTTAAGTTTATCTGTTATCGGTTATGTCATTACAGTAAACGCTCAATCGGCATCACGGAAAATATTTTGGAAATCAGCCGCTTCCACAATTTCGCTTCCGGCTCGTGTTTGCTGACCTGATTATCCTGCGGGTCTTGCCATTGCAGCCGGTTGTTCGGGCCGAGTGTCACTTTGTAGGCAATGCGCGGGGCGTTTTGTTGGAGCGATTGCTGCATCAGCTCGGCCAGCCTCGGGTCTTCAATTACTACGCCCATTTCTGTGTTCAGGCGGGCGGAACGGGGGTCGAAGTTGAAAGAGCCGATGAAGATGCGTTTGCGGTCGACGATAAAGATTTTGGCGTGCAGGCTGGAGGAAGAGCTGCCGACCAAGCCTTTGTCTGTGATTTTGGGCACGGAATGGATGGCCTTCAGCTCATAAAGTTCGATGCCTGCCTGAAGCAGCTTTTTGCGGTAGCGGGCGTAGCCGGAATGTACGGCGGCAACGTCGGTGGCTTGAAGCGAATTGGTGAAAACGGTGATGGCAACTTTGTTGCGACTCAATTCTGCAAGGGCTTCCGTGCCTTGTTTGGTGGGGACGAAATAGGGCGAAACGATGTAGATTTCCTGCTCGGGCGGGCCTAGGGCTTCGTCGATTTTTTCGGTAATCAGGGGTTTGTTTCTGCTTCTGTCCAAGCCTTTGGCCGGGTCGTCGCTGATGTATTTGGTGGGGGCGTAAATCCAGGGGATGCCGCTTTCTGTGACGGCGCGGTTCAGCGGGGATGATTGCAGCCTGCTTTGATAAAGTGTTCGTAATTCTTTGTCTTTTTCGCTGACATAATCCAATTCCGCCCTGCCTTTTTCAAGGTCGGCATGTTTGGCGATGTCTGCAATCGGATAGCTGGATTCGCTGGCCCAATAGCGGTCGAAATCGCCGGAAACCTGCCCCACTACGCTGCCGGTAGCCAGAATGTCGAGGTCGGCAAAGCCTACGTCGTTGGAAATATTGAAGTATTCGTCGCCTATATTGCGGCCGCCGAGTATGGTGGCTTTGTTGTCGGCGGTGAAGGTTTTGTTGTGCATGCGGCGGTTGAGGCGGGGGAAATCGTGCAGATAGCCCAGGCTGCGCATGCTTCTGCTGGCGAAAGGGTTGAATACGCGGATTTCGATATTGGGGTGTTCGTCGAGCGCGGTGAGGACGTTGTCCATGCCGCGCGTGTTGTTGTCGTCGAGCAGGATGCGCACGCGCACGCCGCGTTTGGCGGCCGCTTCCACCATTTGCATCAGCAGCTTGCCGGATACGTCGTTATGCCAGATGTAGTATTGGATGTCGAGCGCTTCTTCGGCCGATGCGATGAGGGTCGCGCGGGCGATAAATGCGTCGTGCGGGTCGCTGAGCAGGTAGATGCCGGATATGTCTGCTTTGAGGGTTTGCGCGGGATTGCTGTTGTGCAGCACTTTGTGTACGCGCGTGGCGTTGGGCGCTTTGATGTAGCGGCTGCTGCTGCGCTTTTCCAGCGGCGGCAGCGTTTGGCAGCCGGCAAGCAGAAGAATAAGTAAAAAAGCGGGGGTGTGTTTCATTACATCTGGTTTGTTTCAGACAGGCATGGGTATGGAAGAATGCCTGTCTGAAAAGGAGTTTCAGACAGGCATTGTGGTTACAGTACGGTATGCGGCGGCTCGTAGCGGATGATGTCGCGGATTTGGTTGCGCTCGTCGAGCAAAACCACTTTGGGTGCGTGCGCGGAAATTTCCGGCTCGGAAAGCATCACATACGACATGATAATCACGATATCGCCTTTCTGCACCAGCCGGGCGGCGGCGCCGTTCAGGCAGACCACGCCGCTGCCGCGTTCGCCGGGGATGGTGTAGGTTTCAAAACGCTCGCCGTTGTTGTTGTTGACGATTTGTACTTTTTCGTTAACGCAGATGCCGGCTGCATCGAGCAGGTCTTGGTCAACGGTAATGCTGCCGACGTAGTTTAAGTCGGCTTCGGTTACGACGGCGCGGTGAATCTTGCCGCCGAGCATGGTGCGGAACATATTGGTTGGCTTTCTTGGGATGTGTGTTTGGAAGAGGCAGGATGATGCCTGTCTGAAAAATGCAAAGGCGGGATTGTACACGCTTGGCCGGAATATTTCCCGGGTTTGTTTCAGACAGGCATTGCGGTGTTCAGCAGCCTGTGTGTTCCTTAAACCATTTCATATAAGGGCGGTGGCCGCGGTGTATCGGCAGCATTAAGATTTGCGGGCATTCGTAGCTGTGGTTTTGCAGAATGATTTTTTCGACCGCACCGAAATGGCAGCGGGCGGTTTTGATGGTGATGCGGATTTCATCATCGCTGCATATTTTACCTTCCCACATATACCGGCTTCTGATGTTTTCGTATTGGACGCAGGCCGCAAGGCGGTTTTCCAGCAGCAGGCTGCCGATGCGCTCCGCTTCTGCGGGTTCGGCAACCGTTGTGGTGATGATAACGGGTTTGAACTGGGGCATTTTAAGCAGCCTTAAAACAAGATTTCTAAATAAAAAATTTTAAAAATACCTACTAGTAACCGGCAAAAAATATACCAAGAAATAGAAAAGATAAAAAGAATCCAACTTGCAACACTACAAAAAAACTTTGTCTATTTATATTTTTTATAATGAGCAAATACTCAATATATGGATTATTTTTATTTTTTTCAAAAAAGCGGTTTGTGTGCCATTTGTACAAGCGAGGCATCGGTTCTAAAAATTTTTCTCTAATTCGATCTATATCCAAATTTGTCTGTATGTTTATATCTGATGATTCTGAGCATTTTTCAATTTCAGAACACTCATGATTATATTTTTCTAGAATATTTATAATTTCTGCTTCTTTTACAGAGTTGCTAACCTCTAAACTAATTTTCGAATTCAATCCAAAATATTTTGCAAGAACACCGCAAATACATGAAATACATAAAAATAGGCCACACCAAAAGAAACCATTTTTTTGAAGGATAGGAATGATTTTGTCGGCATTGCTAATAAAAAATGATGCAATAGCCGCAGTCGCAACCAATAACCATGTACAAAATGCATTTAAAGGCTCACTTGCTTTAGAAAATGCTTTGAACATTGAAGAAACCATAGCATTTTCAGTATTTTCAATGTTCAATCGATTCCTTTGCGATAGTTGCGATAATAGTGGTTCAAGATCTTTTTCTTCCATCTCTATTCTCTAAAATTTTTTCAGATAATAACCTTATCTAAAATTCAACACGGGCCAGCCTTTTTCTGCGGCTTCTTGCTGCAAGGTTTCATCGGGATTGACGGCCACGGGGTCGCTCACTAGGCGAAGCAGCGGCAGGTCGTTTTTCGAATCGCTGTAAAAATAGCTTTTGCCGTAGCTTTGCAGGGTTTCGCCGCGGGCTGCGAGCCATTCGTTCAGGCGGGTGATTTTGCCTTCTTTCAGGCTGGGGGTGCCGGTGTAGTTGCCGGTGTAGCGGCCGTCGGCGTCGGTTTCAAGCTGTGTGCCGATGATGTTGGTAATGCCGAAAAGGTGGCAGATGGGGGTGATGATGAATTCGTTGGTAGAGGAAATCACCAAAAGCTCGTCGCCCGCGTCGCGATGGCTTTGAACCAGCATTTTGGCCATCATGGAAATATGCGGGGCGATAAATTCGGCTACGAATTCTTGGTGCATTTTTGCCAGCTCTTCTTTGCTGAAGCGGCTTAGGGGCTCAAGGTGGAATTTGAGGAATTCGTCGATGTTCAGACAGCCGTTTTGGTAATCCTGATAAAACTTGTCGTTTTGCTTTTGCGTGTGTTCGATATCGACCAAGCCTTTTTTCATCAGGTATTGCGGCCAGGAATGGTCGGAATCGGTGTTGATTAAGGTGTTGTCTAAGTCGAAAATGGCAAGGTTTTTCATTCTGCTTCCTGTTGTTTCAGAAGTTGGCGTAAAAGCGGCAGGGTGATGCGCTTTTTCATGGTGAGGGAATAATTGTCTAAGGCATCGAGCATATTCATCAGGCTGCCCAAATCGCGCCGCCAATGCAGCAGCAGATAATTGAAAACGGCGGGATCGACGGGAATGCGCCGTGTGCGGGCGAGGCTGGAGAGGGCTTGGATTTTTTCTTCGTCGGTAAGCGGCTTGATTTCGTAAACCAGGCAATAAGCCATGCGGGTGCGCAAATCTTCGCGCAGGCACAGATGCTGCGGTTTCACGTCGGCACTCAAAAGCAGGGAACCGCGGCCGCTGTTGCGGTAGCGGTTGAACACGGCAAACAGTAGGGATTGCTCTTCGGCGTCTAAGCGCTCCACTTGGTCAACCGCCAGATAATCCGCTTCGCAGGCTTCTTCGGTGAGCGGCTCGGTGTGCGCATCTATATAGCGGGCGCGTTTGCCGCTTTGCCGGGCTTTGTCGGCCCAGGCGCGCAAAAGGTGGCTTTTGCCGGAGCCTTCTTCGCCCCAAACGTAGAGAAACTGGTTATCCTGCTCTTTTAAAACGTGTACCAGCTCGCTGTTGGCATTGCCAAGAAATTCGTCGAAGCCCGGATATTCATGGCTGGCAAAATCGAAAATAAGCTGGTTCACGGGCTGGCTCGGGTTGGAAAGGATGGGGAATTGTACGTTGTTTTAACGAATAGCCGCAAGCGTGTGCGTTTATCTGAATCAATTTGGCAAGCGGAGGGTTTGGCTTTAAAATGCGCCGATTTTTGCAAGATTTTAAACACCTTACATCATAGAGAATATATTGTGATTGCCACTGTTATTGATTTTATTCTGCATATCGACCAGCATCTGCAAGCTTTGTCTGCCGATTACGGCCCGTGGATTTACGCGATTTTGTTTTTGATTGTTTTCTGCGAAACCGGCTTGGTGGTTACGCCGTTTTTGCCCGGCGATTCTTTGTTGTTTGCGGCGGGCGGTATCGCGGCTGTGGGCGGTATGAATATTCATTTGATGGTTGTGCTGCTGCTGGTTGCTGCGGTGGTGGGCGATGCGGTTAACTTTATGATTGGTAAATATTTCGGTGCCAAACTGTTTGCCAACCCCGATTCCAAAATTTTCAAACGCAGCTATCTCGATAAAACCCATCAGTTCTATCAAAAATACGGCGGTAAAACCATCATCATTGCACGCTTTGTGCCGATTGTGCGCACGTTTGCACCGTTTGTGGCCGGTATGGCGCACATGAATTACGCCAGATTCATCCGCTACAATATTATCGGCGCGGTTTTGTGGGTGGTGCTGTTTTCGTATGCCGGCTATTTCTTTGCCAACCTTCCTGTGGTTAAAAACAATTTGGGCTTGGTGCTGGGTGCGATTATTGTGGTGTCTGTTCTGCCTGCGGTAGTTGAAGTGGTGCGCGCCAGAATGGCGGCTAAGAAAAGCTGAGCAGTGTCGAATAAATGACAATGCCTGTCTGAAAATCTTGTTGCAGAGCAGGGTGGTTTTCAGACAGGCATTCTGTTATCCGCTATAATCCCGCTCTTTCTGTTTAAGTATTTCAAAAGATGAATGTTTCTTTGGTTGAGAGCATCGAATCGGTTTTGCCGCAAACGCAATGCCGCGAGTGCGGTTATGAAGGCTGTAAGCCTTATGCGCAGGCACTGGCGCAGGGAAAGGCTGAGATAAACCTGTGCGCGCCCGGCGGCGGTGAAGTGGTGCAGGATATCGCTGCTTTGTTGGAGCGCCCCGTGCTTGCTCCGGCTAAAATCCAAGAAAAAGCCTTGGCGTGGATTGACGAAGCGGTGTGCATAGGCTGCACGGCCTGCATCCGTGCCTGCCCGGTAGATGCGATTATGGGCGCGTCCAAGCTGATGCACACGGTGATTGCGTCTGAATGCACGGGTTGCGGCTTGTGCGTGGCGCCTTGCCCGGTCGACTGTATTTATATGCAGCCGGTTGAGGCTGATTATCTGCCGCTTGCCAGAGAGTTGGTATCAAATGCGGAGCCGCGTTTTGCCGCCGCTTCGCATGCCAAAGCCCGCTATGAATGGCATGAGGCGCGTAAAACCCGCGATGCTGCCGAGCGCAAGGCTTATTTGGCTGAAAAAGAAGCGACTGCCAAAGCGCGTATGCAGCAATCCGTTGAGCAAGAGCAGCAGAAAGCTGCGTTTAATCCTGCCGACTTGATTGCGCAAGCCATGGCGCGCGCGCAAGCGCAGCAGGAGCGGCGTATTGTGCCTGCCAACAGAGAAACATTTAAAGAACAGCAAATCAGAGAAGCCAAAGAGCGCGCAAGTTACCGCCGTGCGCTGCGGGATGTGAAATACGGCAGCGAAGCGGAAAAAGCCGCCGCCATCGAATATTTGCGTGAATACAAAGCGGCGCAGGAAGCCAAAATGCAAGACAAAATTTGAAATGCTGCTTGAGATATATGCCTGTCTGAAAAATAAGATTGAAGGAAAAATATGCTCCCTTTTGATTCGGCAGCCCGAAGCCAACTGGCTGCTTTGCTTGACCCGAAAGCTGCAAGCGGCAATACGATGCGGTTGGATGAAGTGCAGGCATTTATGCTTGCCATGTTGAGCGGCCCCGATAAAACCGAGCCGCACGTCTGGCTGCCCGAGGTTTTGGGCGGCGAGGATGTGTTTGACCGGAACGAAACCGAAGAAATCCAAATGCTGGTGTTGCGTTTGGCTTTCGATTTGAAAAAGAAGCTGGAAGCAGGGCGGCTGCCCGACTTGCTGCTTTACGACGATGAAAACGGTCAAAGCGATTTTTACACTTGGTGCAATGCTTATCTGTATGCTTTGGATGTGGTAAAAACCGATTGGTTTGAAACCGCAGGCGACGATGATTTTGAAGACTTGTTTTATCCGGTAATGGCGCTCGGCGGCATGTACGACGAATACCGCAACGACAATGCCTTGCTCACTTTTACAGAAGCGGAAACCGCAAAAATGGAGCAAGACCTGCCTTATGCTTTAATGGAAATCTATAATTATTGGCACAAAAAAGCATAGGCCGCACCAGCACAATGCCTGTCTGAAAGCTTAAAAACAGCTTTCAGACAGGCATTCTTGAAATATCCTGCGCCAAAATCCGTCAATTCAAGCGGGCTGCCGCTTTCACGGTTTCAGCAGCTTTCTAACTTCAGATTAAATCCACTATAATGCCGACATTATAAGGAAATTGACTACCTCTATGACACAGCAAAACGAACGTTTTATTGCGCCGGATTACGCAAATCACAGCCCGCTTACCTGGTATCAGGCAGCATCGACCAGACCGGGCTTTATCCGTGATGATGCACAGAAAAAAGCCATCGAGCACCTCGACCGTTTATGGACGGAATTGATGATGTTCAAACGCAAGCGTAACCGTTTTCTCGGCCGAAGCCTGCGTTCCCCGCAATTGCCGAAAGGGCTTTATTTTTATGGCGGCGTAGGTCGAGGCAAAAGCTTTTTGATGGATGTGTTTTACGGCTGTCTGCCTTACCGCCGAAAGCGCCGTGTGCACTTTCACGCCTTTATGGCGGAAATCCACCAGCGCCTGAGGGGCTTGAAAAGCGAAGCCAATCCTTTAAAAGCAGTTGCTTCGGAAATCGCCCGGGAAACACGGGTATTGTGTTTTGACGAATTTCATGTGAGCGACATTGCCGATGCCATGATTCTCGGCCGTTTGCTGGAAAACCTGTTCAACGAAGGCGTGGTACTGGTTGCCACTTCCAACTATGCGCCGTCGGAGCTTTATCCCCAAGGGCAAAACCGCAGCAGTTTTCTGCCTACCATCGCTTTACTGGAAGATAAACTGACGATTTTGAACGTGGACGGCGGTGAAGACTACCGTTTGCGCACTTTGAGCCCGGCAGAAGTGTTTTATGTACCAGCCGATGCAGAAAGCGAACAAAAACTGGGCGCGCTGTTTGCCCAAGTTACCGCTTCGCAAAAGCAGCTCGATAAAAAAATTACCATCCACGGCCGGGAGCTGGAATGCAAAGGGCGCACTGAACGGGTGATTTGGTTTGATTTCAGAACCTTATGTTTCGGCCCACGCTCACAAGCCGATTATCTGTATCTGGCCGAGCATTACCAAATGGTGTTTATTTCTGGATTGGAAAAGTTGACGCCGGCCGAACGATCGGAAGCACGCCGCTTAACTTGGTTGATAGACGTATTTTATGATTACCGCGTAAAAGTGTGCGCCACCAGCGAAGTGCCTGCCGAGGAAATTTATATAGAAGGCGATTTTGCCAATGAATTTGTGCGTACGGTAAGCCGCATGGTGGAAATGCAGTCGGAAGAATATCTCGCCCTGCCGCACTTAACCCTCAAATAACTTAACCTGTAGGCATAAATTTACAAAAAATATTACAGAATGCATCTGCAATCTTGTACAATACCGCACTTTGCTTTTTTACCAAGTCATTCAATATTAAGGAGCATTACATGACTATCCAACGTACTTTCTCCATCGTTAAACCCGATGCAGTAGGTAAAAACAATATCGGCGCCATTTACAACCGTTTCGAAGAAAACGGCTTGCGTATCGTTGCTGCCAAAATGAAGCAATTGAGCAAAAAAGAGGCGGAAGATTTTTACGCTATCCACAAAGAGCGTCCTTTCTTTCAAGAGTTGGTAGAATTCATGACCAGTGGCCCTGTAATGCTGCAAGTTTTGGAAGGTGAAAATGCCGTAGCCAAAAACCGTGAAATCATGGGCGCCACCAATCCTGCCGAAGCTGCTGCCGGCACCATCCGCGCAGATTTCGCTGCCTCTGTCGGCGAGAACGCCGTACACGGTTCGGACAGCCTTGAAAACGCAGCAATCGAAATTGCCTACTTCTTCAGCCAAAGCGAAATTTGCTCACGCTGATCAGCGCATTGAAATGCCGAAGGCTGCCTGAATGGTTCGGGCAGCCTAAAGGTTTTTGAAATATATGAAAGCCAATTTATTAAATTATGATTTAAGCGGTTTAACCCAACATTTTGCTGAAATGGGTGAAAAACCGTTCCGTGCCAAACAGGTTATGCGTTGGATGCACCAAGCGGGCGCGTCTGACTTTGATGAAATGACCGATTTGGCAAAATCCTTGCGTGCAAAATTGCAGGACAAGGCAGAAGTCGGCGTGCCGGCATTGATGGCTGCGCAAGAATCAAAAGACGGCACCCGCAAGTGGCTGTTGGATGTGAGTACCGGCAACGGTGTAGAAACCGTGTTTATACCTGAAGCTGAACGCGGCACTTTATGCATCTCTTCACAAGTGGGTTGCGCGCTAGAATGCACATTCTGCTCAACCGGCCGGCAAGGTTTTAACCGTAATCTGAGCGCGGCGGAAATCATCGGCCAACTTTGGTGGGCGAATAAGGCTATGGGCGTGACGCCGAAAAACGAGCGGGTCATTTCCAATGTGGTGATGATGGGTATGGGTGAGCCTTTAGCCAATTTTGACAATGTGGTTACGGCTTTGAGCATCATGCTGGATGATCACGGCTATGGTTTGTCGCGCCGCCGCGTTACCGTTTCTACCTCCGGCATGGTGCCGCAGATGGATCGTTTGAAAGAAGCAATGCCGGTAGCGTTGGCTGTGTCGTTACATGCTTCAAATGATGCGGTGCGTGACGAGATTGTGCCTTTGAATAAGAAATACCCCTTGAAAGAATTGATGGCGGCTTGCCAGCGCTATTTGGTTAAAGCGCCGAGGGATTTTGTAACATTCGAATATGTTATGCTCGACGGTATCAACGATAAGCCGCAACACGCGAAAGAATTGATTGAGTTGGTCAAAGAGGTGCCGTGTAAATTTAACCTGATACCGTTTAATCCGTTTCCGAATTCGGGATATGGCCGTTCGAGTAACGATACTATCCGGGTATTTAAAGAGATTCTGCAGGAAGCGGGTTTTGTGGTTACGGTGCGCAAAACCAGAGGTGATGATATTGATGCTGCGTGCGGCCAATTGGCAGGGCAGGTGCAAGATAAAACCCGCAGGCAGCAGAAGTGGCAGCAATTGCTGGTGCAGCAGTAAATTTCGATGATAAGGTGGGTGTGTGATGAAGCAATTATGGGTTCCGGTTTTATTGGCTGTGATGCTGGGTGCATGTTCAAGTAAAGGTTTTAAAAAACCAACTGCTAAAGAGCGGGCGGTAGAAGTGTCGCAAATTCAAACCCAGTTGGCGGTGGAATACATGCGCGCCAAAGATTACCGTTTGGCAACGGCCAGTATCGAAGAAGCATTAAAAGCCAACAGTAAAAACGAAATGGCTTGGCTGATCCGCGCGCAGATTTATCAATTTTTGAAAGTACCCGAGCGTGCGGAAGAAAGCTTTTTGCAAGGGTTGTCGATTAAACCGGACAGCGCTGAAATCAATAATAACTACGGCTGGTTTTTATGTAGTGTAAAAAACAATCCCAATGCGGCGCTGCCTTATTTCGATAGGGCTTTGGCAGATCCAACTTATCCAAGCCCTTTTATTGCCTATCTGAATAAAGGGGTGTGCAGTGCGAAAATGGGCCAATATTCTTTGGCACAAGCTTATTTGGAACGCTCGATTGCCGCAGCGCCTAATTTTGTTCCGGCTGTTAAAGAATTAGCGCGCACCAAATTGCTGGCAGGTGAATTAAACGAAGCCGATGTGTATTTCCGGCAATATCAAAGCAGAGTTGAAATGCTTTCTGCCGATGATTTACTGCTCGGATGGAAATTGGCCAAAGCCTTAGGTAACGGTCAGGCTGCATATGAATATGAGGCACAGCTGCGTGCCTTGTATCCCTATTCGGATGAGTTGCAGTCGATTGCCGGTGGCGGAACACAGTGAGAGAAGCATAAATGAACATTAATCCGGATGCTCAAGAATTGGGCAAAATGTTGGCTGCTCTAAGAGAGCAAAAAGGCATGACTCTGGCCGAAGTGGCCGAACGTTTGAAATTGTCGGTAGATAAAGTGGCTGCTTTGGAAATGGGCGATTACCGCCAGCTGCCGGATATGGTGTTTGTGCGGGGGTTTCTCCGTGCATACGGGCGTTTGATTCAAGCAGATGAGGCTGCATTAAACGGGCTTTTGGATAAAGCGGCTCCTGTTTCTGAAAAAAATATTTTCAGCGACTATAAAAAGAGCAACAAAGAGCGTTATGCCTATCTGGAGGAGAAAAAAAGTTTTCCGGGTTGGATTATTGCCTTGTGTGCTGCTGCGGTTGCGGTTGGCGGAGTGTTTATTTGGCAAAATAAATCCGCTACGCAAAAGGCGGAGAACGACAAACAGGCACAATCTTCTACCGAGCAGGTAATGAAACAGGCTACCGAGCTTAAGGAGAAAAATGTAACCGTTGTCCCAATGGATGAGAACAATGCCGCTTCGGCACCAGCTGCTTCTGCTTCGGCCGCTTCGTCGGCTTCTGTACTTGTTCAGACAGGGGAAGCGCCTTTGGTTGTGGCAGCCGACGAGCTGTACATAAAAGTGCGCTACCGTACCAAGCTGGTGGTAAAAGACAAAACAGGTGCCGAATTGGTTAACCAGATTGTACCGGCTGCCAGCGAACACCGCTTTAAAGGCGGCGCGCCTTATGATGTGCGCATCGGGGTGGTGCACGGAAGCGTTGTCAATTTTGGCGGGCAGGAAATTAACTGGGCACCTTATCTGGTAGGACGCACAACAGCAGCATTTAAAGCAGGTCAATAAACATGAGCCAAAACATAATAAAACGCCGCACAACACACCAAGTTCAAATTGATCATCTTACTGTCGGTTCTGACGCGCCGGTGGTTGTGCAATCCATGACCAACACCGATACGGCGGATGCACAAGCTACAGCTTTACAGGTAAAAGAGCTTTCCGATGCAGGCTCAGAGATGGTGCGCATCACGGTGAACAGCCCTGAGGCAGCGTCGAAAGTGGCCGAAATCCGCCAACGTTTGGATGATATGGGGTGCAACACGCCTTTGGTTGGCGATTTTCATTTCAACGGCGAGCGTTTGCTGGCCGAGTTTCCGGATTGTGCCAAGGCTTTGTCAAAATACCGGATTAATCCCGGTAATGTGGGCAAGGGCGCAAAAGGTGATGAAAAATTCGCTTATATGATCCGTACTGCGGCGGAATATGATAAGGCGGTGCGCATCGGCGTTAACTGGGGCTCGCTTGATCAAAGTTTGGCCAAGCGGATGATGGATGAAAATATCGCTGCAGGTTTGCCGAAAACGCCTGATGAGGTAATGAAAGAAGCATTAATCGTTTCTGCTTTGGAATCTGCTCAGAAAGCCGTGGATTTAGGCCTGTCTGAAAATAAAATCATTCTTTCCTGCAAGGTAAGCGCCGTGCAGGATTTGATTCAGGTTTACCGTGATTTGGGCAGCCGTTGCCGATATCCGCTGCATCTGGGTTTAACTGAAGCGGGTATGGGCAGCAAGGGTATCGTCGCTTCCACGGCAGCGCTGGCCGCATTGCTGCAAGAAGGCATAGGCGATACCATCCGCATTTCTTTAACGCCGGAACCGGGCAGCTCGAGAACGCAGGAAGTCGTGGTGGCTCAGGAGATTCTGCAAACCATGGGTTTGCGTTCGTTTACGCCTATGGTTACTGCTTGCCCGGGCTGCGGCAGGACAACCAGTACCGTGTTTCAAGAGTTGGCGCAAGATATTCAACGCTATCTGCGGGAGCAAATGGCGGTTTGGCGTTTTCAATATCCCGGAGTTGAAAACCTCAATGTGGCGGTTATGGGCTGTGTGGTTAACGGCCCGGGCGAGAGCAAGCTGGCCGACATCGGTATCAGCTTGCCGGGCACGGGTGAAACGCCGGTTGCGCCGGTGTATGTCGACGGCGAGCGGAAAGTTACCTTGAAAGGGGACAATATGGCCGTTGAGTTCCTCGAGATTGTGAAAGAATATGTGGAAACCAATTATGGCGAAAACGGTAAAAAACGTTCTGTAAACCGCATTATTCCGATTCGGGCAGCCCGGTAAACCTGTTGAAGGGTTCGCAGATAGAGTGATGCCTGTCTGAAAACATTCAGACAGGCATTTAAAAACAAGTTTTATCAAAAAAGAAATAAAATGGGTAACAAAATTCAAGCCGTAAAAGGTATGAACGATTTATTGCCGGTAGAGCAAAAAGATTTCAAGCTCACTTCGGCATTCTGGCAGGCATTTGAAGATGTTGTGGTTTGCTGGACTAAGCGTTTCGGTTACCAGCAGATACGCACGCCTGTTTTAGAGCAAACCGGTTTGTTTGTCCGCTCGATTGGGGAAGAAACCGATGTGGTCGGCAAGGAAATGTACACTTTTTCCGACTCCAATGATTCCATCAGCTTGAGTTTGCGGCCGGAGGGCACGGCTTCGTGCTTACGTGCCGTAGTGGAGCATAATCTGTTATATAACAGCCCGCAGAAACTTTGGTATATGGGCCCGATGTTCCGTCGGGAGCGCCCGCAAAAAGGCCGTTACCGCCAGTTCCACCAAGTGGGTGTTGAAGCGTTGGGCTTTGAAGGGCCGGACGTTGACGCTGAAATGATAGCCATGTGCGCCGATTTGTGGAAAGAATTGGGTATCAGTCAGTATTTGACACTTGAACTGAACAATTTGGGCAACCGTGAAGAACGCGCAGCACACCGCAGTGCTTTGGTTGATTATTTGAGCAGGTATGAAAATCAATTGGATGAAGACAGCAAACGCCGTTTGCATACCAATCCTTTGCGCGTGTTAGACAGTAAAAATCCCGACTTGCAGGAAATCTGCAATGCCGCTCCGCGGCTTGTTGATTATTTGGGTGAAGCCTCTTTGGCCCATTACAATGGTTTGAGAACCATGCTTGACGGTTTGGGCATCCGATATGTGGAGAACCCGCGCTTGGTTCGCGGTTTGGATTATTATAATCAAACGGTTTTTGAATGGACTACCGATAAACTCGGTGCCCAGGCAACCGTTTGCGGCGGCGGCCGTTATGATGGTTTGATAGAAGAATTGGGCGGTAAGGCTACTCCTTCTATCGGCTTTGCCATGGGCATTGAGCGGCTCTTACTGTTGGTACATGAATACGGTTGCTTGGAAAGCGAGTCTGCGCCTGATGTTTACAGCATGCATCAAGGAGAGGGAGCCGCTTTGAAATCCATGCAATATTCGCATTTATTACGCCAAAACGGATTTTCCGTGTTGCAGCATTCAGGTAGCCAAAGTTTGAAAGCGCAAATGAAAAAAGCCGATGCCAGCGGCTCACGTTTTGCGTTAATCGTAGCGCAAAGCGAATTGGAAAGCGGTTCGGTTACCTTAAAAGATATGCAGGGAGATTTAGGCCAGCAAACGATAAATGCCGAGCAATTATTGACAACTTTACAAGAATGGAAGAATACATAACATGGCAGCGCATCTTGAAGAGCAACAAGAATTAGAAAATTTCAAACATTTCTGGAAAGGCTGGGGGCGTTGGATTTTTGCCTTGTTGGTGGTATGCAGTTTGGCCTACTTAGGCCTTGTACTGTATAAAAGCTACCAAGCCGGGAAAAATGAAGAAGCGGCGGAAATTTTGTCGCAGATGGCTTCTAAGGCAGAGACCAGCAAAGACCCTAAAGTATTGCACGTTGATTTACTGAATTTGCAGCAGAATTACCCGAAAACCATTGCCGCCGCTCAAGCGACTTTCATGGCTGCCGCTGCTGAGTTCGACAAGGGTAATTATGATGCGGCAACCAAACATTTGAATTGGGTGTTAAACAATCAAAAAGCTTCATTGGTGCAAGCGCTTGCTGCGCAACGTTTGGCCACCGTGCAATTGCAGCAGCAAAAATTCGATGAAGCATTGGCTACGTTGAATACACCGGTTGATGAAGCGTTTCAGCCGATTTTGTTGGAAGTTAAAGGTGATGTGCTAGCCGCACAAGGTAAGAATAAAGAAGCCGTTGCCGCTTATGAAGATGCGTTTAACAAATTACCTAAAGAAGCAGCCGAGCGCGAATTGCTCCAGCTTAAGCTTGACCAGCTGAAATAAACATTCAAAGGCTTGCACTAACCCTGCAAGCCCTTGATTATTCAATGCCTGTCTGAAAAATTAAGGCTGACGGCTATGCCCGAAGGTAGAGCCGCGGCCAGTAGAGAATATATCTAGATGAAACCCACAATCGCACTTGTCGGCCGGCCTAATGTCGGTAAATCCACTTTATTCAACCGGCTAACCCGTACCAAAGACGCATTGGTTGCAGATATGCCCGGGCTTACCCGCGACCGCCATTACGGTCACGGAAAGGTCGGCAGCAAACCTTATTTGGTTGTCGATACCGGCGGTTTCGAACCGGTGGTGGACAGCGGCATTCTGCATGAAATGGCCAAACATACATTACAGGCGATTGATGAGGCCGATGCCGTTGTTTTTTTGGTGGATGGCCGTACAGGTTTAACCCCGCAAGACAAAATCATCGCCGACCGTTTGCGCCGCAGCCCGCGTCCGGTATTTTTGGCAGTCAACAAAGGCGAAGGGGCAAACCGGAATGTATTGGCGGCAGAGTTTTATGAATTGGCATTGGGTGAGCCTTATGTGGTATCCGGCGCACATGGCGACGGCGTATACGGCTTGATTGAAGATGTGTTGGAAAAATTTCCAGATGCTGAAGAAGCCGAAGAAGCGGCCAAACATCCCGTATTTGCAGTGATAGGCAGGCCGAATGTCGGAAAATCCACTTTGGTTAACGCTATTTTGGGAGAAGAGCGAGTCATCGCTTTCGATATGGCAGGCACCACGCGCGATAGTATTCATATCGATTTTGAGCGGGACGGTAAACCTTTCACCATTATCGATACGGCAGGTGTGCGCAGGCGCGGAAAAGTTGAAGAAGCGGTTGAAAAGTTTTCGGTAATCAAAGCAATGCAGGCTGTGGAAGCGTCCAATGTGGCCGTGTTGGTGCTGGATGCACAGCAGGATATTGCCGACCAAGATGCTACGATTGCAGGCTTTGCACTGGAAGCAGGCCGCGCTTTGGTGGTTGCGGTTAACAAATGGGATGATATTGACGAAGACAGAAAAACCCAAATCAAACGGGATATTGCACGCAAACTTTATTTTTTGGATTTTGCCAAATTCCACTATATTTCGGCATTAAAAGAAAAAGGTATCGACGGCTTATTTGCCAGTATCCAGGCGGCTTACGATGCCGCAATGATAAAAATGCCCACGCCGAAAATCACCCGCGTGCTGCAAAGCGCAATCGAGCGCCAAGCACCGCCGAGAGCAGGGTTGGTTAGGCCTAAAATGCGTTATGCGCATCAGGGAGGCATGAACCCCCCTGTTATCGTGATACATGGCAATGCATTGCAGAATATCTCCGAAGCTTATACCCGTTATCTGACGCAGACTTTCAGAAAAGCTTTTAATCTGCAAGGCACACCTTTGCGCATCCAATATAACGTGTCGGACAATCCTTATGAAAATGCAGATGAAAAGCCTAAAAACAAACCGTTGCGGCGTATGCAGTTAAGCAATAGGATTGAAAAAAGGGAAGGTAAAAAAGTGGAAAAAGACCGCTTAAAGAAAAAGCGACAAGTGAGTATCAAGAAAAAACAAAGTACCAAATAAAACTTTCAGACAGGCATTTTAATGCCTGCCTGAAAAAGGGATTTATCCGCCGGATTTGCTCGTTTTCACCTGTTATCGGATAAAATGTTTGCACATTCTTACCGAAAAAAGTTGGTAAAAATAAGCATTCAAGGCTACAATTCCAACGTAGTACCAATTATTACAATCAAAAATCATAAAAACGGAGTATTAAATATGACAGCTAAAGGACAGATGCTACAAGATCCTTTCTTGAACGCACTTCGCAAGGAACATGTTCCTGTATCTATTTATTTGGTAAACGGCATCAAATTGCAAGGTCAAGTTGAGTCTTTTGACCAATATGTGGTGTTATTGCGTAACACTTCTGTAACTCAAATGGTTTACAAACATGCAATCTCAACCATTGTTCCTGCACGTGCAGTAAGCTTGCAACATGAAAACAAGCAGGCAGCGCAACAGCAAGCAGCCGCTCCGGCAGAAACTCAAGCCTCTGAATAAGCAGAGAATGCAGTAACCAACGGCATAAAAACCTTGTCAAACGGCAAGGTTTTTATGTTTTGATACCGATTTGCTATTTTCAAAAATTAACAATATTGCTTTCATTAAAGCAAACTTAACTATTGTCGGGCTTTGCCAAAGTAATGCTTCTGTAGCGTAATTCAAAGTGAAGTCGCAGGAGTTTGTCAAGTCTGTTTTAACAAGTGAAAATGCTATATATTGTCGAAAAAAATTGTATCTATCGAAAATGAAATCTAAAGTGATCTAGGATGAACTGATGAATGCAGCAAGGAACCTGAAAGTAACTAAGCGCGATGGCCGCTTAGAAGAACTGAATTTAGACAAAATCCACCGTGTGATTACATGGGCGGCCGAAGGTTTGGATAATGTTTCTGTCTCTCAGGTTGAATTGAAATCGCATATCCAGTTCTATAATGGAATACGCACCGACGATATTCATGAAACCATTATCAAAGCAGCAGCGGATTTGATTTCGGAAGAATCTCCCGACTATCAATATTTGGCTGCACGTTTGGCAATTTTCCATTTGCGGAAAATTGCTTACGGTCAATATGAGCCGCCGCATCTTTTTACCCATGTTTCAAAATTAGTGTCAGAAGGCAAATACGATAAACATCTTCTGGAAGATTACACGGAAGCAGAGTTTAACGAGCTGGAAGACTATATAGATCATGAGCGGGATATGACTTTCTCATACGCCGCAGTGAAGCAGCTTGAAGGCAAATATCTCGTACAAAACAGGGTAACGCGGGAAATCTATGAAACGCCCCAATTCCTGTATATTTTGGTGGCGATGTGTCTATTTGCCAAATATCCTAAAGAAAGCCGCTTGGGTTATGTTAAGCGCTTTTATGATGCCACCAGCCAGTTTAAAATTTCTTTACCAACACCGATTATGAGTGGCGTGCGCACGCCGACACGCCAATTCAGCTCGTGTGTGTTGATTGAATGTGACGACAGTTTGGACAGCATTAATGCCACCACCAGCTCAATTGTTAAATATGTTTCCCAACGTGCAGGCATCGGCATTAATGCCGGCCGTATCCGTGGCTTGGGCAGCGCGATTCGTGGCGGTGAGGCTCAGCATACAGGCTGTATTCCGTTCTTTAAAATGTTTCAGGCTGCCGTAAAGTCGTGTTCGCAAGGCGGTGTGCGCGGCGGAGCGGCGACGCTGTTTTACCCGCTTTGGCATATTGAAGTAGAAAGTCTGTTGGTTTTAAAGAATAACCGCGGCGTAGAAGATAACCGCGTGCGCCATCTTGATTATGGGGTTCAGATTAACCGTTTGCTTTATACGCGGTTAATTAAGGGTGGAAATATTGCTTTATTTTCGCCACATGAAGTTCCTGGGCTGTATGACGCTTTCTTTGAAGATCAAGATGAATTCGAGCGGCTTTATACGCAATACGAGCAAGATGAAAGCATCCGCAAACGCATTATTCCTGCAACCGATTTGTTCTCTCTGCTGATGCAGGAGCGCGCGAGCACCGGCCGTATTTATATTCAAAACGTCGACCATTGCAATACGCACAGCCCGTTCGACCCTAAAGTAGCACCCGTCCGCCAGTCTAACTTGTGCTTGGAAATCGCATTGCCGACCAAACCGTTGAACGATATCAACGATGAAAACGGCGAAATTGCTTTGTGCACATTGTCTGCATTTAATTTAGGCGCTTTGGAAAGCTTGGATGAGTTGGAAAGCTTGGCCGATTTGGCCGTGCGTGCCTTAGATGCTTTGCTTGATTATCAGGATTATCCGGTGAAAGCTGCTTACAATGCGACAATGAACCGCCGTACTTTGGGTATAGGGGTAATCAATTATGCGTATTACTTGGCTAAAAACGGTGTGAGATACAGCGATGATTCTGCGATTGGCCTGACACATAAGACATTTGAAGCAATCCAGTATTATTTGTTGAAAGCCTCGGTAGCTTTGGCTAAGGAATACGGCGCATGTCCGTTGTTTAAAGAAACGACTTACGCTCAAGGCAAGCTGCCGATTGACACCTATAAAAAAGACTTGGATGCTATTTGCCAAGAACCTTTGCATTTAGACTGGGAGGCGCTGCGTTCTGAAATTATGCAATATGGTTTGCGAAATTCTACCCTAACTGCATTAATGCCGTCGGAAACTTCCAGCCAAATAGCAAATGCAACCAACGGTATCGAGCCTCCGCGGGGACTGGTTTCGATAAAAGCTTCTAAAGATGGCATTTTGAAACAGGTTGTGCCTGAATTTCAGCGTTTAAAAAATGACTATGAATTGTTGTGGCAGATGAAAAATAATGACGGCTATATCAAGCTCGTGGGAATTATGCAGAAATTTGTCGACCAAGCTATTTCCGCCAATACCAGCTATGATCCGCAGCGTTTCGAAGGCGGGCGTGTGCCGATGAAACAAATGCTCAAAGACTTGTTAACAGCCTATAAATACGGTTTAAAAACATTGTATTATCATAATACCCGTGATGGTGCAGATGACACGCAAGTGGATTTGCAAGATGATGGTTGTGCAGGTGGAGCTTGTAAGATTTAATCCGAAGTGGTTGTGATAAATAGGGTAGGTTCCCGTCTGCCCCGTTATTTAAGCCGGCACAATATAAATGCCTGTCTGAATATTTTTCAGACAGGCATTTTCAGCTTTGAAGCTGCTGTTTTCAATTTGACTTAGAGTGATAAATTTAAAGATTCTCACCATTTATATCTGTTTCGTTGTCGGCTTCGGCTGCTTCACTATATTTCACATACCACAATAAAACCAATAAATAGCCGATTAATAACCCGAGCAAAATCAATAATAAATATGCGCCGTCGGTGAACGGTGTGCCGACTTGGTTAAAGCGCACCGAAGCTTGGATGCCGGATGTACTTGGAATCAGCCAACGCAGCCATTGCAGGGGCAGCGGTAGTGATTCGGCGGGCCAAGCGTAGCCGCTGAGGAAAAACATGGGGATCGAGGTAAACATCAGGAGCTGTAAAGAGCGCTCGCGCTTTTGGAACCATAAGCCGAACAAGCAGCCGAGTGTGGCAACGGTGGGTGCGAAGAGCAGGGTAAAAGCCAGCATCCCGCCGATATTTTGACCGCGCGCATAATCTTGAATATAAAACACCCAACCGAAATAAAACAGCGACATCAGCCAGCCCATCACCGAAAGCGCGAAAATCCTGCCCGCCCATGCGCGCATGGTGGCGTATTGGCGTTTTTGTTCGCGCCAAGTACCCACCAGCAAGGCGGAGCCCATCATCAAAAGCTGCTGCACAATCAAAACTGCCACTCCGGGCACAACATAATTGCCGTAACCCTGAGTGGGGTTATATTGAACCTGCATCACAAACGGTATCGGGTTTTGTGCGGCATAGGCTTGTTTGGAAGTCATGCCGCCGGCTTGCAGGCGTTTGATTTGGATGCCTGCGGAAACCGTGCCGATTACTTCGGCAAAGCCTGTCTGAATTTCTTTGCTGACCAAAAGGTAGCTGCCGTTTGCCAGCACGCTGGTGCGAGCAGGGCGCTGCATCATCACGTCGTTTTTCAAACCGGAGGGCAGCACCATATAGCCGCCGATTTTGCCTTTCCACAAAGCCATTTTTGCATCATGTTCGCTGGGCAGCATTTGAATCTGCAAGCGGGGGCTGGCTTCGGCCATGCGGATAATGCGTTGTGAAAGGGTGCTTTTGTCGTAATCAACGATTGCTGCGGGAATCCGGCGGGCCGCCTGTGTGCTGTATGGCCACGGATAGAAAAAACCATAAAGCACAGGCGCAATTACCAGCATCAGCAACACACCTTTATCGGAAAAGATGTTGCGGATGGTGTCGATAAATGCGTTGGTAAAGGTTTTTTGTTGCATAAGCAGCTGCAGTTTTTAGAGCTTGATCCAGCCGAGTGTGTTGGCAAACACCAGCAAAATCGCCAGCGGAGCGAGATAGCGTAATGCGGCATGCCAAACCGAGCCTATGAAAGGTGGCATGGAAGAGCCTTGCTGCATATGTTGCAGCACATGGTTGCGGTTTTGCACCCAAGCGGTAAACAAGGCGATGCACAAAGCGCCTATCGGCATCATCCATGAGGTGATCAAATAATCCCACAAATCAAAAACGGTTTTGCCGAACACGGTATATTTCGACAGTATTCCGAACGACAAAGCAGAGGGAATGCCCACAATCATAATGGCAAGGCCGAGCAACCATGCGGTTTTCCGGCGTTTGTGTTCACGATTGTGGGTGGTTGCGGCCAACACGGTTTCAAGCATGGCGAATGCCGATGTCAGGGTGGCAAAGGATACCAGCAGCATAAAGACGGCGAATAAAATGCTGCCGAACGGAATTTGCTGGAACACGGCAGGCAACACGATAAAAATCAGCCCAGGCCCCGCATCGGGCTTGAAGCCGAAAGCGAACACGGCCGGGAAAATCACCAAGCCGGCAAGCAAAGAAACCAACATGTTCAGCCACATCACGCTGTTTGACGAGCGGAACAAATCCTGATTGTCGTCAAGATAGGCGGCATAAGTAATCATGGCCGACACGCCTAAGCTCAAAGCAAAAAACGCCTGCCCCAGTGCGGTAAGCACGGATGAAGCATTAACCGCACCGAAATCGGGCTTCAGAAAAAACGATACTCCGGCCATCGCACCCGGCAAGGTCAGCGATCGGGCAGCCAGCAGCAGAAACATAATAAACAAAATCGGCATCAGCCAACGGTTGGCTTTTTCGATGCCTTGTGCAATGCCGCCTTTTACCACGGAAACCGTGAGCAACATGAACAAAGCCTGATAGCCGATGGCGGAGAAAGGGTCGCTGATGGTATGTTGGAAGAGCGCTTCAAAGTCGGTTTGCGCAGTAATGGCGCCGCGAAATGCGTGCACCACATAAGCCAGCACCCAGCCGCCCACTACGCTGTAAAACGACAATAATATGAAACAAGCCAACACGCCCATGCGGCCGACCCAATGCCAGGGCGTACCGGGTGCTAATGTTTTGAACGCATCAATGGCATTTTTACCCGATTTTCTGCCGATATAAAATTCGGCTAGTAAAATCGGCAGGCCGATTAAAATGGTAAACACCAAAAACAGCACAAAAAATACCGCGCCGCCGTTGGTGCCTGCGGTGTAAGGAAATTTCCAAATGGCGCCCAGCCCGATTGCGGAGCCTGCGGCGGAGAGGATAAAGCCGATTTTGGATGACCAATGTGTTGATTTAGACATAGTTTGAAAAAGTTATTTCAGTTTAAAAACAAACATTCACCTTGCCGTGAGGGCGGGATTGTAGCACCGTTTGCCGCCGCTCCGGCAATGCCTGTCTGAAAAATATTCATGCAGGCCGATGTTTCAGACAGGCATCAATAAAAGCCGCCGCGCAATATGCATTACCTTGCGCCCCAGCGCTCCGGCAAACGGTAGGCGCGCTGCGCCAGCTTGGAGGCTGCCAGCATCAGAAGCGAGGCAGCCAGCGCCGACCACAATAAAGGCTGTGCCGCCCATTGCCACGGCACGCCCATTTCCAATAATCCTTGCTGCAATTCTAAATAATGCGTGAGCGGCAGCAAGTCCGACCAATTCTGCGCCCACTGCGGCATGGCGATTCGGGGGAACGCAATGCCCGAAAACGCAAAAGCCGGCGCGGTGATAAAGCCCGTGCTCGACAAGCCCATGCGGAGCGACATCGGCAGAGCCGTAACAATCACGCCCAGCCACAGCGACACCAGCATCATCAAACACAACCCCAGATAAGTGGCCAGCCATGAAAGCGGCACCACATCGTGCGTTTGCGCCAGCAGCCACAGCAACATTCCGTTCCACACGGTAAAAGCCAGCGTCGGCCACAACAGCTTGCCGCACAAAGCCGACAAAGCATCACCAAACCGCACACGTTGGCGTTTCAGGCGGCAGCCGGCTTTGTTCAGCCAGTCATGCAGGCTTTTATCGCGTATTTCCCGCCCGAAAGCCACCGCACCCGCCGTCATCGCCAAAATATGCAGCAGCCCCGGAATCAGCGTGGTTGCCAAAAACTGCTGGTAGTCGGTGGAAATATTAAAGAGCGCGGAAGTGCTCGTGCGTATCGGGCTGAACGTGTTTTCCGCCTGCTGCGGCGACGCACCGCGCTTATTGAGCGCTTTCATTTCCACCCCTGCCGAGAGCGTGCCCGCCACGGCCTGCACATCGCGCACCAACACACCGGAAAACGAACCGAACTGCCCGTTAAGCTGCAAAATCAGCGGCGAGGCCTTGCCCTGCTTGATTTGACGCGAAAAATCATCCGGAATCACCACCACGCCGTACACATCTATTTTGTCCAAGCCCTGTTGCGCAGCGCGTTCGTCGGTATAGGTTTGGGCCACTTTCAAAGCAGGCGCGCTGTCGAGATAGCGCACCACTTGGCGCGACAGGGCGCTATGGTCTTTGTCCAATACACCGATAGGCAGACCGGTAATGGTGGCGCTGCCGAATATCCACCAAACCAGCAACACGCTGGCCAGCGGCAGCCACAGCAGCAAAGCAAGCTCCCAGCCTTCGCGGCTGAGATAGCGCCACTCCAAACGCGCGCTCTGCCAAAAAATTTCAATCAGTTTATTCATATGGTTTTGCTTTTTCAGACAGGCATACATGCCTGTCTGAAAATATTCAATTCAATTTCAATTCAATATAGAAGCGGCCATGATGGAGAATCAATTTAATTGTGAATATATCCATCGGTTGAAAGCTTCCCAGATTAGACGCAAAGATACACCGTATGGATTTTAAATTGATAAGCTGCAATTATATTGCAGAAAATCAAAGATAAGCAGTTCGATTTTATGCAATATGTTTCAGACAGGCATTTGCATATGCCTGTCTGAAAAAAGATAGCCAGTTTACTGGTTTTATTCATTATAGCTGTTTTGATTTCCTTTTAGTTTTATGCAGCCCAGCCGCCGAAGGAGGATTGATGACATACTACGCCGGACTCAAACACATTCAAGATGCCGCCACCCGCCACCGCACCATCGAAGGCCTGCAACTCCGAGCGCATGGCCTATCTTTATGACCGTCGCAAAGTCAGCTTCACTGGCTTGGCCGCCGAACTCGTACTGCCCAAAGACAAAAACGCCGAACAGGAGCCTTTACAACTCGCCCGTTCACCCTATGTGGCAGGTTTCAAAGCAGGCTGGGCCTACCTCACCCTCGCCACCGTACACATCTACTACGGCAAAGGCGTGGCCGTCGATCCGCGCCGATTCGACGAAATCAAATCATTCAGCCGAACCATCGCCAAGCACGCCGCCAAACTCTCCGGCGCACCGCAATACCGGCCCGGCACAGAAGTAAAACCCGACAACCTCATCATGCTCGGCGACTTCAACATCTTCAACCGCAGCGACGTTACCATGCAGGCGATTACCGAAGCCGGATTCGTCGTTCCCGAAGAACTCAAAACCATCCCCGGCTCCAACGTCGCCAAAAACCGCCACTACGACCAAATCGCCTACTACAAACAGCTTGCCAAACTCAAGCCCACCGGACGAGCAGGCGTATTCGACTTCTTCGAACACGTTTACCGCCTGGAAGACGAAGCCGTCTATGCCAAAGAGCGTGAAACCAAACCCGGCCGCAGCTTCAAAGACTGGCGCACCTACCGCATGAGCGATCACCTGCCGATGTGGATTGAGTTGGGGATTGATGATAGCGATGCTTATTTGGATAGGTTGAAATAGTTTAAAACAAGCTGAAAGTTAAGAGGGCTGTCTGAAAGTTTCAGACAGCCCTCTTGCTGCATCAGTTATTTAAACGGATTGTTTGATACATAAACCTTAGGTTTATCCTCCAATTTGAAATTATCTTGAATCACTTTTTCAATATACACTTTGCTATCAACTGCTTTGATGCCTAAATAAATTTCCTGCAATTCATCTACAATATTTTCCATTTCGACGAAAACATGTTCTTTATCTTCTTCTACTTGAACGACTTCGGCATTCAATGGCGAAACGTAAAAACAGCGGCACTCCTGCTCTTCTTTAAAAGCATAGTGTTTGATTAAAAACGATAAAGGCAAAATAATATCGTCCACTACTTTCAGTATTTTTATTTTTTCTTCACTATTTGCGCCCACAGGTTTTAATGATTTCATCAACTTACCATAACAAGCAGACAGGTCTTCAAAATATTGAGTGATATTTGCTGTGATTGTATTAATCTCTTTTAAATAATTTTGATATTCAACTGAAGTTTTTCCAGTTCCCAACATAAAACTGGATTGATCTGTATGGGCAACACCGATAATCCATTTTTTAGTGTCTTTTTCACATAACGATTCAGGCTCTAAATAAATACATCGATAAAGCGGCAGTTTCCCAAGCTTTGGTTTTGTTTGTTCATTTTCGATACCTTCAGAATGTCGAGATTCTAACAATTCACTTTCTTCTTTTTTCTCTCCCATACTTTTAGCATCAACATCCTTAGATTCAGGCTGGCTTATCAATGCTTCAGAGAATCTGTAATTTTCTACCTGTTTAAGGAAATAATCTTGCTTAAAAACCAAGCTTAAGCCGCTGGCTTCAATATTGTCACTTTTTCCATACAAACGGAATTGGTTTAGTGAATTGAAATTAAAAGAAAAACTTTTAATAAAACAAAAATCCTCTTGTTCTCTATACCCGGCATTAGTAATAGCAGCACGGTTATTTAAAATTTCAGTCAACAGTTTGCCTTCGGTGGGGTCGTTCATAAATTGCAAAGGAATCAAACGCAAAGCCTGCTTACCTTTCAATAAAGTGAGTGCCCAATTTTTATTAATATAATGAGCTACTTTTTGTTCATCACCATCCGAGGAAAATTTAATATGTAAAGTATCGATAATTTGATATATAAGACCCCATAGAGCAATTATATTGGTCTTAATGTTAGTCTGTTGCCCATCTTTAATAACCGCATATATATCTAAAATCTGCTTCAATATGAATTTTGAAGGAACATTAAGTTTATTAATAATATCCTGATATTTTTCTGCAATAATTATGAATTTATTCAATTGGTTACTTGTGGGAGATTGAAGAAGCATAGTTATATCTTTACGTATCATCAATTCAAAAGCATTATTTACTGAAGTATTATTTTGTTCTGCTGCTTTTCTATACCACTCCGCTGCCTTGCTGTCACTCTGCTCTACACCTAAACCTTGGTGATAGTACACACCTAAATTGAATTGGGCTTTTACATCACCTTGTTCCGCCGCCTTTTCGTACCACTCCGTTGCCTTGCTGTCACTCTGCTCAACACCTAAACCTTTGCGATAGCACGTGCCTAAATTGAATTGGGCTTTTGCATGACCTTGTTCCGCCGCTTTTCCGTACCACTCCGCTGCCTTGCTGTCACTCTGCTCTACACCTAAACCTTGGTGATAGTACACACCTAAATTGAATTGGGCTTGTGCATCATCTTGTTCCGCAGCTTTTCCGTACCACTCCGCTGCCTTGCTGTCATTCTGCTCTACACCTAAACCTTGGTCGTAGCACACACCTAAATTGAATTGGGCTTGTGCATCATCTTGTTCCGCCGCCTTTCCGTACCACTCCGCTGCCTTGCTGTCGCTCTGCTCTACACCTAAACCTTGGTGATAGAGCCCACCTAAATTGAATTGGGCTTCTACATGACCTTGTTCCGCCGCCTTTCCGTACCACTCCGCTGCCTTGTTGTCGCTCTGCTCTACACCTAAACCTTTGCGATAGCACGTGCCTAAATTGAATTGGGCTTCTACATCACCTTGCTCTGCAAGTTGTTTTAATTGATTGATTTCATTTTCAGTCATTATTAGTTTTCCGCTTAGTAGAAAATGTTTAAAGGTAAAACTATAACATTATATTTGGAAAAATCATGGTTAGGATTTCTCAATGAATATGTAATAAAAAGCCCTGAACACTCAGGGCTTTTTATTATCTGAAATAATCTAAACAATTATTCCCACTCAATCGTGGCAGGCGGTTTGCCGCTCACGTCGTACACCACGCGGTTGATGCCGCGCACTTCGTTGATGATGCGGTTGGACACTTTGCCCAGCAGCGAATAAGGCAGTTCGGCCCAATGTGCGGTCATGAAGTCGCTGGTTACGACAGCGCGCAACGCAACCACATATTCGTAAGTGCGGCCGTCACCCATGACGCCGACAGATTTTACCGGCAGGAACACGGCAAAGGCTTGGCTGGTGAGGTCATACCATGAAGTGCCGTTTTCATCGAAGGTATTGCGCAGCTCTTGGATGAAAATATCGTCGGCACGGCGCAGGAGGTCGGCGTATTCTTTTTTCACTTCGCCGAGAATGCGCACGCCCAAGCCGGGGCCGGGGAAGGGGTGGCGATACACCATTTCGCGCGGCAGGCCGAGGGCTACGCCGAGTTCGCGCACTTCGTCTTTAAACAGGTCGCGCAGCGGTTCGAGCAGCTTCAGGTTGAGGGTTTCGGGCAGGCCGCCGACGTTGTGGTGGCTCTTGATAGCATGGGCTTTTTTGGTTTTGGCACCGGCACTTTCGATCACGTCGGGGTAAATCGTGCCTTGTGCCAGCCATTTGGCGTTTTGGCGCTTGCCGGCTTCGGTTTGGAACACTTCTACGAATTCGGCGCCGATGATTTTGCGTTTCTGTTCGGGGTCGGTAATGCCGGCGAGTTTGCCCATGAAGTCGTCGGTGGCATCAACGTGAATCACGTTGACGCCCAAGTTGCGGGCGAACATGTCCATCACCATTTGGCCTTCGTTCAGTCGCAGGAGGCCGTGGTCAACGAACACGCAGGTGAGTTGGTCGCCGATGGCGCGGTGGATCAACGCGGCGGCTACGGAAGAATCTACACCGCCGGATAAGCCGAGAATCACTTCGTCGCTGCCTACTTGCTCGCGGATTTTGGCCACGGCTTCATCGATGTAGTTGGGCATCGTCCAGCTGGGTTGTGCGCGGCAGATGTCGAGCACGAAACGGTTGAGCAAGGCGCGGCCTTGTTTGGTGTGGGTCACTTCGGGGTGGAATTGGATGCCGTAGAATTGTTTTTCGGCGTGCTCCATCATGGCAACGGGGCAGCTGGGGGTATCGCCGATGATGCAGAAGCCTTCGGGCAGTTTGGATACTTTGTCGCCGTGGCTCATCCACACGTCGAGCGTGTTGGGCTGGCCGTCTGAAAGGCCGCGGGTCAGTTCGCTGTCGATGGTTTTGACTTGGGCGTAACCGAATTCGCGTTGGTCGCCGGGGGAAACTTCGCCGCCGAGATGATGCGCCATAAACTGCATGCCGTAGCAGATACCGAGTACAGGAATGCCCAGCTCGAAGATGCCGGTGTCGGCCTGATAGTCGGAGTTGTAAACGGAATTGGGGCCGCCTGAAAGAATAATGCCTTTGGGATTGAAGGCTTTAATGTCTTCCAAAGGCATATCGTAAGAGTGCAGTTCGCAATAAACATGGGCTTCGCGCACGCGGCGGGCGATGAGCTGGGTAACTTGGGAGCCGAAATCGAGTATGAGGATTTTGTCTTGGGTCATGATGGATTGTTTGTAAAATTTAAGGAGGATTTGGGGCTGGATTTTAGCATAGAAAATGCCTGTCTGAACGGTTTCAGACAGGCATTTGATGGGCGGAAATATTAGTCCAGCCTTTGCAGGCGCTCGTGTTTGTAAGGAATGATGTTGCTGCGTGAAAGCAGCAACAAGCAGCCTAAAATAATCATGCCTAAGGCGATAAGCGGGGCGTAATCCAAAAAATATTGGCTTTTGACGTAAACCGCGGCGCCGATATAAATCAAGATGGGGCCGGCGACGATGGACTGCTTGTTGATGCCGTCCATAACCAGCACTGCTACACCGGCCACGGCTAAGGCGGCGGAAATCAGCGTTGCGGTGGCCGGCAAAATGTCGGTGGTTTTTAAAAACCAAACGGCTCCTGTAATAATCAGAAACAGCGGCAAAAAGAGGGAACGGCGGGGCATGTCGTAGCTCCTTGCTAAACGTAGGGATTCGGATAGGCGCATTATTGGGGCGTAAGGCCTGTCTGAAAAGACCGGATAAAATGCTCTTGCGTGTTTTTACGGTTTGCTGCCAAATTGCATATCTAATATGCAACACAATTGGAACAGGCTTATGGAATAAACGAATGCCGCCGGATTCGGCGGCTTGGTTTTACCGTTTGGATTTAACGTTCGTTTTTCATCAGGCGTTGTTTTTCGCGCTTCCAGTCGGCTTCTTTCATGCTTTGGCGTTTGTCGTGTTGCTTTTTACCTTTCGCCAAACCGATATCCATTTTGATATAGCCGCGGTGATAATGCAGGTTTAAAGGAACAATCGTGTAGCCGGCGCGCTCGGTTTTGCCGATTAGCTTGTTGATTTCCGATTGCTTGAGCAGCAGTTTGCGCTGGCGTACGGGGTCGGGCTTTACATGGGTGGATGCGGTAGGCAGGGCGGTGATGTGGCAGCCTACCAAATAAAACGCATCTTTTTTCCAATGGATATAGCTTTCTTTCAATTGTACGCGGCCGGCCCGTATGGCCTTGACTTCCCAGCCGTCCAACACCAAACCGGCTTGGATTTGGTCTTCGATAAAATAATCGTGAAACGCTTTTCTGTTGTTGGCAATACTCATGGCATAAGCTTTAAAATACATTCAGACAGGCATTGTAGCATATGCCTGTCTGAAAAATCAGGTTGCTTGGATTAATGTAAAACGGCTGACGGTATGGCCTTGATGCTCGACTTTTTCGGTAAACATGGCAGCAGGGCGAACCCAAAGGCCGTATTCTCCGTAAAGAGCGCGGTAAACCACCAGCCATTCTTCTGTTTCCGAATGCCGCGCCAGCGCCTGCACTTCGTAGAGGTTGCCTTTATAATGGCGGTAGATGCCGGCAGGAATATCAGGCTTGTCGGGTAACGTGTTTTGCATGATATGCGGCGATTTTGTCGATGGTGGCTTGGTCGTTGGGTGAGAGAACACGCTTGAGCGTTTTAAAGCGCAATGCCTGAGAATCCTGCTCTTCAGCTTCCGAACAATAGGCAGACTGGTTGCTTCTAAGGTGGGCAATGATTTCGTCAAGTTGTTTGAGCGCGGTTTCGTAAGTGTTCATGATTATCCGGTCTTATGGGCAGTAAGTTAAAAATGATAAATTAATGGCAGGTTTAAAAAAAACCTGCCATATCTGTTTGATTGGAATCCATCCAACCCAATATTAATTAAGCGGCTTGAATATTAGCAGCTTGTTTACCTTTGGGGCCTGAAGTTACATCGAAAGAAACTTTTTGACCTTCTTTCAAAGTCTTGAAGCCTTCCATGTTGATGGCTGAGAAATGCGCAAACAAATCTTCGCCGCCCTCATCGGGAGTGATGAAACCAAAACCTTTAGCGTCGTTAAACCATTTAACAGTACCGGTTGCCATGTAATACTACTTCCTATAACAAAAAAATTAACAAATGAAAGCAAAATCAGGCAACGCTGTAAAACTAAAAGCCATCGATCTCTCCAAAAGCTATTATTTTTATTGATGCCGAGCTCTGCTTGATGTCTTTTTACCTGTGTAAAGCATGTGCGTCAAGTAATGTTTTGGAAAAAGATAAAAATTTATTAAAATGGGAAAAAATACAACAGAAAACGGGATATTATGAGTCAAAAAAACCGTAATGATGCAGATAGTGCCACGCTGGGTAATCAGGCACGAACACGGCCGCCGAAAAAATATGGAGTGTACCTTCTGAACGACGATTACACCACAATGGACTTTGTGGTAGAGGTTTTACGCGAAGTATTCGCACTGACGCACGAACGTGCAGTAGCGGTGATGTTGTTGGTACATCACGAAGGTAAAGGTTTGTGTGGTATTTATACGCGTGATATTGCGGAAACCAAGCAATATCAGGTAACGGAGCGGGCAAAGCAGGAAGGTTGCCCGCTAAAATGCAGCGTAGAGGAGATATAAGTGATTTCAGCCGAATTAGAACGTATTTTGCAATACATCTATGCCGATGCCAGAGCGCGCGGCTATGAGCTTATCAGTTTGGAACATCTGTTGCTGATTTTAATCGAGCAATCGGATGATGTGCATAACCTGCTAAAAGCCCTCGGTGCGGATTTGCAGATTTTGAGCAGCCAGCTGATGAATTCCGTGGTGGAAAATACACCGATGCTGCCCCAAGATGCTATAGGACAGATAGAAACCCAGCCCACTATCGGTTTCCAACGTGTTTTACAGCGCGCCATCATACATGCCCAATCCGCAGATAAGCATGAGGTGTTGCCTATGGACATATTGGTGGCTTTGATGGGTGAAAAGGAGTGTCCGGCTGTATATTTTCTAAGCCTGCAATCAATCGGCCGCTACGAAATCCTCAACTATCTTGCACATGGCGAAAGCCATACAGACGGAGCGGATTACCGCTCTGTGGGCGAAAATACAGATTCAGATGAAAAAGGTAAAGATGCTTTGGGCAGCTATACGGTCAATTTAAATGCTGAAGTGCGTGCAGGAAGGATAGACCCTTTAATCGGTAGAAAACATGAAATGGAGCGCCTGGTGCAGGTTTTGTGTCGGCGTAGAAAAAACAATCCGTTGTTGGTGGGCGAAGCCGGAGTGGGCAAAACAGCGTTGGCGGAAGGTTTGGCACACCAGATTGTGAACCATCACATTCCTGAAACTTTGAAGGATGCTGTGGTTTTTACTTTGGATATGGGCGCGCTGCTGGCCGGTACGAAATACCGTGGCGACTTTGAGGCCCGGGTGAAAGCAGTGTTGAAAGCGTTGGCTGATATTCCGAATGCAATATTGTTTATTGATGAAATCCATACCATTATCGGAGCAGGCAGCACATCGGGCGGAACGATGGATGCTTCAAATCTGCTCAAGCCAGCTTTGGCTAAAGGGCAGCTACGCTGTATCGGTGCCACCACTTACGATGAATATCGGACAATTTTCGATAAAGATCATGCTTTAAGCCGACGTTTTCAAAAAATTGACGTAGTGGAACCGTCGGTTGAAGAAACCGTGCAGATTCTGCGTGGGTTAAAGCCTATGTTTGAAGATTTCCACCAAGTTCGGTACACGCACGGGGCATTGGAGGCTGCTGCCGAATTATCTGCCCGTTATATCAACGAACGTTTTTTACCTGACAAGGCAATCGATGTGGTTGATGAGGCCGGTGCCGCACAACGGATCTTGCCTAAATCCAAGCAGAAAAAAGTCATTGGAAAAGCCCAAATCGAAGCTGTGATTGCCAAAGTTGCACGAATTCCTGAAAAAACAGTTTCTCATGATGACAAACAGGTGCTGCAATATTTGGCGCGTGATTTGAAAAATATGGTGTTCGGCCAGGAAAAAGCCATTGATGCCTTGGTGGCCGCAGTAAAAATGTCCCGCTCGGGCTTGGGACAACCCGACAAACCCATCGGCAGTTTTTTATTTTCAGGGCCGACAGGAGTCGGGAAAACAGAAGTTGCCAAGCAATTGGCATTTTCGCTTGGTGTGCCGCTGCAACGGTTTGATATGTCGGAATATATGGAACGGCACGCTGTATCACGTCTGATTGGTTCTCCGCCCGGATATGTAGGCTTCGAGCAGGGCGGTTTGCTTACAGAAGCTGTGAACAAACAGCCTTATTGTGTTTTGCTGCTCGATGAAATTGAAAAAGCACATCCTGATATATTCAATGTGCTGCTCCAGGTGATGGATTACGGTAAATTAACCGATAATAATGGAAAAAGCGCCGATTTCCGTAATGTGATTATTATCATGACCACCAATGCGGGTGCGGAAAGCCTTAGACGTCCTACTTTGGGCTTTACCAATCAACGGGAACGCGGTGACGAGATGGTGGCCATCAATAAGACGTTTACGCCGGAATTCCGCAACCGTATTGATGCAGTGATTCCTTTTGCGCCGTTGAGCGAGCCGATTATTGCAAAAGTGGTAGATAAATTTCTGCTGCAATTGGAAAAACAGCTGCTTGATAAAAAAGTGGAGGCAGAATTCACGCAAGGTTTACGCAACTATCTGGCAGAGAAAGGTTTTGATCCGCAAATGGGCGCACGGCCTATGCACCGGTTGATTCAAGACAAAATCCGTAAAGTGTTGGCTGATGAATTGTTGTTCGGTAAGCTGGCCGACGGTGGTTTCGTGAGAATAGATTGGAATAATAAAAAAGAAGCAGTTATGTTGAAGTTTGACAAGGTCGGGCAGAAACAAACAGCGACGGCTGATGTTTAGTGTTTGACTGAATAAGCCAACCATCTTAAATTTGCGTTAGGTTTGTGTATGATGAAATCAGGATAAAAATAAGTTGATTTGTTAATAAATGCCTGTCTGAAAACTTTCAGACAGGCTTAGATTCGAATTTCAAGTGCAACACTCAGGCAGTAGAGGTTGGAACAGATTCAAGAATAAAACACTTGGCGTTTCATAGCCAAGTGTTTTTCTTGGCCTATGGTTCAGTTCATCTTGAACCCTGCGTATCTCCCGATGGCTGATGTTGCGGAAATCGGTTTGTTTGGGGAAATATTGGCGGATGAGTCCGTTGGTATTTTCATTCAGCCCTTTCTCCCAAGAACGGTAGGGGCGGCAAAAATAGGTTTCTGCCTCCAATGCTTGGGCTATTCGGATGTGTCGGTAGAATTCTTTGCCGTTATCCATGGTCAGGGTGTGTACCCTGTTTTTATGCGCCTTCAATACCCTGATGACTGCGCGGGCGGTGTCTTTGGCTTTGAAGTTCTTCAATTTGCAGATGATGGTGTAGCGGGTAACCCGCTCGACCAAGGTCAGTAATGCGCTTTTCTGATCTTTGCCGACGACGGTGTCGGCTTCCCAGTCGCCTATACGGGATTTTTGGTCGACGATGGCGGGTCGGTTTTCAATGCCGACGCGGTCGGGTACTTTGCCTCTGCTCCATGTACTGCCGTAGCGTTTACGGTAGGATTTGCAGGCTATTCTGAGATGCTGCCACCAAGTGCCGCCGTTGCTTTTGTCTTGACGCAGATAGCGGTAAACGGTGCTGTGGTGGAGCGTGATTTGGTGGTGCTTGTACAGATAGGCGCACACTTGTTCGGGACTGAGTTTGAGTCGGATGAGGGTGTCGATGTGTTGAATCAGCCGGGAATGGAGCTTATAGGGTTTTCGCTTACGCTGTTTGGTAAGCCGGCTTTGCTGTTGGGCTTTTTCGGCGTTGTATGGCTTTTTCTGTGTACTGTGCCGTCTGATTTCGCGGCTTATGGTGCTTTTGTGGCGGTTAAGCAGTTTGGCGATTTCGGTGACGGTGTGGTGGCGGGATAGGTATCGGATGCGGTATCGTTCGTCTTGGGTCAGTTGTGTGTAGTTTATATGCAATCTTTCTTGCAGGAAAGGCCGTATGCTACCGCATACCGGCCTTTTTCTGTTATGGAAAGTTGCACTTCAAATCCGAATCCGCCAGGCATTGTTTATGAGTTAATGCGGTTATCAGCAATCATGATAGGAGCTGTTAACAGCATTAACCTTTGGAATTTCTATAATAAGGAAAGGCGTGCTGCGTATTGAGGAAAACGCAATGAAATTGACCGGAAAATTTTCCTTTATTCTTGAAGTAATGCGAGCGGTGTTTTAAATTCAATATAGCTAGAACCACTGTGGTTTTGCTGTAATATTAGCCAATATAAATTAGTTTCTGAAAAAATCAGGCGGGTATGTACCGTATGTACCTGCCTGATTGATGTTACTTTAACTGATATTACAGCGCATCTTTCAAAGCTTTGCCTGCACGGAATTTCGGGGTTTTCGCTGCAGCAATAGTCAAAGGCTCACCAGTTTTGGGGTTGCGGCCTTGACGTTCAGCGCGTTCGCCAACGTAGAAAGTACCAAAACCTACCAAAGTTACAGTATCGCCTTTTTTCAATGCATTGGTTACAGCATTCATCATACCGTCCAAAGCTTTGGTTGCGGCGGCTTTAGAAATATCAGCTTCTTGAGCAATTGCTTCGATCAATTCAGACTTGTTCACAGTTAAGTCCCTTTCTATCGTTGTAAATTTATGAAACCCTCAAGCGGTTGGTTATCTGCTGAGAATGTAGCGCGTTAATGAAAGATACGGTTTTCTTGCATTTGCGCCTTTATAGCAAGTATAAAAAGCAGGTGTCAAGCAAAAAGGTACGAATGGTAAGGCTTGTCGGCGGTTTTAACCGTTTACATCAGACCTTTACAACACATTTTACTTTTTTTAATGTTGCGTCGCTTTCGTGCTTGACTTGGTGCGGCGCCTTGTTTTAGATAAAGCAGGCGCTTCAATCGGTTCAACGGGGGAAGTAACACCACTTTCAGGCTGGCGTTCCAAGCCCAGAGCCAATACTTCGTCTATCCATTTTACCGGATGGATTTTCAAACCCTCTTTCACATTTTGCGGGATTTCTTCCAAGTCTTTAACGTTTCCGTGAGGAATCAAGACATGTTGGATACCGCCGCGCAAGGCTGCCAGAAGTTTTTCTTTCAAGCCGCCAATCGGCAACACTTCGCCGCGCAAGGTAATTTCACCTGTCATGGCAACGTCGGCACGCACAGGAATGCCGGTAAAAGCCGACACTATCGCCAAAGTCATGGCAATACCTGCACTCGGTCCGTCCTTTGGTGTGGCACCTTCGGGAACGTGAACATGCACATCGTTTTTCTCGTAGAAATCAGGCGCAATGCCAAGTGCTTCAGCGCGTGAGCGAACTACCGTCCAAGCAGCGGAAATGGATTCTTGCATCACATCGCCGAGTTTGCCGGTACGTACGATATTGCCTTTACCTTTCATCACAGCGGCTTCGATGGTCAGCAATTCGCCGCCTACTTCCGTCCAGGCCAAACCTGTTACTTGTCCGATGCGGTTTTCACTTTCCGCCACGCCGTAATCGAAGCGGCGCACACCTAAATAATCATGCAGGTTTTTATTGCTGACTACGATGGTTTTAGGCTTGATTTTACGTGTTTTGGTTTTTTGGGCGTCTTCTTTCAACTGCACGCTCATAACCACTTTGCGGCAGATTTTGGCAATCTCGCGGTCAAGCGAGCGCACACCTGCTTCGCGCGTATAGTAGCGGACAATATCGCGCACGGCACTGTCTTTGATTTCCACTTCGCCTTCTTTAACACCGTTACGTTTCATCTGTTTAGGAATCAGATACTGCATGGCAATATTGATTTTTTCATCTTCGGTATAGCCGGAGAGACGGATGATTTCCATACGGTCGAGCAGGGCAGGCGGAATGTTCAGGCTGTTGGAAGTGGCAATGAACATCACGTCGCTTAAGTCGAAATCCACTTCAACGAAGTGATCGGCAAATGAATTGTTTTGTTCCGGATCAAGCACTTCCAATAAAGCACTGGCCGGATCGCCACGGAAATCATTACCGAGCTTGTCGATTTCATCCAGTAGGAAAAGCGGATTTTTAACTTCTGCTTTAATCATATTTTGAATGATTTTGCCGGGCATTGAGCCGATATAGGTGCGACGGTGGCCGCGGATTTCGCTTTCATCGCGCACGCCGCCCAAAGCCATACGCACATATTTACGGCCGGTAGCTTTAGCAATCGATTCGCCAAGCGAGGTTTTACCGACCCCGGGAGGGCCTACCAAACACAAAATAGGGCCTTTGAGCTTGTCGGTACGTTTTTGCACGGCCAGATATTCAAGAATCCGTTCTTTCACTTTTTCCAAGCCGTAGTGGTCTTCGTTTAAAACCGAATCGGCTTTGGCAATATCTTTGATAACACGTGTTTTCTTCTTCCACGGCAATTCGAGAAGGGTGTCGATATAGTTGCGGACTACCGTTGATTCGGCCGACATCGGCGGCATCATTTTGAGTTTTTTGAGTTCAGACAGGCATTTGTCTTCTGCTTCTTTGCTCATTCCGGCGGCTTTGATTTTGTTTTGCAAAGCTTCCAGTTCGCCGCGCTCGTCTTCTTCGCCCAACTCTTTTTGAATTGCTTTCACTTGCTCATTGAGGTAATACTCGCGTTGGGATTTTTCCATCTGGCGTTTTACACGGCCGCGAATACGTTTTTCAACCTGCAAAATATCCAATTCGGCTTCAAGTTGGCCAAGTAAAAACTCCATGCGCTCGATAACGTCTGCTTTTTCCAAAATCATTTGGCGCAATTCCAGCTTCAGTTGAAGATGTGAAGCAATGGTGTCAACCAAGCGGCCGTTGTCTTCAATGCTGTGAATGGTGCCGACAATTTCAGCCGGAATTTTTTTATTGGATTTTGTAAATTGGTCGAATTGCGACAATATTGCCCGGCGCAGTGCTTCTGCGTCCGCAGCTGCGGTTTCTGTTTCGTCGATATGCTCGACTTGGGCGGAAAAATAATCCTCTCCGCTCTCGATGGAAACGGCACGGGCACGGCGGATGCCTTCTACCAAAACTTTAACGGTTCCGTCCGGCAGTTTGAGCACTTGCAATACATTGGCCAGCGTGCCGATTTGGTAGAGATTGCCAACAGAAGGATCTTCATCGTTCGGATCGCGCTGCGCAAGCAGAAAAACAGGAGAATCCTTTTTCATTGCGGCTTCCAGCGCGGCGATGGACTTTTGCCTGCCTACGAAAAGCGGCAGCACCATGTGCGGATAAATCACTACGTCACGCAGCGGTAGGAGCGGCAGAGTGCCGTAATCCTCAAGTTGTTTGTTTGCCATAATTGAATTCTGCTTTCTTTAAAACTGATTTGAATGAGCGTGAAGTTGGGTCGGTAAATTTGTTTTTCAAGGGATCGGGCTGTATTGTTTCAATAGAGATTTGGGTATTGAGGCGCATGGATTGAAAAAGGCTTTTGCGTTAAAATACAGGCTTCCGTTTTCAGACAGGCATTCAGTATAGCTTAGAAAGTAAAATGTGGTGAGTTTAATTTGAATAATGGTAAATCAGACTCTATATAATGCCTGTCTGAAAAAATAAATTTAGGAAAGTAGATATGTCTGAAGAACAAAAAACGCTGATTGAGTTCCCTTGTAAATTCCCTTTAAAAATTATGGGTGCCAAACACCCTGATTTTCCGGCAGAAGTTATCAAAGCCGTAAATGAACATGCGCCGGATGCTCGTGAGGAGCATTTGCAGTACCGTGAAAGCTCAAGCGGAAATTATACGGGGCTGACTCTGCCTGTGTTGGTGGAAAATCAAGAGCAGCTGGATAATATTTACCGCGCACTAACTTCACATCCTATGGTAAAAGTGGTTTTGTAAATATGAAAATCGTGCACTTAGGGCAGGCTGAATATTTGCCTACTTTTGAGGCAATGAAGAAATTTAATGATTCACGCACCGAAAGCACGCAAGACGAGCTGTGGATAGTGGAACATCCGCCCGTGTTCACGCAAGGTTTGGCCGGGAAACCCGAGCATTTGTTAATCCAAGATGATATTCCCGTTGTGCAAATCGACAGAGGCGGGCAGGTTACTTATCACGGCCCCGGGCAATTGGTTGTTTATACCATGATCGATTTCAAACGCCGTAAAACAAGCGTGCGCCGAATTGTTACCGCTTTGGAAAACAGCATTATTGATACTTTATCGTCTTACGGAATATCAGCTTATGCCGAACCCAAAAGGCCGGGGGTGTATGTTGAAAGTAAAAAAATTGCTTCTCTGGGTTTGAGAATTAAAAACGGTTCGGTTTATCACGGATTGGCATTGAACGTAAATATGGATTTGAAACCTTTTACCCATATCAACCCTTGCGGTTACGCAGGATTGGAAATGACGCAAATAGCCGATTTTGTAAAGCCTTGTCCTCCTCTGACTGAGGTGGCTGAGAAGCTGACAATTAATTTGCAAGAAAAGCTGGCGATTTAAAGCGGCGCCTTATGTTTTACCCTAAGAAAATTTAATGTCACAAATATTTAAAGATATAAATTGAAATTTAATAATTAAAGCCTCAAGAGAATTGCGAAAGAATACTTGAAATGAATAATGAAATACCTGCCAAACTTGATAATGCCCAAGGTGTAAAGCATAAAGGCGCAGCCAAAACAGCCCGTATCCCGATTAAAGTTGTACCTTTGGAACAAAAGCTCAAAAAGCCTGAATGGATTCGGGCTAAATTGCCAAATAATAAAAAATTTTTCGAAATTAAAAATATTCTTCGCGACCAAAAAATGCACACAGTATGTGAGGAAGCAAGTTGCCCCAATATCGGCGAATGTTTCAGTAAAGGTACGGCCACTTTTATGATTATGGGCGACATCTGTACGCGCCGCTGCCCGTTTTGCGATGTGGGACACGGCCGCCCAAATCCTCTGGATACAGATGAACCGAAAAATCTGGCCGAATCAGTTGCAGCAATGAATTTGCGCTATGTTGTCATCACTTCCGTAGATAGAGACGATTTGCGTGATGGCGGAGCACAGCATTTTGCCGATTGCATCCAAGCCATCCGCGAGCGTAGTCCGAATACCAAAATTGAAATTCTAGTACCCGATTTTCGCGGGCGATTGGATATAGCACTGCAAATTCTCGCACAAACACCCCCGGATGTGATGAACCACAATTTGGAAACCCATCCACGATTGTATAAACAGGCGCGTCCGGGATCCGACTATAAACATTCTCTTGAATTGCTGCGCCGCTATAAAGAAATGATGCCGCATATTCCTACGAAATCAGGCATTATGGTCGGTTTGGGAGAAACGGATGAAGAAGTGCGTGAAATCATGCGTGATATGAGGGCGCACAATATCGAAATGATTACCGTAGGCCAATACCTGCAACCGAGCGACGGCCACTTGCCTGTGCTGCGTTATGTAACTCCCCAGCAGTTTAAAGAATTTGAAAAAGAGGCTTACGACATGGGATTTACCAATGCTGCAATCGGTGCAATGGTAAGGTCAAGCTATCACGCTGATGAACAAGCAGAGCATGCTTGGAAAAACGAAGCGTAAAATAGTATGATCTAGGCAAACTAAGAATAGGCCTGTCTGAAATTTTCAGACAGGCCTATTCTTTAAGTAATTAAACACATCGCTTGTGTAGGAAATATAAAGTATGTATAATCCACAGGTTTTTAACCTTGCCTTTCGCTTTCGCATGGCAAAAGGCTGTTTAAACCGTAAGGAGATAACATGCGTCATTATGAGATCGTGTTTATCGTTCATCCTGATCAAAGCGAGCAAGTTCCCGCTATGGTTGAGCGTTACAAAGCACTTGTTACTGAAAACGGCGGTACAATCCACCGTTTGGAAGATTGGGGTCGTCGCCAGTTGGCATACCCGATTAACAAAATTCACAAAGCACATTATGTTTTGATGAACATTGAAACTGCTCCTGAAGTAGTGGATGAATTGGAAACTGCATTCCGCTTTAACGATGCAGTATTGCGTCATCTGACCATCAAAACCAAAGCTGCGGTTACCGAAGCTTCTCCGATGATGAAAGACGAGAAGTCTAAAAGCTTGCTGGGCGCAGAAGCCGCACCTGCAGAAGTTACAGAAGAAGCCGCTGAAGCCTAAGTTTGGATAATTTATTCCAAATAACTGCCGAACTGACCCAAACCAAAGAGCTGCGTTACACACCTGCAGGTATTCCTGTTTTAGATGTGGTACTTAAGCATGAATCTTGGCAAACAGAAAACGGACAAAAGTGTTTGGTTAAGTTTGAATTACCTGCAAAAATTGTGGGCGAACAGGCTAAAAGCTGGCAGTATCGAGAAAATACCATGGTGGCAGTAAACGGTTTTTTAGCACAGCGCAGCCAGCAGATATTCAAGCCGATACTGCGGATTCAAAATATTCAAGAATATAAAGGTTAAACGACAATGGCTCGTCAATCATTTAAACGTAGAAAATTCTGCCGTTTCACGGCTGAAAAAATCCAAGAAGTGGATTACAAACAAGTTGATTTGCTGAAAGATTTTATTTCTGAAAACGGCAAAATCATTCCTGCCCGTATTACCGGCACCAAAGCCCGCTACCAACGCCAATTGACTACTGCAATCAAACGTGCACGTTTCTTGGCATTGCTGCCTTACACTGATCAACACAAATAATTTGGGAGAGTCAGACTATGCAAATTATCCTGTTAGAAAAAATCGGTGGATTGGGCAACTTAGGTGATGTGGTTACCGTTAAAAACGGTTATGCCCGTAACTATTTGATTCCTCAAGCCAAAGCAAAACGCGCAACTGCTGAAAACTTGAAAGAGTTTGAAGAGCGTCGTGCTGAATTGGAAGCAAAACAAGCTGCTATTTTGGCTGATGCAAAAGAGCGTCAGTCTAAATTGGATGGCCAAACAATTACTGTTGCTCAAAAAGCAGGTGTAGACGGTCGTTTGTTCGGTTCTGTTACCAATGCGGATATTGCAGAAGCCATTAAAGCCAGCGGTGTTGAAGTGGTTAAATCCAACGTACGTTTACCCGACGGCCCATTTAAAGCAATCGGTGAGTATGAAGTAGAAGTTGCTTTACACTCAGACGCTGTAGCCACAATTACTATAGCAGTTGTTGGCGCTACCGAATAACAGCTGAGTAACTAAATAAACTGGAACCCTTTAAAGTCAATTTGAGATTTTAAAGGGTTTTTTATTAGATTAATTATTAGGGGTAAAGTAGATTAGCACCAAGTATCACAACAAAAGTAGTAGTGAAAACCCCTACGGTCTTGGTATAATATTTAAAGCTAATTTGCTTAAGCCACAAATTTTATTCAAAAACTCTTCTATTAAATCGCCGTCTACTGATTTGGGCGCTCGCTTATGATTCGCTGAAATTGATGGTGTTTACTTAAGTTGTCGCCCAACTCAACCGCAATAATCACCACATCCGTATTTGCTACGGCGGCAATTTATGATAGTGCGGTAAGTAGTTCAACTGCATTTCTCCTACATCAGCTTAAACGACTGTGACAACATGTTTGTACGATTTCTCCTACTGAAGCACATTACGACTAAACACGGTTGATATCGTTTTATGCATGTGACAACCACGTCGTGAGATTGATAGTAAAGTGCTTATTTTAAGGTATCAGCGAGGTAAGCCCTTGGTAAGGGCTTTTTCCGCGCGTTTAACAGCCAGCTGCTCTTTCCAATCCATATAACGTCCGCGGTAGCGCGCTTTCATCAGGTTGTCGAATTTGCGCTGCACGGTCAGATTCCAGAGGCTGTGTGCTTTAACTGCCCAACTCTCATCCCAAGCACGCAATGAGATGGAAAAGGAGCCGTCGAGGTATTTCATCCAATGCCACCAGCCTGTGGGCATAAATAATGTGTCGCCGTGTTCTAAAAAGCATTCGATGCCTTCTACGCCTTCGAGAGCGGGGAAGCGTTGGGTATCAGGGTGTTCGACGCTGTAATCTTCCAGAGCGTAGGTAGCGTAGGGTATGCGGTAGAGCCGTTCTTTCCATTTGTAATCGAACAGGATAATGTGTTTGCGTCCGAAATGGGTGTGGAAGATATGAGCCATGTCGATATCGTAATGCAGAAAGGTTTCCGAGCCGGCTCCGCCGAAAAACATGGTGGGGTATTTGTCGAGAAAGCCACCCATCAAGTCTTTGGGAAAAATGTAATCGTTGAGCAGATTAGGGGCGTGTTTGATGGGGTCGAACAGGAAAATCCGCAAATCGGTAGGTTCGCGTTTGATCAGGTCGATGTAGTCGCCGAATTTCATCTCTGTGCTGGCTGCGTTAATCGGGGCTGCGGGATCGGCTTTGCTGCTGTCGTAAAGTGGAACGGTAATGTCGCCGATGGTCTCTTTCATGTAATCCAACGACCATTTGTTGTGTGCAGGCCAGCTTCGGGCCATGTTTTTAATTACCAGCGGACGGCGGGGTTTGAGATAGTATTGGCGGAAATCTTCGCAGCTGATGTTGTCGACCACGTCAATCGGGGTAAGTTTGAAGCCCATGTTGGTTCTGTAATTGAAAGTAAAGTTGTAATTTTAGTTAAATTTATTTGGCAGGCAAACTGTTTTTATATAAACGGGGTGCTTTGTTTATAAACGATGCCTGTCTGAAAGCTTTTCAGACAGGCATCGTTTGAGGGTTTAAAAATTAATAGGCGGATATGTCGAATCGTTGGCCGCGGCTGCCGTCGCAGCGGTATAGGCCGATTTGATTTTTAAGTTTGCCTGCATCCAAGCATTTGTTGTTGAGCTCGCTGCGGATGGTCCTGCCTTCGCGGTACCATTTTTGGTTGCTTTTGCCGTGGCATTGATAGGCAATAACAGGCGCACCGTCGTGGGTTTGGTTGCCGGCCACGTCTAAACATAATCCTTTTACATGGATGTTGTTATTGGAGAAAGTGAACTGTTGGTTGCTTTTACCGTGGCAAGTGTGGGCGATGATGTCTTTATTGTTTGCACCGCTTAAGTCAAGACATTTATCATCAGCAGTTTGGATAAGGTAAGTGCGTGATTGTTCATGCCTGCGTGGAAGCGGCTTGCGCTCGGAGCGTGGCGCTTCTATGCGGGTGTCAGTATTGATATCTTCGGGATGGACTATATAAATGCAGCCGCCTAATATTAAGGGGAAAAGATACAAACAGTGTTTCGATTTCATAAATTGTTTCCTTGTTATATTGTGTTTGATTAATTTTGTAGACCATCTTATACAAGCATTTTTGAAATACTCGGTTTCATGCTTCTTATGGTTTAACGGATGGTAAATGCCTGTCTGATATTTTCAGACAGGCATTGATGTTTAATAGCAATATCTTGAAAGTTTATTCTTTATCTTCTTTATTATCTTTTTTTGGTGCGGGCTTTTTTGCTGCCAAGCCTAAAGATTTTTGCCATTGGGTCGGAGATTTTACCAATTCTAAGGCTTTTCTCAATTGATCGTCTTTGGCAGGATTGGGCTCGCGGCGCGAAGAGAGGTCTTCCTTCTCTTCTTTTTCATCTTTTTTTGTCCCGGATGAGGATTCATCAGGTTCGAAGATGTTGCCGTTTACTTCCGTACCGCCGCTCGGGTTACCGATATGGCCGGCAAGATCGGCTTCGCGGCTTTCAAATAAGCGCTTTTTATCTTTCACTTCTACATCCGGCACGATGCCTTGAGCTTGAATCGAGCGGTCATGAGGGGTGTAGTAAAGAGCGGTGGTTAGTTTAACCGCACCGCCGTTTGAAAGCGGCAATACGGTTTGTACTGAGCCTTTACCGAAGCTTTGCGTACCTACGACAACGGCGCGTTTATGGTCTTGCAGCGCACCGGCTACGATTTCGGAAGCTGAAGCGGAGCCTGAGTTGATCAAGATGGTAATCGGAATATGTTTCATTTCAGCGGGTACGCCCGACAGCGGGTCTTGCCCCATACCGATCATATAATCTTTTTTAACGGAAGAAAGTTTCAAGCCTTCTTTGCCGTCACGTCCTTTGGTGCTGACTACCGGTTGGCCTTCTTTTAAGAAGGCGGCCGATACACCTACCGCACCGTTGAGCAAACCGCCCGGATCGTCGCGCAAGTCGATAATCAAGCCTTTGAGTGCGCCGCTGTTTTCTTTATGCAAGGCTTTGAGTGCGTCATTGAGGGCGGCAACCGTGCGCTCTTGGAATTGGCTGATACGCACATAACCGTAGCCCGGCTCAAGCAGCTTGTGTCGTACGCTTTTTACTTTAATGACGGCGCGGGTAATTTTTACGGTAATCGGTTTGTTAACATCTTTACGGGAAAGGGTTAAGGTAACGGATGTTCCGGGTTTGCCGCGCATTTTCTTCACGGCTTCGTGTACGGTCATACCTCGGGTGGATACGCCGTCGATTTTGGCAATAAAGTCGCCGCTTTTTACGCCGGCACGTTCGGCGGGTGTGTCTTCAATCGGGGCGATTACTTTTACGAAGCTGTCTTCCGCTCCGATTTCCATGCCCAAGCCGCCGAATTCGCCTGAAGTTGACTCTTTCAGGTCGGTATAGTCTTTTTTCGTCATAAACTCAGAGTGCGGATCCAATCCGGCAACCATGCCTTTCATGGCGCCTTCGAGCAACTCTTCGTCGGTTTTGTCTTGATAATAATTGGCTTTAATCTGCCCGTATACCTCTGCCATGGTGCGGATAGATTGCACGGGCAGTGGGTTTTGGCTGCTTTTTTCTGCCGCATAGCTTTGAACGCTCAAGCTCAGTGCTACGCCGCTGAATGCGCCGAGGGTATAAAGGGCGACTTTTTTCAAAGTGGAATTGGCCATTATTCTTGCTTTCTCTTTCTTTCCGTTCTGTCGGAGGACAGTTGTGAACTGTGGAACTTTATTGGATTTATTTTTCAGGAGCAACCAATGATGGGTAAAAATATGCTAATAAATCGTTACCTTATCCATGAAAGCGGGTTCATAGGCTGGTTGCGGTAGCGTATTTCGAAATACAAACCTTGCTCGCCGGCAGGTAAAGTGCCGCTTGTGCCGATGTAGCTGCCGGAGCCGACATTGGCACCGCCGCTCACGCCGATACTGTTGAGGCCTGTGTAAATGCTGACATAGCCGCCGCCGTGATCTATTACAACCGTATTGCCGTAGCCGCCAAGTGTACCGGCATAGGCGACGGTGCCCGATGCAACGCTGCTGACACCCGAAGGAGGTGTGGCGAAAAATACGCCGCGCCATGTACCGCCGGTGGAGCGCGCTTGGCCGAAGCGGCCTGCAACACTGCCGCCCACAGGTTTGTGTAATCTGCCTTGCATACGGCTGAAGCTCCCGCCCTGGCTTTGATCAGGGCCGGATAAAGCGCGGTCTTCTGCGGTAAGGTTGCCGCGGGGAATGGTGTTGTTTTTTTGTTTGGTTTGTTTTTGTGCTTGATTGGATTTTTTGATGCGCTCTTGTGCGGCTTGTTTGCGGCTTTGGGCCTGAGCTTTTCGGCTGGCGGTGTTGCGGCGTGAAATATCTGCGAGGATATTGTTCAGCCGGCGCTCGTCTTCGCGCAGTTTTGCGATTTTTTGTGTTTGGTTGCTGATTTGGGCATTGAGTTCGTTGCTTTGTTGCTGCGCCGTGCTGCGGGTTTTGCCCAGTTTTTTGAGGGCGGCCTGCTGGGCTGCTTTCAGTTTTTTCAAGCGGTTCAGCTCGGTATCGATGGCTTTTTCCTGTTGCTCCAGCTCTTTTTGCTGTTTGACCAGATTGTGTATGACTTGTTCGTTGGCTTGGTTGATGTGTTTGATATATTGCAGGTAGCGGGCTTTTTGGCCGGGCTCTGCATTTTTTAGAAACAGTGAAATGGAATTGGGCTGACGGTTTTTATAATGGCCGGCGAGCAGGCGGGTGATTTGCGCTTTGGTGCCGGTTACTTCGGTTTTGACTTGTTCCAGCTCGCTTTGCAGTTTCTGCAGCTGGTTCCACGCTGCATTCTGCTGGCGGGTAATGGCGGCCAGCTCTCTGCGGGCTTTTTCCAATGCGTTCAGACTGGCACTGAGGGCGGCTTGGGCGCGGCGCTGGGCGGCCTGTTTTTGTTTCAGGTCGGTTTGCGCGTTGCTGATGGCTTTTTGAATATTGTGGAGCTCTTTGGGGCCGGGCTGTGCAAATGACGGGGCGCTCAGGCACAAAAGGGCAGTGAGTAACAGGGGTTTCAGTTGCATGGTTGATTATGGTTAAGCAGACGAAATTTTACCGGATTATAACGGATTTGCGCTTACCGGGCAGCCCTATTGTATTTAGTGGATTGATACCCATATTGTGCATTATCTTTACACATCAATTGATATATGAAATCCAGCATGAATCTGACAGATCATTTTCTGATTGCTTCTCTTTCTATGAGCGATATGTTTTTTGAAAACAGCGTGGTGTATTTATGCGAACACAATGAAGACGGCGCATTGGGCGTGATTATCAACAAGCCTTCTCCCGTAACTATGGATTTGGTGTTTGAAGCGGCGGGGCATCATACGCCGGAACGGTTTAAGGGCGAGTGGGTGATGATGGGCGGGCCGGTGCAGATAGACCGCGGCTTTGTGGTGCATATGCCGATTGGTTCGTGGCAGAGCAGCCTTGCGGTAAACGACCATGTGGCGATGACGACTTCACGCGATATTATCGAGAAACTCAGCCAGCCGGATTTGGTTGAGAAAGCAATCATTACCATCGGCTATGCAAGCTGGTCGAAAGGGCAGCTGGAACAGGAGTTGATGGACAATTCTTGGCTGACCGTACCGGCTGATGAGCAGATTCTGTTTGATTTGCCGCATGAAGAGCGTTATGAGGCGGCATTGGCAAAATTGGGCGTGTCGCCGCAAACCTTAATGGGCGGAGCGGGGCATGCCTGAGTTGATTAAGGCGCCGCGCGGCACGGCTTTGGCTTTTGATTTCGGCGAAGTGCGCATCGGGGTGGCGCAAGGCGACGCGGAACTCGGTTTGGCGCATCCGCTTGCGACTGTAACGGGCGAAAGCAATGAGACGAAGTTTGCCGCCATCGATAAATTGGTTAAAGAGTGGCAGCCGAACTATTTTGCCGTGGGGCTGCCTACTTACACGGATGGCCAAGAGCATGAGTTAACCCGCTTGTCGCGCAAATTCGGCCGCCGTTTGCACGGGCGCTACCATCTTCCCGTGTATTGGGTGGACGAGCGTTTGTCATCGGTTTATGCCGAAGGCTTGCTGGCTGAAGCGCAGGTGTTCGGCCGCAAGCAGAAAAGCGTGCTTGACCAAGTGGCGGCGCAGGCGATTTTGCACAGTTTGTTTGAAGGCGGTGCGGTCGAGTGTTTTAGCGGAGAGCAGAATGGGGATGCCATGCCTGTCTGAAAACCTTTTCAGACAGGCATGGTCATATGAATTACAGGTAAAACGGCTTGTTAAACATACTTAAATAATTAAACCTAAGAGGATATGCAATGAACTTAATGGATACTTTAATCGGCGCCGCAAGCTCTGCGCTTAGCGGGTCGGGCAGCCAAAACACGGCGCTGCAACTGGTTATGCAGCTGATGCAGCAAAACGGCGGAGCGGGTAATCTGATTAACCAGCTTCAGCAAGGCGGTTTGGGCGACATATTGAATTCGTGGATTTCCAACCAAAGCAGCAATGAATCTGTGTCCGCTTCCCAGATTCAAGACGCTTTGGGCGGCGGCATGCTGGAAAAAGCTGCTTCCGCCGTGGGTGTGGACAGCGCGCAGGCAGGCAGCCTGCTGTCCCAATATCTGCCCCAGATTATCGACAGCCTCACGCCTAACGGCAGCGCGGCTGATGCCGACGGTTTCGGTTTGGACGATATTGCCCGCATCTTAATGCAGAATTTCTTGAAATAACTGCCGCAGTATACGAACCAATGCCTGTCTGAAAGATTTCTTCAGACAGGCATTGTTGTTTATTCGCTATAATGTCTGCGTTTTACATACTGAATACACTTTGAACCGAAGGAAACACAAGAAATGGATCGAGAACACATTCCTGCCGCCGTGAAAGCCAATATTTTGGGCGAGGCGCTGCCTTATATCCGCCATTTTTCCGGCAGCACTTTCGTGATTAAGTATGGCGGCAATGCCATGACGGAAGAGCATTTGAAAGAAGGCTTTGCCAAAGATGTAACCCTGCTCAAGCTGGTGGGTATTAATCCGGTGATTGTGCACGGCGGCGGGCCGCAGATTAACGAAATGCTGGAAAAAGTAGGCAAGGAAGGCGTGTTTGTACAGGGAATGCGCGTAACCGATCCTGAAACCATGGATATTGTGGAAATGGTTTTGGGGGGCCATGTCAACAAAGAAATCGTATCGCTGCTCAATCAAAACGGCGGTAAAGCGGTGGGCATTACCGGACGCGACAACCATTTTATCAAAGCGAAAAAGCTGTTTATCAACACGCCCGAGCGCAACGGGGTGGACATCGGCCAAGTCGGCGTGATCGAGAGCATAGACTGCACCTTAATCAACCAAATGATACGCGGCGGTTACATTCCTGTTGTGGCGCCGATAGGTGTGGGGCGGCAAGGAGAAGCGTTCAACATCAATGCCGATTTGGTTGCGGGCAAGTTGGCCGAAGAGTTGAATGCGGAAAAGCTGATTATGATGACCAACATCACGGGCGTGATGGATAAAGACGGCAATCTGCTTACCAACCTGACGCCGCGCAAAATCGATAACTTAATAGCAGACGGCACGCTTTACGGCGGCATGCTGCCGAAAATCAGCTCTGCCATCGAAGCGGCGACCAACGGCGTGAAGGCCGTGCACATTATCGACGGGCGCGTGCTGAATGCCTTGTTGCTGGAAATCTTTACCGATAAAGGCGTGGGCTCGATGATTTTGGGCAAAGAAACGGAATAAAGCCGGTTTGTGCTTAAATGAAACATGCCTGTCTGAAAACATTTTTCAGACAGGCATGGCTTTAATCAGGGTATAGAAGTTGCTTTAACCGATAATTTCCAAATCAACCCCCTGGCTGCGGCCGCGGCGGCTGCGCAACTGGATGTCGAGGCGCAGGTCGTTGGCCGAATCGGCGTTTTTGATGGCTTCCTGAAAACTGATAGAGCCTTGTTCGTACAGGTTGTATAAAGCCTGGTCGAAAGTTTGCATGCCGATATCGGTGGATTTTTTCATAATCTCTTTGATGTGGTGGATTTCGCCGCGGTGAATCAAATCGGAGATGAGCGGTGAATTCAGTAACACTTCCACAGCCGCAATCCGACCCCTGCCGTGTTCCAGCGGGATGAGGCGCTGCGAAATAAAGGCTTGCAGGTTCAACGACAAATCGGTCAAAAGCTGGTTGCGGCGCTCTTCGGGGAAGAAGTTGATAATGCGGTCGAGCGCTTGGTTGGAGCTGTTGGCGTGCAAAGTGGCCATACATAAGTGGCCTGTTTCGGCAAACGCCATGGCATATTCCATGGTTTCGCGGTCGCGAATCTCGCCGATCAAAATCACATCAGGCGCTTGGCGCAATGTGTTTTTCAGGGCGGCAAACCAGTTTTCGGTGTCCACGCCCACTTCGCGCTGCGTGATGATGCAGTTTTTATGCTGGTGTACGAATTCGATAGGATCTTCGATGGTAATGATGTGGTCGTTGCCGTGTTGGTTGCGGTAGTCGATCAGCGATGCCAGCGAAGTGGATTTGCCGGAGCCGGTTCCGCCCACGAAAATCACCAGGCCGCGTTTGCGCATTACCACTTGCTGCAAAACGGGCGGCAGGTTCAGCTGCTCGAAAGAGGGGATTTCGCTGCTGATTTGGCGGAACACCAAAGCCGTTGCCCCGCGTTGAACCATTGCGTTGACGCGGAAACGGGCGGTGCCGGGAAGCTGGATGGCGAAATTGCATTCGCTGGTGGTTGTAAATTCTTCAAGCTGTTTGGGATTCATTACCGAAGCAGCAATTTCGATACAGCGCTCCGGTGTGAGCGGCTGGTCGTTTAAGCGGGTAATTTTACCGTCGAGCTTGACTGCGGGGGGGAAGCCGGTGGTGATGAATAAATCGGACGCTTTGTATTGCACCATATATCGGAGCCATTGATAAAGCTCGTCTTTTGTGTCAATTGAATCGTGTAATGTGTTATCCATGGATAAGTTGGCCTTAAATTAGGATGGGATGGTTTAAATAATGAAACTTTTTGAAATCATTAATATTTTTCTAACTCGGCCGAAAGTTTCGCCAAAACTGACGCTGCGGCAAAAGGTAGAACCGTGCAATTATATCAGACCATATGTATAATCTAAGCTTAAGTTCCCTGCTTTATAAAGGTTTTACACCAAATGACCGAAATCAACATTAATAAGAAAACAAATAGACACAGTTTCAACCTTGCCCATACCGGAGCGGAGGAAGATTTTGTTTGTGGCGCTTTTGTCAACTTTACCAAACGGTCGAAGGGAATGCTATGAAAGCGGATACTGTTGCGATTATCGGGGCGATGGAGCAGGAAATCGAGCTTTTGAAGAGCCTGATGCACCATCCTGAAGAAGAGCGTTTCGGCAATTTTACCTTTTACCGCGGACGGCTGTTTAATAAGGAAGTGATTCTTTCCCTCAGCGGTATAGGCAAAGTGAATGCGGCCATTGCAACGACCATGGCCATCAACCGTTATCAGGCGGGTTGTGTGATTAACACCGGCAGCGCGGGGGGCTTGGGGGCTGCTTTGCAGGTAGGCGATGTGGTGGTGGGTACGTTGATTGCCCATCATGATGTGGATGTAACCGCGTTCGGCTATAAAATCGGCCAAGTGCCGAAGCTGCGCCCTGCTTTTGAAAGCGATAGTGATTTGGTTCGTGCTGCGGGCAAGGCGGCAAGGGAGTTTACCGGTGCGCGGATACATAAGGGTCTGATTGTGAGCGGCGATCAATTTATCCACAGCGCGGAGCAGGTGGCGCGTATCCGCCAGAATTTCTTCGGCGTGCAAGTGGTGGAAATGGAGGCTGCTGCGATTGCGCAAACCTGCGAGCAGTTCGGTGTGCCGTTTGTGGTTATCCGCGCCGTATCGGATTTGGCAGACGAAAAAGCCGATATCAGCTTTGAAGAATTTTTGGAAACGGCGGCGGTAAACTCTGCCAAAATGGTAAATTCGATTATCAGCAGCCTGTAATTTTGAGAGACCGGCGGAATGGGTTTCAGACAGGCATATTCTCAAACAAACGGCCAAACTGCCTGCGGGCGGATAAAGGTATGGCTTAAACCTGCGTGGATCGGCGTGTGGTTTGCCGCGGTTTATTTTGCCGGAAACGGTTTGGTTTTTTGTTTGCAAGGCAGTAGCCTGGCAGCGCCCGTCAGCTATGTAACCGCTTGGCCTTTTTCGCTGTTTTCTTCCGAATATACGGAAAGTTACGGCAGTTTTTTGATGCTCAATTCGCTGTGTTGGTATGCTGTGGGGCATGTGCTTTATAATATTTCCCGAATTACCGGCAAGGGCGTGCCGGCGGTTTCGGTGATGTTTATGTTTGTTTATGCCGTGGTGCTGGCGATCGTGTTTGTGTTGTTGTAAAGCCTGTTTGTGAGAATGAGCCGACTATGCCTGTCTGAAATGTTTCAGACAGGCATTTTGCTTGGGCGGATGCTTATAACCAAAGTGTATTTAGTTACAATTTTATGTTCTTTCCCAAAAGAAAGCTTAGTCTTTAGTATGTGGCTGGTTGCTATGGGATAGCCGGCCGGCTTGAAAAAGTAAGTCCCGTCATGCCTGGACGCGGCGGAAGCGTTACTGACATTAGGTGGTTTAACGATAAAAGCGCAATGCCTGTCTGAAAACGGTTCAGACAGGCATTCGGATAAGGTGGAATGATGCTGTTGCTGAAAACACAAACTGTTTTGCCCGGTTTCAAGCTGACGCTCGGGCTGAGTATGCTGACACTTTCGTTAATGGTGCTGATGCCCTTTGCGATGCTGGTTGCGACGGTAGCCGGAATGGGGTGGGCGGATTTTGTGCAGCAGATTGTTGCACCGCGGACTTTGGCTGCGGTGTGGCTCACGCTGAAAACTTCTTTTTTCGCCATGTTGGCCAATGTGGTGTTCGGTACGCTGGTGGCTTGGGTGTTGGTGCGCTACCGATTCTGGGGCAAGGGGCTGGTAAATGCTTTGGTTGATTTGCCTTTTGCGCTGCCGACTGCCGTAACCGGGGTGGCGCTGGCCACGCTTTATGCGCCTAACGGTTGGATCGGGCGTTGGCTGGAACCTTTCGGTATCAAGGTGGCGTTTACGCCGTTGGGTATCTGGGTGGCTCTGGTTGTGGTGAGCTTGCCGTTTATTGTGCGTGCCGTGCAGCCTGTTTTGGAAGAGTTGCCGGCCGAATATGAAGAGGCTGCGGTGTCTTTGGGGGCGGGCCGTTTTACGGTGTTCCGCCGCGTGCTGCTGCCGGAAATTCTGCCTGCTCTGATAACCGGTGCGGGCATGGCGTTTGCACGTGCAACGGGCGAGTACGGCTCTGTGATTTTTATTGCGGGAAATATTCCGATGGAGTCGGAAATTCTGCCTTTGATTATTGCCGGCAAGTTTGAGCTGTTTGATGTGAAGGGTGCGAGTGCCGTGGCTTTATTTATGCTGGGTATTTCGTTTGTGATTTTATTTATCTTAAATATTTTGCAATGGCGTTTGGCTAAACGCAAGCGTTGAGCGTGTTTGACGGAGTGAGACTATGAATACGGCTAAAACCAATCCTCTGCTTACCGAGTCGCGCATTGTGCGTTATGTGTTAATCGGAACGGCGCTATTGTTTCTCGGCCTGATGCTGGTGATGCCTCTGGTTGCTGTGTTTTGGAACGCGCTGGAAAAAGGGTGGCAGCTTTATCTTGCCGCGCTGACTGAAGCGGATGCTTTGCATGCGGTTAAGCTGACTTTGCTGATTGCGGCAATTGTGGTGCCGGTAAATATCGTGATAGGCGTTGCGCTGGCCTGGTTGCTCACGCGTTTTGATTTCCGCGGCAAGCAGTTGTTTACCACTTTGTTGGACTTGCCTTTTTCCGTATCGCCGGTAGTGGCCGGATTAATGTTTGTGCTTTTATTCGGTGCTAACAGTGTGATGGGCGGCTGGCTGGAAGCACGCGGTATTCAGATTGTGTTTGCTCTGCCCGGAATGATATTGGCTACTTTATTTGTTACTTTTCCGTTTATAGCGCGGGAGCTGATTCCTTTAATGCAGGCTCAGGGGGACAGTGAGGAGCAGGCTGCATTGATTTTGGGCGCGAGCGGCCGGCAGATGTTTTGGCGCATCACTCTGCCCAATATCAAATGGGCGCTGCTTTACGGGATTATTCTGACGAATGCACGGGCTATGGGCGAATTCGGCGCGGTAAGCATGGTGTCCGGCCACATTCGCGGGCAAACCAATACGCTGCCTTTGCAGGTGGAGATTCTTTATAACGAGTATAACTTTACTGCCGCATTCGCTTTATCCAGCCTACTGGCTTTATTAGCCTTGCTTACTTTGTTGTTGCAGAACGTGTTGGCCTGGAGGCGGCAAAGGCAGCTTGAATCGGCCGGTAATTAGGATGCCTGTCTGAAACAACCGTAAATAATTTGATGGAGCCTGAGCATGACCATACGCATTGAACAACTCAATAAATATTTCGGCAGTTTTCATGCCTTGAAAAACATTAATCTGACCATTCCGACAGGAAGCCTTACGGCGCTGCTCGGCCCTTCGGGCTGCGGCAAAACCACACTTTTGCGGATTATTGCAGGCTTGGAGCATGCGGACGGAGGCAGCATTTTCTTTGATGACGAAAATGTGACCCGCAAGCATGTGCGCGACCGTAAAGTCGGTTTTATGTTTCAGCATTATGCGCTGTTTAGGCATATGAATGTGTTTGATAACATTGCTTTTGGTTTGCAGGTGCTGCCGCGGAAAATCAGGCCGGCGGAAAGCCAAATTGCAGAGAAAGTTTACAGCCTGCTCAAGCTGGTGCAGCTTGAGCATCTTGCCAAAGCTTATCCCGGCCAACTTTCGGGCGGCCAGCGCCAACGCATCGCGCTCGCCCGCGCACTGGCTACCGAACCCAAACTGTTGCTGCTGGACGAGCCGTTTGGCGCGCTGGATGCTAAGGTGAGGAAAGAATTGCGTTATTGGCTGCGTCAAATCCATCATGAATTGGGAATTACCAGTGTGTTGGTTACGCATGATCAGGAGGAAGCTCTGGAAATGGCCGACAGCATCGTGGTAATGAACCACGGGGTAATTGAGCAAACGGGCAGCGGCGATGCTTTATATCATGAGCCGGAGAATGTGTTTGTTACAGAATTTCTCGGTGAGGTGAACGCGTTTGAAAATGCAAAAATAGAGCAGGGCAGCCTGTTTATCGGCGGTTATGAGGAAAAGCTGGAAGGCCGGGGGCATGAGCGGCAAAATGTAGTGGCTTATGTTCGCCCGCATGACTTGGCACTATCTGCAAAAGCGGGCGGCAACAGTATCGGAGATGCGGAAATAGCTTCCATACAAACTACCGGCCCTATGGTTCGGCTTATGTTGAAGCGCACGGGCAACAGCCGGATGTTGCAGGTGTTGGTTCCGCATAATGAATACCGCACTGAGTCGTTTGCATTGGGGCAAAGGGTGTGGCTGTATCCTAGAAAGCACATCGTATTCAAGCTGCCCGAGATGGTGGAATATGTGATTTAAGCGGCAGATAAAGCATCTGTTATGCCCGGGTTTAACGTAAATGCCTGTCTGAAAGTTTTCAGACAGGCATTGTTTATTGTTAACGGTAACTGTTATTTGGTGGTCAGTTGGTCAAATAAACCGCCGTCGGCGAAGTATTTTTTCATAATCTGATCCCAGGGGCCGAACACCTCCGTCGGGCGGAATGTTTCGACTTTCGGGAATGTAGCTGCGTTTGCTGCCAAAACATCTTTGTCTGTCGGTCTCAGGTAAAGCTTGGCGCCAAGCTCTTGTGCAGGTTTGCTCCATAAATAATTCAGATATTCGGTTGCGGCTGCAGTTGAGCCTTTTTTATCGGTAACGCTGTTGACTACTGCAACAGGGCTTTCCATTAAAATCGAATAACTGGGATAAATGATTTCAAAATTGCCATTGCCCAATTGTTTCCCGGCCAAATTGGCCTCGTTTTCAAATGTGATCAACACATCGCCGATGTTGCGCTGAACAAAAGTAGTGGTGGCCGCCCGCCCGCCGTTTTCAAATACCGGAACGTTTTTTAAGAGCTTTTTGGTAAATTCAATTGCTTTGGTTTCATCATTCTGATTGGTTTTTAACGCATAAGCATGGGCTGCCAGAAAAGAATAACGGCCGTTTCCTGAGGTTTTTGGGTTGGCAACCACCACTTTGATATTATCTCTGGCTAAATCCGACCAATCTTTAACTTGCAGAGGGTTGCCTTTTCGAACCAAGAAAACCGTCGTGCTGGTAAAGGGTACGGCGTTATTCGGAAACTGTTTTTGCCAATCGGAGGAGACCAAACCTTTTTGTACCAATAAATCAATATCCGAACTTTGATTCATCGTAACAACGTCTGCCTGCAAACCGTTTGCTACCGACAAAGCCTGCTTGCTGGAGCCGCCGTGTGATTGTTGGATATTAATGGTTACGTTAGGATGTTTGGTTGCGTAGTGTTTGGTGAAAATGGGATTGTAGTCTTTGTAATAATCGCGGGTTACGTCATATGAAACATTCAGCAGCGTTGCGGCGGCAACTTTATCGCTCGGAGCCGATGCCGATTTGTCGCCGGATTCGGGGGCGCAGCCGGGTAGGGCGAATACCGTTAATAAGGCAATCAAGTGTTTGGGTTTCATTTCATTTCCTTTTGCTTAATTTTAGAGATGACTTCTTCATTTTAAAGAAGGGTTTTTAATAAGAAAAAGAATGAATGATTGTTAGCTAATGCTTCTTGGTTATATAAAACCATCGCAATAGGGTGCTTTTCTGCGGTTGGGACAAAAACTTTAAAAAATGCTATCCTCTATTTTTTTACATTTCTAGCGATACAATGAAAAAGCTGATACCCATCGGAGTTACCGGTATTGTTTTGGCGCTGGCCGGCGTATTTGGCGGCGCGCCTTATTTTCTCGGGCAAAAAGCCGAGCAAGCATTAAACGAGCAGCACAAATTGCTTGCCCAAGCCAGCTTTCTCACAGTTGAATCACGTCAATACGAACGCGGTTGGTTCAGTGCTAAGGAAACGACCGTTATCAGATTGAAGCCCACATTGCTGAAAAACATGCAGCAATATCTGCCGGATAATCTGAAAACCATCTTGAACGAGCCGGTTACGGTAGTGAACCATATCAAACACGGTCCGTTTGCTTCCGGTTTGACACCGGTTAGTGCAAAAGTGGAAACCGAGTTCAAATATCATCCTGAAACGGAAAAAGCGCTCAAGCGGTTTTTCGGCGATCAGGCGCCATTGGCTTTAAGCAATGTGATTCACTTAAACGGTTCGGGCCAATTAACAGCCAGTATGCCTGCTTTTGACTACGAAGAGCTGTCGGGCATCAAGCTGAATTGGAAAGGCATGAACGGCACCACCGATTATCAGCCGGGCTGGTCGGATTACAGCCACAGCTACCGGGCGCCCGCATTGCTTGCCAAGCTGGCAGACAAAGGCGACGTGTCGCTGGAAAATCTGCAAATCAACACGCAAACCCAAGACGGCAAAACCCGGCTGTCGCTCGGCAACAGCAGCTTCAAGCTGGATAAATTTTCCGTGGTCTGGAAAGAAGGCGTTGATTACAATGTAAAAATCAACGAGCTGATTAATCTGGTAACCGATTTGCAGATTGGCGCTTTCATCAATCCTACCGGCCAGGTAGCCCCTTCTAAAATTGTGGTGGACAAGCTGCAATTTGACACCAAGATGGCGGAAAACGGCGATTGGATTAACAGCGAAGGCAAGTTTCAGTTTGCCAATCTGGTGTATGGCGAAGAACAATACGGCCCTTTGAATATTGATGTGGCCGCCGAGCATCTGGACGCTAAGAGCCTTTTGGTTTTGAAAAACAAAATGGCCGAAGCGGCATCCAAAGAAATGACCGGCCAGCAAATTCAGGATATGCTGATTCAGGCGGCGAAAAACGAAGCGGCCGGTTTGTTTATCAATAACCCGGTGATTAAAGTGCGCGCTTTCGATTTGAAGATGCCGCAAGGTAAAGTGTATTCCAGCGGCGAGTTGAAGTTTAACGGTCTCACACAACCTGATTTGAATAATTTCAACGCTTTAATCAAAAAAACGCATGCCGATTTCAAATTGCAGGTGCCGCAAAAGCTGCTGGAGAGTTTGGTAATCAATCAGGCGCGCAATGTGTTTACAGTTAATGCCGAGGATGAGGCGGAAGGCCGCGCCAGCTTAGATGATATTAACGAAACCTTGCGTTTGATGGTGGAAAATGTGGTGGCTTCGATGAACAGTGATGGTTATATCACGGTAAACAACGGCGATATAAGCACTCAAATGATGTTAAAAGACAGCCGGTTGCTGTTTAACGGCAAGCCGCTTAGAAGCGAACCTGATGATTTGGACATTGATGATGTAATTGAATTTCAAGAATCTCAGGCGGCAAGCGCTCCAAAAGCAGCTGCAAGCCAGCCTAAAGCAGGCGGTTGATTACTAAAAGCTTAATCTTAGTTCTGTTTGAAAATGCCTGTCTGAAAATCGTTTTCAGACAGGCATTGTTTATGGTTCGGCCGCTTGCATAGCAACAGTGTCGCCATATTCTAACTTGACCCGAATATCCGAAACTTTGTTGAAGCTCTCAAGATACTCGAGTCAAGCCCGAGTATAACGTGTGTGCTTTTTCTTAACTTGATTGACTATAGAAGTTGGTCTACACCGTTTTCGCAACGCGTCAGCTTATGCGTCAACGTTTTATTTAAAAGCGCATCGTTGTGGGGCAGTGCACCGCGTTCTGCTTCATGATGCCACAAATGATAGGCAATGCCGCCGAATTTCAGATTGCGGCGTTTTAAACCGTGATGATACAGACGGGCAACAAATTCGCTGTCTTCTTTGCCCCAACCGACAAATTCGTTGTTAAAACCGTTAACCGCCAGCGCATCCTCCCTAAAAAAGCCCATATTGCAGCTTTTAATGGATTTGTGGCTCTGGCTTTTTTTACGCCAAATGAATTTACTTAAATGACCGCAGCGCAAAGCGGATAAGCGTTTTTCTATTCCTTTGTCGAAGAAGGAAACGGATTCTGTTTGAGTCGGCCGGCTGAGTAACTCTGCGGTTTTCTCTTGGGTGAGCATAACGTGGGAGCCTTGGACGAGCGTGTTTTTTTGGGCGGCCAATATGTGGTCGCGGATGAACTCGGGATGCAGCACCATATCGCCGTCAATAGTCACCATGTATTCGCCGCTTGCGGCCGCTATGGCGCGATTGCGGGCTTGTGCGGCGCGGAAACCATCGTCTTCCTGCCACAGGTGTTTGACCGGAATGGCACAATTTTCAGCAAATGTTCGGATAACTTCTGCCGTATCTTCTCCGGAGCCGTCGTCTGCAATCAGGATTTCAACAGGCTTAATGCTTTGCCGCAGTATGGAATAAAGCACTTTTTGCAAGGCATCGGGGCGGTTGTAAGTGGTGATGAGCAGCGATACCTGCAAAGCTTGGTTGCGCTCATTCAGCTTGATGTATTTATAAAAAGAACCGCTGGCGTTGGAAAAAGAGATCACAAAACCGTCGCTGCCATATTTAAACCCCTGTCTGAAAAAATAGTTTTTAATAAATCCAGCTAATCCGTGCACAATGGCGGAGCCTGTTGAGGTGCGTTTGGTAAAGCGGAATTGATCGGCGTAGAGTGCGGTGTAGTATTGCATTTTTTGAATCAGGCCGTCGACCGAATCATAAGAATAGTGCAAAAGTTCGCCTGCTAAAGCAGTAATTTGAGTTCCTTCAGGCCGTTCTAATGATTCATGAACTTGCCGGTTGTTAAAGCGGGTATGCCGGCGGTTATAAAGGCGGCAGATGATATCGGGATGCCAGCCGCAGCCTTTGATTGCGCGGCCGCGGTAGTGGTTTAAGCGGGAGACGGTGTACATGCGGTTGATTTGCGATAAGTCTGCCTGGCGGATGCTTTGCATCAGCTCGGGTGTAACGATTTCATCGCTGTCTATGCTGAAAATCCAATCATGGCGCGCAAGCTTGGCTGCGAGGTTTTTCATCGGGCCGAAGCCGATGAATTCGTGTTTGTGTATGCTTACGTTGTTAAAACGGGCGGCGATATCGAGAGTGCGGTCGGTTGAACCGTTGTCTAACAACAATACTTCGTCGAAGCCGCTCAGGCGCTGCAATACTTCTGCCAGATATTTTTCGGAATTTTTAACCATCATGGCAGCGGTAACAGGTATTTTTTCGGTTGATTCGTTCATATTTGGGTACTTGATATTTAAGGAGAGAAGGCCGCCTGAACAGTGCAGACGACCTTTCTCGGTTTTTTTCAGACAGGCATTTTAAGGCAGTTGTTCGATGGATAAAGCCAATTCTTCAAACATTCTGTCGGCATCAACTTCGGTAACCCAATAAGCATTTGCCGGTTTGCCGGTTGAATTCCACCAATCCACCACACACGCCCCCATGGTTAATTCGCTGGAGGTTTCCACTTCTACATGGCATTCCCTGCCTTGGAACAGCTCCGGAAACACTGCGCAACTAATGGCGCAAGGGTCGTGCAAAGGGCCGCCTTCGGTGCCGAATTTTTGGATGTCGTAGCGTTCGTAACTTTGCAAAATGCCGGCCAAACGCGGGCCGTTTTCGTTATTCTGTTTACGCAACACGTCCATACGGGGCGTGGTGATGCAGGCTTTGTGGGTGACGTCAAGCGGCAAAATAGTGATGGGTGCGCCGCTTTGCAACACAATCTGAGCGGCGTGCGGGTCACAATAAAAATTGAATTCTGCTGCGGGTGTGATGTTGCCGGCTTCAAAATAATTACCACCCATTAAAACAATCCGTTTAATTGCGCGCGCGCAATCCGGTGCCAGCGTTAAAACTTGTGCGATGTTGGTAAGCGGGCCGATAGGGCAGATAACGATGCTGCCGTCTTCCGCTGCGCGCAAGGTGTCGATCAAATAGTTGACGGCGTGCTGCTCTTGCAGCGGGCAGCGTGGTGTGTGGCGCTCAACGCCGTCTAACCCGGTTTTCCCGTGCACTTCTTCGGCGGTAACCAAATTTCGCAGCAGCGGTTTGGCGGCACCCGAATATACGGCAAAATCTTCCTTCCCCGCCCAATCGCAAATAATCCTTGCATTTTCAGAGGTGTAACCGATGCCTACATTGCCGGCTACTACGGTGATCGATATAAAATCAATCAGCCCGCGCTTGACCAAACCGTGTGCCATTAAAATGGCGGCCGCATCGTCCTGGCCGGGATCGGTATCGATAATCAGGCGGATTTTTTCAGACATATTCAAGCACTTCCTGTAAGTGTTGGGATGAAGTTTGGAGTGTAACGCAGTCAAGATAACGATACAATATGCGCTTTTCTTAATTTCAGACAGGCATTGTAGATATGCGTTTGGTGCTGGCGCCTATGCAGGGGCTGACGGATGATGTGATGCGCGATTTGTTGACGCGCATTGGTGGGTTTGACGAGTGTGTGAGCGAGTTTGTACGCATTACGCACACGGTGCATTCACGCGCGACTTGGTTACGGTATGCGCCTGAAATTGCGAATGGCAATAAAACGTTTGCAGGCGTGCCCTGTACGGTGCAGCTTTTAGGAAGTGATGCGGAGAATATGGCAGTCAATGCGCTGGCTGCGGTACGTTTCGGTGTGGAAAAAATCGATCTCAACTTCGGTTGTCCGGCGCCTACGGTAAATAAGCATCAAGGCGGTGCGGTTTTATTAAAGGAGCCCGACAGGGTATTTCATATTGTCAAAACCCTACGTGATGCTTTGCCGGAGCACATACCGCTCACGGCAAAAATGCGTTTGGGTTTTGAGGATAAAACGCTGGCTTTGGAAAACGCCCGTGCAATTAATGAAGGTGGAGCCTGCGGACTGACTGTACATGCCCGTACCAAAGTAGAAGGCTACGAACCTCCTGCCCACTGGGAATGGGTGCGTAAAATTGCCGATGCTGTGGATATTCCGGTTACGGCAAACGGAGATGTGTTTACGCTGGCTGACTATATAGGCATTAAAGAAGCAAGCGGTTGCGACAGCATAATGTTGGGACGCGGCGCGGTTATGTTGCCGGATTTGGCACGACAGATTAAGCAGTATGAAAAAGGAGAACCGGTTCGGGCTATGCCATTTGAAGAAGTCATGGAATGGATAATGCTGTTTGTTAAATTATGTATCCAAAAAGAAGGAGAAAATAAATATCCTGTTGCGAGATTGAAACAATGGCTTGGGATGATGAGAAAAGCCAATCCCTATGCTGACGGGCTATTTGAATATATTCGGTCAATAAAAGAGATAAGCGGTATAAAAATTGCTTTACGGGAGTATGAATTTCAGATAAAAAAGCATCTTTAATTTTTTATATTTTGGCGAATATTGAAAATTTAAACTTTATCGGGGAACAAAAATGAAATTTAAACATCATATGCCAAGTTCAAAATTTCAACAACATGAGCTCACACATATGCAAGAAATAATAAACCAATCGAAAGAAATTCCTATGTCGGACATTGAGAATGGTCAATTAATCGCGCAGGAGTTGAAATCAGAAGGAGCTTTCGCTCTTCAGAACCAAGAAACCTACCAATTATTTACCGAGCAATGGATTGTTCCGGAGGAACGGATACAAACTGTTTACAATGAAATCGGTTATACGCACTTGGCAAATAACGCTTCCGCTGATGTAACGAATGATGCGAGTATTGCCGATCCGCAAGCTGAAGAAATTGCGCCTGTAAGCGATTCCGGCTCTGGAAAAATGCCGTGGATTGTCGGTGGTTCAGGTTTGTTATTGGCTGGTTTAGCTGCCGCTGCTGCCGGAGGTTCTTCGGGAGGCGGGGATTCAAGTGCAAAATCAGAAAATACAGCCAAGAAACGTATTGTTAGCGAAGAAAGCTCTGCGCAGCAGCCTGCCGAATCTTCTAAAATAAGAGAAAACGAAACAACAGCTGTCGCGCCTGCAACAGAATTACCGGCTGCTCCGGTAGAAGACAATCATTCCGACACCGAACCGGATAATACACAGCAAACGGAAGAAGAAAACAAAACAGCAGGTGCAGCCCAGGCTGCAACCGAATCGTCGGCTCCGGTGGAGGAAGTTCAGCCTGTTGAGGAAGTTAGTGAAACGCCAAAAACTGAAATTCAAGAAACTCCGGCGCCCACGCCCGAGCGTACGGAAGAACCCGCACCTATTGTAAAAGATGCTGAGCCTTCTCAAGAAGCAGCCGCAGATCCCGGTCAAAACATTAACCAACCGGCAGAAGCTTCTCCGGAACAAGATCATGCAGCCGACCAGCCGGCTACAACAGAGCCGAAACAGGAAACAGAAGCTGCACCGGAAATAAGTGAACCGGCTACTGAGCCAACTGCGCCGACTAAAGAGAATGTTGCTCCGGAAAACACGGAAACCAACAACGGCATCATAGACCGTAACCAACAAGAAAGCCACACTCAGGCAGAGCCTGCTCCTCAACCCGCAGTGAACGGCAAGCAAAGCGGTTTAACCTTGGATATCGCCAAGCATTTCTATTCTGCCGATGTCATCAAGAAATATATCGATACCATCAGCAAATCAGGCGGTACATTCCTGCAATTGCACTTATCCGATGATGATAACTATGCATTTGAGAGCACTGTGCTGAACCAGCGTGCAGCCGACGCAATCCATAATGAAGACGGTACTTACACCAATCCGAAAACGGGTAAACAGTTTTTAAGCTACGAGCAGATTGCAGATATTGTTTCTCATGCTAAAGCTAAAGGTGTAGAGCTGATTCCCGAAGTGGATACGCCCAACCATATGGATGCTATTTTTGATTTGTTGACCCTTCACAAAGGAGAGGCTTATGTGAAGAGCATTAAATCAGAAATGGTAAATGACGAAATCAAGATTACCGATCCTAAAGCGGTAGACTTCGTTAAAAGCCTTTATAGTGAAGTAATCGGGTTGATGCAGGGCAACAGCAAGCATTTCCATATCGGTGGGGACGAATTTGGTTACAGTGCTTTAAGTAACCATGAGTTCATCACTTATGCCAATAATTTATCGGAATTCTTGGAAGACAAAGGCTTGAAAACCCGTATGTGGAACGACGGCCTTTTGAAAACCAGCTTGAAAGATTTGAATCCTGCCATTGAAATCACTTATTGGAGTTATGACGGCAATCCGGGAGTTGATTCTGTGGCCGCCGATCGCCGGGCGGAACGTGCAAGCATGAAAGACTTGCTGGACGAAGGCTTTGATGTTTTGAATTACAACTGGTATTACTTGTATTTCGTGCCGGATGAAGGCGTAACCAATGCCGAAAGCGGTGCTCATATGGCCAGCGATATTCAAGCTACATGGAATTTGGATATCTGGGATGGCCAAGATCATTCCAACAAGCTTTCAGATACCGGTAAAGTAATCGGCTCGTCTCTAACGATTTGGGGCGAAAATGCTGATAATTTGACGGATGACGAGATTTACGAATGGAGTGCCAATGGTTTGGCTGCTTTGATCAGTAAAACCAATGCGGAATCAATCGACAAAGAAAGCTTGTCAAAAGTAAGCTTGGATATTACCAAAGAGATCCGCGATAACGGTGTGATTAACCTGAAGAGTTCAGCTTCCGAACTGGTGGACGTTTCTCTTGCCGACGATTTACTTTCCAGCTATTCGTTTGTATGGCTAAACGGCGATACCGACGACATGTTGACATTGTCTTCAGACTGGTCGTTCAGCGGAGCTAGCGAATATAAAGATAATGTTAGCTACAGTCTCTATAAGCAGGGTAATAACCACCTCTATGTAGATACCGATATGCCGGTGGAGATTCTCTAAAGTAAAGTGGTCGTAACCTAATAAATGCCTGTCTGAAAGCTGATACAGAGTTTTCAGACAGGCATTTTTATTGGGGCTGAAATAATTAGCCCTTAAAGTTATTTGCTATAGTTAATCAACACATTTTTAATACAAGGCAGCAAACCGCAGACAGTACAGATAGTACGGCAAGGGCAGCAACGCTGTAGTAAAAGTTAAGTTGATTAACGTATATAACATATTCTTGAGAGATAAAGAGACTTGCCTTGATATGACGGGTCTCTTTCGGGGAGCAGTGAAGTTTCAGAGTAGTTTTATATGGTAATAATATAGAGATTGTCGTGCGGCCCCTAACGATCTATTTAGCTTGGTTCGCAGCTATGTTCTGATAACCCAAAATCAAAGCAAAATCCCAAGCTGTTAAGGGCTTGGGATTTGTATTTGGCGGAGTAGGAGGGATTCGAACCCTCGATCCAGGTTTTAGCCCAGATGCACCCTTAGCAGGGGTGTGCCTTCAGCCTCTCAGCCACTACTCCGTTTCGAAGAAACATGAAATATAAAGGTTTAGAGCTATTGTGTCAAGCTTTTAGATTAGGCTAAATCTTAACTGATTGAAGTTAAATTAAATAAAAACCCATTGCAGTTGCAATGGGTTTTTACTTGGCTTACGAGACCTTACATGCGCTCAATCATGGCTTTGCCGAAGGCCGAGCAAGATACTTCGTTCGCACCGTCCATCAGGCGGGCAAAGTCGTAAGTAACTTGTTTGTCGCCGATGGCTTTTTCCATGGATTCGATTACCAAATCAGCCGCTTCTTTCCAGCCTAAATGGCGGAGCATCATTTCAGCAGACAAAATTAGAGAACCGGGGTTTACTTTGTCTTGGCCGGCGTATTTGGGCGCAGTACCGTGGGTAGCTTCAAATACGGCGTATTTGTCGGAAATATTTGCGCCGGGGGCGATACCGATACCGCCTACTTGAGCAGCCAAGGCATCGGAAATGTAGTCGCCGTTCAGGTTAAGTGTGGCGATTACATCGTATTCTGCAGGGCGCAATACGATTTGTTGGAGGAACGCATCGGCAATGGCATCTTTTACGATGATTTCTTTGCCGGTTTTCGGGTTTTTAAATTTGCACCATGGGCCGCCGTCGATCAATTCTGCACCGAATTCTTTTTGTGCCAATTCGTAGCCCCAATCACGGAAACCGCCTTCGGTAAATTTCATGATGTTGCCTTTGTGAACCAAAGTTACGCTGTCGCGGTCGTTGTCGATGGCGTATTGGATGGCGGCGCGCACCAAGCGGGTGGTACCTTCTTTGGAAACGGGCTTAATGCCGATGCCAGATGTTCCAGGGAAGCGGATTTTTTTCACGCCCATTTCGTTTTGCAGGAAGTTGATGATTTTTTTAGCGCTGTCGCTTTCGGCTTCCCATTCGATACCGGCGTAAATGTCTTCGGTGTTTTCACGGAAAATCACCATATCGGTTTTGCTGGGGTCTTTCAACGGAGAAGGTACGCCGTTGAAGTAGCGAACGGGGCGCACGCATTGGTATAAGTCTAATTCTTGGCGCAAAGCTACGTTTAACGAACGGATACCGCCGCCTACGGGAGTGGTCATCGGGCCTTTGATGGATACGGAGTATTCTTTCAGGGCTTCCAGAGTTTCTTCGGGCAGCCAAACGTTGTCGCCGTATACGCGGGTGGCTTTTTCACCTGCGTAAACTTCCATCCAATGGATTTTTTTCTCGCCACCATAAGCTTTCTCTACGGCAGCGTCGATTACCGCTTTCATTACGGGCGTAATGTCTACGCCGATCCCGTCGCCTTCGATGAAGGGGATAATCGGGTTGTTGGGAATAGCTTGACCGGGAATGATTTTTTGACCTTCTGCGGGTACTTGGATATGACTCATGGTGTCTCCTGATTGTTAGGTTCGTTTTTTTCTTCAGAGCAAGCACCGGCCTTCCGGTGCGCCTTCGTGTGATTATGCGGTATTTTTGTTGATTACGCTAGGGTTTGCGGGTAATAAACTTGATTAAACTACTTAATACTACAGTTACAGGGTGTTGCTAGAATGCCTGTCTGAAAACGGTTTCAGACAGGCATTTTGAAGGCGGGTATTATTCTTCGCCAAGTGTCATTTCCAAAACGGTTTGTTTTTGTTTTTCGCGGAAATCGGCTAATTTTTGAGCCAATCCGGCATCTTCGTTTGCCAATAGGGAAACGGCAAATAATGCGGCATTGGCGGCTCCGGCTTCACCTATGGCGAAAGTGGCAACGGGAATGCCTTTGGGCATCTGCACGATAGATAACAAGGAGTCTTTTCCGCGCAGATATTTGCTGGGTACGGGTACGCCCAATACCGGCACGGTGGTTTTGGCGGCTACCATGCCGGGCAGGTGGGCAGCGCCGCCAGCTCCGGCGATAATGGCTTTAAGTCCGCGCGCGTTTGCGGTTTCGGCATATTCAAACATTAAATCCGGTGTGCGGTGTGCAGAAACGACACGGGCTTCGTATTCTACGCCGAAGTCTTTTAGAAATTGCGCAGCGTGCTGCATAACGGGCCAGTCGCTGTTGCTGCCCATGATAATGCCGATTTTTGCCATATTGGGTTTCCTTGTTATGAAATGGGTTTTCAGACAGGCATGCCTGTCTGAAAACAAAGTAGGGGCTTACTTTTTATTCAACTGTTGGTGCGCGCGCTTGGCAGCGGGGCTGTCGGGATAGGTTTGTATCAGCTTGCGCCAAGTAACTTTGGCGATGTCTTGCTGCTGCATGCTGTATTGGCATTGGCCGATATTGAATAAAGCTTCAGGTGCTTCCTGGCTGTTGCGGAAGCGGCCGATAAAGCGGTTGCCGATATTGATGGCGGATTCGCAGTTATTCAGGTGCTTATGGCTTTGCATCAGCAGATACATGCTTTTTCTGGCTGTGTCGCTGCCGTCGCCGCCACTTTCCATATGTTTTAGGGTTTCCACTACTGCTTTGAATTTGCCGCTTCGGTATTGGTTTTGCGCATATTGGAGGGTTTGTGCTGCGCTTTGCTGCATTTGCTGCGCTTGGGCGGCTTCATCAGCGGAGATGCTGCTACCGGTAGAGGGGCGGGGCCGCGGGGTGCTTGCTGCGACACGGGGTTTGTTGCGGCGTTCGAGCTGTTGAACGCGGGTTTGCAGGGTTTGGACTTGTTGCTCCAGGCGGGCAAGCTGGATGCCCAGCTGGTTAATTTGGGTTTGCTCGTCGATAATGGGATATAGAATGTCTTCTTCTGTTTTGACAACGTGCTTGGATGGTTCGGGTTGCGTTGCCGCGGCAGAAGGCAGTTTGCCGACCGAACAGGCTGCCAACATAAGGGAAGACAATATACAGCAAACCAATTTGGTTTTTGCTTCTGCTCTGCTGGGTTTTGCTCTGTTGCTTATGTTTTTATAAGAAGCCGGTTTTGTTATCAGGAACGTTTTATTTATCATAATGCTGGTGGATTATTTTTTTAACAGGAGCGTTAAACCGTCGCCGATCGGTAGGGTAATCGGAATAATGCGCTCGTCAAGCGGAAGAGATGCGTTGAATGTTTGCAGAATGGATATGGCGGGTGTGTCGTGCTCGGATGCTTCCTGCATTACCCGCCCGCCGAGCAATATGTTGTCAATGGCGATAATGCCGCCGCTGCGCACCAAAGTGAGGCAGCGTTCGTAATATTGCGGTGTCGGCGGTTTGTCTGCATCGATAAAAGCGATGTCATAACTGCCTGCCCGGCCTTCGCTGATGAGTTCGTCTAAAGTAATCAGGGCAGGTTGCAGGTTGAGCGTGATTTTATCGGCTATGCCCGCCTGCTGCCAAAAGCGGCGGGCAATATTGGTGAAGCTGACATTAATATCGCAACAGGTCAGCCTGCCGTGTTCCGGCAGCGCCAATGCCATGGCTGTGCTGCTGTAACCGGTAAATACGCCGATTTCCAGATAGCGTTCGGCCCGAATCAGGCGGGCAAGCCAGCAGAGCAGCGCGGCTTGTTCGGGGGTTATTGCCATTTTCCCGAGCCTGTGGCCTGCGGTTTCGGCACGAAGCTGTGTTAAAACCGGATGCTCTGGCTCGCTGATGCTGCGCAGATAGTTTACCAGCTCGGAATCTACGGTTGAGGCGTGAACGCTCATGCCTGTTTAGTCGGGTTGGTAGGCGTAAGGTTTTTTGGGCAGTTTGGCCGCTTCGAAACCGGCTTGTTCTTCGGGATTTAACTCTACATCCCACAATAAACCGCGGTTTTTCAGGCGCTGCTCGGCTTCTTTCGGGTTTTTTTCGATGTAGTCGTTTAGAAACTGGGTGGCTTCGGATTGGTAGTTATACATGTTGACTCCTTAGTGATGTCGGCCTTGTTGTGTATGCCTTATTTTTTAGGGTGTTGCGGAGGATTCGGTTAACGCGGATATTATAGCGTGATTTTTTGATATAAGCAGCTTTACTTTCAACGGCATGTTGTTGCGGCGGTGATGGGGGTATAATGTAGCCCGTTTTGGAAAATGCCTGTCTGAAACCTTTGCAGAAGCATTTGTAGAAGATGTTTGTGCAAAGGTTTCATTGAAGAAGCCGCTGTGTTTCAGACAGGCATGCGATTGTTTTGAAACAGGAGATTTATGCTGAAAAAATTGTGGCGCAAGATGGTGCCGGCAAAAGGGAAAGTGCATAAGCGGATCATACCTTTTGCGGAACACCATATCAGCGCAGACAAATTAAATTTTGCCGCCGAGAAAGTGGTCAACCGCCTCCACCGAGCAGGTTATGAAGCTTATGTGGTGGGAGGCGCGGTACGCGACCTGCTTTTGGGTGTGGAACCGAAAGACTTTGACGTGGCAACCAATGCCACGCCGGAAGAAGTGCGCAAAGTGTTCCGCCGCAGCCGCATTATCGGCCGCCGCTTTCAGATTGTACATGTGATGGTGGGACCGGAAACGATTGAAGTAACCACGTTTAGGGGCGGCGATAATGCGTTGCAAAACGAACACGGCCGCATTATGAAAGACAACTCCTACGGCTCGATGGAAGAAGACGCCATGCGCCGCGATTTTACCTGTAATGCGCTGTATTTCGACCCGATCCGTCGTGAAATTATCGATTTCCATCACGGTGTGGAGGACGTGCGCAATAAAAAGCTGGTGATGATCGGCGAACCGGAAGCGCGCTATCAGGAAGATCCGGTGCGGATTCTGCGCGCCATCCGCTTGTCGGGCAAGCTCGGCTTCGATATTGAAGAAGCCACCGCTGCGCCGATTGCCGGGAACGCAGCCCGCTTGAAAAACGAGCCGGCTGCGCGCCTGTTTGACGAAATATTGAAAATCTTGTTTTCAGGTTATGCCCGCCGCTGTTTGGACGCACTGAAGAACTCCGATATTGATGTTTCGGTTCATCCGATTTTGGATGCTTTGAAACAGTCGGACCACCAAAACGGGCAGAACATTATCACGCTGGCTTTGAAAAATACCGACGAGCGTTTGCGGGCGGATAAATCCGTATCGGTGGGTTTTGTGCTGGCTGCGGTATTGTGGCCGGAGTTATACGGCTACTGGCAGCAGCATTTGTCGCAGGGAGAAAAGCCTGTTGCCGCACTCAACAGCGCGATTGGCGTGATGCGCGACAATATGGAGCAAGGTTGGGGTGTGCCGCAGCGCTTCTCCGCCACCATGCGCGAGATTTGGGCTTTGCAGCCCCAGTTTGATTTTGTACGCGGCAGCCGCCCGTTCCGCCTGTTGGCGCAGCCGAGATTCCGCGCGGCATATGATTTTTTGGTGCTGCGTGCGCAAACCGGTGAAGTGCCGCAGGAGCTGGCGGATTGGTGGACAGCGTTTCAGCATGCAGACGAAAACACCAGACAGGAAATGGTTTCGGCCAACAATACGCCTGTTACGCAAAGCGGTAACACCGAGCCGGCCAAGAAAAAACGCCGGCGCCCGCGCAAGCGCAAACCCAAGCCTGTGATTGTACAGATTTAACATACCGATTTTTAAACCGAATGCCTGTCTGAAAATGTTTTCAGGCAGGCATTCAGGATACGGAACGATTTATATGGAACAAACCGCCGTTATCGCGCTCGGCAGCAACTTGGCCAGGCCGGCAGAGCAAATCCGCAAAGCATTATCGGATTTGGATGCGCATCCGAATATTCGGGTTTTAAAAACCTCGTCATTTTATCAAACCGCACCTGTAGGCTACACCGGGCAACCGGATTTTGTGAATGCCGTGTGCATCGTGGAAACGGATTTGAATGCTGCCCGATTGCTGGCGGCGCTGCACACTATCGAAGCACAGGCAGGCCGCGAGCGCACTTTCCGCAACGCACCGCGTACTTTGGATTTGGATATTATCGATTACGCACATTGCCGATCAGACGATCCTGCGTTGACTTTGCCGCATCCCAGAGCAGCCGAACGCAGTTTTGTGATGGTGCCGCTGGCAGAAATTGCACCGGATTTTGAGTTGGGCGGTTTGGGGAAAGCTGCCGAAATCGCCTCCGGATTGGAGCAGGGCGGTATAGAGAGATTACCAAAGGAATGATGAATGGATTACCGGTATATTGTTGTAGAAGGCACGATAGGCAGCGGCAAATCTAAAGTCAGCCGCCGTTTGGCAGAATATTTTGATGCGCTTTACCTCACGGAAAATCCCGAACGCAATCCTTTTCTCGAGCAGTTTTACCTGAACCCGACCAACCACGGTTTGGCCACCGAGCTTTATTATTTGGTGCGCCGCGCCGAAGCGGTGGATACGATAAACGCCGAAGAAGAGGGCAACCGCAGGATTGTGGCGGATTTTCTGCTGGAAAAAGACCAGATTTTCGTACCGGTACTGCTTAAAGGCAAAGAACCGGGCAACGAGCAAACGCTTTTTTGGCAGGTAAAGCATAAAATCATGCCCGAATTTCCCGTGCCCGATTTGGTGATTTATCTGCAAACTTCAGCCGAAAATACCAAAAAACGCCTGCAAAAACGCGGCGATAATATATTGAATTTATTTCCTGCCGGCCATCTCAACCAAATCCACGAAGAATACCGCCACTTTTTCCATCTTTACCAAAACGCACCGCTGTTGATTGCCAACGCCGATGAAATGGATTTTGAAGATAACGACGAACATTTTGAAATGCTCATCCGCGCAATGGGCGATATGAAGGGCAGCCGCCACTATTTAAATCTGAGCGAGTAATCGAAATGCCTGTCTGAAAAAGTTTTCAGACAGGCATAGGTTTATGCTCAAGCCTTACCTGTGCTGCCGAAGCCGCCTTCGCCGCGCTCGCTGGCCGCAAATTCGTCCACCACTTTAAATGCCGCTTGAACCACCGGCACAATCACCATTTGTGCAATCCGCTCCATCGGCTCGATAGTGAACGCTTCTTTACCGCGGTTCCATACCGAAACTTTCAATTCGCCCTGATAATCCGAATCGATTAATCCCACCAAATTTCCCAGCACAATACCGTGTTTGTGTCCCAAGCCCGAGCGTGGCAGCAATACCGCAGCGTAGGCAGGGTTGTTTAAGTGTACGGCCAAGCCGGTGGGCACCAAAAACGTATCGCCGGGAGCCAGCTCTACCGCCTTATCCAAACAGGCGCGCAAGTCCAAACCGGCGGAACCCGGTGTGGCATAGGCAGGCAGCTGGTCTGCCATTTTAGGATTGAGGATTTTCAGTTCGACTTCCATTTGCATAAAGATTCCTAAATTCGGGTAAGACAAAAAGCAATTATACTTTTCTCTTCCTGTTTGCCCAATGCCTGTCTGAATGCAAACGGAACCAACTCTCCTGCATGCCTTAACTTTTCTGTGTATTTCGTTGACATGAATTGTCATTTTCCATAGAATACGCGGGCAATGGGTTTCTACCATGTGTCCGAATAATTTCCCGAAATCATTCTAAAACCATTTAAATCCTCCACATATCGATTCATGCCGGGCAATCTCAGCTCAGGCAGATTTATCTTTCATACTTGAATCAAACATCATGCACGTTTCCGAATTACAAACACAACATATTTCCAAACTTCTCGAACAAGCCGAACAATTAGGTATTGAAAACGCCAACCGCCTGCGCAAGCAAGACCTTGTTTTTGCCATAGTTCGCCAACTGATGAAACAGGGCGAAGATTTTTCCTGCTCGGGTACGCTCGAAATCCTGCCCGACGGTTTCGGTTTCCTGCGCAGTTCCGACACTTCTTATTTGGCAGGGCCGGATGATATTTATGTATCGCCCAGCCAAATCCGCCGCTTTAATCTGCATACGGGCGACACCATAGAAGGCACGGTGCGCGTGCCTAAAGACAACGAACGCTATTTCGCACTTGTGCGTCTCGACGCGATTAACGGCGACAAGCCGGAAGTGTGCAAACACAAAATTCTGTTTGAAAACCTCACACCGCTTTTTCCGACCAAACAATTCAAACTCGAACGCGATATCAAGGCGGAAGAAAACCTGACCAGCCGCGCCATTGATTTGGTGGCGCCCATCGGCTTCGGCCAGCGTGCATTGGTGGTGGCACCGCCCAAATCGGGTAAAACCGTGATGCTGCAAAACATTGCCCATGCCATCACGGTAAATTATCCTGATGCCGAACTGATAGTTTTGCTGATTGACGAGCGCCCCGAGGAGGTAACCGAAATGATCCGTTCCGTGCGCGGCGAAGTGGTGTCTTCTACATTCGACGAGCCCGCCAGCCGTCATGTTCAGGTGGCCGAGATGGTGATTGAAAAAGCCAAGCGCATGGTGGAGCATAAAAAAGACGTGGTGATTCTGCTGGATTCCATCACCCGCCTTGCCCGCGCCTACAACACTGTAGTGCCGGCATCAGGCAAAGTGCTTACCGGCGGTGTCGATGCCAATGCGCTGCACCGGCCCAAGCGCTTTTTTGGCGCGGCGCGTAATGTGGAAGAAGGCGGTTCGCTTACCATTATTGCTACGGCATTGGTGGAAACCGGCAGCCGCATGGACGATGTGATATACGAAGAATTCAAAGGCACGGGCAATATGGAGCTGCATCTCGACCGCCGCATGGCCGAGAAGCGTTTGTTCCCGGCCATCAATATCAACAAGTCCGGTACGCGCCGCGAAGAATTGCTGGTGCCGAACGACCAGCTTCAACGCATGTGGCTGTTGCGTAAATTCCTGCATCCGATGGACGAAATCGAAGCAACCGAATTTTTGGTGGGCAAGCTCAAAGATTCAAAAGACAACAACGATTTCTTTGAATTGATGCGCGGTAAATAAAATAAACAGCATGGCTGTCTGAAAAGTTTCAGACAGCCTTTTGCTCATAATGCCTGTCTGAACTCATTGCCCGAAAGGCTACAAACCCATCATTTTTCAGACAGGCATCAAACACGAAAGTAAAGGAATGGCGTTATGCCGCAAATGAATTGGCAACAACTGCTCAGTACACAACGTTTCCGCCCGAAAGACGGCGGAATCGAACCCACAATCACGCCGTCAACCCAAGAAGGCATCGATGCTTTACGCACCGATTTTCATATTGATTATGACCGCGTTGTATTCTCCAGCGCCTTTCGCAGGTTGGGGCGCAAAACACAGGTTCACCCCTTTGCAGAGCACGATCACACGCATAACCGCCTGACGCATAGCGTGGAAGTGGCCAGTGTGGGGCGTAGTTTGGGAAACCGCGTCGGCGTGATGTTAGCAGCCGGCGGTTTTTTGCCGCAAGGCAATATGCCCAGCGATATTGGTGCAATCGTTCAAGTGGCATGTTTGGCGCATGATTTGGGCAACCCCCCTTTTGGTCATGTGGGCGAAGACGCTTTGCGCGAATGGTTTCGCGCGCCGGAACATGAGCGCTATTTGGAGGGCTTAACCGAGGTTCAACGTAAAGACATCCAAACATATGAAGGCAATGCACACAGCCTGCGCCTGGTTGCCAACTTGGAAATGTATCGAAACCGCGGGGGAATGCGGCTCACTTCTGCCACAATCGGCGCATTGATTAAATATCCGTGGACGACATTGGATCCGCGAGGCGGTAAAAAATTTAATATTTACCAAACCGAATTGCCCTTTATCCGCAGAATCGCACAAGAATTAGGCCTGCCTGAAACAGGCAAAGATTGTTGGGCGCGCCATCCCTTGTCATATTTAATGGAGGCCGCGGACGATATTTGTTACGCTTTGCTTGATTTGGAAGACGCCGTGGAAATCGGTTTGCTTGACGACATGGAAATGGAAAGCATCCTTTCCGAATTAACCTTCTCAGAAAGCACTTGGCATGCACCATCAAGCAGGCAGCGTTGCGCCATGCTCAGAGGTATTGCTATCGGCAGAGCGGTAGAAGACGTGGCTCAAACATTTATGACCCATCAATCCGATTTGTTAAACGGAGAGTTTAAAGGCAAAGACCTGCTCGCTTTGTGCAGCCCCGCCGTACAAAACACTTTGCATAAAGCCAAAGATTTGGCCAAAGCCAAAATTTTTCGGCACGAATCCAAACTGCTCACTTCCATCGCCGCATTCCCATGTTTGGCTTCCGTATTGGATTTGTTGGTGCCGGCAGCACATCAATGGGTGCAGAATAAACAACTCAGCCCGCGCCACTCATTGGCATTAGAGCTTTTGACAGACGAACCTTTGGAACAAGATGACTCCCTATACACCGCTTATATGAAAATTCTGGATTTTGTCGGCGGTATGACAGACAATACCGCGGCAAAAATGGCCAGAGAATTATCAGGCATCGGTATGATATAGTTTTCAGACAGGCATGAATGCCTGTCTGAAAGAAAATAATATTGATGAAATTCATGCTATTAGTTTTAAATTTTAAAATTAATTACAAGACTACTAGACAGGCCAAGCAAAAAACTATATCATCTCGTTTCTTGATTGGTTGCACCATTAAGTTGTAGCTGAATCGAAATGCACCCGTAGCTCAGTTGGATAGAGTATCTGGCTACGAACCAGAGGGTCGGGCGTTCGAATCGCTCCGGGTGCGCCAAAAAAATCTATCCGCGCCCATCGTCTAGCGGTTAGGACATCGCCCTTTCACGGCGGTAACCGGGGTTCGATTCCCCGTGGGCGTGCCAGTCATCTAATTAAAGCCTTACTTATTTTTCAGTAAGGCTTTAATTTTTTTCTTTTGAAATTAATATAGTTGATCAACTTAACTTTTGCTACGGCGTTGCTGCACCTTTCTGTACTGTCTTCGGCTTGCTGCTTTGTATTAAAAATTAATTTGATTAACTATAACGTTTTATTTGCTTCATAGTGGTGTTGCTGTTTTTACAGCCAAACTTTGGAAACTTTATTCTGCATTCAAAGATTTTTTCAAACAGCGAAATGGTTTAACCGGTGTTCTTATTCCATCAAACGTAATATTAATACCTGGCGGATTCGGATTTGAAGTGCAACTGTCCATAACAGAAAAAGGCCGGTATGGGGGGTATGAACTGTCCCCCAATCCTTGGACAAGTTAAGAATATTTCTCAAACAGCCTCTTCAAGCTGAGTTCTGTAGGCCACAGGGCTCAGCTTTTTCAAGTTTAAACTAATGCGCTCATGATTGTAGTAATGTATGTAATCATTGATCACCGTTGTCAGTTCGGCCACCGATAACGCACCTTCTTCGTAGAAGCTTTCCGTTTTCAATGTGCCGAAGAAACTCTCCATCGGCGCATTGTCCCGGCAGTTGCCTTTGCGCGACATGCTTTGCACAATCCCGTTCTCAGCCAATTTCGCCCGATAAGCACCGGTTCGATACGGTACGCCTTGGTCGGAATGCAGCAGCGGCGTTGCCCCTTTCAGACGGCCGAATGCGTTATCCAACATTTGCGTTACCATGTCACCGTTCGCTCTGCGGCTTAAAGAATAGGCTACAATCTCGCGATTGAACACATCCAATATCGGCGATAAATACAGTTTGCCGTCTGTGCATTTAAACTCGGTCACATCGGTCAACCACTTATCTCGCGATTTGGCGGCACTAAATTCACGATTGAGAATGTTTGCCGAAGCTTCCCCTTAGCCTGCGGGCGATAGGTTCTTTTGCTGCGGACTTTGGCTTTTAACCCCAATAAACCCATAATGCGCCCGACTTTCTTTTTGTTCCACGACAATACGGCGGCAATCCGCCGTTGACCGTAGCGGCCTTTGTGTTGGCGGTATACTTCGCTCACTGCGGTTTTGGCCGCAGCATCGGGGTCGGGTTTGCCGATAGGGTAATGGAAACTGCTTTTGGGGATGCCGGCACTGTGCAGCAGATATTTCAGCGGGTGTTTCGCCCTCAACTTTTGAACGGTTTCGCAGCTTTGGCGGCGTTCCCTTCCTTTTCGTTGAGGGCGTTCATGTGCTTTAGGTAGTCGTTCTCCGCACGCATATAACGCAGCTCTTCAATCAGCTTTGCTTGGGTTTTTTCATGGTCGGGCTTATCGACGATAAACGGGTTTTTGCGTTTGGTTTTCATGGAGTGCGCCTGAGGGTGTTGCAGTGCGGCGATGCCGCCTTGCCGATAGGCGGCTACCCAACGGCGCAGGTGTGTGCGCGAGACGTTGAAGTGCTCTGCGGTGCGCTGTTGGCTGTGCACTTGGTGATAATGGAGTACGGCTCGGTATTTGAAGTCTAGTGTATATTTGTTCATAAGAAAACTGCACCTTTTTAGTCGGAGGGGGTGTCCAACTTTTGGGGTGCAGTTCAAATTCTACCAACACATGCGAATAGCCCAAGCATTGGAGGCGGAAACCTATTTTTGCCGCCCCTACCATTCTTGGGAGAAAGGGCTGAATGAAAATACCAACGGACTCATCCGCCAATATTTCCCCAAACAAACCGATTTCCGCAACATCAGCCATCGGGAGATACGCAGGGTTCAGGATGAGCTGAACCATAGGCCAAGAAAAACACTTGGCTATGAAACGCCAAGTGTTTTATTCTTGAATCTGTTCCAACCTCTACTGCCTGAGTGTTGCACTTGAAATTCGAATCTAAGCCTGTCTGAAATTTTTTCAGACAGGCATTGTGCGTGTAAGCATAAGGGTTTAGTAACCCAAGCGTTGGCAAATGGTGGATACCAGCCCTGCTTGGTTAAGCGTGTAAAAGTGCAGTCCGGGTGCACCCTCTCGCAGCAGGCGTTCGCACATTTCGGTAACCACATCCAATGCCAGCGATTTGATAGCGGCGGTGTCGTCGGCGTAGGATTGCAGCTTCAAACGCAGCCAGCGGGGGATTTCTGCGCCGCATGTATCGGAAAAGCGCGTTAGTTTGGAGAAGCTGGCAATCGGCATGATGCCGGGAATAATCGGAATATTCACGCCACGGCCCTGCACGTCGTCCACAAAGCGGAAATAGGCATCGGTGTTGTAAAAATATTGGGTAATGGCGGAATCGGCTCCGGCTTTGACTTTGCGTACGAAATTATTCAGGTCGTCTTCCGCGCTGCGTGCCTGCGGGTGAAATTCAGGATAAGCCGCCACTTCGATGTGGAAATGGTTGCCGAATTCGTTTTTAATCAGGGAAACCAGTTCGTTGGCATAAAACAAGCCGTCCATGCCTGCGCCCATGCCGGAAGGAATGTCTCCGCGCAAGGCAACAATATGGCGTATGCCCAAGGCTTTATATTCATTCAGTAAATCAACTACTTCCTGCGGCTGCATGCCGATGCAGGGCAAATGCGGCGCGGCAGCGATGCCTTCGCTTAAAATATCCTGAATGGTCTGCATGGTGCCTTCTTTGGTTGAGCCGCCGGCACCTGATGTGCAGCTGAAAAAATCCGGCGCGTATTGGCTGAGCTGTTTGCGCGTGATAACTTGTTTTGCCCTGCCTTCGGGGGTGCGTGTCGGGAAGAATTCGAAACTGAGTTTGGGTAGCGACATATAGGCGGCTCCGTAAATATTTTCAGATGCGCTTAGGTTATGTGCTGGATTGCCCGAGTGCAAGCGGTAAAGGCAGTTTTTCTTGTGAAAAATATTCGTTTGGATATGAATTTAATTGTTGTTGCGGGTTTTCTGCTGAAAAATTAAGAGTTTGGTTTGAATGAAGCAATGCCTGTCTGAAAACGTTTTACAGGTTTTCAGACAGGCATTGCAGTCGTAATCATTTTTTTATGGTTTATCGGGATGATGCAGGCGGTAAATCCGGGCAACCGCTTCCGACAATTCAGGATTATGGCTGCTGGCTTTGGAAAGCGTTTGGGTGGGCGAATGCAGCAGTTTGTTGGTAAGCTGTACAGACAAACGTTCGAGCACTTCTTCAGGCGATGTGCCTTTGGCAAGCTGTTTCATGGCGTTTTCCAGCACATAGCGGCGCGCCCGTTCGCCTTCGTCGCGCAGTGCGCGGATGAGCGGCACGTTTTGCCGGTTGCGCTGCCAGTCGATAAATTCCGCTACTTTTTGCGTTACCATAGCTTCGGCTTCCGCGGCTGCACGCTGGCGTGATTCTTTACCGGTTTCAACGATTCCGGTCATGTCGTCGACCGTGTACAGGTAAATATCGTCCAGCTCGTTTACTTGTTCTTCAATATCGCGCGGCACGGCCAAGTCGAGCATGAATACGGGCATGTGCTGCCGCTCTTTCAAGGCTTTTTCTACCATGCCTTTGCCGATAATGGGCAGTTGGCTGGCGGTGGATGACACTACTACATCATAATCAAACAAAATATCGGGCAACTCGCTGAGCAGGCGGGGTTCTGCATTGACGCTTAATTTGTCGCACAGTTCTTGCGCGCGTGGCAAGGTGCGGTTGGCAACGGTAATGAGGTTGGGCTGTTTGGCGGCGAAATAAGTCGCCACCAGTTCAATCATTTCGCCGGCGCCGACAAATAAAACATTCAATTCGCTTACAGAAGGAAAAATCTGCTCAGCCATTTTTACCGATGCGGCTGCCATTGAAACAGAATTGGCACCTACGGCGGTAGAAGAACGTATTTCTTTTGCTACGGAAAATGTTTTTTGAAACAGGGCATTCAACCAAGTGCTGACAGCAGACTCTTCCTGTGCAACCCGCACGGCATCTTTAAGCTGCCCTAAAATCTGCGGTTCGCCCAATACCATGCTGTCCAAACCGCAGGCTACTCGGAATGCATGCTGTATGGTTTCACTACATTCGTAGGTATAAAGATAAGGGCGGATTTCTTCAATGGCTAATCCTTGATAATCAGCCAGCCACTGCATAACCGCTTCTGTATCACCGACGCAATAAAGCTCTGTCCGGTTGCAGGTGGAGAGAATTACAGCCTCTTGTGCGGCATCGCTGTGAACCAAACTACCCACGGCTTCAGGTAATGTCGCAGCGGCAAACGCAAGTTTTTCACGTATGCTCAACGGGGCGGTTTGATGGTTCAGTCCTACGGCAGTGAGTTGCATGACGGTGTTCGCTGAGGAAATATAAAGACGGCTGGAAAACGCATTATTGTATCAAAAAATCACCAGATAAGTATAAAAGTAATGTCAGCGGCCGTTTGGATAGATTATGTAAATTGATAAGATTGCCGGGTAAACAATACTTAAAGTTAGTGCTTTTTTATTTTTTTATGATATAAGTATAAATTGAACGGCAGCCGTGCAATATCACTGCCAACGGTTGGCTTTTTTATTTGGTTTCTTCATAAACGAATGCCAAGTGTATTTCAAACAGGACACCGTTAAACATGGTTAAATATCCACACATTATTCTTGCATTATTGGTCGGCTGTGTGTTCGGCTTTATAGGCTCCCGATTGTTTTTTGCTCCTTCGGCTACATCCGAGCCGTTGTTCGACGCGCCGGATGCCCCTGTGGCCGAGTTCAAAACATGGAAAAACAATAATTGGACATTCAAGCTTTCGGGCGAAAATAAAGAAAGCTCGGCGGAAGTAGCGGTGTTGGAAAACCAGGTGCTTCCGTTTAGAATTATGGTTAACGGCGCCACTTCGCCCAAGTTTTTCCAAATGGACATATCAGGCGTGCCGCATGAGCCTTACGGCACGGTTACTTTGGTGGGCGACGAGCAAAAAGGGTTTGTGAAAGAAGTGGAGCTTTGGTCTGCGCAGAAAATTTACCGCCTCAAGCGCACGAAGGCGGGCGGCAATTGGACGATGCAGGAAGTGAACCTGAAAAAATAAATGCCTGTCTGAAAAAGGAACCGGTCGTGGATTTGCATGATATACGTGAAGAATACAGCAAAAGGGAATTGTCGGAACAAGATTGTGATGCCAGCCCGATTGTTCAGTTTGAACAGTGGCTCGGTGAGGCAATGAAAGCGGCGGTAAACGAACCGACTGCGGTGAATGTGGCCACGGTAAGGGAAGACGGCAGGCCTTCCAACAGAATGGTGCTGCTGAAAGAAGTGAACCCCAAAGGCTTTGTGTTTTTTACCAATTATCAAAGCCAAAAAGGGCGCGCGATTGCGGCCAATCCGTTTGCCGCGATGACCTTTTTCTGGCCTGAGCTGGAACGGCAGGTACGCATTGAAGGGCGCGTGGAAAAGCTTAGCGATAAGGATTCGGACGAGTATTTCGATTTGCGGCCTTATACCAGCCGCATCGGTGCGTGGGCCAGCGAGCAAAGCAGCGTATTGGAAAGCAAGGCGGTGCTGGTGGCAAAAGCGGCTGCCGTAGGCGTGAAGCATCCGTTTCATGTCCCGCGCCCGCCGCATTGGGGCGGCTATGTGGTGATTCCCGATGCCGTAGAATTCTGGCAAGGCAGACCGAGCCGCCTGCATGACCGCATACGCTACCGTTTGGAAAACAATGTATGGATTAAAGAGCGTTTGTCGCCTTGATATCGGTGTGTGTTCAAATTGTTGCGAAGCCGGAGGATTGCCATCTCCGGCTTTGCTGTTTTCGGGTTTAAAATATTTCTACTTCAAACCCGAGTGCGTCCGAATTTTAATACGGAGCTTGAGGTATAATTTGCGCAATTATGCCGACGACGCAAACCATGTCAGATAAATCACACCGTATCAACCACCAACCTGCTTTCCTGCTCACGGCCACTCCGTGGCGGGAAAGCAGTTTGTGGCTGGAAGTGTTCAGCCGCGATTATGGTCGTGTGGCGCTGCTGGCGCGCAGCGCGCGCAAACGGCAGAGCGAGCTGCGCGGTGTGTTGGTGCCGTTTGTGCCGATGGGTGCTTCATGGTATGGCAGCGGCGAATTGAAAACGCTGCACCGTGCCGAATGGTTGGGCGGCTGGGCTTTGCCGCAGGGCAGGGCGCTGTTTAGCGGGCTGTATGCCAATGAGTTGGTGTTGAAACTCACTGCGCGCGAAGATCCGCATCCCAAGCTTTACGACGCGCTGTTTGCATTGATGAAGGCGGTGGCGGTGCAGCCGAATCATGTGGCGGCTTTGCGCTGCTTTGAATGGTCGTTGCTGACCGAACTCGGTTTCGCACCGGATTTGCAGCGGGATGAGGCGGGTTGCGCCATTGATGCAAAACGCGATTACTGGCTGCGGCCGGAGCATGCGGCCTTGCCGGTTGGCGGCGCCGATAATCCGCGCCTGCAAATGAACGGAGCGCAGGGGGTGGTTATCAAAGGCAGCAGCCTGATTCAGCTGCGCAAAGGCGAGTTCGACAGCGGAGAGGGTTTGCAGCAGGCTTTGAAGCTTACCCGTATGCTGATTGATTTCCGTTTGCCGCAAGGTGTGAAATCGAGGCAGGTTTTGCAGCAGATGCAGGCTTTTGAAGTTTGAATGAAACCGAATGCCTGTCTGAAAACATAAAGCGGCATGTTTGGCTTGCTGCTTGAGTGAAGAAAGGAAGATCCATGCTTTTAGGTGTGAATATTGATCATGTGGCCACTTTGCGCAATGCGCGGGGCACAACTTATCCCAGCCCGCTGGAGGCCGCTTTGCTGGCAGAAACGCATGGCGCCGACCTGATTACCCTGCATTTGCGCGAAGACCGCCGCCATATTAAAGACGCCGATGTGTTTGCGATTAAAAACGCCATCCGCACCCGCATGAATCTGGAAATGGCGCTCACCGAAGAAATGCTGGAAAATGCTTTGAACGTGATGCCGCAAGACGTGTGCATCGTGCCGGAGCGGCGCGAGGAAGTAACCACCGAAGGCGGGCTGGACGTGTTGGCGCAGCAGAAAAAAATCGCCGATTACACCCGCACATTAACCTGCGCAGGCATTCGCGTTTCATTGTTTATCGACGCTGACGAAGCGCAGATTCAGGCAGCAAAAGATGTGGGTGCGCCGGTGGTGGAACTGCACACGGGCGCTTACGCTGAAGCGCGTACGCATGAAACGCAGCGCGAAGAATGCTCGCGTATTGAAGCCGGCGCCCATTTTGCCGGCGAGCTGGGTTTGGTGGTAAACGCAGGCCACGGGTTGACTATACATAATGTAACGCCCATCGCCCAAATTCTTGCCATCAGCGAGCTGAATATCGGCCATTCGCTGATTTCGCAAGCCGTATTTTTAGGCTTGCCGGAAGCCATCCGGCAAATGAAAAAAGTGATGTTTGAAGCGCGCGCTTTGCCATATTGATGTTTTCAGACAGGCCTGTCTGAAAAAAGGAGATGCACCATGATTTACGGAATCGGTACGGATATTGTCGCCCTCAACCGCATTGAGCGGCTCCATAAAAAATACGGCAAGGCTTTTGCAGAGCGCTTGTTGAGCCAAGTGGAGCTGCTTGAGTTTGAACAGGCCGGCAAACCCGTTAATTTTCTGGCTAAGCGTTTTGCCGCCAAAGAAGCTTTTTCCAAAGCGGTAGGCACCGGCATCCGCGGCATCGTTTCGTTTGCGCGTATCACCATCGGCCACAACCATTTAGGGCGGCCGGAAATTTTATGCGCACCGGATTTGCAGGCGTGGATGGATGAGCAGGGCATCAAGCATGTGCATTTAAGCATCAGCGATGAAAAAGATGTTGTGCAGGCCTTTGCCGTAGCGGAAAAATAATCGGGCGGAACAATCAGAACATGCTGAAAGAAAACGATATGCCGCAAGACGACCGCCCTTTGCTGCGCGTGGTTGCCGGCGTTGTGTTAAACGGGCAGGGCGATTACCTGCTCGCTTCGCGCCCCGAAGGCAAGCCTTATGCCGGATACTGGGAATTTGCCGGAGGCAAAGTCGAGCCGCAGGAAAGCGAACTGGATGCGCTGAAACGCGAGTTTGAAGAAGAGCTGGGCATTCATATCCACCATGCAACGCCGTGGTTAACCAAAATCCATATGTATGAACACGCGCATGTCCACCTGCGTTTTTTCCGCGTAAAAGCAGGCGATTGGTCGGGCACTTTGCAGGCCAAAGAAGGGCAGAGCTGGTCGTGGCAGAAAGCGGGCGATTTTACCGTGTCGCCTATGCTGCCGGCCAACGGGCCGGTGCTCGCTGCATTGGCCGTACCGACCGAGCTGGCGGGCAGCGCCGAAACAGGTTTTACAGGCGAAAACCGTATGGGCGATTATCGTGTGGTGCCGTTTGCCATGTGGGAGCCGGCGCACAAGCATTGTTTGATTGGTGCGGAAGCTTTGAAACACTACGGCAGGCGGCCGCAGGTGGAAAGTTTGTGGGTGTTGGTTGAGAATGCCGAACAGTTTGCCGGTGCGCCCGATGCCGATGTGGTGGTATGGCGCTCGGCATGTGAGGAGTCGGCCGAACGGGTTTTACAGGTATTGCGGGAAGGTGTCGGCGTGCCGTTGGTGGTGTTGGCAGAAGAATGCCTGTCTGAAAAATACCGTTCGGCCTGGTTGGAAGCAGGTGCACATGCCGTGGTAAACGAGCGGCAAACCGGATGGGCATAGGACGGCAAATGGATAAAAACAAAAAGTGGATGATGATAGGTGCGTTGCTGCTGGCGTTTGCCGCGGTAAAACTCGGTATGCTTTATATTTGGAACAAGCGGCAGCCGCAAGCGCAAGACGTGTCGGCGCAATGCGATGTGCGCAAAGGCTGCGTTTTGCCGGGCGGCGCAACCGTTAAATTCAGCGAGCCGCTCAGTGCCAAAGCCCCTTTCAATATCGAAATCAACCATGTACCGCAAGATGTTCAAAGCGTTTACCTCAGCTTCAGCATGAGCAATATGGATATGGGGTTTAACCGCTATGATCTGAAAAAACAGGCCGGCGGTGTGTGGCGTGCAGAAAATGTCCGGCTGCCGATATGCACGGATAACCGACACGACTATCTGGCGGATATCCACATCAACGGCCGGGTTTTTCAGACAGGCTTTACCGCCGAATAAGGATTATGCCTATGCCTGTCTGAAAAAACAGTGTGTTTTCAGACAGGCATTTATTCTATACAATTCCAAGTGAAACCATGCTATGAAAGGAAACCGCTATGATCGGTCAGAAACTGTTTGAAGAAGTGAGCGCAAAAGTGAGCGAAACCATTGCCAACAGCCCGGCAAAAGACGTTGAAAAAAACGTAAAAGCCATGCTCGGCAGCGCATTCAACCGCATGGATCTGATAACCCGTGAAGAATTTGATATCCAGCAGCAAGTGCTGATTAAAACCCGTACCAAGCTGGCCGAGTTGGAAGAGCGCGTAGCCAAGCTCGAAGCAAGCCTGTCTGCTTCGGCAGAACCGGCACAAGCCGCCCAACAAACCGATACATCCTCAGAAGGATAAGCCGTTCATGTCTTTGGCGGTGGTTTACAGCCGTGCATTAAGCGGTATGGATGCGCCTTTGGTCGAAGTGGAAGCCCATTTGGCCAACGGTTTGCCGCAATTCAATATCGTGGGGCTGCCGGATACGGAAGTGAAAGAAAGCCGCGACAGGGTGCGCGCCGCCATTTTGCAAAGCGGCTTTGACTTTCCCGCTGCAAAAATCACCGTCAATTTGGCACCTGCCGACTTGCCGAAAGAGTCCGGCCGTTTCGATTTGCCGATTGCGCTGGGTGTATTGGCGGCTTCCGGCCAAATTCTGCAAGACAAACTGGCGCAATACGAATTTGCGGGAGAATTGGCTTTATCCGGCGCACTGCGCCCGGTTCGCGGCGCGTTGGCAATGGCTTGGCAGGGGGCACAATCGGGCAGGTCTTTCGTATTGCCTGCGCAAAATGCCGTGCAGGCTGCCGTGATGGACAGCATTGCCGTGTTCGGAGCCGAAAATCTTGCACAAGTGGCCGCCCACTTAAACGGCGTCGAGCCGCTAAGCCAAACCGCAGCACCTGAGCGGCAATGCCTGTCTGAAAACACTGGCTTGCCCGATATGCGTGATGTCAAAGGCCAGCATACAGCCAGATTGGCTTTGGAAATAGCCGCAGCGGGCGGACACAGCATCCTGATGGTTGGTCCGCCCGGTACGGGTAAATCAATGCTGGCGCAAAGGCTGCCCGGCATTTTGCCGCCTTTAACCGACGACGAGTTGGTTTCTGTGTGGACATTACGTTCCCTATTGCCGCAACATCTGCAAAATCTCAGTACGCAACGCCCTTTCAGATCTCCACATCACAGCGCCAGCGCCGTTGCATTGGTTGGCGGCGGTTCGGACCCGCGCCCGGGTGAAATTTCTTTAGCGCATCAGGGCGTTTTATTTTTGGATGAATTGCCGGAATTCGACCGCAAAGTGCTGGAAGTGTTGCGCGAACCTTTGGAAAGCGGCGAAATCCATATTTCCCGCGCTGCCCGACAAGCAACTTATCCGGCCAAATTCCAGTTGGTCGCCGCTATGAATCCCTGTCCTTGCGGCTATTTCGGCCATCCTGTCAAACTCTGCCGCTGCACGCCCGACAGCATACAGCGTTACCGGGATAAAATTTCCGGCCCGCTGCTCGACCGGATTGATTTGACAATAGAAGTGCCGAGTATCCCGGCAGGAGAATTAACGCAAATTCAGGCAGGAGAAAGCAGCGAACATATTTTGCAGCGCGTTATGGCAGCGCGCAGCAGGCAGTTGGGTCGGCAAGGGAAAACCAATGCCCAATTAAGCGTTACTGAATTGGACGAAAAAGCGATGATCAGCGAAGAGGCAAAACAAGCTTTGGGTGATCTGATAGACAAGCTTTCTTTGTCTGCCCGCAGTTTTCACAGAATTATGCGCGTAGCCCGTACTTTAGCTGATTTGAATAATGATGAAACGGTTAACCGGCAGCATGTATTGCGCGCCGTCAGCTTCCGGAGAGCCTTATAGTAAAAATATTATGTAAGCTAAGGTAAAACGGGTTAGGCAGCTGCCCTGATATTTTGTTAGAATAAACGGCTAATTTATTGAAGGCTATCGGCCGGATTTCCGGCTTTTAGAGAACCAGAGAATCTTAAAGGTATCGTAAATGAATGCGAAAAAACAATATGGAAAAGGTTTGTCCGGCTTTTTTGTGGGGCTGTTACTGGCCACAGCAGTTATTGCCGGGGTGCTGTATTTCCTGAATAAAAACGGCCAGTCTTCCGTGAAGGAGTTGCCGAAAGTCGAAGAGAAAAAAGTACCCGAACCAGAGATTCTTGTGCCCGGTTCCACTTCAAGTTCAAGCGCTTCTGCAACAGGAGCCGGTTCTGCTTCACAAACGCAAGCCGACCGCACCTCACTTGAAACAACAGTTTCTGAAACGACCCAGCCTAAAGATACGCCTGCTACGGTAGAGCAGACTGAGAAAGATAAAACTGCGGAAGCGCCGCAAACCACGGCCAGCGAAACTGCAAAAGAGTCTGTAACGCATCCGCCTGTTATTGTTGCGCCACCTAAACCAAAGGTTTCCGTTGAGAAGGAAAAAGCAGCAAAAGAAGCTCAAAAGCAAGCTCAACTGAAAAAACAGGCTGAAATGAAAAAAGCGCAAGCCGAACGCGCGAAGAAAGAGGCCAAAACCAAAACCGAGCCTAAAGTGCAACCCACTCCCGAGCAAATTCTGAACAGCGGTAATTTGGAGAAAGCCCGTAAAGAAGCCCAAACCGAAGCGCGTAAGAAAGCGGAAGCCGATGCCGACAGAAAACGTGCGGAAGATGCTTTGAGCGGCCGATCCGGTTCGGATAAACAAAGCAGCAAAACATCTTCGCAACCGAAACAAGAAAGCGGCTCTGCCAAAGGCGGCAAAATGATTATTCAAGCCGGTTCATACAATAACCAACAGGCGGCCGAAGTTCAGCGCGGAAAGCTGGCAATGGCCGGAGTCTCTGCAAGTGTTGTGGAAGCAGAGGTAAACGGCAAAACGGTCTACCGTGTTCAGACAGGCGTTTTGAGCGGATCTGAAGCAGCTGCGGCGCGTAAGAAATTACAACAGCGCGGGATAAACCATTTTGCCCGCTCTGTGAAATAAACCAAGGAATATTACTTATGAAAATGAAAAAATTCGTGTTAGCGGCAGGTTTGGCGTTTGCCATGGTTACAAATGCTTCTGCTGCCTTAGTTGAAGGTCAGGATTACAAAGTTTTGGAAAAGCCTGTTCCGCAAACACAGGCTGACAAAATCGAAGTTTTGGAGTTTTTCGGCTACTTTTGCGTACATTGCTATCATTTGGATCCTGTTTTGCTGAAGCAGGCTAAAACTTGGCCAAGTGATACTTATCTGCGCTCCGAGCACGTAGTTTGGCAGCCTGAAATGCTGGGATTTGCCAAAGTGGCTGCCGCGGTGAATCAGTCCGGTTTGAAATACCAAGCCAATCCGGTTGTATTCAAAGCGATTTATGAGCAGAAAATCAATCTGGCAGATTCCGCAACTTTCAAAAAATGGGCAGCAGAGCAAAAATCTTTTGATGCTCAGCAACTGATTGCCGCTTATGACTCTCCGGCCAATCAGGTTGCTGCGGAAAAAATGGCGAAACTCACTGAGGAATTCAAAATCGAAGGTACGCCTATCGTTATTGTGGGCGGTAAATACGAGGTAAAATTCAACGGTGATTGGCAAGCCGGTATGAAAACAATCGAAGGGCTTGTTGAGAAAGTACGCAAAGAGCGCGGAATGGCAGCGCCGAAAAAAGCGGAAAGCAAACTGAAAAGCAAAGGTGCTTTTTTCGCCAAAGCGGCCAATCAATAAGCGGGTTTCTTGATGGGATTAAACATAAACCCATCCTTTCAGGCAGTCTTTAAGGCTGCCTGTCTTCATTATCAAGATTGTCGGGTTGATTTGTGATATAAATGCCCGTTTTTAGATTTAGCGAGCGATGTGGCCGGAAACTTAGTTATTTCAATGATATTGGTTTGAATTGCACCAAAATCAGGTTCCTGCTACGGCTAAATATTTCAATAATCGAAATTGAATCATTAAAAGGAAACAGGCGGACTGCCTTTGCTGGATATGGATATTGTATTGTTACTTAAGGCCCTGATTTTAGGGATTATTGAAGGTTTAACCGAATTTCTGCCGATTTCGAGCACAGGGCACTTGATTGTGTTCGGTAATCTGATGGATTTCAACAGCAACGGCAAAGTGTTTGAGATTGCAATCCAGCTGGGTGCCGTGTTGGCGGTAATTTTCGAATACCGCACGCGTTTCAAACATGTGGTGACTTACGCCGGTAAAGACAGGGCGGTTAACCGCTTTGTGGTTAATCTGATTATTGCTTTCATTCCTGCCGCAGTTATGGGCTTTTTATTCAGTAAACAGATTAAAACCGTATTATTCAATCCGATCAGCGTAGCCACCATGCTGGTTTTGGGCGGATTCTTTATTTTATGGGTTGAAAAGCGGGCTAAAACCCATCAGCCGAAAGTAACCAGTGTGGACGACATGTCGCCCAAAGATGCTTTGGTGGTAGGGTTGGCGCAAATTTGTGCGTTGATACCGGGCACTTCGCGCTCGGGCAGTACGATTATGGGCGGTATGCTTTGGGGGCTGGATAGAAAAGTGGCCACGGAATTTTCATTTTTCCTGGCGGTGCCGGTTATGATTATGGCCACTACTTATGATGTTTTGAAAAATTATAAATTGTTCAGTTTGCAGGATATAGGCTTGATTGCCGTGGGTTTTGTGGCCGCATTTGTTGCCGGCTTACTGGCCGTGAAAGCCCTGCTTAAATTTGTGAGCGCAAAAAACTATGTGCCTTTTGCGTATTACCGCATTATCTTCGGCGGATTGATTTTGTTAACCTGGAAAATGGGTTGGGTGCATTGGACATTGGATTAATATCTTCGCATTGAATGTTGAAATGCCTGTCTGAAAATGAATATGTAACATTTTCAGACAGGCATTTTTATATTGGGAACTCAATTTGCTGTTTCAGTGTGCTGTTTGGGCATTTTCAAACCGAAAGTCTTAATATAGCTTTGTTCGTCCAATTCTTTTACGGTGATACAGAAATTATCAATGATGATGCGGTCGCCCGACACCGGAATATCGCCGAAGCGGGCGCGGAATAAATCCACGAGGCTTAAGCCGGCTTCCTCTTCTTTGACGGTGATGCCGTAAACCTGTGCCAAATCGCCGACTTTGACTTCGGGGTTCAGAATAAATTCACCATAGAATTGCTGCTCGGTTGCATGGTCTTTAAGGTCGGCAAACTGTTCGGCAAAGTCATCGCCTTTTTCTTCGGGCAGGATATACCATGCAATATCGCCTTCCTGCATTTGGGTGTTCATGCCTACCTGCACCGGTTTCCCGTTGCGGATAAGTGCAAACAGGCGGCTGTCGGCGAATTCTTCCGGGCGGGTCATCACATAGGGGTGGCTGTTTTCCGCTTCCGAGCCGGAGGACACTTTAAACGACTGCAAGCCGACCGAAAGGTTACGGGCAAGCCAGATTTCGCGATAGGAAAGCGGTTCCGGTTTGGGTGGCAGCACCACTTCCAGCTTATTGGCCAAATAAGGAATGGTTGTGCCTTGTATCAGCAGGGAAAGAATTACCACGGCAAAGGCAACGTCAAATAACAACTGGGAATTGGGTACGCCCATCATTAAGGGCATGATGGCAAGCGTAATCGGCACGGCGCCGCGCAGGCCTACCCAGCTGATGTAGGCGAGTTCCCGTTTGCTGTAATGAAACCATTTGATGGATGAATATACGGCCAACGGGCGGGCTATCAGCATCAGAAAGCCTGCGATAACCAAAGCATCCATGCCGTGTTCCAGCAAGCGGGAAGGGGTAACCAGCAAACCGAGCACCAAGAACATCGCGGCTTGTGCGAGCCAAGCCAGGCCGTCCATCACATTCAAAACGTGTTCGACCGAGCTGTTGCGTGAGTTGCCGATTAGCACGCCTGCCAAGTAAACGGCCAGAAAGCCGCTGCCGCCGCTGAGGTTGGTTACCGAAAACACCAGCAAACCGCCCGAGGCAATCAAAATGGCATATAAGCCTTCGGCCAGCCGGATTTGGCCCAACATGAAAGCCAAAGCTTTGCCGGCCAGCCAGCCGAACAGCAGCCCCAAACCGAGCTGCAAAACAAACATTTGTATAATGGAGAAGAAACCGGTGGTTTCGGGCTGCATAATCAGATTAATCAGCACGCTGACCAGCAAAATCGCCATAGGATCGTTGATACCGCTTTCCAATTCCAGCGTGGCCTGAATACGGGCGTTCAGGCGCACGCCGCTGTTGCGCAACAGGGAAAATACGGCGGCGGCATCGGTTGAGCCGACAATGGCGGCCATAAGCAGGCCGAGCTTCCAGTCGATGCCCATATAAAAAGTGGCGAAGATACCGAGCAGCGCCACGCCTGCCAACACGCCCCAGGTTGCCAAAATGGAAGCCGGTTTGAGCGCGATTCGGAAGGTTTCGAATTTGGTGCGCAGTCCGCCGTCAAGCAGAATAATTGCCAAGGCCATCTGGCCGACAAAAGTGGCGCCGGTAAAACTGTCGAATTTGATGCCGCCGATGCCGTCTTCCCCGGCCAGCATGCCCACGCCGAGAAAAGCAAGCAATAAGGGCATGCCCACCCGTGCGGAAATGCGGCTGGCGATAACGCTGACAAACAGCAAAAGTGCGATAACAAGGAAGAAAATATTAAGCGAGTCCATGAATTATTCTTGTATCAAACGGTTGCAGATGCCTGTCTGAAAAAATTCAGACAGGCATTGTTATTGTGTGTGGTCTTTATCTTTAGGCTGCCCCGAAGGCTGCCGCGTTTCTTTGATGACTTGTCCGGCGGCCTGAACTGGGAACAAAAGGCTGAGCGGATTTGCGCGGATTTGCGCGATGACGCTGTTTAACAGGTTGCGGAAGCTGTCGATACGCGCATCACGCGAACGCAGCGCCACCCAAAGCGTTAAGGTAAAGCTCACCCACAGGTTGACGATGCCGATCAGGAAAATACAGACCAGATAAAAGCAGAACATGATCGGATTGGTCAGATCGCTTGCTGCGGCATAGGCGATGTTGGCCGATGAAAACGCCACATGGCGGATATCCAGCGGCAGCCCGAGCAAATAGCCGATATAGCCTGTGCTGCCAAGCATCACGCCGAAAATAAAGTTACCCATAATCGCGCCGTAATTGTGGTGCACATAGTTGGCTAAATAGGCGCGCCATTTTGCGGGCAGTATTTTCACCAGAAGGGGGTGTTGGTTGAGGCGGTGGCGCAGATGCAGATAGTCGGCCCGGTTGTCGAAGAAGCCGGAAATAATGCCGGAGCAAAACAGCCACACACCGGCAATCCCGGCGTAAATCAGAGAGGGCTGGCTCAAAGGCAGAACGGATTTAAACTGCTTCTGCACGCTTTCGGCATCAAGAATCGGCATGCCTGTCTGAAAATAATAAACGGCGGCAATCAGCATAGACAAAAGCATAGCCACGCTCACATTGCCGAACACGGCCACACCTTGTGAGCGGATAACATCTATCGACAATTTGGCCAGCTTTTGGTCAACGGCTTTACCCGAGTCGTTGCGCTCCACCTGTTCGGCAATGCTGGAAGCGGTCATCGCGGGCTGCTTGGTGGCTACCGTGCAGTGAATCATGTGGATAAACACAAAGCCCAAGCCGTAGTCGAGGCTGGAGAAAACAGCATATTGCAGCTTGCTCAGCCCCATCATGCCGAGTTTGAGTTTCAAAAGCGCCATGAATGCGATAACCGCGCCGCCGCCGGCAGCCGCACGCAGCATGCTGAAATATTCGCTGCGCGAGCTGGTGATGTATTTTTCGCCGCGGTAACTGGTGTTTTGACTGATGCTTTTGGCCAGCATTTTTACGCTGCGCCGCCACAGCAGGGAGGTGCTTTTTTGTTCGGCGGCGGAGTAGGCCATCGCCTGTAAAAGCTCTATCAAATGCCGCTGGCGCGAAGGATTGTCGGTAGCGGTTTGGATGGTCAGCAGCATGGTTAGCCGGTTGAGCGACTGCTCGAGCCGCTCCAGCAGGTGCGATACGGCGATGGAAGAGCCTGTGCCGGCGCATACGCCTTTTTTACGCAGCCTTTCAATATGGGAACGGGATTGTTCGAGCATCACTTGCAGGTGTGCGTCATCAAACATTTCCGGCTTTTCTTGCTGGTAATGGTCGATTAACAGGGTTACTTCGCGCTTGAGGGCGATAAAAGAAGAATCCACTTCCAAAAGCTTGGGGTCAAGCCGCATCAAATCGGGGTCGAGCTCTTCGGCGGCAATCCAAATCGACAGCATTTCAAGCGCATGCAGGTTGGCATGTTGGAAATTGCGGCGTGTTGCCTGCAGAATGTTTTCGGGTGTGTGCTCCGCCAGCAAATCGTAGAGCCGCAGCCATTGGCGCGGCGGAATGGCTTCAAGCCATTCGATGTCGCTGCTGCGGTAGAAAAGCTTTTCAAACATGTTTTTAATGCTGCGCGGATCGTGGGGCGGCGGGCTGAAGCGGTCGTAAACGCGTTTGCCCAATTCTTTGCCGAAGCCTTTGCGCGAGAAAATCCCGAGTGAAACGAGTGCGGGATAGATATGGGTGTTGTTGAGCCAGCGGTAGAATTGGATGCCTATTTCTCTTGCCGTTTCAGGGTGGTCGGAGAGGGTTTGCAGCAATAGGTCCATGCGGGCGGCTGCGCCTTTGCTTCCGCCTTTGCGCAGCCATTGGGTAACGCTGGTAAGGACGCTGCCGATGTTGTTGAGCCGGGCAAGCTCTTGCAGCCAATCGGAGATATTCTTTTTAGGTAATATGGTTTTGTACATTAATTGTTTAGATAAATGTGTTGTGTCGGGTGTAAGGATAACAAAAAAACGGCGCGCGGTCTCAGCGTGTTGATATTTTAAGGAATGCCTGTCTGAAAAAGCGGTTCAGACAGGCATTGTTCGGGCGGGCGAACCTTCTTAAGCCTGTTCCGACTGTAAAGTGCGGCGGCGGCGGGTTTCGCTCAGCACCATGCCCGTGCTGACCGATACGTTCATGCTTTCAACCGTGCCGAACATGGGAATCGACACCAACATATCGCAATGTTCGCGCGTGAGGCGGCGCATGCCTTCGCCTTCGTTGCCCATCACCCAGGCTACGCTGTCGGGCAGGCCGCAACGGTATAAATCCGAATCGCCGCCTGTATCGGTACCGATAATCCAGATGCCGTATTCTTTCAGCTCCCGCAGGGTGCGGGCGAGGTTGGTAACGGTGATGTAGGGCACGGTTTCGGCGGCTCCGCAGGCCACTTTGCTTACCGTGGCATTCAGGCCGGCGCTGCGGTCTTTCGGCGCAATCACGGCGTGCACGCCCATCGCGTCTGCCGTACGCAGGCAGGCGCCGAGGTTGTGCGGGTCGGTAATGCCGTCGAGAACCAGCAAAAGCGGCGGCTCGCTCAGGTTTTCCAACACATCTTCCAGATGCACATGGTTTTTCGAAGCATCGATAAATCCGACCACGCCTTGATGGCGCATGCCTTTGCTGAGCTTGTTCAACCGGTCGGCATCGGCAAAATGCACGCGCACTTTTTCATCGGCGGCTTTTTGCAGCACATCGCGGGTGCGCGCATCGCTTTTGCCTTCCTGCACATAAATTTCCGTGATGCTTTTCGGGTTTTGCCACAAGCGTGCGTTAATGGCATGGAAGCCGTAAATCAATCTTTGATTAGACATGAATATTTCCTGATGTTTTCAGACAGGCATTGATACACCAAATGCCTGTCTGAAAAAATAAAAGGTGAAATCAGCGGCTGTGTTTTTTGCTGCCGAACCAGATAAAGCCCGCTACGCCCAGCACAATCATCGGAACGCTCAACCATTGGCCCATAGACAAGCCCAAAGTCAGCAAGCCCAAATGGTCGTCCGGTTGGCGCGCATACTCGGCAATAAAACGGAAGATGCCGTAGCCCGCCAAAAACACCATGGAAACTTGGCCGGTAGGGCGCGGTTTGCGCGAAAACAACCACACAACCACAAATAAAGTCACACCTTCCAGCGCAAACTGATAAAGCTGGGAAGGATGGCGCGGCAACATGCCGAATTGTTGGAGCCAGGCCATATACTGCAGATTATTGGCCGCCAGTTGCGCATCTTCATAAGCGGCTTGCGGAAAACCCATCGCCCAAAATGCCGAAGGGTCGGTAACGCGGCCCCACAATTCGCCGTTGATAAAATTACCGATGCGGCCCGATGCCAAGCCCAGCGGCACGAGCGGCGCGATAAAATCGGTAACCTGCCAAAAGCCTAAATTTCTGCGTTTGGCAAACAACCACATCGCCACCAATACACCCAAAAATCCGCCGTGGAAAGACATGCCGCCTTCCCAAATTTTAAAAACCGAAACCGGATCGTTGATGTATTCGGAAAATTTGTAAAACAGCACATAGCCCAAGCGCCCGCCCAAAATCACGCCAAACACGCCGTAAGTCAGCAAATCGTCGAGCATTTCTTTCGTGAAAACCGTATGCCCCTGCTTGATGCGCAGTCGGCCGAGCAACATAAACAGAATAAATGCCAAAACATAGCTCAGCGCATACCAGCGGATAGCTATAAATCCGAAATCTATCGCGGCGGCATTGAATTGCGGGTGGATCATCATAATAAAAACAAGCCTTGCTTATAATATTTTTCAGGCAGGCATTATACTGGAAATGTGCAATGCCTGCCTGAAAGCTTGCAACGCACATTTCTTAACGCCCGCCTGCGTTTGGTATAAAATAAGCGGTATTTTTTACCGGTTTATACAAACAGCCCCCCGCGGCACATACTAAAACTTTTTACGAAGGACACCACCATGCCAGCTTACCGCTCCAAAACCTCCACCCATGGCCGCAATATGGCGGGCGCACGCGCTTTATGGCGTGCCACCGGCGTAGCCGAAGAAGATTTCGGCAAACCGATTATCGCCATTGCCAACTCGTTCACCCAGTTCGTGCCCGGCCATGTGCATCTGCACAATATGGGGCAGCTCGTGGCGCGCGAAATCGAAAAAGCGGGCGGTTTGGCCAAGGAATTCAACACCATCGCTGTGGACGACGGCATTGCCATGGGCCACAGCGGTATGCTCTACAGCCTGCCCAGCCGCGATTTGATTGCCGATTCGGTGGAATACATGGTCAACGCGCATTGTGCCGACGCGCTGGTGTGCATTTCCAACTGCGACAAAATCACCCCCGGCATGCTGATGGCCGCCATGCGCCTGAACATTCCCACCGTGTTCGTTTCAGGCGGCCCGATGGAAGCGGGCAAGGTAATCGGCGTGGCCAACATCACCGACACCCGCAAGCTCGATTTGGTCGATGCGATGGTGGATGCCGCCAACGATGCCGTATCCGACGAAGAAGTGGCGGCAGTAGAACGCTCCGCCTGCCCGACCTGCGGCTCCTGCTCCGGCATGTTTACCGCCAACTCGATGAACTGCCTCACTGAAGCCTTGGGCTTGTCGTTGCCGGGCAACGGCTCGCTGCTGGCCACTCATGCAGGCCGTAAAGAACTGTTTTTGGAAGCAGGCCGTCTGATTGTGGAAATTACCAAACGCTATTACGAGCAAGACGACGAGAGCGTATTGCCGCGCAGCATCGCTACCAAAGCCGCGTTTGAAAACGCCATGAGTTTGGACGTGGCGATGGGCGGTTCCACCAACACCGTGCTGCATCTGCTGGCCGCCGCTAGCGAAGCGCAAGTGGATTTCAAAATGGCCGACATCGACCGCATCAGCCGCCAAGTGCCGTGTTTGTGTAAGGTCGCACCGGCCACGCAGAAATACCACATGGAAGACGTGCACCGCGCAGGCGGCGTGATGGGCATTCTGGCCGAACTCGACCGCGCCGGCTGCCTGAAAACCGACGTTTCCACCGTTCACGAAAAAACCTTGAAAGACGCGTTGGCGAAATGGGACATCACCAACCCCGCCAACGAAACCGCACATCAGCGCTACAAAGCCGCACCGGGCGGCGTGCGCACCACCGAAGCCTTTTCGCAAAACAGACAATGGCCTTCGCTCGACCTCGACCGCAAAAACGGCTGTATCCGCAGCAAAGCACATGCTTATTCGCAAGACGGCGGTTTAGCCGTGCTGTTCGGCAACATCGCCGAGCGCGGCTGCGTGGTAAAAACCGCCGGCGTGGACGACAGCATTCTCAAATTCACCGGCCGCGCGCGCGTGTTTGAAAGCCAAGATGCCGCCGTGGCAGGCATTTTGGATAACCAAATCGTTGCCGGAGATATTGTGATTATCCGCTACGAAGGCCCGAAAGGCGGCCCGGGCATGCAGGAAATGCTCTATCCCACCAGTTATCTGAAATCCAAAGGCTTGGGCAAAGCCTGCGCCTTGCTCACCGACGGTCGTTTTTCAGGCGGCACTTCCGGCTTGAGCATCGGCCACGTTTCGCCCGAAGCGGCGGAAGGCGGTGCCATCGGTTTGGTGAAAGAGGGCGACACCATCGAAATCGACATTCCTAACCGCAGCATCCGCTTGGCCGTTACCGATGAAGAATTGGCCAACCGTCGCGAAGAAATGGAAAGCCGCGGTGCCAAAGCATGGAAGCCCGAAAGCCGCGACCGCCACGTTTCCGCCGCCTTGCGTGCCTACGCCGCCATGACCACTTCCGCCGACACCGGCGCGGTGCGCGATGTGAGCCAAGTCGAGCGCTGACTAACATTCAGGGCAATTAGAAACAGTTTCTAGTTGCCCTGAGTTTCGTATAAATAGTGATATGGCCAAATATAAAATCCTGTCCCGATATACTGATTCAAAAACCAAACCTTTAAAAACCAAACCGAGATGGAAGCGGAAATGGCAAGTTTGGTTGTTTTTTATTGCGCTGAACAGTTGGAATGGGCTTATGGCTTGGATTGTCTCGAAACAATACCGTTTTATTTACGGTGATGGGCCGGTTGGTTTTATTGAGATGATGATTAAGGTTTCGATTTTTTCTCTCTCTGAAGTAATTTTTATGCTGGCGATTATTTTTGTCGGATTGTCATTAACTGCTTATCCGGAAAAACGGTATATCAAAACAGCATTGCTCATGACGGCATGTTTGTCTGCTTTTGGTTTCTTGATGATAGACGAAGCTTGTAGCAATACCGTTGGCTACTGTCAGGCATGGCGGCTGATTTGGTAGCTGTCTCATCATTAAGATGTCGAATTTACCCTGCATGGTGGCTACATATAGCATAAATGCCTGTCTGAACGATATTTTCAGACAGGCATTTATATCGGTTTAATTAATTCAAGCAGGTATTAAGCTGGTTGATTATATCAACCTATTAAATGTTCAGAACCGATATTGACATGATGTTCCGCGTCAAATTGCGCAAATACAATTCCTTCTTTTGCGCCTGCTTTTCGGTAAGACAAAGTTTGCTCTTGGCTATTGAAATGTAAAGATGACAATGCCTCATTGAAAATTTCTTTATCGTTTACCAGCACATCAGACCACTTGAAGCCTTGGCTTCTGTCTTCAAATAAAGAGCGCAGGCCGCTTAAATCCAGATAATCTTCTTGCGGATGGAAATCTTTAATTATATCCGCTTCGCCTTGCCGGATATCGCTTGCTTTAAAAGCAAATGTGTCGTTCCCTTCGCCGCCGATAAGCGTGTCTTTACCCAAATTGCCCCATAAATAATCATTTCCCTTGCTGCCTTGCAAAGTATCGTTGCCGGAGGTGCCGTTCAGGAACGCAAGGCCTTTTGCAGCGCTTTGGGATTCGAAAGCAGACCAATCAAACCCGCTGTCGGCCAAATCAAACTCTTTGCCGGACGGTGTGTACACGATTTCACCATCTAATTGCCCGGCCTGCATTTCAATACCTTTTATCCCGATGATTCTGCCTTTGTCGTCTTCTGTTTGAACAATGGCAATAAACGGACGGTCATCCGTTTCAATTAAGGGGCTGTCGGTAGTATAAGGCGTGATTTCCGAATCGGAGGCATTGGATGCCAGTTTGATTTCGATGCCGTCGGAAAAACCGTCGCCGTCAGAGTCGGCAAGATTCGGGTTGGTGTCTATCTTGTATTCTTGTATATCGGTTAAACCGTCTTTGTCCGTATCTATATTTTGATAATGTGTATCGGTACGATATCCTTGGGTAAAATATTGTTGCATTTTTCTGTTTTTATTATAAAAACTAACCATGTTGTGTTTTCCCGAGTCTTCGAAGAAAACAGTATTTTTGTAAGTTCCAAGTATATCACCCACCCATTCTCCTTTAATAACAAAAGAAGTGGTTTTTTTATGCTGCTCACCGTTATCCCATATATATTCTTCTAAGAACTTTTCAGTATTTTTTTCTGCATTTTTTAATCCTTTGTTTGCTTCGGAGCCAAACCAGGAAAATAGGTCTGATATGACACCGGATTTTAATTTTGCAGGATTAAATAATGTGTTACGCACAAAATATTCCTTCAAACCGGGTGTGGATTGGATGTTGTGAGCAACAAAATACTGCGATAAATAGCCACCTAAAGAGTGGCCGGTAGAATAAATTTTTTCAGCATTAAATGACTGAATATCTTTAATGGCATATTGTAAATCTTTAACTTGACCGGGGGCTATCTTTAATAGACCAAGTTTCCCATTAGCTGTCCAGTCGCCCACATTGCTTGATCCGCGAAAAGCAACCACTATATTTTCATAGCCTTTTTCTGTTTTTCCATTACCGAAAATCGCATAGTCCAAACCGCTTTCTACAATGTCATTGGAATTATGTACTTTCAATAAATGCCAATGCTGAATAAGTTCGGCAACATCTGCTTGACCATTAAATTTTTTGGGATTTCTGTTAATTTGTTCAATTACCTCTATGGATTGATCGTTGAAAATAGCCTTTAATGATGATTCATCTTCATAGGCTAAGGTGGCAAATATTCTCAAATCACGGTCTGATACATTCCAGCTGTTTGGGTAAGGGTCTTTTAAATCAATCAAACCATCACCGTCAGTATCTTTACCATAAGAAGAAATGATATTTTTGTTTGAAAAATCCGAGTTGTTGGCAATATAAGTTTCTAAGGAAGCTATTTTCTCTTTTGAAGGCGATGCAGTTTTGTTATGTGATTGCAGAATCGGATTACCTTCGGAATATTTCAACATGCCTGTCTGAAAAGGATTATCGACGCTCCCCTTGTGTGTTAGCACGCTGCCGTCTTTATATAGGATGCGGGTGGTTAAAACCGCAGGCTGGATGGGCGAGGTTTCCGGTGGTGATTCGGGTTTCCGGTGGGTATCGGGTTGTTCTTTAGCGGAAGCCGGCGGTTGGGTGTTTTGTTCGGGCATCTGCGGATTATCGGGCTGCCCGGTTTTTTTATCGTCTTTTTCAGCCGGATTTTCGGTTTTGTTGTTTTTCTTCGGTGCATCATCTCCGCCCCCGCCTCCGCCTCCGCCGCTTGCTAAAGCGGTGATTGCACCCAATGCCCCCAAACCGCCGAGAATTTTTGCGGCGCCGAAACCGGAGGCTGCGGCAGGTTCAACCGACTCTACTTCCGAAGCCAGTAATGCTTGGTCAGTGGTAGAGGATTGTTCCGAGTTTGCAGATGTCGGGGCATTAGAGGCTGCCGGGCTTTGGGGTTGGAATGGTTGTTCTTGTGTTGTATTGGTAGGAAGAAGAGGCGTTTCTTCTGCTGCTGATAAGATGATTTCCGTTTCTTTTACGGTATTTTCAGAAATAGTTTGGTTGATTGGATGCAGTATCGTTTCGTTCATTTAAAAATCCCCTAAGTAAATATTTAAAGTGTTTGAATTGATATTTTATTATATTTATTATTTTAAATAAAATTATTACTAAATTTATTAAATAAAAATACTGAACTTTTATTTAAAAAACAACAATTTCGTTTAGCATAAATGCCTATCTGAACGATATTTTCAGACAGGCATTTATGCTATTTCGGGAAGTTTCATGATTTAAGCTTATTTGAAATTCAACCTCTTCGACCATTTTTTCACAAACTCGGTCAGCTCGGCCACGCTTTCGGGCTTCAGCATCGGGCGGGCTTGTTTGGCCAACGTTTTGGCTTCCTGCAGATTGATTTCACCTGCGCGGTAGCGTGCCCAATGGGTTTGAACGTAGTCGGACATTTCCTGCTGATGCGTTTCCTGCGTGTGTTTGAGGATAAATTTTAAGGCTTGTTTTTCGATAATGTTCATGGGGTTTAATGGCTTTGATTTGAAGGCAAGGCCGTCTGAAAATGTGTTTTCAGACGGCCTCCGTTTAGTGAAGTAAGCCTGATATTAGGCCACTTGGGTTTGGTGCTCGTCGCCGCTGCGTGCACGGATTTCACCCAAGCGGTAAACGGTTTCGCCTTGTTCGGCCAAGAATTTCTGCACCGCGTCGGCATCTTCTTTGGCGATGATGACCACCATGCCGATGCCGCAGTTGAAGGTGCGGTACATTTCCTGTTGTGCCACGTTGCCCGCTTGTTGCAGCCATTGGAACAGCTTGGGCATTTCCCATGCTTTGGCGTCGATTTGGGCAACGGTGTTTTCGGGCAGCACGCGCGGCACGTTTTCGGTGATGCCGCCGCCGGTGATGTGCGCCATACCTTTGATGGTGAACTGTTTCAGCGCGGCGAGAATCGGTTTCACATACAGGCGGGTAGGGGCGATGATGGCTTGGCGCAGGGTTTTGCCGCCGTCAAACGGTGCGTCCAAATCAGGCTGGTCGCGCTCGATGATTTTGCGTACCAATGAATAGCCGTTGGAATGTGCGCCGTTTGAAGCCAAGCCCAGCACGATGTCGCCGGGCACGATGCTGCGGCCGTTGATGACTTGGTCTTTTTCCACCACGCCCACGGCGAAGCCGGCCAAGTCGTATTCGCCTTCGGGATACATGCCGGGCATTTCGGCGGTTTCGCCGCCGATGAGGGAGCAGCCGGATTCTTCACAGCCTTGGGCGATACCTTTAATCACGTCGGTGGCGCGGGCGACATCGAGTTTGCCGCAGGCGAAGTAGTCGAGGAAAAACAGCGGCTCTGCGCCTTGCACCAGAATGTCGTTCACGCTCATGGCCACGAGGTCGATGCCGACGGTGTCGTGTTTGTCCCAGTCGAAAGCCAGTTTCAGTTTGGTGCCTACACCGTCGGTGCCGGAAACGAGCACGGGGTTTTGGTATTTTTTGCCGATTTCCACCAGTGCGCCGAAGCCGCCCAAATCGCCCAACACTTCGGGGCGCATGGTGCGTTTGGCAAAAGGTTTGATGTTTTCAACGAGTTGGTCGCCTGCGTCGATATCTACGCCTGCGTCGCGGTAGCTCAATGAATTGCTCATGTCGGGTTCTTTCAGTTGGTGATGAGGGTAAAAAAAATCGGACTTATTTTACCTGATTTTAACTGTGGCTTGGTTAACAATCGCTTTGGCCGAAGGGTATTTTTCAGACAGGCATCTTTCAAGCAAGTGCGGCAACCAAACGGTTGCGTAGCCAGCGTGCCGCCGGTGCAAGCTCGCCCGACAGCATGCCGATTTCGCCGATTTGCGAATCGCGCAGTACATCGGCCGCCGCGCCGTGGAGCCACACGCCGCCGCGGACGGCTTCTCCGATTGGAATGCCTTGTGCGAGCAGGGCACCGATGATGCCGCTGAGCACGTCGCCGCTGCCTGCGGTGGCCAGCCCTGCGTTGCCGCTGGTATTGGTGTAGAGCGCTGCGCCGGGTTCGGCAACCAAGCTGTGGCGGCCTTTTAATACAACGGTTGCGTTGAATGTTTCAGACAGGCATTGTACGGCGGCTACGCGGTCTGCCTGTACGGAGGCAGTGCTGCTGCCGAGCAGGCGTGCGGCTTCGGCGGGATGGGGCGTGAGCACGAGTGCGGGGTGTTCGCGGCAGGTGGCGGCCAAATTTTCATCGTGGGCGACCAGAGTGAGCGCGTCGGCGTCGAGCAGCAGGGGGATGTCGTGTGAAAGGGTGAATTGGGTGTGCAGCAGCAGGGTGCCGGATGCTTCCAAATCCAGCCCGCAGCCGACAACCCACGCTGTGATGTCGTTGCGTTTTTGCAGGGTGGCTGCGATGGCAAGCATGATTTCCGGGCGTTCCGGAATCAGCGGCATGGGCAGCGCGCTTTGGTTGAAGCCCGCCCAAACCTTGCCGCAGCCGCTGTAAATCGCGGCTTCGGCGGCCAGCACTACGGCGCCGCTCATGCCTGCCGCGCCGCCGACGATGCCCAGTGTGCCGTGGGTGCCTTTGTGGCTGTCTACCGCGCGGGCTTTGAAAATATTGGGGAATTGTTTGGCCGATTCGGTAAAGCGGGTGAGGTCGGTATGGTAAAGTTCCGGCATGGCAGCTCCTCGGAAAAATGAGTACAATCGGGCTTGCACATTTTCAGACAGGCATTGAATGCCTGTCTGAAAAACACAAACCAATACGGATATTTTATTATGAAACAGAAATTAAAAGTATGGGATTTGCCTACGCGGCTGTTCCATTGGTTGTTGGCGGCCTCGGTTGCCTTTATGTGGTACAGCGGCGAGCAGGGCGGCGATATTATGGCTTGGCACTTGCGCTGCGGTGTGTTTATTTTGGGGTTGTTGGTGTTCCGTATCTGCTGGGGCATTTGGGGCAGCGACACGGCGCGTTTTGCCCAATTCTTCAAGCCGTGGCAGATCGGCCGCTATTTGAAAGGCAGTTTGAGCGAGAATGAACAGCCCGGCCATAATCCTCTGGGTGCGCTGATGGTGGTGGCGCTGATTGGCGCAGTATTGTTTCAGGTGGTAACGGGTTTGCTTTCCAGCGACGAAAACGCGTTTGTCTACAATGGTTATTTAAGCGGCCTTGCCGGCAGCGCAAGCGCGGATTTCCGCAAGCTGCATGTGCAGTTTTTTGACTTTTTGCTGATTTTAATCGGTGTGCATGTGTTGACGGTGTTGCTGTATAAGTTTGTGAAAAAACACAATCTCATTACGCCGATGCTGACCGGCTATAAATATCTGGAAGGTAAGTTGCCCGATTTGAAATTTGCGGGAGCGGGCAAATTGGCGGCGGCACTGGTGATTACGGCTGCCGCGGTATGCGCGGTGGTGTTTGCGGGGGTGTGATTTAAAGTGATTTAAAGATGCAGAAATGCCTGTCTGAATGTGTTTCAGACAGGCATTGGTTATTTAATAGTCGTTTAAGTATTTGCGCATCAATTCGCATTCCACCGACACTTCCAAGTTTAAAGGCAAAATGGCGGAACCGAGGGAGCGGTAGCCGTTGATGCGGTAAAAGCCGACCGAGTTGAGCGAGGCATAAAGCTTCAGGAAGGCGAGTCCGGATTGGGCTGCCAGCGATTCGGCGCGGTTGAGCAGGGCGGTGCCGAGGCCGCGGTTGTGCAGGAAAGGGTGGACATAAAGTGCGTCAAGCTGCGATTGCGCCAAATCCACTTGGAAAAAGCCGCGTATCCGGCGCTGGTATTCGATAACCCAAAGGGCTTTGTTGTCGCTATTCAGCGCTTCTTGGTAGCTTTCGGGATGCAGCAGTTTGCTCCATGCTTCGAGCACGCGCCGGTCATAGCAGCGCTCGCAAGTGTATTGCACGGAAAAGCGGTGGGTGGTGTAGATGGCTTCGCAGTCATCGGGAAGAGCAGGGCGGAGTACGGTTAACAGGCTCATGGTTGGTCTGGATAGAGGCGTAATGTAATGGTGTTTGGTAAACCGCGCTTGGCTTTGCAGCGGGCGCGGGTGGTTTTATTGTAATGTAAATAAAGGTTTAGGCAAAGAATGCCTGTCTGAAACTTTCAGGCAGGCATGTGTTTTACCGGCTGCGCTTATCGGTTAAAGAAGCATGCAGTTGTTTGGCTGCTTCAAATGCGGCGTCGGCGTCAGCGCCCAGTACGGTAAAGTGGCCCATTTTGCGGCCCGTGCGGGCGTTTTTTTTGCCGTAAAGGTGCAAATGGACGTGGGTATTGTTCATCAAGGGCAGCCAGTTGGGTTCGCTGCCGTTTTCGCCCCAAACGTCGCCTAAAATATTGGCCATGCAGCATGAGGTAAGCAGGCGGGTATCTGCGGGCGGAAGCTTACACATGATGCGCACTTGCTGCTGGAATTGGTTTGCCGCACAGGCGTTTATGGTGTGGTGGCCGGAGTTGTGCGGGCGCGGTGCGATTTCGTTGACGATGAGCTCGTGTGTGTCGCCGACCACGAAAATTTCTACCGCCAATACGCCGACATAATCCAATTCGTCTGCCAGCCGCCGCGCCATTTCTTGCGCTTGTTGCTGCACGTCGGCGCTCAAACGGGCGGGTACGATGGAATAGGCGAGAATGCCGTTTTCATGAATATTTTCGGCGGGGTCGAACGTACACACGTTTTCATGGTTCAAACGGCAAACAACCACGGAAATTTCGCCGCGCAAATCCACCATTTTTTCCAGTACGCAATCTACGCGGCCGTGTTCGGCAAATGCTGCGCGCAATTCTTCCGGTGTTTTTACGCGGATTTGGCCTTTGCCGTCGTAGCCCAATGTGGCTGTTTTCAAAATGCCGGGCAGGTATTGCGCACTGGCTTCCGTGATGTCTTCTTCCCGGCAGACGGCTTGATAAGGCGCGGTTTGCAGGCCGGCTTTGCGTATCCGGCTTTTTTCTTGGATGCGGTTTTGGGCGATGGCAACGCAGTCGCCGCCGGGCGAAACGTTTGTGTGTTTTGCCAGAAAGCGCATGGAGTCGGCGTTGACATTTTCAAATTCGGTGGTTACGGCGGCGCATTTTGCCAGCTCTTCCAAAGCGGCCTGGTCATCGAAAGCGGCGCATAAATGCCTGTCTGAAAATTCGGCGGCAGGCGCGTTCGGATCAGGGTCAAGCACAGTAACGCGGTAGCCCATGGCTTTGGCGGCGAGGGTAAACATGCGGCCGAGCTGGCCGCCGCCGAGTATGCCGAGCATGGCTGGGGGGAGAATGGGTTGGTCGGTGTTCATTTCGTAGTGTGTTTAATCAGGTATGGCGGTTAAGGTATCGGCTTGTGCAATGCCTGCCTGAAATGTTTCAGACAGGCATGTTTATTCGCCGAACAAATCCGGTTCAAACAAATCCGGCTCTTCCATTTTGCTGTTGCAATCGAGGCGTATGGGTTCGTTGACGCGGCAGCAGCAGGGTAGGATTTCGCCCGGTGCGATAAAAGCCAGCGGAAAGTCAGGATAGCTTACTTTGCCCGAAAGGATTTTGACGCGGCATGAGCCGCAATAGCCGCTGCGGCATTGGTATTCGACTTCGTGGCCTGTGCGTTCCAAACCTTCGAGCAGGGTTTCGTGTTCCTGCAATTCAAAAGCTTTGTCGTTGGTGGTAATCAGTGGCATGAAGCAATAACCTGAAAAATCAAAGCCGTTTCAAGCCAACGGAGAAACGGCGTTGTGTATAAGGCTCAAAAGGGGCGTTTATAATTCAAAGTCGCCCAAATCTTCGGCTTTCACTTCTGCATCAATCTGACCGATCAGGTAGGAGCTGATTTCCACTTCCTGCGGTGCAACCTGCACATTATCGGATGAAAGCCAGGCGTTAATCCACGGAATCGGGTTTTGGTTGGAACCGACAAAAGCGGGGCGGAGGCCTACGGCAGTCATGCGCAGATTGGTGATGTATTCGATGTATTGGCCGAGGATGTCTTTGTTCAAGCCAATCATGGAGCCGTCTTTAAACAGATATTCGGCCCACTCTTTTTCCTGCATAGCAGCTTTTTTAAACAATTCGAAGCAGTCTTCTTCCAATTCGGCGGCGATTTGAGCCATTTCGGGATCGTCCGCACCGCTGCGCATCAGGTTGAGCATATGCTGCGTGCTGGTTAAGTGCAGCGCTTCATCACGGGCAATCAGTTTGATGATTTTCGCGTTGCCTTCCATTAATTCGCGTTCGGCAAAGGCAAACGAACAGGCAAACGACACATAAAACCGGATGGCCTCCAATACGTTGACGCACATCAGGCACAAATAGAGCTTTTTCTTCAGTTCGCGTTTGCTGACCGTAACGGTTTTGCCGTTCACCTGATGCGAACCTTCTCCCAAAAGGTTGTAATATTGGGTGTATTCGATCAAATCATCGTAGTAGCAGGCGATGTCTTCCGCGCGTGCGATGATGTATTTGTTTTGCACAATATCGTCAAAAATGATTGACGGGTTGTTGACGATATTGCGGATGATATGTGTGTAGCTGCGGGAATGGATGGTTTCGGAAAAAGACCAAGTTTCGATCCAAGTTTCCAATTCAGGTAGGGAAACCAGCGGCAGCAAGGCCACATTCGGGCTGCGGCCCTGAATGGAATCCAGCAGGGTTTGGTATTTTAAATTGCTGATAAAGATATGCTTTTCGTGGTCGGGCAGATTTTGGTAGTCGATGCGGTCGCGCGATACGTCGATTTCTTCCGGCCGCCAAAAAAAAGAGAGCTGTTTTTCAATCAGCTTTTCAAACACTTCGTATTTTTGTTGGTCGTAGCGAGCCACATTTACAGGCTGGCCGAAAAACATCGGCTCTTTCAAGGCGTTGTTTTGCTCTTTGCTGAAGGTGCTGTAAGACATTACCAGGTGCTCGCAAGACATGTCGGATCCTACAAAAATGAATAACGAAATAAGGAGGCTATTCTACCTTAAATCTAACCTTTTTTCTAATGAGCCTGTCTGAAAAATAATGTTTCAGACAGGCATTTTGTGTATTAACCCAATAATTCTTCAGGTATTTTACATACAGGAATAGGCTGGACTTTATGCTGCATCGCCTTATGCAAACGCGTGTAAATTTCCAACACATCCCGTTTACGTCCTTGAAAATCCTCGGGTTTGTGCGAATCATACACACTCATAGCCCACTCCAACTCGGGATAGCTCGCCCCCATTTGCTGCTCGTCGGTGCGCTCTTCGTCCCACAGGCCGTCGGTGGGTATGGCTTGTTGGATGGAATCGACAATGTTTAATGCTTTTGCCAAGCCGTAAACTTGGGTTTTCAGCAAATCGCCGATGGGGCTGATGTCGACCCCGCCGTCACCGTATTTGGTGAAAAAGCCCACGCCGAAATCTTCCACTTTATTGCCTGTGCCGGCAACCAAAAGCCGGTTGATTTGGCCGTAGTAATAAAGTGTGAGCATGCGCAGGCGGGCGCGGCTGTTGGCAAAAGCAAGGTTGCGGGCGGGATAATCTTCGGCGCTCACGTCTACCGTTTTTTCAAATGCTTCGAAAGCCGGCGTTAAGTCCACCCGCATGGCGCGCACGTTGTTAAATTTGCTTTGCAAATCGGCAATGTGTTCTTGAGCGCGGTCGATTTGGTCGGCTTTCTGCCTGATCGGCATTTCCAAAAGCAAAACGTCCAACCCTGTTCTTGCCGCCAGCGCGGATACCACTGCGGAATCAATGCCGCCGGAAATGCCGACCACAAAACCTTTTGCGCCGGCTTTGGCGGCATAATCGGAAAGCCAGTCGGTAATATGTTGGATAACAGATTGATATTTCATGATGTTCCTTTGAGTCGGCAAGATTGTGCGGTTCATTTTTATCTTCAATATAAACCTTTCGCGCCCATATGAAAATAAAATTCTTTCAGACAGACATAGTTAAACTTATAATGCCTGCCTGAATCCGGAAAATATGAATCATGAAACATCAGCCGCCCGAAGAAATACGCCTGCAAAAAGACAAAAGCACACTCGTTTTGATGTATGGCAGCGAAGAAAAAAAGCTGCCGGCGGAATATTTGCGCGTTTACTCGCCCAGCGCGGAAGTGCGCGGTCATGCGCCGGGGCAGGAAACCTTGCAAACCGGCAAAATCAGCGTGCATATCGCCGGCTTGGAACCGGTAGGCCGATATGCTTTAAAAATCATATTCAGCGACGGCCACGACAGCGGTTTGTATGACTGGGATTATCTGTATCAACTGGCCCACGAATACGATACAATGTGGGCCGGTTATCTGCGCCGGCTTGAAGCGGCGGGCGCTATGCGGGAAGCGGCAATGGAAAGCCTGTCTGAAAAAACCGCACGCGGTTGCGCTTCGGGCGGCTGCGGCAAACATTAACCCAATCAAACGGAAACTTAAAGCATGAGCGACAACAAAACCCATTTCGGCTACAAAACGGTTGATGAAAGCGAAAAAGCGGGCAAAGTGGCCGAAGTGTTCCATTCGGTGGCAAAAAACTACGATATTATGAACGATGTGATGTCCGGCGGCCTGCACCGCGTGTGGAAGCATTTCACCATCAACACCGCGCGTTTGAAAAAAGGCGATAAAGTGCTGGATATTGCGGGCGGAACGGGAGATTTGTCGCGCGGTTGGGCGAAGCGTGTAGGCAAAGAAGGCGAAGTGTGGCTGACCGATATCAATTCGTCCATGCTCGGCGTCGGCCGCGACCGCTTGTTGAACGAAGGTTTGATTCTGCCTGTTTCGCTGGCCGATGCTGAGAAGCTGCCTTTCCCCGATAATTATTTCAATTTGGTTTCTGTGGCTTTCGGCCTGCGCAATATGACGCATAAAGATGCCGCATTGAAAGAGATGTATCGCGTACTCAAACCGGGCGGCTCGCTTTTGGTGCTGGAATTTTCCAAAGTATTCAAACCGCTGGCGCCTGCTTATGATCTGTATTCTTTCAAACTTTTGCCGCTGATGGGCAAGGTGATTGCTAAGGATGCAGACAGCTACCAATATTTGGCCGAATCCATCCGCATGCATCCCGATCAGGAAACCCTGAAACAGATGATGTATGACGCGGGATTCGACAGCGTGGATTACCACAATATGAGCGCAGGCATCGTTGCCTTGCACAAAGGTGTGAAATTTTGATTTTCTCAATATAAATGCCTGTCTGAAAAAATGTTTTCAGGCAGGCATCATGATAAATACTGAATCTTGATAACGAAAGAGAACCATGATTAAAAAAGCTACCCTTCTGGCATCTTTAACTGCAGCCCTGATGCTCGGCGCCTGCTCTAAAGACAACGGGCAAAACGGTGCCGATGCCGGCCAAAAAACGTATATCGTTGCGACCGATGCGTCTTACGCACCTTTTGAATATATGGAAAACAATCAGGTTATCGGCTTTTCGCATGATATTTTGAAAGCGGCAGGCGAAAAAGAAGGCATTAAGTTTGAATTTGTCAACACGCCGTTTGAAGGTATCTTTGCCAACGTAGGCAAGGGAGACAGCGATGTGGCGCTGGCCAGCATCACCATTACCGATGAGCGCAAGCAGCAAGTGGACTTTACCGATCCTTATTTTGAAGCCACCCAAATGATTGTTACCGCAGAAAAAGGCAGCGATATCAAATCGTTTAAAGATTTGAAGAAACGCAGCGTATCCGTTCAAACCGGCACCACCGCCGATTTGATTCTGCAAGATTTGCAAGGTAAAGACAGTGCGAATATCAAACGCTTTGAAACCATGCCTTTGGCGTTTAAAGAACTGGAAGCGGGCGGGGTGGATGCAACTGTAGGCGATAACGGTGTGGTTCAAAACTTTGTTGCTAATAATCCGGGTAAAAAATACCGCCTGTTTGTTGATCCCGAGTTTCCGAAAGAGCAATACGGTTTTGCACTTAAAAAAGGCCGCGATGACGGCTTGCGCGAAAAAATCAATAAAGGTTTGGCCGCTATTAAAGCCGACGGTACCTATGCCGATATCCAAGCCAAATGGTTTAAGCAGGATGAGGCATCGGCTGCATCGGCAGCTTCTGCAAGCAAATAAGCGCGGGATTATATAGTTAATCAATTTAAAATAGTACGCTCGTTATGCCCCGGTTTTACCGGGGCATGTTCTTGTTTAAGTGTAATGTAAGGTTTTGCAGTTGGTTGGTAATAAATAATGCCTGTCTGAAACAATTCAGACAGGCATTATTTATTACTTCTCTAATTTCCAAATCAGCCGACTTTAGTGTTTCTTACTTTTGCCCTTGGCGCCAGTCGTTTTTTCAGGCATCAGAGATGAGTGGTGAGATGAAATCAACCATTTGTTGCCGTCCCATTTGTAAGTGAACGTATAACGGCCGGGGGCTGATGAACCGTCGGCAAATGTGAATGTATACAAGCCGTTGTCCTTGGCTATGTTACAGCCGATTCGGATATGGTTCATATCGATTTTACCAACCGGCTTTTTCTCTAAAAAGTGTTTGAAATAATCTTCTTTTTCAGCTTGTGTCAGGCGTGGTTTGTTGGAAAGGGTTGGTAGTAAAATACCGTCTTCGGCATAATTCTCTACCACTTTTTTAGGATCTCCTGTTTTTAACGAATTATTCCAACGGTCAAACAACGCTGCAATTTCTTCTTTGGTGGTTTGTTTGCAAGCATGCTCCGCTGCAGGGGCTTTTTTTTCAAAAACGGAGCAGGCCGACAATGCAGTAGATGCTATTAAAGTAGCTAACAGATATAATTTCATAATTATTCTCCTTTTGTAAAATGTTTTAATATTTTATTATATGAATTATATTAATTTAATAATTAAGAAGTATAAATTATGATTTTTTCCCTTGTTAATACTAAATGATTAGTGGAATAGAAAAGTAATTAAATATTTAGATGTATATTTGCTGAAGTAATCAACAGGCTTGATTTTTGTTATATTATTATGCTTTCAGACAGATAGAAAATAATTTTGCAGCTTGAGTTTTAATTCATTTTCTTCTATTTCTATATGAATCTGAGTAATTCAATACTGTAAAGATTTAAGTTCATCGGTCATGGTATGAGCTGTTTTAAAAATTAATAGGATATTTATGCAGACTTGGAAAGAAGCGATCGGCACAGAAAAAGAAGCGCCTTATTTCCGGCATATTTTGAATACGGTAAAGGCAGAAAGGCAGGCCGGGCAGATTATCTATCCGCCGGCAGGCGATGTGTTCAATGCGTTTAAAGCCACCGAATTCGACCGGGTAAAAGTGGTGATTTTGGGGCAAGACCCGTATCACGGCGCGGGGCAGGCGCACGGGCTGGCTTTTTCCGTGCGGCCTGAAGTGCATATTCCGCCTTCTTTGCAAAATATTTATAAAGAGCTGGCGGCCGATATCGAAGGCTTTCAGATGCCACGGCACGGTTATCTGCAAGGATGGGCGGAGCAGGGCGTGTTGCTGCTCAATACCGTGTTAACCGTGCGTGCAGGGCAGGCGCATTCTCATGCTTCGTTGGGTTGGGAGCAGTTTACCGATTGTGTGATTCACCGTTTGAACGATCAGCGCGAGCACCTTGTGTTTATGCTTTGGGGCAGTCATGCACAGAAAAAAGGCGCATTTATCGACCGCAACCGCCATTTGGTTTTGACAGCGCCCCATCCCTCACCCCTTTCCGCTCACCGCGGATTTTTGGGCTGCCGCCACTTTTCCCAAGCCAATGCCTATCTGAAAGCGCACGGCCAAACGCCCATAGAATGGCAGATTTAAGGTACAATTAAGCCCTTTCCATATCTTGTTTTCAGACAGGCATTATGTGAAGCAAATGCCTGTCTGAAAAAATAAAAGGCCACCGCAAAATGATGAACAAAGAACAATTTGCCGATAATCATTTTATCCGCACCATTATTGAAGACGATCTCAAAAGCGGCAAGCACACCGCCATCCAAACCCGTTTCCCGCCCGAGCCGAACGGCTATCTGCACATCGGCCACGCCAAATCCATCTGCCTGAACTTCGGTTTGGCCTATATTTACGACGGCCTGTGCAACCTGCGTTTCGACGACACCAACCCCGAAAAAGAAAATCAGGAATACGTTGATTCGATTAAAGAAGACGTGCAATGGTTAGGTTTCAAATGGGCGGGCGAACCGCGTTATGCTTCCGATTATTTCGACCAACTGTTTGATTACGCCGTCGGCCTGATTAAAGACGGCAAAGCCTATGTGGACGACTTAAGCGCCGAAGAAATGCGCGAATACCGCGGCACGCTCACCGAACCGGGCAAAAACAGCCCTTATCGAGACCGCAGCGTCGAAGAAAACCTCGATTTGTTCATGCGCATGAAAAACGGCGAATTCCCCGACGGCAGCAAAACCCTGCGTCTGAAAATCGACATGGCCGCGGGCAACGTAAACCTGCGCGATCCGGTGATTTACCGCATCCGCCGCGCGCATCACCACAACACCGGCGACAAGTGGTGCATCTACCCCATGTATGACTACACCCACGCCATTTCCGATGCCATCGAAAAAATCACCCATTCGCTGTGTACGCTCGAATTTGAAGCCCACCGCCCGCTGTATGATTGGGTGCTCGACAATATTCCGATCGACAACCACCCGCGCCAATACGAATTTTCCCGTTTGGAATTGCTGTATTCCATCACTTCCAAACGCAAACTGAACCAGTTGGTTTCAGACGGCCACGTTACAGGCTGGAACGACCCGCGTATGCCTACCATCTCCGGCATGCGCCGCCGCGGTTACACACCTGAAGGTTTGCGCCTGTTTGCCAAGCGCGTCGGCATTTCCAAATCTGAAAACGTAGTCGACATGAGCGTGCTCGAAGGTGCGGTTCGCGAAGAGCTGGAAAATTCCGCACCGCGTTTGATGGCTGTGTTAAACCCGATTAAGGTAACGCTCACCAATTTTGAAGCCGGCAAAACCCAAAGCCGCAGCGCGCCTTACCATCCGCACCACGAAGAAATGGGCGAGCGCGAAGTGCCCATCAGCCAAACCCTGTATATCGAAGCCGACGATTTTAGTGAGAATCCGCCAAAAGGCTGGCAGCGTTTGACTTTAGGCGGCGAAGTGCGCCTGCGTTACAGCTATGTGATTAAGTGCGACGAAGTGGTAAAAGACGAAAACGGCAACGTCATCGAACTCAAATGCAGCATCGACCATGATACGCTGGGTAAAAAACCCGAAGGCCGCAAAGTAAAAGGCGTGATACACTGGCTCTCCGCCGAGCATGCCGTGCCCGCGACAGTGCGCCTGTATGACCGCCTGTTTACCGAACCGCGCCCCGATGCCGTTCGCGGCGAAGACGGCGAATATCTGCCGTTTACTGATTTTCTCAACCCCGAATCCGTGAAGGAAATCACTGCTTACACCGAACCGGTGGTCAATATGCTGGAGCCGGAAAGCCGCTGGCAGTTTGAGCGTTTGGGTTATTTCGTGACCGACCGCTACGACCATACACAAGAAAAACCGGTATTTAACCGAACCGTGGCGTTGAAAGATACTTGGCAAGCCAAAGAAGCTTAAGCAGTTTGCCGTAAACAGATGCCTGTCTGAAAGCTTTTCAGACAGGCATTGCTGTTTATCGTTTTAACGCTTTTTCAACAATACTCCGCTTTCTATGTGGTGGGTAAACGGAAATTGGTCGAACAAGGCAAAGCGCACAGGTATATGGGTTTTGCATAGTTCGTTCAGGTTGTTGCGTAAAGTTTCGGGATTGCATGAGATATAAATCACATTATCAAATCGGGCAACCAGCTTCAGCGTTTCTTCATCCACTCCGGCGCGGGGCGGATCGATGAAAATCGTTGAGAAATCATAACGCTGCAAATGAATATTCTGCTCTTGCAGGCGCCGGAACGGGCGCGAACCGGTATAGGCTTCGGTAAACTCTTCCGCCGAGAGGCGGGCAATCGCAATATTGGCGGCTTTGTTGGCTCCGATATTCCATTGCGCCGCCTGCACGGATGTTTTAGATACCTCGGTGGCCAATACACGGCGGAACTGGTCGGCCAGAGGTAGGGTGAAATTGCCGTTACCGCAATAAAGTTCCAACAAATCGCCGCCCAGGTCGTTGGCAGCACTACATGCCCATTCCAACATGTGTTCACACACAAAAGCATTGGGCTGGGTAAAGCTGCCTTCGGTTTGGCGGTAAATAAAGGTTTTTCCGCCCACATTCAATTTTTCGGTAACAAAATCCTGCGATAACACGATTTTCTGGCCGCGGCTGCGCCCGATAATGAAAATGCCCAGTTTGTTTTGCAATACTTCTGCTGCGGCCTGCCACTGTTCGTCCAGCTTTTTGTGGTAAATCAGGCTGACCAGCATCTCGCCGCTTAATGTGGATAAAAATTCGCATTGGTACAAGCGGGTTTGCAATACGGCAGATTGTTTGATTTCCGTCAAGAGTACAGGCATTAATTCGTTGATGGTCGTGTATGCAGGCGGAAATTGTTCCAGTCGGATTAAAGATGCGGAAGAAGCTTTTTGTCCGCGTTCAAACATGGCATAGCAAATGTCATCGCCTTCATGCCAAATGCGGAATTCCGAACGCATACGGTAATGCCGCTCGGGCGAAGCATAGATTTCCAGCTCGGACATGGCCAGATTTTTAAACAAATCGCGCAAATAGGCGGATTTTTCAGCTAATTGCTGCTGGTAATCCTGATCGGGCATGATGGGTACTTCCTTAATAAAAAACTTTGATATTTTACCCGAATCTTAATTTTCCCGTTGTTCTATTATTCATTAAAACAAAGCTTTGCTTTTCAGACAGGCATTTATATTTTCTAAGACTTGCATTTTCTTACTAAAAATTATATAAATAATAATTGTTCTTAATAATATTAAAAATAAGGATTACAAAATGCATTTGAAAAAAACCGTGCAGTTGATTGCATTGGCTTTTGCTGCGCCAGTAGTGTATGCAAACGGACAAGCCGGGCAAAGCGTTGAAGTCAAAACCGTTACCGTAACCGCCGACCGCCACGCGCAGGCTTTGGATAAGGCTGCGCCGAATGTGGCGGTGGTTTCGCGCAAAGAGCTGGATAGTGCAGCGGCGGCCAATTTGGATGATGTGGTGCTGTACGAGCCGGGTGTGGACGTGCCTACCGACAACAGCCGCCGCGGTAATGCGGGGGTAAATATCCGCGGTATCGGCGGCAACCGCATTCTGATGATGGTGGACGGTATCCGCGTTCCCGAAGCCTATGCGGGCGGCGGCAGCAATGCGGCGGTTTCCGGCCGCGATTTGGTGGAAGCCGATACTTTGAAGCAGGTGGATATCGTGAAAGGCCCGTATTCCGCGCTGTACGGCAGTGATGCTTTGGGCGGCGTGGTCAATTTTTCCACTTATTCGCCCGCTGATTTTGTCGATGCCGAAAAACCGTTCCATTTCGGTTTGAAACACGGCTACCGCAGCCGCGACCGCAGCCACGGCGTAACGGCAACGGCGGCGGGCTACACGGAAAATGCGCAAGGTTTGCTGATGCTCACCCACCGCCAAGGTCATGAAAGCAAAAACCGCGGCGGTGTGGATACGCGCAACGGCCGCCGTACCAAGCCGAACCCGCAGGATTTCCGCAGCTACAACATTTTGGCCAAAGGCGATGCGGGCAATGAAACCCACCGTGTGGAAGCCTTGTTCGAGCATTTTTACCGCAAAAAAGAGACTGATTTGCTGAACACTTTGGGCACGGGTGCGCCGCGCGGCCCGCGGGTAACCACAACGACATCCAGTTCGTCGGACGACCGCGCCCGCCGCCAGCGTATCGAATTGGGCTACCGCTACCGCGGCGACTCCGCCTTGAAAGAAGCCAATATTTATGTTTACCGGCAAAGGCTGAAATCGGAAGACGATGCGGTTACTGATGAAACCGCCCGCATGGCTGGGCGCATCACTGAAGACGGCATCCGCTATTCCGATTACGGTTTCAACCAAACCACCCAAGGCATCAATACCCGCGGCGTGTTTGAAGCCGACACAGGCCGTCTGAAACACACTATTGTGGCAGGTGCGGAATTCAAGAAAACCGACACCGAACGCCCGCGCGAAAGCACCACAATAGGCCGCGACGGCCGCATCAGCCACATGTATGCCGGTGCGCTGTATCCCAACAAAACCTTCCCCGATTCGCGCCGCCGCACGGTCAGCGTTTATGCACAAGACAGCTTGGCGTTTCCCAACGGCATCGTGTTGACTCCGGCCTTGCGCTTCGAGCATGAAAAGCTCAAACCCAAAATCGATCAGGCTTATCTGAACAGCAAGCCCGACAGCCTGCCTAAAGACTTTAGCGACAGTTCGTTCACGCCCAGCCTGCGTTTGAGCGTGCCGTTCGGCGAAGCATTTACCGGCTTTGCCACTTATTCGCGCGGCTTCCGCACGCCGCCGTTCGATACCGCCACGATGTCGTTCAATAACAGCCAGCACGGCTATAAAGTGATTCCGAACAACAACTTGAAATCGGAACATTCCGACAGCGTCGAACTGGGTTTGAAATATAAAGACGAACGCACCAAAGCGCAGATCACCACGTTCTACAACCGTTACCGCGATTTCATCAACCGCACGCAGATCGGGGTTGAGTCGGGCGCAGGCGGCCGCCCGATTCAGGTACACAGATACGACAATCTGGACAAAGTAAAAACCTACGGCATCGAAGCCGCCGCTTCCGTGAAACTTAACGACAACTGGCAGGTCGGCACCGCCATCGCTTGGATGCGCGGCAAAGACGGTGAAGGCAAACCGCTGGACACCGCCTACCCACTCAACGGCGTGCTGGGAGTGGACTACGCGCAAGAAAAATGGGGTGCAGGCACCAAATTGCGCTGGGCAACGGCGCAGAAACGCACCAGCAACCCCGCCTTTTTCAAAGCACCCGGCTACGGCGTGTGGGATGCGGGCGTTTGGTACAAACCGCTTAAAAATCTGGAGCTTGGCCTGAATGTGTACAACATCTCCAACAAGAAATACTGGCAGCACGCCGACGTAGCGGGCGTGGAAGACCTCGGCACGATGGATACCTACACCCAGCCCGGCCGCAATGTTGCCGCTTCGTTGCAGTTGAAGTTTTAAGCACAATTTCAGACGGCCTCGGCTTGGGTTTCAGAAAGGCCGTCTGAAAAATACGGCCTTAGTGTTTAAGGAATAAGCATGGAACCTACTCTCGAACAAACCGCCGCCCAACTCCGTTGTCCGCATGGCGAGACGGGCAGGGCGTTCGGCCAAGCCATGAATTTGCGCAATCTTTCGCTGATTGTGAACGCGTTTTCCACGTTGGGTTTGAACGACGGCGACCGCGTTCTCGAATTGGGTTACGGCAACGGCGGCTTGCTCGGTTATGTGTTGTCACTGGCGGCACGGCTGCACTATACGGGTGTGGAAACTTCGGCTTTAATGCACGAAGAAGCGTTGGCATTCAACCAAGCCTTTATTAGCGCAGGGCTTGCCGATTACCGTCTTTATGACGGCTTAAAGCTGCCGTTTGCCGACCTTACGTTCGACAAAATCATCAGTATCAATACGCTTTATTTTTGGGAACGCCCGGCCGAGTTGATGCGGGAAATCTGCCGCGTGCTCAAAACCGGCGGGCGTTTGTGCCTGAGTTTTTGCGAGAAAAACTTTATGCAGACGCTGCCGTTTTGCGCTTACGGGTTCAGGCTTTACGAACCGCATGATGTCGTGGCGTTGACCCGCAGCCTGCCTTTACGCCTGTGCTTTCAGACGGCCAGACAAGATAAGGCGGTGGATAAAAGCGGCAATCTGACCGAGCGCATTTATATCGAAATGCTGTTTGAAAAAACGGCATAATGTCATCTTTTTCAGACAGGCGTTTTTGACGTGTGAGAGGCCGTCTGAAAAGCAGAAAGTCATAAAAGGAGCAGAACCGAATGAATCTTTGGGAGCAATACCAAGCTAACAAAGCTCGAAAACAGGGCATGTATTTCCCGCGCGAAGCCGCCGCCGATTTGGGCGTGAGCGAAGGCGCGCTGATGGCCGACGCGCCGGAAACGGTTTACCTCGGCGGCAAAAACCATGTGCGCGGTATCGTGCTGAAACTGCACACGCTGGGTTTGGTGCAGTGCATCGTGCGCAACAGCGTGTGCGTACACGAAAAGCAGGGCATTTATGAAAACGTGAGCATGTCGGAAACATCAGGCATCACCGTGAATGTAGGCGGCATCGACCTGCGGATTTTTCCGGCGCGCTGGCATCATGTGCTGGCCGTTACCAACCGCGACGGCGAAAAAGTGTCCCGTTCGATTCAGTTTTACGACGAATTCGGCGTATCCGTGCAAAAAGTCTTTATGCGTGAAGAAGGCAAAGAAGCCGAATGGCAGGCATTGCTTGATACCTTCCGCACCGAAGGCAAGCCGGCATTCCAAACCGGCGAACTGCCGCCCGCAACCGCCACGCCCGCGCTGCCGTCTGAAAAAGAAGCCGCGTTTCAAGAGCGTTGGAACGAGTTGAAAGACGTGCACCACTTCGGCGGCCTGTTGGAAACATTTGAAGTCGACCGCCAAACCGCCTACCGCCACGCCCCCGAAGGCGCAACCAAACTGCTGAACCACAGCGCATGGCAGCAAGTGCTCGAAGCCGCCCGCGACCGCGGCATCGACATCATGATTTTCGCCGGCAACCGCGGCCTCGTGCAGATTCAAACGGGCAAAGTGCACAACGTCGTGCGCGCACGCGGCTACCTTAACGTGCTCGACGGCAAAGAAGAAGGCTTCAGCATGCACTTGAAAGACGACGAAATCGTAGAAACTTGGGTGGTGCGCCGCCCGATTCGCGACGGCTTCGTTACCTGCGTGGAAGGTTTCGACAGCCGCCGCAAAACCGTGCTTCAGATTTTCGGCAAGCGCAAAGAAGGCGAACCCGAACTCGAAGCGTGGCGCGAAATTACCGATAAGCTGCTGGCAGGTTGATGCTCGGTAAAGTGTTCAGACAGGCATCGAGGCCGTCTGAACGAAAGTAGGGCGGGCATTCTTGCCTGCCGCCGCAAACCGTCGATAGAAAAAGCCATTGAAGCCGTTAAAAAAGAAAGCATGAAATCGTAACCAAATATTTCAGACGGCCTCTTTCAATACAGTCCGAGGCCGTCTGAAAAGTTTGATATTCCAAAAGGAAAAACACATGAAAAAAACCATTTTCGCCGCCGCCATATTGTGCGCCGCCCTGCAAACCGCTTACGCCCAACGCATCGTGGTGATGTCGCCCGACGTGGCCGATATCGTTGTGGCGTTGGGTGCGACCAACGAAATCGTCGGCCGCGACCAAACCGTTCAAAACCCCGCCTTGAAAAGCAAGCCCAGCATCGGCATCCACCGCCAATTAACCGTAGAGCCGATTATCGCCGCCAAACCCGACGTGGCCATCGGTTCGTGGATGGTGCAGCCGGCCACCATTTTCGCCAACCTGAAAAAAGCCGGTGTCAATGCCGTGAACGTTGCCCCCGACGACAGCATCGCCGCCTACCCGCAAAGCATCCGCGCCGTGGGCAAACTGATTAACAAAACCGTCCAAGCCGACGCATTGGCAGGCAAATGGCAGGCCGAGATGAAACAGCAGCCGCAAAACGGCAAACGCTACCTGTTCAGCTACGACGGCCGCATCGTCGCCGGTAAAAACACCGCCGCCGACGAAATCATCAAACGCGCAGGCGGCATCAACGCGGCAGGCAACCTCGACGGCATGAAACCGCTTAACCGCGAAGCATGGATTGCTGCCAAGCCCGACGTGATCATCATCGCCGACCATCACGAAAAACTGATCGGCGGAGTCAAACAATTCGCCGCCCGCCCTGAAGTCGCCGGCAGCAACGCCGCCAAAAACGGCAAGATTTATTTGTGGCAGGCCAACGATATGTTCCGCTACGGTTTGGATACGCCGGAGATTGTGAAGAAGTTGAACGGGTTGGCGAAATAGAATGGCCGGCTTTCAGACAGGAGTAATCAATTATAGAGCGTCTGTAATGATATGCCTGTCTGAAAGTATTGGTTATGGCTCCAAGAAATGTTTTAGCGGAGGCAGAATTTGAGGCAACTGCCTGAATCCGTCTTGTGCTAGAAAATGTCCGCCTTTGGGTACGCTGATGACTTTGCTGTGCAGTTGTTCTGCCAATTTCAAGCTTTCTTCAGGATCGACTATAAAATCGTTTTTGCTGATGATGCTGTAAATTTGGGGAGACATGGCGCGTATGGCAGCCGAATCAAGATTGGCTGAGTCTATATAAGCGTCTACATTAAAACCATTTATAGTAGAAAGCTTAGTTAAGCGGCGACAGAAACCCGACACTAAAATCAGTCCGCCTATGGACATGGGTTTATGTTTGGAAAGGTAATGCAATAGGCTGATAGTGCCTAAACTGTGTGCAATAAAAATATCATTTTTTTGTGGTTTGCCTATATGTTCGGCCAGCGTAGTTTGCCAGAGGTCGAAATCGGGCTGATGACTTTTGGGCAGTTTGACGGCATCGACGGCAATATTTTGATTTTCCAATATGGCTTTCAGCCAGGGAAACCAATGATCGTCCGGTGTCGCGCCATAGCCATGAATAATATAAACTTTTTTAACATTATCTGATGCTTTGAAGAAAAGCGAACCGGTGCAAGCGGTTAATAAAACAGTAGCGCTGCTTAAGCAAAAATTTCGTCGATTCATAATCCCTTCCTTATGATTTAGGTGTATTTAGTCTAGAACGTGACATAATGTCAGGGTCAACTGTTTTTTAGGAAGAAATATGAAAATCGGTGAATTGGCTCGGGCCTGCAAAACCAGTATCCGCATGATACGTTTCTATGAAAAACTAAACTTGGTTTCTCCTCAAAGAAATAGTAGTGGGTATCGCATTTATAAAGCACAAGATATTGACTTTATAAAAAAAGTAATGATTCTAAACCGTGCCGGTTTACCTTTGAAAGATATTGCGCTGCTGCGGGATTGTTTGAATGACGAACCTCAGGATTTCTGTACCGTTTTGCGTGGAAAATTGGAAGATAAACGTGCGGATATCGACCGGCAGATTGATTCCTTGAATGAATCAAAAGCTTTGCTTGATAAATTATTGGTACGTTAATTTGTTGGGTTTATCTACGAAGATATGCCTGTCTGAAATGAATATCATAAATGAAACCTATTCCATTAATTCTCTGCCTCATCTTTACCGCCGCGCTTGTTTGGTTCTGCGCCGGTATCGGTTTCGGCGAGTGGCAGCCGCCGCATCATATGGACGAAACCGTGCAAAGCATACGTCTGCCGCGTGTTGCCACCGCTCTGTTGGTCGGTGCGGCTTTGGCGGCGGCAGGAGCGGCGTTGCAGGCTTTGTTTGAAAACCCGCTGGCCGATCCGAGCCTGATCGGCACTTCCAGCGGCGCGGCATTGGGGGTGATTATCGTGCTGGCGTTCGGCGTGGGGGCAATCGGCGTGCCGCTGGCCGCTTTTGCCGGAGCGTTGGCGGTGTGTCTGCTGATTCTCGCCATACACCGTTTGTTTGGCGGCGGTACGCTGGGGCTATTGGTGCTGGGCTTCGTGTTGAGCGCCTTCTCGGCGGCCATCGTGAGTCTGATTCTGTTTTTATCCGACGACATGGTATTGCGCAGCGCGACCATTTGGTTATCGGGCAGTTTGGCTGAAGCAGGATTTACTTCACCGTTGTATGCTGCGCTGGTGATGGCAGTCGGGTTGGTGCTGCTGTTTTGGGCGGGCAAGCGGCTGGATTGCCTGATGCTGGGCGAAGACACGGCGGTCAGCATGGGGATTTCGGTTAATGCGACGCGGGTACAAACCGTAGTCGGCGCGGCTTTGCTCACCGGCGCGGCGGTTTCGTTGTCGGGCGTTATCGGCTTTCTCGGCATGATGGTGCCGAACGTGCTGGCGCAAGCCGTCGGAGGGCGGCGCAGCAAATTGATTCTGCTTTCGGCATGGCTGGGGGCGGTGTTTTTGCTGGCGGTGGACAGCGCGGCACGCTGGATAACCTATCCGGTCGACGTGCCGGTCGGTATCATCATCGCTTTGCTGGGCGGGCCGTTTTTTATGTGGTTGTTTGTCAAACCGATGCGGAAAGGATAAATTATGGAAAACATTTCTTTCCGAATCAGTTGTTTAAATGTGGAAGCTAAAGGAAAAACCATTCTTTCGGTGGAAGAATTATCGCTGCCGAACGATTGCTGCACCGCCATCATCGGCCCCAACGGGGCGGGCAAATCTACCTTGCTGAAAGCCTTGATACGGCAAGCGGGAAAAGGCAATGTAAGCCTGTTCGGTGCCGATGTCGCTCCGCAGCTCAAGCAGGGCAAAGTGGCTTGGGTCGGCCAGCACGGGCAATACCAGATGCCGCTTACCGTGCGCGAATACATCGAGCTGGGTCGTTATCCGCATACTTTCCGCACTAATAAAGACCGCGAGCAAACCCAACGGCAAGCCGATGAATTATTGGATTATTTCGACCTTTCCGGCTTGGCGGAGAAACGCATCGGCACGCTTTCCGGCGGCGAACAGCAACGCGCCAACATCATCCGCGCACTGCTGCAAAACGCCCCGATACTGCTGCTCGACGAACCGTGCAACCATCTCGATATCCGCCACCAGCACCGTTTGATGCAATACTTAACCACACACGGCAAACATTTCAGCACGGTGATGGTGCTGCACGATTTGAACCTTGCCGCCCGTTACGCCCGCCACATTATTTTAATGAACAAAGGCAAAATCGTTTCCACCGGCAGCGTGAACGAGGTGATGCAGTCCGAACGGCTGCAAGCCGTTTACGGTTGGGAAATCCACCGGATTCAAGACGGGCAGGGCGTGTATTTCAGAATTTGAAACCATAGCTTTACCGGTAAACACAATGCCTGTCTGAAAAATATTCAGACAGGCATTTTATTTGTATAGTGAATCCGTTATAGAGCGTCCAAAACCGCATTGCCCATTTCCGTACAAGAAACGAGTTTGCAGCCTTCTTCAAAAATATCGCCGGTGCGGAAGCCTTGCTCCAGCACTTTTTGTACAGCAGCTTCCACTTGCGTCGCACGAGCCTCATCGTTCAGGCTGTAACGCAACAGCATGGCTAAAGAAAGAATGGTTGCGAGCGGATTGGCTTTATCTTGACCTGCAATATCGGGGGCGGAACCGTGCGAAGGTTCGTACAAACCTTTGCCGGTTTCGTTTAAAGATGCAGACGGCAGCATACCGATAGAGCCGGTCAGCATTGATGCCTGATCGCTCAGAATGTCGCCGAAAATATTGCCGGTGGCGATCACGTCAAACTGCTTCGGCGCGCGCACAAGCTGCATGGCGGCGTTGTCGACATACATATGCGAAAGCGCGACATCGGGATAATCTTTTGCCGTTTCGGTGAAGATTTCTTTCCACAATTCAGTGGTTTCCAGCACGTTGGCTTTATCGACCGAGCACAATTTTTTATTGCGTTTTTGTGCGGCTTCAAACGACACTTTGGCGATGCGGCGGATTTCGCTTTCGCTGTATTTCATAGTGTTGAAGCCTTCGCGCTCGCCGTTTTCCAGCGTGCGGATGCCGCGCGGTTCGCCGAAATAAATATCGCCGGTAAGTTCGCGCACAATCAGAATATCCAAGCCGGAAACCACTTCGGGTTTGAGTGTGGAAGCGTTGGCCAATTCTTTATACAGGATGGCCGGGCGCAAGTTGGCAAACAGGTTTAAATCTTTGCGGATGGCCAGCAAACCGCGTTCGGGGCGGAGCGGTCGGTCGAGGTTGTCGTATTGCGGGCAGCCGACGGCACCGAGCAGTACGGCATCGGCTTCGCGGCAGAGTTTTTGAGTGAATTCGGGATAAGGATGGCCGTATTCGTCGTAAGCGGCGCCACCAAGCGGGGCGTATTGATATTGGACATCGAGGCCGTCTGAAATCAACTTGTCTAACACGCGCACGGCCTGCGCGGTAATTTCGGGGCCGATACCGTCACCGGGAAGGATGGCAATTTGTTTGGTCATGATTATTTTTCCTTTGTTAATGAAATGTAATGATATTATAGTCAATCAACACATTTTTCATATAAGGCAGCAAGCCGAAGACAGTACAGATAGTAAGGCAAGGCACAGCAACGCCGTAGTAAAAGTTAAGTTGATTGACTATGGAGCAGATTTGAGTCCTTGTATGATGAGCGTATGATTTTTGGGAGTTTATTTGTTATATAAGGCCTGTCTGAAAGCTTTTCAGACAGGCCTTTGAACAGCATCGGATCAAGCATTAAACAACCACGGTTGTGCTTGTTTGCGCTGCGCTTCAAATGCTTTAATCTCATCTGCGTGTTGCAGGGTAAGGCCGATTTCGTCCAAGCCGTTGAGCAGGCAGTGTTTGCGGTGTTCGGTAATGTCGAAGCCGAAAGATTCTCCGCTTGGTGTGGTAACGGTTTGTTTTTCCAAATCGATTGAAAGCCGGTAGCCTTCTGTGGCTTCGGTTTCCTGAAACAGTTTATCCACAATTTCTTCGCTCAATACAATCGGCAGCAGGCCGTTTTTGTAGCAGTTGTTGAAGAAAATATCGGCAAAAGAGGGGGCGATAACGGCTCGGAAACCGTAATCGTCCAAAGCCCACGGGGCGTGTTCGCGTGATGAACCGCAGCCGAAGTTTTTGCGGGTAAGCAGGATTTGCGCGCCTTGGTAACGCGGCCGGTTGAGTGAAAATTCGGGATTTAGCGGGCGCTTGCTGTTGTCCATGCCCGGTTCGCCGTGGTCGAGATAGCGCCACTCATCGAAACAGTTGGGCCCGAAGCCTGAGCGTTTGATGGATTTTAGAAATTGTTTGGGAATGATGGCATCGGTATCGACATTGGCGCGGTCAAGCGGTGCGACCAGAGCGGTGATTTGTGTAAATGCTTTCATTGTATGTACTTTCGTTGGGAAATACCCCCGCCGCTATGATAGGGCGGGGGCAAGGCTGTTTAATGAGTATGTTGGTCGGCAGACTGCTCAAGTTTGTCGCCTGCTTTCGATACGTCTTTACCGAAGCCGGATACGGTGTTGCAGGCAGAGAGCATGGTCATTGTAGTTAAAGCGATCAATACTAATTTTTTCATGGTGTAATCTCCTAATTTTTGAAAGTACAGACAATATCTATTGCTGTATTTACTATAATGCCAAAGATTGCCGGAAAATACAAATTGTCATAAGTAAACTGCATATCCGGCCGATGCCTGTCTGAAAACTTTTTTCAGACAGGCATTCCGTTTACAAGTTGCGCACATCGGTAAAGTGTCCGGCCACAGCCGCCGCTGCCGCCATAGCAGGGCTTACCAAATGAGTGCGCCCGCCGTTACCTTGACGGCCTTCGAAATTACGGTTGGAAGTGGAGGCACAACGTTCCTGAGGCTCGAGGCGGTCGGCATTCATGGCCAAACACATTGAGCAGCCGGGTTCGCGCCATTCGAAGCCTGCTTCGGTGAAAATTTTGTCCAAACCTTCTCTTTCGGCTTGCTCTTTAACCAAACCCGAGCCGGGCACCACCAAAACGCGCTTCACGTTATCGGCTTTCAAGCGGCCTTTGGCTACGGCGGCGGCTTCGCGCAAATCTTCGATGCGGCTGTTGGTGCAGGAGCCGATAAATACCACGTCCACAGGAATCTGGTTCAGCGGCGTGTCGGCGGTTAAGCCCATGTATTCGAGGGCGCGTTCCATGCCGCTACGTTTTACGGGGTCGGATTCCTGCGCCGGATTCGGCACTTTGCCGTTGATGTCCAATACCATTTCGGGGGATGTGCCCCACGTTACCTGCGGTTCGATATCGGCGGCATCAAACTCGAATACGCTGTCGAATGGCGCGCCTTCGTCGGAAACCAATGTTTTCCAGTAAGCAACGGCTTGTTCCCATGCTTCGCCTTTGGGAGCGAAAGGTTTGTTTTTTACATATTCGATGGTGGTATCGTCCACCGCTACGATGCCCGAACGCGCGCCGGCTTCAATCGCCATATTGCACAAGGTCATGCGGCCTTCCATGCTGAGCGAGCGGATGGCTTCGCCGCCGAATTCGATCGCATAGCCGGTGCCGCCTGCAGTGCCGATTTGGCCGATGATATACAAAGCTACGTCTTTGGCGGTTACGCCCGGTTTCAGACGGCCGTTCACCTTAATCAGCATGGATTTGGACTTTTTGGCCGTAATACATTGGGTGGCCATCACATGTTCGACTTCGGAAGTGCCGATACCGTGTGCCAATGCGCCGAACGCGCCGTGGGTGGAAGTGTGCGAATCGCCGCAAACCACGGTCATGCCGGGCAGGGTAGCGCCTTGCTCCGGCCCCATTACATGCACGATGCCTTGGCCTTTGTCTTTGAACGGAAAATAAGCCAGCGCGCCGAATTCTTTGATATTGCCGTCTAAAGTGTCGACTTGCAGCTTGGAAATCGGGTCTTGGATGCCTTTGTCCCAATTGTCGGTAGGCGTATTGTGGTCAGCGGTGGAAACCACGCTGTCGACGCGCCACAGTTTGCGTCCGGCCATTTTCAAGCCTTCAAAGGCTTGCGGGCTGGTTACTTCGTGAACCAGATGGCGGTCGATATAGAGTAGAACCGTGCCGTCTTCTTCTTGGCGGACGATATGGCTGTTCCAGAGTTTGTCGTAGAGGGTTTGTGGATTCATGATTTGTGTTTTTCTAACGTTAGAGGGGTTGGCAGATGATTGGTATATTAGGCTGTTAATGATTAAATGGCAAGCAAAAATGTCTAAAAATTTTATTTTTTATAAAATCGTTTGGAATTTTATTTAAATTTTAGACTTTTTGTCTATTTTTAATGTTGGTTTTTGTTAATTTATCCCTGTGCGCCCACTTGTTTTTTTAATAAAAAACCCCGTATTATGCTGCTTATCGGAATTTTTCTGGAAGCATACATCATGAATTTAGCTGAGATGGCACCTGATTACTTGCCGCAACTTCAGGAATTTGAAAAGAAAATCTTATCAAACCAAACCAAAATCGAAGCCTGGTTCCGTTCGCAATGGGGCAAAAACAAACCGCCTTTTTACGGCTCGGTAGATATCCGCAATGCCGGTTATAAAATGGCCTCTATTGATATGAATCTGTTTCCGGGAGGTTTCAATAACCTAAATACGAATTTCATCCCTTTGGCCGCTATGGCGGCGCAGGATGCGGTTGAGCGTGCTTGTGAAACGGCGCGCTCGGTGTTGATTGTTCCTGAAAACCACACGCGTAATACTTTTTATCTGCAAAATGTCTATGCGTTGAGCAATATTTTGCGCAGTGCGGGTTATGAAGTGCGTTTGGGCAGCCTGAACCCTGAAATCACAGAGGCAACTGAATTGGAAACGGCTTTGGGCGACAAGGTATTGCTTGAGCCTTTAATGCGTACGCGCGGACGAGTACATTTGGCAGACGGTTTTTCCCCGTGCCTGATTTTGTTGAATAATGACTTGTCGGCGGGCGTTCCCGATATTTTGCAGGATATCAGCCAAACCGTATTGCCGCCTTTGCACGGTGGTTGGACCAACCGTCGGAAAACCACGCATTTTGAGGCTTACAACCGTGTTGCGGCAGAATTTGCCGAGCTGATCGGCATTGATGAATGGCAGATTAATCCTTACTTCGAGCAAGTGAGCGGTTTGGATTTTCAGGAGCGCGAGGGCGAAGATATGCTGGCAGATGCGGTGGAACGCATGTTGGCTAAAATTCAGGCGAAGTATGATGAAAAAGGCATTAAAGACACGCCTTTTGTGATTGTAAAAGCTGATGCAGGCACTTACGGCATGGGGGTGATGAGTGTGAAATCGGCAGAAGAAGTGCGCAGCCTCAACCGCAAAAACCGCAATAAGATGGCCACGGTAAAAGAAGGCTTGGCAGTTAGCGAAGTGATTGTGCAAGAAGGGATTTATACTTATGAAACCCTGAACGGTGCGGTATCGGAGCCGGTGGTGTATATGATGGACCGATTTGTGATCGGCGGTTTTTACCGTGTGCACGAAGGGCGCAGCGCCGATGAAAACCTGAATGCAAGCGGTATGCTGTTTGTGCCGCTGGAGCAGAGTATTCCGGTGGCAGAATCGGAAGAAGGCGGCCCGGCATCGCGCTGCAAACGGGTGTTCGAGCAATGGAGCTCTTTGGGGGTGCCGCAAACCAACCATGCCAACCCTGATTGCGAGTGCAACCGCCTGTATGTATATGGCGTGATGGCACGCCTGTCGCTGCTGGCTGCTTCGTTGGAATTGGCAGCAACGGCAAAATAAGCCTGCATGATGCCTGTCTGAACATTTTCAGACAGGCATCAGATTGATTAAATAAAACACGATAAATATGGTTAAAACAGAGAGATGAACTATGGAGATTAACGAGTTGCAATATGCCAAACCTTTTCCCTGCTTGCTGACGATTGCCGGTTCGGATTCCGGCGGGGGTGCGGGCATACAGGCCGACATCAAAACATTCGATGCGCTCGGTGCGTACGGAACCAGCGCGATTACTGCGATTACCGCGCAAAATACGCAAGGCGTGCAAGGCGTTCATGCGGTACCGCCCGAGATGGTGCGCCGACAATGTGAATCCGTGTTGACCGATATCCGCATCGATGCGGTAAAAATCGGTATGCTGCCGGATGTGGCAACCATACGCACAGTGGCCGATGTGCTCGGCCGCCACAAACCGCCGTTTGTGGTGCTCGATCCCGTGTTAGTGGCGACTTCGGGCGACAGCCTCGCACTGGAAAATACCGTTGAAGCGATGCTGGGCGAGCTTGTGCCTCTGGCCGATATTGTAACGCCGAATCTGAGCGAACTGGCGCAGCTTACCGGCAACCGGTTGGCGCAAACGGAAGAAGAAATGCTGGAGCAAGGCAAACAGTTGATGAATAGAGGCACGAAAGCCGTATTGCTCAAGGGCGGCCATTGGGAAAACAGCAGCGATGCGCGCGACTGGCTGATCCAGCAAGGCATGGAGCAGCCGCAATGCTTCATCACGCCGCGCGTGCCCACGCAAAATACGCACGGCACGGGTTGCACCCTTTCCAGCGCGATTGCGGCCTATTATCCGTATAAACAGGATCTGCGTTCCGCCGTATCTTCCGCTAAAAGTTATGTGCAAGGCGCAATTGAGGCGGGAACGAACTGGAAAGTAGGCAAAGGACACGGCCCGCTGGCGCATTTTTGGCGGATTGAGCGGGATTAAAGCCGGTATCTACAAGCAGCGGGTACAAAGGCAATTTAACCTGTAAAGTATCCGGCTATAATAACAATGCCTGTCTGAAAAAGCCGCTTTATCTTTCAGACAGGCATTGTTACTACCGATTGATTGCTAAAATGAAATACATTACTTCAGCCCAAAACGAGCAGCTCAAGCATCTGGCCAAGCTGCTTTCTTCGGCCAAAGAGCGCCGGTTGTGCCGCCAAACCGTGTTGGAAGGCACGCATCTTCTTGATGCCTGTCTGAAAGCCGGTTGGGCGCCGCAGGGTTTCTATATTCCTGAAAGCAAAGCCGGCAAACCGGAAATCCAGGCTTTGCTGCAACAGTTTGATGAACAGAAAACCGTTATCGTCGGCAGCGCCGCTTTGTCGAAAATTACCAGTTTGACAGAAGGCGAAGAAGTCATGACGCTGGTATCTCTGCCGGATGAACCATCCTTGCCCGACAGCGGCGATTGTGTCGTGCTGGAGCACGTGCAGGATCCGGGTAATGTCGGTACCATTCTGAGAAGCGCAGCCGCCGCCGGTGTGCAGCAGGTGGTGTTGAGCAAAGAATGCGCCGAGGTTTGGTCGCCTAAAGTGTTGAGGGCGGGAATGGGTGCGCATTTCTTATTGAAGTTGCATACTCGCGCGGATTTAAATGTTTGGCGCGAACGCTATCAAGGCCGGGTTTGGGCAACTGCTTTAGGCTGCAATAACCGTAGTCTGTATGATTTGAATCTGCAACATGCCTGTGCGTGGATATTCGGCAATGAAGGCAGCGGTGTCAGCGAAACCATGCAGCAAGCAGCCGATGCTACCGTGCGCATACCGATGCTCGGCGCAACCGAATCTTTGAATGTGGCAATGGCGGCTACGGTATGCTTGTTTGAACAAATGCGCCAGCGCCTGTAGCAAAATTTAAGCTAATTTGCCATATCGTGATGCCTGTCTGAAAAATAAGGAGCTAATCATGCGCAACAAAATTGAAGTGATGGAAGCAGACATTACCACTTTGCAGGTGGACGCTATTGTGAATGCCGCCAATAATTCGCTGTTAGGCGGAGGCGGGGTGGACGGCGCAATTCACAAGGCGGCGGGCAAAGGGCTGCTGGCCGAGTGCCGCACTTTAAACGGCTGCGAAACAGGAGAAGCCAAAATCACCGCCGGCTACCTTTTGCCTGCGCGGTTTGTGATTCACACTGTCGGGCCTGTTTGGCACGGCGGCGGGCAGGGAGAGGAAAAACTGTTGGCAGATGCCTACGCCAATTCATTAAAACTGGCCGAAGCCAAAGGCATCCGCAGCATCGCTTTTCCCAGTATCAGCACGGGAGTTTACGGCTATCCTTTTGTACAGGCGGCAAAAATAGCATTGAACACGATTTTGGCAACCTTACCGCAATGTCCGTCTATGGAACGGGTTATTCTGTGCTGCTTCTCAGCCCACGATGAGGGTGTTTACAGAGAATTATTGGCGGAATAAAAAACACCTGCTTAAACAAATAAGCAGGTGTTTTGATTTCAATGCGAGATTTAAAACGCAACATAGTTAACAGGGTTAACCGGCTTGCCGTCTTTGCGCACTTCAAAGTGCAGCTTGGTGCGGTCGGCATCGCTGTTGCCCATTTTGGCAATGGTTTGGCCGCGTTTCACGGTTTGACCTTCTTTTACAGACAGGCTTTGATTATGGCCGTAGGCTGTCAGGAATGTTTTGGTGTGCTGGATAATCACAAGATTGCCGTAGCCGCGCAAGCCCGAGCCTGCATATACGACTCTACCGTCTGCCGCAGCCACTATGGGTTGGCCGGCGGTGCCGCCGATATCCACGCCTTTATTGGAAGCGGTAAATTGGGTGATCACGCTGCCTGATGTCGGGCGCTGCCAAGTGATGCCTTCAACGGTACGCGTGCCACCGGTTGCCACGGTAGGCGTGGTGGCGGGACCGCTGGCTGCCGGAGCGGGCGTAGGTGTTGTTGCGGCAGGCGTTTTTGTGGTTTGTGTGGCAACGGTAGAACCGCCTGCAGGAGCAGTGTAACCGGCGGGCTTAACGCGCAGGGTTTGGCCTACGCTAATGGTGTTGTCTGATAGGCCGTTCCAAGCGCGCAGATTGTCTTGGGTGATGTTGTAGCGTTTGGAGATGTTATAAACGGTATCGCCGCGCACCACGGTATGGGTGGCTGCATTGATGTCTACGGGTGCATTAGAAGGTGTATAGCTGCCGCCGCTGCTGACCGGCTGAGAAGGGGGCGTGTAAGGCGCGGGCGTGTTGTTGACTACGCTTGTGCCGCCGGCATTGGGATCATAAGGTGTAGCGCCGTAAGGATTAGAAGATGGTGCACTTCCTGCCTCGCTGCCGTAACTGCCTGCCGAACCAGTGTTACCCTGTACCACCGGAGCCGGGGGTTGTGTCCAAGAACATGCGCCCAGCATCAGAACGATGGCAACCGAGCCGGTACGGATTGCGGTTTTCTTTAACATCTTTGCTTACCTTCTTTAGTTTGGATTTGATGGAATTTGGCGCATATCATAATCAAATTGTGCGTTATCCTCAAGTTTTTTACGGATTTTAAGAATCTTTTATTTCGGATTTTTTCCTGATTTTATTCTGACTGAATAATTAAGAGGCTGCTTGGGGCAGGCTGCCCGAATTTTCTTTTATCAGTTGTTTTAAAAAGAAAATCCCGGTGTTTATCCTGCCGCTGGCAAAGCCTTGTAAATTGAATACGGCTTGCTGCAAAGCAGACTTTTCAGACAGGCATTCTTTATTTCTGCAATGAAGCGAACACATCAAAGTAATCAGGGAACGTTTTGTGTGTGCATTTCGGATCATTAATCACCACCGGCACGCCCAACAGCGAGACCAGTGAAAAACACATGGCCATGCGGTGGTCGTCGTAAGTGTCGATTTTGGCATCGGGTATCAAGGCGGCGGGTGGCGTGATGTGGATGGCTTCAGGTTCTTCTTCCACAACAGCGCCGACTTTGCGCAACTCCGCAGCCATAGCGGCGATGCGGTCGGTTTCTTTCACACGCCACGAGCCGATATTGCGCAGGCTGCACGGCGCGCCGGTAGCGAGCGCCACCACGGCCAAGGTCATGGCGGCATCCGGGATGTGGTTGGCATCCAAGTCGAAAGCCGACACGCTTTTGCCTTCCGACCGGCTCACTTCGATAAAATCTTCGCCCCAAGATACCGAAGCACCGATTTTTTCCAATTCGCCGGCAAATGCCACATCGCCTTGAATGGCATGTTTGCCCAATCCGGTTACACGGATGGGCACGCCCGATAACAAACCCGCAGCGAGAAAATAAGATGCGCTGGAAGCATCGCCTTCTACATGAACCGTTTCCGGTGCGTGATAGCGCGCATTGGCAGGGATTTTGAATATTTCGTGATTGTGGTTTTCCACGTTCACGCCGAATTTGGCCATCAGGTTTAAGGTGATGTCGATATAAGGTTTGGAAATCAATTCGCCTTGCACATGGATTTCAAACGCCTCTCCGGTAAGCGGCAGGGCCATCAAGAGCGCGGTCAGGTATTGGCTCGACACATTGCCGCGAATCGGAATAATCCGCGTGCCGTTGTCTTGGAATGCGCCGATGTGCAAGGGCGGAAAGCCTTCGTTGCCCAAATAATCGATTTGCGCGCCGGCAATTCTCAAGGCATCGACCAAATCGCCGATCGGGCGTTCGTGCATCCGCGGCACGCCGTGCAGATGATAGTTGCCGCCGAGTATGGCCAACACGGCGGTAAGAGGACGGAATGCGGTGCCTGCGTTGCCTAAAAACAAATCGGCTTCGCGTTTGGGAAACGCGCCCTTACAGCCGTAAACGGTCAAACCCGATTCGTGCCGCTCCAGTTTTACACCGAGCGTTTCCAGCGCTTCCAGCATGCGGTCAGTATCGTCTGATTTTAATAAGGATTTGATTTCGCAGCTGTTATCGGAAAGCGCGGCCAAAAGCAGGGTGCGGTTGCTGATGCTTTTTGAACCGGGCAGGGCTACGGTGGAGGGCTTCAGCTTGGAAGCGGGCAGGCGGATGGAGTCGGTCATGGCTGTAAGCAATCTTTTGGGAAAAAGGATGCTTATTATGCCAAGAATCGGCTGTTTCTTAAAGATGGCTTAATGTATGAGTTCTTGCATGAGATGCCTGTCTGAAAGCTTTCTGCAAACGGCAAATATGAAGCTCGGGTCAAGCTCCTGAGCTGAATGATTTGGGACGGTAAAAAAGCTGCCTCAAAGGCAGCTTGGGTTTATTTCAGAATGCTTATTTTTTTGATGACAATCGGTTGAATCGGTACGTTTTGATGATGATGGTGATCGGTTGTTTGCACTTTGGCAATCTGCTCCACCACATCCATGCCTGCGGTTACTTTGCCGAACACTGCATAGCCTGCGTCGCGGGCGCTGTTGCCTTTGCGGTTGAGGAAATCATTGTCGGCCAAATTGATGAAAAACTGGCTGGTAGCCGAATTGGGGGAGGCGGTGCGCGCCATGGCGATGGTGCCTTTGGTGTTTTTCAAACCGTTGGACGCTTCGTTGGTAATGGCTTTTTCGGTGGATTTTTGCGCCATATCGGGTGTGAAGCCGCCGCCCTGAATCATAAAGCCGTCAATCACGCGGTGGAAAATGGTGCCGTTGTAAAAGCCTTTGTTGGCGTAATTCACAAAATTGGCCACGGTTTTCGGCGCTTTTTTTTCATCCAGAGAAAGCTTGATGGTGCCTACATTGGTGTCGATTTGCGCCAAAGTTTCGGCTTTAGCCGCAAATGTGCTCAAGCCGATGGCGAGCGCTGCAACCAGATGCAGAGGTTTCATGTGTTTTCCTTTCATATAAGTAATTGATGCGGCGTTATTCTAATGGCGGCGGCGTTGCTTTGCGTTTTTATTGTGTAAAAGCAAACAAATGCCTGTCTGAAAATGTTGGTATTTTCAGACAGGCATTGCGCGGTCGGGCTTATTGGTGAAGCCGGTTTACATATTCCACTTCTTCCTTACTGCCGATTACCACGGCCACCCGCTGGTGCAGGCCTTCCGGCCGGATATCCAGCATATTTTCTACCGCATTGCTGCTCTTGCCGCCGGCCTGCTCGATAATCAGGCTTAAGGGATTGGCTTCATACATCAAGCGCAGCTTGCCCGGCTTGGCGGGATCGCGCTTGTCGGCAGGATAAAGAAACACGCCGCCGCGCATCAGGATGCGGTGGATTTCGGCCACCATGCTGGCCACCCAGCGCATATTGTAGTTTTTGCCGCGTGCGCCGGTATCGCCGGCCATCAGCAATTTGATGTATTGCTGAACGGGCGCAAACCAATGACGCTGATTGGAGGCATTGATGGCGTATTCTTTGGTTTGTTCGGGCACGCTCGGGTTTTCGTTGGTGAGTATAAATTCGTTTTGATTATTCAGCGTAAACACAAACACGCCGTGCTTGAGCGTGAACACCAGCTGGGTTTGCGGGCCGTAAAGCACATAGCCGCTGCCCACTTGCTCGCTGCCTTTTTGCAGGAACGACTGTGTTTCCAAAGCGCCAGCGGGTTTGGCGAGAATGGAAAAAATGGTGCCCACCGAAATGTTCACATCGATATTGGAAGAGCCGTCGAGCGGGTCGAACAGCACCAGATAGCCGCCGTTTTCGTTGCAGGCGACAAAAGTGTCTTCTTCTTCGCTGGCCAAGCCGGCTACGGCGGGGTTGGCTTTGAGGTTTTCAATCAGGATGGTGTTGGCAATCACGTCGAGCTTTTTCTGGTCTTCGCCCTGCACGTTGCCCGAACCGGCTTCGCCCAACACGCCTGCCAGCGCGCCCTGGCGCACTTTGCCGCTGATTTCGACGCAGGCGGCAACGGTGCTTTCCAGCACGCTGCCCAATTCGGCGGGCAATTGGTGGGTTTGCAGATGTTGTTTTAGAAAAGATGGAAAAGTTTGCATGGTATTCTCGTTGTTTATAAGGTGGGTGTAATCGGCTGTAAGTTTAATATAAACGGGTGTTTTAAACAATTTCAGACAGGCATGCTTGATGCAATGCCTGTCTGAAACCTGTTTTATTGGGCAGGCTCGTAATCGGCCGCTTGGATTGCCTCTTCGTGCTTTTCTTTTTTACGCTTTTTCTTTTGCTCCTTATCTTCATCCTTGTCGGGTATCGCCGCATCAATCACCGCGCCCGTACCTTTTACCACCACTTTGCCCGCGGTAAACACCGTGGTTGCGGCCAAATCCACCGCGCTGGCCACTAAGCAGCCTTGCAGGCCGAAGCAGCATAGAAAAAGCGCACCCAAGCGCAAACAATGTTTCATATTTCAAAGCCTAAAAACAAGATGGGCGATATTATAGCCCAAACCCAATGCCTGTCTGAAAACCTTTTTCAGACAGGCATTTGCTATAATCTTCACTTTTCCCCATTTCAAGCAGGCCGCATCATGCAAGTGATCCAATTTGAAAATTCCCCCTTCAAACTCCACCAGCCTTTCCCGCCCGCAGGCGACCAGCCCTCCGCCATTGCCGGCCTGCTCGAAGGGCTTTCAGACGGCCTCGCTTACCAAACCCTGCTCGGCGTAACCGGCTCGGGCAAAACTTATACGATGGCCAACGTGATTGCCCAAAGCGGCCGCCCCGCCATCATCATGGCACACAACAAAACGCTGGCGGCGCAGCTTTATGCCGAGATGCGCGAGTTTTTCCCCGAAAACGCGGTGGAATACTTCGTTTCCTACTACGACTATTACCAGCCCGAAGCCTATGTACCGTCGCGCGATTTATTTATCGAAAAAGATTCCGCCATTAACGAACACATCGAGCAGATGCGCCTTTCCGCCACCAAAAACCTGATGACGCGCAACGACGTGATTATCGTCGCCACCGTGTCCGCCATCTACGGTATCGGCGACCCCACCGAGTATCAACAAATGGTGCTTTCCGTGAAAGAGGGAGACACCATCGAGCAGCGCAACATCATCTCCACTCTCGTTTCCATGCAATACGAGCGCGGCGAAATGGATTTCAAACGCGGCTCCTTCCGCGTGCGCGGCGACGTGATCGACGTGTATCCCGCCGAAAGCTCCGACAACGCCTTGCGCATCAGCCTGTTTGACGACGAAATCGACCGCCTCGACCTCTTCGACCCGCTTACCGGCGGCAACATCCAGCGCGTCGGTCGCTACACCGTGTTTCCCTCCAGCCACTACGTTACCCCGCGCGACACCGTGCTGCGCGCCTGCGAAAGCATTAAAGAAGAATTACGCGAACGCATTGATTTCTTTACCAAAGAAAACCGCCCCGTCGAAACCCAACGCATCGAACAGCGCACCCGCTTCGATCTCGAAATGCTCTACGAAATGGGCTTCTGCAAAGGCATCGAAAACTACTCGCGCCACTTTTCCGGCAAAAAAGAAGGCGAACCGCCGCCCACGCTGATGGATTATCTGCCCGACAACGCCATCATGTTTATCGACGAAAGCCACGTTACCGTTACCCAAATCGGCGGCATGTACAAAGGCGACGCCAGCCGCAAGCAAAACCTCGTCGACTACGGCTTCCGCCTGCCTTCCGCCCGCGACAACCGCCCGCTCAAATTCCACGAATTTGAAAAAATCATGCCGCAAACCATCTTCGTTTCCGCCACACCCGCCAAATACGAAGAAGAACACGCCGGCCAAGTGGTCGAACAAGTCGTGCGCCCCACCGGCCTGGTTGACCCGCAAATCGAAATCCGCCCCGTCGCCACCCAAGTGGACGACTTACTCAGCGAAATCAACGACCGCATTGCAAAAGGCGAGCGCGTGCTCGTGACCACGCTCACCAAACGCATGGCCGAACAGCTCACCGACTATTACAGCGAACTAGGCATCAAGGTGCGCTACCTGCACAGCGACATCGATACCGTAGAGCGCGTTGAAATCATTAGAGATTTACGCCTCGGCCTGTTTGACGTGCTCGTCGGGATCAACCTCTTGCGCGAAGGCTTGGACATCCCCGAAGTCTCACTCGTCGCCATCCTCGATGCCGACAAAGAAGGCTTCCTGCGCAGCCACCGCAGCCTCATCCAAACCATAGGCCGCGCCGCCCGCAATGTAAACGGCGTCGCGATTTTGTATGCAGACAAAATCACCGATTCCATGAAAGCCGCCATCGACGAAACCGAACGCCGCCGCGAAAAACAGATTAAATTCAATGAAGAACACGGCATCGTGCCGAAGCAGATTACCAAACAGGTAAAAGACATCATCGACGGCGTGTACCACGACGATTCAGGCAGCACCAAAGGCAAAGGCCGTCTGAAAAGCTCTGCTTTCAGCGCAGCTAAAACTAAAGTGAAAGTGGGCGAAATCCACACCGAAGAAGACGCGATTAAAGAAATCGCCAAACTCGAAAAAGCCATGCAGCAGGCGGCAAGGGATTTGCAGTTTGAAGAGGCAGCGGTGTTGAGGGATAAGATTCGGGGGATTAAGGAAGGGTTGTTGTTTGGGGCGGAGTAAGGGAACTCTCCTCTGCTTAAATCAAGAGCCACCTGAAGCAGCTTTCAGGTGGCTCTTGATTCCTTATAGTATTAATAATAGTGCTTTTTAATCTAGGGGTTTAAAAAGGAAAATTTGTAGGGTTATCAGCTTCAAAGTCTTCCTGAGTTTCATATTCATCACGACTTGAATTATATTCGCTCATTCTTCTTGTGTTTGCATCTCTTAAAGAACGGAAATTTGTAAACTCTGTTACTCCCTTTTCCCTTATTTCAGGCACTTTTATAATCAGTTCGGTTTCTGTTCTTGTTACTTCAAAACCTTTTTCTTCGAACATATCGTGAAATTTATTTAGAACTGTCCCTCGTATTGCCCGTCTTTTAGTTTCTTGTCTAATATCCTCATGCGTAATTTGTACTTGAGGAAAAATTTCTTGCCTATCATTTGTAGTCATGTACATTACTCCTCGGGTGTCGTTAATATTCATATATGTGCGATCCCATAACTGTTGACATACGTTTTTAACAAACTCTTCATCAATAGAATCATATTTAGAAACCATAATTGATTTTCCTTTCGAAGTGTTTTGAATGATTTAAAAGTTACTGACTTAGTTTTGGATAAAAGCCCAATCTAATCAGACCGGTTTGAATTATATCGAATTTCAAGATTTTTTCAAGTTTTTTTCAAGATTTTTTGAATAAACATATGAGAATTTTTAAATATTAAATTGATTTTTAAATAATTTTTATATGGATAAGCAAGCGTAGGTTACATACTCGTATCTAACATAACTATCACTGCAATTTTTAATCATTGTGATAATGTATAAACGTCGGATACGGAAATCCAACCTACATCACTAAATTGTTGGGGGTAGGTTCATAGCAAGTTGTTGGAATCTTTTAAAAAAAAACCGCGCGAATGGCTTGCTCCACACACCTTGCCTGCAAATAACAACGAGCAAGCGTAGCCTGCGTGCGTAGGGTGTGTGCCACCGGCACGCACGTGTTGTCGGAATCTTTGAAACTGTGTGCGTGGCTTACGCCACACACACTACCTGCAAATAAACAACGAGGCCGTCTGAAAATTCAGACGGCCTTAATGATGAAAGCGTTTTAAGCAAGCGTAGGTCGGATACTTGTATCCGACAAAATAGTTGTTATCACGGAAATGTTCAATCATTGTGATAATGTATAAATGTCGGATTCAAGCAAGCGTAGGTCGGATACTTGTATCCGACAAAATGGTTGGTATAACGGAAATGTTTAATCTTTGTGATAATGCGTAAATGTCGGATACTTGTATCCGACATAACGGTTGGTATGACGTAAATGTTTAATCATTGTGATGATACATAAATGTCGGATTCGAGTATCCGACCTACATCTTGTATCATCTGCATGGGTTAATTCGTATAACAAGGGGAAAATATGCGGTATCGTCGATATTACCGTGCGGGCGGAACGTATTTCTTTACGGTGGTGGCGAATAAGCGCCAACGGATTCTAACCGGCGATGCTGTGCGCTTGGCTTTGCGTGAGGCTGTTTGGGCGGTGCAGAAAAAATATCCGTTTGAAATTGCGGCATGGGTGTTGATGCCTGATCATCTGCATAGAATTTGGCATCTGCCTGAAAACGATGCGGATTTTTCGGAACGTTGGCGGCAAATCAAAAGGCACAGCCAATATTTAATCGGTGCCGACACGCGTTTATGGCAGAAGCGGTTTTGGGAGCATGCTATTTGTGATGAAGCGGATTTTGCCCGTCATTTCAATTATGTGCATTTCAATCCGGTGAAACACGGTTATGTATCACAGGTATCGGATTGGCCGTTTTCTACCTTTCATCGCTATGTAAAGCAAGGCATTTATCCGCTAAATTGGGGCGGGAATGAATCGGATTTTGTGGTGGCGTATGATTAATGAAGGTGTTGGATTCGAGAATCCAACCTACATCACTAAATTGTTGGGGTTAGGTTCATAGCAAGTTGTTGGAATCTTTAAAAAAACCACGCGTATAGCTTGCGCCACACACCCTACCTGCAAAGAAACAACGAGTAAATATCGGATTCGAGAATTCGACCTGTATCTTGTATATCTCATTGGTTAATTTGTATTACAAGCGGAAACCATGCGGTATCGTCGATATCGCCGTGCAAACGGAGCGTATTTTGCATAACCGTCAATCGATTCTAACGGCGATGTCGTGCGCTTGGCTTTGCGTGAACAAGCATGGCTGTTCTATGTAGACTATAAATATTGGCCTTTGTTAAGCCGTTGGGTTTTATATGAATATATTTTCTGCGATATTGTTGTCAACGCTATTTATGGTTTTTCTTGCTATAAAAAATATTTTCCGTAATAAGGCAATGAAATACTCTTTCGGAATTTTGGCAGGTGTATGTTTTTTCTTGCATGCTTATAATATGCCTGATATCGCGGAGGCTTATACTTTAGGTCAAATTATTTGTTATGTATTATTGTTGCTTGTTCAGGTTGTTATTTTAATTTTTGTTATAAAAAAATTTAAGAAAAAGCAAGCGTAGTCTGCAAATAAACAACAAGGCCGTTTGAACGTTCAAACGGCCTGTTTTGTTTTCTGCTTTGGGCATAGTCAGATTGAATGCTGTTTGATAACGGTTGTTTGGCTGTATGATATGCCTGTCTGAAAAACATTAAGCGAGGAGGCGCGTATGTCTGCATCTCATGACCATCACCATAGCCACACGACGAATAAGCGGGTTTTGCGTACTTCGCTGGTTGTGATCGGTGTGTTTATGCTGATTGAGGTGGCCGGCGGCCTGTTAACCAACAGCCTGGCGCTGTTGTCGGATGCGGGGCATATGTTTTCGGATGCGCTTTCTTTGGGCATTTCGCTGCTGGCGATGAAGTTGGGCGAGCGTTCGGTAAACCGTTATAAAACGTTTGGCTATAAGCGTTTCGAGATTTTGGCTGCGGCGTTTAATGGGCTGACTTTGCTGGTGATTTCGCTGATGATTGCTTGGGAGGCCGTCGGCCGCTTTATCCAGCCGCCTCCTGTGGCGACAACGGGCATGTTGGCGGTGAGTGTGCTGGGCTTGCTGGTTAATGTTTGGGTGGCTTGGTATATGCTGAAAAACAGTGATACTGAGGAAAATCTTAATATGAAAAGCGCTTATCTGCATGTGTTGAGCGATTTGTTCGGTTCGCTGGGGGCGATTACGGCGGCTGTGCTGATGATGGTGTTTGGCTGGCAGTGGGCGGATCCGCTGGCGAGTGTGCTGGTGGCGGCTTTGATTGCGCGTAGCGGCTGGGGTGTGATGCAGCGGGCTTCCCATATTTTGATGGAAGGCACACCTTCGGATGTGGATTTAGACCATATCACCGGCATCATTCGCGAAACCGACGGTGTAGAAGCGGTGCATGATTTGCATGTGTGGAGCATCAGCAGCGGCATTCATGCTTTGTCTTGCCATATTGTGGTGGAGGGCAGTATGAGCGTTGCCGAGGCGGAGCAGATTGTTTACGGCTTGGAACACCGGCTGGCGCATGAAAATATCCGGCATGTTACGGTGCAGACCGAGAGCAGGGGGCATCCGCACGGTGATGATTTGCTGTGTAAAATGCCTGTTCATGAGCATCATGAACATCATCACCCTCATTAATGTTAAAATGCCTGTCTGAAAAAGATTCAGACAGGCATTTTACAGAAAGAATAATTCATAATGACTATCCAAGCCGTATTATTTGACCTCGACGGCACTTTGGCCGACACCGCTCTGGATTTGGGCGGCGCTCTGAACGCTCTGCTTCGCAAACACGGTTTGCCGGAAAAACCTATGGAAGAAATCCGCCCTGTTGCCAGTCACGGTGCGAGCGGGCTGATTATGCTGGGCGCGGGCATCTCTACTTTCCATCCACATCACGACCGCTGGCGAAAAAATTATTTGGCCGAATACGAACAATGCTTTGATAAAGACACGGTTTTGTTCGACGGTATCAACGAATTAATCGGTAAACTGGTCGACCGCGGTTTGAAGTGGGGCATCATTACCAACAAACCGCAAACCTTTACCGACCGCTTGGTGCCTAAACTGGCATTTGTGGAAGAGCCTGCGGTGGTGGTGAGCGGCGATACCTGCGAAGAGCCGAAACCCAGCATCAAACCCATGCGCCACGCCTGCGCCGAACTCGGTATTCCGCCGGAAGCCTGCCTTTATGTGGGCGATGCGGAACGCGATATGATTGCCGCCAGAAAATCAGGTATGACGTCCGTGTTGGCCGCGTGGGGCTATATCTCGGAAGACGATGCCGTGGAAAACTGGCCGGTGGATTTTTCGATTGAAAAACCGCTGGATTTATTGAAACATTTGTAAAACCGTAAAACTAACGAGATGACCCGCCATACCGATGCGTTCGGCCGCTTGATTGATGCTTTGAAGGTGTTGCCCAATGTCGGCCCCAAATCCGCCCAGCGCATGGCCTACCGGCTTTTGCAGCATAACAGGGAGGGCGCGGCCGAACTGATGGCGGCTTTGCAGCACGCGCTCAAGCAGGTTCGGCATTGCCGCTTGTGCAACACTTTTTGCGAAGATGAAATCTGCGCCATCTGCGCCGATACCGAGCGCGATCCGCGCCGCCTGATGATTGTGCATATGCCTGCCGATGTGGCGGGGATGGAGGCCGCGCGCTGCCATGACGGGCTTTATTTTGTGTTGATGGGGCAGGTTGATCCTGCGCAGGGCATGGATTTGACGCATATTGCGCTCAACCCTTTAATCGAGCGGCTGAAAAACAGCGAGGTTGAAGAAATTATTATTGCCACCAATTTCACCGCCGAAGGCGATGCCACGGCTTATGTGCTGTCTGAATTGTTTAAGAGTCTGCCGTATAAAGTGAGCCGCCTTTCCCGAGGCATCCCGCTGGGCGCCGAGCTGGAATATGTGGATGCCGGTACATTGGCACAAGCCGTATACGAGCGGCGGCAGCTGAAAGATTAAACATACCATGCCTGTCTGAAACGGCTTTTCAGACAGGCATTTCAAACGAAGGAAAGCTTATGTATCAAAAGAGAGCGCGCCCGATAAGGCCGTGGATTATCATGTGCGTGGTGTTGGTGTCGTTTGTGTGGCTGCTTTATGCTTTGGGCAATATCCTGACGCCTTTTATCGTGGCAGCCGTGATGGCTTATATTTTGAACCCGCTGGTGGAAAAGCTGCGCAACCACGGCATGAAACGCGGCCTGGCTTCCATGCTGGTGATGGTGTCGGCTTTGGTGCTGCTGCTGGCTTTGGTGCTGGTGATCGTGCCGATGTTGATCGGCCAGTTCAATAATATGCTCGAGCGGCTGCCGCAGATTGTGCATTTTATCCAATATAAAATTCTGCCTTGGCTGAACAATATGGTAGGCGACCGCATGACCATCAATACCCATACCGTATTGGTGTGGCTGCAATCGCAAACCGGCGAACTGAGCAAAACGCTGAAACAGTTTGCGCCTACGCTGATGCGGCAAAGCAGCAATGTGGTAATGGGATTGAGCAATCTGCTGCTGCTGCCTTTTTTGCTGTATTACTTCCTGCTAGATTGGCAACGCTGGTCGCACGGCATCCGCGCTTTGATACCGCGCCGCTTTATTGATACCTATATCCGCGTTGCCGGCAATATGGATAAGGTATTGGGTGAATTTTTACGCGGGCAGCTGATGGTGATGCTGATTATGGGCTTGATTTACGGCTTGGGCTTGATGCTGGTGGGTTTGGATTCGGGCTTTGCCATCGGCATGATTGCCGGTATCTTGGTGTTTGTGCCTTATTTGGGTGCGTTTACCGGATTGCTGCTGGCCACGGTGGCCGCTTTGCTCCAATTCGGATCATGGTACGGTTTGCTGCTGGTATGGGGTGTGTTTGCCGTGGGGCAGTTTTTGGAGAGCTTTATCATCACGCCCAAAATCGTGGGCGACCGCATCGGCTTATCGCCTTTCTGGGTGATTTTCTCGTTGATGGCATTTGGCCAGTTGATGGGGTTTGTGGGCATGCTGGTCGGCCTGCCGCTGGCGGCGGTTACGCTGGTGCTGCTGCGTGAAGGGGCGGATGCTTATTTCAACAGCCGCTTTTACAAACACAAATAAGCCGCATGGCGGAACGTTTCAGACAGGCATATGCCTGTCTGAATTTCTATCAAACACCGGCAAGCCGAGCCACTATGTATTTTGGAGGATTAACACGCAGCCCTTGCGCGTATAAAGTAAGCAGCGTCAGCAAAAGGATTCCACCATGAATTTATTCGACACCCGCAGCGTAACCTTTGCCGAGCCGATCGACATGCTTTATGCCTGCCATGAAAAAGTGCGCCGCTTTTGCAGCCAGATAGACATGCTGCCGGCTTATCTTGCCGAAAACGGCTTTAACACCATCGCGGAACAAGCCGTTAAACAAATTGTCCAATATTTTAATGTGGCGGCGCCGCTGCACCATCAAGACGAAGAGCAGGATTTTTTCCCGCTGCTGCTTCAATACGCACCCGAAGCACAAAGCAGCATCGAAAAGCTCGAAGAGCAGCACGAAAGCCTGCATGAAAGCTGGCAGGCGCTGTATGAAGAGTTTACCCGGCTGAAAACCGATCCGCAGCATGTTCCAAACGGGCAGCTGATGAAACGCTTTACCGAAAGTTATGCCGCCCATTTATCGCTGGAAGAACCCTTGTTTGAGCTGGGCAAAAAACACATTCCTGCCGGAAAATTGGCCGAAGCGGGTAAAAAAATGGCGGCGAGAAGAGTGTAAAACAGCCGCAGAATATTCATTTTGCAAGGAATATGCTTTTTGGGTTTATTGACAAGCAGTATTGCAGTTGATTATAGTTTGCCGCAAAAGCTAGTTGGATAGTGCACATATTTTTCACAAAGGAGTAAACTATGGCAACATTTGAATTGAAAAAAAGCGATACCGGAGGGTTCCATTTCAACTTTTTAGGCGCCGACGGCAAAACCATTCTGCGCAGCGAGCAATACAGCAGCAAAGCGGCAGCACAAAACGGCATAGAATCCGTGCGTAAAAATGCCGATAACGAAGCGCGCTATGAGCTGAAAGAAAGCACATCGGGCAAATTTTATTTCAACCTGAAAGCATCAAACGGCCAAATTATCGGCACCAGCATGATGTATGCCGATAACGCCGAGCGCGAAAAGAAAATCGGAGAAGTGAAGCAGGGCGCGGCAAAAGCCAGTGTGATGGAAGTTTGATGAACAGTGATTTTGAACCAAAGCCTGTCTGAAAATCGGTTCAGACAGGCTTTGGTTATTCTCAAGAGGAAGGAAACACAATGAAACACAACAAAAAATTATGGCTGCTCTGTTTGACGGCCATTTTGGGTTTGAGCGCCTGCGGCGGCGACAGAGATTCGGATCGGGAAGACAGAGGCTCAAAATACGAGCGCGAATCCGAAGACAGAGACCGCCATGACGACCGCCGCGGCGATGACGACGACCGGGATCGCGACGACCGCCGCCGTGATTATGATGATGACCGGGATCGCGACAGAGACAGGGAATATGACCGCGACCGGGATGACGATCGCGATAGAGACGAAGACAGAAGGGGCGACAGAGACGACCGCAGCCGCGATAGAGACGATTAAATCGGGTTTAAGTATCTCGACCAATATCAATGCCTGTCTGAAAAGCCCAAGCTTTTCAGACAGGCATTATATAGTTAAAACACTTAATTTTAGTAGCATTTCCGTCATACTCGGGTCAAGCCCGAGTATGAAGAACGTACTATTTTTAAGTTGATTAACTATACTTCGCCGCAGAAGCGCGCCGCTCATACCTGCCGGTTATCCATTTGCAGCGCCGTAGCGTATAATCTTCAAAGTAAAGCAGACCAATAAATATCTCATTATCTCCCATATTTAGGAATAACCATGTCACAAGGCGAACCCAAACCCACCAACACCCATTCCGCAAACTACGGCTTCCTGATTATGCCGCGCTACGGTTTGTTTTGGCTGTTTATCGCATTAACCGTCATCAGCCTTCTGTGGCAGATTTGGTGGCTCTTTATCATATCGCTTGCATTTACCGCGCTCGGCATCCATGACCTTACCCAAAAACGCCGCGCCATTTTGCGCAACTACCCGATCGGCGGCCACATCCGATTTTTATTGGAAAACTTCCGCCCCGAAATCCGCCAATACTTTTTGGAAGACGACCAAGAACAAGTACCGTTTTCGCGTCAACAGCGCTCGCTCGTGTATCAGCGCGCCAAAAATTTAGACAGCACCACCGCATTCGGCAGCATCAACGACCTCAACAAAACCGGCAGCGAATGGTTTCTCCATTCCGGTAACAGCCATAAAATCAGCAACAGCAATTTCCGCGTACACATCGGCAACGAGCGCTGCCTGCAACCTTACGATTTATCTGTGTTCAACATTTCCGCCATGAGCTTCGGTGCACTTTCTGCAGCCGCCATCGAAGCGCTCAACAAAGGGGCTAAAATGGGCGGCTTTGCCCACGACACGGGCGAAGGCAGTATCAGCCCCTATCACCAAAAACACGGCGGCGACCTGATTTGGGAGCTGGGAACAGGCTATTTCGGCTGCCGTGACGAGCAAGGCAATTTCAATCCCGAAACCTTTGCCAAACGAGCCTCGCTCGAGCAGGTGAAAATGATTGAAATCAAGCTTTCTCAAGGCGCCAAACCCGGCAAAGGCGGCGTGTTGCCCGCGTCCAAAATCACCGAAGAAATTTCCAAAACCCGCGATGTGCCGATGGGCATAGACTGTATTTCACCGCCCAGCCATCCTGCATTTTCCACGCCGCGCGAACTGGTTAAATTCTGGCAGCAGCTGCGCGAACTTTCCGGCGGCAAACCCGTAGGCTTCAAACTCTGTATCGGCATGCCGTGGGAATTTATGGCCATCGTCAAAGCCATGATAGAAGAAAACAACTACCCAGACTTCATCGTGGTGGACGGTGCTGAAGGCGGCACCGGCGCTGCGCCGGTAGAATTTATGGATTCTCTCGGCATGCCGCTGGTTGATGCCCTGATTTTCGTGCAAAACACTTTAGTCGGCGCAGGCATCCGCGACAAAATCAAAGTGGGCGTGAGCGGTAAAATCGTGAGCGGCTTTGACATCGCCAAAATGATGAGCCTCGGCGCAGACTGGTGCAACAGCGCGCGCGGCTTTATGTTTGCCGTGGGCTGCATCCAATCCCGCTCATGCCACACCAATAAATGCCCCACCGGCGTAGCCACCCAAGACCCGGCACGCCAAAAAGCCCTTGATGTGCCCGATAAATCCGAGCGCGTGAAAAACTTCCACGCCAACACCCTCAAGGCATTGGCCGAAATCGTGGGCAGCACGGGGCTTACCCATCCTTCGCAGCTTAAGCCGCACCATATCGTGCGCCGCCAGCCGGACGGTTGGATCAAACTCCTGTCTGAACACTATCAGTTTATCGAACCCGGCTCCCTGATTAGCGGCCACTGCGGCCGCCCCATCCTTGACCGCATGTGGAAGCTTGCCGATCCCGACAGCTTTCAAGCCATGGGCATTGCCGATGAAATCATCAAAGGCGAAGACTGATTAAACCGGCAGCGTTTTATAGTGCATCCGCTTAAAAACAGCACACCCGTCATACTCGGGCCTGACCTGAGTATCTCTTTAAAGTTACCGCAACTCAAGATACCCAGGTCAGGTCTGAGTATGACAGTATCGTTATTATGTAAGTAGATTGACTATAAGTTCAAAATGCCTGTCTGAAAACCTTAAACCTTTTTCAGACAGGCATCACTTTATCTTTATTAAATCCAAGCGTTATTTCTTACGCAAATCCACCAAACGGGTGCCGGCAAGAAAGTCGTATAAAAACTGGCGGTCGGCATTAAACCATGCAAAACCCCAGGGCAGAATCCACCAAAAAAGGGCGGCGCCGAATGCGGGTTTGGGCGGAGTGCCCCAACCGTGCAGCGCGGAATAGGCGAGCAGCGGGATAAATACGATGAATACGCAAGCCCACATAAAGCGCAGGCGCAGACGTGTGGGATGGGGCCGACTGCCGGTTTGGTCGGCAAGGCCGATATGCCAGGTGCGCATGGGCAGGGTTTGGCCTTGTTTCAGCCAGTTGAGTTTGAAATAAAACCACCAGCCGGTCAGCATGATAAGGCTGACGGCAATTTGCGAAAGCAGCGGCGAAACCGGGTTGAGCAGCATAGACGCCAGCCCGGCAGGCAGCCCGAGCGCCACGGTAATGGCGGCAGCCAATAAACCTTCGTAGAGCAGGGAGGCCAGGCGGCGTTTGAGGGAAACAGTGGGTAAATGGGGCATGGTCTTGCTCATTTGATGGAAGATGAAAAATGTGATTGCGCGGTTTGCAGCACAACAGCTAAGGCATCATCAGATTGATAGGGGTCGATTAATGTGTCGGCCGGCAATTTGCGCAGCCAAGTCATTTGGCGTTTGGCAAGCTGGCGGGTGGCGGCTATGCCTTTTTCAACAAATGTTTCGTAATCGGTTTCTCCGGCCAGATAATCCCATGCCTGTCTGTAACCCACGCAACGCATGGAAGGCATATCGGCCGTGAGGCCGGGGTAGGCGGCTTGCAGCGCTTTCATTTCATCTGTGAAGCCTTGCTCCAGCATTGTGTGAAAGCGCAAAGCGATATTTTCATGCAGCCGCTTTCGGTTTTCGGGAAACAGCGCAACCGCATGCAGATTGAGCGGTGCAGTATAAGCAGCCTGTTCGGCAAAGTGTTCGCTTAAAGGTTTGCCGGTCAGCATCCATACTTCCAAAGCGCGTTCGATACGCTGGCTGTCGCCGGGTTCCAAACGTTGCGCGGTAGCCGGGTCAACTTCCTGCAAGCGCCGATAAAGGTGTTCCAGCCCGTGGCTTTGTTTGTCTTGCTGCAATTGCGCGCGCACCGCATCGTCGGCTTCCGGCAAATCATTCAGGCCGTTTACCAGCGCGTGGTAATACATCATGGTGCCGCCCACAATCAGCGGCAAATTTCCCCGCTCGTGAATTTCGCCGCACAGGCGCAGGCAGTCGGACACAAACTCTGCCGCGCTGTAACTTTCGAGCGGCGAAACAATATCGATTAAATGATGCGGCACTCGGGCCAATTCTTCCGCGGAAGGCTTGGCTGTGCCGATATTCATATCCCGATAAACCAGCGCCGAATCCAGGCTGATGATTTCCACCGGCAAATGCTCCGCCAGCTTTAAAGCAAGGTTGGTTTTGCCGCTGGCTGTGGGGCCTAAGATAGCAAGTGTTTTGGGGAAATTCATAGGTTCGGATCTTTTAGCGGAAAGGACATAAATCTACAAAGCTTTCTGCAAAGCTGTCGTTTTTGTTAAAGCAGGTCAGCGGAGAAGCAACCACGAAAACCGGCATCAGAGCCGCCGCGCCCAAACTTTTACCAATATGTACTTTCTCACGCGAGTGACTACTTGAAACCGTTGCTTTGATCGGCGTTTTTAAAGCATGCTGCGCCAAAAGCCCGTTTCTGTTATTCAGGTTGATTAATTGCCCGCGGCTTCGAAAGCGGACTTCAATGATTTCGTTTCCTTCACGCCAATCGGGATGGCTCTGTTTGATTTGCGTTAATAAAACTGGCTTGGGCATTTTGGGTTGGTACACATTAACGTCGCTATCCAGATTTTCAAATCGTTTTAAATCGGAATAACCACTTTATTTGCGCATCTAAATAAACATTGTAGTCAATGAGTGCGCTGTTAGACGCGCTATAGCTGATGTCCGCATTGGTAAACACAGTATGGTTGAGGTGGTTTGATTTTAAAAATGCGGAAAATGCTTTGTTTTCATAAAACAGGTATTCATTGCGCTCTCCGATAACGTAAATATGATTCAACCCGTTTTTACTGTTTATATAAAAGCCGATTAAGTTTTCATCCGGCTCTTTTTGTGTAACGGTTTCCATCGAGGTGATGCAGCCCGACAGCAAAACCGACGTGATAATAGCCGAAAATAAAGCTTTCATTTTCAATCCCCTGCATCAATCAAAGCTCAACCAGAGGCTCATTGAGCGCTTTTTCCACCGATTTGATCAAATCTTTAATCGGTATGGTAAACACGCCTGCGTCGTCCACTTCCCAATCCTGTTTCCACAATTCATAGCCCTCGGAAATATCCGGCAGCTCGGCTTTCTCCTCTTCTTCCAACTTGGTTACGCTTGATTTAAGCGCACCCTCGGAAACAGGCGCATGGGGCAGGGTGGTTTGGATGCCGTTGGCGGTATGGGGATTTTTCAACGCCAGATTGTCGATGTAGATATGGAAGATTTTTTTTTGTTTTTCGCCACGGTTATCGGCACCCACTTTAACGATATAAATGCGGGAATTTTCCTCGTTTGGGCGGTGGCGGTATTGCCAAACTTGGCCGACGGCAAATTCTTGCGCAACGGCGCTGAGCGGCAGCAGGCAGCAGAATAGGGCGGAAATTTTTTTAATCATATGTATATTCCTAATAAATGAGTAAGCAAATAGGCGGCAATGCCCGTCTGAACGGATTGGTTTTATTTTCAGACAGGCATTACTGCCCCCTTAAAAACAAAGCATCTAATTCCTTTAATGTGAGCTTGACCCAAGTAGGGCGGCCGTGGTTGCATTGGTTGCTGCGCGGCGTGTTTTCCATATCGCGCAGCAGGGCGTTCATTTCGGGCAAAGTAAGCTGGCGGCCGGCGCGGATAGAGCCGTGGCAGGCCATTGTGGAAAGAATTTGGTTTTCCCTCGCTTCAACCGCTTGGGAAGCGCCTACTTGGGTAAACTCGCGCAGCATGTCGCGCGCAAGCTCCGCCACGTCGGATTTACCCAGCATTTGCGGTACGGCGCGCACGGCTATGGTGTTGCTGCCCATTGCCGATAAATCCAAGCCGAATTCGCGCAAGGCATCGCCGTGGTCGGAGAGCGCCGCCATTTCTTCATGGCCGGCGGCAAAAGTTACCGGAATCAGCAAAGATTGGCTGGGCAGGCTGCCGTTTTGCTCGCGTGCGGCTTTCATTTTTTCATAATTCACACGCTCGGCGGCAGCGTGCATATCTATCAGCAGCAAACTGTCTTCCGCTTGAGCAAGGATATAAATGCCCAATAATTGTGCAATGGCAAAACCCAAAGGTGGCAGTTCACTCTGCATGCCTGCTGCCTGATGCCTGTCTGAAATGTTTTCAGACAGGCATTCTGTTGCCGGCTCAGCAAAACGGCTTTGTTCGAATGCTGCCAGTTCGGTATCGTGTTCGGGCGTTTTGCGGTAAAGCTCGGCATAAGTATCCATAGCCGCTCGGCTTTCCCGCAGGCTGAGGCTGCGCTGCTGCGGTGCGCGGGATGCAGGCGTGTAAGATACGGGAGTTGATTTAGCGGAAGATTCGCCTGTTTCAGAATGTTTTTCGGGAGCAACGCCGAGCATGTCGTGCAGAATCGTGCCGGCGTTACCCACGCTTTCGGTTTGGTCGGCCCGGGTGGCCGCCAAGGTTTTGTTAAGAGTATGAAACACAAGCTGGTGAACGGCTTGGCTGTCGCGGAAACGGATTTCGGTTTTGGTAGGGTGCACGTTTACGTCCACCATCTCCGGCGGCAGCTCGAGAAACAGCACAAAAGCAGGCGTGAGCGCATTGTGCAGCACATCGCGGTAAGCTTGCTTCACCGCATGCAGCATCACTTTATCGCGCACAAAGCGGCGGTTGACAAAGCAATACTGCCGGTCGGTTTTGCCTTTGGCAAAAGTAGGCTTGGAAATCAAACCATGCAGCCGTACCAAGCCGTTTCCGCTGTCGACAGGCAAAGAAGCTGCTTGAAATTCTTCGCCCAAAATCGCGCCAACACGCTCTTCAAGGCTTTGCGGCGGCAGCTTGAAAATGCTTTTGCCGTTGTGCTTCAACGAAAAACCGATTTCGGGATGCGCCAAAGCCAAGCGCTCAACAGTGTTGGCGCAATGTGCGTATTCCGTGTTTTCTGATTTGAGAAACTTACGCCGTGCAGGCGTGTTGAAAAACAAATCCGCCACTTCCACAGTGGTGCCGGTAGGGTGGGCAGCCGCACGGCCGCTTTCCAATTTTCCGTCGACAGCACGGATTTCAGAAGCGTGTGCCGCATCTTCCCTGCGGCTGGTCAGCGTAAGCCGCGACACGGAAGCGATACTGGCCAAACCTTCCCCGCGAAAGCCCATGCTGGCCACATGTTCCAAATCGTTTAAAGAGGCGATTTTGCTGGTGGCATGGCGGTGAAGCGCAAGCGTGATGTCGTCAGAATGAATGCCCGAGCCGTTGTCGGTTACACGAATCAGCTTGATGCCGCCTGCAGCCAACTCGATTTGAATCTCGCCTGCTCCTGCGTCAATGCTGTTTTCTATGATTTCTTTCAAAGCGTTTGCAGGGCGCTCCACCACTTCGCCGGCAGCGATTTGATTAATCAGATGGTCGGGCAGGGCGGCAATGCGTTTCATCGGGCAAATCCACAATTTTTCAGACAGGCATTATTATATAGCAATCATGGCAAAGCCGGTTTCGCTATATAATTTGTTTATTTTCAAAACGGAGCCAACCATGAATCAGCAGTTGCTCGGACTCTATTTCCTGCCCCTCGGCGTGTTACTGATGGGCGCCGCCGCCTTGTGGCAAATGTATGTGGTGATGTCGGAAAGCTACAGCTTAAACCGATTTAAAGAAGACAAACACCGCTTGGCCGCCGCCATAGCCATGTTTTTCAGCTTTTCATTTGCAATCTATATTTTATGCCCCAATGCCCGCAAAAAAGGTTTGATTTTTTTCATATTAGGGGCAGCAGGAGCAACGCTGTATATTTTAGGAAAACTATGGCTGCCGTGGAAAAGTGTTTGAGTTTTTTTACTTGATTTGTAACAAAGAGCTGATGTAAGAAATCCTCGCGTTGTTTACACAACAGATTGAGAAAAATAAGCCTGTAAAACCTCAAAAGGCGTATCGCCCTTCAAGCCCTTATGCGGCTTAACCGTATTATAAAAATTCACAAAACGGCACAATTCCTTCTGCCTGTGTTCCGAATCCATAAACGGAACTTTGTCATGCCACATTTCCATCAGGGTGCGGATTACCCGTTCTGCCTTACCGTTGGTCTGCGGTCGGGCAATACGGGTAAACTTCTGGTTGATGTTGTTCTGCACACAGGCAACCGCAAACGGATGCGACGCATTGCCACGGTATTCCATGCCGTTGTCCGAATAGGCGCATTCGATGGTATAAGGACAACAGTCAATCACATCACGCAAAAGGAACTTGGCCGCACTAGCCGCTGTACGGTCGGGCAAAATGGCCGCATACAGTTCGCGGGAATAGTCGTCAATGGCGACAAACAGGTAATCTCTTGAGGCGGTTGCTTTTTGGTTTTGCAACAAAGGCAGTCGTTTGGTGTCGAAATGCACCATTTCGCCGGGATAGGATTTGTTGTAGCGTTTGGCCTGTTTCTTGAGCTTTTCTTCGATGTGTTTTTCCACTTTTGCCAAACGCTTCATTCCGTATTTGGCCTGTTTGAAACGGTTGTTGGTGCTGTTTTGTGGTGCGAGCAGCTGCAGCCGTGCGGCCTTTAGGATGCGGTAAATGGTAACCCTGCTGACTTGGTATTGCCGGGCCAGTGAGGTAACGGTGATTTTATCCTGCGTATAGGCGCGCCAAACGGCTTGGCGTTGGTGCGGGGTAAGGCGGGTGTTTTTATGGATGTTCATGGCAGTATTGTCTTTCAAATACTGTAAACAACGCTAGAGTTTCTTACAGGCATTTTCAGGAACTGGCATCATCGCTATGGCAAATGCGGATGCTGAATAGGCCAGTGCACTACGGAATTCATACGGCTTTCGGTAAACATTTTCCGTAGCTTCATAAACTATGCTCATACTCTATCTCCGCTTGAAATTACTTTCGGTGATTTGAAGGTCAATATTATTGGCTGGGCGGCGACTGACATTTATAAAGTAGTGGAGCCTGGCTTCAGGTATCAAAAAGCAGGTAAACAAGTGTTTGTCGTCTATTCGCGCAGAATAAATACCGGTGCGACGGGTTCGTTCATTGATTCCCAACGCTAAAAAAGCGTCTTGAGCTTTTTTACCGGGGCATTCAGGATTGTTTTTATCGAAAAATCCATGAGCATACATTTTGAAAATTTCAGGCGTGACAAGTAACATTCCTCTTTCAACAAAATGTACTGGAGAGTTGTTTTCATTCACGGAAATGGTGCCGTCGGCAAGACCGCTAGCCAACCAGTTCAGAAACCGATTGCCATCGGCTTTTTTCAACAAAGTTTGCTCTTTCAGCCCATCAATAGCGTCTTCAGCGGTTTTTACAGCCTGATGAACTGTAACTGCTCGCGGTGCTTTATCGGGCAAATCCTGTTGCTCTGCTAAGATTTCATCAAGGCCGGCCTGGGCAGATTGGGAGTAATCCAGTTGGTCATTATTCTCAACTGTTTCTTCGGCCGCATTGTCTGTGTCTTTCTGAGCACCCGAAACGCTCGATAATTCGGTTTGTTCAGGTGAATTCGATTCAGTTTTGTTTTCCAGTAATTTTTCCAGCAGTTTAGAGCTTGATTGGGATGAGGTAGCTCGGACAACTGGCGATTGTGTTTTGGCGGCGGGCTTGGCTTTGGGCTTAGGTTTGGATTTTGGAACAGATTTCGCATGTATTGTTGGCTGCCCCATCTCTGTATGTTTGATATCTGTTCCATCTATTTCAGCGGTTTCTCCTGCGTCAAGATCAGACAATAGGTTGTGACTATTAAGGAAGTGGTCAATATTGTCACAACTCGCCTGTTCCTGTGCCGGAGAAATAGTTGTCACAGAAGATGACCTTGCCTTAGGAGGTGCGGGGATGGAATAGTCTTCAGGAATATAGCTTGGAATATCGGATTGGATATCTTTATCTTCTGTGTCAGTTATTTGTTTTGCCGGTTCGGTGTCAGTATCATCCCGTGCAGTTTCTGAGGTCATAAATTGACGTTTGGTCGGAGCATCTACTTCTTGTAATACACCTGAAAACTCTGTCGGCAGTACACCTTTTGGAAAGAGAGTTTCGGGGCGGAATTTAAGTACGGTAAACGGGTAAGTTTTGATTTCTCCGTCATTTTTCGCAAATGTAACGATAATGTTGCTAACGGCCCGCCCTGCATCAAAAATGTTTGATTCCACATGGCCGTACTCAAGCAGAGTGTCAAAAATCCGCTGGTTATCACTTGGGAAAGATTTGGCTAATTCAGGATGGTGAGCATTCAGAAAATTGCGCACCATGTCGGGAACGTTTTTGGCCATCATGTACACCACGCCATCCTTAAAAAACAAATCCCCGCCAGCGGTTGTAGCAATGCTGAAATATGCACCGCGCTCTTCCAACATCTCTATCAATGAGTCCATGATGATTTCGTTGAACAGTCGGCGTTTTGCTGTTGCAAAGCGCTGGCGGGATCCGGCTTTCAAATCCAAAGCCACCGACTGCATATCTGCTTTACGAATAACATCGGCCAAGGCCGAGGTTTCATCATTGCCACTAAGGTACGCACGCAATGTGTTAATCAAATTCGGATCACTGTCTGATATCCAGCTGCGGGCATGTTTGGGCACGATGCGCTGAAAGAACATCCATCCCAGCCCTTTGTGAACGGAATAAGCCGTTTTTGTATCGGGAAACAGAACTTTGTAAAACTTTCTGTCTCCATCTGCCATGTGGCCGGTATCGGGCTGCCAAATAATTGGATATTCGTCATCTGCTGTTTTATAAAGCGGGATCTCGAAGGTAGTGATGACTTTACCAATATCATGCAGCATAGCTGCGGTCAGGATACCGTATCGCCATACTGCACTCAGCCGGGCAATATCCTCTGTTTTGGCTCCGGGCGGCCAACTGCGGGCAGTAGAAGCAATGAGTGCATAAGCAGCAACGTTGAGCGAATGTTTGACCAATCCCCCGTCTCCGGCATGGTGGTGGGATTCCGATGCAGGAAGGCGCTGCACCAAAGTAATAAAATTATGAATTAGAGGCAGGCCGTCTTTGAGCCAATTCTCATCGGTAATGCCCAATTGCCGTTTAATTTCGTTGATGGACGGATTTAGGCCAAGCTCGTAAATCAATGTCTCTGCATCAAGAATGCGAAACTTGTCATGTACAACAGACGGCTCTGTCGGGGTTTCCGTGATAACTTGATTGGGTAAATTTTGATTTGAGAAAAGCTTGCGGCCAAACAACCATAAAGCGACGGCACCTGCTGATCCGCATAAAAGCATCCAATCTAAATTGGTCATTAGCTGTACTCCTGACCTAACAAGCAATTAAGGTAGGAACGTGCCTGAATAAAAGGAATATGCGGTTGCGAAGAAATCAAGGCCTCGGAAATATGGTTTGATTTGGTCCAGTTTTGATAAGATTGCTTCGTGAGATCCCAACTGTCATCGTGACCAAGTGCGGTCATGTACCAACCATCAAATTCTCCGGCGATCAAGTCGGTAATAACGGAATCTGTTGCATCTTCAGGCAATGAATTCAGTAGCTCCAAGGTTTTTTCCATCAAGTATTCGTTGGTTTTTTCACCGTCTAAGGTCATGGTTTCCACAAAACCATCGCAACGGCCAATCAGAAATACCAAAATACTCCCCCAACGGGGATGGATATTTTTAAATCGGCGAAGGGCGTCATGTAGTTTTTCAAATTCGATCTCATTCATTGCACTACCCGTAGTTGTTATGGATATTCCATATTAGGATAGAGCGCAACTTCCTAGAGAGGCAAAGGGAAATCGCCAAAGGATATTTTCAGATTGTTTCTTGACTTTAAGGTGTCAGCCGTGGTAGTTCTTGCGACAGCCTTTTAAAAATGACAAGAACGCTCGCGTTCTTGTCATTTTTTCCCTTTAAATCTTTTCCTTTCCCATTAAAGCCTTATTGCCATTAGATTTAAGCCTTATGCCTTAACCTTTACACCTTTTAAAAGGGTAATACGCGGTTTTTAGCGTATTACCCTTTTGCCTTTTTGGGTAAGCCCATTACCTTAAAAATCTTTTGGGTGTCAAGAAACAATCTGAAAATATCCTTTGGCGATTTAGACTTATCTTTAGAAACACAAAATAAATTATTTGTCAATAAACAATGTAAAAACAGTTAATTTTGATTGTTTGTTGAGGTTTATTTGCAAAAAACAAAAAATAAGGCCGTCAACCGACACAACACCCGACCGGGAATCTGTAGATTTGGAAATAAAGATGGGGGCATCGTAATTTCCAACTGTATTTTTAAGGCAGGGTGCTTGCGTAATAACGTGTTGCAACGGTTACCCATATTGCCGACCGCTTCAAAAGCACCCTGCCTTAAAAATACAGGCGACTGAATCATGAATACACAACTCGAACTTCCTAAGCAGTTTCATAAACTGCGCCAAAAAGAAAATGTGAAGTATGACTTAGGAAAAATCGCAATCAGCTTCGGAGGAGGGCACAGCAAACCGGATTCGACTGAAAGCTTCCTTAACTGGCTTTTCTTTTATGCAAAAAAACTTTCAGTATCGGACATACACTTCCAAGACAAAGAAAACGGCTGTTTGATCAGATTCCGACAGCAAGATATGACAGTGACCAATTTCGAACTGATTTCCAGACAGCATGGCAACGAAATCGATAATTTACTGAGGGCATATGGAAAATTAAGCGATACAGATAAGCGCAGAGGAGTCACGACATCTCTCTATCTGCTTAACCAGGAAACTGAAGAGCTTTTGAATATCCGCTTAAATTTCATTCCCACACAATTCGGACAGAATATTGTTTGCCGCTTATTGGGGCAAGCAGAAGACTTGTCTTTGGATCAAATAGATTTACCGGAATATTTAAGAGAACCCTACGTAAAGGCGATTACATCTGAATCGGGATTCATTGCAACCAGCGGGCCGACTGGAAGCGGCAAAACACGAACAATTGCGACATCGATAAACCACATTAACGATGGGACAAGAATTATTCATACCGTTGAAGATCCCCCTGAAATCAATATACCGGGGACAAACCAAATAGCTGTCAGCCCGCAATTGGGCTTTAGGGATGCGCAAAAAAACTTTTTGCGCCAAGACCCCGACGTAATCTTGGTAGGTGAGTTGCGTGATGATGACTTCGAATCAGCACAAACAGCACTGCACTTGGCGAATACAGGACATTTGGTCTTTACAACGCTACACGCACCTGACGCGGCAAGAACCATTATGAGATTCATCCAGCTCGGATGCGAACCTTATGTACTAGCTAATACTTTAACTTGCTTCTTTCTCACAGCGATTGATGAGAAGGTTATGCCCGCATTGTGCATTAGTCGTACCTGTAACCGAAGGTTCCGAGCTGCCAACAAGAGAATCTTATCCTTTCTACCACCGGCACAATCCGGAAGGTTGCAGCAACTGTAATCACACGGGTTTAAACGGTCGTATTCCGATCTTTGAAATGGGTTTCAATACCTCAGAAGTAAGACAAGGCATTTTAAAAATGGATTTGGAAAAGATAACCGAAGCTCTTTTTAAGCAAAGTTCCTATCGGACGTTGGTTGAGGCTGCTTTAGAAAAATCTGCCCAAGGCCTGATCGATTTTGATGAAGCATTATCGATGGTCAGCGTTCACACCGATTAATTTGGACACGTCGATGAACAGAAGAAAATTTTTAATTGGTTCGGGTGCTGTGATTTTTTCATTAAAACTTTCGGCAGCATCAGGCTTATCTGGAACGAATCCGAAAAATGACAATAAAGGACAACCTGAATCAGATTTGAAAAACCATTACATCGCAATAGGAAACTATAAAGACGATGCCAACAGGGTTTTTATGTTCATATCTTTCGACTGTCCCTATTGCGCCCAAAGTTGGCAAGGGGTGGGGGAGTGGGCTTTGAAATTACCTCCACCGTTCAAATTCGTTTATGTGCCTGTTTTTGGTACACCTAGAAAAAATGTTGCAGGTACGGCTTTTTATATTGTGCGCGAACTGGCACCACACCGACTACCGGAGTTTATGTCTCAAGCATTCAGTTTGGCTTCAAGCCGTATCAACAATGAATCGTACATCGAGATCCTTTACAAAATGGGATTTACCAAAGCTCAGGTTGAAGGGGCTTACGCCTCTCAAATTACTAAAAGGAGGGTGGAGCGGGCCATAAAGCTTACCAACAACTACAGAATTGATGTCACGCCATCTTTTGGCATTGCCGGCCGCTACATGACCCATATCGATTTGGCTAATGGCGATACCAGGTTCCTTACCAACATCGTAAATAGGCTAATAACCATTGAAATTGAAAGAACTTTTAATTAAACACGCGATAAAAATCCAAATTGTATTGTTGTGCTATTTCACAATCGGCATGTTCTACCAGCCGCATAAGTGCGAAATACAACCTACACAAACAAAAATTACCTCGTCGCAGGTATATCAGCCCATCGGAACAGCGGTAAAGACCGTTTTCACCGGCTATGCTTACCCCCGATGTTTTGGCGACATGAAACATGTAAGGAACCCAATCGCAGGATGGTATGTACCAGCGGCCAAAGAAGTTCAGAACAGAAGCCATGAGATTTACACATTGGCAATCCAACTGATCTCAGGTTTTGCAGCAGCCAATATTCTTTGGATTATTTGCGGTAATTTTATCTTGAACCGACTTAACAGGATTCGGAAATGAAAAGAATCATTTTAATCAAATTGTTGGCTATATCGACAATAACAGCCTGCACAACCAATAACACGGATCATGCCGTGCCGGCAGAGCCTGTTCCATATCCTGAAATTGTTTCACTTCGTCAACTCAACGGTTATTCTGATGTTGCGAATCTCAGTATTGAAGATGGGTCTTACATCGGCCAAAAAACGAATCCATCTGATTTTGGGATAAAACTGTCATTTAATGAATCGGGTATTTCTTTAGAAAATATACAGAATATTTATTTTGCCACCGGTTCAGACCGCCTGAGTGAGACGCAGAAACAAAAATTAGTCGCCATTATTCCCCAGCTCAGAGATAAAACGGTTTCACTTCAGGGATTTGCCGATCCCCGAGCATCAGAAGACTACAACTTAGCATTGTCACAAAGACGTGTGCGGACTGTTACAGAGTTTCTTGAATCCAACGGTATTTCTGTTACCGACAAATGTGCGTATGGCGAGAACAAATTACCGGGCATTACTGTTTGCGGGAACTGATATGAATGAAGAAATGATTTATTTTCCACAGTACATCAACAATTTCAACCAAATCGCTTTTTGGGAAGCTGATGATACTTTTCCTTTTTTGGCTGGTTGTGCGAGCGGTATTTTCGTGAGCTTCTATATTGAGCATGTTCTGGTTTACATAGCAGGCGGATTATTCGGAATTGTAGGCTCCATGATCTATATACGCAGTAAACGCAATCACTTGCAGGGAGTCTTTTTTCACCGTCTGTATCGGTGGGGATTTTTCCGATTGAATGAAATATTCAAATACGGGTTACTGAGAAAGGTAGTTAACTGATGGAACTACGGGCAGCACGAACAGTTTTCAGAAAAAAATGGGCTGAATTCAAAAAAAATTTAAACCTGAACACAATTTTAGCTTTAATCATTTTAGGTTTGGTCGTGGACAAGATATTTACCAGTACACAAACCATACTTGTCCCGCCCAATATGACAAAAGAAGCAAAAGTTGCATATAACAGTGCCGATGCGATTTATTTTGAATCTTGGACACTATTTCTAACCGGCATTATCTCAGCGGTTACGCCATCAAATGCCGACGAAATTTATGAGTATCTTGAACCGTTTTTTACACCTGATCTATGGAAAGAAATCGGGCCTCAAATTCTCAACATCAAGAAGAACCCTAAATTTACAGGCGTAAATATTTTCTCAAGATTTGTAGTTGAAAAAGTTACATATGAACCCAGCACTAAGAAATTTTTCATTACCGGCAAACTAACTTCTTCTCAATACAAAAAAGGCCATATGGAAGACATCCGTTCTGTCGTTGCTACATACGAAGTCAAGATGAGGATGCACGGATACCACCCGCAAGCTACACACTGGGTTACTTATGTGGGCAATCCGATGACAGAAGAATGGATAGAAAAGTATCCGGAGCAGTATAAAAAACGTATTGAGTCAATGAAAGTAGATGATACGCAACTGTATCCTCAGGCACAGGAGAGCGACATTATCCAAGAGAAAGAATCAGGAATCATTGTTGCCCCGCCGCCCGCAGCATCTGCCGAGCAAGCCAACCCTGCTTCTGCGTCTGCGGCAGCAGAAGCAGTACAAAATCAGACACAGCCTGCAACCGTACCGGGTCAAGAACAGAACCCAGGTATTCAAATGCCTGAAACGTCTTCTGCCGACAATGATTTGCTTTAGGAAAAAACATATGAAAAAAATGCTTTTAACCGCTTGCGCAGTAGTTGCTCTGTCTGCCTGTTCAACAGGCAAACAAAAATCTGTCGAAGTGATCAATACGGACGTAACACAACAGCCGGTAGCATTGCCTGCACCCAAAGCAGTCAAAGTGTCTAAACAGGCCAGAAAAAACAAAAGAAAAACACCTGATTATGCAGCACGTCGGGTAGTGCAGATTGGTACGGAAAAATTAAACCGCTCTTACCCCATGAATATTGATGTTCAAGAGGGTCCTGCACGCGGTGTATACAACATTGTATCCATGTACGGCGAGAACCATACAGTCAATATTTCCCGTAAATATCCATCAATAATCATGACCCCGTTTGCGGATCCTGATATTCAGGGAAACATAGATCAACGAACGATTAATGACATCATATCTATCAGGGGGTCAAATATCGTGGTTTGGCCTAAAAATAATCAAGGACTGTGGTTCATGATTAACGATAAAGCCAATCCGCGCGGGATACCGGTTTCATTAACCCTGATTCCCAAGCAGTCCGTCATGAGCCGCACCATCTCCGTTACCGTTGGCCGCCAATCTCCATCCGAGCAGGCAAACGGACTTACTCCCGATGGAAACGGCTTTGCTCAAAAGCTTTCCCAAGTGTTGCAGGATATTGTGACTTTGAAAGTTCCTGCCGGTTATACCGTGAGGCCACTCAAAGAAAAACTCATGCTGGAAAACGGTATGGCTACCTTACCTGTCGAGCGCTATACAAACAGGGAATTCGATGTTTTGCGCTACCGCATTACCAATAACCGCAATACTCCGCAGGAATTGGAAGAGGCAATGTTCGGCCAAAATCCAAAAATCAGAGCGGTGGCTTTCTATCCGCGTACCGTACTTTATCCGGGTGAATCTACCGATGTATTGATGCTGGTCAGCAAAAGGAACTAACCATGTGGAATGCAATAAAAAACAAATGGAATAATTCCAATGGAGCAGGAAAAACCCTTATTGTAGTGGGGGGATTTGTAGCAATTTTTATTCTTGGTGTGATTGTTCAGGTGTACCGAGACATCAGTAACGGTACAGCAATGAAGAAGAAACCAGTTGAAACCAAGGTGATGGCTGGAACGCAAGAAGATATAGCGAATAAAAATCTGGAGCAAACGCTGAATAACTTTATTCAGCAATACAATCAAGATAAGTTGAGAGCAGAACAGAAACAGAAAAATAACGGCTTAGATCCCGAAGAAACCAAAAGGATGATTGCAGAAGAAGTTGCAAAGCAACAGGCCGTCTGGAATGAAAAAGCGACTTCCCAGAAGCAAAATGAATTTAACACCCCCGGTTCGGCATCGGGTGAGGAGCAAAATGCTTTCAATCAGGCTTCGGGACAGGAAAGCCAATTTTCCGATGCTTCAACTGATACTGTTGATGGCCAAGTTTCATCACGAATGGGTACGATCAGCGGAAGCGGCCAAAAAAAACAAAGCAGCACCGACGATAATAAAAATTATCTCCCCCCAGGTACGATTTTATCGTATGTGCTGTTAACCGGTGTCAATGCACCGACGAATGTAGATACGAGCAGCGAGGGCGAAAACGAACATTCTCCTATGGTGTTAATGGCCGTAAAGGGAAAATCAATATTACCAAATGGGTTCAGAATGGATTTATCAGACTGCTTCGCAACAGCTTCTGTTTACGGTCAATACTCCGATTCAAGAGTTGTCGGCAGACCTAAAACACTTTCATGTGTCCGAGAAGACGGCAAAGCGGTGGAAGCAAAGATTAAAGGCCAAATTACCGGAGAAGACGGCAAGCTTGGCTGGCAGGGAAAGACCGTTTCTCGGCTGGGTAAGGATATGCACAATCTGTTTAAAGTCGGTGTAATGGAGACCATCAGTTCTACATTGTCCGGCGCGGCCAATGGTGTGTCATTCAATGTCGGCAGCAGCAACGGTTCAAGCGGCAATACTCGAACTCAAATTAATCTTGGCAGTTCAGCCGCACAAAGTGCAGCCAAGGCAACCAGTAAGGCGTTCGAGCACATGGCGGATCGCTATGCAAAACAGGCAGATCAGGTATTTCCGGTAATTGTAGTCAATCCTTTGCGCACTGGCGAAATTATACTACAAGAAGGGGTTTCCCTTGAATTTTCGAAGGATGTTAGATGATGGACAGATTTAAAAAACTCCCTTTGCTGGTGGTGGTAATGTTGACGGGTGGTTGTTCTTCGTTTTGGAACATTGGTGATGAAATTGAAGAATGCTCCATGAATGGTAGAGGAACACCTTGTATCAGTGCCAGAGCTGCCTATTATGCCTCAGAGGGTTATGACCCGGATGACAACCCCGTATTTGCCGGAATGGAAGAGAAGCGCTCAATTTTCGGAAAACGGAAGCGCAACCGAGTAAGCCCTTTCTTCCCTGAACCGGTCCCGTCAATGACAGCTGCCGATGAACCCAAACCTTTATTGATGCCTGCTAAGGTATTGAGAGTATGGGTTAACAGCTACGAAGACGAAAAAGGAAACTTGGTTTATCCCACTAAGGTTTTCAGCCAGGTTGAATCCCGCAAATGGAATACCGGTTACTCTTTAAAGCGTTCAAATTCGGGTAAAGAGCGACGCATTACTCCGCTGGTTTCCTCATCCGATAACTCAGCAGATAAACAGGCGACGGCCGTCATTGATGAGGGCAACAAGCAAATTAATTCTTCTACACAACAAAATCCAACAGCCATTGGAGGTGGCACGGGCATTCCGGATTCGCTTCCTAAAGGCGTTTTAACCCCACCTTTGCAATAAACATGATCGGAGTCATTAAATGAATAACACAACTGAAATCAACTTTGAAATCAACAAGCAACATATTCTGTTTGCCTCTTTGGTTTTACTTTGCAGCCTATCGGCAATGGCCGGTACGGATCTATCTTTGGACGGTGCTGTTGATTGGCTGTTAAACCTGATGCAGGGCGGCTTGGGTAAAATTATTGCCCTCGGCACAATTTTGTTGACAGCAATTGCTTGGGCTGCGGCCAACTGGAAATACGGCTTAGGTGTATTAGGTGTGATTTTCTGTTTGGTTGTCTTGCCGCCGTTTGTTATTGCCATTTTCCCCGCAACAATCGAATCTCAAACCATGATCCTTAATGATGGGTTCTCTGCCTTTTATCTGAAATAGGTTAAATCATGAGGCTCTTCCTGTGCGAAAAACCCAGCCAGGCCAAGGATATCGGTAAAGTGCTGGGTGTACTCTCCGGCAGACACGACGGTTATTACTGCAATGGAGATACCGTCGTGACATGGGCATTCGGCCATATTCTGAAACAGGCATTTCCGAGTGCTTATGGTCAGGAATATGCCGATTTCGCGAAGATTGATGCTCTACCGCTGCTGCCGCAGGAATGGCTCATGGAGGTTTCAGAAACTGCAAATAAGCAGTTTAGAGTGATTAAAGGGCTGTTGGCCAAAGCAGATGAAGTAATCATTGCCACTGATGCCGACAGAGAGGGCGATATTTGTCCTGACTGCGGTACCGGCCTTCTGCGACAAAAGCATATCAAAGACGAGCCGGAGAAAAAGTATCTGGGATGTTCAAACTTCCCTGAATGCAAGCATTTTGAATGGTGTCAATAAAAGTTTGAACACAAGGAGTGAAAAAACAATCAGACCAAACAAACAAATCTGTTTGCAAGGTGTCATGGATATACAGCCACAGTATGTAGTGGCTAGTTTGGATTCATCCCCCCAAGCAAGGTATCTCTAAATAACTGTTTAAAAGGAGTAATTTTATGAAAGCACTCTGTATGTTGGCTGCACTATTCGTACTGACAGCATGTTCTACTAATCCGGACGGCAGTATCAATTGGGCAGACAATCCGCTCAACAATGCCGCCGGGAAAATCGATGACGGTATTCAGCGAGCTAATCGAGCAATGGGGCCTCTTGCGGGCGAGCGTAGATCTGCGTCCATGCCTACTGCTGAAAATGAGCGTGCTTCAGGAGGAGGGCATGGTCGTAATGGTTTAGCTCCAGGTATTCATGAAAGTGGGTTGTCTTATAAACAGATGCTTGAGACTGGGTATATTCGGAAAAATCCAGACTATCCGAAGCTTTCCAAGCAGCGGTACGTTTTTACATCGATAAATTGTTCCAGTGGCCGTCGCTGTCTGACCCCTAATAACCACATTGCCCCACGTCCGTGAGAATTTACCATGCAAATGGATCGTCGTTCATTTTTGAAAACTTCGGCTGCCGCCGTGGCGTACACGGCGGTAGGCTCCGCAGGAATCTTGTTTCCTGATGAAGCCTATGCTTTGGGTGGCCATCAGTTTTGGCAACGAGACAGGGTAATTGAGTACCGCCGGGCAGATAACAAAGAAACCGGCCGTATCAAAATTTTTGACCGTAATCAGGGCTACTTGAAATCCGGCTACCAACAAGCGTGTTGGGCGCTCCGTGATGTCAAAGACGGCAACTCGATGGCCCGAATGGATGTGCAGTTATTTAACTTGATGTACGCCATCCAAGAATGGGCACGTATGGCGGGTAAATCGAATCCGCTTATCACTATTAACAGTGGTTATAGGACGCGCAGACATAACAGTAAAGTTGAGGGAGCTGCCCTGAATTCTTTACACATCTATGGCAAAGCCGCCGATATAGTTGTACGAGGCATTGAGCCATGGCAGGTAGCAGAAATGGCAAAACACTTTAACGGTGGCGGGGTTGGTATGTATAACAGCTTTACCCATATTGATACAGGTCGTCTCAGAGAATGGAAAGGACGCTAAAAAAACCTACCCGTAGGAGATTTCAGGTTATGTACTACCATTTTATTCCTAAATATTTTGCTGACAATCCAGAAAGAGAATGCCGACTTAAGTCACTGGAAATACCAGAACTGGGTATTCATTTCACCGACAAAGAGTTGAAGACAATCAAGCCGTACCCCAATAAGCGCTATCATGTGGGTTGCTTAAGACATGGTTTCAAGGGCAGAAACTTCATTGGCTTGGTTGTGGAATCAGAAACACCAGTAACGAACTTCACTAAGGTTTGCAAATGGGCAGTTTATCCAATGGGTAGATATGAGTCAGATGAACCGGATATCGGCTTAATTGTTGAGCATACGACACGTTATCATCTATTAGATACAGATTTTCCTTTATTTAGTGATGATCCCATAATGTTGGATGGTTGGAGGATAAAGGATAAATCCCATCCACAGAGGAGACCATTAAACTGGCCTTCTCGCATAATTGCATCCACAATGGAATTAAGCTCTCCCGTGATCTTAGGTAAAATTTCTGACACGTTGGGTGATGAATTTTGTGAAGACTTTTTAGAAACAAAAGGAGTGATTGTGGCAAGAGAACAAGAAATCGATTTTCATACTGCTCCAATTGACTTATATCGTCATTTAAGTGCGAGCGGCAATAAAAACCTTCCTCCATTGAATATTTGATGCTGCTTTTTTATATTAGCCGATTATAATTTTCTCATAAGTGTATAAGGTGATAGCTCGGAGGATTTGAATCCGTATTTCAGATAAAACCGTTTAGCTTCTTCACTGATGGCGTGTACTAATAATGCCCGCGCCCCTAATTGCTGACTGATATTTTGGGATCTTAATACGGCATCGCGCAGTAGACTTTTACCCAGCTCTTTACCCTGTGCACGAAAATCGACGGCCAATCTACCTAAAACAATAATGGGAATAGGAGAGGGCATATTTCGACGAATCGCTCCGATTGCTTCTTCATGGGTTAGAGAGCCTGCTGCCAAGCAGTAATAACCTAAAACAGTTTGTTCTTGATCACAGACAACAAAAGTACGGCTTGCATTGCTGTATTGATTTTTAAGGGCATTTTTTACCAACCACTCGTTGAGCGATGCGATACCACAATCAAAGCCATCTATCACATGCATTTCACTCAGAAGTTGGGGAGCTGTCAATTTTTCCATTTGAATCAACGCTCCCAAACCGGGGTTGTCTGCATAAGTCTCTCGAAGCCTTCATTGTTGTCAGTCGGCTGTTCTAATAGATTAATGAATTGCTTGTATTTATCTATTGGCAGAATGAAAAAGGTTTTTTCCAATAGGGTGTTTTCTGCGGCAGAACAAGAAGCTTCTAAGATAAATTCTGAACGTGTTTTCCCCGATAGGGCGGCAGCTTGATCAATCAGTTTTTTTTGACTTTCCAGTGCCCTCAAATTAATTGGTGCTGTTTTCAACATAAACCACTCCATGTATTACATTTTATGTACAAGGAACTATACGTTCAAAAAATCAGCTTGTCAAATTTGACAGCACCTTAAATATTTTTAAAGTAATTATTTTTCTTTTAAATTTATATCGTACGATATAAAAAAATACTGTATTTTGACCATAGGTTATTTGCAAATACAGAAGGTCATCTGTAAAATAAATTGCAATGGACTTAAAATCCACTAGCTTAATTACAGGAGTTAAAATACATGAGCGCGCCAAAAGTTGCCCGTATCTATCTTAGAGTCAGCACTCTACAACAGAATTTGGAGCGCCAGCGCGAAATTATCGAACAGGCTAAGGAAAACGGTTTTTACATAGCCGGTGTCTATGAGGAGAAGGCCAGCGGTGTCAATGCCAGCAGACCGGAATTAAACCGGTTAATCAGCGACCTCCAAGAGGGAGACTGGGTCATTGCCGAAAGACTGGATCGCATTACCCGTCTTCCGCCGCGCGAAGCGGAGCAGCTGATTGCGCGCATTACGGAAAAGGGGGCTAAATTGCATGTTCCCGACGTATTTTCCTTCGGCAATATCGATGAATTAATGGGGCAGGGTGATTCATTACCCAAATACCTTTCCGAACCTTTGATGGAGGCGTTGCAGAAAATGTTTTTGCGCATGGCTTTGAGCATTGCGCATGAGGATTGGAAAACCCGACGCGAACGTGCCCGGCAGGGAATTGAACGTGCAAAAAAAGAAGGAAAAATGAAAGGCCGGCCAGCCGACAAGCAACTACACAAGAGTATCATCCAGCTGACCATGCAGGGTATCAGCATTACAGGTATCTCATCGGCACTGAATTGCAGCCCCTCTACTGTCAGCAAGGTGCGGCGGGAGTATAAGAAAAACCATAAATCAGGCGACAAAGATCAATTTGATATTTTTTCAAAGGGTTGCCATGAAAATGTTATTTCTTGACCAGAGTGATGTGTAGATGACAATTAATATTAATTAATATTTAATGTTAACAAAGCTTCCGTATGGCAAGACCCAACTCACTGCTCCAATAGAACAATAGAAAATGATGCGATTATAAAATAGGGATAAACTGTGATGAATGAATCAAAATATTTTCATATAGATCAACTATTACTCGATTCTGAAAACCCGCGCCATGTATTTATGGGCAGTCAATCAGAAATTATTGCTTATCTGATAGAGAATGAAAATATTAAAGAACTGGCAAAAGATATAGCCCAAAAAGGAGCTTTAAGTCCTTTCAATGCCGGCGGTTTGCTTAGTGTAGAGGGTGAACCTGGAAAATACTGGGTATTGGAGGGCAATAGGCGAGTTTGTGCTTTGAAGTTGTTAAATAATCCTGACTTGGCTCCGGCATCGTCAAAAAAATACTTTGAACGCCTGGTTGCGAATGCTGTACAGATACCGACTAATTTTTTTTGTCATGTATTCGCTAATCGTGAAGAGGCGAAAGAATGGCTTGCGTCCAGACACGGGGACTTCAAAGGCGGAGCCGGACTCAAACCGTGGAGTGCTGTTCAGTCAGCTCGTTTTTTTGAGAAAAAAGAGCATTCAATGGCAGTAACTATTCTGCAATTCGCTTTGAGAGAGGGAATTATTGATGAAGATCGGGCGCATAGAATTGTTACTACAGTAAGCAGAATGTTCAGTACGCCTCAAGCCAGAGACACCTTTGGGATTGTTACAGGAAGAAGTAACGGTACGGTTCTGATTAATGTTGAATTAACCGAGTTTGCAGTTGTGCTGGCAGAGTATTTGGCAGATATTGAAAATCCTGAACTAAATGTAGGTTCACGTTCCACAAAAGAAGACAGAATTGGTTACCGTGAAATACTGGCACAAAAAGGAAAGTTACCCAAAACCAAACTCGATCATACCATTGATATTCTGACAGGGACAGTTTCTAAAATTGAAACTGGCAACGTATCTGTAGCCAAGCCAGGCTCAAGAGTGACTGGAAATTCTCCAGTTTCAGGGGCAAGTGTTGATGCAGGGGGCAAAGCTCAACCTGAATCGAAACCTATCCGTACTCCGCCAGCACGAGACAAGGCCAGAAAACTAATCGATTATTCGTTACAAATAAGGCCCGAGAAAATCAGAGCAGTGTTTTTAGAACTCAAAAACAAGCTTGATGTTCAAGAAACCCCTTACTCTGCTGCTGCATTATTGAGGATTCTGATAGAGTTGAGCTGTGATCACTATATACTCAACCATGCAGAAACTATTGTATTTAACGATGGCGGTAAAAGCTTTGGAGTAAATGAAAAATCTCCCCTTCGAATAAAAATTCTAGGTATAGCACATCATATTCATCAATCCAATTCCAATCTCATTGACGCCAAGCAATTTGCGGCATTACAAAATGAATGTCCTGAAGCCAAAACTAATGCGGGCGGGCTGAATCTGTTGCACAACATCATGCATAATTATTCTCACAGCATAACAGCGGTACATGTTATTGCCGCACATGACAACTTTAAACCTTTTATTCAGGCACTTTGGCATAACTGATTGCTTTAGATAAAAAAATACTATTGGCCAAAACCTATTTTTTACGCCAATATTCAACATCACGTACAAAATGGAATCGTTATGGCTGGTAATAACAACCCGCTAACACCCCTTCGTTATCCTGGGGGAAAGACAGCATTTGCACCATACATCAAAGCTTTGCTGGAAGCTAATGATTTGGTTGGTGGTGATTATATGGAGCCGTATGCCGGTGGGGCAGGAGTGGCATTGGATTTATTATTCAACGACTATTGTCAAAATATCCATATTAATGACGTCGATCCAGCTGTATACCGTTTTTGGCAATCTGCAGTATTCCACTCTGAAGAATTTATCCGGCTGATTTTGAAAACGGAAATCAGCATGAAAGAGTGGGAAAGGCAAAAGTACATTTTAAATAACGGTATGAATTTTACTGAAATGGAGCATGGTTTTGCTGCCTTTTATTTAAACCGAACTAATCGTTCTGGTATTTTAAAAGGCGGGGTTATTGGCGGCAAACAACAAAATGGCAACTACAAGATGGATGCCCGTTTTAAAAAAGACAAGTTAATTAAACGCATTGAACGGATAGCTGAATACCGTGATTGGATTCATATCTATAATTTTGATGCGGTCGACCTATTGCGTAGGTGTGAGTTTATCCTTCCTAAAAAATCGTTGATTTACCTTGATCCTCCTTACTACATGAAAGGACAAGGTTTGTATCGTAATTTCTATGAACATCAAGATCATGAAAATATTCAAATGGTTTTAGATGTCGTTGAGCGTCCATGGATTGTTTCATATGACAATTGTACGCAAATCAAGGCTATTTATCGAGAATACAGAAAAGACGAATACCTGCTGAATTACTGTGCCTACAGCAAGACCAAGGGGAGCGAGGTAATGATTTTTGGTCCGAATGTTGTTGTACCGGAGTTTGCCCTTTCTAAGGCAGGATAGCTGAAATAGTAAAAAGCTAACCATAAATTTCGCGACAAAGATTAGTTTGATATTTCCGCCTAACCGAAACAGAAAGCCTAAAAAATGGACAGAACCCTTATCGTATTTGATATGGATACAAATTGCTTAAAGCAACACTATCATAACCCAAGTTGGAATAATGCTTACGCCGATATATGGCGTATATTGAACAGGCATGGTTTCGACAATATTCAAGGTACAGTTTATTTAAGTAAGGAAGGTATTCGCCAGGCTCATGGAACACTGGCTTTGCAAGAAGTTGCTGCAAGGTTCGAGTGGTTTCACGCTTGCGCATCAAATATTCAATTTTATGAATTAAAGGATGACTTTAATGCCCAATTTATTGTTGATTCAGTCCAGGCCGCAAGAGAGTCCTTTAAACGTAGCCTTGAAGAACTGAAGAGGGATTTAAAAAATGCAGGTTTAGATGATAAAACCATTGAATCGATTCTTTCCAAGCGTGAATTTACACTGCAATACGCACAGGACAATCAATTACTGCCAAACAAAATACCAGAGAAATAGTTGTCGGAAACCCGACAGAATGGGTACGTTAGTAGGATAGGTTGTATAACTCTGGTTATTTACCGAATAACCGGATAAGCTTGGACAGCCAACTTTTTTCAATTTCCGCACGCAGCTGGGTATTTTCATTTGTTATTTTTTCAATCTGGTCTTTCAAACGGTTGTTTTCGTCGGATACGTTTGCCATTTTGAGAGTTAATTCATTGTATGCTTCTCCGATTTTAGCGTGGTCTTGTTTTTCTATTATCAGTTCCTTACCCAGCTTGAGCAATTGTTCAACTTTGGGCATTTCTGTTTCCCGCCAAGTTTCAACCTCCCGTTGCGCCGCATCCAGTTTGGCAGACAATTTTTCTGCCTCAGAAAAAACGGCCGATTTAGGATTGTTGTATATCACGCCCCCAATCGATTTGCGGAAGATGTGCCGAAGTTTATTCAGATGGGCAGTAATCGCGTAATCCGCATCGCGCTCATCCATTTGAGCAATGGCTGCCTCATCAAGATATAGGGCACTTAGGGGATCTCCTGTTGCAATCTGAATGATGGGAATACCCGCCGCCTCCAAGTCTCGACATTTGGGTGAGCCTGCTGTTAGTTTAGATGTATGGTAAATTTCAAAAGCAATTTGACCTCCCCATTGCTGTTCCAGCGAAAATAGGGAAGTTTCTGCTGAAGGCTGAGAAAAACGGCAGAGAGCATCTATTATATAAGTATGTCCGTTGACATTGATACGCTGTTCTATATCTCCACCATTAAAAACAATTTCTTCGTCCGCTCTGCCCAAATAAGGGCCAAATTTATTAAAAAATTTCAACTTGGTTTGAATGTTTTGGTTGGCGAGTTCCGCAATTATCTGTTTGCACAAGGTGTGTGTCAGCGTTTCGGGAGCTGTTTTGCCTTCATGCGTGGTGGTGCTTTTGTAGGCAAAATAATGCGTTTGCTTGCGACGGGTCTTGTACATTTCAAGGCGCTCCCCCGGTTTATGGCAGCTGTAAACTACATTAAAGCCGAGCTTCTGCGCCTGCAATGCTGTCACAATCTCATTACTGTGTTGTCCGGTGTAGGCGATTACCTTCATGGGTTCTTTCATACTTTGTTTCTATACAAAATTGGATGACAAAATAAATCTTAGCATGATTAAAGAGCGATTAATGATTGGGGAAATATTTTAAGAAGAAAAATTGCTTGACAATTTCAATGGTTGTTTGCAAAATGAAGTCGCATTAGATGTTTGTTGCTTCATCAAAAAGCAAAAGCCGTAACTGTAGCTCGCATACGGGTCTTTTAGAGATAGCTACCCTTTTCTTTTCTATCGGTTGTAAAGCCGACTTCTAATTAAACCCCTTGGGGATGCACTTCCCCGCAGGGGCAGATGTATCCCCGTTTTATTTGGAGATACATCATGACTAATCAAACTCAAAACCAAAATCCGGCCCAAAACAATTATGTTGATTTGGTAACTACTGGCATAGGTTATCTTAACCGCCCTCGTTGGGTGACACCTGATAAAGGCAAACCTTACCTGACTTGTTCTATTAACGCTTGGTATGGTCAAGACGGCAAAGAGTCTCTACTATTTGAGACTAACGTCTTCGGACAGGCACGAGAAGCTCTTAATATGCTGTTTCAAGCCTATCCCCAACTTCTTGATTCCCAAGCGGGACCAAAGGTAACTGTAACCTGTGGTTTTACCATAGGTGACGGAGTACCTGATGGTTTTAAGAACAAAAAAGGTGAGCATGTGTCGTGTATTCGGGGAAGGCTGTTTAAGCTTAGCTGGATAAATGTAAATAAACAACGGTTTTTTACTCTTCAAACTAACGAAGAACAGCAGCCTGAAGCTCAGGTTCCGCATTCGCAGCCCCAGGTTCAAAATAACCCTCCTGTACAGCAACAGCATTATGCTCCGCAGCAGCAAGAAGGTTATCAGAACCCACAGCCGCAGCAGCCTGTAACACAGACTCAGCATTCGCAGCCCCAGGTTCAAAATAACCCTCCTGCACAGCAACAGCATTATGCTCCGCAGCAGCAAGAAGGTTATCAGAATCCCCAGGAAAACTATTATCAGGCAACGCAGCAGCACCGCCCGCAACACATGCATCATCAAGGTCAATCACATGTGCATCATGGTTGAGTGGCTCATTTAAAATCCTATTTATACTGTTTGTGCTCAGGTTCATTTGGCACAGCATGACAAAATAATCGGATTGTTCAATACCGGACGGCCTTCCGTCTTTATGAAGAGAAAACCTTTAAGGTTTTCTCTTCTCATTTCCTTTTTGGGGATACTACTACGTTCACATCGGAGGTAGTTGTCCCAAGCGGACTTTAATATAGTGTGTTTGGGACAACTACCATCTACCGCCGACAGGTGGTCTACTATAGAATAAGTTTTATTTTTTTGCAGTACAGGTAAGGTCTGCCTTTTAAGACCTGGCTTACCACTCACTTTTTTTGTCGATGCCTGTTTCCCTGTGGTGAAGCAGGTATCCGCAAAAAAAAGTTGCCTAAAAAACAGGCAAGAAAAAATGTTCTTTAACAATTGGGACTAATACTATTTTATTTTCAGTTATCCACAATTTTGGTGGATAACCTATATATCATGACTGTCAAAAGTACGGTCAAACCAAACCTGCTTCATAAGCAGGTTTGCCCTGATGTTTGTTCTAGCGATCATCAGGGCAAACCTGTTTCACGCATCGGCTTGCCGATGTTTGATAAGCTGGCATCTTCAACTGCCTAGATAACTGTCGCTGTAATTTATCGACAATACCGTTTGTGCGACTCTTTTAAAACCCATTCTTCCTAAATCCTTTCTTCCCATATCGAGAGGAGTAGGGAATTATTTTATTTACCCAATCTAAGAATCGGAGGCCATGGCTTTTACCGTGCGGCGTCCTACAAGGGATAACCTTCCGCATTGTAAAACCGACCCGATTTGTTAGAAGATGAGCTGCCATACCCGGGTATGGCGGTGTTACGAAATGACTGCTTGTACAGTCTCTTTTGCCCGCTCTCCGGCTTGCCTAAGAGCAAGTCGGATCGGGCTTCTCCCCCCGTGTGATTACGGTATTCAGCTTTCTTTTCAACCCATCGGGGTACGCTCCCCGATCGGGCAAGGTGTACCCCCTTTCTTTTACAGGAGTACATCATGTTTCATTATCTTAATTCCCTACTGCACCGACATGGTTCTGTCTTATATGCCAATCTCGGCATTAACTCCATATTGCCGGGTGATATTCTCACCCACCGCTACAACCACCAAAAATCCATTGTTGCCCACATCGGCCGCAATCATTTGCTGCTCGTCTGCTCGAAGGGGCGTATAAGCCGTATCCGTAAAACCAAAGCGGTACGGACATACTGCCGCAGCACTACCGATGTGCACGGCAGACATAATGTCCGTAAAGCATTGAGACTGGCCACTGACGCATTAGTCAGCGACAAGCGGCTGTTTACTCTGCTGGGTCTACGTACGGTAGATGAAGACTATCTTCAACAAATCAAACACAATGTCGATTTGGCAGTTTAAATCCTACCCCGTCCGGAAACCTTGACGGTTTCAGACGGCCTCTTCCAACCCATCGGGGTACACTCCCCCCCCCCGACAGGGCAAGGTGTACCCCATTTTTTTATAGGAGTACATCATGTCTATAACGCTTCCCGGTATGTTAACCGTACAGACCATCCAAGGCCGGCGTGGCCCGTTCAACGTGGCCAAACTCGCTACATCAATCGGGATCTTTGAAGTAAAGAACCCCGTTTTGATGCAGTTCGCGCCTGGCGACTACCAAGGCAATTTCATCCTGGAGCAAATTAAGGTAAAAGCCTACGAATGGGCCGGCGGAGCCACGTCCTATATTGATGCGGCTTTGGATTGGGCAGCTTTGGAACAGTTTGCCCGTGAATGCGGTTTCGGTTTGGAAGAGGAAACCTATCCTGACAACTCCGTTTCGTCATTCGAAACCTATCCCGAAGACGGGATAGAGATTCCCAAGTTTGCCCAAACGGTCCAGCAGGTCGAAGCCATGATAGGTAATGGCCAGCAAGAAATCTGCCTTGGCGAATACATGCTTTCGGACAGAGATGCCTTAACAACAGCCCGAAACCTTATGATGGAGGCAGGATACAGGTTCCAGCCCCACGCCCATGCTTGGCGTTTGCAATAAGGGGAGCTAGTGCATGTTATACCTGACCTCGCGCAACAACCTGATGGCTGATGCGTTCTTTATTTTGGAAAACCGGCTGATGTTCGCATCGCTGCACGGCCGCGATGCCGATATGTTGGCATTTCAGGCGCAACTTCAGGTGGCCCGGGATTACTCTGCGGATAGATTGGGATTCAGACAACCTGAAGACCAACGGATCTGGCCGATGTATACCACTGCCGACATTCTGAGCGGTCTCAGCAAGCATGTAACCCGGTATCAAACACACAACTACGGCGCTGTTACGCATATGTTTCTGTATGCGACGGAGTTGACAGAATTCAATCGCGAAGTAAAAAGCGGTTGGGTTTTGCTGGATGACCTGTCCGCCGACATGGACAAGGCTGTGTGGCAATGCCTGCAAGAGCTTTCCGATGTTCCGTTACTGAATCATTGGCAAAACTGTTTACTGGCCGAGCTGGGGGCAGACCGGTTTATACAGCGGTTTAATCCTGCCGTCTGCGAGCGTTATGCCATGGTCGGTATCAAAGCTGCCAAGGTGGAAGTGCCCGCAGATTTCGGTGATCGTATTACTGACCTGTTGCGCAACAAAAGCCTAACTTCTCAATAATACTTAAGCCCCAAGCGGGCTTTTTCAGACGGTTTGGCCAAACAGGCCGTCTGAAAAAGCACGTTTCCACAGCCAACAGTCTGCTTTACTGTTTCCGTACTACCGTTAACCAGTACGGCTCCCGCTCGGGAGACGGTTCTTTTTCAATCTCAACCCACCGGGGATACCAGCCCCGGTGGGGCATGGTATTCCTTCACCAAAGAAAGGAAATATCATGAACATTTTAGAGAAACTCCGCAGCAATGCAACTTCGGCAAAATATCAAGTATTCAACCCTAACGGCGCCGACTACCTTTTCGAAGGCACGCTTCTGTATCAGCATAAATCTGATGACGGTAAGCATGTTCTTGTTAAGGTTTATGAAAGTCGGAAAGGCAAGTTTGTTGTCGAAGATAAAACTTGCAAACCGGTAAAAGTCCATGTTACCAGTGATTGGCTAAGTATATTTGGTACCATCGGCTATGATGAATGGGCCAAAAACATATACCGAGAACTCGGTATTGAGGAATTTCAAAGAATTTGAAAGGAAACCAAAATGAGTGATCCTATTTTTTTCAAAGACATCATCAAAGAATTTGAAAGCCTTTATGAATCTGCCATTCCAAATGTCAATGGCCTGGACCAACAAAAGTTTAAAGAAAAGAACAGTTATTTTCAAAAATACTGGTTGATGACACGTCGCGTTTTCCTATGGGGTTTGTTTACATGGATGGCCAAACCCATGTGGATTTTCGGAATTGGTTACAGAAACACCACCCCGAACAGGAATATCTTGTGCCATCTTGTTAATTATACCTGTGCCATGCGCAAGTTTAACCTGCTTAAGCAGGTTTTTTCAGACAGTTTTTAAGTAAGGCCGTCTGAAAAAACCTGTTTTATGCGCCGTCAGCCGCTCAGCTGACCGAATGCTGCCGTTAACCATCATTCAGCCGTTTCAATACGGCCACGGCTATTTATCAGTCTATAAAGCCTTTTGGAAGAAGCTACCACTAAATAGTAGTTTCTGCCCGATCAATTTTATTAACCCTTTGGGGATATCACTCCCCAAAGGGCACGGTATCCCCTTTCTTAAGGAAAGGAACCATTATGGGTACTGCAAATTTTTTATTTAACCACCGTTTAAATGTTGTGTCCGGACTGTCTGCCTGCGAGTTTGACTTTGAGTTATACAATGAAGGCATGGACGAAAACGACAAGCTGCATGAAGACGACTATGAAAGCCTTCGGAATATTTTAAACTTTCGTACGAAAAACTTCATAGCAGACTTGAGATACAGAGCGGACGAACTGGGATCTGACAGAGGTGTTCCTCCGAAAAGCCACCGAGTTAACCGTTTATTAATCCGCTCTGACATGATGTCGGCTCACGATAACGGGAAATATTCAGACCGTAATTTCGGCGGTATCAAACTGGCTGAAATTTGGACGGAAACCATGTTTTTTGGTGAAGTCATCCGGTTGGAAATGGCGGTGGTTTTGCGCCACGGCTACTACGACGGCTGTAATCTTGATCAGTACATGGAACTGTCCATACCTGACATGGCATACGCTACCTTCGCAAACTACGGTGATGGTGATCCGGGAGAAGCTGTGGATTACATCATTGAAGAGTACGCTGATTACAGCATGGCAACCAAAGCCCAAACCTCCCGATACAGGCGCGGCATTGAAAACCGCTTACGAGCACTGGAACAGGTGCTTTGGCAGCGTTATGAACAACTTATTGAGCCATATTGCGAAGAGTATCGTGTATCGGCGCGTTTCAACAACGGTGAAACTTGGTATTCATACGGAGAGAAATATCATGCTTTCAGACTATCTGTATCTTGACACAAGCGATAACTTGGGAGAGTGGCAGGAAATACTTGATTATTTAGAGCCAGGATCGACAGAAGATTTAATGGAGGATGTTTGGGCATTCGCCAAGGAGAATGAGGCAATGCCTCATTTCGGTAACATCTGCCAATTTATCGTTCTAGACCGCATAAAAGACGCTGTTGAGAAACGATGGCCTGAGTGTAAGGTTAATTACTTCGTTAATGCGATCGATACCCATATCGCTCTTAATAATACAATTATCTGTGATTACAAGCAGTTTGAGGCAGCAATCGCTCAATACACTATTGCCTGATTCTTCCCTGCAACTTTGTAATGTTAACCCCGTCGGGGCATCAGTCCCCGGACATGATGCTCCGTTTATTTTTTAAGGAGCATCATGATGATTTATACCGATGAAAAAACATTGAAAATCCATATCAGCAAAGAACCGAATCAAGGTCTGTTCGGCTGTGATTTAGTCAATCTCGGCGGAGAACTCGTTTTGGGTTTAACTCCGGAATTTGCCACTAAAGAAGCGGCTTTGTTTTACGCACTCACCGATAAAGCAGCTGGATTGTGTAATCCCGAAGAAAATACTGACCACTCTGTATTTGATGGTTTTTCATCCATGATTTTCGGTGATTACAGTTCTGCCGCATTTATCAGGGAAACCATATTAAGCCTGACTTTCGGCTACCGTTGCTCAGGAGTGTATTTGCACTGTGTAGCCAGTTTGGATAAGCAGCATTGGTATCTGTTTAATCTGATATTGGCACACTACCGAATCAAGGGTGAAAGTGAAGCCTTGAGGCGGATGGCTGAGCAGATACTGGAGCGATATCCGCGCTACCGTGAGTTTCCGATGTCAATTAACGGACAGGGTGGCGGCAAAACTGTTTTATCTATCGATCCAACCGCATATCTGCAATCTTGATATAACGGTTTCTTCAAACCGGGTGCCCAGCACTTTTTCCTGCAACCTTCGGGGACGACACGCCCCGAAGGGGGTGTCTCCATACCGACCACAAGGAGACACCATGACAATCTGTAAAAATCGTCTTCAAATATCTTGCCCAACTAAAAAAATGGCAAAAGATATTCTTTGCCGACATTTTGAAAAGGGATACTTAGTCTATGCAACACTTATTCCTGAGCCACAAGTGATGTGGACAAATTTAAATACATCTTTTTATCCAGAAATTTTAAAAATACTCAATGAAGATAGATCAATAATTGTAGAGCAATTATTTGAAAATCAGGACTTATTGAAGTATTTGAGTGAAAATGGATTTGACACTACATTAACTTTGGATACTCTCATAGATGCAGTTGAGTTGCCTTATCCGCCTTATTGTATTGGCCAAGACGAGATTGAGCTTCAAAACGTACTTAATCGAGTTGGACTGAGCAGAAGTAACGCTATTTGTATTAGGATGAATCTTAAGGATACAGGTTTTCCTACGCGATCAGAATGGCGTAAATCTAATTGGAACAGCTGTTTGAAGCCATATAAAAACACCGTGTGGCAACGGGGACAATCCATAGCTTGCACATTTTCATCTGAAACTCCACCAATACCGGTGATCATTAAGCTAATGACCCTCTATCCGGCAACCGAAATAGTATATACATATACGATGGACGGTAGTTCTGAAGAACAACGTATATACAAGCCTTCATTCGGTCAATATACGGAAAGTCATTCGTAAAGACGGTAATAGCTATTTTGGCTGATCGAACCTGCTCTTAAGCAGGTTTTTTCAGAGTGCTTGCTTTCAGGCCGTCTGAAAAAACCTGTTTTACGGCCGACAGACCGTTATCTGTCTTTCGCGCTGCCGTTAAACACCGCGAGTCCCGCAAGGGATACGGCTTTTTTTCAATCCTGTCGGGAACATGCTTCCCGTAAGGGGCATGATTTCCTCTTGTTTTCAATCTTTTATAAAGGAGTAATGTCATGCCCCATGTTAATCCCGGTTATCCGTTTATAGTCCATAGCGAACCTTTCCCCGGAATTAAAATACCGGCTCAGAACTGCGCCATTACTTACCAATCTCCGGTGGAGGATACCGTTGCAAACGGTATCTGTTTCCCGGATTCGGTAGATGGTAAATACGGTGTACTTAACATTTTGTTGGAGCTTGCCCTTGAAGGTTGTACGGATATCCGTATGACAGACAGAGAAGGGCGCGAGTTGACTGTCTTGTAACCAATCTTTTCATTTAACCCTGCGGGGCAAGCCCCGCCCGGGGTTTGCCCCGTTTTTCTTTAAGGAGAAATTCATGCAAACCCCAAATCTACCTAACGATTTCGATGAAAACCACTTAATCAGTAACGAAGAGCTTTATAAAGAACTGAGTGGTGTGATCTCTCATAGCCAACACCAAAACATCATCCGTGAGTTCAACAAGCTGATCGAAGAAGCCGTTGATACGGACGCTACCGCCGATTCGGATTCCGATATGCCGCTGACGCAGTTTCTCAGCGACTTCGGCGACAGCTTGTTTCAAACAGTCACAGAACAGAACCGACCTATCTATTACGGTCAGACCTATCAACAAACCGAAGCCGTTCTCGATACTTTGGAGCGGCCGCTTTTTGCCGCTCAGCGCGAAGTGGTGCGGGCGGTGTTCCAGCAGCTTGCCGTCCAAGACAAGCCGGCTGCCATCATCAACGCTGAAATGGGTACGGGTAAGACCATGATGTCGATTGCGGCGGCGGCCGCGCTGCATCATGCCGGCCGGCACCGCACACTGGTGCTGAGTCCCCCGCACCTTGTGTACAAATGGCGGCGGGAAATCCTCAAAACTATCCCGGATGCACGGGTATGGATACTCAACGGAACAGACACCTTGGCCAAGCTGTTGGAGATCCGCGCACTTGACCGCAAACCGGAAGTCCCCGAGTTTTTCATTATGGGGCGTGTACGGATGCGCATGGGCTACCATTGGCGGCCATCCTATGCGACGCGCCGCAGATGGATTCCTGGCGAGGGCGCTTCGGAAGGTTATGCTGTTACCGAGTTTTATTGTCCCAAATGCGGTGGTGAAATAAGGGATGAAGACGGCCAAACATATGCGTCGGAGCAAAAGCTGAAAAATGATTTGGCCAAAAACCGCCGCTTCTGCAAGCGGGAACCCGTTAAGGGGCGGTTATGTGGTGAGCCGTTATGGACACTTTGCCGCAAAGATGTTTCCGAAGGTATCGCGCCTTCGGTATACGAACGCGTGCTCAGAACCGTCACATCGTTACCGGGCATCGGTCCTAAAACAGCGGAAAAACTCATCGGCCTGTATGGAGAGGAGTATCTGGCTTCCATTCTCGAAAACAACATTCAGGCGTTTTCGAATCTGATGGATGAAAGCGGAGACTTTCTGTTCAACGAACGACAGGCAGCCCGCATCGACCGTGCTTTGGGCAATGCCGAATTCAGCCTCGGACGTGGCGGCTACCAGCCGACCGAATTCATCAAACGCTATCTGCCCAAGCATTTCTTCGGGTTAATGATTGTGGATGAGGGGCATGAGTACAAAAACTATGGTACTGCACAAGGGCAGGCCCTGGGTGTATTGGCCCGCTGCGCCGAAAAGGTGCTCTGTCTGACCGGCACCCTGATGGGTGGCTACGCAGAAGACCTTTTTTATCTGTTATGGCGTTTATGGCCGCAGATGATGATTGAAGACGGTTACGTCTACAACAAAGCCAATACACTAGGCACGGCCGGCATGGCGTTTATGAAGCAGCACGGCGTATTGAAGGAAATCGTCCGTCATATTGGTAGGGAGTACAGTGAAGGGGCGTTCAGCAGTTCCAAAGCGGAGCGCAACCAAGTGCGCACGGCCAAAGCCCCCGGATTTTCGCCGTTGGGCATCATGCGCTATGTGCTGCCGATAACGGTGTTTCTGAAACTCCGTGATTTGGGCGAGGGTGTTCTGCCGGAATACCGGGAAGTTTTCCGGCCGGTGGAAATGACCGAAACCCAAAAGATGGAGTACGAACAGATGGAGAGAGAACTGCAAAAGCATCTCAAAGAAGCGCTTACTCATCATGACAACACCCTTACCGGCGTTGTAATGAGTGCTTTGCTGTCCTGGCCAGACTGCTGCTACAAAGAACAGGAGGTATATTGGCGCAGCAGCGGAAAAACACTGTACCGTACCGATGCGCAGTTTGAAGCAGACGAGTTGTCGCCTAAGGAAGCCGATATGCTCGATGTGGTGCAAAACAGTTTGGCCAAAGGCAGAAAATGCCTGGTCTATACGGTTTACACAGACACCCGCGACACCACAGGCCGTCTGAAACAGATACTCGAGCGGCACGGCATCAAAGCCGCCGTGATGAAGGCATCCGTTAAAGCAGACGAACGCGAAGACTGGGTGGAAAACCAGTTGGAGAACGGTGTACAAGTGGTTATCTGCAATCCTGAGCTGGTGAAAACCGGCCTCGACTTGCTGGCATTCCCGACCATCTATTTCCTGCAAACCGGATACAACGTCTATACCCTGATGCAGGCTGCCCGCCGCTCATGGCGTATCGGCCAAAAGCTGGGGGTAGAGGTGTACTTCGCAGGTTACAACGGAACCGCGCAGCAAATCTGTTTGGAACTCATGGGCAAGAAAATCGCCGTCAGCCAATCTACATCCGGCGATATGCCTGATTCAGGTTTGGACATCCTCAATCAGTCCGAAGATTCGATCGAGGTTGAGTTGGCCAAACGCCTTATCGAGAAAGCCCAGGCTAATTAGTAAGAAAGGTAAAACATGTACTTCAACATGAAAGCAGTAAAAGAATGTAAGCCTCATTTGTTCAAACACAACCGTTTATGGGTTTTTATTCCGGCAGAATCAAAACCCAATCCTGCAGCTGTTGCAGCCGCTTCTCAGTTTTGCAAACTGAAAAACGATGAACTGTTCAACGTGTGGATACATTCTTAATCAAGAAAATCCACCTTGGTTTACCAGCCTGCATCAGCAGGCTTTTTCAGACGGCCTACACTTTAGGCCGTCTGAAAAAGCATGTTGTACCGGTTTTTACAGCCGACAGTCTGTTTTTACTGTCAGGGCACTGCTGCTGAAATTGTCCGACCACTTCCTGTGGTTGCAGCTCTTTTCTTACCGTACGGTCTAACCGTACTTTTTACCAACCCTTGTGGGGAGCACGTACCCCCGCAAAGGGAGGCGTATCTCCACCGCGTTTTAAACGAAAGGAGATATTTTGTGTCAAAACCGAGACTGCCCCCGGCTGAAAAGCGAAAGCGGGCAGCAAGATCTGAAAATCCTATTTTCCGGTTTTCAGTTTTGTCCGAAACTCTTGATTCATGGGCAAAAATACTAGATGATGTCGTAAAAGCGGCCATCATCGGTTTGCCTGCGGTGATTCTATTCGGCACCTATTCCGTCGGTTTGAGATGGTTTATGGTGTGCAGTATGATAACCGCGATTATGGCTGGAGCTTGGGGCGCGAATGCGTTACGGCACCTGGCCAAAAAGAGAAAGGATTAAACATGGGTCTTCCATTTGCAGTTGGTTTTTTTGCAGTCTTCATGTTGTGTATTTGTGCATTGATTGCATGGTACGGAAATAAAGTCATGAATGAAGACGACGAAAAAACCGTCCGATAACCGTACCGCAAGGTACTTTTAAAACCATCCCGCCCGAACGCCTGTGCGTCCGGTGCGGGATTTTCATTGGAGGATTGCTATGTTGTACAGTAGCAATAAAGACTATGACCAATACATTAAGAAATTGGTCGCATCAGGCAACTGGTTTTACATTCCAAAGGGCCGCCGCAAACATGCGGCATTGAGGCATATCAACGGCGGAATCTGCGCAATTCCATGCAGTCCCGGCAGCCGTTTCGTAGGACTGCATAACTTCCGCCGCCAAATCCGCAATACGGAGCGTAAATTCAGTTAAACCTTTTCAGACGGCCTTGAGCCGCTTCATCCAACCCTGCGGGGATCTTCCCGTTAGGGCAGGTCTCCGCTTTTTTATGGAGACCATTATGGAAAAAAACCATCTCATGCACCCCCGGGTGGCAAACAACCACCGGGACAACGGGTACTTCCCCACCGACTACGGCACTTTGCAGGCCATTGCCTCCAGGCTTACCGCCGACGGCGGACAGATAAGGATTTTCGATCCCTGCTGCGGAGAAGGGCACGCCCTTGAAACGTTGGCCGGCTATTTGGAAGCAGGTGGTACGCAATGCCACAGTTTCGGAATCGAGCTGGATGCAGAGCGGGCAGAGGCCGCCAAAGGCCGTCTGAACCACGTTATCTGCGCCGACGTTGAAAACTGCACCATGCAGGCTGGCGGGGTAGGGCTGCTGTTTCTAAACCCACCCTATGGCTTCACGGCCACCGATCAACTTTCCAACCTGCGGACCAAACGCCTCGAAGAAATATTCTTCGCCAAGACGTTCGGTACGTTGCAGGTAGGCGGCGTATTGCTGCTGATTGTGCCGGAGGCCGCGCTGACAGAGCACCTCACTTACGAAATCGCCACCCATTGCATCGACGTGCGGATGTTCAGGGCAGCTGTGGATACTTACCGCCAGTACGTCATCACCGCCGTGCGTCCGAAGAACAGGGCTACAATCGGCAAAAAGCTGGCTGAAGCCCAACAACGCCTGCTGATGGATTTTGCATCGGCACCCGGCTGCGAGACACCCGGTGATATTTTGTACCGCATCCCCGCCGTTACCGGCAAAACATTCCGCCCCATGAGTTTCAAACTTGAACAGAATATTTTGGCCGGCGAACTGAAGCAGCAGCGCAGTCGTACTTTATGGCCGCATTTCGGCCAATATTTCGGTGCGGCCGCAGCGGCGGAAAAAAGACGGCCGTTATGCGCGCTCGGACAATGGCACGCAGCGCTCGCACTGGCTGCCGGTCAGGTAAACGGAATCGTTACCGCCGCCGACGGCCGCAGGTTGCTGGTCAAAGGCTCCACCCATAAAACCCGGGTGGAAACCAAGTCGGAAGAGTACGATGCCAAAGACCGGTTGATTGTTACCCTGACAGCTACCGATCGCTTTGTACCGAGTATCCGTGCGGTCAACCTGACTGAAGGATCCCCGGATTACGGCCGTGTACTGACCATCAAATAACGGCGGATTTACCGTCCGCATTGCTTTTAACCACCCTGCCTGGCCTATCCCGCAGGGGTATATCCGGTGCTTTTTTGAAAGGATACATCATGCAGGAACTGCTGAACCTGGCCGCCATGCAGCGGCTCAAACCCGCCCTGTTCGAGACCGGACAGACTGTAATCACCACCCATCTTGACAACTGGGCAAATGAAAACCTTCCCAAGGCATTGCTTGACCGCGATCTTTGGGCGGTTATTTTGGTCAATGCCCATACCCGGGGTGTGGGCTGGGACGAAGAGCTGCCAGACGATGATGCCGAACTGAACCGTCTGGCCCTCCAGCCCGGAAAGCGGGGCCGCATCATGTCGGTTTATACCGTTGCCGGCGAAAAAATATGGGTAATTACCGAATGGGACAGAAGCGCCACCACGCTCCTGTTCCCCGACGACTATTAAACCCTTTTCCTTTCCACCCATGGGGTCTGCCCCATGGGGCAGACCCTCTCTTTGAGAGGCCCTATCATGGAAAAACACCGTAAATGCACCATTTGCGGCGAACCCGTCGTACTGGTACCGAGTGCTGCCGAACGTGCCCGGCAATCCGGACTTCCCGCCGCCTATTATCTGAATCTGTTCACCAGCCACAGCGATTGTTTTATTGCCAAACGCGAAAGTGAAACAAACGACTTGATCAGACGCAGCGGCAACCGGTCCCGCCCAATGCCAATTTAGTCCGATACCTTTGGGAAGTCGTTTACCGTTGCGAGCTGCAAATTGTCAGACGTTCCCCGTAACCCCGGGGTGTCTGTCTCCAACCTGCTCTCGAGCAGGTTTTTTCAGACGGCCTGAAAGCGCAGGCCGTCTGAAAAAACCTGTTCCACAGCCGGCAGACTGTCTTCTGTCCGAATGCTGCCGTTAGCCATCATTCAGCCGCCCCGGCGGCACGGCTCTTTTACCAACCGTGCTTCGGCACTTTTTACCACCCCCAAGGGGATATACGCCCCATGGGGCGGTGTATCCCGCTTCAATGAAAGGATTCACCATGAAACACTACATCATTTGGTTTAGCGATGAATATGAACGTGCAGAGGAAGCTGCTGATCTGGCACGGAAGTTATTTCTTCCATGGCAGGCTCATGAGAGCGCGCTGGAGGCATTGGTACGGTTTATGCAGAAAAACGGCCATCCGTCGGATTGTATCAACCGTATCGAACCGATAAGCGAATTTATACACAACATCAACCATTTGGAAGTAGGGCCGAGCCGTTGCTATAACAGCTATGTCGGATTTTTCGCCCACTGCGAACCCCTCGATTCACAGCTTCACGGGGTCTTGCAAGATATTGCTTATTTGTTACGCAACGTACCGATAGGCAACAGCGAGGACTTTGTCAACATGATTTCGGACGTGCTCTCCGATGCCGATATTTTGTGGCTTTTCAGTCGTTACCGGTGTCTGATCATCGATTGGCAGTCTAATAACGGATTGACAATTAACGATTTCGGATATTGCGTTGAAGATGTGATGGAAGGCTCAGTAGCGGCCGCCGGTCTCCGCCGTGAGGTGGTCTGCCGGTGGGTACGGGCCGTATATTTCTAATTTTTATATCAACTCCCTCGGGGAAGCCGTCCCCCAAGCCCGTAACAGCGGTTTTTCAGACGGCCTGGACTTTCAGGCCGTCTGAAAATCCTGTTTCACAGCCGACAGACTGTCTTCTGTCCCGGATGCTGCCGTTAACCATCATTCAGCCGTTCAATACGGCCACGGCTATTTTTATCAACCCCACGGGGCACCGCCCCGATGGGAGTGCTCCGTTTTCATGGAGAAAAACAATGTTTACCGACCCTTTAGGTTTTCATTTTCGCTTAGAACTGAGCGAAACAGAGCGCAACTGTATCCTAGCCGTGTTAGACGGTTTTATGGAAGGCGGCCCCGCCAAGCATAATGCCGTCGCACGGTTTCACGATGAAATGTATATTTCAACCCGCTATCAATTGTCGGATTCTTCCGTCCAGTTGGCACCGACCGAACAAGTCAAACCCGTTGAGGTTGGCCAAGCTCTTTATGAGCTGCTGTATGCCGTTTTATCCATACTGAAAACCGATATTGTGTTTTGGAATGGAAAGCCGTACACCATCGTTGCTTCGGCCGAAAATAACAGCTATGGATTGCTGGAAGTATTCGGCGATTTTCAATAACCATTTTTTCAACCCGTAGGGGATTACCCCTACGGGTAACCCCCTGCATTTATTACAGGAGGTTATTATGAAAAAAACACCTTATATCATTTGGTTTAACTCTGACTATGATTACGACAAATTATTGTCCGCCTTTGAACTCGTGAACGGTAAAGTTTATGAAGGTAACGGCGATGATACATGGCTGCTAGACATGGTCAACACCGACTTAAAGCAAAAAGGTTTTGAACCGGATACTGTTTCATCCGTTTTGACTTTAGAACAGTACCTTGTCAATGAAAACCTGCACGACATTACGCCTACCAAACATGCCAATAAGCATTCGGCTGTTGTCTATACCCATACGCCCATGGACTGCATGGATTGGATCGATTTTTTCCGCCGGGAGGATTTCCATCACCGTGTTAAGCCTGATTATTGCAACGAGGTCTTTAGCGGCGTATTGCACGGAAGTGCTGATGTCACTTACGAGATGTTTAATGACATCTGTGCAAGGTACGGAGTTTCCGATGACGATCCGCCATTGGTGCTCCGCGACAGCTCCGTTCCGGGCTATACCGATATTGCCTATCTATTGAAAGACCGACCTTGCCAATCCGACCGTTCTGAGCAAATGTTTATCTATATGCAACAGTTGGATAGGGAAGATCTCCGATGGCTTTATCGTCGGAATGTCGAAGCCATCAATCGCTGGATGGCTCAAACCAAGCTCGACCTTTGGGGTTATGCTGATGAAGGCAGAGAGGAAAGCAATTCATTAATTGATAAACTGGCCGACGTGGTTTGCAATTGGGCGGCCGAAATCGTTTGCCAAGTTGAGCAAGAACCGACCGACTGATTGCTATTGATATTAACCCTCGGGGAACCGGCCCCGAGTGGGCACGGTTCTCCTTTGTTTATGAAAGGAAGTTCCGTGAAAACATTTATCATCACTATGAGCGTTGAAGAAGAATTGGCCGAGGCAGCAGCATTAGCATTGAATGGCCAAACATTTCCCGTGTCACAAAAGTGGCCGGCACTTTTGGATCAAATCAGCGATTTTTTATCTGATAAAGGCTATCCGCCGGGCATTGCAGCCGATGCAACAGAGGTTAGCGAGTATATCCATCACAACACCATGTCAGACAATTGGCCGTACCGCGACAGCAACATTTTCACAGCGGTCGTGTTTGCCGACGAGCCTATTTCGGTTGAGAAATGGATGGATTACTTTCAAGAAAGTTTTTTCTCCGACAAGCTCAGCCGCGAGCAAGCTGAGACCGTGTTTCTGTCTGTGCTGCCAGCTGAATCCATCCGTTATGAACTGCTGAAAGCACTATTGGATGATTACGAGGTGTATCAGCCGGAAGATTTGATGCTATTGCCCGACAATACCGATGTACCCGGTTTCGACGATCTCAGTTACTTGCTGAAAAACTGTGATTGGAATGAAGGCAACGTCCGGCAGATTATTGGCGGCTGGTCGGAAACCGATTTGCGTTGGCTATATGAGCGTAACAGGGATACGGTCAACCGTTGGTTGTCCGATCAACAGCTGCATCTCTTTGAGCTGTCTGACAGCCTTATTGAGAGTGGTAATTTGTGTCAAATCATTACCCGGAGATGGGCTGAAGCTACGGCAGATACGTTCTTTCAGCTCGCTAAAGCCCTGTGATATCCGCCACAACGTTTCAGGTTGTTTTTCACGGCTGACAGACCGTTATCTGTCCGAATGCTGCCGTTAACCATCATTCAGCCGTTCAAAACGGCCACGGCTCTTTTTTTGACCCCTAGAGGGCGTATTGCCCCCTAGGGGTAATACGTCCCTGTTTTTTACAGGAGTAAAAACTATGCCTAATCATGTTACCAACATCATGACCGTCAAAGGTCCGGAAGAATCCGTTGCCAAGCTGAAAGCAGTATGGTTCCGGCACCAAGCACCTGACGGCAAAACCAATCCGGATTTGCCTGATATGTGCGTTGATTTCAACGGTATATTACCGATGCCTGACAGCCTGAACATTGAATGCGGTTCAACGTCCTCTTGGGCTGAAGACTGGCTGAAGTTGAAAGATGACTGGCTGCTTTCCGGTGCAGAAATGGAAAAACTGCTGATCACGCGGCGGTTGAAAGAACATTTTTCCGAGCACCTTAATTGGGAAACAGATACGGTAGGCCGTCTGAAAGAAATGGTTGCCGGAGAACCCGGCCTGCTGTCCAAAATCGGCCTCAGCCAGCAGTATCTCGAGAAAATTCAGCATAATCTTGCTATATACGGCTGCCCGACTTGGTATGAATGGTGCTACTGCAATTGGGGAACCAAGTGGAATGCTTACCATCAGTATCTGTCGGAATGGTCGGATACTTCATTCTGTATCACTTTTGATACGGCATGGTCACCGCCGGCTCCGGTATTTTGTGCTCTGACCGAAGCCTTTCCTGATGTGGAAATGGAGATACTCTACATCGATGAAGGTGGAGGGTTTGCCGGAACCTACACCGCTTCAGAAGGCTTCCTGGAAGACTTTCCCTGTGATGACAAAGATTTCAGAAGTTTTGCGGAAGAACACTTCGGCTGGTCGTTTGATTATGACGAGTAAACGTAAAGCACTTTTCTAATCTGTAACCCCTAGGGGCGGCTTGCCCCGAAAGGGCATACCGCCCCTGTTTTTTTAAGGAGACCGTTATGCCCAATTGGTGTAGCAATTTTATCGAAATTGAAGGCCCTGCCGCACAAATCGCAGATTTGGCCGGAAAAATCATTGTATACGACCCCGAAACCGGTGATCCTAAGTTTGACTTTAACGGTATATCCCCTATGCCGGAAGAGTTGCTGTTTGAAGGACTGGATCATGTCAGCGAAAGTCTGCGTTTTTTCGGACTGGGTAACGACATGGTGGTGTCCGAATGTGAGAAATCACTATACGGCTACCATTACAAACTGCTTCAGGAGCAGCTCTCCCCTTGGCTGGATTGGCAATCGGCCACCGTGGCTGATGTCAAGTTACTGCTCGAACACGAACTGCATTTGCAGGATCTGTGCAAAATTAATACGGCTGTATTGAGACAGGCCCGAAGCAATATTGAGCGCTACGGTGATTTGAGCTGGTATTCTTGGCGTATCCGTCACTGGGGCACCAAATGGAACGCCGGTGAATGCCAATCGGCCACCGTAACTGAAACATCCATCTTTATCGACTTTGAAACAGCTTGGTCGCCGCCGGAAGGCATTTACCGTGCCATCTGTGCGGCCTATCCGGAACTGTCGCTGAATGCGTGCTATATGGAGCTGGGCATGTATTTCGCCGGCCGTTACCACAACGTCGGAAGCGAACTGATCGATGCCATGTGTGAAGAAAGTGAAGTGCAGGCATTCTGTATCGAGCACTTCGGCATGACCGAAGATTGTTTCTCCGATGGGGACGAAGACTAAGCTATCTATTTTTCAACCCGACAGGGACAACCCTGGTGGGTTGTTCCTTTTTAAAAGGAAAAAACTTATGAAAATCCCACCCGTTTTCACACCGGTTTTGTTAGGCAGCCTAGCATATCTGGAATTGGATTTGCTGAATGATTCGGATGCGTCAGGTTGGTGGTATTGCGACATTCCCGGCTGGTTTATCAAAGTACCGGCAGCAATGATCCGAATCCCTTTAGAGAAACTGCGTCATGCAGTTTCGGTGGCAACGGCCAATGAAGGTCTGTTTACCACCGTATCGATTCAAGCCAGTATAGACTGCCCGGGTTTCGACGGCAAAGTCACCCGCGCACAAATCAAAATTGATTGCAGCAAAGGAGACTATCGCGACATGACGGCTGTTTTCAGAGATGATGAAAGCGGTGCCGAAATGTCATTTGATCTTATCGGTTTTTGGCCTGACAGCATTGATGCCAATGGCTTCATTTATTATCTGAAATCCATTTAAGCAGTTGAAAGCCGCCCAGTTTTAAACGGGCGGTTTTTTTATCGGAAAATTTAAAGGCTGAACAAGTTTCTCTGAATCGGTGGCAGGATTTGGTCACTATTCTTGATATTTTGACCGTTTCTTCTAATGGCTCCGTCCGCACCTACTACCACGATTTCTTTCTCGTCTATAAGCTTTCCTAAAGCATCGCGATAAATATTTGAAGAGGCGGGCGAGCCATTGCAAGTTAGAGAAAAGAGTGCTTCAAAACTCAAGCCTTCTTCGTGGGCGTAAACCAACCCGGGAAGTTGTTCTGAAAGTTGGACAATACTTTCCACTCTAGCTACATTGTCGAACTCAAATCCTAATGAAGACTGGCCACTAAAATTATCATCCCTATTAGGATCATACCCAACCAAATTAAACATATTTAAACCGGCCGCACCGTAATGGATAAAATGATTTTGATGTTGCCAATGGACACCGGCCATAACATCGCGTGCTCTAAAATGCTGGGACATATGAATCAACCAATAATCACCGTGCCCGCCGGAATTGCGTATAAAAAACGGAGTAAAAAATTTGGCATCACAGGCAGTAATTAATTTCTTATACAGTGAACTTTGTATAAAAAAACGCCAATTCTTATCGGATTGTTTGAGTTCGTTCAGCTTGATGGGATTAAAGACCTCCGGTGCATGAATGCCGATCTTTTTCAGTAAGTCAGCGGTCGTTTCCGACCCACTTGCAAAGTTAATAAACGAATCTATGCTAAAGGTAAGAATTATTTCCGCACTGGGCAGTTTGTTCAGAATACTTCTGATTAAATCCGTAGGGACGTCGGAATAGCCATACTGATCTAAAATAAAAATCGAACGGCCATTACGGGGATTTTTCTTCTTGATAAATTCAATAATGGAGTTAACACGGTCAAGAAAGTTTGCATGCTGTACATGTATTTTATCGTTTGTATCGGGATTGTGACCTTTGAACTTGAGCGTCTGAAGCAGATGATTGTAGGTGTTTTTGTTCTCTTCGACAAAGAAATAGTCCACATCCAGCACCAATGGTTTGGTGCGCCCTTGATTGAGCAGATATTCAGAGGTTTGGACGGCATGAAGGCATACCAATGGTGAACCGTGAATCTCCGCCTGAGTATCTTTGTGATAATAAAGACCACCTCCGGCAAAACCGTCCACCAAAGTGAGTTTAAATACATCTTGCTGGGGAAGGCTGGCCAAGGTTTTAAGATATTGAATGAGATACGCTTCCAAGACGTTTAATTTAGCCACACTGTGTTGCTGGATTTCGGCGGGGCCGTTCTTCCAGTCATAGTAATGATACGACATGGTGTTCCTTCGTAAATATTTTGTTTATTCTTATGATGGTATTTGCACAAGAGGCATTTCATCCCAAGTACGACCGTTCAATTCTCTACCGTTGGCCTTTTTGGCACGTTTTTTTCCATCGGCTCCCCATCCACCCCATTGCTTGAAGAAAAAGGCAACATCGGCGGCTTCGCATTGTAAACGCACATTCTCCACCCATTCAATACTCATCGGTCTTGCTCGGCTACCGGATTCACCGCCAACAATTACCCAGTGAATATCGGTCAAGTCAATCTTGCCTATATCCTCCAAGAGAGGTTCAACTGATAAAAAACGGATCGCTGCTTTGATGCGACGCAGGTTATCGATTCGAGGCACTCCATATTTTTTATCCTCTACAGTTACTCCCAACCACGCATTTTTCGGAACCGCACGGTTTATAAAAAACTGCTCCATCCGGTCGGCACGCTTGGTCAGTATCTGGAATGTATGCCAATCAGCCTGCTCAATGGTTGAAATCACCTGCTCTATAAACTCAAATGGAATCTCCTCATGGAACAGATCCGACATGGAGTTGACGAAATAGGTGGTCGGTGTTTTACGCTTTAACGGCTCATCCAAGCGGGCCGGCAAAATCTTGAGCTTGAAACCGTCTTCGTAGCCCGGTGTACCCATTGCTTTCAAACGGCAAGCCATGGTTTCCGCATAACAGTTTTTGCACCCCGGTGAAACCTTCGTGCAGCCAACCGCCGGATTCCACGTTCTTTCGGTCCACTCGATTTTACTTGTATTCGCCATGATTCAATACTCCGACCTGCGGCCTCATACAGGCAATGTCCCTGTTTGACCGGCTATATTTTAACATTGCATTTGGGTAATCAAAAAAGTAATTGATTGTACTGGTTTTTCTAAAAATTTTGTTTTAAAATTATATCGTACGATATAAAAAAAGGCAATGTAATGACCGCCAAGCCCACCATGCAGATGTACACATTCGTGCAGGATGCTTACGACTTTTTCAATGACCGTTTATTCAACGGCCAACTTCCGGCTTGCTTGCTCACGTTGCAGCGTGACAGCAATGTGATGGGTTATTTTTCAAGCAACCGATGGCAGCAGGGCAGCGGTAAAACCCAGGTTCATGAAATCGCGCTTAATCCGTCTTTTTTCATTACCCATCGCCCGTTGGAATTGATGCAAACGCTAGTGCATGAAATGGTACACCTATGGCAGCACGAGTTCGGCAAACCCAGCCAACGCACTTACCACAACAAAGAATGGGCGGACAAGATGGAATCAATCGGCTTGATGCCCAGCAGCACAGGGGAACCCGGTGGTAAGCGAACCGGGCAAAAGATGAGCGACTACCCTATTAAAAACGGAGCGTTCTATCTTCAATGCGTTGTCTTCTCCCAAATGGGCTATAAACTGCCATTCTATGACCGTTATGCCAAAACAGAGTCTTGTCAAATAAGGAACAACAGCACGCAGGTGGAAGAAGCGATTACAGAGCTTGCTGGGGCAATTTATAGTGCTATACAGCATCAGGAGACAGAGCAGGGCATTTCAACATCGATAGCCGATAATGTTGTAACCGATGATGACGAAACAGAAAACCCGGCGGCCGACGTAGATGCTGATACCGATGCCTATGTTGCAGCAGAGATTTCGCTGATGCAGCCTTTTTCGGACCAATTTGACATTGATGTTGCAGAACTCACAGAGAGCCGCGAAAAAGAAGCATCGGCCAAACGTAAAACCGCTTATGTTTGCCAATGCTGTGGTGACAGGGCGTGGGGTAAACCTACATTGGATCTGTGGTGTGGTAAATGCAAGATTGCTTTTGTCAAAGTGAATGATGCAATTCCAGATTTTTCCGATGTAGAAAATTGAGAAGCGGCGATAAATTCGCCGCCTCATTGCTTTCCATCTGTGGCATTCGGTTGCAAGTAATTTTCCAAAAGAAAAACGAAAGCCTTTTTTTTACTGCCATGTTCAGCTATCAAAACTTCAAATAATTCCGCATACTCTTTTTCAAGCAACATAGACACACGCATCCCGCCCTCACGGAGGACTTTATCGCCGTATTTTTTGGAAGCGGCTTTTCGCTGTTCATTTAGTTTATCTGCTGCTTCGAGTAGTTCTTGATGTGTACGTTCTTTAAATGGCCTTGGCATGGCAGTGAAAATATAATAGTAATATATATTAATATATCACAAAATTTCTACTTTCATTCCCGCTTTTATGCCTGTTCCAAAATTATATTGCACATTTTCATCAAAGGAGAAAATGAAAAACTTACATGTAAATTATTAAATATATGATTTTTATATATTTAAATTTAATATAATCCCTCTTTTAAATTCTTTTGACTACCCATATATAGTATCCGTTTGAACTATTTCAAAAAGGATACTGTCATGCCGGAAAACTACAACAACCTTCACCGTATCTTCACAGCTAGACATATTGGCTTTAAGTTCCGCATTCATCCGACTGACGCTGATTTTAAAGTATTAAATGAAGCAAAAACAAAAGTCAGAGCTTGTCTGAAATCTAAAATGAAAGAATATTTGGAAAGCCAGGGGATACAGAACATCGTCCCCAAATTCCGAGTGCAAGGGTCTTGGGCTTATGGCACATGCAACCTGCCTGCAAGACCCGATCAAGAGATGGATGTTGATTATGGTATCTATCTTCCCGTTAGTGCATTTACCAGCTTTAATTCGAAAAGTGAAAGCACTCAGGCAAAAGATTATTTTGCTCAAGCGGAAAAATTCTTGGAAGAATTGTGCCAAAGTGAAGAATGGGAATTAGACACAAGCAAATCAACCTGTATTCGGATAAAAATTAAACCGAATGCCCATATGGATGTACCTCTGTATGCAGTTCCCGATAATATGTTTGATTCTTTGGTCGAGAGAAATACTCTAATGTTGGCTGCCGAGGCTGCTAAATACGACTCTGCTTCAAACAGAGTTATGTTGAACGAGTGGTACACACAAGATTATCAACTAAGCTCGATTGATTTTGCTGAAGATTCTTTCGAGTCACTCGAAAATAAAAATATCACAACTATCCATATGGCCAAGCGGGATGGAAGCTGGCAGTCCAGTGATTGTGAAATTATCCGGGAGTGGTTTTCCAATAAATTGGAAATGCAACCTGATAATGGAAAACAGTTACGTAGTATTTGTCGATATCTGAAAGCGTGGCGGGATTGGATTTTTGAATCGGGTGCACCAAGTTCCATTTTGTTGATGATTATTGCTTGTAAGCATTATTCATATAATGAAAGTCGTGATGACTTAGCTTTAGCCGATGTTTTAGAGAAGTTGCCGGAAACTTTGGCCAAAGATGTATACGAAAGCATAAAGGAACATGAACTCGAAGATTTCAATCGCATGAATCCGGAAGAACGAGAGTATGCTAGGAAGCGAGCAGATGACCTATACAACAATTTTTTAAGCAGTTTGTTGAGTACTGACAAAGAAGAAATCATTAATTATATGGAAGGGCAATGGGGCGACAGAATACCAAGAGACACCGGTTTAATTGAAATATCCCGAAAAGAAGACGTTTTCGATACCACCCCATTGGTTCAAAGTATCATAACTTCACAAACACCACTACGGCAAGGATAATGGAATTTCTCGAATGGGTAGCGGTTGACTGTGATTTTAAAGTACGGATTGATATATCTGTTTTGAACCAGTTGGCGGCCTTCCGCCAAACCCTATCCGGTAATGAGCCGGAATCCTTGGGGTTGTTGGTAGGACTGGTTTGGCCGACTGCTTTTTGGGTAAAAGCTGCTACTATCCCTACACCTTTTGACGAACTCAATCGCTTCTGGTGCATAAGAACGGAGAAGTCGGCAGAATTTAATTTCCATACTCTGAAACGGTTGAACCTACAATCAAACCATCAACTTCATTATTTGGGGGAGTGGCACACACACCCCCAAATACAGCCAACACCATCTTTAACCGATCATATTAATTGGAGAATGCTTCCCGAAAACAGATATTTCGAGCAAGATACCCGTTTGTTTGTAATATTGGGAACGGAGAGCTGTTCAAGAGATTGGTTGAGTATCCAAATAAACGGTACTTTCTTTGATCTGATATTGAAAAATGGCCAACATTCGAAGCAAAATTATTAAAACCCTCATACCACTTGGCTACAAGCTAGTCTCGATAACTGAAATATCCTGTAACGCTTATAATACAAATCGAGACTATCCATTATTTTTCAAAAAGAAAATTGATGTTGGGAATACTTCAATAGAGTTCTTACTTAATTTTAGCGATTTCTCGTTATTAAGTTTCCCATCAGTCTATCTTTCGTCTGGACAACTGGACAGATTACAGATGCAGTTTTCTCATATAAAGCAACCAATACCTCATTTAACCCTTAGCTCTATACTTTATATCAATGAAAAACTCTTTTCCATTTGTTACCAATTGGATAATGAGTCAGTTGTTCCACGAACTGATTTAAAAAAACTTGTTGCTCTCGTGGAGCAATATTTGTACACATTTTTCTCTAAATTGGTTGATAAAGAAAAATATGTTGAGGAATATACAGTCGACTTCGGCGGTGTAATTATTGGGCTTGTTAATGCAACCAATCCTGAAGTGAAACAATGGCCACTTATGAAACGCAAGCCAAAATTCCTATTCGACGGTGAAAAAGAAATTTTTATTTTAGAAATCAGCGAAGATAAAAAGCCCGACTTCACCAGTCTTCTTAATAGCTCCAACAAAGTAACTATCGAGAAATTAATTAATTGCATCCAAAAATGGGATAACAATGCCTACGGGATATTGATGCATCATTTGAAAAAGAAACAACCATTGAATAAGCTGGTTATTTCATGGAAAAATTTCCTTGCCGGAATTGCTTTTGAGTGGCCGAGAGAAGAAGGCAAGAGTTTAAAATCTCAAGATAATATTATACTTTTACAAAATCCAGTCACATTCCACAATATTCTGCTGGTGGATTTCAAATCCAGTGTTTTACGCAATCTGCCAACTAAATTTAATCAAGGATTGTTGGATAAAAAGGTTTTTCAAGTCGGACTGGGAGCAGTAGGCGGCTATGTGGCCGATGCCCTAGTTAAAATCGGGGCTGGATTGGAAAAAAAATTTACCATAGTAGATAATGATACTTTGAAAATTGAAAATATCGGAAGGCACCTATTGGGCTTTGAATATTTAGACTATCACTATAAAGCTGCGGCTTTTAAAGCATATATTCAAAAACAAACTTTTTATAAAGCAAAGCATATTGAAACAGACAATCGTAATATTAATAACTATTCGTCAGACGATTTTCAAAGAAATAAGTTCGACCTAATTATCGATGCCACAGGCAGTATCGAAGTTCAAGAGTATATCAATGAAGTAGTTCAAAGCATTCCTATATCCGAGCGGCCAATCATTCTTCATTTGTGGGTATTCGGTAACGGAGAATGTGTTCAAGGCTTATGGGTACAACCGAGCCAGCAACATCCGTTTAAAGCTTGTATTGCCTGCCTTGGCTCATCTGGTTCAGGTCTTCATCCCGACTATATCCCTGTAGCCGATCTCTCCCCAGAACAAGGCGTAGGTGTGTGTTCTGCTTACACTCCTTATGCGGTTTCGTGCGGGATGATGGCGGCTTCATTGGGTGTCAATATGATTTTAGAATGGTGTGAAACGGGAAAAGTCGTTAACAACTATCAAACTAGATACAGTTCGCATTATCATGGAAAACAAATTCCTGATTCTTCTGTCCCAGTCAATCCCCTATGTCCTTTTTATGGAGTAGAACATGAATAATAAACAAGAATTTAAAATATTATCTCTATCAGGTGGAGGCTATAGAGGATTATATACAGCAACGGTTTTACATCACCTTGAAAAAAAAATAAAAGAACAGAATCCTAATGATTGTTTGGCAAATTATTTTGACCTGATAACCGGCACATCAATCGGCGGCATTATTGCACTGGCTCTTGCATACGAAATTTCCACAGATAAAATCGTTGGAGTATTTGATAAGCAGGGTGAGTATATTTTTAAAAAACAGTCGTGGGGTTACTTTTCAAAAGCAAAATATAGTTCTGCCGCTTTGCGGGAAATATTACAAAGTTGGTTCAAAGATGATCTGATAGGCAGTTTGAAACACCCAGTCGCCATTCCTGCTATCAACTATACAGCCGGAAAGCCCGTTGTTTTCAAAACACCCCACCATCCCACATTTAGAATGGACTGGGAACAAAAAATTATTGATGTAGCTTTGGCTACTTCGGCAGCTCCGACTTATTTTCAGAGACATAACATAGGGAAGAGCGAATTTATCGATGGTGGATTATTTGCGAACAGCCCTAGTCTGATTGGCTTGCATGAGGCCGAAATATTTTTTAAACAACCGATAGAGCACATTAAAATTTTATCCATAGGCACCATGTCAGCAAAAAAAACTGTCAATCCAAAAAGAAATCAGGGAGGCCTTTTCGACTGGGGGGAGGGAAACCCAACAAAAGCGCCTCAAAATATTATGGATATTACCTTAAGTTCCCAGCAATTGTTCATGCAACAAATGGTTAAACATCGTATTGGGGATAATTTGGTTATTATCGATGAGACTTTAACTCACAGTTCTGTTCCTTTTGTCGGATTGGATCAGACAACTGAAGAAGCTAAAAAAATACTTGTCGGCAATGCAGATCAATCGGCAAAAGAGGCTTTAGGTAAAGACAGCATTACAGCTTTTCTGAAAGAAAAGGTTTCAAGGGCAAAGTTTTTCTACGGACAATGGAACAACATTGAAGATCAGAATATCTAAATACATCCATATTCTTTATTTAAAATAGCTTGACTAAGGGATTATACCTTCCTCCAACCCTGATATGTTTGGCCGTCTGAAATTTCAGACGGCTTTTTTATGTTACGGTTTGGCCAAAAATGAACTCAGTATTCAATTACTGTAAATCCCATTTCCAGATACAGATCCCATGCGGCTGTTTTCCCTACCAAACTGCATCCCACCGTGCTGAGAAAACCGCACACCGCCGTTATTACGGGTAACGGATCTAGCCGTATGTACAGCCGCTTGTTTCTGCTTTGTGGCGCCATAGCTGCCGAATGTCGGTTTAGAGGGCAGGGCAACACGGCCACCGGTTGAGGCCGTCTGAACAGGCGTTGTAGCTGCCGCTTTGACTGTTTGGCCAACACACTGTTGGTCGGGAAACTTTTGTTTGAATGCTGTGTACAAAGCCGTTACATTGCTTACATAGGCTTTTGTTTCCCCGATATTGGGGATCCGGTTCCCGGCTTGTTTGACCTTTCCCGGGCCTGCGTTGTAAGCCGCCAAGGCCAAATCCAGGCGGCCGAATTGTCTGTGCATTTTGTTCAGATAGCGTGCCCCGGCGCGTACCGACGTTTCAGGGTGGTACAGGCGGCTTCGGTTTAGGCCGAACTCGCTCATGGCGGTTGCCGGCATCACCTGGGTCAGTCCTGTGGCACTGACGGGTGAGACGGCCTTGTTGTCGTACATGCTTTCATAAGCAATCAATGACTTCATCAGTCTCGGATCCACACCTTCCAAACAGGCTACGCGCTCGATTACCGATTCGTGCTTCCAATAGTTCGCGAGCATGTTGCGACAGGATGGGGGCTGCTTACGGCCTTTCAGACAACTTTCGACACGCTCGCGTTGGCCTGCCTCCGCCAAAGTCGGCAGGAATAGGGCGGCAGTTAATGCCCAAATCAGTTTGTTCATTTGGATACACCCTTCAAAAATCAATACATAACATATCATATTATGATATATTGGCAACAATATAAAAACAAGGAGCTTACCGATATGCAACCCAAAGTCATTTTTGTCACGTTAATAGCGGCAGCCGCATTACCGGCATCTGCCGGGCCTGAGCTAAACATGACCGCAGCCCAATTTGAGGCCGCTCAAGAAAAGCGGGAATACCGGTTTGACGGTTATCCCACCAAAAACCGGTTTAACGGTAAAAGCGCACCGCTAAACCTCAAAAACCGCTACGCACGGACTTTTAAAACCCGCCTGACGAACGTATTGGCGGAAAACAAACCCAATGCGGCGGGCAAATACTCTACTTTCGGTTTCGGTTGCGGCTCTTCCGGCTGTGTCGGAATTGGTGCCATCGACAACAACACCGGAACGCCGATATACTTGGGCAATATACTTATGGGCTGCGGCACGTCGGAAGAGTACGGTGATTTCCGCTCCGACCCGCGCAGCAATTTGGTAATCGTCTCCGGTTGTATGGATGACCGTTTGAACGACAACACGGGCAGCAGCCGGTTCGGTTATCATTATTTTTTACTGAAAAACGGCAAATTCCACCATTTACGCTCGGTCAGGGTCATCCGCTAAAAGACACGGGGCAGGCGATAAGTTATACGGGAGACTACAAAACATCATGAGTAATACTCCAAAAAATAGGCAATACGGCAGAATAGAAGTGATGGAAAATGGCCGTAAAATAATCCGCATTGCTCCCGGCTACAATAATTATTGCTTTTTCCATCCCAACGATATACTTTTGCCCGAAAACATTCTCGTCCGTAAAGCAGACAACGGGAACCGACCGGCCGGATTTTCAGTCAAAGATTGGGACTACGTTTACCTACACCATGGCGACGAGGTCGAATTAACTCTGTCGAAACGGACGAATCCTTGGCGGGCATACGATGTCCTGATGGTTAAAAAAGCCGAACGGCCTAAAGCCGATGCGGTACCACCCCAGTTCCAGGAAACTGCACCACCGGGACAAATCATCCAACAGAACGTAACCGTGAATAATCACCGGGGAGAAAAAGCCTACTATGTCAAAAACAACCGGCATAAAAGCGGTTATAGGCTGCACCAAGTTCTGATATTTTTGATTCTGTGTGCCGTTCTAGCCATAGTACTGTTTACTGCCTATCCGAACTCCTGATTTCAGATGGCCTGAATTAAAATATAAGGAGAATAAAAATGTCTTTATACGATGATGACTATGATGACCACATCCGCACCAGCATAATACATGCTGATAATCCCAGAAACATTTACTACGGAAAAACGGACATCTTCGGCGACCCAAATACACCGTGGACAACCGTCAAAATCATTGCCACCGTCTTCAAGTTGTTGTGTATGACCGCTATAGCATCCTATGTCTTTTTTTCCATGACAAAATAATTCCGCCATTGGTTTCAGACGGCCTGCCTGTGTGCAGGCCGTCTGTTTTAATCATTTCCGGGCATCCATCAGAGCCGCTCGAGCCTGGTTAATGCTCAATCGTGCCTTATTGCCGTTGTGGCCGTGGTAATACGACTGACCGGCCTGAACTTGTCCGACATGGCCTTTCATGGCAGCCGGCACCGGAAATGCCGCCCATTCTTTCGCCAATGCCACCAACGCCTTGTTGATATCATTGTGTTTGCCGTGGATATAGTCCCAAGCGGCACCGCCGCCGGCTTTTTTCAGCAGGTAATCGTTAAAAATACGTTCCTGCAATGCAGGGGTAAATTTCTCGTTACCTTTCAGATCCAATGCTTTTACGGCTTCGCGGAACGTGGTTTCAACCATTTGATATTTGCCTACCGCATTAAACTCATTGCGCCTTTGGGCAGCCATAATCTCATTGACCGTCATATTCGACAAATCGCGGCTGGAGGAACGGTTACCGTGAGCCTGACCGAGATTGACGGAATGGTAGTTGCCTTCGGCTTTGGCAATCAGCGACTTGATCGATGAGGCAAACCCATCAGTTGCCTTCTGCGTGTTTTCGGCTATTTCCGGGGCTTTGGCTTCCAGCTTGGCAAAATGCTCTTTCATCTGCGGACTTTCCAAAATGGTAATCTTGGAACCGCCGTTTATATAGTGACCGTTGGGTACCATGCGGTCTCCCTGATAATAATCGGATACCCAGGCTCCTTTGCCGCCGTCGGCAGCCTGTACCCAAACCGCGATATGGCCGTGTTCGTCGCCGCCTTTGCCGTCTTTGGATCCGACACCGTGCGGCGAAATCAATGCCACCTGGCCGTCTCGCGGGGTATAGCCCTCGATCGTACCTTTGCGGTCGGTCACATCACCGCTGGCCACCACCGACCATCCGTAGCGGCTTTGTAGTTCCCTGCCCATTTCTTGGGCGTTGCCGTGCTTGCGGTCGTCAATCAGGTCAGCCTTGCCGAGAATCAGCGCCGTGCCATTGGCACACAGCCCGATTCCACGCCCGGCAGCAATATGGTCGGAAGTGTGGATCAGTTTGTCCGGGTCAGTTGAAAACTTCTCGCCGGTAATCTTTTTAACCATTTCCGCCGCTTTCTGCATCCCGACGTGCGAAGCATCATTAGTGCCGGCGGGGGCAGTCGGAGACTGATTTTGAACGGGCGTGTCATCGCGCAGATCCATTCTGCCCACACCGCCGAAACGCTCCGCCGGATTGAAGCCTAATACTTCGGATACCGCTTTGCCATCGAAGGTTCGCACCATATTACCGGGATCGAAGCTGTTGATTTTTTGAATCAGCTCTTCTTTTCTTTCTTTCAGCCGCTGAATGTCTTCCTGATTTTTTGTCTGCTCCTGCTGTGCTTCGGTTTCATCCGTTTTTGCCCGTATGGCGTTAAGTGTGGGAGCGGCAGCCACACCGGCAGCCACCAAAGCCGCTTTGGTGTTGTCCGAACCAAGAACTTCCTCTACTCCCCTGCCAACCTGCTTGGCAGGATTTTCCAATTCGTTAATCTGTTTCTGTATGCTGTTGACTTCCTGTGCCGCCTCACGGATTTTTTGGTTGTTGTATTCCCAAATCTGCTGACGGGCAGTCATTTCGCTTTCAGCACCGTTAACACGCCCTTGCACCCCCGCCACATTCTGACCGGCTCCGTTCAGACGGCCTTTGTCTATCGGGTCGGCATAGGAACCCAGTCTGTCCGCTGCGGCCGCATCCATCCGGCCGTCAATTTTAGACTGCACGTCCGCGCTGTGACGGGTGCCGTATTCCAGTGCATTGAGTTTGCTCTCGAACTGGTCGGCAATCGGCTTGCCGCCGGCCAGGCCGTGCTCGGAGGCCGTCTGAAACAGGCTTTGGAAGGCGGCGGTGGCGGCCAGTTTTTCGGCATCGCTGCCGTTGACGCTGTAACCGTACAGCTCTTTGTACAGGTTGGCGCCGACATTGCCCGGCGCATCGGCAGCACGCATGACTGCATCGGCTACCGTTTGGTTGTATGTGCCGGCTGCTTTGGCCGCAGCAAAAATCTGATCAGACGCACCGTAAACATACCGGCCGTCCGGGCCGATTTGGCCCCCGGCATGATCTAACAATCCCACTTTGCGGAAGGTATCCAAATCGATGCTGGCAGAAGCACCGTTGGACAAGGTTGAGCTGGTAGCGGTTTGTAGCGAATCCCGTTCGCTGCGCATATCGGTAACGGCCTGCTGGCGGGCTTGCTGCAAGGTGCTTGCGTCCATCGTGCCGGATGAGGTTTCGAATTTGCGGATATCGTCCAGTTTGGTCGAGGCCGACAGGCTGTGGCTGTTGCCGTTACTGTCTACGTATTTAAGTTCCTCAGCCTGTCCTGCTTCTGCACGACCTTCCACACCTGCGCCCACAAAACCGAACGCTTGGAAGCCCGCATTGGCGGTTGCCGTAATTTTTTGCGAATTGCCGTCCGACATAACCTGTTCACCCTTTTGAGCGTAATCAAAAGTCCATTTGCCGTCATGACCTTTAGAGAGCACAAAGCCGTCTGCCAGCACCCTGCCGCTGCTGTCGGTGGTGGCCAGCATTTCAGACAGGGTTTGGCTTTCCGCCTTGCTCAGGGCAGCATCGATAGTGGAAACCGCCTGCTGTTGCACCGCACTGCTGACACTCAAATCCAGCTTACCGGGGAAGGCGGCTTCGGCCTGGCTCATCAGCTGACTACCGCGCTCCAAAGCCTGGCTCGCGCCGGAACGGGAAATGATGCCGGCCGCGTCGATAACGGGCGATTCGTCCAGTTTCGGCGATTCTGTTTTTTCATCGATGTTGCCTTGTCCCACCATAGTGGAACGGTCGGCAAAGCGGCTCATCACATACGGGGAACCTATCAGCACCAACAGGGCGAGGGTGGAGACACCGGACATAATCGTCGAGCCGGTCAGAATGGTTTTCTGCAACTCTTCGAAAACCCTGTCGGTAAACTGCGGCGATAAAGCCACCAAGGGTTTCTGGCTCAATACCGCTTCACTCAGCATGTTATACAGCTCGTCGGACAGGGCGTATTGCAGGAAATGGCCGGCGATGGTCTGCACCGGTAACAGCAGGTTCATCCACGCCGCCAACACGACATAAGTTCCGAGAATGACAAAACTCTTCACACCGCGCACCAAAACGACGAAGATCATCAGCGGGGTAATCATGACGTAGAAAGAGAGCATGAAATTCATAAATTTTTGGAACATACTCTGCCAGCCGCTGGCTTCGCCGGCCGCATCCACGGCCGCTGCCGACAAGGCCTCTCCCATAATCTGTTCGGCACGTTCGCAGGATGGGTCGGAATTACCGATACAGCGTTGGGCGACACGGTTTAATATCAACGCCGACTGAATACTGGCGGCATCTACCGCCACGCCCGCGCTGTAAAAACGTGCCAATTCATTAGGGTTGAGATGACCGCCGTTGGCCATTACCCGGTCATAGGCGAATTTCAAGATGTTGTGGGGGTTTTCCGCGCTGCCTGCCGAGGCACCAGAAATCGATGCCACCGCAGAGGGGAGGGCGTTAAGTTCTTTCTGTATCCCTGCTGCCTGGGAACCGCTTTGCATGGTTTTGCCGCTGCTGATATTGCGTTGTCCCACCTGTAATTGCTCAGCTGCGGGAGAATAGGTTTTACCCGGTTTGGGTGTGGATAATGCCAGCGATTGCGCAGCAATCACTTTACCCGCGTCGGCACAGTTCATGGCAGCCTGCACCACCTTGCCGTCACCGGCTCCCGAATCCAGCCAAACCTTGGTTTCACCGCTCTGCAAGCCTTTGGTTAGTACATTTAGATAACCGCCGTTTGTGGTTTCCCCCCAGCGTTTGTTCCAGGTTTTGCAGTCTTGGGCGGCAGTGGCCATATTGGTGGTCAGCATCGGGTTGCCGCCTTGCGCAAAGGTTCGGCGCAGTCCCATCAGCGTTTTCAGGGGACTGAATACGCCTTGCGAACCGTATAGCGGCAAACCGCCTGCCTCCGTACCGGTATCGAAACCCGCAGCACCCGTCCAATTGACATCGGCAACACTCTGGGCGGCCGTATCGACCGCGACGGTTGTGTAATAGCTGAGCGTGCTGAAAAAACCCAGCAGGGCGGCCACACCGAAGGGAACACCGTCCACCTGTTTGAAACGGACGGCACCGGCATTGGCCATACCGTTTTCATCCATATAATTGGCAATATATACGGTAGTTTTGGGTACCATCAGCACGGCAAACAGAAAGACCATGAACAGGTTCTGCAACGGTGTCAGTTTGCCTGCGGTCATGATATAGACGGCCGCCATCAAACAGGCTATCAGTAACCCGACCTTGATAACGCCGAAAATAAACGGGCCGTCGCCGCCGAAGAGCAGGGCAGCCATCTTGAATGCCCGCCAGGCAGGTTCGAGGTCGCCGGAAACCCAAATCGTAAAGATTCCGGGGTCTCCTTCAACCGTATCCTGCGGAAGCTCCGCCCAAACCGCCGGAGCGTAGAGCAAAGGTAGCAGGAATAGAATATAAATTCGGGTAAGGTACTGTTTGATTGCTGACATGACGCGGCCTCTATGGTGTTAATTCAAGCCGTTGAGCTTCATGGTAATGTTTGTCTGATTCAGAATGCTGCGCTGCATCCGGCTACGGCTTTCCGGGTCGAGGTAAATTTCAGCCCTTCTCTCCAATTTGTCCGATTGCGCTTTCTGAACTTCGGACATCGGAGCGATGTCTTTGCCGTTCGATACATTGGCCGAATACGAAACAGACAGGGTTTTGTTCATTGCCTGAACCAGCTCCGCTGCCATATTGCGGCCGAGCGATTCTGCGACGTAATCCACCATCATGGCCATCAGTGCGGTATTGCCGGTGGCGGCTACCGACGATAAGGCGGTACGGGTTTCGATCGGCAAGGCGTTCAGGAAGCGGTGTTGTCTTTCGTCCAAGGTTACGGAGTTGTCGGAGAGGTAAGCCATGATGCTGTCGGGTGCGATGGCAGATGTGCGGGAATCGCCCATAACATTACTGTCACCCATATTCGTCTGTTTGCCCGCCAGCAGGCCGATGATGTAGCGCTTGGTGCCCGGATATTCTGTCTGTTTGACCGCAACGTTCTGACAGCTGTCGGCTTTGCTGACATTGAAATCCGCGCAGCTGTAACCGTTCAGGTTGCCGCCGGTCGGCGCTCCGTTTACCAAATCGTCAAAACTCCACAGTGGTGCCAGCTGCTTGTCTTTACGGTTGGTCGAACCTTTGGCGAAATCGCCGCCGGAAGAAGAGGAGGCGGCATTGCTGCCGGTCAGGTTGATGTCGGTGCCGTAGAGGTTCATGGCCAGCTCGAGAAAACCCTGGTCGCCGCCGTAAGGGGCGGTATCGATGCTTGCGGCGGCGCTGCTGCCGTTTCCGAAAACACCGGTGCTGGCCAAGGTGTTCATCAGATTGTTGCCGTAAATGGTGCTTTCGTCGGCCGCATTGCCTTCACGGTTGGCATTTTGACCGTTTTTGAAGCGGTTTTCGTTTGCTTCGTAGAAATCCGAAAATGCACCCTTCGCAGCGGCCGTTACTGCTTCACGGGAAGATAAACCGTCGTTTTTCCACAAACTGCCCAGCTGGGTGGCGCCCCGGGCTGCATCGACCAAATGGCTGCCGATTTGACAGGTATTTTTGGATGCGCTGTTAATTTTGGATGTCAGATCGTGCAGGCCGGTCATGATGCCCTGGCAGCGTGTGCAAAGGTTGTCCAATACCACTTTGGCGGTGTAGCCGCCGGCATTGGACATGATGCCGCGCATGATATTGCGCATATTGTCGAGCGAGATCATTGAGAACGAGCCGAACGACGCATCAATGCCGCCGCACCCGGCGGCAAAGCGGGGCGGGTCGTAGGCGACAATATTGAACGAACGCACGGGGGAGCGCATACTGAAGCCGCCGAGCTGGCCGCCGTAGTTGCCGTTGACCGCACCGAAAGACGGATTGGTCTGCGTCCACATCATATCCATGCCCTTGCCGATATCGGCACGGACATTCGAGCTGACGGCCAGCAGAACGACTGTCAGCAGAATGCCGATAACATTCGAAAGCCTTTTGATAAGATTCATACTGGGGGTACTCCGAGAAACTTTTCAATTTTTTCCAACAGCGCATCCAAATCCGATCCGCAAACTGCATCGCGTCGAATCAAGTAGCTGTCCATACGTTCGTAAAACACGCTGCTCATATGCTCGCCGATTTCGCCGATCATTTTTTCTCTCTCTTCGATAAGCTCGCAGCGGCGTTGCAAATCATGGGCGCAGATTTCGCCGATAATCGGATATGCCTGCCTGTAATCGCGCCCGTATGCTTCCTGAACATGGGTGAGTTTGAAAGCATTCATGCTACTGCTCCATTTTTTTGGTAATGATGCGGTAGATTTTTTCGGACAACTCTTCCGGGGTTTCCGTGCCGGTAAAGCCGGCCGCTTCCCAGTCGCTCTGCTCAATCATGCCGCGCTCGTTCATTTTGGCGGTACGGGTCAGCTTCGGATCGGCAATCTTCATGTCGATGGCTGCCGTGACTATCTTTTCCTCCAAATCCGAAAGACTCATGGCGCCGTGGGCAATGATGGCTGCGGTTTCCGGGGGCACCACCATCACTACGGCAGGAGTTACCTTGATGCCGAACTGGCGTGCACGGGAACCGCCGTTGTCGAAACGGACCTGTTTTTGGTTCATGCCTTTGATAACGCCGCCGTCGATACTGATATAACGCACCTGCATTCGGTATTTTTGCTCCAGCATTTTTACCGTTTCATACTGGGCGTGGCAGAAATTGCAGTTGCTGTCAAAAAACATCCACAGGCCGGCCTTATTGCGGAGGTCGCCGATGATGCCTTCCTTGGCTTGGTCTATCTGCCAAAGCGCCTGCTGGCGGGCATGGGCGGCAATCGGTACGCGGACGGCCTCCGACAAATAGGGATATTTGTTGAGAATCTTTTCGGTGGTACGTGCTACTTCGTCCACGCGGTCGTTACGCAAACGCTCGAACGCTTTATAGGCCAAAGCATTTTTCTCCGAAGGGTCACTGCTCAAATTGTCCAACAGCTTCTGCTCGGTTTGACGGAACCATTCGGCGCTGCCGGGCTTTAATACGGGACTTTGGCTTGGCGCAACCGGTTGGAGTTGCGGTGTTTTTTCTTCCGGTTTCGGCTCTTCTTTCTTTACTTGTTTGGGTTTGTCCTTGTACCAAAAGTAACCTTCGGGTTGAGCCGCATCAAATGCGTTTCGCTGTGACCAGGCGACGGCAGCCGACAACATCGCTACGGTCATCAAAGACAGTTTCAATTTTCGGTTCATCATTCACTCCTAGCGGGCGGCAGGGTCTTCGTTAAGGGGGGCGGAATAATCATGTACGGGCGGTTTCATCCCACGGGATTTAAACCATTGTGCGGCTTTGCTTGAGGCCGTCTGTTGCTGTTTGGCATTTAGACGGCGGCTGTAACCTGCTGCCTGTGCCGAATATCTGCGGTCAACCATGGCTGCCGTTTGCAACCATGCAGCGGCTTGAACGGGATCGGCCTGATGCAGCCTGTCGTTGGTCGAGTACCACTTGGCCAAAGCCAGCATGGAAGGCACATGCCAACGGTCAGCCGCTTTTTTGAATGAGGCAATGGCGACAAAAGGGTTTTCGGGGGCAACCGAGTGGGCTAAGCCGTAAAGAGCGGCCGGGTCGTTGGCACGGGCGGCTGCCTGCCAGTGAACCCTGGCTGCGGCTTTGTCGGCTTTGACGCCGCCATAACCGTTTTCGAGTATTTGTGCGCTGTACAGCGCCGCCGGCCAAAACGTTGCACCTTGTGATTTTTTGAATTCACGGTAGGACTGGTTGGCGAGGCCGAACCATTTCAATGCTTCGCGTCCGTCTTTGGCAAAGCCGTTGCCGCCGTAGTAATAAATCAATCCCAAGTTGTATGCGGCCAAATGGTTTCCGGTCAGCGTTCCGCCCTGTCTGACGGCTTTCATATATGCTTTGTGAGCCAAGGCAAGGTTAACCCCTTTCTGCCCGGGTAAACGCCCCCTATGCGCCAAAAAACCGTATTGCAATGCCGCCCACGGGTTTCCGGCATTGGCTGCATCCTTAAGCTTTGAGGCATAGAGCAGATCACCGGCGTTAAAACGGTCATACATCTGCTTTGCCTGAGCCTGGGGCGGCAATTTGTTGGCCGTTTTCGCGGTTTTTACTGCCGGAGTCACGGTTTTCGATGCGGCCTGCGGCTGCGGTGTTTTGGCTGCCGCCGTTCCGGTGGCAGCCCCCGGCGTTCCGAATACCTTTTGCTCCGCAGAAGGCTGGGCTGCCGCCGTAGCGGCGCAAAATATCAAGGCAAAAGCAATCGTGTTCGGTTTCATGTTTTTCCTCAGTCGAATTCACAGCAATCTACCCACCGCCAAAGCAGGTACACCGCATCGGTATCGTTACTGTTGGTAGATTGGTCATTACGCCCTTTAGCCCACGAGAAGTCCGAGGCACCCAGACGGTGTGCGCCTTTACTGCCGATATTGAAGAAATCGGCTACCGCTCCGGAAAGTTGGGCGGATACTGCGCCTTCCACCGAATCACCGCTGTCCGCACCGCTGCCGTTTTCAGGGTAGGGGAACAACATGGCGGCCTTGAATTCGGATTTGGCCGGAAAAGGTGCGGGAATCGGCGAACATAAAGCATCGTCACCGACGGTTTTCATGGAAGCAAAGCCTCCGGTACGGTTTGATACCATGATGGAACGGTTGAGAATGGTGGACGTGCCGATGATATTACCTCGCTCTGAAGACATGACACCGACAGCCGGCAGGTTCATGCCCATGCAGCCCCCCAGCCAATAGCCCGCATCATCCACCATGCCCCAGCCCACACCGGTGGTATTGGCAGCACAGGAGGCCGTGTGGGCGGCAAGATCAAACAGCGGCGTTGCCGTCAAAACGCCCAGAGCCATCCACTCGGGGTAGAGCAAATTGGAAAACACCTGATCGCTGCCCGACCAAGCCGGTTGGGTTATCGAAGTCTCCAGCTCATCGCCTTTATGGAAACATCGGGGTGTCCAACCATACATATCCGAATAAGGGAAAGACCAGCTGTGATAGTGGCGGAATCCTGTTTCATACGCATTCATGCCTTCGCCGCCACCGGTGAGGTTGGTGCCTGCCTTTACGGACTTGGCGGCCACACCGTTCACTTTGGCCAACTGCTGGAGCATGGTTTTTACCGATGAGCCGTACACCGGTGAGCAGGTTGCTTCGCGCACCACCTCGACAAAGCGGGTAGGGAGCCACATACCACGGGTGTAGCCGTAAATGACATAGGGTTCCTCCCCGCATTTGCAGATGGATTTGGAAGTTGCTCCCGGCGGATTAGGCACATCGCCGCCTTCAACAACTGTCTGTCCCATAATGCGCAGCGGAAATGCGGAATCGAAATCGAACTGCATCAGTGTTTCCATACCGGCGTTGGAACAGGTATTGGCAGTTGCCGCTAACGGCCATGCCGTCAGACCGGCCGCTACGAGGGCGATTAAAGAAAAACGTTTTACTTTCATCTTTTTCCTTCCCGCACCGCTACCACGTTGAATACCATTCCGTTCTGCCGGTAATAGGTCGGCACACCGGTAACTTTCAGACGGCCTTTCATCGCGGCATCCAACGGTGAAGCGGGTATGCCTGCGTTGGCCAAATACCCTAGCTTGGTGTACAGCACTAATGTATCCGGTTTCTTTGCCACCAGATGACGGGCAAATTCAACCTGCCAGCGGCTGCGGCCGTCGATGACGGCCATAGCCCGTTTCCCCTGAGGATCCAAAGCCAAAACGTTGAAGCGGGTGCCTTTTGGGTAGAGCACCTTACCGTCTCGGGGGTTGACGATATCGGAGGTAGAAGCCACGAAAGGTGCATAGTTGTAGCGCCGGTATTCGGTGTTGACGGGTAAGGTTACGGTTCCCTCCAACAGTTTGCGGGCGCTTTGTTGTGCCGCTTGGATATGCGGCCGTATATCCTGCCGCTTCATTTTCTGCTCCATCACCACGGCTTGGTCGGGTTCGGAAACCCGGTATTGCCGGCTGACACGTTCGTTAAAGCGACGGGCGCGGATGGTGCCGACGGCAGCATCCAGGGACTGCGTCCCTTGCAGTAAATACCATTTATTGTCGTTGTCTCGGTGCAGTACAGCTGGGACGTAATGGATACGGTATTCACGGAAGGCGACCGGCATCACGATAATTTGGGGTGGTTTTTTGCGCGCTTGGGCGGGCAGTTTGCCAAGCAGATTTTTGCTGTACTTGAACATATCCGTTACCGGACCGTCGCCCCAACCTCGAAAAGCAAAAACCACATCTTTGCGGCCAGCGCCTTGCTTCAACAGGTTAATCAGTGTGGTTTCAGGCATACTGCGGGAGAGAAAAACCACGGTGCGTGTCGGAGACAGCTCGCGCATGGTCGGGTGTTGGCCGTTGGGCAGCAGCATGGTGCCTTGGCCAGATTGGCCGGCATAGCCGGCAATTTCGGCCTGTAATGCCTGCGTATTATGGTTATTTGGCGCTTTAATCAGTTGGGCAAAGTCGATTTGCGCGTATGCGCTAGAAAAGCACAGAAACGTGGCCGTCGACCAAATCCATCGGATAAGCCCCCCAGTAGCGCGAATCGTAGGAGTTGTACTCTGTTCCGAATACGAAAATTTCGTTTGGCTGTAACACATATTCCTTGTCCCAGTAATTCATCGGTTGGCGAAAGCTCTTTGCTCCGTATGCCATATCACCGATGATCGAACCGTTGATGGAAACGATTCCGTCACGGATAGTGACTTTGTCTCCCGGCAGGCCGGCGGCCATCTTGACGATTTTTTCTCCGTCCTTGATGACGGGCTGCATTTTTCTTGCCGGAAATATCAAAAGGTCGTAACGCTTGATTTCGCCGACAGGCCGGTCGCTGTCCCAGTAGTAAAAATCCCAGGGCAGGCAGCTCATGACCTGTTTGCCCACCAGTAACTTTCTATTCGGATACGCATGGTCGTACCCAGTTTTAACCGCAATCAAGACCAAGCCTAAAATGAAGCCTGTCAGCAACCGTTTACGGCTGAAGTCGAAGTGTTTCATGCGTTAATCCAATCCCGAGCCGGTTCTGTCATCGCTATCGTCTTGGGGTAATGCGCCAGGTATCGCATCAGCCGATCCTATTTTTTGTCCCAACAGCTCCGTTTGGCGTTTTTCCGGTAACAGAGTGATGCCTAAATCTTCTGCAATCTGTGTGGTAATATCCGATTCGCCGGGATAGGCAAGCGTATTCCGGCTTTGGATGACCACCTTGCCGTCTGCTGCCAGTTTTTCGATGGCAGCCTGAACCGCCTGCTCGGTAGCCAATGTCTCACGCTCGATCTGCTCGGGTGTCTTGTAACCGGCTGCCTGTTCCTTACGGGCTTTTTCCAAATAGGATGCGGTTAGCCTGACACCGTCCACCACATAGATACCGGATGCAGAATTATTGCCATATACGATTTTGTAAAAACTGTAACCGCCGAGAAGCAAAGCCAGCAGGCTGATCATCAAAACGATGAAAAACATCCCTGAAGCACTTGTAGGGGTTTTATCTTGGCCTTGAGCCGGGATGGGTTGTTGGGGGAAGGGAGTTTGATTTTCATTCATTTGGCTGTACTCTTTCCGTTTAGTCGTAAGTTCCGTCGCCGTAGAGCGCCCGGGCTTCGGCGGCAATCAAATCGGTAACATCCTCCCCGTTGCGCACCCTGTTTTGCAGCTCCTTGAACATTGGGCCTTTGGTGTTGTACATAACGCGGTTATAGGGGGTTTCTATCAGGCGTACGATTGTGGCCAGATTGTCACCGGCAATGATGCAGATTTCGGAATACTGACCGGCGACCGTGTGCAGGCTCTTGAGCAGGCCGTCGATATAAGGGGAAGGTTCGAACCATCCTTGTTTTCTGGCATTTTCCAGTGAATCCGCGGGTGTTTTGAGGAACATTTTGGTATAGCAGTTACCCTGAATCAGCGCACCGTACTCGGTAGCGTGAACCTGTCCCAAATGTTGGGCCTCTACCACCACGCCGCCGTCTTCTTTACGGTTTTTGGAGGTCAGACGGGCGGTAAACTCGGCAAAAGGCCGGTTGCCCAACAGTTCACCACACTCGCCCAACACCAAAATTCTTCTGCGGTTGTCGCGGCTGAGATAGACTTCCTGTTTGATGGTTGATGCCACAACCATCAAAATTACGTCGCGCAGATGCTCGTTATTGCTCATGCCGGACAGCTCGATTAAGGTCCAATCCGCTTCGGTCCGGAAATTATTGGTGCCGTTGAACCACCGCCCCATCGGCATATCGCTTCCGAAAGGGCTGAGAAGGCGTGCCAGCCGGTGCTGGATTTCCGCATCTCTTCCGGATTGCGAGTAGAGATAGTCGATAATGTCGTCGATATCGGTATGATTCTGATTGCGGGTAAACATCTGCTTCATGGCATCGAGCATGAGCACGTTTTCGTAATCGTTCAGACCCTCTATCGGCTTGGCCATCTTGCCGAGTATCGGCAAGATCATTTCTGCCTCTTTGTTGAAATCGCTGACTTTGGTAAACGGATTGAGACAGAGGTCGGACTTTTCGTGTATGTCGAGAATTTCTGCACCCCGGACGCTGGCTGAAGCCACGTTGCTGCTGCCCGTATCCACCGTCCACACCTTGGCTCCCAAGGAAAGCTCGGCTTCGATGATATTTTGGGTCGCGGTGGTTTTACCCGCCCCTGGTTCGCCCAAAATCATTGTGTTGTAGTTGCTGTTGTTGTCGTGGAAAATGCTGTATGAAACGAGTTTGCCGCGTCGTGTAGTAAACATCATTTCGTTTCCGTATCCGCCCCAGTCGTCAAATACGGGCAGCAAATGCGCTGCCAGCCGGCTGGTCATAGTGCGGAAACGGAATGTCTTTTTGATACTCTCTGCCGAAATATTCATCGGCAAATTATTGAGGAACGACACTTCCGGCAGAAAAGTTTCCGGCTTCATGACCATGCCCATGGATGACAGATAGGACTGCATTCTTGTCATGGCATCGCGGACTTTTTCCTGGTTTTCATGGAAAAACTGGATGGTGGTATTGACGTTGACCACTTGGCCGCCTTCACCCAAACTTTTATTCATCAATTTGAAGCCGGCCTGGCGGGCACTGATACGGTTATTGTATTTTCTGGTGGATTCCTGTTTGGCTGATTTTTCCGTTGTCGTTGTAGCCGCAACGAATTTCGCGCGTTCTTTGTTTTGCTCCGGATAATGGATGGTCGTTGTAATGGCGAACGGCACCCCGGGCTGCGGGTTGCGGCCGGCAGGATTGCCGAGCAATTCGTTCATTTTCGACATATGCCATTTTGTTGTTTGGTCGGGGTAGCGGTCGATAGTCAGGGCACCTACATATTGTTCCTGTCCCATTTCACCAAAGTTGGAAAAGTGCATAAACGGCGTATTGACGGCTTCCCAGTCACCCGCACTCCCCGGGGGGAACAGCTGCTCATTGAGCGGTTCGTTATCAGACAGGCCGCTGTCCCAAGGCCCTTTGATATTGAAATAACGGCGCAGGACGGCCATAGAGCCGTGTCGGTCTAACAAAGAAACCGGAAGGCCGGCCGCATCCAAATGGGAACGGCAGACTGCGACCAATTTAAGGAATTGATCGCACTCGTCGTAAAAACGATCCAGTTCGGCGTCGTTGGCCTTAATCGGGTTTTTGGCTTTTTTAAGCGGAATTTTGAGGGTCCAAAGCCCCAAGGATGAAAAGGTTCTGATATCGGAAGAAGGAATCAGAGCATGTTCGCAGCCCTTACTCAGGAAAGCTGCCCGCTCTCTGACCGCTTGCTGAGCCATGCGGACGGATATATCGCCGTCATAGCCGGCACGCTCTTTCAGATATTGTTCCAATCGTGTATCGACATACGGATAGTTGAGCTGGATGAATTGGGTGAAGGTGTCAGCCGGGAAATCCATATTAAGCATTTCCACGACGGCATTACCCAATGTTCTCGACCACCCGGAGACCGGCGCGAACTCGCCGATCACGCCGATTGCATTTTCCTTTTCAAAATAATGGATTTTGGTGTCATCAAGCGCAGTTTTAAGGCTGATGAACTGGACACCGCGATCCCGATTCTGATTCATTTTGAAAAAATCTAAGGCCATGGCCATCTACCGAAAAATAAATATAGGAAATACGGATAGCCGGAATACCGAAATATTCCGGCACCGGCTTAAAACGGGTCGCCCTCATCATCGACATCGGGATCGGTCTCATTGGGACCGCGTGCGGGTTTGAGCTTGATCTCTTCTACACGTTTACTGTTAAGATTTAAGTAAACGTTTTCGATGCGTACATCGATTGCAGGCAAAATCTCGCCTGTTTGTTTAGACGTATAAGTGGCGGTGCGGACGACATGGCCGGTAACGGTGACGGGCAACCCTTTTTGCAGGTTTGCGTGTAAAACATCAACGTCCTTGTTCCAATATGAGCAGTTATACCAAGTGGTACCGTCTGCCACATATTCCTCTTTACCGTTTACAATTTGTTTTTTGAGTTTGGTTGAGGCAACGGAAAAACTCAAAACCTTGTATTGCTCGCCGTTACGTTCGCCTTCTTGGATTTTGATTCCGTCGCCGATATTGCCACGGATTTCAATTTTCACAGACATCACAAAATCTCCTGAATGATTGACCCAGGAGATCTGCGAATTTGAAATTTGGAATAAACTATCCCAAATTAAAGAAATAAAGATGGGGTATGATTATATTATCTCATTCAATAGCAGATGTCAAACATTTTTTTGGTTTCAGCTGTGTCCAGTGGACACACCCCGCTGTTGGTTTCAAACTGTGTCCGGGGGACACACCCAGTTTATTGGTTTTAACTGTGTAGGGGCTACACACCCGGCTGTTGGTTTCAACTGTGTCCAGGGGACACACCCAAAACCGATGATGTAAACATTCCCGACGACCATGTCTGCTCCGATGTTTTGAGTGTATCCAGTGGATACACAGAGGCCGTCTGAAAATCTCAGACGGCCTCAAAAGCGGAATAAAGTCCCCTTTACTATGTTCTAGTGTTTACAAGCTTCCGGCATATCCGGTAGCAACCACCCTTTAAATTGCTGTTCATAACGTACACGTTCTTGACACCAAAACGCTAACTGTTCGCTATCATCGTTAGCCGCAGCTCGTGATGCCAAACTGTTTATCCCGTGCATAATTAAAACCCTGTCGTTATCTCCCAGCCGGTTCTCATCACCGACCAACTGTATGCCGCTATATACACCGAAAACCATCATCCAGGCCATCAGTATCAAAGTATTGTCCAGCTTTAAGTGACCGTATTGCCACTGATTCCCCACGGCATTGATTATCGTCGAAGTAAAACCTAGTACGAAGAATCCGCCACCCAGTAAATAGATTATCCATGTAGGAACATCGGCAATGCCGGTTGAGGTCATTAGAAGGTATGCCACAAAAAAAGTCATGCCTACGAACCATAGTACGGCCAATACTGCCATTGCCAACTTGAGATAAGCGATAAAACGCGGCAGAGGCTGCTCTGTTTTCAGTTCCTGCGACAGGTATTTTTCGTTGGTCATGATTTTATCCAGCAATACGGGTGTGTAGGGGTTATACACTCACAGTGAAAGAAATGCCGGTCTTTCCCGGCGGTCACGGCTTTAATGCTGCCGCGAGCACCGTGGTATAGTTATGGTTCCTCGTCCTATAACCAACCACGATAGGAACTAAAATGTCTGAATATGAAAGATTTTGATCACAAAGACCTTCAAAAGCGTTTCGATGCGCTAGCAGAAATCGTGACGGAACTTGTCGAACTTATGCCAATAATCAATGTAGATTGCGGAAATCCGGCCGAACCCGCACCAACTAAACAATTGGCTGTCATCAGGGAAAAACAGCAATTTCTTTTAAACAGCATCGGAAAAAAACTTAACACTGTTCGACATGGGATAACTCTTTTTAAGTAACCAATCCCAGATATTGCATAAAGTTCTGTTCTAAACTCAAATATGATTTCAATCGGTCTAAACCATCTTCACATTTGCCATCCAATGCCGTTTGGCACTTTTGATAAACCGACTGTTGAAGTTGGAATTCGGTTAAACCCTCCAAGCTGCCGGCTACATCCGGCAGCTTTTTATTTAAGTATTGGTTTGCCAAAATATAAAACTGTTTTGCCGTCATTAGCACATTTTCACGAGTTGGCGTAATGTTCAATTCTCCCATCATCCGCGAAACAACCTGTGAAAATTCAAAAATGCAGCCGGCCACTGAGGCAGGTAATATTTCAGACGGCCTTTCGGCTGAAATCCATTCAAAAATTTGTTTTGTTTTATTTTGATTTTGCATAGTACCTCCTTTCAAATCTAATTGGCTAAGGTGTTCATTCCTAGCACTGTTGCTCAAAGTGTGTAGGGGCTACACACCCGGCTGGTGGTTCTCAACTGTGTCCACTGGGCAAACCCGATTGTTGGTTCTTGTTTCTAACTGTATCCAGTGGATACACCTGTTCGATGGTTTCAAACTGTATCCGGGGGATACACCCGGTTATTGGTTCAAACTGTCCCCAGTGGGCATATTGACTTCGATCAACCGTCTATCTGTTGTGCCGGCTTTCGCCAAAGTGTGTAGCCCCTACACACCCCAATAACCCGAGCCGGGCAGTTTATTCTCATCCGGTACCATTAACATGGCTTTTGGCAACATAGATTTTTCCAGGCTGGTAGATTGGAGCAAGTGGGAGTTTAGATTGTGGTATTCAGTCAAGTTATCGATTTGCGATGAAAGCATTCTCGCGCGTAAGTAAAAATCTTTGCAGCCCTTAAACACCCACATATGCAATATTGTCTCTTCCACCGTAGCCTGCATCTGCTGGAGCAGAGGTTGCACGTCTTTCCACTGCGTCAGACTTTTATTGCGATAACAGAAACTCAGGTAAGGCAGATAGAATTTTTTACGATCGTAGTGTTTCATGTTTTCGGACTTGTTATATTGGTACACGATCTTTAACGATAGGAAGAGGTATTTTCGCTGGAAAAGGTTTTTACACTCTTTCATGAAGGTATCGGCTTCTTTAATGAGTTGGAGCCACTCGTTTTCCAAACGGTTAATTTGTTGGGGCAGCTCTTCTCCCCCCCTTACCCTTAAAAGGCTTTTATAGCTATCGGAAATATAGTGGACACTGAGATCCTGAAAAGTATCGAATTGTCTAGGCATTTTTCCCCTTTTTTATGTTACTGACTGTGTCCGGGGGACACACCTGTTTGCGGTTTCAAACTGTGCCCTGGAGGCACACCCGGCTGGTGGTTTTCAACTGTGTCCAGTGGACACACTCGGCTGCTGTTTAAAGTGTATAGGGGCTACACACTTGTCTGTCGGTTCTCAACCGTATATGGGTGACACACTCAGTGTTAGTTGTAGGTGTATCCCCCGGATACAGTCTCAACGAGAACCAGAGTTTGTTATTCTCCGGCATCTGATTTCTGAATACTGTTCTCTTCCACTATCAACCCATGTTTACGGGCGTATTCTATAAGTTGTTGAGTAGCTTCCTGTGAAAATGGATTTTTCAGGTTTCCGCTTTTCAGTTTGACCTCATAACTGAGAATTTCCGGTGTTAATGGCTCTACCATTTTTGCTTTGACGGCCTGGCTGAGTTTTTCGCCGATTTCACCGTCAACGTCGTTCAACAAATCCGGGCATCGACATTTTATTTCTTTTAATGAACGGATTTTCATTGCTCGGTGATACACATTTTGGTTGAATATACGACAGGAACTTGAAACGTGTTTTTTCAGTTCGAAAACGGAATCGAACCCGGTTGCTTCTACACTTTCCTCGTTGAGTTCGATTTTCTTGTTCAAGTAAGTGTAGCAGTAACGCATGAGTTCATCGTACATAGTCAGCAGTTCAAGTAATTGAAAACCCAAGTTAGCTACGCGTACAGGAATTTTTATCGTATCTTTGTTGACACGCAGACTGACGTGAATACCTGTCTGATTGATTTTATTCAGTTGGGTTTGCAATATCTGTATTTGTGCTTTCAGGTATTTAATAAGCGTGTCGAGTTCTGTCTCAATTGCGAGCAAAGCAGCATAGGCGAAGGGATTGTTATTTCGGGCTTCATTCCATATTTGAATGCTGAGCGGAATAACATATTGAATGCCCGCGTATCGCTTATGGCCTAATTTTTTATCATTCTTACCCGTCCAAAGACGCACAGCATCTTTGGTATGCAACTCGATGAAATCCTGTTCTTGGTCTGTAAGATTGCCAACGGCACCGAAGCTCTCGTCTTCGGAAGTGTAAATTTCATAGTTATCGAGATTGATTTGCTCGGGTTTGATTCGAGAGCGTAGGCGGCCATTCGAGTGGTTGCGGTGAATATGCCTACGAAGCAGCATAGAGTGGTATTTAAAGTTTTGAACACTGGCGTAATTTTCGTCGTCTTCGGAGACATACACGGCACCAGTTGCCAAAATGCCCAGTCTTTCTTTCTCTCCCTGCCAATCATAGCGGTCACTAAAATAAGATTTATCAGTTGTCGGGAACTCGGTAGTTGTTCCGCGAATGCCGGCATTCATGCCGGTATCGGCTCCGGCTTTAATAGAACGAGCTTGAATAATGATTTGTTGTTTTACCAAACGGCGGTCCCATTTGGAAACTGGCTGCTCTACATTTGCTCCGGTCATAGTAGTTCTCCTATAAGTAATTGGGGTTATCAAGTGTGTAGGGGCTACACACTTGGCTGGTTGGTTTCAACTGTGTCCGGGGGACACACTTGGCTGGTTGGTTTCAACTGTGTCCGGGGGACACACTTGGCTGGTTGGTTTCAACTGTGTCCGGGGGACACACTTGGCTGGTTGGTTCCAGCTGTGTCCGGGGGACACACTTGGCTGGTTGGTTTCAACTGTGTCCGGGGGACACACTTGGCTGGTTGGTTTCAACTGTGTCCGGGGGACACACTTGGCTGGTTGGTTCCAGCTGTGTCCGGGGGACACACTTGGCTGGTTGGTTTCAACTGTGTCCGGGGGACACACCCGGCTGTTGGTTCCGACTGTATCCAGTGGATACACCTACAACTGTGTCTGCGGAGCACACCGTTCCAATTACTTTTTGTGTTGTTGCGATGATGTATTTCTTTTTAAATATTCACGTAATGCAGCTCTGCTTTCTTCAGCGGTTTGTAGGCAGTTTTCTTCTTCGCTAAATTTTTGTCTAAGACTGTTTTCGTAGTTAGCCCTGTTGCGCTCTGCGGTTTCACGTTGCCGACGATATTGCTTGGCTCTAGTGGGTTCAAACTCACCCTTTGCCGCATTTTTAGTAATTCCGACAATGTACGATAAAGGGTTTTTGATGTTTTTTCCCCCAGCTCCGGTTTCATCCAAAATCTGCTGATAAGTTTCCAAATCAGCGTTAGGCAAATACTGGTTGAATATTTTGATCACCGAAGATTTGTCTTCGGGGTGGATATTTGGTGGAAACACTAAACCTGAAAATCTACCGACAGCCACAAATGGTCGTGCTTGGTGTTCTTGGTTTAAACATTCGTCAACAACTACTACAACATCATTGCGACCGTTCTCGGAATGTTCGGATTGTTCATGGCTGTTTGTAGTTGTTGTAATAGAAAAAACCGTAGGTTTTTTATATATAAGGGAGTTGCAGGATTCAGCACTTGCCAAACCCGAAGATGCAGGATTCAGCATTTGTGAGTTGCAGGATTCAGCACTTGCCAAACCCGAAGATGCAGGATTCAGCATTTGTGAGTTGCAGGATTCAGCACTTGCCAAACCCGAAGATGCAGGATTCAGCATTTGTGAGTTGCAGGATTCAGCACTTGCCAAACCCGAAGATGCAGGATTCAGCACTTGCGGAGTTGCAGGTTTAGCAATGTTGCCGCAGTTTTCAGAAAAGGCTGATTGCGGCAGTAAGGACTGTTGCTGCATTTCCGGATGAGCAGCATGTGGTTTAACCGATTGGTTCAGTTTCGGAAGGCGCACACGTTGTTTCAACAACTGCATCAGCAGCAGCCCGTCCGGGTGCGTAAAGATGCGTGCATTGCGAAGATAGTGTGCTTCAACAATCAAACCATGATGCTTCAAAAATTTACGGGCGCGATTTTGAGTGGTGCGAGTGATAAAGGTGCGGTTTTCCCACTCGAGCATAGTAGCGGTACTGAACAACCGTTGCCGTTTAAACAGCTTTGATGTTTCGGAACCGTTCTTGGCACAGTTGTATAAGATATCGCTGAGCATGATGGCTATATAAATATCGCCGGTCATCTGAACGAGAGACATGTGGTAAACCACGGAATCGCTGAAATAGATGCGGAAAAAATCCAATTCCTGTTTGCGCCAGTCTTCCAAGGTAATTTGGGACATATTCTGAACACCAAAGTGGGCGCAGACGGCCTTGCAAATTGCGTCAATATTGATCTTGAATGCAAGATTGCGGCCTTGGCCAAAAAAACCGGTTTGAATAAATCCTAGCTTTTTGAGATCATCCTTGCATTTACGCTGCTCTGTTTTAGTCAGGCCTGTTTCATATTCCGTCTGTTGGATGCTTTTAAAAATCCAGCCATCCCATTGTTCCACTTCGGTTCCGACGCGCAGCCAATAAAGCAACTGCGACAGGAAGGCAGCGGTTTTAATGTCATTACCGGTAATTTGGATCAAACTGCGGTGAATGGATACGCGCCGTCCTGCCTGCAACATTTTCCAGCATTGCATGAGCGTTTTGTTGTATTCTTCCGGAGACATTACCGCAGTCGGACTGAATGTATTCTTGGTGGGAAACATCCTGTATAACCCTTATACATACTCATGGACGTAGGCGTAAGTCAGTTCACCGTAGGCTTTGTAATTAATACGATAACGAAGCATATTGAGTTCTTTTATTAAAACAACCTGCAATAATTCAAGGCTTGAAAGCTTTTTTATAGAGTTATATTGCTCAATTTCTGAATAACCTGATAGATTATTCTTCTGCTCGCTATCATGATCCTGCCAAGTGCTAAAATTCCCGGAAGCATCAAGGCTGTTCTGCTCCTGTAAATCACGGATACTCATATGAAACTTGATCGTTGAAAAAATCAACACATCAGTCATATTCATTCCCTTATCCAACATGGCAGCCGCCGTAATACGGTCTACCGGGATTAGTGGAGCATTGTTTGAAATCTCGCCATGGGCGTCGGAAAAAGCTTTTTCATCCAAGGAGTAGGAGACCACACCGGATTTTCTGCTGCTTTTCAAATATCCGAGCTTTTTTAGCAACCTGCGGATAGTGTGCCAACGTGCCATACTGAAGCCGAATTGATGCGACATATCATCATCATTCAATTCGATGCTTTCGCCGTAACGGCAATGGCTGACAAACCATGACAGCCAATAAGCGGCATAGGTGTCACCAACCAATTGTGCATAGGATGGCTGGTACAGGATTTCTTTTTCAAAAAGCAAACCGAGTAGGGCATTGGCGTGAATACCCTGATCCTCTGCGCTCAGCTGGGGATATTGAAAAAGTGACAAATTCATTTCTTCTTCCATATTTATTTCTCAAGCGTCGCGGGATACAGCATACTCAGATCGTAATTGGGGAATGCTTCCTGTAACTGTCTCAATCGGTTATATTGATTGAGTTCGACTTTAACGACGGCCTTCCAAAAATTGATGACATCCAGCTTCACTTCCTCCGGCAAAGCCCTATTTCTGCCTACTTTTACAGGACAGCCAGTGTCATAACGGATTTTTTTAATCTCCAGTTCGCTGACTCTTGTACAAGTTTCGCGGATACAGGCATTTGATGCGCCGTTGCGGACAAGCCAGCGTGCCTCATCAAGTTGCTTTTGATGTTTTTTCTTCAGCAACTCGTCTTCTTCGAGGATCTGCTGAATAGTTTGCATATGGTATAAAACGCTTATGGCCTTTGATTTAGCGATTTGCGGATACAGTTTTGCCTTTTCATCGGCGCTCATTTCGCCAAGCTTGGTGAAAACATCCCTATATTTCTTAGGCGTAAGCGGATTCAGGCTCTCTATGTCTTTTGTTGTTGGTTTGGCCAATATATCCAAAAGCATACGGGTCAATTCAGCCTCATTTTGGATTTGAATTTGATGTTGGTTCCCGGCTTGATTTTGCTTGCTGTGTATGGCAACTACAATGTTGTTATTTTCCATCATGATTTTTCTCCCAATTACTCGTTTTTATAATGGCTCAATTGGCATCGGCTTCCATGTAATCGATATTGTCTCCGCCATTTGCTTCTAGCTCTGCGCAAAAACGAAGAAAATCCGTATAGGCCGACAACGCAGCTTGCTCTGTGGTCACGAACTCAAAAAACAGCCATTGAGAACGTTCTTTATACATTGCAAAATTGAGAATACCGTTGAACGTTTGTTCTTTAGTAATTTCGGAGGCTCGGTTTTCTTTGAATAATTGTCCTTGAATTCCGGGTTTATCAAATGGATTGTGATTATTGGGTAACGTTTGAAAACCATCCCATAATGCCTCTTCGGAGCTGATTACCCACAGATAGTGGTAAACTGCTCCCGCAGCAGGATGTAGGCAATTGATATACCCATTTAAAATTTCGGGATTGAAGTTGCTGGCCAAAGGTTCTTGATTGCAGTTGGGCAACCCGAGTAAAAAGCCATAAGGCATATTCGGGTCTATAATCAGGTACTTCTCCAAGTTGACACATTCGAGCAGACGTCTGACCGAAGTAATCAGGTCTTCCTGAATAGCATCACGTGTGCGCTCTAATCTGATATCGGAATGAATATCCGGCGTGGTGTCGTTTTCTCTAGGAGAAGTGGGATTGCCAGGGATGATTGTGCCGCCAGCCGGATCGACCGGCTGCCGACCCACGCTGTCGCTCTGAAGCTCGTCTGTTCCTGAATAGATGTTGCGTTTATCATCATCCAGGCCGTCTGAATTTGCAGCATTTTCGGATTTTGAAGTTGCAGCAGGTCTAAGCTTTGGTTCAGTTTTTTTTGGCTCAGTTTTTTCTTGTGACAACTGTTGGGGCGGAGGGGTAGAGGGAGGTGTTTTTGATTCACTGCCCATATCTTTGATGTCAAATTCTGCTGCAAAGCGTTCATTAATGAATTGCTGCAAAGCAGGAACATCCAAATCTGTTACATCTGTTTGATCCATCGCCCACTGGGACAAAGCTTCATCCCAAAACACCTCAAACAGTGCTTCACTATCGATATCTGAAACTTGAGAGATTTTTTTCAGACTGTTGTATTGTTTGCGTAAATCAAGTGTTTTTTGGATAGAGAGATAAAAGCATATGTCATTCAGCGCACTGAGTTTTTCGTATGCGAATATATATGAACCGAGTTTCGAAAAAGATACCTTGATACCTTTTTCAGCTAGTTTTTCTTCCAACAGACGCAGTCCGAGGGTTTCTCCATGCTCCTGCTCTAAGACTTCTTTGCCTTTGGCGTACATACATGCCTTATCCCAAAAATACATATCTGCACGCAGTTCGTTCTCAACGACGTGCGCAAACAGGATATGGCTTTCTGAGAGGTATTCGACATAGATACATGGTATTTGAGCAAACCGGGAATCACCTGTTTCTTCGTACAATTCTTTAACGATTTTCAACCGTGTATTACCACCATGGGCCAACACATAGCATTCTGCATCCGGCCGCTTAGTGATATGGACGGGCTGCTGCACCCCTGTTGCACGGATAGACTCCTTGATTTGGTGGTATATTTCCGGGTCATGGATGTGCCGGGGATTATCTTCAAAAAAATCAATCTCGGACACAGGCACAGTCATAGAAAAGCCAGAGGGCAGGGTAGGGGTTTTACCTATATCCATTTTTGACTGAGACGGGTTTGTAGCCAATATACTGGCTGCAACAACACCCGTATTGAGCTTGTTAGTCATGAGTGTCCTCCTTATCCGCATTCTCGGGATTGACATACTCAGGCAACAAGTTGCTCAATTCATTGAAAAACTTAGGTTTATTATCGATGCCAAACAACTCATGAACCAAATCAAGCATGATTTGTAACGCCGGTTCACTTTTACCCGGGTGTTCGCGCTCGATGCAATGAACAGGTGTTTGCAGTGTGGCAGCTTCCTTAAAAGCTTTTTGGGCTGGTATAATAGTGTTCAATAATTTTTGATTTCCATCCAAGAAGTTGACTTTAAAATAATTTTTAACTTCCTCGGAAATCATACGAGAATCGCGGGTACGATCTTGTGCGTATATGAGTGCCTTCATTGGAGGCACTTTTAAATTCATCACGGCACTATGACGGATACGGTTTAAAGACTCTTGGGTGCCGCTAATAAATTCGCGGACACTCAGAACATCCGGCTTAATGGGGGTCAGTAAAACCGTTGATGCCAATGCGACAGCGTCCTGAACGGGGCCAACTGCACCTTGCGTGTCAAATAAAATGAAATCATAAGACTTATCAAAAAACGGCATGACGAGCTTAGACATCACCAAAAAAGCACGGTCGATACGTTCATCAACGCGGCGACGTACGTCATCTTTAAAGTCGTTGGATAAGATAATGTCTAAATTTGGAAATACCGTCTTGGAAATAACGGACCGCATCAACTCGGTAGAATTTTCACCCAAAAGAAACTCTACAATGCCATTAGGCGCTTTGTGATGCAGTTTGAAATATTTTGAAACTGATGCCTGTGGATCAGCATCAATAATCAGGACACGGAAACCCATGTCTGCAAGAATGGCACCGAGGTTAGACACAATAGTAGTTTTTCCGATACCGCCTTTGGTACCGATTACACCGATTGAAACGGACATAATGAAACCTTTCGCAAAATAAAAATCCCATATCTGACTATTTCTCTCGGTACAACACTACTCAATTTCGCATAATCATAATTATGTTAAATTTTATTTTAAAGACTCTTTCCGCAATATTCTCAACAAGCTTTGTACAAGTCATGTCTGTGATTGAATCAGAACTCGCTTTCTTTTAAATACACAGGTAAAACGTATGTTTTAGCATACCATTAAATTGTACCAAGCATTGACCAATCCCTAATAATCGCGTGATCCATCAGTATTGATGACGCTCTTATAAGCCTATATTTTATTTGAAAAATACTGCCATGCTTTTTGTATTATCTCCCGCTAAAAATCTGAATGAGAAAGATCCTGCACCTACGCAGCATTTTACACAACCAGAGTTATTGAATCAGGCTGAAGAGCTGATGAAAGAAGTGCGCTCGCTCGCTCCGCAAGAGATTGCTGAATTGATGCATGTTTCCGACAAAATTGCCCTACTCAATGCTGAGCGCAATGCCTCGTGGCATACACCTTTTACACCAGAGAACGCTAAGCAGGCTGTTTTTATGTTTAATGGCGATGTGTATGAAGGTGTTGATGCGCAAACCCTTGCTGTGAAAGCGTTGGGTTATCTGCAAAACCATGTGCGCTTGCTTTCCGGTCTTTACGGTTTACTCCGCCCGCTTGATTTGATTCAGCCTTATCGTTTAGAAATGGGCACGCCATTTGTTAATTCGCGAGGTAAAAACCTTTATGAGTTTTGGGGTGACCGCATTACTGATTTATTGAATAAAACCCTTAAACAAGCAGAAGCCGGTATTTTGATTAATTTGGCTTCGCAAGAGTATTTCAAAGCAGTAAACACCCGAAAACTCAATGCTCGTGTTATTACGCCCGTATTTAAAGATGAGAAAAACGGGCAATATAAAGTAATCAGCTTTTATGCAAAGCGTGCACGTGGATTGATGGTGCGTTATGCCGCCGAACACGGCATTACTGAACCGGAAAATTTAAAAAATTTCGATTATGAAGGCTATGCATTTAATCTGGCAGCTTCAAATGAAAACGAATGGGTATTCTTACGCAGTGAACAATCCAAATAAAAACAAAAAACTACTTTTTCGTTCGTTAAAAAAGCTTGGCAAAGCGGCTGTTTTCCGATAATATCCACGCTTTCAGGAAACGGAAGCGTGGCAGAGCGGTTTAATGCAACGGTCTTGAAAACCGTCGAGGGTTGATAGCCCTCCGTGAGTTCGAATCTCACCGCTTCCGCCAATCTTGAAAACAGTTTACAAACCGGAGGTGTGGCAGAGCGGTTTAATGCAACGGTCTTGAAAACCGTCGAGGGTTGATAGCCCTCCGTGAGTTCGAATCTCACCGCCTCCGCCAATTTTAAACAAAGCCCTTGAGTGTTCAAGGGCTTTGTTTTTTGTTGCCTGTTTAATTGGTTGCTATATACTGTTAGCATAATAATCAGGATTGCTCCGACCGCACTACCCTAATATCGTTAAAAATCAAGATACCCGTGTCGAGATTTAAATATGACGGTAAATATTACTTATCTATATTAAGTAACTTAACTATAAATCCCAATATCTTAAACTCTAATATTTTTCAGACAGGCATCATGAACACAAGCTCTCCCAACCGTGAATTATTGCTTAAACGCGTTACTGCGGCTTCCGTATGTACCGCCCTTTTCCTTGTGGTAATCAAGGCGGCGGCATGGATTGCTGATGGTTCGGTAAGTGTATTGGCCAGCATGGTCGATTCGCTAACCGATTCGGCGGCCAGCATTATCAATCTGACTGCCGTGCGTTTTTCGCTTCAGCCTGCCGATGACAACCATCAGTTTGGTCATGGCAAAGCCGAGGGGTTGTCTGCTATGGTTCAGGCAGCTTTTATTGGTGGCTCTTCGGTGTTTTTAATTTTGAATGCCATCGACCGTGCGATTACACCGCAGCCTTTGGAGCATACGGGCTGGGGAATTGCTGCGATGGCAGTATCTATTATTTGTACATTGGCTTTGGTAAATTTTCAGAAAAAGGTGCTGAAGCAGGTGCAGTCAAGTGCGGTGGAAGCGGATCACCTGCATTATGTTACCGACTTGCTGACTAACGGCGCAGCGATTTTGGCTTTGGTTTTAGCGGCCTTTGGCTGGCTTTGGGTGGACGTGGCGGTGGGTTTAATCATTGCGGCTTGGGTGATGAAAAGTGCATGGAGCATTGCGGCAGATGCTTTTAATATGTTAATGGATAAAGCTTTGCCGGCTGCAACGGTGGAACAAATCCGCGCTGCGGCATTGTCGGTGGAAGGTGTGATGGGCGTACATGATTTGCGTACACGGGAAGCCGGCGGCAGAAAATTTGTAGATATGCATTTGGATTTAGACGGCAACATCACCTTAAATTCAGCTCATGCTATCGGCTTGCAAGCTGCGGATAAGATAAAAGCGTTGTTTGACGGTGCGGCGGATGTGGTGGTGCACCATGATCCGGTAGATGACGAGGAATGTGCCTCTTAGTATCAAGGAATCTGCCGAATAGAATGCCTGTCTGAAACCCAGTTTTCAGACAGGCATTTGTCAATAATCATCATATGTTAACCGTGTTTCCACCAGTTTCCCAACTTGCGTGCGCCGCCGTCGAGTGCCCAGCCGATTAGGCCGATCAATACAATAGCTGCCATCAGTTCCGAATAAGCCAATCTGTCGCGTGTGTCCAAAATAAAATAGCCCAAACCTTCGTTCACGCCCAACATTTCGCAAGGCACCAGCACCACCCACACGATGCCGATTGCCAAGCGCAGGCCGTTGAGTATATCGCCCGTTACCGCGGGCAGCATGATTTTAAACAGCATTTCGCCTTTGGTGGCCGAGAGCGAACGCCCCAGCTCCAGCCATTGCTTGTTGATATTTTTCACACCGGCAGCCGTGTTCAGAATAATCGGCCACACCGCGGCAAATGCAAGCAGAAAATAAATCGGTGCATCGCCGATGCCGAACAGCATCACCACCACAGGCATCCACGAAAGCGGTGAAATCATACGCAGAAACTGAAAAGCCGGGCTGCTGGTCTGCTCCGCTTTAGGCGACAAACCGAGCATAAACCCAACCGGCACACCAATCAGCAAAGCAAAAAACAAGCCCACAAACACCCGTTGCAAACTCGCCCAGATATGCGGCCACAGCTGCCCTTCCGACAGCAATGTGCCCAGATTGCCTAAAGCAGGCCCGGGTGCAAGCAGATTGGCCAGCGACATATTCTGCGCCAGCAGCACCGCCCCCGCCTGCCATACGGCAACCAGAATCAGCAAACCCAGCCCGCCGAGCAGATAGTTGTTCAGTTTCATGATCTTCCTTTAATGTGCTTTTCCTGCGTATCCGTGGTTTTCAGACAGGCATTCAAATCTCAAATATTTCTTTTCTGCTCAAATCCTGCAAACCGAAGGCCTGCATCATTTGAGACTGTTTTAAAGCCTGCTCCACGAAGCGCGTGTCAAACAATTCTTTTGCCGCTTCGGCAGGATTCAATTCCTGCAAAAACCGGTTTACGCCCGCCAAATGGGTTTCCTGCAAAAGCTTCACCAGCATTTCACTGTATGATTGGAACGGATACGGCTGGAAATCAATGCGTTGCTGCTGCCAGCCGGCATGGCGTATGGCGCCGTCGCGCTCGTATTTGCCCCAAACCACCGGCTCGGGCTGCAACACATTGCGCAACACTTTCACGTCATGCGGCGTGTATTTCTGAATGCCCTGCTTTGCCAGCAAGCCGGCGGTTTCTGCGCGGTGCGTTTTCGCCCACGCTGCCGCCTGCACCAGCGCGTTCACCACTTTTTGCACCCATTCGGGGCGGTTTTCGATATCGTGGTCGTGCATCATGCTCAGGCAGCAGGCATGGTCTTTCCAAATGTCGCCGGAAAAGCGCAAAACTTTGCCCACGCCTTTGGCTTCGGCCAAAGCGTTAAACGGTTCGGCCACGATAAAGCCCGCAATCTGTTTGGAAGCCAAGCCGGGCACCATATCGGAAGGCGGCATCACCGTCAGCCTCACCTGCCCTGCCCGCGGATTTTTTTCCACCACCTGCAAACCCGCTTTGCGTATCATCTGCTGCACGATTACATTGTGTATCGAATACCAAAACGGAATCGCCACCGTTTGCCCCTGCAAATCCTGCACGCTCTGGATATCGGGCCGCACGGTCAGCGCGGAGCCGCAGGTGTGGTTCCACATCAGCGCGCGCACGGGCGCTTGGCTCCCATAGCGCATCCACACGCTCATGGGCGAAAGCACATGAATCAGGTTGACCTGCCCGCTCAAAAACGCTTCCACCAAGCTGGCCCAAGAGCGGAACAACACCGGCTTGACCGCCGCCACGCCGTTTTGCTCAAACATGCCTTTGCCGTGCGCCACCAACAGCGGCGTGGCATCGAGAATCGGCAGATAGCCTATGGTTAAAGGTGCATCGGAGTTGGCGGCGGCACGGTTGGAACAGGCCTGCAGCAGCGGCAAGGCCGTAGCGGCGGCAAATAAGGCAGAAAGTTTGAGAAAGTCGCGGCGTGAATTCATGGTCTCGGTCTTTATATCTATTGTTGTCAGATGGTTTTCAGACAGGCATGATGCCTGTCTGAATGATTCAAATCACAAAATCCACGGTTTTGGTTTGCGCCGTATGCTGTTGCGCCTGATGCAGGCTTTGCAGGATTTCCACTCTTAAGTCGTTCATCTCCAAAAGTTTGTCGTGGCGCGGAAAATGCTGCTGCGGCTGCCAGGTGCCGATGATGCGGCCGGGCATTTGGCCGATTAGCACGATGCGGTCGGAAATCAGCATGGCTTCGTCGATATCGTGGGTAACCATCACAGCGGCGGTTTGGTGTTTTTGCACGATTTCGCGCAACAAATCCTGCATTTGCGCGCGTATCACTTCATCCAGCGCGGAAAAAGGTTCGTCAAGCAGCAGCACTTGCGGCTTACGCGCCAATGCACGCGCCAGCGCCACACGCTGCGCCATGCCGCCGGAAAGCTCCGACGGGAATTTGTCGGCCGCATGGCTTAAGCCCACTTCTGCCAACGCGGCTTCAACGCGGTTATTCAACTCGGCTTTGTCGATATGCGGCTGTTTTTTAAAGTCCAAGCCAAACGCCACGTTGTCACGCACGTTCAGCCACGGCAGCAAAGAAGCGGTTTGGAACACAAAGCCCACACGCGGGTGCGGCTTTTCCACCGTTTCACCCAACAGCGATACTTCGCCTTTAAGCGGGCGGTTCAGCCCGGCCAGAATACGCAGGAGCGAAGATTTGCCTACGCCGCTCGGCCCCAGCAGGCTTACCAGCTCGCCCTGCCCTGCCGTTAAAGAAAAATCCTGCAAAATGGTTTTCAAGCGGCCTTGTTCCTGATAGCCGAGGGAAAGGTTTTGAACGGAAAGTGCGGTCATGATGATGTGTCCGGTAAACAATGCCTGTCTGAAAAAAAGCAGGCTTGCGCCTGCTGGTTGTGAAGCGCGTCAAATCGAAAATTCTTCTCCGCCCATAAATTCCAAATCACTGATTTCTTTACGCAAATGTTTCAGCGCGGGGGTAACGATGGCCACAAACAAGGCTTCGCGCGACCGGCGCTGAACGGGGCTGCTCATCAAATACCCTTTGGCACCGGCGTGCAGCGCGGCGGATTGCGCGGCATCAAGGCAAAGCTGGGAAGCATCCGCGCGCGCTTGCAGAGTTTCCAGCAGGTTGGCCTGATTTTGATAGGATTCGTGCGCCAGTTTTTCGGTTTTTACCAAAAGCATGTTGTGGCGTTTGGTTAGTTCGTCGAAACCGTGGTCGAGAAAATAATTGGTTTCGCTGCCCACATTAGCCAGCTCGATTTCTTTCAGACAGGCATCAATAATGCCCGCACCGATACCGATTTGCAGCAGGATAAAGCCGGTTTTGATGCTTTTGATGAAGTCGGCAAACTGATCCGGCTCGGCCAAAACGTCTTCATGCGGCACGAATACATTGTCAAACTTCACCGCAAACGTACGCGTGCCTTCCAATGCGCAAAACTCCGGGCAGGCAATCAGCGACACGCCTTCGCGCTGTGCGCCCGTGATAAACATCACATAACTGCCGCCGATTTGGGCGGTGTTTGCCCAGATATGGTTTTCACCCAGATTGGATACCCACGGCAAAATGCCGTTTACCGTGTAGCCGCCTTCCGTTGCTACCGCTTGCAGCAAATGGTCTTCAATACCTGCCAGATGTTTTACTGTGTTCGACATGCCTGTGCCCGCCAGCACTTTCGCGCTTAACACATCAGGCAGATAGCGCTTTACCGCCTGATTGGGCGTTTGGTGCAAATACCACGCACACGCCGCCTGACACCATGCGGAAAACGCCGTGGCGCCGCATTCTTTGCCGATTTCGCGCAACACGGCAATCTGTGCCGACAAACCTAAGCCGCTGCCGCCCTCTTCCGCACTGCCCACGCAGGCAAACCCGCCGATTTCACCCAGCTTGCGCATAAACGCTTCGGGATACAGGCCTTTGCGGTCGATGTCTTCCGCCAAAGGTTTTAATGTGTGTTGCACAAGTTCTGCAACCTGATTAAGCAAAGTTTCGCGTGACATGGTTTCTCCGAAAGTCCGTGCCGTTGGCGCGGCTAAAATATTATTGGCTTGGAAATATGGTTTTCAGACAGGCATCAAGTGTTTGTATTGTTTAAGCAAACTGTTGCAGCTCGGGGTTGATGGCCGTTCGGGCAAGGTTGTTGGTGTAGTTGCACAAAGTTGCCAAAGCCACGCCGAGCACCACTTCCACCGCCTGCTGCTCGTTATAGCCCGCGTCAAAAAACGCTTTCAAAGCTTCGTCGGACACATTGCCTTTTTGAGCAATCACTGCTTGGGTAAAGTCGGATAAAGCGTTAAGCTTGGCATCGGCAATCGGTGCCACTGCGCGCACGGCTTGAATTTCTTCCTCTTTCAACAACTTTTTCAAGGTTGCCAGCTTGGTGTGGCCGGCCACGCAAAACGCGCATTCGTTAATCCGCGCAGCCAAAATCTGCACCACTTCGCGCTCGCCCGGAGTGAGCGTGGTGTTGCCGTTGAGCTTGCCCACTTCCTGATAAAACGCCAATGCTTCCGGCGAATTGGCCAAAACACCGATTAAGTTCGGCAAAAAGCCATTGTTTTTCAAAGCGGCTTCCACACGCGGTTTGGCGGCTTCAGGAGCGGTTTCAACGGTATGTACGGTTAAGCGTGCCATAATTCATATCCTCGGTAACAGAATGGTTTTCAAAATTGGGTCAATCATATAGATGCCTGTCTGAAAAAGGAAAGAATCAGTTTTTATGAATGATAGAACCAAAAGTTATATGAGGAATGCCGCCGTTTCGCAACCAAACCCCACGCCTATGCTAAAATCCTTTCTATTTAACATTTCGCAGAGACCAACATGGCAGGCAACACTTTCGGACAAATCTTCACCGTTACCACATTCGGAGAAAGCCACGGCGCAGGCCTCGGCTGTATTATCGACGGCTGCCCGCCCGGCTTGGAATTAACCGAGGCCGACATCCAAACCGACCTCGACCGCCGCAAACCCGGCACCAGTCGTCATGTAACCCAACGCCGCGAAGCGGACGAAGTGGAAATCCTCTCCGGCGTGTTTGAAGGCAAAACCACCGGCACTCCTATCGCCCTGCTCATCCGCAACACCGACCAGCGCAGCAAAGACTACGGCAAAATCGCCGAACAATTCCGCCCCGGCCACGCGGATTACACCTACCGCCACAAATACGGCATCCGCGACTACCGCGGCGGCGGCAGAAGTTCCGCCCGCGAAACCGCCGCCCGCGTAGCTGCCGGTGCAGTGGCGAAAAAATGGCTGAAAGAAAAATTCGGCATAGAAATCGTGTCTTACGTTACCCAAGTCGGCGAACATGCCATTGCGTTTGAAGGCTACGAACACATTGCCAATAATCCGTTTTTTGCCGCCAACCAATCGCAAATCGCCGAATTGGAAGCCTATATGGACAGCATCCGCAAATCGCTCGATTCGGTGGGCGCCAAACTGCGTATCGAAGCGAAAAACGTCCCCGTGGGTTTGGGCGAACCTGTGTTCGACCGTCTGGATGCCGACCTTGCCTATGCCCTAATGGGCATCAACGCCGTGAAAGGCGTAGAAATCGGCGACGGTTTTGAAGTGGTGGCGCAACGCGGCAGCTTCCACGGCGACGAGCTTACCCCGCAAGGTTTTAAATCCAATCACGCCGGCGGCATTCTCGGCGGCATCAGCACCGGCCAAACCATCACCGCCAACATCGCCATCAAACCCACCAGCAGCATCGCCACACCGCGCGAATCTATTGATATCTACGGCAATCCGGTGGAAATCGCCACTCACGGCCGCCACGACCCATGCGTCGGCCTGCGCGCCGCACCAATCGCCGAAGCCATGACCGCACTCGTGCTGATTGACCACGCTTTGCGCCACCGCGCACAAAATGCCGATGTGAAAGTGGACACACCGGATATCGAGCGCACAGGTTAAGCATTGAATTAGAAAAAAAATTAAAAATGCCTGTCTGAAAACAAGTTCTAGTTTTCAGACAGGCATTTTGCTTTTCTCAAAAAATTAAGCACCGTAAACCGGATATTTGTCGCACAAAGCCTTGGCAGCTGAGGCAACACGCTCCAATGTGGCGGTATTTTCAGGGTTTTCCAACACGTCAGCTACCAAATTGGCCAATTCGCGCGCATCTTCTTCTTTGAATCCGCGGGTGGTGATGGCTGCGGTGCCGACACGGATGCCGGAAGTAACAAAAGGTTTTTCCGGGTCGTTTGGAATTGCATTTTTATTGATGGTGATGTGCGCTTTGCCTAAAGCTTCTTCGGCTGCTTTGCCGGTAATGTTTTTGGCGCGCAAATCAACCAGGAACACATGGCTCTCGGTGCGGCCGGAAATAATGCGCAAGCCGCGTTTAACTAGCTCTTCCGCCATTGCAGCGGCATTCACTTTTACCTGCTTGGCATACTCTTTAAATTCAGGCTCCAGAGCTTCTTTAAATGCTACGGCTTTTGCTGCAATCACGTGCATCAGCGGGCCACCTTGCAGGCTCGGGAAAATGGCTGAATTCAGCGCTTTTTCGTGCGTGTTGTCGCGGCATAAAATCACGCCGCCGCGCGGGCCGCGCAGGGTTTTGTGGGTTGTGGTGGTAACAAAATCAGCGAATGGCACGGGGTTCGGATATTCGCCACCAGCTACCAAGCCTGCATAGTGTGCCATATCAACAAACAGGTAAGCGCCTACTTTATCGGCAATCTCACGGAATTTTGCCCAATCGATTTGCAAGGCATAAGCAGATGCGCCTGCCACAATCATTTTCGGCTTATGCTCTAAAGCCAAACGTTCTACCTCGGCATAATCCAACACTTCGTTTTCGTCCAAGCCGTATGTAACCGCGTTATAAAGCTTGCCTGAAATGTTTACAGAAGCGCCATGGGTAAGGTGGCCACCGTGCGCCAGGCTCATGCCTAAAATGGTGTCGCCCGGTTTCAATACCGAAGCATAAACGGCTTGGTTTGCCTGAGAGCCCGAATGCGGCTGCACATTGGCATATTCCGCGCCAAACAGCTTTTTCACGCGGTCGATAGCCAATTGCTCGGCTACGTCTACAAACTCGCAGCCGCCGTAATAGCGCTTGCCCGGGTAGCCTTCTGCATATTTATTGGTCAACTGGCTGCCTTGCGCTTCCATCACGGCGCAGCTTACATAGTTTTCCGAAGCAATCAATTCGATATGGTCTTGCTGGCGTTGCACTTCATCAGCCATTGCAGCTGCCAGTTCGGGGTCATATTTTTCAATGGTGGTACTTTTCGAGAACATTTTTGTTCCTTTTCTTAAAAAATTACAAAAGAAATTCGATGCAGAAATGCACGCTCAGGCTTCACAGCTCAAGACGCAGCAATGCGCTGGATTCTGAATCTTTCCATAGAGATTGTCAACAATGCAACCGGGCAAATCCTGTTTAACCGCAACAATCAAAATGCCTGTCTGAAATCCTTTCAGACAGGCATTGCCGGCTACTGCTTCGCTTTAATCTTCTGCCATTCGCTTACAATGGCTTTCAAGGTTTCCGGCTCCATCGGCAGCATCACAAAGCTGCTCTTCATGTCGTCATCATTGGGAAACACCACCCTGTCTTCCGTGAACTCTTTGCTCATTAAATCTTTAGCGGCCGGCACGGAAGTGGCAAACGAAACGAAATTACCGTTTTTCGCGGCCACGGCAGGCTCGAGAAAATCATTGATATAGCGGTGGGCATTCAACACATTTCCCGCGTCTTTCGGGATGGTAAACGAATCAATCCAGATGCCCACACCTTCTTTCGGCATCAACACAGAGATTTTTTCACCCGCTTTTTCCGCCTGTTTTTTGGAAATATTCAAATTGCCGCCGAAACCCATCGCAATACAAACATCGCCGCGCGCCAGTTCGTCTACATAGCTTGCGGAAGTGAAGCGCTTGACGTTTGGCCGGTTTTTCTTCAGAAGCTCGGTGGCAGCCTGAATATCTTCAGGATTGCTGCTGTTGGGCTTTTTGCCCAAATAATGCAGCGCAAGCGGATACACTTCCGCGGCGCTGTCGAAATAGCTGATGCCGCATTTTTTTAGCTTGGCCGTGTATGCAGGGTCAAACAGCAAATCCCATTGGTTATCCGGCAATTGGTCGGTGCCCAGTGCTTTTTTCACACGCTCGGTGTTGATGGCAAACGTGTTGCTGCCCCAGAAAAAAGGCACGGCGTATTCATTGCCCGGATCCACTTCCGCCATCATTTCCAAAAGTTTGGGATTTAAATTGCGGTAATTGGGAATCAGGGATTTATCGATTTTCTGATAAGCACCGGATTTAATCTGCCGCCCCACAAACGCATTGGAAGGCGCCACCAAATCATAGCCCGATTTGCCCGACAACACTTTGCCTTCCAAAGCCTCATCGCTCTCATACACATCATAAGTTACCTTCACATCAAATTGCTTGCCGAAATCGGCCACCGTTTGCGGGTCTACATAATCGGTCCAATTATAAATTTTCAAATCCTTGGTCGACGGTAGACTCTGCTTCTCCTGCGTAACCTTCGCAGCGGGCTTCGTTTCCTCCTTAGCGCCGCCGCAAGCACCCAAAACCAGTAATGCCGCACCCAACAAATATAATTTGATGTTCATTTCTCGCTACAACCCCCGGTAATTAATTATTTATAAAATATGCCATGAATACCAAGCGCCGGCCGCACGGGCAGCCGACCGCACATCAAATCATGGCTGAAAGGCCGTTTAGTATAAAGCAGCCCTCCCCGTTTGGGTAGGCGCAATATCAAATCTGCGGTAATATTATGAAACATTTTTCAAGCTTTCAGACAGGCATTCCATACCGCTTGAATGCCTGTCTGAAACCGTTTAAACCTAATACAGAAAACACCATGAAAACTTCCGAATTACGCCAAAAATTCCTCAAATTCTTCGAAAGCAAAGGCCACCAAATCGTACGCTCCTCATCACTCGTGCCGCACGACGACCCCACCCTGCTCTTCACCAACGCAGGCATGAACCAATTTAAAGACGTATTCTTAGGCTTCGACAAACGCCCCTACAACCGCGCCACCACTGCACAAAAATGCGTACGCGCAGGCGGCAAACACAACGACCTCGAAAACGTAGGCTACACCGCCCGCCACCACACCTTTTTTGAAATGATGGGCAACTTCTCGTTCGGCGACTACTTCAAACGCGATGCCATCCATTTCGCTTGGGAATTTCTCACCTCTCCCGAATGGCTGAACCTGCCCAAAGAAAAACTCTTGGCCACCGTTTACGCCGAAGACGACGAAGCCTACAACATCTGGCTCAACGAAATCGGCATGCCGTCTGAAAAAATCATCCGCATCGGCGACAACAAAGGAAGCCGCTACGCCAGCGACAACTTCTGGCAAATGGGCGACACTGGCCCCTGCGGCCCCTGCTCCGAAATCTTCTACGACCACGGCGACCACATCTGGGGCGGCCCTCCGGGAAGCCCCGAAGAAGACGGCGACCGCTTTATCGAAATCTGGAACTGCGTATTCATGCAGTTCAACCGCGACGAACAAGGCAATATGAACCCGCTGCCCAAGCCTTCGGTAGATACCGGCATGGGCTTGGAGCGCATGGCCGCCGTGATGCAGCATGTTAACAGCAACTACGAAATCGACCTGTTCGGCAACCTGCTCAAAGCCGCTGCCCGCGAAACCGGCACCGAATTCAGCATGGAAGTGCCCAGCCTGAAAGTGATTGCCGACCACATCCGCGCCTGCTCATTTTTGATTGCCGACGGCGTGCTGCCGAGCAACGAAGGCCGCGGCTATGTGCTGCGCCGCATCATCCGCCGTGCCGTGCGCCATGGCTACAAACTCGGCCAAAAAGGCGCGTTCTTCCACAAACTCGTGCCCGATTTGGTGGTCGAGATGGGTTCAGCCTATCCCGAACTGAAAGAACGCCAAAGCCAAATCGAAGAAGCCTTGAAAAACGAAGAAACCCGCTTCGCCCAAACCCTCGAAACCGGCATGGCTTTGCTGGAGAACGCCCTTTCAGACGGCCGCAAAATGCTGGACGGCGAAATCATCTTCAAACTTTACGACACCTACGGTTTCCCCTACGACCTTACCGCCGACATCTGCCGCGAGCGCGGAATCGATATGGACGAAGACGGCTTCAACCGCGAAATGGAAGCCCAGCGCACCCGCGCCCGCGCCGCACAAAGCTTCAAAGCCGACACCCAAATCACCTACGACGGCCAAGACACCGAGTTCAAAGGCTATACCCAACGCCAAACCGAAGCCAAAGTATTGGTCTTATATAAAGGCAGCGAAGCCGTAACCGAACTGAACGAAGGCGAAAGCGGCATCGTTGTGCTCGACCAAACCCCTTTCTATGCCGAATCGGGCGGACAAGTGGGTGATGTCGGCCATATCGTTTCAGACGGCCTCAACTTCCGCGTGGAAGACACACAAAAAATCAAAGCCGCCGTTAACGGCCACTTCGGCAGCGTCGTAACAGGCCGTCTGAAAGTCGGCGATAGCGTCAGCGCACAAGTCGATAACGCCATCCGCGACGCCATCACCAAAAACCACAGCGTTACCCACCTGATGCACCAAGCCCTGCGCGACGTGCTCGGCACCCATGTCGAACAAAAAGGCTCGCTGCAAAACGCCGACATCACCCGCTTCGACATTTCCCATCCGCAAGGCATCACTGCCGAAGAAATCGCCGAAGTCGAACGCCGCGTCAACCATGCCATCATGCAAAACGTGCCCGTAGAAGTCAAAACCATGAGCATGGAAGAAGCCCAAAAAACCGGAGCCATGATGCTGTTCGGCGAAAAATACGGCGACTTCGTGCGCGTTGTTGTTATGGACGAATACTCCACCGAACTGTGCGGCGGCACCCACGTTACCCGCACCGGCGAAATCGGCTTCTTTAAAATCATTTCCGAAGGCGGTATCGCAGCAGGCATCCGCCGCGTCGAAGCCATCACCGGCCAAAACGCCCTGCAATGGGCGCAAAACCAAGAGCGGTTGATCAAAAACATCATCGCCGAAGTCAAAGCCCAAACCGAGCGCGACGTATTGACTAAAATCCAAGCCAACGCCGCCCAAACCAAAGCGCTGGAAAAAGATTTGGCCAAAACCAAAGCCGAGCTTGCCGTACACGCCGGCGCCAAACTTTTAGATAACGCCAAAGACGTAGGCGAAGCCAAGCTCGTGGTTGCCCAAATCGAAGCCGACGCAGCCGCCTTGCGCGAAATCGTTACCGATCTTACCGGCAAATCCGATAAAGCCATCGTACTGCTCGCCGCCGTAAACGACAGCAAAGTTTCCCTGTGCGCAGGCGTTTCCAAACCCTTAACCGCCAAAGTGAAAGCAGGCGACTTGGTTAAATTTGTCGCCGAGCAAGTAGGCGGCAAAGGCGGCGGCCGGCCGGATTTAGCGCAGGCCGGCGGTACGGATGCTGCTAAATTGCCTGATGCTTTGAATAGTGTGGATGATTGGGTTGGCGGAAAGCTGGCTTAATTTTGGTTTGATTGAGGCCGTCTGAATGTTTCAGATGGCCTCATGTGTTAGAAATCATCGTGTTGTTGATGGCGAAGTGAAAGCACGTGCCCAAGCGAGTTGGTTTACTAATCTCAACCACGATAAACGCCATGAAGAACTGATGTTATACAAACGCCACACGCCCGAGGAATATCCGTATTACGACAATGAACGATGCGATAGAAGCCGTAAAGTAGCGAAAATCCTGTGATTTTGACGGAGTATAGGGCGTACCGATTACGTTTTTGGACAAGCATAACTCTGAACAGTTTGAAATTATCGGTTGGCAATTACTCTTACGGAGAGCTAATTGGGCATTTAAAAGGAGGTAATGACTATAAGTAAATCTACTTAATTTACATTACAATCTTTTCACGACCTATTCAATAGACTTCTAAAAACTTGCCTTAGCCAAACTTGAACAAGGCATCTCCATCCGCAAAGTTAGCCAGGGAATTCGGTATCAGTTCCGATACGGCGTATAGATGGAAAAAGAACCTCGTCCCTAAGTGTTGGTAACTATGCGAAAATTTTACCAACTAAAAACGGCCGATTCAATCGGATTAAATTGGATTGAATTAGATAGCAAGACACGTTAAAACGGCAGGAAGGCTTTTAAATATAATGGCTTGGTTGGTGCGCTTGGATAGTATCAGACAAAAAATAACCGCTTGAAAGCGGTTTGTGGTGCCCAGGGTCGGACTCGAACCGACACACCTTTCGGCGGGGGATTTTGAGTCCCCTGCGTCTACCAATTTCGCCACCTGGGCGGCAGCATATTAACTATATTAATTAAATAAACAGTTAAAAATCTATTTTGTGGTGCCCGAGGTCGGACTCGAACCGACACACCTTTCGGCGGGGGATTTTGAGTCCCCTGCGTCTACCAATTTCGCCACCCGGGCCAGCGAAGATGGTATTATAGCAGCTAAATGAAACTTGTAAACTGTTTATAAAGGCTTAAAATAAAATAGACAGCAATGCTTTGATTTATTGAAAATATTTAATGAAATAAAGAATCCCCCGAAAGCGGCATAGCGATGCGGTTAGGCTGTATAATGCCGCCAAAACTTGCTATTTAGGGAATGGATTTGATTATGCGTGCGTTGTGTTTGATGTTGATGATGGTTTTTAGCGCTTCAGCCTGCACCCAAGAAGACAAACCGATGCCGGTTGCTGAAAAGGCTCAAGAAAATTTACCGGCATTCAATGGAAGCGACATTTCAAACGAAAGCTTGGGCGGTAACTTTACTCTGCTTGGCCGCGGTAATCACGCTTTTAATCTGAATGATTTGCGCGGTAAAGTTGTAATTTTGGCTTTTGGTTTCACACATTGCCCGGATGTGTGCCCGACGGGCTTGGCTACTTATGCTGATGTGTTAAAACAGCTTGGAAAACAGGCGCAGGACGTGGTGGTAGTGTTTGTAAGCGTTGATCCCGAAAGAGACACGCCTGAATTAACCGATCAATATGTACGCCTTTTTCACGAGAGTTTTATCGGATTGTCGGCAAAATCTGAAAAAGACATCGAAACGGTGAAGCAGCTTTACCGTATCCATGCAAAAAAAGTTCCGCTTAAAAATGGCGATTATACGGTTGACCACACCGCAGGCACTTACCTTTTGAACCGCGACGGGAAAGCCGTTGCCTTCGAACCTTACGGCAAAACCGCTACGGAAATCGCAGATGATGTAAGAATCCTGCTAAGCCGTTAAAAAAACGGCTTTGTTTTACATTAGAACAATGCCTGTCTGAACACTTTTTCAGACAGGCATTGTTACTGTGTGCGCCGATAACCGATACGCTTCTTCAACAATGTGGATTTTTCAGCTCAGGCTTATTTTTCAAACCTCAAACCGAAATGCAGGTAGCTGCGCTCGGTGGCCATGCGGCCGCGGGGTGTGCGCTGTAAAAAACCTTGCTGGATTAAATAGGGTTCGATTACGTCTTCAATCGTATCCGTGCTTTCTCCGATGGCGGCTGCCACATTATCCAGCCCGACCGGGCCGCCGCTGAATTTATGGAGAATGGCATCTAAAAATTTTCTGTCCATCACATCCAAACCTTCGGCATCCACATCCAGCATGCTTAACGCGGCATCGGCTGTGGCCGAAGTAATTTTTCCGCCGCTTTTCACTTCGGCATAATCGCGTACGCGGCGGAGCAGCCGGTTGGCAATGCGCGGTGTACCCCGGCTGCGGCGGGCGATTTCCATTGCGCCGGTATCGTCGATATCCAATTGCAATAAAGCGGCGGAGCGCCCCACAATCACGGCCAAATCTTCATTGCCGTAAAACTCCAGCCGCGAAACAATGCCGAAACGGTCGCGCAGAGGGTTGGTGAGCATACCGGCACGGGTGGTGGCGCCTACCAATGTAAACGGCGGCAGGTCGATTTTTACGGAGCGTGCGGCTGGGCCTTCGCCAATCATAATGTCGAGCTGGTAATCTTCCAGCGCCGGGTAAAGAATTTCTTCCACAACCGGGCTTAGGCGGTGGATTTCGTCGATAAACAATACATCATGCGGCTCGAGATTGGTAAGCAGAGCGGCCAAATCCCCTGCCCGCTCGAGCACCGGCCCGCTGGTTTGGCGCAGGTTCACGCCCAGTTCGCGCGCAATGATGTGCGCCAAAGTGGTTTTACCCAAGCCCGGCGGGCCGAACAGCAAGGTATGGTCGAGCGCCTCGCCGCGCTTTTTGGCCGCTTGGATAAAGATTTCGAGTTGCTCTTTGGCTTTTGCCTGACCGATATAGTCGGCCAAAGCTTTGGGGCGCAATGCGCGCTCGAGTTGCTCTTCTTGGGCGGATAGGGTTTTCGGCGTAATCACGCGCTCGCTTCGCGAGGCGGTGAGGTTGTCGGTTTGCAGCATAATGTAGGTTTCTGTTTAAAATGCAGGGTGTTATGATACCCGAAATTAAGAATGCCTGTCTGAAAGCTTTTTCAGACAGGCATTGATGGTATGTTCAAAGCAAAGGTGCAAGCAGACGCACGCTGTTTTCCACCAATCCCCACCATCTGCTGCGCTGCTGCCAGGCTTTTACCGTAACGTAGCGGCTTTGGCTGAGATACTGCTGCTGCAAGGCGGCTACTTCCTGAGTGGTTTTTTCGTCATAAACCGCCAAGCTGATTTCCAAATTGAGGAAGAAGCTGCGCATATCCATATTGACTGTGCCGAACAAGGTATAGTCTTCGTCGATAGTCAGCGTTTTTGCGTGCAGCAAGCCGCCTTCAAACAAAGCGATCTTCACGCCTGCATCAAGCAGCATCGGATAATAGGCGCGCGAAGCATAACGCACCATCATGGAATCTACTTTGGCCGGCAGCACCAAAGTTACATCCACACCGCGCTTGGCCGCCACCACCAAAGCGGTAAGCAGCGGGTCGTCCGGCACGAAATACGGCGTGGTAATCACGATTTTGCGGGTTGCTGCATAGATCACGCTGATAATTGTGTCGTAAATCACGCGCTGGGCTTGGTCGGGTGCAGAAGGAATCACCTGCACCACAACTTGACCCGCCTGTATTTTCTGCGGCAGCAGCTCGGCCACAATGCTGCCGTGTTCCGTGATGTATTGCTGCACTTCAGACAGGCTTTCGTCACATTCCACCGCCACATCGGCATAAAACACCGCCAGCATTTCCAGCACCATAGGCCCGCTGCAACGCATCATTACGTCCACCCACTCGCCCACACCCGCGTCTTTTTTGAAAAAACGCGGATCAACCAAGTTGAAGCTGCCGGTATAGCCGATTTTCTTATCAACAATCAATAGCTTGCGGTGGTTCCGCAAATCGCTTCGGGTAAACAGCGTGCGCCAGATGCCTACCGGTAAAGCGGTATGCACCTGAACCCCTGCGTTTTTCAGCTTGTCGGGCCAAGCGCTGCCGAAAAAATCGGCGCTGCCCACCGCGTCGGCAAGAATCACGCAATTAACGCCGCGTCCGGCGGCATTAACCAACTCGTTGAGCATGCTCTCGATTTTGCCTTGCGGCTGGATAATGTAAAAAGCCAGCAAACACGATTGCCGCGCCGAACGGATGTCTGCCAGCATGGCATCCACAATATCGTCGGTTGTGGCGAGCAGCGTGAGGGAATTGTTTCTGGTTGCGCCCATTCCCGTGGTATCTGCGGCCACCCTTGCAATTCCGCGGTAGCGCGAGCCGATTTCATTGGTAATGTCCAAATCGGTATCGGCAAGATGCTGCTCGATAAATTCGCCGTAAAAGCGGTTCATTTCAGCCGAACGCTTGGCACGCGCCATACCCAAACGCGGCTCGCCCACCAGCATATAGGCCACCACGCCGAACAGCGGAAACACAAACAAAATAATCAGCCATGCAAACGCCGTGCCCGTGTTGCGCTGGGTGTAAAGCACGCGCACCATACAGACAAGCGCCGCCGCCGTATGCAGAAAAACCAAAACCTGACCCCAAGATATTGACATTGCAACCCTTTTTATCATTAATATCGAATGCTCAAAGTTTAGCATAGAAAGCGGCAACACATGCCTTGGTGGGCAGCCTGCTGCAACAAATGGCTTTATCGCTGCCAAGCCGTTATTGCGCCTTAGCTCTGGGAATATAGTTACTCAACTTAAAAGTACATTCTCCATACTCTGGATTGATCTGAGTATCTTTGAGTTTCTTCAATTTTCGAGATACTCGGGTCAAGCCCGAGTATGACGGGGGTTGTTATTAAGAATTGGCCAAACTGTTTGCACGTTGCTCGAAACAACAATGCCTGTCTGAAACATGTTTTCAGACAGGCATCCGCAAGAATCAGCCGGCCGCATCAAAAAGAATTCTTCAATTCCCTCAACGCTGCAAATACGGCTTCGTCGCCATCCAAAGTTTGACCCGACAACTTTTCCACCTGCCTGATTAAAACCGTTTGGCCGGTGCGCAGAAAAGGATTCACCGCCCGTTCGTGCGCCAGCGTTACCGGCAAGGTCGGAATCTTGCCGGCCGCCCGCAAGGCCTCTGCCACCGCCGTATTGCCCGGCTCCACATATTCGGCGAAGCGCAGATTGGATGCTGTGTATTCGTGCGCAGGATAAAACAGCGTGTTTTCCGGCAGGCCGTTGAAACGCTGGATGCTGTTGAACAATTGACCGATTGTGCCGGTAAACACGCGCCCGCAGCCCGCGCTGAACAAAGTGTCGCCGCAAAACACATGAAGCCTGTCTGAAAGCAGAAGATAGGCGAAATGGGTAGCCGTATGCCCGGGCACATGCCATATCTGGGCTTCCCTTCCGCAAAACGCAACTTTGCCGCCTTCTTCGATTTTGTGCGTGATACCTTCAATATCGGTGTTACCGTATACTTCGCAATCGGGAAACGTCCGCAGCAAACTTTTTATGCCGCCTGTGTGGTCGTTATGATGGTGGGTAAGCCAAATCTGACGCAACGTCAGACCGTGTTCTGCCAGATAGTCCAGCACCGGCGCCGCATCTCCGGGGTCGACACACACGGCATCCTTGCCGCATCGCAGCAGCCAGATATAGTTATCTTGAAAAGCGGGAATCGGAACTATCTGCACGGCTTATCCTTCCAAAAGCCATTCCTGCAAACCGATAAGCGTTTTCGCATCTTCAATTTCACCGTTTTTCAAGGCTTGCAGCACCTCTTGGCGGCTCAACACCACCGTTTCGACAAACTCGTCTTGATCCGGCTCCAAACCGCTGGTCTCGCTCACGTTAACCGCACGGTAAAGATACATTTTTTCGTCACAAAAACCGGGCGCAGTGTAAAAAATGCGCATCAATTCGACACGCTCCGCCTCAAACGGGGTTTCTTCGGCCAACTCGCGCAAAGCGCACACCGCCGGATCTTCCCCCTCTTCCAGCTTACCGGCCGGGAACTCCAACATGGCTTTATCGCAGGCATAGCGCCATTGGCGCACAAACACCACCCTGTCGTCCGGCGTAACCGCCAAAACACAAGCCGCACCCGGGTGGCGGATAACCACTCGGAAGCTTTCGTTGCCGTTGGGCAGACGCACTTTGTCTTTGGCAATCGACACAAAAGTGCCGTTGAAAATCTGTTCGGAACTGATTTGGGTTTCAGTTAAATCCATCGGCGTATCCTTTCATTTTCATCATAAGCATGTTTTCAGACAGGCATTGTATCTTAATTTTCAAACGCACCGGCAATCCTGCTCACAACAAACCGCGTTCGGCAAACGATACCGCCTGCGTTGCGGTAACCACAAAATGATCCAGCAAAGCCACATCCACCAAATCCAAAGCCGCTTTCAAGCGGCGGGTAAACGCAATGTCTTCATCCGAAGGCTCCGCCGAGCCGCCGGGATGATTGTGGGCGATAATGATGGAGCTGGCATGATTCTCCAACGCCAGCTTCACCACTTCGCGCACATATACCGTGTTTTCAGCCACCGTACCGCGCGCCAGCTCCACCGGGCTGATCAATTGGTTTTGCCGGTTCAGCAGCAACGCCAACGTTACTTCCACCTGCTCCTGTCCGAGTTGCAGGCGCAGATAATCGGCTACCGCCTGAGGGCTGCCGAACACAGGCGCCTGCTGCAATTCCTCTCCCAACACCCTGCGCCCAACTTCGCGCACCACCGCAAATTGCGTATAACTCGCCGGCCCCATACCTTTGTGTTTCGACAATTCCTGCACCGGTGCGCTCAAAAGCCGCCCGAGGCTGCCGAATTCCCGCAGCAGATCGCGCGCCAAATCCACCGCACTCATCCCGCGCGTACCCACACGTAATAAAATCGCCAGCAATTCCGCATCGCTCAGCGCCGCCGCGCCACGCTCCAGCAGTTTTTCACGCGGCCGTTCCCCTTCCGGCCAATGTTTGATGCTCATAAATCAATTCCGTAATGTTTAAAAATAGTTTCTAAAGTTATTTTAACTTAAAAGCCAATCTGCCGCTAAAGCGCGATGCCTGTCTGAAAACTTAAAATTTTCTTTCAGACAGGCATTGAGCCTAATCAAAACGTGAAGTAAAATCCGTTGAAACAAACACTAAAGGAAAAATAATGTCCAACAAACTCCATGCCCCCACCGAACTGCCCGACGCTGACGATTTACGCGCCGTGCTTGCCTACAACATGCGCCTGTTTAGAGTCAACAGAGGCTGGTCGCAAGAAGAGCTTGCACGCCAATGCGGCCTGGATCGAACCTACGTTTCCGCCGTAGAACGCAAACGCTGGAACATCGCCCTATCCAATATCGAAAAAATGGCAGCCGCACTCGGCGTTCCCGCCTACCAGCTCCTGCTGCCGCCGGAAGAGCGTTTAAAAATGATCTAAACCAAAATGCCTGTCTGAAAACGGGCAACGCAAGTTTCTGCGAAGAAAAACATTTTCAGACAGGCATCTACCTCTGTTACACAGCACGCCGCATTCTCTACACCCTGGCAGGCGTCAGCACCATTTTACCTTCAGCCTCCAAAACTTCATCCTCTTCCTGCTCAAGAGAGTGCATACCTGCCTCCCTCTTTACCAGCACCAAACCGTAAACAGCAGCAGCATGCGGCCACCAGCGATCCCCCGCCGCCTCCATAAATTCCAAAATATGCAGCGCTTTGGCATTCTGAATCAGTGGCCGGTAAACCATAAACTGCCCGCTTTCAACCATAAAGCCCAAATCCGACAGTATGTTTTTCAATTCAGGCAAAGGCAGACATCTGCTTTTTTCAGGCAGGCGTTGCCCGTCAAAACAGCCGCTGAAACGCCAAAGCGAATGCGGATTCAATCCCGTCAAAACCATGCGCCCTTCCGGTTTCAAAGCCCGATAAGCCTCCGCCAGCGCCACAGTATAAGCATCACAACATTCCAACACATGCGGCATCAGTAACAAATCAAGCGAACCTGCCATCCAGGCAGAATATTCCGCCTCCATCTCAAAATCACAGCCGCAACGGATAACACGACGGCCTTCCAGCAAATTCCAGGCAGGCATACCCATCTGCACCGTTGTACCGAAAGCATAACGGTTTGCAGAATGCAAAAAAAACGCCTCTTCCTCACTGCGCACATAACTGCCTAAAAGTGTTTCATCAAACCAACAGCTTATATTGCGGTTTCTCAAATTTGCCAATCCGTATCTCTCCGGTTTCCAACATAACCGTATCATACCAACGAAGCAGCAAAGGCTGTAAAAAAGCTGGGAAAAAACCAATCAAATCTGCAACATCAAACGTAGTTTCATCCTAATACATTGAAAAAATAAATTAAATTCCCGCTAGAACTTGACGCATCCAAACAAGGCCAGTAGTATTAGTAAGATTCTAATTACGACATTTGCAGAAACTATGGCATCACTGAAAACGATTTCTCTTGCCGTTGCAGGCTTATCTATTTCCACGGCTTCCCATGCCCAAACATCATCTGCTTACTCGCCCAGCCAAGTAGGTATGGCAATGATGCGTTTAAGCGCATCTCCGCTCGATCATCACAAAAAAGCACCTCAAAAATCAGGCAGCATCTGGGCAAAAATGCGGAAAGATTTCCGCATGAACGAAGTCAACCCCGAATTAGTACGCCGTCATGAAAGCAAATTCAGTACGAGTTCCGCCTATTTCACCCGCACCATCGACCGCAGCAAACCCTATATGTCTTACATTGCAAGCGAGGTGGAAAAGCGTAACATGCCTGCCGAAATCGCCTTGCTGCCGTTTATCGAAAGCGCCTATGTAACCAAAGCCAAATCGCATGTCGGAGCCTCCGGCTTATGGCAGTTTATGCCGGCTACCGGCCGCCATTACGGCCTGGAGCAGACTTCTCTGTATGACGGCCGCCACGACGTAAAAGCCGCCACAGACGCCGCACTCAACTATCTGCAATATCTTCACAGCCTTTTCGGTGACTGGTCATTGGCATTGGCCGCCTATAACTGGGGTGAAGGCAACGTCAGCCGTGCCGTTAACCGCGCACGCGCACAAGGCTTGGAGCCGGTATATGAAAACCTGCGCATGCCGAACGAAACCCGTAACTACGTGCCTAAATTGATGGCCGTCCGCAACATTGTCCGCGATCCCCAATATTACGGAATCAATTTGGCCGACATTGACAGCAAGCCCTATTTCAAAGCCGTTACACTCGACCAACCCATCGATACTTCTGCTGCCGCCCGCTTGGCGGGCATCACAGAAAGCGAATTTTTGGCTTTAAACCCCGCATTCAAAGCCCCCGTATTCGTACCCAACGGCAAGCGCGAGATGCTGCTTCCCGTCAGCTCGGTTTCCACATTCGAGAAAAATTACAGCAAAGCAGACAAATCAAGCTTGCTTTCTTGGAATGTCTACCAAACACAAGGCATGACCAGCTTAGCCAGCATTGCTGCAGAAACCGGGACCAGCCTCAGCGAACTGAAACGTCTTAACGGAATCAAAGGTTCCACCGTAAACGGCGGATACAGCCTCTTGGTAGCCAAAAACAGTACCGGTACAAATCAAGCTTCGGGCTATATTGATTTTGCCCGTATGGATAAAGACCTTAATCCGAACGATAACAAGCTACAAACCGTAGAGCCCATGCAAGGTCTGCCGGCAATCAATTCATTGGCTGCCGCACAACCTGTAATACCCAAACCGGTTGCCGCGGCACAACAAATAGAAGCGATTACAGTTGCGAAAGTCGAGCCGGTATCATTACCGGTTAAAGCATTATCGGCAAAATCCGATAACGCTTCTTCTGAATACATTGCAGTAAAATCATCCGCTCAGCCAACTGTTGAAGAGCAAACCATATCTGCAAATATTGCTATTAACCAGCCCTTATCTTCACCGCTTACACCTGAAGCACGCCCAACAGCCTCAGAAAATTTAGCGGCAAATAAAGTTTCCGCCGAACCTCAGGTTCAAGTAGCCAAAACAGGAACTTCCGTTGCGCCAACAGCAGATAATATTGAAGTGGCATCACTTGAAAACAACCAGCCTGCAGACGAATTGCAAGTGCTAGCTGAGCAAAGCAACGCTGCCGAAGTTATCCGCAGCACACTTGCACGGTTAGAAGAAGATGAGGCTCGCGCCGCTAAAGCACGTTTGGCAAAAGCCAAACAGCAAGAACGGACACAAGCCCGTTTGGCTCGCGCCCAACAACAGCAGCAAACTTTGGTCGCAGGAACACACAGGGTAACCGATGGCGACACTATGTATAACATTTCCCAACGCTATAACATCAGCGTTGCGGATTTAGCTATCATTAACAATATTCGCGGCAACCATATTCAAAAAGGCCAAGTGTTGAAAGTCGCTGCAAATACAAACAGCACTTCCAATATCCGCTCTGTATCTTATACCGTGCGCAAAGGTGATACTTTAAATACCATAGCGAGCCGTTTTAATCTTGACATCAATGATATCCGCCGCTGGAATAAGAATACGCGAACAGTTACACCAGGACAGCGTATTAATTTGATCGGAATTTAAGCTTAAACGTAAAAAGCCAGACATATGTCTGGCTTTCTTTTTTAGGGAACTGTGATGTAAAGTTGAATGAAAATACCAACGGACTCATCCGCTAATATTTCCCCAAACAAACCGATTTCCACAACATCAGCCATCAGGAGATACACAGGGTTCAAGATAAACTGAATCACCGGCCAAGAAAAACACTTGGCTATGAAACACCAAGTATTTTATTCTTCCTCTACTACCTGAGTGTTGCATTTGAAATTCGAATCTAAGCCTGTCTGAAAACAACTAAACGAAACCGCCATGTCTAACTTTGCCCCAAATCTTACGCAAGAATTAAACCTAAAAAAAGAACAAGCCGTTGCCGCTTATTTGGTTAAGCGGCAGCCTAATGTTTTTTTCGAACAATACACCCAAGCCTTAGACGATATGCTTTCCTCATTGTGGCAGACATTATTTGCCGACAGCAGCTTATGCCTGCTGGCAACGGGCGGCTTCGGCAGGAGGGAAATGTATCCTTATTCCGATTTGGATTTGGCGCTGGTGTCGGATACCGCGCTGACCGAAACACAGCAGCAAACCGCCGCCGCCTTTATCCAAACCCTGTGGGATATGCAGCTTACACCCTCTGTCAAAGTCGGCAGCATAGATGAATTGTGCCGCAGCATTGAAGACGACCTTACCGGCGAAACCGCATTTCTTGAAGCACGCTTCATCTGCGGCGATCCACCCACTGCCGACGCCATGCTGCAAAAGCTCAATCTGCAACGCAATGCCGCTCTGTTTATCGAAGGCAAATTGGTGGAAATGCAGCAGCGCCACGATAAGCAAAAAGGCTCCGGCGCCCTGCTTGAACCCAACATCAAAACCTGCCCCGGCGGCCTGCGCGACATCCACACCATGATGTGGCTGGCCAAAGCGCAGGGTCTGTCTACATCCGCGCATTCATTAGTGCACAACCGCGTACTTACGCGCATGGAAGCTGGGCTGCTTTCCAACAGCCACAAGCAACTGGCACGCATCCGTATCGAGCTGCATCTGGGCGCAGGCCGTGAAGAAGACCGGCTGATTTTCGATCTGCAAAACAAAATCGCTGCCGATATGGGTTTCCAAAACGACGGCAGCCGCATCAAAAGTGAAAAGCTGATGCATCGGCTCTACCGCGCCACCAAAACAGTCAAACAGCTCAACGGCATCATCATTCCCATGTTACGCGGGCGCGTGTATTCCGTGTTGCCCCGCCATACTCACCATATCAACGACGAATATTACCAAGTCGACAACCAAATCGCGGTGAAAGACAAAAACCTGTTCCGCAACGATCCCGCGCATATTTTCAAAATCATTGAAATCATCCAAACCCGCAACGACCTCAAAACCATCGCACCGAAAACTTTGCGCCAATGGTGGGCGGCCACCCGCAACATCAATGAAAGTTTTTACCGCAACCCGGTTAACCGCGAGCGTTTTATCGGCTTTTTCAAAACCGGCAACGGCCTCACCCGTACCATGCGCTTCCTCAACCTCTACGGCGTGCTCGGCCAATACCTGCCCGCTTGGGAAAAAATCACCGGCCTGCTGCAACACGATTTATTTCATATTTATCCTGTTGACGACCACATCCTGATGGTGCTGCGCAACATGCGCCGCCTGGCCATAGACGCCCATGCCCATGAATTGCCTTTTGCTTCCGGCCTGATGTATTCGTTTGAGAAAAAACATGTGCTTTATTTGGCTGCCATGTTTCACGACATTGCCAAAGGCCGCGGTGGCGACCATGCGGTGGAAGGCACAAAAGATGCGGCAAAATTTGCCCGAGACCATTTCCTCACCCAAGAAGAAAGCGACCTGCTGACTTGGTTGGTTGAAGACCATCTGTTGATGTCGACCGTGGCACAAAAAGAAGATATTTACGACATTGATGTGATTACTCGTTTCTGCGACCGGGTAAAAACGCAAGAACGGCTGACCGCCCTTTATCTGCTCACCGTAGCCGATATCCGCGGCACCAACCCGAAAATCTGGAATTCATGGAAAGCAAGCCTGCTGGAAAACCTGTTCCGCTCAAGCGCCCAGCGCCTGGCCGGCGTGGAAAAAAACCGCAAAGCCATTACCAGCATCCGCCAAAACAGCGCCACAGAAGCGCTCACCCAAGTCGGCTACGATACCAAACAACAGCGCCGTTTGTGGCAGGCACTCGGCTCTGCTTATTTCGTGCGGCACGAAGAGCAGGAAATCCTTTGGCATCTGCCGCTGCTGATCGAACGTTTGGAAGAATCACAAATCGCCATACGCAGCCTGCACGATGCCGACACTTTGCAAGTGATGGTGTACATGCCCAATGCCGACCGCCTGTTTACCCGCCTGTGCCGCATTTTCAGCCGAGCCGGTTTGGACATTGTCGCCGCACGGGCTTTCGTGACCGAGCATAATTATATTTTGGACACCTTTGTCGTTCAGTTTCCCACCCATTACAGCCCGCACGACTACCCGCGCATCCGCTCATTGCTGGAAAAAGAGCTTAACGATTTCATAGAGGGCAAATTCCGCGCCGGCAATTCATCGGGCGGCATCAAAAGCCGACGCGCCCGACACCAGCCGATCGCACCCAATTTATTCCTCTCCGAAGAAGAAGACTATCCGGGCTGGTTCACGCTGGAAATCATTGCCGTTAACCGCCCGTTTTTGCTCGCCGACATTACCGAGGTATTTGCCGAACTGAACATCAGCTTGCGTTACGCGAAAATCAATACCTTAGACGAGCGTGTTGAAGACAGCTTCCTGCTATACAGCCCGCAGCTTGCCAATCCGAAACAGCAGTTATTGTTAAAGCAGCGGCTGTTTGAGCAACTGAGTGTTTGAATTTTTCAAACTTATTCTAACAACAGCTTTTCACCGACTGTCTTATCCGAATGCCTGTCTGAAAGTTTCAGACAGGCATTTTGCTTACCGTTTCGGATAAGCATGACCCAACCAAGATTCCGCAACAAAAACCAAAATAAATATCAACTGAAAAACTATACCCATCAAAGTAAATTTATATAAAATAATTTCATTATAATCCGCAATTTACCTTACAAATTAATAACAAATGCATTATACTGAATACATATTTTTTACCTGCCTTCATTCAACCAAACACATTTAATAATTTTATGTTGGTTTTTTTAACCCTCATTTCCCTCTGCGGATTTTTCCTGTCCAAATACTTTAAACTCGGGCCGTTTAATCCGTTTACCCTTTACTTCGGCGTTTGGTCCGCTATTTTTGTGGCCTACGCATTCTTTCAAGATACCTACCGCCCAATCTCCGACGATTATTTATTCATCCAAATCTGTGTGCAGCTCGTAGCTTTTTTTATGATGATCTGCGCCCGGCCGTTTAAACCCGGTTTTATGCCCATTCCCCCGCGGTACCAATTAAACAAAAAAATTTTTACTTTAATCCAGCTGGCTCTAATCGCCGCGTTGCCAACGTTTTACCAAATGGTTGTCGATTATGCAGGAGAAAGCATTTTTACCAGCTCGGGCTACACCCGCTTACGCTATGTGTTTAATAATGAAGGCAAAGACATGGGTAAACTGGGCTACCTCTATACACTGGCATTTTTAAGCGCATCGGTGGGCGTGTATTACGCCGCGAAAAAAGAGCTGAACAAATGGCAGACAATATTGGCCGTGTTGCTCGCCCTGATTTATGCCTACCTCACCACAGGGCGGACATTCTTTCTGATGATCTTTATTTTCACGGTTACCCCGTTGGCCGTGATGGGCAAAATCCGCTTGAAAACTTTGGCCGTTTTAGGTTCGGCACTTTTGGGCACATTCTTCTTAGTGGCCTCGCTAACTTCAAAAGGCGCATCTCCCGACGCGTCTTTAAGCGACAACATTGCCAGCTTTATCGAAAGCGCGCACAGCTACTTTATCGCCCCTTTCGTGGCGCTTTCCATGATTACGGAAGAATTGAAAACGCTCGCTTTCGGCGACTATTCGCTGCGCTTTATACTGAGCATACTCGCAGCATTCGGCCTAACCGATCCGCCGGGCCCGATTGTGAAAGGCTACCAATTCACACCCGCCCCAACCAACCTTTATACGGTTTACGAAGTGTATGTGCGGGACTTTGATGTGTTCGGATTTTTCATACCCCTGATTTTTTTACCGATACATTGGATACTCTACAAACAGGCGCGTAAAGCCAATGATTTTTGCATGATTATTTATGCCATCTCGCTTTATCCCCTGCTAACCCAAATGCTGCAAGACCAATACATGACCCTGATTTCCACTTGGATTCAAATATTCTTAGGGTGCCTGCTGCTGATTAGCAGAAAAAGAGCTTAGCAGGCATCCATATGTTGGATCATTTGGCAAGCCGTAGGAAGACTCAGAAAAACTTCCTTTTCAGTCCCATTTGTAAATGCTTTTGGGGCTTAGGAAGCAAAATTCATTTTAAAGGATCTTTCCGCAACATTCCCAACAGCACTTTGTACAAATCATCATGTCTGTGATTGAAGCGGAACTCGGTTTCTTTTAAATGCAGGTAAAACGTATGCTTCGGCACACCGTTAAACTGTACCAAGCGATGCTTCGCGTAGCTCCAAAAGGATTCAATACCGTTGATATGCTGAGTACCACGGGCAAATTCATTAGGGGCTGTCCTAGATAATTAGGGTTATTCAAAAGCATTTAAAATAACCCTTATGAAGCCGTTTAAGTCAGTATAAACAACACAAGCTAATCGAGCTGTTCGTTGCCGGCGTAACAGCTAGAACAGCAGCGGAATTAACAGGTGTTCATAGAAATACTGCCGCTTACTACTTTCATCGTCTACGTTTGCTGATTTATCAAAACAGCCCGCATTTGGAAATGCTCGACGGTGAAATCGAAGCCGACGAAAGCTATTTTGGTGGCCGTAGAAAAGGCAAACGTGGTCGCGGTGCAGCCGGAAAAGTGCCGGTGTTCGGGCTGTTAAAGCGAAACGGTAGGGTTTATACCGTCGCCGTTCCGAATACCGAAACGATCACCTTACTGCCTATTATCCGAGAGCAGGTTAAGCCTGACAGTATTGTTTATACGGACTGTTACAAAGCTATGATGTATTGGATGTCAGCGAATTTAACCATTTTCGTATCAATCACAGCGCACATTTTGCGGACAAGCAAAACCACATAAACGGCATTGAGAATTTTTGGAGTCAGGCAAAACGTCATTTACGTAAGTTCAATGGCATTCCCAAAGCTCATTTTGAGCTGTATTTGAAGGAGTGCGAATGGCGTTTTAACCACAGTGAAATAAAGTCTCAATTATCCATTTTAAAACAATTAGTAAGAGAGAATTTGACCTGGTTATCTAGGACAGCCCCATTCATTATCACCATGACGTACTCTGAAATGCTTCGCGAAGCCCATATCGACCAATCCCTGATAACCGCGCCATCCATCAGTATTGATGACGCTCTCAACAGAGATATGTCCTCTGATAACCTTTTGTAACGTTGCTTTTGAAGCATCGGAAACGATTTCGGTATAAACCTTGTCACCTCGTTTGAGTATGCCGAAAACAATCGTTTTACCTCCTGCACCTCGCCCGCGTTTGCCTCGGATACGTTTTGCGCCGAAATAGGATTCGTCCAATTCCACTATGCCGCAGAAAGGTGTCTGCCACTCACATTCGTCAGCCAATCGTCGCCGTAGTTTCAGGTACAGGCTGTTGATGCTTCTGACGCTGATTCCTGTAAGTTTGGCGGTGTCGGAAGCAGTCAGATCCAAGGAGAAAAGCCGCAGGATTTGCCGGAATTTGGGCTCGGTAATTTTGCTGAACTTTTGGTACTTATTTTTTTAATTACATTTCAGAAGCTTACCACTGAATTTGGTGATTTTGCTTCCTAAGACCCTTGCAAAATAATCATGCATAAAAAACAACAAAAAGTTATAATTTGCGCGTTTATGTAAAGAAAGCGCAATTTTATGCAGCAACTTAAATTGGCTATTTCCGGCGCACAAATTCTTTTTGTCGCCTTTGGCGCTATGGTTTTGGTGCCGATTCTCACAGGGCTTAATCCTGCTATGGCACTTTTGGGCGCAGGCATCGGCACGCTGTTGTTTCAAGCTTTTGCCAAGCGCAAGGTACCTATTTTCTTAGGTTCCTCTTTTGCCTTTATCGCACCGATTATTTACTCGATGCAGGAATGGGGAATGGGCGGAACCATGTTCGGCCTGTTTGCCGCGGGTTTTATGTATTTCCTGTTTGCCGCTCTCATCAAATGGCGGGGTTTGGACGCAGTAAACCGCCTGCTCCCGCCCGTAGTTATCGGCCCTGTGATTATGGTGATCGGTTTATCGGTTGCGGTAGTGGCCAGCCAAATGGCGATGGGTCAGGCAGGCGGAGAACAAAAATTCGATTATGTTCAATCTCTGCTGCTTTCCGGTTTCACTTTCTCCGTAACCGTTATTATCGCTGTGTTCGGCAGCCGCATGATGAAGCTGATACCGATTCTAATCGGCGTGGGCAGCGGTTATCTGGCTGCCCTGGCAACAGGCTTTGTGGATACGGCCGGTATTACCAACGCGCCATGGTTTGCCGTTCCCGAATTTCATACGCCGGAAATCAACTGGCAGGCTGCGCTCTTCATGCTGCCGGTCGCCATCGCTCCGGCCATAGAACATATAGGCGGCGTAATGGCGGTGGGCAAAGTAACCGGCGAAAACTACGCTCAACACCCCGGCCTGCACCGCACTCTTGCCGGCGACGGTGTGGGCGTGTGTGTGGCGGGTTTGATCGGCGGCCCGCCGGTAACGACTTACGGCGAAGTAACCGGCGCTGTAATGCTGACCAAAAACGCCAATCCCGTCATCATGACTTGGGCGGCGATTTTTGCAATTTTTATGGCGTTCTTCGGCAAATTCAACGCCTTTTTGGCCTCTATTCCGCTGCCTGTAATGGGCGGTGTGATGATTTTGCTGTTCGGTACCATTGCCTCGTTGGGTCTGAAAACCTTGATTGACGCACAAGTTGATTTAATGCGTCCGAAAAATCTGGTGATCGTCAGCACCGTGCTCACAACCGGCGTAGCCGGTGTGGGTTTGTGTGCCATTTTGGCAATTATTCTGAACCTGATTCTGCCGGATAAAAAAGCCTGATTAATTTGCCAATCATGCCTGTCTGAAAGTTTTCAGACAGGCATATGCGGTACAATCCCTTCATCATTCACCTACCTTCCCACCCGTGCATATGTCCAAACGCAAAACCTATCTGCTGCTGACCGCGCTTTTTACTTTGTTATTCATTGCTTTGGTAACATTAGGCAGCTATCTTCTGTCAATTCAGAGCAAGCAGTTCGGCATTGCGGCTTTCCTATTCGCATTCGGCGCCGTATCCGGCCAAGTCGGCAGCCTCGCTCTATTTCTGCGCGAACATGCCCGCCATAAAATCATGCAGGCCGCTGCCTCACAAACAAAACAGGATTCCGACCATGTTTGAAAAAATCGTACTTGCCAGCGGCAATGCAGGCAAACTGCGTGAATTTTCCCGCCTGTTTGCCGAAAAAAACATCCAAATTCTGCCCCAATCGGATTTCAACGTGCCCGAGTGCCCCGAGCCTTATCTGACTTTCGTTGAAAACGCCCTGGCCAAAGCCCGACATGCCAGCAAACATGCCGGCCTGCCTGCGCTGGCTGACGATTCCGGCATTTGCGCCAACGCCCTCGGCGGTGCGCCCGGCATATTCTCCGCCCGCTTTGCCGGCGACAATCCGAAATCCGATGCGGCCAACAATGCAAAATTATCCGCGGTGCTTGCCAATCAAGCCGACCGAAGCTGCTACTATGTTTGCGTATTGGTTTTGGTGCGCCATGAACACGACCCGCAGCCCATCATTGCAGAAGGCATCTGGCGCGGCACATGGCAGCCGGAAGCCGCCGGAACCAACGGTTTCGGCTACGATCCGCATTTTTATGTGGCCGAACACCATAAAACCGCAGCAGAGCTTGCGCCGGAAGTTAAAAACGCCATCAGCCACCGCGCCCAAGCGCTCAACGAATTAATGGGCAAAATCAGCGCCGCACAATCCCAAACCTAACACCATGCTTCCTATTTCTTTTTCCCAGCCCGGCCGGCTCACCGCCCTGCCGCCCTTGTCGCTATATATCCATATTCCGTGGTGCATCCAAAAATGCCCTTATTGCGATTTCAATTCGCACACCATCAAATCCGCACTTGACGAAAACCGCTACATCCAAGCCCTGCTTACCGATTTGCAAACCGAGCTGCCGAATATCTGGGGTCGCACGGTGGAAACCGTGTTTATCGGAGGCGGCACACCCAGCGTGTTTTCCCCCGAAGCCGTCAACACCCTGCTCTCCGGCGTGCGCTCGCTCCTCAAGCTGCAGCCGCAAGCCGAAATCACTTTGGAGGCCAATCCGGGCACATTCGAACGTGAAAAATTCCAAGGCTTTAAAGACGCGGGCATTACCCGGCTTTCCATCGGCGTGCAAAGTTTTGATGATGCCTGTCTGAAAGCTTTGGGCCGCATTCACAACAGCACAGAAGCGTGCAAAGCCATCGAATCCGCACGAAACATTTTCGAGCGGGTCAACATTGATTTAATGTATGCCCTGCCGAATCAAACCCTCGAAATGGCCCGTCATGATATTCAGACAGGCATTGCCACCGGCGTCGGCCACATCAGCGCCTACCATCTCACCATGGAGCCCAACACCCCTTTCGGCCACACCCCGCCGCCCGGTCTGCCCCAAGACGAAACCGCGCTCGATATTGAAGACACCGTGCATCAATCTTTAGCGGAAGCAGGCTTCGAACATTATGAAACTTCCGCTTTCGCACGCCCCGGCCAACAGTGCCGCCACAACCTGAACTACTGGCAATTTGGCGACTACATCGGCATCGGCGCAGGCGCGCACGGCAAAATTTCCTATCCGACCCATATCGAACGCACCACCCGCCGCCGCCATCCGCAAGATTACCTGGCCGCCATGCAGAGCGATCCTTTTAGCGCCATCGAACGCAAGCCCGTTGCCGCCGAAGATTTGGCATTTGAGTTTATGATGAACGCTTTAAGGCTGAGCGCAGGCGTACCCTCCGCTTATTTGGAAGAGCGCACGGGCGTCAGCGCCGCTCAAATCGCCCCCCAAATCAGCCGTGCCCAAAAGCTGGGGCTATTGGAATGCAACCCGCAGCGCTTTGCCCCCACCGAACATGGCAAACGCTTTTTGAACGATTTACTGCAATGTTTTCTATAAACTTTCCGCCGCGAGCCGCCTACATGATTTAACGCTTTGCACACACTCGGCAACTTTCAATCCGCTCAAGTAAAAACTATTTTTACTGTTTCAAAAGTAATGATGTATAAATGAAACAATCCAATCGAAAAGCTTAGCATCTTGTCATCTTGCGTTGGACAAACTTATGAATAATAGGCAGAATTGCCAAGTCGTTCAGACAAGCTTTAGATTAATCAATATAACAATGAGGTGATGAATATGCCCCAAACAAAATTACAGGTAAACGGAATGTCTAGCCGCGATGACGCGAAAAAAATCATTGCAAAAGGCGAAACCGTAGAAAACGTCCGCATGGTTAATGCCAACTACGAAACCGGCGTGGTCGTGGTAACACACTTCGAAGGCTTCGACTCAGCAACATTCAAAACGGCCATTAACGAGCTTGGTTTCAACGCAGCCTAAACAACCTGCCCGAAACAATAACCGGTAATAAACAAAATGCCTGTCTGAATATTTCAGACAGGCATTATTTATCCACTTCTCACAAATCTACTATCTGCGATACAAATCCACCATCTTGCGCGCAGCCGCCACGCATTCTTCCACACCGGCCACCAAAGCAATCCGCACATAACCCAAGCCCGGATTGCCGTGCGCCGTGTCGCGCGCCAAGAAACGGCCCGGCAGCACCTGAATGCCTGCCTCGCCCAACAGCTTTTTCGCAAAAGCCAAGTCATCGCCGTCAGGCACTTTCAGCCACAAATAAAACGAAGCTTCCGGCATGTTTACCTCAAACGCCTCACGCAATATCGGCAGCACTTTGTCAAACTTCTCCTGATACAAGCGGCGGTTTTCGGCCACATGCGCTTCATCGTCCCAAGCGGCAATGCTTGCTTTCTGCACCGGTACGCTCATCGCGCTGCCGTGATAAGTGCGGTACAGCAAAAACGCTTTGAGCAAATCCGCATCGCCGGCCACGAAACCCGAACGCAACCCCGGCACGTTGGAGCGTTTCGACAAGCTGGTAAACATCACGATATTTCTGTTGCCCCGCCCCGCCGCTTGCGCCGCCTGCAAACAGCCGATGAGTTTTGCACCGTCGAAGTAAATTTCGGAATAGCATTCGTCCGAAGCAATCACAAAATCATATTTATCCTGCAAAGCAAAAAGCGTGTTCCAATCTTCCTGCTGCATCACGCTGCCGCTCGGATTGTTCGGCGAGCACACAAATACCAGCTTCACACGCGGCCAAATATCTTCGGCAATTTCTTCCCAAGCAGGAATAAAATCCGGTGCATAGCAGTTGGCAAAACAAATTTCACCGCCGCCAAGCAAGGCCGCGCCTTCGTAAATCTGATAAAACGGGTTCGGGCTGACCACCACGTCTTTACCGTCGGCAGTCGGATTCAGCACCACTTGCGCAAACGAAAACAAAGCTTCCCGGCTGCCCAGCACCGGTAAAATCTCGGTTTCAGGGTTCAGAACCAAGCCGTCGTAGCGCCGCGCTGCCCAGCGGGCACACGCTTCTCGCAGTTGCGGCAAACCGGCGGAAAGCGGATAAACCGACAATTCAGACAGGGTTTCGGTTAGCGCATCGGTAATCACTTTCGGCGTGGCATGTTTCGGCTCGCCGATATGCAGCGGCACCAAATCCACACCTTCCGGCGGGCAAACGCCCTGTAAAGCTTCGCGCAAACGGGCAAACGGGTAAGGTTTCAGGCTGTTTAACAAAGGGTTCATGATATTTGGTCAGGGGTTGTGTTCGGGAAAGAAAGTTTAACACAGCTTTGCACAGCACTTAATGCCTGTCTGAAAACTGCCTACGGCAGAACAGGCTTTCAGACAGGCATTACCATGTTATGATGCCTCATTGATAACGCTCATAGGAAGCATCATGCGCCATTGGCTGATTCCTGTTTTGGCCGGCTTTGCACCGTTTGCCTCTGCACAAACCGCCGAAAAAACCTGCTCCGCTGAGAAAACAGCTGAAATCGTGGCGCAGGCACACGGCGGCGCCACACAAGTAGCAATTGATTGCTCCGTCATCCTGCCTTCAGGCAGCCGCATCAGCAAAGAATTGGTGTTTCAAGGCGAAGCCGCTTCCAACATCACATTTGATTGCAACGGAGCACACATCGTGCGCCAAAGCGGCAGCGGCGACAACGTGAAAATCCGTTCCATCCTGCACAACGGCCAATGGCAGCGTCCGCAAAACCTTACCCTGCGCAACTGCAATATTCAGGGCGCACTGCGCATCAGCGGCATGGACGACGATACTTTGCGCACCGTTTCCCGCCGCCCCGACGCCACCCAAAGCATTCAGGCCGCCGCGCCTGCACACATCACCCTGGATAAAGTCAATATCACGGGCAGCCGCCGCATTCCGCTCTACCTGCGCCCCGGCGCCACCTACATCACAATCAAAAACAGCCATATCGGCGGCCAATCCGACGGCCCTGCGGTGTATTTCGATATGGAAAGCGCCCGCAATGTTTTTGAACACAACACCGTGGAAGTCCGCACCAAGCGCGAGCAGCTTGCGCTCGACGGATCCGCACACAACACCATCCGTCACAACCGCTTTTTGTCTCCTTACAAAGGCGGCATTTTCCTCTACCGCAACTGCGGCGAACGCGGCGTGATCCGTCATCAAACGCCCTCGTCCAATATCATCAGCGGCAATTATTTCGCCAACAAACAGGCGGGAGCCTACCGCCCGATTATCTGGGTTGCTTCGCGCAACGGCGGCAAATCCTATTGCGGCGACGATGCAGGCTACGCTCTGGGCAGCAGCGCCGACGACCGCGATTTTGCCGAAAACAACCGGATTACCGGCAACCGCTTCGACACATTCTGGCCGCGGTTTACCGTCAAACAAAGTTGGCAGCCCAACCACATCTCCGATAACCGCGGAAAATAAACCACGCCTGTCTGAAACCTTGCAAAGGTGTTTTCAGACAGGCATATGTTGTTCAATTTATAAACACACCTAAAAAACAGTACGTCGGTTATCGTTAAACCACTTCCGCCAGAGCCGCCCACAAATCCCGCTTCTGCGCCGCTTTCAACTGCTTAACTTTCGCCTCCAGCCTGGATGCCGACGATTTGGAAAGCGCTTGGCTGACCAAACGCATTTCAAGCGGCTTCCTGATACGCGTGTACTTCGCACCCTTACCCGCCAAATGGGCGGCAAATCGGGCTTCTGGGCGGTTGCTGATGCCGCAATAAAGCGCACCGCCTTCACACAAAATCAGATACACACACCAATCGCCACACTCGGTATCGGGCTTTTGTAAACGGTATTCGGCAGTATCGGGCATATTTCGGCTTCACTTTTAAGAATGCCTGTCTGAAACATTTTCAGACAGGCATTTGCGGTTGGTTACAACATCTACTGCCCTGCGGCATCCTGCGTATGGCGTTTCAAGCCGCCGCCCAATGCTTTATACACATCGGCCAGATTTTCCAAACGGGTCAGCTGCATGCTCAGCAATCCGGTATCGGCGCTGTAACTGCTGCGTTCCGCATCCAATAAATCCAAAGCGCTGGATACACCGTGTTTATAACGCAAACGCACCAGCCGCAAAGCATCGGCTTGAGATTTGCTCTGCTTTTGCGCCGAAGTATAGCGTTTGTCGAGCTGCTCCCGCGCCACCAACGCATCCGACACATCTCTAAACGCATTTTGCACCGCCCCTTCATAAGCGGCCACTTGAATCTGCTTGCGGATTTTGGCGGCATCCAAATTCGCTTTGTTGCTGCCCCAATTGAAAATCGGCAGATTAATGGCCGGTGCAAAAGCCCAAGTTCTGTTACCGCCTTGAAACAGCCCGCTCAACTCGGTCGAACCCGTGCCGATGGTGCTGGTTAAGCTGATACTGGGGAAGAATGCCGCCCGCGCCGCGCCGATATCTGCGTTGGCCTGTTTTAAAGCAAACTCAGCAGCCCGGATATCCGGCCGGTTCAACAACACATCGGAGCTTAAACCGGCAGGCAGCTTGCTGATTTTATACTGTTTGTCCAGCGGCAAACCGGCGGGCAGGTCTTGCGGTATCGGCTGGTTGAGCAACACGGCCAAAGCATTGCGCGCTTGTTCTCTAGCCTGCACGGCCGCTTCATAATCGGCTTTGGCCGACTCAATCAAAGCTTCCTGCTGGCGCAAATCCACCGCAGAAATCACACCGGCTTGATGTTTCAAGCGGGTCAACTTATAAGTCTGCTCCCGCGATTGCAACACATTTTGCGCCAGCTTCATGGTTTCTTCGGCGTAACGCTCGTTGAAATAGGCTTTTGCCACGGAAGCAATCAGGCTCAGATGCGCGGAATCACGCGCAGCCAAACTATTGAAATAGCCTTGTTTGGCCGCTTCCGCATTGCTGCGCACTTTGCCGAACAAATCGATTTCGTATGCAGTAATGCCCAAGCCTACCGTGTATGCCGAAGTAACCATCGATCTGCCGGTTGCGCTCAAATCCTCCGCCACCCGCGCGCGCTGGCCTGTAGCGCTGGCATTGATGCCGGGCAGCAAGTCCGCACGCTTAATCAGATACTGCTTACGCACGGCTTCTGCGTTTAATGCGGCAGTGCGCAAATCCGTATTGCGTTCGAGTGCAATCTCAATCAGCCGGTGCAGGCGCGGATCGGCGAAATAATCCTGCCAACCCAAATAAGCAGCTTGAATGCCGGTTTCCGGCTGCCTGTCGTATTTAAACGTTTCGGGTATATTGACCTGCGGTTCCTCATATTTGGGAATCATGGTACAGGCCGACAAGGCCGCGCTCAAAGCCACTGCGCTGAAAACAGGTTTAAATTTGATTGTTTTCTTCATAACTTAATCCCTCTGCGTACCACGTTCGTCAACCAACACGGCAGATGTGCCGGAAGAAGCCGCCAATTCAGGCTTTTGCCCTCCGCCTTTAAACAGCTTGCGCACCACCACATAGAAAACCGGCACCAGGAAAACCGCCAATACCGTACCGATAAGCATGCCCCACAATACGGTCGTACCGATCGCACGCTGACTCGCCGAGCTGGCACCGGATGCAATATAAAGCGGCACCACGCCCAAAATAAAGGCAAAAGAAGTCATGATAATCGGGCGGAAACGCAAGTGTGCGGCTTCCAATGCGGCTGCAATCACGCCCTTGCCTTCCGCTTGCAGATCTTTGGCGAATTCGATAATCAGAATCGCGTTTTTCGCGCTCAAACCGATTACCGTAATCAGGCCGACCTGGAAATAAATATCGTTGAGATAAGCAGGCGGCACACCAAAAGCCATACCGAGCAGATTTCGGCCGGATACGCCCAATACCACGCCCAAAAAGCCCAAAGGCACTACCAAAATTACGGCCAAAGGAATCGACCAGCTTTCATACAAAGCAGCCAGCGCCAAAAACACAGCCAAAATCGCAAACGTGTACAACAAAACAGTTTGCGCGCTGCCTTTGGCTTCTTCGCGGGATTGGCCGCTCCATTCCAAACTGTAACCTTCCATTTCGTCAACCATGCGCTGCACCTCGGCCATCACCTCACCCGAAGAGTAGCCGGATGATGCCGCGCCACTGATTTTCATAGCGGGATATCCGTTGAAACGAACACTTTGCTCCATACCGTTTTGCCATGCTGCCGTGGCAATGGTGGAAAGCGGCACAGCAATGCCTTGCTTGTTGGTTACCGTTAAAGCCAGAATATCGTCGGGCTGCATGCGGGCGGAAGCATCAGCCTGCACAATCACCCGCTGCAAACGGCCTTGGTTGGGAAAATCGTTTACATAAGAAGAACCGATCGCTGCAGACAACACCGAGCGGATGTTGGAAAAATCAATACCCTGGGCGGCGGCGGCTTGACGGTCGATATTGATCTTCAGCTGCGGCGCGTCTTCCAAGCCCGAAGCACGCACATTTTGCGCATCAAACATGGGGTTTTGCCGCATTTTGGCAATCAGCTCGTTGCGTTTGGCCAATAATGCGTCGTGGCCACTGTTGTTACGGTCTTGCAAATACATTTCAAAACCCGAGCTGGTGCCCAGCTCCATAATTGCCGGAGGGTTAAGCACCATGGCAAAACCGTCCCGCACGCTGCCCATCAATGCACCGGTAATCTTGCCGGCCACCGAAGCCGCATCACTGCCCGCAGCCTTGCGCTCACTCCAATCTTTGAGCGTTATAAAACCGAAACCCATGTTTTGCCCTGAACCTGCAAAGCTGAAACCGGAAACGCCAATGAAATTTTCCACTTCCGGCATCGACATAATCACATTATTCGCAACGGCCAAAGTCGCGTCGGTACGCTCTTTCGTCGCTCCAGAAGGAAGTTGCACCATCATCATCAAACTACCCTGATCTTCTTCCGGTAAGAATGATGTAGGAATACGGAGAAACACGACACCGGCCACTACCACCAAAGCCGCGTAAACAATCATCATACGGCCGGCTTTGTTTAAGAATCTGCCAACCCAGCCTTCATAACTGTGTGTGCCGCTGCTGAATTTTCGGTTGAACCAACCGAAAAAGCCTTTTTTCTCTTCATGATGGCCTTTCGGTATCGGCTTGAGCATAGCCGCACACAAAGCCGGTGTGAGAGAAAGAGCAAAGAAAGCCGAGAATGCAATGGCAATCGCCATGGTTAATGCAAATTGTTTGTAGATATTGCCGGTAGCTCCGCTGAACATTGCCAAAGGCACAAACACGGAAATCAACACAGCCGTGATACCGATAACGGCGCCCGAAATCTGCCCCATAGCCTTTTTAGTAGCTTCTCTCGGAGGCAGGCCTTCTTCTGCCATAATCCGCTCTACGTTTTCCACCACAACAATGGCATCATCCACCACGATGCCGATAACCAGCACCATCGCAAACATCGTTAACACGTTTATCGACATGCCCAAATACCAAATCGAAGCAAACGCACCCAATAAAGAAATCGGCACAACAATGGTCGGAATCAACGTATAGCGGATGTTTTGCAGGAAGAGGTACATCACAATAAACACCAGCACAATGGCTTCCAGAAGCGTGTGCACCACTTTTTCAATTGAGATGCTGACAAACTTGGAAGTATCGTAAGGTGCCGACCATTTCATATCGTTTGGGAAATAGCGTTGCAGCTGATCCATTTTTTCACGAACCGCCGCCGCCGTAGCCATAGCGTTGCCGCTGGTTGAAAGCATAACCGCCATACCCACCGCAGGTTTGCCGTTCAGTCTGGTGGCTGTTGAATAATCCTGACTTCCCAATTCGATTTTGGCCACATCCCTCAAATATACATTCGCACCGCCTGTTGTCGAGCGGAGAATAATATTGCCGAATTCTTCGGGTGTGCTCAATTGTCCTTGCGCCGTGATAGTAGCCGCAATCGTTTGGCCTTGCCGGGAAGGCAGTGCACCCATTGTGCCCACTGAAAGCTGTGCATTCTGCGAATTGATGGCAGAAGATACATCTGCAAACGACAAGTTGTAGTTTTGCAGCTTTTTGGGATCAACCCACACCCGCATCGCACGCTGCGAACCAAACAGTCGGGCTTCGCCCACGCCTTCGACACGTTGGATTTCGGGTTTGATATTGCGTTCCACATAATCCGCGATGTCTTCCGTGGTCATGGTTTCGGAAGACATCATTAATACCATCAAAAAGTTGGAACGGGATTTGGAGATAGTTACACCGTTTTGCTGTACGGTTGCCGGCAATAAGGCTGTAACTTCCGCCAATTTATTCTGCACATTCACCTGTGCCAAATCTTCATTGGTTTCCGGCGTGAAAGTCAGGCTTACCGACCCGCTGCCGTTCGACGTGGCGTTGGTAGATATATAATCCAAGCCTTCCACGCCGTTCATGCTGCGCTCGATAATCGACAATACGCTGTCTTCCATTACTTGTGCCGATGCGCCGGGATAAGTGGCGTTCAGTGTAATGGTCGGCGCGCCTACCGAAGGATATTGGGAAACCGGTAATTTGGTTATGGATAAAACACCTGCAATAATCACGAAAATCGCAATTACCCAAGCAAAAATGGGACGGTCGATAAAAAACTTAGCCATAAAAAGCCATCCTTATTGTTTTGCAGCAGATGCCGCTTTCGGTTCAGAAGCTTTTTGAGCTGCTGCCGGAGCGGATGCCGCCTGCGGCATTTTTTGCTGGTTGCCCGGTTGCCATTCCTTCGGCGTGACCTTCTTGGCCTGCATCATGCCTGCAATCGACAAGCCGTCCACAATCACTTTATCTCCCGCTTTCAAACCTGCGGTGATAATCCAATTGCTGCCATCCCTGCCGGACACGGTTACCTCGCGCGGTTCCATGCCGCCTTGGGCGTTCACTATCATAACCGTGTCTTTCTGTCCGCGCGTTACCGCCTGCTGCGGCACCACAAACGAATTGGCGATATTGGCTTGAGGAAGTTTCACGCGCACATACAGACCCGGCATCAACACATCGTCGGGATTGGGTACTTCCGCCCGGATGGTTACTTGTCCGGTGGTTTCGTTTACAGTCGGATCGGCAAAAATCAAACGCCCTTTATGCGGATATTCCGTACCGTTATCCAACAACACAGTTACCGGCACACTGCCTTCGACCATCTGGATTTTGCCGTCTGCCATCTGCTGCTTCATCTTCATAACGGCATCTGCAGACTGGGTAATGTTCACATACATGGGATCGGTTTGCTGAATGCGCGCTAAAACCGTAGCATCGCCTGCATTAACCAAAGTACCTTCAGAAACCAGAGCTTGGCCGACATAACCTGAAATCGGCGCAGTAATGCGCGAATAATTCACATTAATTTGGGCAGACTTAATCGCCGCTTTCGCAGATTTCACACTGGCTTGAGCCGCACGCTGCGCAGCCACGGCCGCATCAAATTCCTGTTTGCTTACCGCATCGGCCTGCACCAGCGGACGGTAACGCGACACATCCGAATTGGCTTTGGCCAGCGAAGCCTGAGCCGAAGCCAATTGCGCCCGCGCACTTTCCAAGCCTGCCTGGTAAGTGGCATCGTCTACCTGATAAAGTGCCTGCCCTGCGCGCACATAGCTGCCTTCTTTAAACAGGCGTTTTTTAATGATGCCGCCCACTTGGGGGCGCACTTCCGCCGAACGGCGCGATTCCAAGCGGGCCGGCAAATCTGTGCTGATGGTTTCGGTGGACGGCTGGACGGTTACTACGCCCACTACCGGGGCAGGCGGTTGCCCGCCTTTACCTTGCTGGACACCCTTATCTTGGCCTTTTGCCGTTTCTTCTTGCCCGGCATCCTGTCCCTGCTGGCCGCTGCAAGCGGAAACTGCCAACGCAACGGCCGCAGACAGTACTGCGATATGCTTGAGCTTTGTTCGTGTTTTATTTGAAGTCATGTATATATCCTGCCGTATAAATAAACCTAATTAAGCGCTTCTGTATTTGATAACAATAAGCATATAGTTGATTCGCATAAACCCACAAAAGGTTTAAAGGTTAATTTATGCAATATAATTAAAATTAATTTCCGCATTATACATACATGCTTGCATGTAATAAAGTTATTTTTTATAATCCCTCCCAGTCGCACCCCTACCTTTCTATTTTTCAAACAAAGTTTATTTCATGAAAAAAATCAAAGCAGAAGCCTTAAAAACCCGTGAGTATCTGATGCTTTCCGCGCTGGATACTTTCTATCAAAAAGGTGTATCGCGTTCTTCTCTCAACGAAATCGCTCACAACGCAGGCGTTACCCGCGGTGCGCTCTACTGGCATTTCAAAAACAAAGAAGATCTGTTCGATGCCCTTTTCCAACACATTTTCTCCGACATCAACCGCGAGCTGGAACAAGACATCCAAAACGGCTCCGTAGATATCTGGGCTTCCTTCCGCACGGCTCTGCTCAACGTATTCGACCGCATCGAAAACAACGAAATGCACAGAAAATTTTGCAATATCCTACACTTAAAATGTGAACACACCGAGCAGAACCAAGCGATTGTCAGCCTGATGAAAAGCTATCAGGATATGTGGCGGATCCAGCTTTCCGATACGCTCAATGCCTGTCTGAAACAAAAATCGCTGCCCGAAAACTTAAACATCGAACTGGCCGTTATTTACCTGAAATCCGTTATTTCCGGCCTGATCGACCAATGGCTGTTTTCTCCCGACAGCATCAAAATCAACGACATTGCTCCGGCAATCATAGACATCAGCCTGAGCAACCTTAAAGAAAACCCTTTGCTGCTCCGCAAATAAACCGCCAAAAAACAATGCCTGAGACCTTTGCAAAATTCCCCCAAATCCCCTAAATTCCCCACCAAGACATTTAGGGGATTTTTCATGAGCACCTTCTTTCAGCAAACCGCACAAGCCATGATTGCCAAACACATCGACCGCTTCCCCCTGTTGAAGCTGGAGCAGGTGATTGATTGGCAACCGATCGAACATTACCTCAACCGTAAAAGAACCCGCTACCTTCGAGACCACCGCGGTCGTCCCGCCTATCCCCTGCTATCCATGTTCAAAGCCGTTCTACTCGGCCAATGGCACAGCCTTTCCGATCCCGAACTCGAACACAGCCTTATTACCCGCATCGATTTCCATCTGTTTTGCCGTTTTGACGAACTGAGCATCCCCGATCACAGCACCTTATGCCGCTACCGCAACTGGCTGGCGCAAGACAACACCTTGGCCGAATTACTGGATCTGATTAACCGCCAACTGACTGACAAGGGTTTAAAAGTAGAGAAAGCATCCGCCGCCATCGTTGACGCCACCATTATTCAGACGGCCGGCGGCAAACAACGTCAGGCCATAGAAGTGGATGACGAAGGACAAGTAAGTAGCCAAACCACACCGAGTAAAGACAGCGATGCCCGTTGGGTGAAGAAAGACGGGCGATACAGGCTGGGCTACAAACAACATACCCGTACCGATGCGGAAGGCTACATTGAGAAACTGCACATCACTGCCGCCAATGCCCATGAGTGCAAACACCTGCTGCCTTTGTTGGAAGGCCTAGCCAAAGGCACGACTGTCTATGCCGATAAAGGCTACGACAGTATGGAAAACCGGCAACATCTGGAAGAACATCAGCTGCGGGACGGCATCATGTGCAAATCCCACCGCAACCGGCCGCTGACGGAAGCGCAAATCAAACGTAACCGACATTTATCGAAAACCCGATATGTGGTCGAACAAAGCTTTGGTACTCTGCACCGTAAATTCCGCCATGCCCGGGCAGCCTATTTTGGTCTGAGCAAAGTGAGTGCGCAAAGCCATCTGAAGGCGATGTGTTTGAATCTGTTGAAAGCAGCCAACAGGCTGCGTGCGCCTGCTGTTGCCTGAATAGCAGCTCGAATACCCGATAATCGGGTATCTGAGAAGAATAAAGGGTATTTAGGATGAAAAACAGCCGAAATTCTGTGTTTGGGTTTCGGCTGTTGGACAAAGGGGCTATTTTGCAAAGGTCTCTGCCTGTCTGAAAGCTTTTTCAGACAGGCATTTCTCTATAATAAATCACTACACACTTACTCAGGCATACGCACCAGCAATACCGGCACATCGGCCTTGCGCAACACTCCTTTCGCCACAGAGCCCAACAGCAGGTTCATCATGCCCGTATAGCCGTGCGTACCCATAGCGATCAGGTCGCATCCCGAATCTTCCACTTCATCCAGCACTATATCCTCGATTTTCTCGCCCGCATTCGACAGCACTTTGCTTTCAAAAGACACGCCCGAACCGGCTACCGCACGTTTCGCATCATCCAGTATTTGCCGGGCGGCTTCGCGCACTTTCTCGTTCAGCGCCTCGCCTTCCCAAACCATCACTTCTTCACGTTCCATCCTAAGCAGATCCACCACATGCAGCGCCAGAATCGAAGCGCCGCTCATTTTCGCAACCTTAACCGCCTCTCCCAAAGCATGCATAGAAGCAGCGCTACCATCCACCAAAGCACAGATTTTACGATACATAGCAAACCTCCTTTACAGTTAAGCACATGAAAAACTAATTCTTATGAAATTGAGCTTAACACAAAACTACCCTCACACCCCCCACTTAACTCAAATAAATGCTAATATTTCGGCCAAAATCACCTTGGAGCCGCAAATGCGCGTCATAACCATTGATTTACCGGCAACTTTTTCGTTTCAAACCCGCATTACCGTACAAGTCGGCGACCTGAACTACGGCAACCACCTCGCCAACGACGCCGTTTTGCGCCTATGCCACGAAGCCCGTATCCGCTGGCTGGCAGCGCACGGTTTTACCGAACTTGATGCGGGCGGCGCAGGATTGATTATGAACGAAGCTGCGGTGCAATATACCTCGCAGGCACACCACGGCGACGAACTGCTGGTTGAGCTTACCGCCGCAAACATAAGCCGAAGCGGCTTTACCCTGTTTTACCTGATCAGCCGCCCGACCGACGGCAGCACCATAGCCAAAATTCAGACAGGCATGGTGTGCTTCGATTATGCCGCACAAAAAGTCAGCCGGCTGCCCGAGCCGCTCCGCATGATTCTGATGCCTGTCTGAAAAATTTAAAACACAACACGCATACCTACGTACATAAGGAATACCATCATGAGAACCTACACCCCCGACAGCCCCGAAGCCATGGCCCGCATCGTGTGCATGTGCATCATGGCCGACAGCGACATCGACACCAGCGAATTCGCCGAGCTGCAGCCCGCGCTTTACGAAGCCATCGGGCTTAACCAGCAAGAGTTTATGACCGTGCTCGCCCATTATCTGGAAGACATCGTTTCCGATGCACAAGGCCAACGCATCAACCTGCTGCAACCCGAGCGAGTAAATGCCTTGCTGCAAGAAGTAAACGGCCGCAGCGAGCGCATCAACACACTGGCCACCGCACTGCGTATCTGCAAAAGCGACAATGCGCTCAACAACGCCGAACTCGCCCTGTTCCGCCACATCATGCAGCATTGGCAGCTCGATCTGACCGACCTCGAAATCGAAGTCAGCCTCGCCTAAATATTTTCAGACAGGCATTGTTTATGTCCCAACCCCTGCTCGATTATCAAGATGCCTACCTGAAAATCCTGCAACAGGCAGGTAAATCGGCGCACACACTCGATGCCTACCGCCGCGATTTGGCGCAGCTTGCGGCCTTACTGCCCGAAGATGCCCCCGCCGGGCTGCCAAGCCGCCGCCATTTTGTGGCCGCACTCAAAAAACTCTCCCGGCAAAACAGCCATCCGCGCAGCATGGCACGAAAACTTTCCGCTTGGCGGCAATATTGCGGCTGGCTGGTTCGGCAAGGCTTGCTGGAAAACGACCCTACCCACAGCCTCAAAGCGCCCAAACCGCCGCAGCGGCTGCCCAAAGCGGTGGAACAGGAAACCCTCAACCACCTGCTCGACAGCGACAGCGGCGACCAAACCCTCAAACTGCGCGACAAAGCCATATTTGAATTGATGTACGGCAGCGGCTTGCGCTTGAGCGAAATCAGCGGCCTGAATCTGGAAGACATCATGCCGGAAGCCGGCTGGGTGCGTGTGCTCGGCAAAGGCAGCAAAGAACGCAGCGTGCCTTTGGGCAACAAAAGCATCGCCGCATTACAAGCCTACCTTGCCTGCCGCCAAGCCGCTGCCGGCGAAACCGCCCTTTTCACCAACCGCAACGGACGCCGGCTCGGCCGCAGGCAAATCCAAAACCGGCTGCGCGACTGGGCGGCCGCACAAGGCAGCCCGCAGCATCTGTCGCCCCACATGCTGCGCCACAGTTATGCCAGCCACATCCTGCAATCCTCACGCAATATCCGTGCCGTGCAGGAATTGCTGGGGCACAGCAACCTTTCCACCACACAAATCTATACCAAGCTGGATTTCGACCATCTGGCGCAAATTTATGACGAGGCACACCCCAGAGCCAAACGCAAAAAATAAGCATAATGAATGCCTGTCTGAAAAAGCTTTCAGACAGGCATTCGCACGCTGTCAAAACCGAAGATGACTGTGTTGCTACCATGTAATTTGATTGGCCATCCCTCTCAAAACTGCCGCTATAAAAAGCCCCTTATACTGATTTAAGTTATAATACACGTTCATTTTTACCCACCCGCCGACATGTTGCGATACCGAAAAGTCGAAACTTACCAGCGTTTATGGCGGCTCAGAAGCTTCAAGCAACACGCCACGCTGCCCGAACACATACTGGACTGCCCCGAATGCGGGCTGCGTGTCGATGTGCCGCAGCTGCTGCAAGGGCAGGAATGCAGCTGCCCGCGCTGCGGCTACCGGCTGGCGCGCGTAGAGGCCAACCCTTTTCTTGCCCCGTTGTGTTTTGCCGTCGGCGCCCTGATCATCATGGCCGTTGTCTACACGCAGATGTTCATCACTGTAGAAATGCCAGGCGTGGGCGTATATTCGGCACTGTCGTTTCCCGAGATGGTGAAAACCCTGATTCTGCAAGACTTCGGCATATTGGCCGAAATCATGTTTATCTTAACTTTCGGCACACCTTTACTGTTCCTGCTGCTCTGCACCTACGTTTTTACCGCGCTGCACCTGCAAACCCACGTACCTGCCCTGCTCTACGCCACGCGCACCATGGTTCGCCTGCGCGAATGGATTATGGTGGATGTGTTTTTCATCTCCACATTGGTTGCCTACATCAAGCTGAGAAGCGTTGCGCTGGTTACTTTCGGCCCTTCGTTTTGGCTGATGCTGATATTCGCCATCCTGCTGATACGCACTTCCGTATCCGTACCCCAGCATTGGGTGTATTACCAGATTCACCGCTTAATCGGGCGCTCTCCGATTGAACCGCCGGACGACAGCCGGAACATTTGTTGCAGCCGCTGCCACTATTTCCGTCCTGTCGAAGAGCAAGAATGCGGCGTATGCGGCACTTCGCTTTTTACCCGCCGCCCCAAAAGCCTGAGTGTATCCGGCGCTTTTTTATTGGCTGCCATCATTTTATATATTCCGGCCAACACATTTCCGATTATGATTTCCTCCAACCCGACGGCATTGGAAATCAGCACCATCATGAGCGGCATTATCTATATGTGGGAAGACGGCGACCGCCTGATTGCCGTGATTATTTTCAGCGCCAGCATTGTTGTGCCCATCTTAAAGATAGTCAGCATGGCGGTATTGATTTTATCGGCCCGCTTCGGGTTGCCTGCCTCTATTAAAAAAATGTCGGTTGCCTACCGGATTACCGAATCCATCGGCCGCTGGTCGATGATTGATATATTTGTCATCATTATCCTGATGAGTGCGTTCCACACCCCGATGGCACGGGTTCTGCCCGGCCCTGCTGCAATTTATTTCTGCCTGGTCGTGCTGCTCACCATGCTTTCGGCGCATTTTTTCGATTCCCGCCTACTGTGGGACAAATACCGTCAGGACCAAACCGATTTATCCAGATTGAAACACGCTCATGAATGAACAATCCCCCAAGCCCATACCGGCCCGAGTGAAAAGAAACACCACATTTTCCTCTTTCGTGTGGATCGTACCGCTGCTTGCGCTGCTTACCGGCTCGTGGCTTCTCATCCAAAACATCCGCAAAACCGGCCCCGAAATCACGCTGTTGATGGACAGCGCCGACGGTATTGAAGTCAACACCACGGTAATTAAAGTGCTCAGCGTGGATGTCGGCCGCGTAACCCGCATCCGCTTAAGCGAAGACCGCAAAGGTGTGGAAATTACCGCACGGCTTAACGCCGATGCCAAAGACATGATGCGTGAAGACACACAATTCTGGGTGGTCAAACCGCGTATCGACCAAAGCGGCATTTCCGGCTTGAACACTTTGGTATCCGGCTCGTATATCGCATTTACTCCGGGCTCGTCTGAAAAAAGCGAAAGCGTATTTAAAGTATCCGATATTCCGCCCATCAGCGCTATCGGTCAAAACGGCCTGCGCCTGCATTTGGTGGGCGACAACAGCAAAATGCTGAACGTGGGCAGCCCGATTCTGTATGAAGGCTTCAATGTCGGCCAAATCGAAACCGCCAAATTCGATCCCGCCACCCAAACCGTTGACTATACCATTTTCGTATACAGCCCCAACGACAAACTGATCAATGCCAACAGCCAATTCTGGCTGGAAAGCGGCGTCAACATCCAAACCACCGGCAGCGGCATCAAAATCGACAGCGCGCCGATTTACACTTTATTATCCGGCGCCATCGCTTTCCGAACGCCCAAAGGTACCGGCCAGCCCGTATCGAACGAAGACACCTTCGAGCTTTACAACGACCTTGCCCAAATCGAAAACCTGCCTGACGAGCGCGCGATTTACTATGTCGCCTTTTTCAAAAACTCCGTGCGCGGCCTTAGCGCAGGTTCGCCGGTCGAATATAAAGGCATCAATATCGGCAGCGTAACCGACGTGCCCTATTTCGCACACAACGACAGCACCCGCCTGTTTCAAAACGGCTGGATTCCCGTGCGCCTGCGTATCGACCCGTCGCGCATCGAGACCAATGCCGAGCCGCAAAGCAGAGCCCATTGGCAAAGCCAGCTCCAGCAGGCACTCAACAAAGGGCTCAACGCCACATTGTCGAGCAATAACCTGATTCTCGGCAGCAAAATGATAGAGCTTACCGACGCGCCCTCCGATACCAAACTCAAGCCGTTTGCCGACTACAACGGCAACATCGTGATCGCCACACAAGGCGGCGGCGGTCTGGACGACCTTCAGGCCCAAATCGGCAAGCTGCTCGACAAATTCAACAAACTGCCGCTGGAAAACACCGTGGGCGAACTCAATACCAGTCTGAAAGAATTGAAGGCCACCCTCAATTCCGCCAACAAGCTTATCAGCAAGCCGCAAACCCAGCAGATTCCGGCAGAATTGAACAAAACGCTCGGCGAATTGCGCCAAACCCTGCAAGGCGTATCGCCGCAATCGCCTGTTTACCAAGATGTACAAAACACGCTGCGCAGCCTCGACAAAACCATGCGCGAAGCCCAGCCTGTGCTCAACACCTTGAAAGAAAAACCGAATTCATTGATTTTCAATCAAAATGTAAAAGACCCAATCCCGAAAGGAAGCCGCTAAATGAACAAACTGCTCGCCGCCGCACTTACCGCATTCATGCTGGGCGCATGCAGCACGCCCGTGGCCAGCCAATATTACACCCTGCCCGACAGCCAGTTCGAGCTGCCCTTGGGCAGCGGCAATGAAATTGCCGTGCAAGTTATCCTCGCCGAGCCGTTAAACAACGGCGGCCTCGTTTATCAAACCGATGCACTCAACCTCAATTTCGCCCGCAACAACCTGTGGGCCGCTCCGCTCGACCAGGCACTCGCCGCCAGCTTTGCCAACAAACTGAACCGGCAAAACCCGCAGCACCGCTATATCCCCGCCCATCGAACCAACAGCAGCCAAATCCTGAAAATCTACATCGAAGCTTTCAACGGCTCATACCGCGGCCACACCGTAGTGAAAGGCTACACCGTATGGCCCGACGGTAAAGGCCGCAACTTCAATATAGAAACCCCGCAGCAAGGCGACGGCTACCCTGCCATGATTCAGTCGCTCAACGAAGGGCTGCAAAACGCCGCCACGACTTTGGCTTATTGATATTGACGCAGACGCAAATATACAAATGCCTGTCTGAAAACCGTTTTTCAGACAGGCATTTGTTTGGCGGGAAGATAAGTTATGGTGAATCGACTAAAAACAGTACACCCGTCATGCTCGGGTCAAGCCCAAGTATGACGGTGTTGTTATGTAAGTGAGTTGATTACAGTCAGTTACCACATCAATCATGTTTTCGGCAAAGTTACACCCGTTTGCCCCATATATTTGCCGTTGCGGTCTTTATAGGACGTTTCGCACACTTCGTCGCTCTCGAAAAACAGCACTTGCGCCACGCCTTCGCCCGCGTAAATTTTGGCAGGCAGCGGCGTGGTGTTGGAAAACTCCAGCGTTACATAGCCTTCCCATTCCGGCTCAAACGGCGTAACGTTCACAATGATGCCGCAGCGCGCGTAAGTGGATTTGCCCAAGCAAACGGTTAACACATTGCGCGGAATACGGAAATATTCCACCGTGCGCGCCAATGCAAAAGAATTCGGCGGGATGATGCAGCAATCGTCTTCCACGGTTACGAAGTTTTTCGGATCAAAATTTTTCGGATCGACGATGGTGCTGTTGATATTGGTGAAAATCTTGAATTCGTTGGCGCAACGGATATCGTAGCCGTAGCTGGATGTGCCGTAAGAAATGATTTTCTGGCCGTTGACTTCTTTAACCTGATTCGGCTCAAACGGCTCAATCATACCGTGTTGCTCGCTCATACGGCGTATCCACTTATCCGATTTAATACTCATAATGCTTCCTTGTTTTCAAGCTCCGTATTAAGTTTACAACTTAATCGCAGCCTTTGTTCGGTTATTCAAATCGCAACCTGCCCACATTAAAACACGCTTCCGAAAAAAGCCCATAACGCACCCGCCAAAAGCATCAACGGAAAGCCGGATATGCTGAGCGCCGCCGCACCAAGCGCAGCAGAAAGCGGCGATCTTTTGAGGAATTGCGGTTTCCGCTAAACCGCAACCAGCGTCGCAATAAAAGCAATCAGGCTGGTCGTATAACTCACCATCACAGCAATGCCTTGCCCCATATCTCCGCAACACTCCTGAGGAGTCAGCAGCTGATACCAAAACAGCATCAAAACCTGCCAGCATGTAGCAATCACGGATGCCGCGGCAATTGCCGCCGGGCGCACCGAAGATTTGGCAAAACAGTAGGCAATATAGGCAGAAACCACCCACACAATGCTGATTGCGGAAAGCCAAACAATATCACTGATGCCGTATCCAGCGGGCGAGAGCACAAAAAAATGTACAACCGGCAAGAGGATAAAAGGCGCCCAAACGGCAATCCGGGCAATCTGTTTTTCAATGGGTCGGATATCCGGCATGGCTTACTCTAACACGGATTGTTGGGAACATTTTCCGCCGAAACAGGCAGTATGGCGTACAGCCTGATTCACGCACCTGCAATGCTATTCCTGCCAGCCTCCCAAATAGCCCACCAGCTCATCCAACATCGTGCTGACGGCTTCCGTCATCAAAATCTGCGAAGCAAAAGTAAGGCTGGCGGCATCATCGCCGTGACTTTCCGCTTCTTCCTGCATCACATCCAGATATTGAATCCGCTTGAGCGCGAAATCCTGCGTGAGGATAAAGGCGATTTGCTCACGCCACACCAAGCCGAGCTGGGTAACGGTTTTGCCGTTTTTCACATGCTGCACCACTTCATCCGCGGTCAAATCCTGTTTCGACACCTTTACCGTAGGCGCCACATCGCCCGTGCCTTTCAATTCGCAATCGCTGTCCAATTCAAAGCCGCCTTCGCAAGCCCCGCGCAAAAGCCATTCCGTCATCAGGCTGGAGGGCGATTGTTTGGTGTTCGGCAAACTGGCTTCCAAACCGCCCAGCGCCTCGCGCAATTTGGTTAACATGCTTTCGGCTTTGGCGGCAGAAGCGTTATTAACCAACAGATAGCCGTGTTTCGTGTCGAAAATTGCCTGTGTGCGGCTCGAACGGGTAAATGCGCGCGGCAGCAAATCATCGGTAATCTGTTCTTTTAATTCCTGTTTTTCTTTTCGGCCGACATTGCGTGCTTCATTGTTTTGAATTTCGGCTACTTTTTCGTCCAAAATATCGCGAATCACACCCGCGGGCAAAACTTTCTCTTCTTTTTTCAAAGCCACCCGCCAAGTGTAATCGGCAGGGAACACGGCTTCCGGCGAAAACGAAACCGGCGCGGCAAAGCCTTCGCTAAACCAGTCCAACCCCGTACAAGGCGCAAACCCTGCTTCCTCAAGCTTGGCCTCAAGCGTTTCCAATTCGGGCAACTTGTCTTGATTAAGGGGATAAAAACTGATTTGTTTGAACCACATGGCGCAGATTTCCTAAATAAAAGGGTTTATAAAATGCGCAATTATATAGCGAATCAGCTCCATCGTTCCAGCGCACGCCTGTCTGAATGTTTTCAGACAAGCATTCCTACCGGCAAGCCGCGCATAACATTGCCATTGCTCCAACCCGCGTTTAAAATTTGCCACCATCTTGTCAAACGCGAACCGTTATGCCGAAACTGCATCAGATTATCGAACACCACTGGCAACGCCCCAAACCGTGGCTCAGCTTCCTGCTAAGCCCTTTGTCGCGTCTGTTCGGCCTGATAGCGGCGCGCAGGCGGCAGCGCTACCTTTCCGCGAAAACCGCCAACGAAAAATTGGCCGTGCCGCTGGTAATTGTGGGCAATATCCACGCGGGAGGCGCCGGCAAAACACCCGTGGTTGCCGCTTTGGTAACCGAGTTACAACAGCGCGGTTTTCAGACAGGCATTATCAGCCGAGGCTACGGCAGGCAAAACAACGCAGTGCATGTGTTAACCCCCGACAGTACCGTCCAAGACGCAGGCGACGAGCCGCTGCTGCTCTACCGCCAAACCGGCGCGCCCACCGCCGTAGCCGCCAAGCGCGCCGAAGCCGGAAAAGCTTTATTGGCAGCTTATCCGAATCTCGATTTAATCGTGGCCGACGACGGCTTGCAGCACTATGCCCTGGCGCGCGACATGGAAATCATCGTGTTCCCCGCCGCCGATGCCGGCCGCCGTGATTTGGATCTGCTGCCCAACGGCAACCTGCGCGAACCTTTGTCCCGCCTTGCTTCGGCTGATGCCGTATTAATCAGCGGTGGCAGCGTACACACCCGTTTGCCATGCCTGTCTGAAAACCATCCTTTATTTTTCAGCCGCTTGGAAACACAGCCGATTTACCGCTTGGGCAATCCGCAGCAAAAGCTGAACCCCGGCGACACGGCAAACGCCAAGATCATCGCCGCCGCAGGCATCGCCAAACCCGAGCGTTTTTTCAACACCCTTACCGGCATGGGCCTGAAACTCAGCCAAACCCTAGCCCTGCCCGACCATGCCGATATTTCGCAGTTTGAATTTCCAAAAGCAGATATAATTGTGATTACCGAAAAAGATGCCGTAAAACTTTCAGACAGGCATTTGGAAAATGTGTGGGTTTTACCTGTTTGTGCGATAATCGAACCCGACTTGGCATCATTTGTGATCCAGCATCTACAATTACAACCATCCGGAGAGAGAGAGTTATAACCATGAAAAAAGCATTAGCCTTAACCACTTTTTTATTCGCCGCCAACTTCACTTATGCCGCCACCCCAAGCGATGCCTCGCTGGAACGCTTATTGGAAGTGCAGCAATTCGATAAGCTGATGGATGATTCGTTCAAAAGCATACCTGCAATCGCTTTCAATACCCCAATATTCAAACAAGCTCTTGCGAAAGTGCCTGTGGAAAAACAAGATGCAGTAAAAGCCAGAGCAGATCAATATATCCAACAAATGGTTAAAGATTTGGACAACAAAAAAACGCGCACCGAAATCCGCCGCCTGACCGTCCAAAACATCCGCACCATCTACACCCAAGAAGAAGTCGACACCCTGATCGCCTTTTACAGCACACCCATCGGCCAATCCATCAACGCTAAAACATCCCAATATATGGAAGCCGTGATGACCGCTGTTCCCGCCGTTTTCGAGCGTGATTTGGCCAAATTCGACCAAAAATACGGCCCGAAACTAAAACGCGACATCAGCCAAATCGTCTGCGGCAAAAACGTTTGTAATTAAGAAAGCAATCTCAATGGAAAAAAAATTCCTCGACATCCTAGTCTGCCCCGTCAGCAAAGCGCCCTTGGAATACAAAGCCGACTTGCAGGAATTGTGGTGCCGCCAAAGCAAGCTGGCCTACCCGATTAAAGACGGTATCCCCTACATGTTGGAAAACGAAGCTCGCACCCTAACCGAAGAAGAGCTGCACGCATGACCGAGTTTGTCGTTATCATCCCCGCCCGCCTTGCCTCTTCCCGCCTGCCGAACAAGGCCTTGGCCGACATTCACGGCAAACCCATGGTCGTACGCGTGGCCGAGCAGGCGCGCAAAAGCGCGGCAGGACGCATTATCGTCGCCACCGACCACCCCGACATTCAAGCCGCCTGCCAAGCGCACGGCATAGAAACCGTGATGACGGCCGCCAGCCACGAAAGCGGCACCAACCGCTTGGCGGAAGCCGCCGAAAAACTCGGCCTGCCACACGACACCATCGTCGTAAACGTGCAGGGCGACGAGCCCCTGATAGTGCCGGACCTGATTAACCGCACTGCTGAAATCCTGTTGGAAAACAATGCACAAATGGCGACCGCCGCGCATGAAATCCACAATTTTGAAGAATTCACGAACCCGAACGTCGTGAAAGTCGTCCTCGATAAAAACCACAACGCGCTTTATTTCAGCCGCGCCCCGATTCCCTATCCGCGCGACAGCATGCGCGAAGGCTCAACCGCCCTGCCGCAAGCCGCACCGCTGCGCCATATCGGTATTTACGCCTACCGCGCCGGCTTCTTGCAAAGCTACGCCCGAATGTCCGATTCGCCGATTGAGCATATCGAATCGCTGGAGCAGCTCCGCGTATTGTGGCACGGGCACCAGATTGCCGTAGGCATTACAAAAGAAGCACCCGCCGCAGGCGTTGATACGCAAGAAGATTTGGACCGTGTGCGCGCCGTGTTCGCAGAAAATTAACCCCTGATAGCCGTAAACCCGATAACACGGGCTTAAAAGCCCGATCATTGGGTTTCACAGCCATACTAACAAGCAACACATTAATTCAACATCCACAAAGGAACCCCCATGAAAGTATTACTACTCGGCGCTCCCGGCGCAGGCAAAGGCACCCAAGCCCAATTCATTACCGCCGCATTCGGCATTCCGCAAATCTCCACCGGAGACATGCTGCGCGCCGCCATCAAAGCCGGTACACCGCTTGGTTTGGAAGCCAAAAAAATCATTGACGAAGGCGGACTTGTGCGCGACGACATCATCATCGGCATGGTAAAAGAGCGCATCGCCCAAGACGATTGCAAAAACGGCTTTTTATTCGACGGTTTCCCTCGCACATTGGCGCAAGCCGAAGCCATGGTAGAAGCCGGTGTGGATTTAGATGCCGTGGTTGAAATCGACGTGCCCGACAGCGTGATTGTAGAGCGCATGAGCGGCCGCCGCGTACACCTGCCTTCAGGCCGCACCTACCACATCAAACACAACCCGCCCAAAGCCGAAGGCAAAGATGATGTAACCGGTGAAGACCTGATTCAGCGCGACGACGACAAAGAAGAAGTGGTGAAAAAACGCTTGGATGTTTACCACGAGCAAACCGAAGTGTTGGTAGGCTTCTACAGCCGGCTCACCGGCGAACACGCGCCCAAATACATCAAAGTTGACGGCACCCGGCCCGTTGAAACCGTAAAAACCGAAGTATTAAGCGCTTTAGGCAAATAATTCCGGCTTAATCAAACAATGCCTGTCTGAAAACCCATGTTGCTGGTTTTCAGACAGGCATTGTTTATATCTGAAGCCGTTTTCAAAACGGCACAGAGATTGAGCATAACGGCACATCTTTCAAGGTATTTCCTTTTTATACTGATTTTTCAATATATCCCAAAGGAAAAACCATGAAACAAACCTTATCGCTCGCTCTGATAATTGCTTGTTCTTCCGCCGCATGGGCCGACGGCTCCTTCACATTAACCGCAGACAACCTGCAAAACGGCCGTTTCTCTTCGCAACAGGTTTTAAGTAAAGATTACGGCTTTGGCTGCTCCGGTCAAAACCTTTCGCCCGCACTTTCCTGGAAAAATCCGCCCAAGGGCACCAAAAGCTTTGTGCTAACCGTTTATGACAAAGATGCACCCACAGGCTTGGGCTGGATGCATTGGGTGGTAGCCAATATCCCGGCGAATATCAGCAAGCTGCCCGCAGGTATTACCGCAGACGGCAAAAACTTACCGGAAGGCGCCTTGCAAACCCGTACCGATTTCGGCCCCGGCGGATATGGCGGCGCATGTCCGCCGGAAGGCCGGAAACACCGTTATGAAATCACACTAACTGCTTTAAAGGTAGACCGCCTTCCCAATGTAACAGCCGACGCATCGCCGGCTCTGGTCGGCTTCTTAACCAAAGCCAATGCTTTGGGCAAAGCGGCGATTACCGTCGAACACCAAAGATGAATCAATCTGCAGGCGGCTCTTCAGCCGCCTTTTTCCTGCTGCTTTCGGATGGCCGAGGGTGCAAAACCAAAACGCTCCCTAAAGCGTGCCGTAAACCGCGAAGGACTTTCATAACCCACCGCATAGGCAATTTGCGAAACGGGCTGTTCTGTTACCTGAAGCAGGGTCAGGGCATGTGTCATCCGAATGTCGGTCAGCAAACGGCGGAACGAAGTCTGGTCTTCTGCAAGCTTGCGCCGCAATGTGGCTTCGCTCACATTCAATTGCGCCGCTATTTCCTGTGCCGTCCATTCGCGCCCAATGTCGGTTGCGATGATTTGGGTTATCTTTTGCACCGGCCCGATACGCTGATAAGGCAGAAAGCCGGTGCCGTAATGCTTCAACCATGCCAATAATTCCTGTAAGCGGGTTTGTACTACCATATCCGGCACATGCCTGTCTGAAACCGCATGAGCAGCTTGTCGGAATGATGTGGAAAAATCTGCATTTTTCGGCAACAGATATACATCGTTCGCAGCCCCGGCCTGGCCGTATTGTTCGGTAAACTGCTCAATCATTCTTTGTTCCAAAGTAATCCACTCGGCCTGATAATAGCCGGCTTGCGCATCCGGTTCGTTTAACACATCAAAAGACTGCCATCTGGCCAAAGCCACCGCTTCCCCCGCCCGCACAATTTGCTCTTTGCCTGCCCAGCGCAAAATCTTTTTACCGTAATGCACCTGTACAATCGTTGCTTCATGTATGGCAATGCGCCTATACAGCAGCCGGTTGTATTGGATGACCGTACCCGTGTGGGCCAAATATTCCCGCGAAGCAATATTCCTTTCCGGCATATTATAAAGATCTCCTTATTGTAAATTTAAGCCGTGTTATACGTTAGCTTGCGTAGCGGTTTTTTGAAGAAAAACTTGCAAATATAGTCAATTCACTTAATTTTAATACAAGGCAGCAACGCCATAGTAAAAGTTAAGTGGATTGACTATACAAAGCAAAAAGCACAACAAGATTGAATATCTTGCGGATAGTTTTGCCTCGGCAAATGCAGATTTTGCTCCAAAATACCGCCCGGCAGGCAGTACAAGCTAATGCCTGTCTGAAAATCTGCTACGCCGATTTCTGCGGCGCCAAAGTTTTCAGACAGGCATTTTTCATTCGACCCCAACCGGGGCGTTTACGCTTTTTCCAAAGTTTCCCTAATAATCATTTTCACCACATCGGGATTATTCGGCACCACCTGCACGCGCTGCGGCAAATCTTCCAAGCCGTTCAAACCGGCCGGACGCGGGATAACCACATTGCCGACTGCTTCTTTGATGGTGTCGGCAAACTTGGCCGCCAGCGCGGTTTCCAAACACACGATGGTTTCGCCCGCTTCGCGCAGCTCGCGCGCTACTTTCACGCCGTCTGCCGTGTGCGGGTCGAGCAGCTCGCCATCGGTTTCATACACGCTTTTAATCACCGCCAACCGGTCTGCGTGCAGGCTTCTGCCGGAAACAAAACCGTATTGGTTTCGGATTTTATCGAGCATAAAATTCAGGTCGAAGCCTTTGCCTTTGCCCACTTCCGCCCACAAGGTTTCGATTTCCGAGGCATCCCTATCCATCAAATCGAACACAAAGCGCTCGAAATTGGAGGCTTTGGAAATATCCATTGAAGGGCTGCTGGTTACATAAGTGTGCTCGGCGCTGCGCGGCAGGTATTCGCCGGTTTTGAAAAACTGGTCGAGCACATTGTTTTCATTGGTGGCCACAATCAGGCGGTGAATCGGCAAACCCATTTGGCGGGCGATATGGCCGGCGCATACATTGCCGAAGTTGCCCGAAGGCACGCAAAAGCTCACTTTTTCCGCGTTCGACCGGGTGGCTTTGAAATAGCCTGCAAAATAGTAAACGATTTGCGCCAGCACGCGGCCCCAGTTGATGGAATTGACCGTGCCGATATTGTAGGCCTCTTTAAACTTAGCGTCGTTTTGAAGCGCTTTTACAATATCCTGGCAATCGTCAAACATGCCTTTCACAGCGATGTTATGGATGTTTTCGTCTTGCAGGCTGAACATCTGCGCACGCTGGAATGCGCTCATTTTACCTTCGGGCGACATCATAAACACATTTACGCCCTGCTTGCCGCGCAAAGCATATTCGGCCGCCGAGCCGGTATCGCCGCTGGTGGCGCCGACGATATTCAGCTTTTTACCTTCTTTGGCCAGCACATATTCAAACGCATTGCCCAAAAACTGCATGGCCATGTCTTTAAACGCCAGCGTCGGGCCGTTGGACAAAGCTTGGATTTTGATGCCGTCTTTAAGGGTGCGGACAGGGGTGATTTCAGGATTGCCGAATGTTTCTGCGGTGTAGGTTTTATTGATAATGCTCTTTAAATCTTCCGCCGGAATATCGGTGGCAAACAGGCTCATGATTTGAAAGGCCAGCTCAGGATAGCTCAAGCTGCGCCATTGTTCCAAAGTTTCGGCGCTGATTTGCGGGTAGCTTTCGGGCAGCATCAGGCCGCCGTCGGGTGCGAGGCCCATCAATAAAACTTCGCTGAACTGTTTGTTTGCGGTATTGCCGCGGGTGCTGATGTATTTCATGATTCTGTTTCCGGATTCCGTTGTGGGGTTTGTGCTTTGGTTTATTTGCTAAACAAACGTTTGGTGCAGGCGGTAACGGTTTTGGCCGTTACGCCGGCGATAACTTGGGTGCGGCCTGATTGTGTGCCCAATTGCAGCAGATCCGTGGCGGTAAGCTGATTCGGCGCTTCTTGGGTAACGCAACCGCAGATTTTGTCTTCCCATTCACGCTGTTTTTCCGCGGTCATCGCCAAAGCCACTATGCGCCATTCGTTGCGGTTATTCAATTCCACGCGGCATTGGTTGTCGAGCCAGGTGTTAAGCAGCGCATTGCTCACTCCGGCAGCGCTGTCTGTGTCGGCATTGCCGCCCAGCAGGCTGCCGTCGGCAGCGCAGGCGCTCAAAAAAAATGCTGTTGATGCGATTGCTAATGTTTTTTTCATGGTTTCTCCTTCGGCAATGGGCAAACAGTTAAAGAATGTCGGCGCATATTGTACCGCAAGTTGCATAGTGAGGTTATATAATGGTCATGCCTGTCTGAAAAAAGAAAGAAACCGTTATGTCTGATTTGTTTGCCCGCCAGCCCGAAGCGCCTTTGGCCGAACGCCTCCGCCCCAATTCTTTGGAAGATGTTATCGGCCAGCAGCATTTAATCGGCGAAGGCAAGCCGCTGAGAGTGGCGGTAGAGGGCGGCAAGCCGCATTCGATGCTGCTCTGGGGGCCGCCCGGGGTGGGCAAAACCACGCTGGCGCGCATTTTGGCGCAAAGTTTCAACGCTTTGTTTCTGCCCGTATCCGCTGTGTTTTCGGGCGTGAAAGATATCCGCGAAGCCATTGAAAAAGCAGAAATTGCCTTGCAGCAAGGCCAAGCTACGATTTTGTTTGTTGATGAAGTCCACCGTTTCAACAAAGCCCAGCAAGACGCCTTTTTGCCGCATGTGGAAAGCGGCCTGTTAACCTTTATCGGCGCCACTACCGAAAACCCTTCGTTTGAAGTGAATCCTGCCCTTTTGAGCCGGGCACAGGTCTATGTGCTCGAATCTTTGAGCGCAGAGGATTTGCAAAAGCTGATTGATAAAGTAATGGCGCTGCCCGAATACCGCAGCATGGGCTTGGAGCAGGAAGCGGCCCGGCTGCTCATCCAAACGGCCGACGGCGACGCCCGCCGCCTGCTTAACCTGCTCGAACAACTCTTGCGCGCGGCACAAACCCAAAACATCACCGTTCTGACGCCCGATTTTTTAGCCAACAGTTTGGGCGCGCAAATCCGCCGTTTCGATAAAGGCGGCGAAAGTTTTTACAATCAGATTTCAGCATTGCATAAATCCGTGCGCGGTTCGCACCCCAACGCCGCGCTGTATTGGTTTTGCCGTATGCTCGACGGCGGCACCGACCCGCGCTACCTGTCGCGCCGCATTATCCGCATGGCCTGGGAAGACATCGGTTTGGCCGACCCGCGCGCCATGCAGATAGCCAATGAAGCCGCGCTCACCTACGAACGCCTGGGTTCGCCCGAAGGCGAGCTGGCGCTGGCCCAAGCCGTGCTCTATCTCGCGGCGGCGGCAAAATCCAACGCAGGCTACAACGCTTACAACCAAATGCGCCAATTTGTAAAACAAAACGCCAGCCATGAAGTGCCCGTCCACTTGCGCAACGCGCCCACAAAATTGATGAAGGAAATGGGCTACGGCCGCGAATACCGTTATGCCCACGACGAGCCGCACGCCTATGCCGCCGGCGAAACTTATATGCCCGAGAGATTGACGGAACCGGATTTTTACCGGCCCGTACCGCGGGGTTTGGAAATCAAAATCGGCGAAAAACTCGAATGGCTCAAGTCTCTCGACCAAGACGCCGAAAAATAACATGCCTGTCTGAAACTTTCAGACAGGCATGTTCAGAAATATTTGACCCGGCTCAAAAAATCATTAAGATGATGCTTTCATCCAGAATCCACTGCCTATTAAGTTTATGAGTTTAACCGACTGGTCGTTGTTTGCCTTACTTTGCTTTCCCATTATCGCCACTTTATTGCCGCTTTTGCCTTTCAACCATTGGACCGTGCGCATATTCGACTTTCCGCGCCTGCAAATTGCGTTTGTCAGCTTGGTCTGCATTTTTTTAGGCTGGGTACTGCAAGATTCCGATCATTGGCTGCTGCGCACTATGGAAATGCTCAACCTGCTGTGCATGGCTTATCAAATTTGGGAAATCTCAGCCTACACACCTTTAAGCCGCAAACAGGTCAAACGCTATCGCGGTGAGAGCGACCAACGCAGCATCTCCCTGCTTACCAGCAACGTACTCACGCCCAACCGCCGCGCCGATAAATTGCTGGCTCTGGTTGAAAAATGGCAGCCGGACGTCGTGTTGACATTAGAAACCGATTTATGGTGGGAGCAGCAGTTGGCGCAGCTGGAAGAAAGCTATTCCTACACCGTTAAAATCCCGCTCGACAACCTCTACGGCATGCACCTATACAGCCGGCTGCCGCTGAAAAATGTCGAAGTGCGCCATTGGGTTCAAGAAGACATTCCCTCCATTTTTACCGAAGCCCAACTCCCTTCCGGCGAATGGATCCACCTATACTGCCTGCACCCCATGCCGCCTACGCCCACCGAAAGCGCCACGTCCACCAACCGAGATGCAGAATTGCTGCTGGTCGGCCAAGAAATCACACAAAACGACAAACCCGTGTTGGTATTCGGCGATTTGAACGACGTTGCCTGGTCTGCCACCTCACGCCTCTTCCAAAAAACCAGCGGCCTTCTAGACCCCCGCGTCGGCCGCGGCCTATACAGCACCTTCCATGCCCAATGGCCCTTGATGCGCTGGCCTCTGGATCATATTTTTCACAGTAGCGATTTTATGATGCGGGAAATCAAAGTATTATCCGACATAGGCTCAGACCACTTTCCTGTTTACGGCAGCTTCCAATACCATCCCGCCGTCGAAGCCGTTCAGGAAGAGCCGCAAGCCGATGCAGAAGACCACGAAGAAGCCCAAGAAAAAATCGACGAGGCCGATCCGGAGAAAAAAGTTATTCGGGAAAAATATTAAAGTTAACAACAACCCAACAAAATGCCTGTCTGAAACCATTTTCAGACAGGCATTTTGTTTATAGGCTGCAAGCTGATTAACAACTGAACTCAAAACATTCAGTTATCTCTAGCTTTAAACATATGATATTAAAAGTTTAAATTGTAACCACTCTTAAAAAAACAGACCGGATATTAGCGGTTACGCCTTGCTTCTTAACACTATAAATCCATGATTATAAATAACCTCTGGTATACGCGGCCATTTTGCCCGCTGCTTCGCAAACGTTGCTGATATGGCAGCAAGCTTCAGATGCCAAACCCGATAAAATCAGTTTTTCGTCAGCAGGTAGATCTCTAATGCGCGGCGCGACCAACTCGTATAGGTTAAGCATGAATAAAGTTAAGGCGGTATAGCCTGTCCCGCTATTGACAACAGAATGGGTTTTAACGTTTGAATTTTGCGCTTGTGGCGCGGTTTGAATGTTTTGCATTTTGAATGCTCCGTTAATTTTTGAGAGTTTGAGAATCCCATTAGGGGGCGGTGCTCTCTCTGGTATTAACGACATCAGCCTGCGCCTTACGGTTGGCAGACACCGCCATAACTTGACTTGATAGGCCATCTGAAAATGTGGCCGCTCAATGTGAAATTTTGGCGCGAAAAAATCAGCGTTTACCCTGCTGATTTGGGCGTTAATTTTTGGGGCTGAAGTAGATTAGCAGTCATGATAGGCTGCCAAAATGAAGATAACCCACTGTAAGCTAAAGAAGATTCTGCAAAGAAAACTGCTTGAATATTTTGTATTGGAAGTAACCGCACGTTCGGCTGCCGATATCTTGGATATTCAGCCCAATACGGCCATTCTCTTTTACCGCAAAATCCGTCTTGTTATCAGACATCATTTGGCTTTGGAAGCAGATCAGGTTTTTGAGGGCGGCGGATTCGGATTTGAAGTGCAACTTTCCATAACAGAAAAAGGCCGGTATGCGGTAGCATACGGCCTTTCCTGCAAGAAAGATTGCATATGAGCTACACACAACTGACCCAAGACGAACGATACCACATCCAATACCTGTCCCGCCACCATAGCATCAGCGAAATCGCCAAACGGCTTAACCGCTATAAAAGCACCATCAGCCGCGAAATCAAACGGCACTGCCCACAAGGGCAGCAATACAGTGCCGAAAAAGCCCAACAGCAAAGCCGGCTTACCAAACAGCGCAAAAGAAAGCCCTATAAGCTCCATTCGCAGCTGATCCAACACATCGACACCCTCATCCGACTCAAACTCAGTCCCGAACAAGTGTGCGCCTATCTGTACAAACACCACCAAATCACGCTCCGCCACAGCACCGTCTATAACTACCTGCGCGACGACAAAAGCAACGGCGGCACTTTGTGGCAGCATCTCAGAATAGCCGGCAAATCCTACCGTAAACGCTACGGCAGCACATGGAGCAGAGGCAAAGTACCCGACCGCACAGGCATTGAAAACCGACCCGCCATCGTCGACCAAAAATCCCGTATAGGCGACTGGGAAGCCGACACCATCGTCGGCAAAGATCAGAAAAGCGCATTACTGACACCGGTCGAGCGGGTTACCCGCTACACCATCATCTGCAAGTTGAAGAACTTCAAAGCCAAAGACACTGCCAACGCCGTCATCAAGGTATTGAAGGCGCATAAAAACAGGGTACACACCATCACCATGGATAACGGCAAAGAATTCTACCGACACATCCGAATAGCCCAAGCATTGGAGGCAGAAACCTATTTTTGCCGCCCCTACCGTTCTTGGGAGAAAGGGCTGAATGAAAATACCAACGGACTCATCCGCCAATATTTCCCCAAACAAACCGATTTCCGCAACATCAGCCATCGGGAGATACGCAGGGTTCAAGATGAACTGAACCATAGGCCAAGAAAAACACTTGGCTATGAAACGCCAAGTGTTTTATTCTTGAATCTGTTCCAACCTCTACTGCCTGAGTGTTGCACTTGAAATTCGAATCTAAGAGCCTTTGCAAATAAGCCTACGGCTTATTTTTTCTTTTTCTGCGGCGGTAAATCGGTGCAAACGCCTAAGGCCACTTCGGCTGCCATGCCGATGCTTTCTCCTAAGGTCGGATGCGGGTGGATGGTTTTACCGATATCCGCCGCATCACAGCCCATTTCAATAGCCAAGCAGACTTCTCCGATCATATCGCCGCCGTTCGGGCCGACGATACTTCCGCCGATAATCTTGCCGCTTTCTTCATCGAAAATCAGCTTGGTAAAGCCTTGATCGCAGCCGTTGGCAATCGCGCGGCCGGATGCCGCCCACGGGAACACGGCTTTGGTGATTTTCAAACCGTTTTCTTTGGCGGAAGTTTCGGTTACGCCCACCCAAGCCACTTCTGGCGAAGTGTAGGCTACGCCGGGAATCACGCGGGCATCGAAATAGGCTTTGTGGCCTGCGCAGTTTTCAGCGGCCACATGACCTTCGTGCACGGCTTTGTGCGCCAACATAGGCTGGCCTACCACATCGCCGATGGCATAGATATTGGGCACGTTGGTACGCATTTGTTTGTCGACTTCAATGAAGCCGCGGTCGGTTACAGCTACTCCGGCTTTTTCGGCATCAATCAATTTGCCGTTTGGCGCGCGACCTGCGGCAACCAGCACCAAATCATAGCGCTGCGGCTCTTTCGGTGCGTTTTCGCCTTCAAAGCTCACATAAATGCCGTCTTCTTTTGCATCAACGGCTACGGTTTTGGTGTTGATCATGATGTTGTCGAAGCGGTATTCGTTCTGCTTCTGCCAAACTTTTACCAAATCACGGTCTGCGCCCTGCATCAGGCCGTCCATCATTTCCACTACATCCAGGCGGGCGCCCAAAGTGCTGTACACCGTACCCATTTCCAAGCCGATGATGCCGCCGCCGATAATCAGCATTTTTTGCGGGATTTCTTTCAGCGCCAAAGCACCGGTAGAATCGACAATGCGCGGATCTTGCGGAATAAACGGCAGGTTTACCACGCGGCTGCCGACTGCGATGATGCAGTTTTTAAACGCCACTACTTTTTTGCTGCCGGTTTCGGTAGACTGTTCATATTCCTGGCTTTCGGTTAATGCAACTTCAATATGGTTTGCATCTAAGAATTTACCGAAACCCTGAATGATGTCCACTTTGCGGGCTTTCGCCATGCCTGCCAAGCCGCCGGTAAGTTTGCCGATCACTTTGTCTTTGTAAGCGCGCAGCATGTCGATATCTACTTCCGGCTCGGGATAAGAAATGCCGTTGTCCTTCAGGTGGCGCACTTCATCCATTACTGCCGCATTGTGCAGCAAGGCTTTAGACGGAATACAGCCTACATTCAAACATACGCCGCCTAAGGTGCTGTATTGCTCGATAATGGCTACTTTCAAGCCTTCGTCGGCTGCGGCAAATGCAGCGGAATAGCCGCCCGGGCCGCCACCCAACACTACAACATCATATTCCGCATCGGAAGCACCGCTAAATTGCGCTGCTTGCGGAGCCGGGGCGGCTGCTTTGGGCGCTTCTTGTACCGCTTCCGGCTTACTTTCGGTTTTTGGGGCTTCGGCAGAGGCTGCCGCCGCTTCGACAACCGCAATCACGCCGCCTTCGGAAATTTTGTCTCCCACTTTAACTTTGACTTCTTTCACCACGCCGGCTGCTTCAGCGGGAACATCCATGGTGGCTTTGTCAGTTTCCAAAGTAATCAGTGTATCTTCCAAGGCAATTGTGTCGCCTGCTTTAATTTCTACGGCGATGATGTCTACATTTTCATGCCCGCCGATGTCGGGCACTTTGAGTTCGATTAAGCTCATTCTTTAAACCTTTCTGGAAAGCAACCGGTATTTTACCGGCTGCTTCGGTAGTCTTTTCAGACAGGCATTGTTTGAATGCCTGTCTGAACGGCGTTACAGTGTAATGCGGCGGAAATCTTTTAACAGACTTGCCAAGAACACGGTAAAGCGCATACCGGCCGCACCGTCGATTACGCGGTGGTCGAACGACAGGCTCAACGGACACATCAGGCGCGGTTCAAAGGCAGACCCGTTCCATACCGGTTTCATTTGTGATTTGCACACGCCCAAAATGGCTACTTCAGGTGCGTTCACAATCGGTGTGAAGCCGGTGCCGCCGATACCGCCCAAGCTGGAAATGGTAAAGGTTGCCCCTTGCATTTCGTTGGGCTTGAGCTTGCCTTCGCGGGCTTTTTTACTCAGTTCGGTTAAGTCTTGAGAAATTTCTTTCAAGCCTTTTTTATCGGCATCTTTAATTACCGGCACAACCAAGCCGTTGGGCGTGTCGGCTGCGAAGCCGATGTTGTAGTATTTTTTCAATACCAAGTTGTCGCCATCCAAAGATGAGTTGAATTCCGGGAAAGCTTTCAAAGCAGTTACGGAAGCTTTGATGATAAACGCCAACGGCGACAATTTCACACCCTCGCGCTCCCATTCTTTATTCAGCTGTTTGCGGAACTCTTCCAGCTCGGTCATATCGGCTTCATCGTTCACGGTAACATGCGGAATCATCACCCAGTTGCGGGACAGGTTTTGACCAGAAATTTTCTTGATGCGGGAAAGCTCTTTTACTTCGATTTCACCGAATTTGCTGAAATCGACTTTCGGCCACGGCAGCAAGTCCAAACCACCGCCTAAAGAAGGTGCAGCCGGAGCGGCTTTGCCAGCGCCGCCTTGCATGGCAGCTTTAACGAAGGCTTTGATGTCTTCGCCGACAATACGGCCTTTCAAGCCCGTACCGGTAACCAGACCCAAATCCACACCTAATTCGCGCGCCAGTTTACGGGCAGACGGGCCTGCGTGTGCTTTGGCAAATGCGGCTTCGTTAACCGGCGTGTTGCCGAATGCGGCAACCGGTGCGGCAGAAGCTGTTTGCGGTGCAGGAGCGGCTGCGGCCGGTGCAGCTGCAGGAGCCGGTTCGGCTTTTTTCTCTTCGGCTGTTTGTTCCGCAGGCGCTGCGGCAGCTGTAGAACCGCCGGCAGCTTCAACTTCTACAATAACGGTGCCTTGAGAAACTTTATCGCCCACTTTGATATGAACGGCTTTAACTACACCGGCCGCAGTTGACGGCACATCCATAGTGGCTTTGTCGGTTTCCAGGGTAATCAGCGTGTCGTCCACGGCAACGGTATCGCCGGCTTTTACTTCTACCGCAATCACATCCACGTTCTCATGGCCGCCAATGTCGGGGACTTCCACTTTAGCCACGTTGCCGCCGGTTGACGGTGCAGGTGCGGCTTGTGCTGGGGTAGCTGGAGCCGTTTCTTTTGCCGGCGCTGCTTCAGCGGCACCGGTAGCTTCAACCAATACAATTACGCTGCCTTCAGATACTTTGTCTCCCACTTTTACTTTCACTTCTTTCACCACGCCAGCGGTATCGGCAGGCACATCCATAGTGGCTTTGTCGGTTTCCAAAGTAATCAGGGCATCATCTACGGCAACGGTATCGCCGGCTTTTACTTCTACCGCAATGACATCCACATTCTCGTGTCCGCCAATGTCGGGTACTTTGATTTCTACGATTTGACTCATCGTGCTTATCCTTTAATTTAGTTGTGAAGCAAGGTTCGCAACTTAATTATCTTGTTAGAACCATTCAAAATCCTTTTTTCAGACAGGCATTGCGATATGCCTGTCTGAAAACCACTGCTTAACGCTCCCAGCTGGGTACAGTGTCGGTTTTGATGCCGTATTTCTCAATAGCTTGCTGAACAACCACTTTTTCAATCTTGCCTTGGTCGGCCAAAGCATTCAAAGCGGTAACAGCAATGTTGTAGCTATCTACTTCAAAGAAGCGGCGCAGGTTGGCGCGCGAGTCGCTGCGGCCGAAACCGTCGGTACCCAAAACGTGGAAATCGTTTGGAATGTAGGCACGGATACGCTCGGCAAAGCCGCGGATGTAGTCGGTAGCCGCAACAACAGGGCCTTCATGACCTTGCAGCTGTTGGGTAACAAACGGCAGTTTTTGTTCTTGCAACGGATGCAGACGGTTATGGCGCTCAACTTTCATAGCGTCGCGGTGCAGCAGGTTGAACGACGGGCAAGACCAAATGTCGGCTTCTACGCCGAAGTCGTTTTTCAGCAGCTCGGCTGCTTTAATCACTTCGGTCAGAATGGTACCGGAACCCATCAATTGAACTTTCTTATCGCTTGCACCACCGGCTTTGAACAGATACATACCTTTCAGGATTTCTTCTTCAATGCCTTCGCGTTGCGGCATGGCCGGATGCGCGTAGTTTTCGTTCATCACGGTCAGGTAATAGTACACGTCTTCCTGATTAACATACATGCGGCGCAAACCGTCTTGAATGATCACGGCCAATTCGTACTGGAAGGTCGGATCGTAGCTCATACAGTTCGGAATCAGATCGGCCTGAACTTGGCTGTGGCCGTCTTCGTGTTGCAGACCTTCGCCGTTCAAAGTTGTACGGCCGGAAGTACCGCCCACCAAGAAGCCGCGTGCGCGCATATCGCCCGCAGCCCAAGCCAAATCGCCGATGCGTTGGAAGCCGAACATTGAGTAATAGATATAGAACGGAATCATGGCGTAGCGGCTGTTTGCATAGCTGGTTGCGGCTGCAATCCAGTCGGCCATCGCACCGGGTTCATTAATACCTTCCTGCAAAATCTGACCGTCAACCGATTCTTTATAGAACATCAGTTGGTCTTTATCTTGCGGGGTATATTGCTGGCCTTTCGGATTCCAAATACCGTATTGGCGGAACATGCCTTCCATACCGAAAGTGCGGCTTTCGTCCGGAACGATCGGCACGATGCGTTTGCCGATTTGCTTGTCTTTCAGCAAAGTTGACAGAATACGCACGAATGCCATGGTGGTAGAAAACTCGCGGTCGCCGCTTGCTTCAAGTTGCGCGTCGAATGTTTCCAAAGCAGGAATCGGCAAAGCTTCTTTATTCGGATTACGCTGCGGCAGATAACCGCCCAAAGCATTGCGGCGTTCGCGCAGGTATTGCATTTCGGGGCTGTCTTCCGGGAAGCGGTAATAAGGCAGGTCGCCGCTTTCGATTTGCTCGTCGGTTACCGGGATGCCGAAACGTGTGCGGAATTGTTTCAGGGAAGCCACGTCCATTTTTTTCGCTTGGTGGGCGATGTTTTGGCCTTCCCCTGAAGCACCCATGCCGTAGCCTTTAATGGTTTTAGCCAAAATCACTGTCGGGCGGCCGTCCGGGTTGTTTACGGCTTCGTAGTAAGCGGCATAAACTTTATGTGGATCGTGGCCGCCGCGATTCAAGGCCCAAATTTCTTCGTCCGACATATTCGCCACCATGGCTTTTAATTCGGGCGTATTGAAGAAATGCTCGCGTACATAAGCGCCGTCTTTGGATTTGTAGGTTTGGTAGTCGCCATCCAAACATTCGTTCATACGCTGTTTCAGGGCGTTGTTGGTGTCGTTGGCCAACAAGCCGTCCCAGCGGCCGCCCCAAATCACTTTCAATACGTTCCAGCCGGCGCCGCGGAAGTTGCCTTCCAGTTCTTGGATGATTTTGCCGTTACCGCGCACAGGGCCATCGAGGCGCTGCAGGTTACAGTTGATAACGAAGATCAGGTTGTCCAAGCCTTCGCGTGCTGCCAAAGAAATGGCGCCTTGGCTTTCCGGCTCGTCCATCTCGCCGTCGCCGCAGAATACCCATACTTTACGGCCTTTGGTTTTGGTTAAACCGCGTGATTCAAGGTATTTCAGGAAACGTGCCTGATAAATCGCCATCAACGGACCTAAACCCATAGATACGGTGGGGAATTGCCAAAAATCGGGCATCAAATAAGGGTGCGGATAAGAAGACAGACCGTCTGCATCTGCTTCTTGGCGGAAATTGTTTAATTGCTCTTCGGTTAAACGGCCTTCCACAAATGCGCGTGCATAGATACCGGGAGCAGAGTGGCCTTGGATAAACACCAAATCGCCTTCTACGCCGTCTTTCCCTTTGGCATGCCAGAAGTGGTTGAAGCCGACGTCATACAGAGTCGCAGCAGATTGGAAAGAAGCAATATGGCCACCCAGTTCCAAATCTTTTTTGCCTGCCCGCAATACCATTGCGGCGGCGTTCCAACGGATGATAGAACGGATACGGTGCTCCAATTCATGATTCCCCGGAGATTTCTGCTCTTTGCCTACCGGAATCGTGTTCAAATATGCGGTAGTTGCGTCAAACGGCATATGCACGCCGCGGCGGCGGGTGTATTTCACCAGATTTTGCAAGAGGAAGTGCGCGCGTTCGGTACCTTCGTGCTCCAAAACCGAGCTTAATGCGTCTAACCATTCCTGGGTTTCAATAGGATCAACGTCTTGAATTTGGGTGGACATAATGACAATCCCTTTCAGTTGAGTTAATTAAAGAAGCTTGTTAATTGCGAATCCAATAATTTTCGTTTTCGAAAATTAAGCAGAATTTCAAAATCTAAAAGCAACCGTTACTTATGTATTTCATCTAAGAAAAACAATGGTTTCAGACAGGCATCAAAGTTGCAGCCGACCTAAATATTCCATTGTATTACCTCTAGATATAAGCGTATTCCCGAATGCTAACAGCAATCATCTTACAAGGCAAACAGCTTCATTTGCCTTAAAACAAATTTTCGGCATTTAAATTCTATTTTTGTTTTCTTTCATGTTCAAATTGGAATAATAAAGCGCCCAATATTGAAATATTTTAATCACATCGGCCATTGAAATATTCGCAAATGAAACGGGTAAAAAGCCTGCAGGCTGTATTTGCCGGCTCATTGCCAAGTGTTAAAAAAGTTAAAGGCAAGTTTTTTATCTGCCGTTTTTTTCATCAGGATCGCGCCATTGGCGCTTCAATAAAAACCTTACCGCACCGTCATTTCCTTTGCGCGGTTCCACATAGGCCAGCACATCGGGATGCTGCATCAACCACCGGCGCACCAAATTTTTAAGCACCGGCTGATAGCCTGATGAGCCAAGGCCGCTGCCGTGGATGATTTCGCCGCACACGCCGCGCTTTTTGGTGAATTCGATAAACTCATTCAGTACCTGCTGCGCTTCTTCCTGCGTGTAACCGTGCAAATCCACATCAGCAACCACCGGATAATGACCGCTTTGCAAGCGCTTGATGTCGTTGCTGCCTTGCCCGTTTTTACTGAATTTATCGGGCACTTCCAGCCATTGTCCTTCGCCTACATAAAAATAGTTTTCTTGTTCGAGGTGCAAATCCTCCTGTTTGCGCGGTTTGATGGGCGAGCTGTCGCGCGGCGGCACATAGCGGTTTCGGCTTTTCAGAGGTTGGACATCGCTCATCATTTTGGCGAAATCCACTTCTTCTTCCGCTTGTTTACGCGCGGCTTTTTCTTGTTCGGCTTTCGCTTCTGCTTCCTGTTTGACCTGTTTTCCCAAGGCTTTTAGGGTGGCTTGAAAATCTTGTTTCATTATTTACTCTGTTCGATAGCATGAAAGTTTTCAGACAGGCATGATGCCTGTCTGAAAAATGGTTACGGATTTTGCCTTACATCGGCTAAAGCTTCTGTTCCGAAACACTCGTCATCAATAATAGCTGCTATTTTTGCGGCAGTTTCCTCCGGCATGCTCAAACCGCCTTTTTCTTTTAAATCGAGAAACCGTTGCAGCATCGGAAAATCATCGGCATCGCAAGCGCGGATGGCTGCCTGCATGTCGGTATCGACCACACCCGGAGCGACGGATAAGGCGCGGACATTCGGATCGGCTTCAATATTTACGCACCTCGCATGATGATCAAGCGCAGCTTTGGTGGCGCCGTATACGCTCCAACCCGGATAAGCATTTCTGCCGGCGCCGCTCGATATGTGAACGATTTTCATACAGGCATCCGACGGTTTGTGTGCGGCAATATGGTTGGCCAGCAGCAACGGTGCGGTAACATTAAGCGCCACCGCCTGCATGATTTCTGCTGCATTTTGCCTGCCCAATGTGGCGCTCGGCGCCGTTGTACCTGCATTATTAATCAACACGATATTATCGGCACCGTTTAAAAAACGAGTTAAGCCGCCCTGCTCCAACCATAGGCTCAAGTTTTGATCGTTTGATAAATCAATTGCTTGCTGCTGCAGATTTTCAGACAGGCATTCCGGCAGCAGCTTACGCGACAAGCCGAAAACGGGACGGTTTTTGTTGAGATAAAGCTCGGTTAGGGCTTTTCCCAATCCCCTGCTGTGGCCGGTGATAATCACTTTTTCCATATTCAGCCTACCCGGTAAAAAGCCAGGCTGCCGAGCAGATTAGGCAAAGTGTTGACACGCTTGCCTTTGGTCATCACGGCGCGCTCCAAAATATGGATGCCGTTTTTCACGCACAGCAGTTCGAAATCGACGATGGTGCAGAAATGGATATTCGGCGTGTTATACCATTGGTACGGCATGCGCTCGGATACGGGCATATGGCCGGTTAAACCGAGCTGAACGCGGTTGCGCCAATAACCGAAATTCGGAAAAGATACGATAGCTTGCTTGGCTACGCGCGTGAGGTCGCGCAAAATATTTTCCGTATTCTGCATGGCTTGGATGGTTTGGCTCAACACCAGGATATCGAAGCTGTTGGAATCGAAATCCTGCAAGCCCTGCTCCAAATCGGCCTGTATCACGTTGATACCGCGCTCCATGGAAGCAAGCACGCCTTCGGTGTCGATTTCCACACCGTAGCCGCTGCAATGTTTGTTTCGCACCAATGCTGAAAGCAGTTCGCCTTTGCCGCAGCCTAAATCCAAAACCCGGCTGTTTTCAGGAATCCAATCGTAAATCAGTTGCAGGTCATCGCGCAGATTCATGCTTGCAACTCCTTGTAAACATTATTTATATAAGCGCGCATGGCGCGGACATAAGGCTCGTCGGTCATCAAAAAAGCATCGTGGCCGTGATACGACTCCACTTCTATATATTGCACGCTTTTTCCTGCTCTGACCAAATGTTTCACCAAAGCCCGCGAACGCTCCGGCGCAAAGCGCCAATCCGTGCTGAAACTGGCAACGAAAAATTTGGCTTTTACATGGCTTAATGCTGCCGACAAATCATTGCCGTATTCATCGGCAGGAGCGAAATAATCCAAAGCTTTGGTCATACGCAGATAAGTGTTGCCGTCGAAACGTTCGGCAAATTTATCGCCTTGATAGCGCAGGTAAGATTCGATTTCAAACTCAACATCATAGCCGTATTGGTAGCCGTCGCTGCGCATGCTGCGTCCGAATTTTTTGCCCATGCCTTTTTCGGCCAGATAAGTGATGTGCCCCATCATGCGGGCAATGCGCAAACCGCGGCGGGGAATGGTGTTGTGGCGGCGGTAATGGCCGTTGTGGAAATTGGAATCGGTGATAATGGCTTGGCGCGCCACATCGTTAAACGCAATATTTTGCGCAGACAAACGCGTGGCCGAGGCAATTACCAAAGCGTGGCGCACGCGGTCGGGGAAATCAATCGTCCATTGCAACGCCTGCATACCGCCCAAGCTGCCGCCCACAACCGCCGCCCATTGTACGATACCCAAATAATCGGCCAGCATCGCTTGGCTTTTAACCCAGTCTTTCACCGTTACCACAGGAAAGTCGGCACCGTATTCCTCGCCGGTTTCAGGGTTTTTGCTCAAAGGCCCGGTGCTGCCGTGGCAGCCGCCGAGATTGTTCAAGCCGACCACAAAAAAACGGTTGGTATCAATCGGCTTGCCGGGGCCGACCATATTGTCCCACCAGCCGGGCGCTTTATCCTGTTCGCTGTGGTATCCGGCCACATGGTGGTTGCCCGACAAAGCATGGCAAATCAAAACGGCATTGCTTTTGGCCTCGTTGAGCGTTCCGTAAGTTTCAATCATCAAATCGAAACGGGGCAGCGTTTGGCCGCTTTGCAGGAGCAAAGGTGATTCAAACGGGATTTTCTGCGGGCTGACCAGCCCGACACTGTTGGCACGGTTCATAAGGCAGGCATATTTTCGGAAAAGCGTTTATTATAGCGGCTTCGCCTGCTTTGTGCATTCAGACAGGCATTTTCAAACCGGCGTTTTTCAGACAGGCATTAATCATGATCGGGCGGATCTTACGCATTGTTTTGTTGTTTTCGATTGCAGCGCTTATCATCAACCGCCTGTTTGGCAGGAAACAGAAACGCGCGCTCAACGATATTGTTCGTTTAACGGCTTGGGTGGTGTTGGTTGTAACCACATTGGCTTTTCTGATGCACTTATCCTTCGGCATCTGAAGCCGCATGTTCACATATTTCGCTTCCGACAATCTGTTACGGTTATCCAATTGCGCTGCTGCAATGCCTGTCTGAAAAACTTAGGTTATAATAATGCCTAAATGCCTGTCTGAAAAAAGACGATTCAGACAGGCATCTACCGTAAAACTTCAAAAAGGAATATCCATGCCTAGAAAAACAGAAATCAACAAAGGCAAAATCAAAGACAATGCCTTAAAAGCGTTGGTTAAATCCAATTTATTCCAGCCCAAAATCCACAAGCCGAAAAAAGGCAAAGGGTCTTACAGCCGCAAAGGCAACAAGCAATCAGGTTTTTTGATAAGCAAAAAACCTGATTTTTTTATGCCTGCCTGAAAAATCGTTTACCCGTCATACTGTTCCAAGCGGGTACTTTCACTTAAAATAGCCGCTTTTGTTTCATCACCTGCCAAACACCATGAATATTCTGCAATTAGAAAACTGCTCTTTCGCCGTCGGTCATGTTGCATTGCTGGCCAACACTTCGTTCCAGCTTGATACCGGAGAAAAAGTCGGCCTTATCGGGCGCAACGGTGCGGGCAAGTCTTCCTTGCTGAAAATTCTGGCAGGCGTGCAAAAGCCCGACGACGGGCAGCTGATCGTGCAAAACGGCCTGAAAACCGTGTATGTGCCGCAGGAAAGTTTCTTCGATGCGTCGGCCACGGTGTTTGATGTGGTTGCCGAAGGTTTGGGCGATCTGCGCGACCTATTGCGCCGCTACCACCAAATCAGCCTGCGTTTGGAAAACGAGCAGTCGGAAGCCTTGCTCAAAGAGCTGAATACCCTGCAAACCGAATTGGAAACGCTTGACGGCTGGCAGTTTGACGCCGCCATCAAGCAAACCGTCAGCGAATTAGGCCTGCCTGAAAACGAAACCATAGCCAACCTTTCCGGCGGCCAGAAAAAACGCGTCGCGCTGGCGCAGGCTTGGGTGCAGAAACCGGACATCCTGCTTTTAGACGAACCCACCAACCACCTTGATATAGATGCGATTATCTGGCTGGAAAACCTGCTCCGGCAATTTAGCGGCAGCATCATCGTGATCACGCACGACCGACGCTTTCTCGACAATATCGCCAACCGCATCGTCGAACTGGATCGCGGCATATTACGCTCATATCCCGGCTCTTTCTCTAAATACAGCGAGAAAAAAGCGCAAGAATTGGCGGTGGAAGCCGAACACAACCGCTTGTTTGATAAGTTTCACGCCCAAGAAGAAGCGTGGATACGCAAAGGCATCGAAGCGCGCCGCACCCGCAACGAAGGCCGCGTGCGCCGTTTGGAAGAACTGCGCCGCCAGCGTGCCGAGCGCCGCGAGCGGCAAGGCCAAGTCAATTTCAAACTCAGCAGCGGCGAGAAAAGCGGCAAAATCATTGCCGAATTGGAACACGCAGGCTTCAGCTACGGCGATAAAGTGATTATGAACCCGTTTTCCACCGTGATTCAGCGCGGCGACAAAATCGGCTTAATCGGCCCGAACGGCATCGGAAAAACCACTTTCCTCAAGCTGATTTTAGGCGAATTGCAGCCGACCTACGGCAAAATCCGCTTGGGCAGCAAACAGGAAGTGGCTTATTTCGACCAATTCAGAAGCGCGCTCAACGAAAACGACACTGTGTTTTACACGCTCGGGCAAGGCAATGATTATGTGGAAATCGGCGGCAAAAAACGGCATGTGATGGGCTATCTGGAAGACTTCCTGTTTCATCCCGCCCGCGCCCAAAGCCCGGTTTCTTCGCTTTCCGGCGGCGAACGCAACCGTCTGCTGCTTGCCAAGCTGTTTACCAAACCCGCCAATATTCTGGTGCTCGACGAACCGACCAACGATTTGGACATCGACACGCAGGAGTTACTGGAAGAATTGCTGCGCGACTATCAAGGCACGGTGTTTCTGGTGAGCCACGACCGGATGTTTCTTGATAATGTGATTACGCAAAGCATTGTTTTCGAGGGTGAAGGCCGCCTGAAAGAATACATCGGCGGCTATCAGGATTATCTGGATGCCAAAGCGCGCGAAGAAGCCATCCAAACCGCAACTGCAAAAACAGCCGGCGCAACCGAACCGGAAAAAAACACGCGCGCCAAACAAAACCGCACGGTCAAACTTTCCTATAAAGAGCAACGCGAGCTTGATGCGTTGCCTGACGAAATCGCCGCGCTTGAATCCGAGCAGGCCGAATTAACCGCGCAGCTTTCCGACCCCGAAATCTTCAAAAACTACGAAAAAGCCGCCAAGCTGCAAACGCGTTCGGAAGAAATCGAAATGCTGCTGCTGGAAAAGCTGGAACGCTGGGAAGCTTTGGAAAACAAGCAAAACGGTTTCTCACAATAAACAATGCCTGTCTGAAAAGCTTTTCAGACAGGCATTGTGCTCATCAAATAATCAATCTATATAAACAAACTTGGCGCGCTTCACATTACACAAAAGCTCGTAAGCAATCGTGCCCGCGCTTTGCGCCACTTCGTTAACATCTATCTTATCGCCCCACAGCTCCACTTCGCTGCCGATGGCGCCGTCCGTGCCGTTCAAATCAACGGTAATCATGTCCATAGACACACAACCGATAATCCGGCTGCGCACGCCGTTTACCGCAACAGGACTGCCGGTTGATGCCCGTCTCGGATAGCCGTCGGCATAACCGCAGGCAGTCAGGCCGACGCGGGTTGAACGCTTGGTATAGAAAGTGGCACCATAGCCCACCGGCTCATGCGGCTGCAAAACGCGCTCGTCAAACACTTTGGTCGATAAACGCATCACCGGCTTGATACGCGTATCATGCTCCAAAAACGGATCCACGCCATATAAAGCAAGCCCTGCACGCCCCCAATCCCGCCGCGCCGCCGGATAAGCCAGCATTGCGGCAGAGTTGGTCAGACTTTCTTCGCCTTCCAAGCCCTGGCAGGCGGCGTCAAAAGTTTCGATCTGTATGTCGGTCATGCCGCTGTCTGCATCGTCGGCGCAGGCAAAATGGCTGAATTTCACAATATCCGACACTTTCGGGCTTTGTTTCAAAGTGTAGTAAGCCGGCGCGTAATTGTGGGGGAAAAAACCGGCACGGTGCATGCCCGAATCCATTTTCAGCCAAACTTTAACCGGCTCTTTCCAATCATGGTTCAACAAGGCCTCAAGCTGCCATTGGCTGCCCACAACCGGCCACAAGCCGTGTTCATCCACCAAATCGTATTCGGCCGCATCAAACACACCTTCCAGCAGCACAATCGGGTTATCCACTCCGGCTTTCCGAAGCACCAAAGCTTCTTCGATACACGCTACGGCAAAACCGTCGGCCAAATCTTCCAGCGCCAAAGCGCACCGCACCGCACCATGCCCGTAGGCATCCGCTTTCAAAACCGCCAAAAGCTTACCGCCGTGGATTTGCTTTAAAGTGCGGTAATTATCGCGCAAACGGTTTAAATAAATTTCTGCCCGCAAAGGCCGCATTTGAATATTCCTTAAATGATTAACAATGAAACAAGGCCGCCCGAATTATGGCAGCCTGTCTGAAAACTTCCAAGCACCTAAGTCAAGATTCTCGTCAAACAAATTAATCCTGCCCACCGCCACGCGCACCAAACGCAGGCAAGGATAGCCCGCCTTAGCGACCATCCTGCGCACCTGCCTGTTTTTTCCTTCACTGATTTTCACTTCCAGCCAAAAATCTGGCACTGTTTTGCGCATCCTTATCGGGGGATTGCGCGGCCAAAGCCGAGCCGTTTCTTCCGCTTCCATCACGCGCACTTTGGCAGGCCGAGTTACAAAGTCGCCCAAATCCACCCCTTTGCGCAAAATATCCAGCTTGCTTTCGTCGGGTTGCCCTTCGACTTGCGCCCAATATGTTTTTTCCAGCTTGAATTTAGGCTCCGTTATCCGCGCCTGCAAATGCCCTTCATCGGTAAGCAAAAGCAGGCCCTCGCTATCGGTATCCAGCCTTCCTGCCGGATAAAAGCCTTTTGCATCAATATAATCTTTCAGCGATTGATGTTTTTCATGCGGGCTGAACTGGCAGATAACGCCGTAGGGTTTGTTGAAAATAATCAGGTGTGACATTGCAGATTGCGGCTATAAGCAGATAAAACGGCAATATTTTACCTTAAATCCGCTTCGGCAAACCCGCTTGATAACATAATGCTCTTTCGCACAATTCTGTATTAGCGCCGAAGTGAATTAGGACTTACCACAGAATCATTGGTAAACAATCCCTTGGTGTTTCAACCAGCCGTCGGGGTGGCGTTTGGCGGGGTCATGATGCGTCCAATGAATCACGCCGCCCTGTTCGCTCCACTCGTATTCACCGTAAAAACCGACCGTATCGCCTTTTTTCAATCCGGGAATTTTGGGCGCCAGGTCGATATTGTGGGCAACGAGTAAAGTTTGACCGCTGTTTAGCTTGAGAATGAAGCGTTGGTGGCGCGAGCCTTTGTTATCATCCGGCAATGTTTTTTTAACCGTGCCGCTGCCTTCGATTTGCAGGTTGCTTCTGCGGTTTTGATAAGCCTGCCGGAGAATGTGTTCAAAATTTTGCCGGTTCCCGGCTGCGTCCGTTTGATGATGCGTATGGCTTGGATTGATATCCGAAGCGGGTTGTTTGGGCGTTGTGTTGAAATGCTGCCAGCCGAATAGGGCAAGGGCAGCAACGGCTGCGATAATTATCGTGTTTTTATTCATTTTTCAGACAGGCATCAGCGTTTGTATTTTAAATCGTAGCGTATGTCTTTCATCACGCTTGCTAAATTATGGTCGAGCACTTCTTTAACCAAGCCGGGTGTTTCTTTTGCAAGCGTTTCTTGGATTTGATAAGTAAGCACTGCGGTTTGTTTCTGCACGGCAGTGCGTATCATGCCGGAAACGGCATCGGTCAGGTGCGGCAATAATTTGGCCGTAAGCCGCTCGAGCAATTCTTTTTCAGACAGGCATGTAACCGGCTGCTTGGGCGCGACTTGCGGATTGATAACATTAATGCTTACCGGAATATTTTCAGCGGCAATCGGCGGGGTATCTTTGTCAAAAATTTCCTTTTGCTCAACGGCTTGCTCTCCGCCGCTTTGGCGTTTGGGATTAAGCCATACGGTGTGGGTACTTTCGATGGCGCTTTCCTCCGGATCGCCCTGTAAAGCGGCCTGCGCGGCAATCCAGTCTTCCTGCAATAAAACGGCGGTATCCTCTACCGGCTGGTCGGCTGAAAATTCTGCATTGATTTCTTCTTGCCACTCGCGCAGATATTCTCTTAACGCACGCTCCCGCGCTTCGGTTTGCGCAAGGTTTTTCATGGCAGGCTGAGGCTGGATGGCGCTGCTAATCTGGCGCGCCCCTGATAACGGCTGGCCGCTGTTTTGACGGCGGAGTTCTTCGAGTTTACGTTCCCATTCTTCCTGCTGGCCTTGAGGAAGGTGTTGATGTGTCGGATTGAATCTTTGATTGTTCATTACTTTAAATGCTTTCTTTGCTGGCGTTTCAAGGCTTATAATTAGTGTCCTTATTTTATCAGATTATTTTCTAAGGAAACATGATGAGCAGCTTGGAACAAAGGATTGAATTTTTAGAGGAAGCCAATGAAGTGGTGCGCATGCAAAACCGTGTGCTTTCAACCGCTTTGGAAGGGCTTATTCGCGCATTGCCGTCCGATATGGCTCAGGATGCGGTGGAATCCATCCAATTGGCTTTTGAGGATGCGCTGGCCGAATTAAGCTATGAAGACAGCCCGCATATTGATTTGTTTCACGACGTAACCTACTCTTTCTTTAGGGAAAAAGAGCATTAACACACCCCGAATGGCTATGCCTGTCTGAAAAAATGTCACTTTATGTAAAGTCATGATAAAATGCTCCATTCAATAGAATCTTCTATCTGGCTTTTCCATTATTTATCTTGAAACAGGATCACGATCATGAATATGAAAAAATGGCTTGCTGCTACATTAATGTGTTCGGCTTTGGTATTGAGCGGCTGCGGCGGACAAAGCCAAAACGGCGGCCAACAAAAAGCGGATAAAGTTTACCGTGTAGCCACGAATGCGGAGTTTGCGCCGTTTGAATCGCTGGATGCCCAAAATAATGTGGAAGGTTTTGACGTTGATTTGATGAACGCTATGGCTGCGGCAGGCAATTTCAAAGTGGAATACAAACACCAGCCGTGGGACAGCCTGTTCGCCGCATTGGGTAACAGCGATGTGGATATTTTGGCCTCGGCCATCACCATCACCGACGAACGCAAGCAAACCATGTCGTTTACCGATCCTTACTACAAAATTACCCAAGTGATTCTGGTACCGCAAGGTAAAAACATTAAAAATGTTGATGATTTGAAAAAAGCCAATAAGGTAGGTGTGATTACCGGCCAAACCGGAGATTTTGTTATTTCCAAGATGTTGGGCAAAGACAGCGCGAAGATTGCGCGTTTCGATACATTGCCTTTGGTAATCAAAGAGATGGAAAGCGGCGGGTTGGATGCCGTGGTTACGGATAGCGCGGTAGTCGGCAATTATCTGAAACACAACCCCAACAAAGGCTTCACTGTGGTAGAAGCGCCTGACTTCACTGAAGAAAACTATGGTTTTGCCGTGCGTAAAAACGATGAAGAAACGCTCAAAATGCTGAATGATTCTCTGAAAAAAGTGCGCGAAAGCGGTGAATACGAAAAAATCGAAAGCAAATATTTTGCCAAATAAGCTTTTGCATCTCTCTTCGATTTAAAGCAGAATGCCTGTCTGAAACATTCAGACAGGCATTATTTATCAACCCATTCATTTTTCCCGGATTATGCTCAGTTACCGCCACGCTTTCCACGCCGGAAACCATGCCGACATACTCAAACATTTCACGCTTTGGCTGGTGTTGGACTATTTCAATAAAAAAGACAAACCCTATTGGTATATCGACACACATAGCGGCGCAGGTGTTTACAACCTTGCCGCCGAACAGGCGCAAAAGGTAGGGGAATACCGGCAAGGTATCGCCCGTTTGCGCGCCGCTTCCGGCTTGCCTGAGGCATTGCAGCAATTCAATGCCTGTCTGAACAAGCTTTTGCCTGATGAAAACCTGTATTGCGGCTCGCCTCTTTTAGCAGCGGCAACTTTGCGCGAAAGCGATAAAATGCGCTTATTTGAGCTGCATCCGGTAGATTTTGCGCTTTTACAGAATAATGTTCGGGAATGGAAATTGGGCAGGCGCTGCATTACCAGGCAGGAAAACGGCTATCAAGGTTTGATTTCCCTACTTCCGCCCCCTACCCGGCGCGCCGTGGTATTGATTGATCCGCCTTATGAAGAAAAACAGGATTACGAGCGCGTGCTACAAACGCTGAAAGAGGCGCAAAAGCGCTTTGCGGAAGGTTGCTATCTGGTTTGGTATCCCTGCCTTTCCCGCGAAGAAAGCCGGAAGCTGCCGAAAGCTTTAACGAAACTTTCACCCGAAAACTATTTAAATGTGCAGCTTCATGTGCACGCCCCGCGCGCTGACGGTTTCGGCATGCACGGCAGCGGCATGTTTGTCATCAATCCGCCCTACCTTTTGGCCAAACAGCTTACCGATACCCTGCCCGGTTTATGCAAACTTTTAAAACAAGATGACCGGGCGCGGTTTGAATTGGATTATCGGATTGCATAATATGAAAATGCCTGTCTGAAACACTTTTCAGACAGGCATTCTTCTTTCTCAAACCCATTTAAGATTTCTTGGCCTTAAAACCCAGCAAATGCTGCTGCGTCGCCAACCATGCACCGCCCATACCGAGCGCGGTAACCACCAGCAAAACCAGCAAAATTTCTGGGAAGGTAAAAAAGCGCCATTCAATGTTCACACCATAAGGTTTGAATATCTGGTTTACCAAAGGCCGGCTTGAAGTCATGAGCCAAGCGCACAAAACCAAACTCACACCGGCGGCCAGCAGGCTTTGCCATGCAGCCTGATAAAGAAACGGGCGTCGGATGAAAGATGAAGGCGCACCCAAAAGCTTGGTAATTTCAATCTCTTCTTTGCGGCTCAGAATCTGCAAACGGATGGTGTTATGCGCTACAAGCACAAAGGCCAAACTCAAGGTAACAGCCAGAAAATAAAAGATTTTCCGAATGAAATCGTTTACCTGATACAGCGTTTGCATCCATTCCGCATCAAGTTCCGCACTTTCCACCATCGGAAATTGGTTCAAATCATTCTGCAAAGCCTTCATCTGCGCAGGAGCCGGATGGCCTTGCGGCGTTACGATAAACACATCGGGCAAAGGGTTTTCGTCCAGCATCGACACCAAATCCTGCCCGCCCATGCTTTTCTGCAATTCGTCCAAACCCTGCTGCTTGCCGACAAATTCATATTTTTCAATCCGTTTATCCTGCGATAAAAGCTTACGCACCTCTTCATTGTCGCCTGTATCCGCGCCCAGCTCCATATAAAGCGTAATCTGCGGTGCTTCATTCATTTTGCCGATTAATGCCTGCGCACTCTGCACACCCAAATAAAGCGACAAAGGCAAAGTCATGGCAATAGAGAGCATGATCAGAATCAAAAACATACCGAAAGGTTGGCGGATAAATTGCGCGGCAGCACTTTTGGCCGATTCTGCATGCAGCGAAAAATAATGTTTGAAATTCATTATGCAAATCTCCCTTGATGCAAACGCAGAATCCGGTGGCCGTAATCCGCCATCAGGCTTTCATCATGAGCCGCCACGATAACCGTGGTGCCCGCCTCATGGAATGTTTTAAACAATTCCATAATATCCAAAGCATAAGCGCGGTCTAAGTTGGCCGAAGGCTCGTCGGCAATCAGCAGGCTGGGCTGGTGCACCACGGCTCGGGCGATACACAGCCTCTGCTGTTCGCCGCCCGACATGGTAATCGGATCGGCTTTTTCCTTGCCCGCCAATCCCACTTTTTCAATTGCAATCATCGCCCGTTCTTCCGCTGCTTTCACGTCATAGCCGGTAATCCGCAGCGGCAGAATCACATTTTGCAGCACGTTGCGGTCGTAGAGGATTTTATGGTCTTGGAAAACAATGCCGATGTGTTGGCGCAGAAAGCCGAGTTGGTTATCGGAAAGATCGCCGATATTCTGATTATTCATCCAAACCTTGCCTTCGGTAGGCTTGGTAATTCCGGCAATCAGCTTGAGCACGGTTGACTTGCCCGCTCCCGAATGCCCTGCCAGAAAAATCATTTCTCCTTTATTGATTTGAAAGCTCAGATTTTGGATTGCTGCGAATCCGCCCGGGTAGATTTTAGAGACTTGTTCGAATCGTATCATGATGGTTATCTATGTTATTTAAGCCAATATAATATTTAAACCAATATCCGACCGATTATACAATAAGGCCGACTCAAACCGACCATCTGTTTTATAATTGCGAGACAAATCCAAGATAAAAGGAAACACAATGCTAACCCCCGATCAAGTGAAGCAGATGATTGCCGATATCGCCCCGTGCGAACACATCGAAGTAGAAGGCGACGGCCACCATTTTTTTGCCACCATCGTTTCCAGCCGGTTCCAAGGCAAAGCACGCTTGGCGCGCCACCGCATGATTAAAGACGGCCTGGCCGAAAAGCTCGCTTCCAACGAACTGCACGCCCTTTCCATCCAAACTGCCGCCACGCCTGAAGAATGGGCGGCCAAAGGCAACTGAAAAAGGGCTCAAGCAATGATCGACAAACAAACTTTCCTGCAAGCTTTCATCGTTCATTTGCAAGTCAATCAAATCCCGTTTAAAGAAAAAAGCGACCATATCCATTTATCGCAAAGCAACCAGCGTTTTTTTCTGGAAATGATCGCCTACGAAAACGGCACATTCGAAACACTCATCACCGATTTGGGCAACGGCTCTTTTGCCAAGCGCGAACAAGGGGAATGGGTGGATGCCAACGATTTGAAAGCGCGGCTGCTATCCTATCAGGATATTCTGAATAAAGCCCGTTAATCCGAACCCATGCCTGTCTGAAAATATTCAGACAGGCATTGCCAACCCATATCCCAAAACCGCCTTTATCTTTTATAATTCCCCATTCGGCGCCATAAGCCATAACATTCATTCCCAAGCAGCCGAAACGAGCTGCCGCCCCTATTATTTCGAAAGACCAAAACTGTGGATAAACTCAAAATCTCCGCCAACGGCCCGTTAAACGGCGAAATCACCGTATCCGGCGCCAAAAACGCCGCCCTGCCGCTGATGTGCGCAGGCTTGCTCACCGCAGGCACTTTGCGCCTGAAAAACGTACCCATGCTGCGCGACGTGAAAACCACCCAAAAACTGCTGCAAGGCATGGGCGCGCGCGTGCTGACCGACAATGTGCACGAATTTGAAATCAACGGCGGCACGGTCAACAACACCGTCGCCCCGTATGAATTGGTAAAAACCATGCGCGCTTCGATTCTGGTGCTCGGCCCCACGCTGGCGCGCTTCGGCGAAGCCCAAGTGAGTTTGCCCGGCGGCTGCGCCATCGGTTCGCGCCCCGTCGACCAACACTTGAAAGGCTTGGAAGCGATGGGCGCGGAAATCACCATCGAACACGGCTATGTGAAAGCCAAAGGCCGCTTGAAAGGCGCGCGCGTGGTGATGGATGTGGTTACCGTGGGCGGCACCGAAAACCTGCTGATGGCCGCCACTTTGGCCGAAGGCACCACCATTCTGGAAAACTGCGCCATCGAGCCGGAAGTGGTGGATTTGGCCGAATGCTTGGTTAAAATGGGCGCGAAAATCAGCGGTATCGGCACGCCGACCATGATCGTCGAAGGCGTGAAAGAATTGCACGGTTGCGAGCACAGCGTTGTGCCCGACCGCATTGAAGCAGGCACTTTCCTGTGCGCCGTCGCCATGACCGGCGGCAAAGTGGTGTTGCGCAACGCCGCACCGAAAACCATGGAAGTGGTGCTGGATAAACTGGTGGAAGCCGGTGCCGTTATCGAAGCGGGCGACGACTGGATTTCCATCGACATGCGGCAACGTCCCAAAGCCGTGGATATCCGCACCATGCCTCACCCGGGTTTTCCCACCGACATGCAGGCGCAGTTTATGGTGATGAACGCCATTGCCGAAGGCAATGGCAAAGTGGTGGAAACCATTTTTGAAAACCGCTTCATGCACGTGCCTGAATTGAACCGCATGGGCGCGAACATTACCGCCGAAGGCAATACCGCGATTGTGAAAGGCGTGGAAAGATTGTCCGGCGCCACCGTGATGGCCACCGACCTGCGCGCTTCCGCCAGCTTGGTGATGGCGGGCTTGGTGGCCGACGGCGAAACCATCGTCGAGCGCATCTACCACCTCGACCGCGGTTACGAGCATATCGAAACCAAACTCGGCAAAGTGGGCGCGAAAATCGAGCGTATCAGCTGATATATTGCCGCTGAGCGGTAAACCGCTGTTTTCCTAACACCCCAGGTTCAGGAGCATGCCATGAAAGTTTACACAGCAGAAGAAATGCGCCGACACGAGCAAATGGCCGTGGATAAAGGCATCAGTTTTGCACAACTTATGGAAAATGCCGGCAGCGCGGCGGCAGACGATCTGCTCAAACGTTTTCCCCAAGCCGGCAGCGCACTGATTGTATGCGGCAAAGGAAATAACGGCGGAGACGGCTTGGTTATCGCCCGCATCTTGCAAGCGGCAGGCTGGCAGGCAGACATTGTGTTTGTGTTGGGCAACGAATTGTCGCCGCTGGCAGAATCCAACCGCCAAAAGCTGCTTAATCTGCACGGCATCGAATTTGCCGAACTCAATGCCTGTCTGAAAAAGCCTTATGATTTGATTATCGACGGCATTTTCGGCACCGGTTTTACCGGCTCGCTGCCGCAGGCAGTGGCAGAAACCTGCCGCAGCTTAAACGCCATGCTGGGCGCCAAAATCGCGCTGGATATTCCCACCGGTTTGAATTGCGACACAGCCGAGGCCGATGCCGACACCTTTCGGGCCGACATTACCTACACGTTTGCCGCCTACAAACCCGCGCATCTTCATGATGCCGGCAAAGCCTATTGCGGCGAAACCCTATGTTTGGATATAGGAATTGAGTAATACACCGCTGCAAGACCCATCATAAGCAGCATCCGATGCCTGCCTGAAAACCAACGCCGCCTTTTCAGACAGGCATTGCCTTTAACCCAAAGATTCCGACCACTCATATGCACACGACAAACCGCCACACATCCGACGACGAGCGCAAAGGCTTATGGTATGCGCTGGGCTGCTATTCCATCTGGGGGCTGTTCCCGATTTACTGGTATCCGCTCAACCAATCGGCCATAGGCGCGGATCAGATTCTCGCGCAGCGCATTGTTTGGTCGGCCGTCTTCGCCCTGCTGATGCTGCTTATATTCAAGCAAACAGCTGCCGTGCGCGCCGCCTTCAAAAATCCGAAAATTTTGGGTCTGCTCATGCTTTCCTCGTTTCTGATCGGCATCAACTGGCTGGTTTACCTGTGGGCGATTGTCAACCATCATGTGCTGGATGCCAGCCTCGGCTATTTCATCAACCCTTTGTTCAACGTATTGCTCGGCGGCCTGATTTTTAAGGAGCCGTTAAACCGCGCTCAAAAAGCCGCCGTTGTGCTCGCCCTGATCGGCATTCTTTGGCTGGCGCTGCCTGCAGGGCAGATTCCGTGGGTGGCCCTGCTGCTTGCCTTCAGCTTCGGCGGCTACGGCCTGATACGCAAACTCGCCCCCATGGAGGCCTTACCCGGCTTGGCTTTGGAAACTTTGCTTATCGTGCCTTTCGCGCTGGCTTATTTGGCCTGGTGCCATACACAAGGCACATTGGTTTTCGGCGAACTCAACACCCTGCAAATTTCCCTTCTGCTCGGCTCCGGCGCCATCACCACCATACCTCTGCTGTTTTTCGCCGCCAGCGCCAAACGTATACCCTTATCATTGCTCGGCATCTTGCAATACGGTGTACCGACTTCACAGTTTTTTATCGGGCTGACTTTGTTTGGCGAGAGCTTCGATTTCAACCGCTTCATCGGCTATTTATGGGTATGGGCCGGCGTGGCCGTGTTTCTGCTTGCCGGCTGGCGGGCAAGAAAAATGCCTGTCTAAAAAGTTTCAGACAGGCATTTCAAACGCTATTTCACATTAGCCGATAGAAGCATTCACAAACGCCACCAACTGGCCTTTAGCCAATGCGCCCACTTTAGTGGCAACGCTTTGGCCGTTTTTAAACACCATCAGCGTCGGAATACCGCGCACGCCGAATTGCGCAGGCGTTTGCTGGTTGTCGTCAATATTGATTTTTACCACTTTCACTTTGCCTTCAAACTCAGCCGCCACTTCGTCCAAAATCGGCGCAATCATTCTGCAAGGGCCGCACCACGGCGCCCAAAAATCCAGCAAAACCGGCACATCTGATTTCAAAACATCTTGCTCGAAAGAAGCATCGGTAGCGTGTACGACTAAATTGCTCATATTTTTTCCTTTTCTTTTGGAAACACAGCCATGAAAAATCCCGTTTCACAGCCGCTACGTGAATAAAACTAACCTGTTAGTGAGGATAAGGCCGCCGGGCTTAAATTTCAAGCCTTATTATGCGCTAATAGTTTTTTCGTATAGTCGTTATCAGGATTTGCAAACACCGCCCCGCAATCACCCTGTTCCACCACCGCGCCGTCTTTCAACACCATCACGCGGTGCGACAAAGCATTGATCACCGCCAAATCATGGCTGATGATAATCAGGCTCAAGCCATGCTCCTGCTGCAAATCGCCCAAAAGCTTCAAAATCTGCTGTTGCCATTGCACATCAAGCGCACTGGTCGGCTCGTCGAGCACCAAAATTTTCGGGCGCACAATAATCGCGCGCGCAATTGCCAGCCGCTGACGCTGCCCGCCGGAAAACTCGTGCGGGTATCGCTCCAGAATATCACCGTGCAAACCCACCGTTTGCAGCACCTCAAGCACCCGTGCCTTTTTCTGATCCGCATCCAACTCAGGCTCATACACATTCAAAGCCTCGGACACTATTTCCAACACATTCATGCGCGGGTTAAATGCGCCGAACGGATCCTGAAACACCATCTGCGTTTCGCGCCGCAAATCGGGCCGCCAAGCTTCTCCCCGGATTTTCAGGCTGCCTTTTGCAGGCATCAGCTTTACCAAAGCCTTGGCCAGCGTGGTTTTTCCGCTGCCGCTCTCGCCGATTACGCCCAGCGTTTCACCGCTTTTCAAGGTGAACGACACCGGTTGCAGCAACACTTTTTCCCGCTTTTTAAACCAGCCCGCCCGCTCGCTGACCGACACGCTGACTTGCTTTGCCTCCATCACCGTTTCCGCGTTTTCAGACAGGCATTGCACTCTGCGCTCGGGCACGGCGTTCAGCAACATTTGCGTATATTCATGCTGCGGCCGCGCAAACACTTCCGCCACGCTGCCTTGCTCGACCACACGCCCGTGCTGCATTACCACCACATTATCGGCAAAGCGGCGCACCAAGTTCAAATCATGGCTGATGTAGAGCAGCGTCATATTTTTCGATTGCTGCAAGCGCCCGAGCAAATCCAAAATCTGCGCCTGCACCGCCACATCCAGCGCCGTGGTCGGCTCGTCGGCAATCAGCAGCTTCGGCTCCGCCGCCACCGCCATCGCAATCATCGCCCGCTGCCGCTGCCCGCCGGAAAGCTGAAACGGGTAGGCAAACGCTTTTTTTTCAGGGTCGTGAATGCCCGTTTCCGCAAGCAGCCCAACCGCCCTCGCCCACGCCTGTTTCTTATCCAATCCCAAATGCAGTGTCAACACCTCGGCAATTTGCGCACCCACGCGCATCACAGGGTTCAGCGCCGTCATCGGCTCCTGAAACACCATGCCGATTTCCCGCCCGCGCAAACGCCGCAGCTGCCGTTCGCTGCAATCAAGCAGGTTTTCGCCGTTAAATTTCAGGCTGCCGCTCAACGACACATCCGGATGCAAACGCATAATCCCCTGCGCCAACACCGTTTTACCGCTGCCGCTTTCGCCCACAACCGCCGTTTTGCTGCCCTGTTTGACGGTGAGATTGATGTCGTAAAGCACTTGTTTGCCGGGGAAAGAGGCATTTAGATTTTCAATTTGCAGAATATTCATCATCCCCTCGCCCTCACATCAAACGCGTGCCGCAGCCCTTCGCCTATCATTACCAATAAAAGCAGCATCACGGTCAGGGTGCCGAATGCAGACAGGCCTATCCACCAAGCGTCGAGATTGTCTTTGCCTTGTGCCAGCAGTTCGCCCAAGCTCGCTTGCGAAGCGGGCACGCCCAAGCCGAGGAAGTCGAGGCTGGTAAGGGCGAGCACGCCGCCGGATATACGGAAAGGCAGGAAAGCGAGCACGGGGGTTAGGCTGTTGGGCAGAATGTGGCGCCACATGATGGTGCGGTCGGGCACGCCCATGCTTTTGGCAGCCAGCACATAATCAGCCTGCCGGTTTTTAAGAAATTCGGCGCGCACATAGTCGGATAAGCCCATCCAGCCGAATAAGGAAAGCAGAAACAGCAGCACCAGCAGGCCGGGGTTAAAAAATGATGAAAGGATAATCAGCAGATAAAGCTCGGGCATGCCGCCCCAGATTTCCATAAAACGCTGCATCAGCAAGTCGGTTTTGCCGCCGAAATAGCCCTGTACGGCGCCGGCCAACACGCCGATGGTGGTGGTAACTGCGGTCAGCACCAAAGCAAACAGCAGGGAATCGCGGAAGCCGTACACCAATCTTGCCAATACGTCGCGGCCGCGATCGTCGGTGCCCAGCAGGTGGTTGGCGGAGGGCGGCGCGGGATCGGGCAGCGTGTCGAAGTCGTTTAAGGTGTTGGCGGCGTAGGGATTCACCGGATAAACCGCACGGTTGCCGCCACCGGTGATGTTGTGTTTGATAAGCGGGTCGAGATAGTCGGCGGCGGTGTCGAAATCGCCGCCGAAATCTTTGTCGTGATAGGTTTTGAAAATGGGAAAGTAGTGGCGGCCTTCGTAGCTCACCCACAAGGGCTTGTCGTTGCTCCACAAGGGTGCGAGCAAGGCGGCGGCAAAAAGCAGCAGCAGGATAATCAGGCTGATGCTGCCGCGCTTGTGTTTTTTAAAGGATTGCCAGGCTTTTGCGGCTAAGATGTTTCGCATAAGTCTCCGTTTTGGTCTATGCCTGTCTGAAAGGCTATTTCCGGCCGCCGAAATGGATGCGCGGGTCAACCCATGAATAGGAAATGTCGGTAAGCAGCTTGGCCAAGAGCCCCATCAGGGTAAACACATAGAGCGTGCCCATTACCACGGGATAATCACGTTTCATCACGGATTCGTAGGAAAGCAGGCCGAGGCCGTCGAGCGAAAACAGGGTTTCAATCAGCAGGCTGCCGGTGAAAAATGCGCCGATAAATGCGGCGGGAAAGCCGGTTACCAGCGGAATCATGGCGTTGCGGAAGATGTGTTTGGTGAGAATGTGTTTTTCAGACAGGCCTTTGGCGCGCGCGGTGTACACATATTGGCGGCGGATTTCTTCGAGAAACACGTTTTTGGTCAACACGGTAACCACAGCCAGATTGCCGGCCACCGAAGCGGTTATCGGCAGCGTGATATGCCAGAGGTAATCTTTGATTTTGCCCGCGGTGCTCAGTTCGTCCCAATTGCTGCCGGTTAAGCCGCCTTGCGGAAACCAAGCGAAAAAACTGCCTCCGCCAAACAGCACCAGCAGCACCAAACCCAACACAAAAGCGGGCACGGTGTAGCCCACCAGAATTACGATGCCGCTCAAAGCATCAAAGCGCGTGCCGTCTTTTACCGCGCGCATAATGCCCAAGGGCACGGAAATCAGGTAGGTAAGAAAAAACGTCCACAGCCCCAAGCTCATGGAAACGGGCAGTTTTTCTTTCACCAGTTCCAACACGGTTTGATGGTGGAAAAAGCTTTCGCCCAAGTCAAAGCGGGCAAACTTCGCCACCATTTCGCCAAAGCGCTGCAAAGGCGGCTTGTCGAAACCGTAGAGCGCATTCAGCTTCGCCATATCCTCGGCGTTTAGGCGGTTGCCGCTGCGGTTGATGCCCACGCCGCTGCCCTGCGCCGCTTCGCTAATCATGCCCGCGCCGGTCAGCCGGTCAACCATTTGGTCTACCGGGCCGCCGGGCACAAATTGGATGATGGCAAACGTAATCGCCAAAATCCCCAAAAGCGTGGGAACCAGCAGCAGCAAACGCTGGATGATGTATCGGAGCATACAGCCAATCCTTGTTAACCAAATGCCTGTCTGAACACGCCTCAGGGTTTTCAGACAGGCATCTGCTTAGTTTTTATTGAGCAAAATCATTTCGACCAGCACGTTTTTAAACACAAATCCGAGCACGCCCAAGCCCAATACCAAAAAGAGCATAAACATGCCGAATTTACCCGCTTTGGATTTTTTGCCCAAATCCCACACAATAAAGCCCAAAAAGACCACCAACACGGTCAGGCCGATGCGCAAAGACCAAGTTGAGAACTCCGCTTCAGTCATTATCCTTATCCTTTCTTGATTCCGGCCGCCTCGCGCAATGTAACCGGTCGGGCGCAATACCAGCCGCAAGCGCATTTTACCAGCATCAACAGGGTCATAACAGCCAGCGCCATATTCCATGATTGTGTTTTGTCAAACAGCCAGCCGGCGCCCACAGGCCCGGTTGCCGCCAACAAATAGCCCACTGTTTGCGCCATACCCGAAAGCATGGCCGCTTCGGCCGCCGAATCGGTGCGCTGCACGAATAAAAGCAAGCACAAAGTAAACGTACCCGCCACGCCCGCGCCGAGGCAGAACACCCATAAAGCCGTTGCATAAGGCAGCAGCCAAAGCCCCGCCATGCCGATTAAACTCAAAAATGTTACCGACAGCACCAACAAGCGCTGGTTACGCATTCTCACGGAAAACGTGGTTACGCAGAAAATCGCCGGTAAAGCCGCCATCTGCATCAACATTGCATAATATCCGGCTTCGTCGGCGCTCACGCCCCGGTCGGCCAGAATGGTGGGCAGCCAGGCTGAAAACGTGTAATACAGCAGTGACTGCATGCCCATCAAAATGCTGATTGCCCAAGCAAGCTTATTGCGCCACACAGACACCACCTGCTCCTGCTCCGCCGCGCCCGCCACCGGCATATGCCCCTGCTTCACACGCAAAACCAGCCACACCGCCAAAGCCAGCATCACCGGCAACACCCACATATTCAAAGACATCTGCCAGCCCACGCGGTGCGCCACAGGCACGGCAACAGCCGCAGACAAAGCCGCGGTCAGGCTCATGGTTACGCTGTAAAGCGCAGTAAACCGCCCCACATGCGAAGGCAGGCTGCGCTTAATCACGCCGGAGACCAACACGTTGCCCATCGCAATGCCCACCGACAAAATCAGCGTACCCGCCAGCATCAATACCGGCGACATGCCCGCCGTGCGCAACACAATCCCTGCGCCCAAAGCCAAAAGTGCGCCGATCAGCACTTCTTCAAAACCGAAACGCCGCGCCAGCGGAGCGGCAAACGGCGAACAAAAAGCAAACACCAACACAGGCACCGTGCCGATAATGCCCATCAGAGTGCTGCCGCTGCCCATGTCCGCCTGAATCATTTTCACCAGCGGCCCCATCGACACAATGGGCGTGCGCAGGCAACAGGCTATCAGGAAGATAGCGGCGATGGTAAGCAAAGTATATTTTTTGGCGGCAGACATGATGAAAGCTTTCAGACAGGCATAATGTTGATTAATAAAGCGTGTTTGAATATTTTCAGACAGGCATATCAGCTATGCCTGTCTGAAAACCGCATCACGACAATGCTTGTTTCAAATCGTTAATCAAATCATCGGGATGCTCCAAACCCACCGATAAGCGTACCAAGCCTTCTCCGATACCGGCTTCGCGCTTTTCTTCCGGCGCCATTTTGCCGTGTGTGGTTGTCCACGGGTGGCAGATGGTGGAGCGCACATCGCCCAAGTTGGCCGTTCTGGAAAAAATTTTCACGGAATCAATTACTTTCCATGCAAGCTCGGCATTTTTTACTTCAAAGCCAATCACAGTGCCGCCCGAAGCCTGCTGTTTTTTCACCAAATCTGCCTGCGGATGGTCGGCAAAACCGGCGTAATACACTTTTTCCACCTGCGGCTGCACGCGGAGCCAATCTGCAATCTGCGCAGCATTGCGGCTTTGCTCGTTCATCCGCACGGCCAGAGTTTCCAAACCGCTGAGCAGCACCCAAGCATGAAACGGCGACATCGAAATGCCGGCGGCATTCATATAAACCTGAACCTGCTTCATCAATTCAGCGCTGCCTACCACCACACCGCCCTGCACCCTGCCCTGGCCGTCGATGCCCTTGGTGGCCGACTCCACCGACAAATCGACACCGAAACGCAAAGGCTGCTGTAAAGCAGGCGTACACAAGCTGTTATCCACCACCAAAAGCGCGCCTGCGTCATGCGCCACTTTGGCAAGTGCCTCCAAATCGGCCACTTCGCCCAAGGGATTGGAAGGCGTTTCCAAAAACAGGATTTTGGTATTCGGCTTCAATGCGGCCCGCCATTCGGCCACATCGGTGGGCGAAACCAGCGTTACCTCAATGCCGAAGCGCGTAACATGGTTCATGATAAAGCCCATAGTGGTGCCGAACAGGCTGCGGCTGGCAATCATATGGTCGCCTGCGTTGAGAAAAGTCAACAAAGCTGCCTGAATCGCAGCCATGCCCGTAGCCGTCGAAACCGCTTGTTCCCCACACTCAAGATAAGCCATCCGTTTATTGAACGCGCTCACGGTCGGGTTGGCCGTGCGGCTGTAGGTATAACCGCTCTGCTTTCCTGAAAACAAGGCTTCGGCGGCGGCCGCATCCTGCCACATAAAGCTGCTGGTTAAAAACAGGGCTTGGTTGTGTTCGTTAAATTCGGTTTGCTCTTTAGCGCCCCGTATGGCCAGGGTTTGGGGGTGAAGCTCACTCATGATTGTTTTCCTTTATTCTTTTCTTTACAAAAGGGAGCAACGATTTTGCGCTTATTTTAAGGCGATTTCAAGGCACTTTGCGGCAGACAGAAAGGAAAATAACCGCGCGCGCCTGACGCAGGTTTTGCAATTGTCATTAAAATCATCAACAAGGCTTGAAAAGCGGGTAGTCGAATATAGCCAACCAACTTACATAATAAAAATACCTTCATACTCGGGCTTGACCCGAGTATCTCCTAAAGTTAGCGGAACTCAAGATACTCGGGTCAAGCCCGAGTATGACGAACGTACTATTTTTAAATTGATTCACTTATCAATAAGAAAAATCGGCCGGCACACAACAATGCCTGTCTGAAAATGCTTTTCAGACAGGCATTGTTGACGAATCAGGCACAATGAACCGATATTGCAAGCCGTCAATCCAAATGCGCCGAGCTTTGCGCCAGAATCGTACGCTTGCCGTTTGGTTCGGCAGCTGAGATCACACCGTTTGCCTCCATCATATCAAACAGCGTGGCGGCACGGTTATAACCGATCCGCAAGTGGCGCTGGAGGTTGGAAATGCTCGGTTTTTGCGTTCTGAGAATGGTTGCCACCGCTTCATCATAAAGCTCGTCGCGGTCGTTATTTCCGCCCGGCGCGTTGCTGAATACATCGTCGCCGCCCACTCCTGCGCTCAAAATATCATCAATATAATCCGGCTCGCCGAATTGTTTCAGATATTCCGCTACGGCATGCACTTCGCTATCTTGAACAAATGCGCCGTGAACGCGCTTGGGATAACCCGTGCCCGGCGGCAGAAACAGCATATCGCCCTGCCCGAGCAGGTTTTCCGCACCCATTTGATCGAGGATGGTACGGCTGTCCACTTTGCTCGACACTTGGAAGGCAATGCGGGTGGGAATATTGGCCTTGATCAAACCCGTAATCACATCCACACTCGGGCGCTGGGTGGCCAAAATCAGATGAATGCCCGCCGCACGTGCTTTCTGGGCAAGACGGGCAATCAATTCTTCGATTTTCTTGCCCGCCGTCATCATCAAATCGGCAAACTCGTCCACCACCACCACGATAAACGGCAGTTTTTCCAGCGGCTCTGGGTCATCCGGCGTGAGGGTAAACGGATTGGTGATTTTCTCGCCCCGAGAGGCAGCTTCTACAATTTTCTGGTTGAACCCAGCCAAATTGCGCACGCCCAAATGGCTCATCAGGCGGTAGCGTTTTTCCATTTCGTTCACACACCAATTCAGCGCGTTGGCCGCCAGCTTCATATCGGTTACCACCGGCGCCAGCAAGTGCGGAATGCCCTCGTAAATGCTCAATTCCAGCATTTTCGGGTCAATCATAATCATGCGCACGTCTTCCGGCGATGCTTTAAACAGCATGGAAAGAATCATGGCGTTCACGCCCACCGATTTGCCGGAACCTGTCGTACCCGCTACCAGCAGGTGCGGCGCTTTAGCCAAATCGGTTACAACCGGCTGGCCGGTAATGTCCTGCCCCAAAGCCAATGTCAGCTTGGAGCTGCTGTCGCGGAAAGCGGCCGAATTGAAAATTTCACTCAACCGGATTACTTGGCGGCGCGGATTGGGCAGCTCCAAACCCATACAGGTTTTGCCGGGTATGGTTTCCACCACGCGGATTGACGCCACGCCGAGCGAGCGGGCAAGGTCTTTTTCCAGATTCAGCACGGCATTGCCGCGCACGCCGACATCCGGCTCGATTTCATACCGCGTAATCACAGGGCCGGCATAAGCATCCAGCACCTTAACCTTCACCTTAAACTCGGCCAGTTTTTCTTCGATGGTAATGCTGTTTTCCAACATTGCCTCTTCACTCTGCGTTGCGGCGGCATCAAACTGCGGCGGCAACAGCAAGGATACATCCGGCAAAATCATGCCTGTCTGAACATGTTCTGCATGGTGCTCATGCTGTGGCACCATACCGGAAGCTTGTTCAAGCACTGGATTTTCAGACAGGCCCGTATCATTTTGGCTGTCGGTTTCATAACTTTCCGGCACTTGGTTGCTGCCAGCCTGCAAGGCGACAGGCTCCGTTATTTCCGGCGCGGATTCACTGATTAAGCGCTCGCGAATCAAAGAATCCGGTGAATCGGTAATATGCGCATTCACAACCGGCGCAGCAGCCTGCACGGGGTGGCTATCGCGGTTAAACACCGGCGGCTCGGGAATATCCACAACCGGTTTGGGTGTTTCGGGAACGGGCGGCGGCTCCACTACCGTAGCATTCGGCGCCGGCGGGGTACTGATTGCCGGCTGCTGCGCAGGCTTTTCAACATTGCGGGTTTTATAAAGAGGTACGGCAGCAGGTTTGTTCAAACCCGCCGCCACCATCGGACGCGGGCGCTGAACTTGCGTTACCTGCGCTTGCTCGATGCGCGTGGTTTCCGGTATTACGCTTTCATGCCCAGTACTGCTGGCCCGTCGGAAACGCCGCCCTGCGGGCAAGCCGTTGCGCACGCTGTTGAAAAAGATTTCTTCCAAAGGAATAGTATCCGGATTCTGATGGCCGGGATGTTCCGAAAGGGCTTGCGCGTGGCGGCGGTTATAGTGGGAAACACGCTGCCATTGCAGATTGGTTTGAATATCGGTTTCGTTAATCACCGTATGTTTTGAGGGCAGATGGCGCATTTCATGCGCTTCGGGGCGGTAGTTTTCGATATAGAGCTTGTTAACTTCAGCCAGTGTACGGGCGCGGGTGCGCACCACGGCAGGATCGTCCAATGTGATGGTTTTACGCGGCTCGGACGAGGCGGAATCTTGATAACCGGCGGCTTGTTCAAATTGCGGGCGCTCGGGTTCGTCTATCCACGGACTGCGGGTAGCTTCTTCAAGCGTAATCACGGGCAAGTCGGGAGCGGGCTTGTGCGGCTTACGCAACATTTTCGGATCCATATCGAAATCCACAATGTCAGGAACGGCGCGCGGCATTGCCAAACCGCTTTCAAACCCATCAAACGCCGTCATGTGCTTGGAATGCGAAAAGGCCGACTGCTCTTCTTCATGCTCGGCCAGATAAGAAGCAATCGAAAGATGGTTGCTGGAAGTACGCACAGGGTTGCGGCCGAGCATTTGGCGCAAACGGTCTGCCGCTTGCGTGCTGCTGTCCATATCGGGCACTTCGGCAAAGCCGGATTCCCTGTTCTGCATGTCTGCGAAAATAGGCAATTCATCCAGTTTGCCTTGCTCTTCAGGATCGAGTTTTCCCATCAGCGCATCCAGCTTGCGCACCCGTTTGGGCGCAACTTCCCTCAGTTTTTCCACCGTGCGCTCGTATACGGCCTGGCTTTCTTCTGCAGCTTTGCGGGTATCGCGGCTGTTTTGCAGATTGGGGCCGGCACCTCTGATTTCTTTGGCCTCTTTAACATTATCGGGCAAATCTGGACGCTCGTTTTGGTGGCGGCGGAGATAAGTCATCTCCATCTGCCACTCGCGCTCCTGACGGTGGCGGAACCATAACAGCCCGCCTATCGCCGCGATAAGAATAATGAGTAAAACAGTCCATAACATACAAAAGCAGCCTTCGCTTGATTTTCTGCAAAGCGGCTATTTTAGCGTGTTTTTAGGTTTTGCGCAGCGGTGCTGTGTGCGGCAGTATTCTTTCAGACAGGCATTCTTTTAGTATAATGCGCGCATCTTGAAGATAAGGTTGGATTATGAATTTTTCTGCCGAGTGGTTTGAACCTGCGTGGCTTTATGCCGCCGGATGCACGCTTTTTTTGGTGTTGGCGGCAACGGCGAAAAAAGCATGGGCCGTGCTGCAATACCGTCCGCGTGTGGCTGCCGTGGCGCTGATATGGCTGGCTTTGCTGTGGATTCTGCGCGCCGGTATAGACAGCGGACAATTGAGCGGTATGAATTATCATTTGCTCGGCATGAGCTTAGTTACATTGATGCTCGGCGCTCCTGCTGCGCTTTGGCTGGGGGCGCTGCTTTTTCTGCCCTATTTGATTATTACCGGCGGTTTTTCAACTTCGGGCGTGTTTGCACTTAACGCCTTGCTGCTTCTGCTGCCTCCTGTGTTGATATGCAGGCTGCTGCTCAGCTTGGTGCAGCGTTATCTGCCGCCGAATCTGTTTATTTATATCTTTGTGAACGGATTTATTGCCGCTGCCGTCGGTATGCTGTTTACCGGCGCACTGGTCGTAGCTGCATTGGAACATTCACTCGCTTTTCCGGGCGTGTCGCTTTGGGATGCTTCATTCAAAGTGTTTTTTCTGATTGCTTGGGGAGAAGCTTTTCTGAGCGGTATTCTGGCCGCCATTTTCGTTGCACTCGCCCCATCTATGCTGGCGACATTCGACGATACCCGCTATTTGCGTAGAAAAGCAGACATTTGGAAATAAAACAATGCCTGTCTGAACGGTTTTCAGACAGGCATTGCTTTGTCACGATACTCAATCTAACTTTAATCGGTTTTATCACCGATTTTGCTTTCTTCGCCTTTAAGCAGTTTCTCGATATTGCTTTTGTGTCTGAACAAAACCAGCAAAGCGATAATCAGCGTTGCCCGTTTCCATGAGCCGTAAGGCATCAAAAAATACGCGGCAATCGGGCTGAGCAGCGTTGCGGCCAGTGCCGCTAACGAAGATACTTTAAAACCAAAAGCCATCACGAGCCACACGGCAGCGCATACCAAAGCAGTAGGCCAAGACAACGCCAATAACACGCCTAACGCAGTGGCCACGCCTTTTCCGCCCTTAAAACCGAAAAACACCGGCCACATATGCCCCACCAACGCCGCCACAGCCACCGCAGCAATGGTTGCATCGCTCAAACCCAAGCTGTCTTGCAGCGCCAAAGCCAACCACACGGCAACCAGCCCCTTCAAGGCATCGCCCAAAAGCGTGAGAGCCGCCGCTTTTTTCTTACCGCTGCGCAATACGTTGGTTGCGCCCGGATTACCCGAACCGTAAGTTCTCGGATCGTCCATGCCGTATATTTTCGACACAATCACCGCAAAAGAAAGCGACCCGATCAGATAAGCCGCGACCACGGCCAGTAAATTTGCCAACATAATGGTGGTTTGCTTTAGAATAAGACCGCATCATTCTAACTGAAACGGTTGAAAAACAAAATGGATAAAATCTTTTTGCACGGTATGAAAGCTGAAACGCTCATCGGCGTGTACGCTTGGGAGCGCGAGCAAAAACAAACTCTGCTGCTGGACATAGACATCGGCGTGCCGCCGCAATCCGCAGCTTCCGACGATATAGCCGACACCATACATTATGCCGACGTATGCCAAGCCATCCGCCAAAGTTTGGGCCATCAGAATTTCATGCTGCTCGAAGCTTTAGCTGAACATGTGGCGGAGCTGGTTTTGCAAGATTTCGGCGCATTATGGGTGCGCGTCCGTGTCGTTAAGCCCGGCATATTGGAAGGAGTAAGGGAAACCGGTGTAGAAATAGAACGCTCGGCCTTATAACCGGAAAACTGTACTTTCAAGCCTGTCAAACCCGCATCCGTTCCGCACAGAATCAATCACGGCAATGCCTGTCTGAAATACCGTTCAAGCAGTTTTCAGACAGGCATATCAAAACAATCGGCAATAATTTTTAACAAACGGTATGTTTTAATACAACAATGTCGTAAACGGGTCTGTTTTTTTATATCTTTGATTTTGTTAAAAATGATGTTTCTGCTTTTTATTCACATCAGAATTATTTCAATCCAAATATTGTAACAATCAAAATTATTTTGGTATATTCCATTCCAAACAGAAGCCGAAGCGCACGGGGAAAATATGCGGTTCAAAACGCTTTACTTCTGAAACCACCAATTGATTAAAGTGCTTCTCTGAATGAAAGTACTGCCTGTCATTAAGTATGAATTATCTATAAACGATTCCTGACAGGTTTGGGTTGGCATCAGCCGTAAGTTTGGCCAGCCTTCGATTTCAGCTATTTGGCTTTATTTATAAGGGATATCAAAAATATGGTTAAAGCACGCAATGTGTCCGGTCTTGAAAAGCTCAATCAATCACCTTTCAAACGCTACCGCAAAGTAACCATATCCGTTGCACTGTTGCTGGCGCTGGTATCAGGCGTGATGTTTACGGGCAACAGGATTTCAGAACAAATCAAAATTAACCAAGCCCAGATTGATGCAGCAGGTACGCTAAGCGACAGCGCCTACAACATTCTCTCATCCACCCAAGTATTGCAAATCTTATCTCTTGAAAAACATGATGCGCAAAAACACCGTCATGAAAAATCTGATGATAAGCACCATGCCGATCTTAAAACAAATCAAGAAGAAAGCATAAAAGAACGGGAAAGTCTGAAAGAGTCTTCCCAAACTTTCCAAAATATCGTCAAAGTACTTGATAAAGGCGGCAACTATGATTTTGTTGCCAACCAAGATTCTCTCAAACCGTTAACAACAAATGAAACCCGCAAAGAACTGCAAAAAATCCAAGCCCTTTGGGATGAATACTTCCCGCTGATTAATGCGGCTCTACGATACGATGTAAACCATCAAAACAACCCCGATTTTGCACACGAAGTTTCTGAGTTTGCCCGTGAGCATCATGAAGAACTCTACGAAAATATTGATAACATCATCGTTGCCCTCAACAATGACATGAACAAAAAAGCGGAATTACTGCAAAATATCCAAATTGCAGGCATTACCGCTTCATTAATCTACTTCTTTGTTTTTGTAGGATTCTTTATGCGCCGTTTGGGCAAATCCGACCAAGCGGCAGCGGCGGCACGAAACGAAACCAAAGAAATTCTCCAAACAGTCGGCAGCGGCCTATTTCTGCTTGACAGAGAAATGAACATTGGCTCCCAATATTCAACAGAGTTGGAACGCCTCTTAGGCAAAACAGACTTAGGTGGTAAAAACTTATTAGAAATTTTAGCCGATATAGCAGAGAATCCCAGAGATTTGGATACTGCCGCCAGCTTTGTGCAACAACTCTATAATCCGCGCACCAAAGAGCGTTTGATTGCAGGGCTCAACCCCCTGATCCGCTGCCCGATGAACATTGTGAACCAATCCGGCAAAAAAGAAACGCGCTACTTCGACTTTAAATTCAACCGTGTATATCATGCGGGAGAAATCGTCAGAGTGTTGGTTAACGTAAACGATGTTACCGATGCCGTATTGCTTGAAAATAAAATCGAAACAGAACGCGAACAAAATGATTTGCGCATGGAGATGCTCAATACCATTTTGAAAACAGATCCGCAGCTTCTTTCCGATTTTATCCAGCAAACCAAAAAGCGTAACGAGAGCATTAATGAAATCCTTAAAAAGCCGGGTCAACGCCAAACGGACTTCGAGGAAAAAATCCGCTCCATTTTCCGTCAAGTGCACAGTTTGAAAGGAGATGCCAGCTCCCTCGGCCTTCATGGTTTTATTTCTCTTGCCGAAGTATTGGAAACTTCATTAAAAGAGCTGCAACGTAAAATCGCTTTAGTAGGTGAAGATTTCCTGCCTCTTACCGTATCTTTGGAAGAATTATTCAGCCTTACTGATATTATCGAAGACTTGAGCAACAGGATTGCCGGTAACAACTCGGCTGCTCAAGCGGTATTCCACGCCGAGCCTGTTAAAGAACAGCTGTCCAAATTTGTAGCAGAACTGGCGGAACGCAACCATAAAGAAGTCGATTTCAGCTGCATAGGTATGGATAACATTCCTTTAAACGTGCATCTGAAAAGCCACTTAAACGAATTAGCCGTTCAAATGCTCAGAAATGCGGTTGTACACGGCATTGAAACACCTGAAAACCGATTGAATATGCATAAATTGGCGGCCGGCCATATGCGTTTGGTTTTGGAGGAAGCCGGAGATACCATCAAATTAAGCATTCAAGACGATGGAGCCGGTATCGACCATGAAAAAATCCGCAATAAACTGATTCAGAATGGCACCTATTCTCATGAGGAAGCATCAAAACTAAGTGTGAACGAATTGATTCAGCAAATCTTCATACACGGCTTTTCAACTGCCGAATATAGTAGTGAAGACGCAGGGTGCGGCGTAGGCATGGATATTATTAAAGAGAAAGTCCGACAATTAGGCGGCAAAATATCGCTCGCTACCAAAGCAGGTGCCTATACCCGGATAGTGTTAACTATTCCAAAAAAACTCTAACAACAGATTCAAACATATGAAAGGGAGCTGGTATGCCGACAATCATGATTGTTGACGACTCCAATGTCATCCGTAACCGTATTACCCGAAATTCGGAAAACACCGGCTTTGAAGTAGTCGCTACCGCCTCAAACGGAGAAGATGCCGTCGGGCTCTATGAAATATTAAGTCCGGATTTAGTTACGATGGATTTAACCATGCCCAAAGCAGACGGCCTGACCTGTATCCAGCGCATGATCGAGCTGGATAATGATGCAAATATCTTGGTTATTTCCGCGCTTGCCGATAAAGCCACCGGTATTAAAGCATTGGAATATGGCGCGAAAGGCTTTCTTTATAAACCGTTTTCAGACGAAGAGCTTTTCGATGCATTAAAAGAAATGACTGAAGATTTGTGAGCCTAGAGATTTAAAATGAAAGAGTCGCAATTACAAGTATTTTTGGAAGGTGTTCAACAATACTTCCAACATGTAGCAAATGAAGAAATTTTAATCGGAACACCTTATCTGGTTGAAAACAGTATGCCGGCAGCTCAACAATATTCTGGCGTTATCGCCATTTCCGGTTACGCCAACGGAATTGTTTATTTTACTTCCCCTGAAGAGCTGGCCCAGCGCTTGTTGGTACTGATGGACGAATATGATACTTCAGAAGAAAATGTTATGGACATTATCGGCGAAGTAGCCAACACCATTGCAGGCAATGCCCGCAGAATATTCGGAGAAACGCTGCAAATTTCAGTCCCTATTGTGATTCGCGGCGCACCCGATGAAATTATGCTACCGAGAAAAGACCGCTCATTTGTTATTCCTATTAAATGGAAACTCCATGAAGCAGCCATCGTAGTGGCTCTGCAAAAGCCGCTAAAATAAAAGGAGGCTGTCGCTGATAACTAGGTTATTCAAAAAAACATTTTAAAACTAGGGACTGACGTAGATTAGTCCCAAACTATATTCATGGTAAGAGACAATTTGGTAGTTATCTAAGGCAGCCTCTATATCAGATATCTAAAGTGCAAGCAGACTGAATTATGCTGCATGGCAGATAAAATGCCTGTCTGAAAACTTTTTCAGATAGGCATTTTTAAGCTTTCACAGGTCCTTAGATTCGAATTTCAAGTGCAACACTCAGGCAGTAGAGGTTGGAACAGATTCAAGAATAAAACACTTGGCGTTTCATAGCCAAGTGTTTTTCTTGGCCTATGGTTCAGTTCATCCTGAACCCTGCGTATTTCCCGCTCACTAATGTTGCGGAAATCGGTTTGTTTGGGGAAATATTGGCGGATGAGTCCGTTGGTATTTTCATTCAGCCCTTTTTCCCAAGAATGGTAGGGGCGGCAAAAATAGGTTTCCGCCTCCAATGCTTGGGCTATTCGGATGTGTCGGTAGAATTCTTTGCCGTTATCCATGGTAATGGTATGGACTCTGGCTTTATGCGCCTTCAATACCTTGATGACGGCGTTGGCAGTGTCTTTGGCTTTGAAGTTCTTCAACTTGCAGATGATGGTGTAGCGGGTAACCCGCTCGACCAAGGTCAGTAATGCGCTTTTCTGATCTTTGCCTACGACGGTGTCGGCTTCCCAGTCGCCGATGCGGGATTTTTGGTCGACGATGGCGGGTCGGTTTTCAATGCCGACGCGGTCGGGTACTTTGCCTCTGCTCCATGTACTGCCGTAGCGTTTACGGTAGGATTTGCCGGCTATTCCGAGATGCTGCCGCAAAGTGCCGCCGTTGCTTTTGTCTTGACGCAGATAGCGGTAAATGGTGCTGTGGTGGAGTGTGATTTGGTGGTGCTTGTACAGATAGGCGCACACTTGCTCGGGGCTGAGTTTGCGGCGGATGAGGGTAGCGATGTGTTGGATCAGCTGCGAATGGAGCTTATAGGGCTTTCTTTTGCGCTGCTTGGTAAGCCGGCTTTGCTGTTGGGCTTTTTCGGCACTGTATTGCTGCCCTTGTGGGCAGTGCCGTTTGATTTCGCGGCTGATGGTGCTTTTATGGCGGTTAAGCCGTTTGGCGATTTCGCTGATGCTGTGGTGGCGGGATAGGTATTGGATGTGGTATCGTTCGTCTTGGGTCAGTTGTGTGTAGCTCATGGCAATCTTTCTTGCAGGAAAGGCCGTATGCTACCGCATACCGGCCTTTTTCTGTTATGGAAAGTTGCACTTCAAATCCGAATCCGCCCTCGATTAAAGATTGGCTAGCCGCCCGGCGCTCGGCGCGAAATAATATCCGCCCGATATTGCTTGAGTAAACCGCTCCAGCATCAAATCGGTTTGTCCGTCTGCCGATTCGCCGAACATGCTCAACAACTGGGCTTCAAAGTTATGCAGTTTGTTGCAATAGCAGATAAATGCCAAACCGTGTTCTCCGGTAACCGTGCCGTAAGGGAGGCTGCGGCGCACGATTTTCAGGCCTACGCCGTTTTCTTTTAAATTGGAGCGGGCAATGTGGGCGCGAGGATGCAGGCGTTCGCCTTCGAATTCTTCGTTGTCTTCTTTGCTCCGGCCTATGGTTTCTTCCTGCTCGTCCAGGCTGAAAGTACGCCATTTGTTTAAATCATGGCGGTATTTCTGATACAGCACATAGCTGCCGCCTGCGTCGGGTTTGTCTTGCTCGATAATGGCCACTCCGGCTACTGCTTCGTTACCCTGCGGGTTTTCCGTGCCGTCCACAAAGCCTTCCACTCCGCGTTCCTGTATCAGGCGAAAGCCGTGGGTTTCGTCTTTTATATCGATGATTTTATTGAATAAGCCAACAAGTTTTTGGGTGAGCAGGAAATTCACATCATGGCGCATGGATTGGATATGAAACAAGATATCGTGTTGCGTCGCCGGTGCCAGCCCGTTGCCTAAAGCTCGGAACGGCTTGATTTCCTGCCCTTCCTGTTGGTGTCCGAGGCTTTTCCAGAAATCGGAGCCGAATGCGATGGTCAGGCCTAAATGGGCATCCGGATATTGGCTTTGCAGCTGCTGCACGGTTTCCAGCGCGGTTTTGCAGGCTTGTTTCACCGCTTCGGCTTGCCCGGAAATTACGTCTGCCTGAATAAAGATGCCGGCTTTGCAATGATCCGGAATAATTGCAGTTTGTGGAGTGGTCATATTTGTTCCCTTAATTCAGATTCAGCTTGATATTATAGCTGAATTTACACTACGTGCAGCATTCTGCCTGCCTTTTCCGCTTGCTTTTTTTTACTTTTTCAGACAAGCGTTGCGTATGAAGTGCCATGCTAAAATCTGCCTCTTTATATTTTCGGAATGGATTTATGTTTTTTGCATTTATCTTTTGTGTATTGCAGGTTTTCACGTTTTGCTTTGCCAAATTCTGGCAATGGTTTCTGAAAACCGAAAAAGGCACGTCCGCCCATCGCCTGATTTTGATCGGCGCATTCGTATTCAGCAACGGCCTGCTTGTGTTGACGCTTTTACGCTATTGGCGGTTTATGTTCCGTGTGAGCGCGGGCTGGATGGTGCTGATGCTGTTTACTGTCTTTACTTCGGCAGCGGTGTTTTTAGTGTGGCTTGCTTTGAGAAAACGCGTGGCGCAACACACTTTGGCTATGGGTTTGCGCGCGTTTAGCGTGCTGTTTTTCTGCAGTGTCACGGCTTATGCGGTGTACAGCGCTTATGTGCCGGTGGTAAAGCGTATGACCGTAACCATAGACAAACCGCTTGAAAAAACCGTCCGCATCGGCATGGCAAGCGACCTGCATTTAGGTTATTTATTCCGCGGCAAACAGCTGGATGATTTGGCAGCGATTATGAGCCGTGAAAAAGCGGACATTGTTTTGCTGCCCGGCGATATTATGGATGATGACACCGAAGCCTACCGCGAATTAGACATGAAGCCCAGCCTGATGAAGCTGCGTGCGCCGCTTGGCGTGTATGCCACCATGGGCAATCACGATTTGTTCGGACACGAACGTGAAATTCACGAAGCGCTCACCGAAGCCGGCGTAACCGTGCTGCATGACGATGTAGTGCAGATAGACAACCGCTTCTGGCTGATCGGCCGCCCCGACGACAATGCCAAAAACCGCATGCCAACCGAAGAGCTGCTGCTGAAAACCGATCCGAGACAGCCCGTTTTCCTGCTCGATCACCGCCCGACCGAAATCCATAAACATGAAAAACTGCCGATTGACGTGCAGGTTTCCGGCCATGTGCACAACGGTCAGGTGTTTCCGGCTAATTTCGTGGTGAAATTCCTCAACCGTGTGTCCTACGGATATGCGCAACTGGGCATGGGGCATTATTTTGTTACCTCCGGCTACGGTTTTTGGGGCGTGCCTTTCCGCCTCGGTTCGCAATCGGAGGTGTGGATTATTGACGTGCAGTCGCGTAATTCTAAAAAATAAAATAAGGGTTCAAAAAATGCCTGTCTGAAAACTTTCAGACAGGCATTTCGTTTATTCAAACTTAAGCAGAAGCTTTTTTCAGAATTTCGTACAATTCGTCTTTCAAAGCCAGCTTTTTCACTTTCAGGCTTTCGATTTCCTCTGCTGCAGAAACCGCAGTTACTTCATTGTTTTCCAAGCCGGTAATTTTATCGTCCAACTCATTGTGCTCGTCAAACAAACGGGCAAAGTGTGCATCTTCTTGTTTTAATTTTGAAATCAAATCGCGATATTCAGGAAACATATTCATTAATCCTCTTGGTTGAACAATCAAAGCAAAAAACCTTATCTCCTAAGCTTCCTTGCCAATTTCAACTTGATTATAACAAACGCAACCTTCTCCCGCACGAGATTTTTCATCATGGTTGACCTACCGCAAACTGCCAAAGCAGCATAAAATCAGGCGCATCAACGGCATAAACATTAAAGGAGAAAATATGAATTCCACCATCTCATTGTTAAAAAACCACCGCACCTACCGCAGCTTTAAAACCGGAGAAATCCTGCCGCAAGAGCATTTGCAGGCCATAATCGATTGTGCCCGCCAAGCGCCCTCATGGATGAACGGCCAGCACTACACCATCATCAACATCACTTCCCCAGAGTTGCGCCAACACATCACCGAGCAGCTCCCGGCCAATCCGCAAATCGGACAATGCGCCATTTATTTTATTTTCCTGGCCGACCTGCACAAAGCCGACTTGTGCCGCCAAGCTTATGAAGGCACGTTTGCCGCCGCAGGCACTCCAGATGCCTTTATGACTGCCGTGACCGATGCCGTGCTTGCCGCACAAAACGCGGCAACCGCAGCCGAAAGCTTGGGTTATGCCGTCTGCTATACAGGCGGTATCCGCCTGATTGCGCCGCAATTGGCCGAAATGCTCAAGCTGCCGCCGCACACTTTCCCCGTTGTCGGTCTCTGCATCGGCACGCCTAATGTAGAAATGCGCGTCAAACCGCGTTTGCCCCAAGCGGCCGCCTATGCGGAAAACCAATATCCGTCGGACCAATGCCCGTCTGAAAACCTCGCCGCCTACGAGCAAACCATGACCGAATTCGGCGAAGCGCGCGAAAAATTCCCCTACCGCGAAAAATTCGCCCGTTTTTACAGCCAACCCTACGGGCCGGCCAACATCGAATTTATGCAAAGCATCGGCTGGTTAAACTGGTATCAAACAAAGTGAAACCTTTGCAAAACAATTTAACCCTATATAATGCCTGTCTGAACGCCCGGCTTTTTCAGACAGGCATCCGCATATGAAAAAATACATTTCACAAAAATACCGCCACATTTACGGTATCGGCAATCAATTCATCAAGCCGCAGGGACGCAGCCAATGGTATCCGATAAACGAAGACCGCTGGGACGCACCGCCCCAAAGCGAGCCGTTTATCTTCAGCGACGAAGCCCTCTATATGCTCGACAGCCACAACATCAAGCTCAACGTACAGATGAAGCTCAGCCCGGAAAACGCGGAAATGCGTATGCAGCAAGCATTGCGCGAAGAAGCCCTGCGTGAAATCGCGCGCGACCTGAAAGCCAGCCTCGATGAAGAAAAACTCGCCCAAGCCATCGACTTTTTCAGCCGCCACGACGAATTGTTCAAATAACCCGCACCTTTCAGACAGGCATCACTCACTATGCAAACCTATCTTGTCGGCGGCGCCGTGCGCGACGCCCTGCTCGGAATCGACACCCAAGACCGCGACTGGGTCGTGGTCGGCGCCGACGCGCAAACCATGCTCGACTTGGGCTACCGCGCAGTCGGCAAAGATTTTCCCGTATTCCTCCACCCCGAAAACCATGAAGAATACGCGCTGGCGCGCACCGAGCGGAAAACCGCCAAAGGCTACACCGGCTTTGCCTTTCACGCCGACAAAAGCGTTACCCTCGAGCAAGACCTGATGCGGCGCGACCTTACCATCAACGCCATCGCGCAAGACAGCGAAGGCAACATCATCGACCCTTACGGCGGCCAAGCCGACCTGCAAAACCGGATCCTGCGCCACGTTTCCCCCGCATTTGCCGAAGACCCCGTCCGCATCCTGCGCACCGCCCGCTTCGCCGCCCGCTACGGCTTCAGCATTGCGCCCGAAACCATGCAGTTGATGCGGCAAATGGTTGCAAGCGGCGAAGCCGACGCTTTGGTGGCCGAACGCGTTTGGCAGGAGCTCGCCCGCGGCCTGATGGAGCAACATCCCGCCCGCATGATTGAAACCTTGCGCGAATGCGGCGCATTGAGCGTGATTCTGCCTGAAGTCGACGCCTTATTCGGCGTACCGCAACGCGCCGACTACCACCCCGAAATCGACAGCGGCATCCACACCCTGATGGTGTTGCAGCGTGCCGCCGACCTCAACCTGAGCCTGCCCGAACGCTATGCCGCCCTGCTCCACGACTTGGGCAAAGCGCTCACACCCGCCGACATCCTGCCCAAACACCACGGCCACGATTTGGCCGGCATAGAACCCGTGCGCGCCGTCAACACCCGCTGGCGCGTGCCCAAAGCGTGCAGCGAACTGGCCGAACTGGTTTGCCGCTGGCATATCCAGCTCCACAGCGTCGCCCGGCTCAAACCGCAAACCGTGTTGAAAACCCTCAAGCAAACCGATGCCTTCCGCCGCAGCGAACGTTTCAAGCAGGCACTTAACGTCTGCCAAGCCGACCATCAAGGCAGGCTGGGGCAGGAAAACACGCCCTACCTCCAGCGCGAACGCTGGCTTGCGCTGCTGGCCGCCGCACAAAGCGTCAACACCGCCGCCATCGCGGCCGAACACGCCGGCGAACCGCACAAAACCGCCGAAGCCATCGGCCGCGCCCGCCTGGAGCAAATCCGCCCGCTGCAAAACGTTTTCAGACAGGCATAAACCGCTATGGCACAAGCCTCTTGCTTCCGAAAAACAACCGTCCTACACTAATGCCTGTCTGAAAACCGCTCTTACCGATATGCAATATTTCGAACTTTTCAACCTACCGCCCACATTCGACATCGACGAAACGGCAATCGAACAAATCTACCGCCGCCTAGCCGCCCAGTTCCATCCCGACAAATACGCCGCCGCATCCTCGTTTGAGCAGCGACAAGCCATGATGATGGCATCCACCGTTAACGAAGCCTACCGCACGCTCAAATCCCCCACCGACCGCGCGGCCTACCTGCTGCAAGCGCAGGGAATAGATGCCGACGCGCCCGAGCACACCGCGTTTGCCCCCGAATTTCTGATGCAGCAAATGGAATGGCGCGAAACTTTGGAAAGCGCCCGCGCAGAGCACGATGAATCCGCGCTCGGCGCACTTGATGAGGAAATCGCCGGCGAACAAAGCGGATTGTTCCGGCAACTGAGCGCCGCCTTTGCCGAAAACCAAACCGAAACCGCCGCCGCACTTGTTCGGCAGAGCCGCTTTCTCGACAAACTGCGCAAAGAAATCCAAAGCGCCCTACCATAAAATGTAAATGCCTGTCTGAAAACCGTAAAACCGCTTTCAGATAGGCATCGGCAAGTTCAAAATGCACAAATATTGAGCAGCCGCCCCAAACACAGCAAACCCCACATCCAACCAACATATTCAAAATGAAAAAAACACTGTTGCTTACCCTGATTTCCGCGCTCGCACTCAGCGCATGCAGCCCGCCCACCAACGCAGGGCGCAAAGAAAAAGCCTTGCGCTTCGTGGTCAAACATCCGATTGCCGCCTACCAAATCGGCATGAAAGCAGACCGCGCGCGCAACATCACCACCAATTCCGTGCGCTTTTCCATCCGCCTCGGTTTGGACGACTTAGCCAACCCAAACAACCGCGGCACGCAGGTCAACGCCGTGCGCCACACCTTATGGCAGGCCGCCATCACCTCCCGTTTCAGCGCAGAATTGGCCAAAGAAGCCGGCGATGCCTATGAAAAAGACAACACGCCGCCCGACCCGAACAAAACCGAATTCAACAAGCTCTACGATGCCGACGAAAGCGTTGATTTGCGCAACAATGCCATCGGCCGCAGCATAGGCGAAGCACATAAAGGCGCCGAAATGAAAACGCTCGTGCGCGCCATTCTCGACCGCTACCACCGAGAAGGCCTGTGGCAGATTTTCCCGGTTGAACAGGAAGGCAAAACCGTCTACCAAATCCGCCTTACCAAACTTGGCGAAGAAGACTACCAAAAAGCCCTTGCCGAGCTTGCCCAGCTCAACCAATACGGCGCAAAATAAACCGCCCGAACCATGCCTGTCTGAAAGCTGCCCAATCCGCTTTCAGACAGGCATGTTTTATTTCCGACTGATTTACTCAACTATCCCAAATCTGTTAGAATACGCGCCAGCTAAAAATAACCCTCAAAGGCACACACAACATGGCACTTCTGCAAATCGCCGAACCCGGCATGTCTGCCGCTCCGCACCAACACCGCTTGGCCGTCGGCATCGACTTGGGCACCACCAACAGCCTCGTCGCCTCCGTTAAAAGCGGCAGCGCAGTTTGCCTGCCCGACGAAAAAGGCCGCGTTACCTTGCCTTCGGTTGTGCGCTATTGCGGCCGAGACGATATCGAAGTCGGTTACGACGCACTCAAGGCTCAGAAAATCGACCCCGTGAACACCATCAGCTCCGCCAAACGTTTGATCGGGCGCACTTTGGAAGATGTTCAGCAAGGAGCCCGCTATCTGCCTTACCGCTTCGGTAGCAACGAACGCATTATCGAGTTGCACACCCGTGCGGGCGACAAAACGCCGATTGACGTGTCTGCCGAAATCCTCCGCACTTTGAAACAGCGTGCCGAAGAAAACCTCGGCGGCGAGCTTGTCGGTGCCGTGATTACCGTACCTGCCTATTTCGACGATGCCCAACGCCAAGCCACCAAAGATGCCGCGCGTTTGGCCGGATTAAACGTTTTGCGCCTGCTCAACGAACCGACCGCCGCCGCGATTGCCTACGGTTTGGACAACCGCTCGGAAGGCACGTTTGTGGTGTACGACCTCGGCGGCGGCACGTTCGACGTATCCGTATTGCAGCTCACCAAAGGGCTGTTTGAAGTGAAAGCCACCAACGGCAACAGCGCACTCGGCGGAGACGACTTCGACCACCGCCTGTTCTGCTGGTTGCTCGAACAAAACGGTTTGTCCCAACTCAACGAGCAAGACAGCCAACTGCTGCTCAGCCTTGCCCGTGCCGCCAAAGAAACCTTGACTACCGACACCAGCGCCACCGTGCGCACCGTGCTTTCAGACGACCGCCAAGTCGATACCACCGTTACCCGCCAAGGATTCCACACGCTTACGCAACATCTGGTTGCCAAAACCATCGAGCCGGTGAAGCAAGCCTTGAAAGATGCCGGTGTGGGCAAAGCCGATGTAAAAGGCGTGATTATGGTGGGCGGCTCCACTCGCATGCTGCACGTTCAGCAAGCCGTGGCTACCTTTTTCGGCCAAACGCCGCTCAACAACCTCAACCCCGACCAAGTGGTCGCACTCGGCGCGGCGATGCAGGCCAATGTGCTGGCAGGCAATAAAAACGAAGACGAATGGCTGCTGCTCGACGTTACCCCGTTGTCGCTCGGCCTCGAAACCTACGGCGGGCTGGCAGAAAAAATCATCCCGCGCAACAGCACTCTGCCCACCGCCCGCGCCCAAGAGTTCACCACCTTTAAAGACGGCCAAACCGCAATGACTATTCATGTGGTGCAGGGCGAACGCGAACTTGTGTCCGACTGCCGCAGCCTCGCCAAATTCACCTTGCGCGGCATTCCACCGATGGTGGCCGGCGCCGCCCGCATCCGTGTTACCTTCCAAGTGGATGCAGACGGCCTGCTTTCCGTATCCGCCCGCGAACAATCCACCGGCGTGCAGGCGCAAATCGAAGTGAAACCTTCCTACGGTCTCGACGACGAAACCATCACCAACATGCTGAAAGAGAGCATGTCGAACGCCTCCGACGACATGGCCGCCCGCGCCCGCGCCGAAGCCGTTGTAGAAGCCGAAGGCTTGATTGCAGCCGTAGCAGCCGCATTGGAAATGGACGGCGATTTGCTCAACGAAACCGAACTTACCGCCATCCGCGACAGCATCGCCGCTTTGCAGAATCTCGTTCAGACAGGCAATGCCGACGAAATCCGCAACGCCGTATCCGCGTTAGGACATGCTACCGATGATTTCGCCGCTAAACGTATGGATAGAAATATCAAGCGTGCTTTGACGGGGCAGAGGGTGGAAGAGATTTCGTGATCAAAGTTAAATAATCTTTTAATTCTCTTTATTTAAATCTTTCTAATAATTTTTAATTTGCCTTTAAACATAGACACAACATGCCAAAAGTAACCATACTCCCACACGCCGAACTCTGTCCTGAGGGTAAAGTCATTGAAAATGCGCCCGAAGGCCAAACCATTTGCGATTTGCTGCTCGACAACGACATCGAAATCGATCACGCCTGCGAAAAATCCTGCGCCTGTACCACCTGCCACGTGATCGTGCGGCAGGGTTTCGACAGCTTGGAAGAGCCGTCTGAAATCGAAGAAGACCTGCTCGATCAGGCATGGGGGTTGGAGGCCGATTCACGCCTGAGCTGCCAAGCCAAAGTGGCTGATGAAGATTTGGTAGTGGAAATCCCCAAATACACCATCAACCACGCGCGCGAACACCATTAATCAAAAAAGCTTGTCCGAACACCATAAAGGAACACGCCATGAAATGGACCGACACCCAACGCATCGCCGAAGAGCTATACGACACCCACGGCGATATCGACCCGAAAACCATCCGCTTTACCCGTTTACGAGAGCTGATTCTCGCCCTACCCGATTTCGACGATGACCCTGCCCATTGCGGCGAACGCATCCTGGAAGCCGTGCAGCAGGCTTGGATTGAAGAAGCGGAATAACAAACAATGCCTGTCTGAAAGCCAAATCCGTTAAAAGTAAGCTTTCAGATAGGCATTTAATATATGGCTCAAGCCGTTTAGCGGCCGCTGATTTTATCCGACGCACCCACCTCGTGCGGATTGATGCGGGCATTATCTTCCTGCCCCAATCCGACCAGCTTGCGCAAACGGGTCATATAAGCATTCACATCCAAACCCCGCCCGAAGCGTTGCGCTTCCCAAATGGTTTCCGCCAGCGCATCCATCATATCGTGTTCAGCCTTAACCCAATTACCGCTGTGTTTGGCACACAATTGTTCGTGAATCGCGCGTATGCCCGGCGGCTGATCAATCGCCACCTGCTCCTGTATCGACAAGTGTAGCGACATATGCAGAAAAGGATTGGTTTCTCCTTCTTCCGGAGTCCAACTTTTATCCAAATAGTTTTCAATATTTTCCAAATACCGGCCGTATTCGGGGTGCGCCTCAATAATGCGCAAAGCTTTTTGCTGCAAAGCATCCAATTGGAGCGGCATCAATCTATTCTGCCAAACATGCGCAAAAAAACGGCGCACATCATGCGTATTCACATCATACATAATCATTGCCCTTACCGAGTTTTCAGACAGGCATTATACCTTCAAACGCCAAGCTGGTAATTCATAAGCTCTTCGCGTATAATAACCCGTTCCTATCTGGGGGCGATCTTGGTTTCGACGGGGGTTGCGAAGCAGATGCGGGCATACCGGGGTCTCAGATTCCCGTAAAACACTGAACGAAAATAGTCGCAAACGACGAAACTTACGCTTTAGCCGCTTAAGGCTAGCCGTTGCAACAGTTGGTCGATGGGCTGTGTAGCGCAAGCTACGGCAACGTCATTTTACATTGACTGGTTTTCTGTCGGGTTACTTGGCAGAAAATAAGATTTAAGGTAACTGGCTTCCAAACAGCCTGTCTGTCGGCGGAATGGGAGCAAGATTCCAAGTAGGCAAGACTAAGTATGTAGAACGCTTTGTAGAGGACTTTCGGACGGGGGTTCAATTCCCCCCGCCTCCACCAATCATTAGTCTGTTTTTTGATTTTTAAAAACAGACTTCCAGCAATCTTCTAAAAGGAATGCCTTCGTGTTTGGGAGTCAATAAAAAATTCACAACCGAAAGCACAACAAAAGCAATAGAGAGTTTAAGGTAATATCCTTATTAAATTCGTATTGAATCAATGCCATGTTTATATAACATGACCGTTAGTTCTATCGAAAGTTTCTAATTTAAAGATAAAAAATAAGACCAAGTATTATACTTGGTCTTATTTTTTGTTTTTTGCAATTTAAACAATTTGTTTAAACATAAAATCTGGCAGAGAGGAAGGGATTCGAACCCTCGATACGCTATTCACGTATACACGCTTTCCAGGCGTGCGACTTCAACCACTCATCCACCTCTCTGTGGAAATCAAATTGTATTGTTTTTTCAAGTGTTTGGCAAGAATGCCTGTCTGAAAAACAAACAATCCAACCCTATCCAGTTAGGCCGCTTTCAATCTGGTGCCCAGGAGAAGACTCGAACTTCCACACCCGTGAAGATACTAGCACCTGAAGCTAGCGCGTCTACCAATTCCGCCACCTGGGCTTGAAATTAAATTATAATCAAAGCAAATTTTGGCTGGTGCCCAGGAGAAGACTCGAACTTCCACACCCGTGAAGATACTAGCACCTGAAGCTAGCGCGTCTACCAATTCCGCCACCTGGGCTTTGCTTTAATATGTAATTTACGTTAAAGTGCTTACACTTGAAACGAAGCACATGATTATAAAACCTTCAAAAAAAATGTCAATCAGAAAAACGAACAAAAATGAAGAAAAATATTAAACCTTTAAATTTAAGAGAAAAAGACCCTTATTTGGAGCGTGAAAAACAACGCTATGAGCATCCTTTGCCGAGCAGGGAATGGGTAATCGACCTGCTGGAGCAGGAAGGTGTGCCGCTGAAAATTGCCACATTGGCTGAGAAATTATCTATCTCTGCCGATGAATATGAATTTTTCGAACGTAGAATCAAAGCCATGGCGCGTGACGGGCAGGTTTTGATCAACCGCCGGGGTGCCGTGTGTGTGGCCGATAAGCTGGCTTTGGTGAAATGCCGGATTGATGCGCATAAAGACGGTTTCGGCTTTGCCGTGCCTTTGGTAAACAACAAACAGGGCGACTTTGTTTTATATGAAAAACAGATGCGCGGGCTGATGCATGGCGACATTGTGATGGTGCGCCCGGGCGGTGTTGACCGCCGCGGGAGGCGCGAAGGGCAGGTTTTGGAAATATTGGAGCGTGCCAATAAAGATGTGGTAGGCCGTTTCTATTTGGAACGCGGTGTCGGCGTGCTGGTGCCGGAAGATAAGCGGCTCAACCAAACGATTCTGCTTGAGCCGGAGTCTGTGGCTTCGTTCAAGCCGGAATCCGGCCAAGTGGTTATGGCTGCAATTGAAAGTTACCCCGAAGGGCTTCATCCTGCGGTGGGCCGGCTAACTGAAATTTTGGGCGATTATGCAGACAGCGGCATGGAAATCGAAATTGCCGTGCGCAAACACCATTTGCCGCACCAATTTAGCGATGCCTGTCTGAAAGCTGCCGAAAAGATTCCTTCCAACGTGTCTCAAAAAGATATAGAAGGCCGTGTGGATTTGCGCGATTTGCCTTTGGTAACGATAGACGGCGAAACTGCGAGGGATTTTGATGATGCCGTGTATGCAGAAAAGCAGGGGCGCAATTACCGGTTGGTGGTGGCGATTGCCGATGTGAGCCACTATGTCACGCCCGGCGATGATTTGGATAAGGATGCTTACGAGCGCGGCACAAGCGTTTATTTTCCGCGCCGCGTGATTCCGATGCTGCCGGAAAAGCTTTCTAACGGTATTTGTTCACTAAACCCGGATGTTGACCGTTTATGCATGGTATGCGACATGCAGATTTCCTATTTGGGCAATGTGAAAGAATATAAGTTTTACCCTGCCGTGATGCGCTCCCACGCCCGTTTGACTTACACTCAAGTTTGGCAGTGGCTGGAAAGCGGTGAAAACAATCCGCATAAAAAAGAGCTTGATACCTTATACAAGCTATTCGGCATCCTGCAAAAGAAACGCCATCAACGCGGCGCGATGGAATTTGAAAGCATTGAAACGCAAATGCTTTTTGATGATAACGGCAAAATCGAGCGGATTGTGCCCGTGGTGCGCAACGATGCACACAAGCTGATTGAAGAGTGCATGCTGGCCGCCAATGTATGCGCGGCAGATTTTCTGTTGAAAAACCAACACGGCGCATTGTTCCGCAACCATTTGGGGCCGACGCCTGAAAAACTGGCCGCGTTGCGGGAGCAACTTGCTTTGCTCGGCTTGAGCTTGGGCGGCGGAGACAAACCTGCGCCGAAAGACTACGCCAAACTGGCAGAGCAGTTTTCAGACAGGCCTGATCAGGAGCTGCTGCAAGTGATGCTGCTGCGTTCCATGCAGCAGGCAGTGTATGAACACAATAACGAAGGCCATTTCGGCCTGGCTTACGAGCATTATGCCCATTTCACTTCGCCTATCCGCCGTTATCCCGATTTAACCGTGCACCGTGCCATCAAAGCCGTATTGCAAGGCGAATCCTACAAGCCCAAGCAGCCGTGGCAGGCTATGGGCGTGCACACCTCGTTTACCGAACGCCGGGCCGACGACGCCAGCCGCGATGTGGAAAATTGGCTCAAAACCTATTACATGCGGGATAAAGTGGGCGAAGTGTTTAAAGGCAAAGTTTCCGGCATGGCCAACTTCGGCGTATTTGTTACTTTAGACGATATTCATATCGAAGGCCTAATCCACATCAGCGATTTGGGTGAAGATTATTTCAACTACCGCCCCGAAATCATGGCGATAGAAGGAGAACGCAGCGGCGTGCGTTTCTCGATGGGCGACCGGGTTACCGTAAAAGTGGCGCGCGCCGATTTGGATACCAGCAGGATTGATTTAACCCTAATCCGTGGCGGTGAAAAAAGCAAAAAACGGAGCAGGAAAACCGCCGCCAAAAACACGGAAAAACCAGCAGCCAAAACGGTAAAATCCCGCCGCGCCGATAAAACCGCTAAAGAAAAAACCGGCTCCCGCGCTTCGGGTAAATCCGGCAAGTCCGGCAAAACGCTGAAGCTTGTCGACGGCAAAATCACGCTGGTTGCCCAACAGCCTGCAAAAGCCAAAACGAAAGCAGCCAAAGCCGAAAGCGGCAGCAAGCACAAGAAAAGCCGCAGCCGCAAATAAACCGAGCGGTTTTAAACGAAAAATGCCTGTCTGAAAAAATTTTCAGACAGGCATGCTTTTTCAATCATCCCACCTTGCGCCTGATCCGGTTGAGCATACCCAAAGCCAGCACCACCAACACCGTGCCCGCAGCATCGGCCATACCCAAATCCGAACCGAAAAACCACCAAGCCAACACAGAGGCAAAAATAGGGTTGAGCAAATGAAAAGCCGAAGCATTGTCCGAGCCGAACCAGCGCACCAGCTGAAACCACATTACCATCGCCACACCGGACACCACAACCACCTGATACCAAAGCGACAACGCAAACACCGGCTCTGCCATAGCGGCAGGCCATTGCAGCGGATTGGAAAAAGGCAGCAAAATCAGCCCGCCGAACAGATTCTGAATGCCAGTAAGCGGCAAGGCCTGATGGAGGGAAGCTGTGAACTGGTAAAACAGCGTGCCGCCGGCCAACGCCAACATGCCGAGCACAACCCACACAATACCGATGCTCCAGCCCGTTTCCGGCATTCTTACCGACAACACAATATACACGCCCAAAAATCCCAAGCTGATCGCCAACCACTGCAACCAAGACCATTTACGCTTCACGCAAGACACCGCAAGCGTGGTTACAAAAGGCATGGTCGAAACCAAAAGCACCACCAGCTCGGGCGGTACCGTTTGAAGCCCGGTGTAGGAAAAGCCGAGGTACAGCACATAATTCAACATGCCCAAAGCCATACCGTGCAGCCACAAGTGCTTATCCGCCCAACCGCTGCCGCCCCGCCCGCTGCGTTTTACCCACCAACAAAGCGCAAAAAGCAGCGCGGCCGCCAGCAAAAAACGCAAGCTCAACACATCCAGCGGCGGCAGATATTCCAAACAGTATTTACCGGCAATAAAGGCAGACGACCACAACAAACTAAACACAATGCCGAAGACCAATCGCATAACATTGCCCCTTATCATGAAACGGTCAGAGCAAATTAGCATAAGCCGCCCTGCCCTCATTTCGTTGCTTAACGAAATAAGCGCCGGAAAATGCGTTTAAGATTAAACCTGCCTGCGCCGCACCACGCCGTCAGAAAACCTTATAATGCCTGTCTGAAAAAAGGGAACCTCATGTCACTCGCCCATCATTTCACCCACACTGCCCACCTAATCGGCCACCCCAGTCGTGCTTTGATGCTCGACGCTTTAATCGGCCGCGAAGAATTAAGCGCAACCGAATTGGCAGCCGCCGCCGGCATTACCGCGCAAACCGCCAGCGTACATTTAAGCAAGCTGCTCCACGGCGGGCTGATCAGCATGAAGCAGCAAGGCAGAAGCCGCCTATACCGAATCAGCAACTCGGGCATCATGGCTGCCTTGCAGCAGCTTGCCATGCTCGTGCCGCAAGAGCAGCGTTCGGCACCGCACCACAGCCACACCCTGCGCGTATGCTACGGCCATATGGCAGGCAGAATCGCCATAGAAATCAGCCGCGCACTCAGCAATGCCGGATTAATCGAACTGGATGAGAAAAACGACCGCTTCAACCTTACCGATAAAGGGTTAAACTGGCTGACCGGTTTGGATATCGACATCCGCGAATATCCGCCCTACACGGCCGCCTGCATGGATTGGACGGAAAAATCCCCCCATTTGGCAGGCTGGCTGGGACATGAACTGCTCGCTGCATTTGTGGCCAGAGGCTATGTTTACCAGCCGTCGCACGAAACACGTTTTCTGCAACTAACCGAATCCGGGCAGCGTTATGTGAACCAACTTAAAAACCGGGCGGATTAAAAAGCTTCCGGCGCCATGCGGTTTTTATCGTTTACCAACTTAAAATATTACATTTGTCATACTCGGGCTTGACCAGAATATCTTAAACTCCGGTAATGCAGCGAGTATGACATTAATGCCTGTCTGAAACCGCTTTCAGACAGGCATCATCTGCCAAATCTTTTAATGTCCGTTCATACGAGAAAGCGTGTTCAAAACCAATACGCCCGCCAAAATCAACCCGATACCGACGATTCCGGGCGCATCCACTTTCTGCCCGAAAAACACCACGCTTACCAAACAAGTCAGCACCAGCCCCACACCTGCCCAAATGGCATAAGCCATACCCAAAGGGATGGCCCTCAAAGCCAGCGAAAGCGCATAAAACGACAGGGCAAATCCCAAGCCCATACCTATGGTCGGCCATAACTTCGTGAATCCGTTACTCATCTTCAACATTGAGGAGCCGAACACCTCACTCACGATGGCCAGTGCAAGAAAAAGCCAATGCATACCGATTTCTTCTCAGTTAATTTAGAAAAAACATATTGTCAAACCACAGCCCAAATACGGCAAGCGCGTGATTTTTTTTAATGAATTAACTATACATTGTAATAATGGATGGAAAGTTTGTATATCATAAGGCTGAAATACTTGGCTCCTTTCTATAATGCCTGTCTGAAAGCCGGCAACTTTTCAAACAGGCATCTTTCGAGGCTGAATCCGTGTACAATCACTTCTACATTTCCCACGCATAAGGTAAAAAACAATGAACAAGCTTCCCCTAATTGCTTCCGCCGCCCTTCTTCTTGCAGCCTGCACCACACCGCAAGCGACCAAGCAGGTTTCCGACAATCCGGCTCAAATCAAACGCGTGTGGATGCTGGTTGAAATGGAAGGCTTCAGCCGCGACCAGCTTACTGCCGCCAAAGCCAAAATGGACTGGACAAAATTACCTCGAATACATGCCTACATGGGCTGCAATCAATTGATGTTCAGCGCGGAAACAATGGACGATACAGGCCGAATCGGTTTCAGCAGCGCAGCGGCCACCCGAATGTATTGCGGGCCGGCCATGCAGCTGGAGCAAACCTTTTTAAACAAACTCGACAGCATCAACAGCTACACCGTACAAGGGCACGAATTGATTTTAAACAGCCCGCAAGGCAAACCCATGCGCTTCATTGCAGAGGATTGGGATTGATGCCTGTCTGAAAACTTACGCAGAAACACTAACCAAACCACAAACCATGAGAAACACCGTTTTACCTTTACTTTGCCTGCCTTTTCTCGCACCGCTCCCGCTCTATGCAGCGCCGCTGGCTGAAGAGCTGCCCGTTATCCCACACACAGAGCAGGAAAACAACGAACCAAGCCGTTCAAGCGCATTGAGCTTTCAAGAAGCTCGGTCGGAATTAATGGCACAATCGCCCAAACTTGCCGCCGCCCAAGCTTTTGAATCAGCACGCCTGCTGCAAAGCGAAGCAGCCAAAGGATTGGGCGGCCCCAGCTTGGTATTGGACGCATCAGCCTCCAGATACCGCGTGCGCGGAGACGTGGATGTGGACGACATCAAACAGCACGCCCTAGACCGTGGCGGCAACAGCGCATCTTTAAGCGGTATAGACCCTTCCATTTCCTCTTTGCTGAACAACACGGCAAACCGCATTTCCTCAGGGATACCCGACGAAATCGTCTACGATAAACGGGGCAGCAGCAGCAATGCTTCGCTCATCGCCATTTGGCCCGTCTACAACGGCGGCTCCACCAAAGCCGTGAAAAATCTTCTGAAAGCCCGTGCCGACGAAGCAGTTGCCGACACCTCGCTTACCGCCAACGAATTAAGCAGCACATTAACCGAACGCTATTTCGGCACCCAGCTTGCGCGCATGGCCGCCGGCCTGCACGACCAGTCCGTGCGCACCATTGCCCGTTACGACCACACCGCCAAACGGGCTTTCGAGGAAGGCTTGATTGCCAAAGTCGAGCGCTTGGAAGCACAAGCTGCGTTTGAAAATGCCAAACGCGATGCCGAAAAAGCGCATAACGATGCCATATTGGCCGAAACCGCCTTGCGCCGCCTGCTCAAACGCAATGCCCCCGTCCGACAAACCACCCCGATTTTCATCCTCACCAAGCCCATAGAGCCGGTCGAATATTTTCAAGATTTGGCTTCAACCAACCATCCCGGCTTTAAAAAAGTCAATGCCAAAAAGCATCAGGCCGAAGCCGTCCATAAGGCCGGCCAGGCACGCTATATGCCCAATGTCAATTTGTTCGGCGCTTATCAAACGCGCGAAAAAGGCAGTTGGGTAGCCGGCGTCAATATGAGCTGGACACTCTACAGCCAAATCGACCGCCGCAAAATGAGCAGTGCGTCAATGCAGCAGATTATCCAGGCCGAGCAAAGCGATGAAGAATTGCGCGAAAACATCATGTTGCTGGTGGAAAAACATTGGCGCAATGTGGAAAACGCCCGCAACGACTACATCCGCCGCGGCAGCAACGTCAACCTCGCCAAAGAAGTACTCCGTTTGAAAAAAGCCGGGCTGCGGGAAGGCGTTAACACCGTAGCCGATTTAATGAAAGCCGAAACCGAGTTTGCCAAAGCGGAAACCGAACGCGCAAAAGCCGCCAACGACTATGTGCAGTCGCTGGCCAAACTGCTCGAAAGCAGCGGCGTGCCCGAACGGCTTACCGATTACGAGCGCAAAGCCGACGTAAAATTATTGATGAAACCCAAGTGATTGAACAAAACATGCTTTCAGACAGGCATTCCTTTGATGCCTGTCTGAAAAAGAAAGATAAACCATGACAAAAAGTGAAAACAAAACCCACTCTACCGCCCTGGTTATCGTATTGGTGATTTTGGTGTGCATCATCGCCTACGGCGTGTGGCTGGCTGCCAAGCCCGAACCGGTTGTGTTACAAGGCCAGATGGATGCGCAAGAAACCGATATTGCCGCCAAAGTACCCGGCCGGATCAGCAGGATTTTGGTAAAAGAAGGAGAAAACATCGAAGCCGGCACACAGCTGATTGAAATGGACAGCCCCGAAATCACAGCCAAAATCAAACAAGCCAAAGCCGCGCAGGAAGCCGCCGAAGCAGTGGCACGCAAAGCCGAACACGGCGCACGCCCGCAGGAAATCGAAATGGCTCGCGCCCAATGGAAACGCGCACAAGCCGCTGCCGATCTTGCCGAAACCTCTTACCGCCGCGTGCAGAACCTGGCCGATGAAGGCTTGATGTCGCGCCAAAAACGCGACGAAGCCTACACCAACTTCGTTGCCAGCCGCGAACAGGCCGCCGCCGCCAAAGCACAATACGATATGGCAAAAACAGGCGCACGCACCGAAGATAAGGAAGCCGCCGAAGCACAAGCCAAACAGGTAGCCGCCAAAGTGGAAGAAGCCGAAGTGGCGCAAAACGAAGCCAACTTAAAAAGCCCGATTAAAGGCCAAGTGGCAGATGTGATGGTAGAAGAAGGCACCATCGTACCCCAAGGCGTACCAGTGGTAACGCTGGTCGATTTAAAAGACCAGTGGGTGGTATTGAACGTACGCGAAGATTATTTGGCAGCTTTCTCTTTGGGCAAAGAATTCGAAGGCACCATTCCCGCACTCGGCGACAATCCGGTGCGTTTCAAAGTGTTCGCCAGCAAAGTGCTGGCCGACTACGCTACATGGCGTGCCACACGAAACAACGACGGCTTTGATATGCGCACTTTCGAAATCAAAGCCCGCCCTGTCCAACCGCAAAACAATATCCGCCCCGGCATGAGCGTGTTAGTACCTCTGACGCAATAAGGTTGGGGTAAGCTTAAAAATCCTACACCCGTCATAGCCGACGGTTGGCTATACGACAAAAATATGGGTTACTAAACAGGAGTGAAAGATGAAATTTAAGTTGTCCGTTTTTCTGGGATTGGCATTAACAGCCATGATTGCGCGTGGCTCAGAGTCTTCCGATTTGCAAACTGTCGAACGGGTAGATGTGGCAAGATACATGGGCACATGGTATGAAATTGCACGCCTACCGATGCCTTTTCAAAAACAATGTGCCGCTGATGTAACAGCCACTTATACTTTGAATGCAGATACAACCATTAAAGTTGTTAATCGCTGCAGGCAGGCGGATGGGAGTTGGTCGGAAGCAGAAGGGCTTGCCCGTGCGCAAAATGAATCCAACAGCAAGCTGAAGGTTTCTTTCCTGCCCAAAGTCCTACGCTGGTTGCCCGTTGGTAAAGCCCCTTATTGGATTATGGCCTTGGATGAGGAATATGAAAACGTAATGGTTGGTCAGCCGGACAGAAAATATTTATGGCTCCTCTCCCGCCAACCGCATATGGATGAAGAAACTTACCAATCTTATCTAACCCAAGCTAAATCGCAAGGCTATGATTTGTCAAATTTAATACGCACCCGGCATCATTGAAATCATTGTAGTTATATTGCTTCTTAAAATACTGATTGATTGTTTTTTAAATTATCGCCCAGAGAGATGCCTGTCTGAAAACTATTTTTCAGACAGGCATTGATCTTCAGTCAAAATTTACTTTAAAGTAAAATCTACAAAACCATCTAAAACTTTACTTTCATTCCCGGCAAGCGTAATATCCGCTTTTCGATTTACAAGATTACCAGCATGAATCTCGCCGACTTACGCCGCAAAAACCTGCGTTTATGGATAGACCGCCTGCATCAAGGGCGGCAATCTCTTTTCGCTGCTGAAACCGGCATAAATCAAGGCGAACTTTCTACACTCTTGAAAAACAAGCCTTTCGGTGAACGAAAAGCCCGAAAAATCGAACAATCTGCCGGCATGCCCGAGATGTGGCTCGACGGTAACCATTCCGAGCCTGCTCCGGCTGCAAATCCGCAACCTCTCAACACTCAAACAACAAGCTCCGATACTATGCAAATTTCCCCGATTCCCGAAATTCTGGCCGACATCAAGGCCGGGAAAATGGTCATCATCACCGATGCGGAAGACCGTGAAAACGAAGGCGACCTCGTTATGGCCGCCCAATTCGTTACCCCCCAAGCCATCAACTTCATGATCAAACATGCCCGCGGCTTGGTGTGCCTGCCGATGAACGATGCCATGGTCGACCGCCTCAACCTACCGCAAATGACCCAAAAAAACGGCGCACAATACGGTACCAACTTTACCGTTTCCATCGAAGCGGCACACGGCATTTCCACAGGCATCTCGGCTGCCGACCGCGCGCTTACCATTCAAACCGCCGTATCGCCGAACGTCAAACCCGAAGACATCGTACAACCCGGCCATATCTTCCCGTTGCGCTCCCAAAAAGGCGGTGTATTGGTGCGTGCCGGCCATACCGAAGCAGCTGTTGATTTAGCCGAAATGAACGGCCTTTCTCCTGCCGGCGTTATCTGCGAAATCCTCAACGACGACGGCACCATGGCGCGTATGCCCGAGTTACTGAAGTTCGCCGAAGAACACAACCTCAAAATCGGCACCATCGCCGACCTAATCGAATACCGCAGCCGCACCGAAAGCCTGCTTGAAGAAATGGGCGATACCACCGTGCACACGCCATGGGGCACTTTCCAGCAGCATGTTTACGTGGACAAACTCTCCGGAGAAACCCATTTGGCTTTAGTGAAAGGCGAGCTCTCGCCCGAAACGGAAACACTTGTGCGCGTGCACGAACCTTTCAGCGTGATGGATTTCCTGCAAGCCGATCCCAATCATTCATGGCCGCTGCCCAAAGCGCTCGAGCATATCCAAAACGCGCCCAGCGGCGTGATTATCCTGCTGCACCGCACAGAAGACGGTGATGCCTTACTCGACCGCACGCTGCCGAAAAACACTTTCCAAGTCAAAAAATGGGACAGAAAAACCTACGGCATCGGTGCCCAAATTCTTGTGGGCTTAAACGTAAAAAAAATGCGCGTGATGGGCAAACCCTCTTCTATGAACGGCCTGACCGGCTTCGGTTTGGAAGTAACCGGCTTTAAAGCAGCGCCTTAAACCATCCGATATAAAGCACAATGCCTGTCTGAAAACGAGCAACGCAAATTTCTGCGAAGCTAAAATTTTCAGACAGGCATTGTTATTTCATGCCCAAATAAGATTTCAAATCCTTCCCTATTTCCGGCTCCAGTTTCACAAGATAGTAAAGCATACCGAGGTTGCCCAATGCTGCCAAACAGTAAAGCAGACTGATGCTTTCGAACAAAAACAAAAGCAAGGCGCTGGCCAGTGCGGCGGCAACCATAAACAAACCGTTCACGATATTGTTGGCGGCAACAGCGTGGGCGCGGAAATTGTCGCTGCTGGCAGTTTGCAGCCAAGTATAAAGCGGCACAGAGAAAAAGCCGCCGAAAAATCCGATGGTAATCATGCAGGCCATAATCGGAAAAGAGCGCGACTGTGAAAGAAAATGCCACACGCCGTTCAACTCGACATAACGCGTGCCGTATGTGAGCCACACCAATAAAACGCCGGACAAAGTCAAGCCCAAAGTGCCGACGGCAACCAAGCCTAAACGGAGCCGTTCGTGGCTGAGTTTGGCACACAAAACCGAACCTGCGGCAATGCCGATGGAAAACAAGGCCAGCATCAGGTTGAACACATTGTCGTTACCGCCCAAATGGATTTTGGTAAAGGTGGGCAATTGGGTGGTATAAACCGCACCAATCAGCCAAAACCACGAAATGCCGATAATCGCGGTATAAAGTTCTCGCTGGGCGAATGTGGCTTTCAGCAGGCTCCAAGTGCTGCGTGCGATATTCGGATCAATCCGCACATCAGGCTGCTTGGCTGCCACCGACGGCATAAATGCGCTGGTTATAAACCCTATCAATGCGGTTAAAACAACCAAAGCCGCTACCACATAATGATTTAAGCCGGCGACAAACGTGCCCAAAATCTGACCGAACAAAATCGCCAAAAATGTGCCCGACTCAATCAAACTGTTGCCCATAATCAGCTCTTTATCGTTCAGATAATCGGGCAAAATGGCATATTTCAGCGGTCCGAAGAGAGTGGATTGCGCCCCCATCAAAAACAGGCAAGCCAACAACAAAGGGGCGGACTGAATCAAAAAGCCGTAACCAGCCGCCAACATTATCAGGATTTCCAATATTTTGATGATGTTGGCAAGTTTCGCTTTGTCGAATTTAGTGCTCAGCTCGCCGGAAATCGACGAAAACAGAAAATAGGGCAAAATAAACAGCAACGCCCCCAAATTGAGCATTTGGCTGGGCGGCAGCCAAGCATTATCGCCCAAACCGTAAAAGCTAATAGATACAAACAGCGCAGTTTTAAACAAATTATCATTGAATGCGCCGAGAAATTGGGTGCCGAAAAGCGGCGCAAAACGGCGGCTGACAGCGAAATTAAGATTGTCTTTGATCATACTTCTCTTCCGCCGCAGAATCAGTCGGCTTGGCTTCAGACGTTTCCGGATGGTATTCGTCGTCATCCATAATAATCCGGTGCGCCGGGCCTTCCAAATCGTCAAACTGCCCGTTTTTGCCTGACCACCAGAAAAAATAGCCGATTAAAAATGCCAAGATGATACTCAACGGTATCAGAATATAAATGCTTTCCATGGTTTACATCATTCCTGTCATATCGCCCAATATCAACGATTGCGTGCCGATTTTCAAAAACTCATTGCGCAAACTGCCGACTTTTTCCGATGCTTTATAAAGGTTGACCTGATCTTTTTCCACCCGCCAGCAAAACGGCTGGGTTAAGTCGCCAAACACTTCCAGCTCACTCACGGCAAGCCGGTCTTGCGGCTGCGTTTCACTTTGCAGCTTCACAATAAAACGCCCGCTTTGCGGTTTTTCGCTTTCATCATCGGGCAGCATAATAAAAAAGCCCAAGTGCTCGCCCGCTTGGTTATGGATACTGAAATAATGCATACGGCTTACAAATGCCTGTCTGAAAAATCGTGAAGAACAAGAATGTAAACCCCTTTAAGCCAAGCCGCAAGGGCAAATGAGCTTATGCTTGTACGGATTGTTTTATTTTGTTAAGATGTTTTCAAAATCTAACAATATGATTATTCCAACTTATGAACACTCAGATTAAAACGTTTTTCTTTGCTTCCATTATCATCTCATCCCTCAGCGCCTGCCAAAGCCTTTCCCAACCCAACGGTTACGCCGATTACGAAAACCTTCCCCGCAGCGAAGCCGAATTTTTAAAGCGCACGGCAGATATTCAGAAAGCAGCCTCCGGCCTTAAACCACAGCGCATAATCTATTTCGACAAAGATTGGGCAGAAACAGAAGCACCAGATACCAAAGGCTATTTCCGCAAGTCATACGGCCTTCAAGACAACGGCCTGTATCTGCTGCAAGACTTTTTCCATGGCGGCAAAAAACAAACCAGTTTGTTTTACGGCAATTCGGAAAACGATGGATACACCAGCAATACCCAAGGTTATATTGCACTCTACAACGAACACGGCCAGCCGGATTCCATCGAATACATCATCAACTCGGAAACCCGTAACAGCCATGTTTTCTGCTCTGCCAAACTCTGCGCGCAACACAAACCCGAATTTTTTGCCGTTTTTAAAAACAACAGAAAAATATTAGAACGCCAATGGAACATCGGCCAAGACGGCAATGTTACCGAACAAACCGTTTGGTATGAAAACGGTAAAAAAGCCGCTTACCGCCAAGAAAAGCAAGCAGACGAAAACGGCTCTTCCCAACTCCTGCAAAACCGCTACTGGTTGGAAGACGGAAGCGAAAGCAGCACCCAACCCGACACCCAAACCTATCACGCCCTGATCGGCTACATTAAGCAAATAGAGAGGGCTAAATTCGGAGAATCGGAAGACAACGATTCGCAAGAATACGTTGGGGAACACGCCGGCCAAGCTGATCAAAAAACCGCGAAAACAGCGGCTGAAGCGGCATCAGAACGATAATACGATTTTTTCAGACAGGCATTTTCGCAACACAATGCCTGTCTGAAAAACAAACAGGAAAACGCACATGAAAAAAACTTTAGCCCTCCTTATCCCGCTTTTGCTCGCAGCCTGCACGACAGAGCGCCGGCCGCAAACATTCACTTCAAACACACCCGTTAAAAAAGCGGAAAAATCACAAGATCAATATTTTGTTTTTCCCAAAAGCCGGCATCCCGAATGCGTGTTTGACGCAGAAATCAAGCTCGGCCTGGTGGATGCACAAGGCAACTGGACCGCCCAACCGGAATTCAGTTTTATTAAAAAAGTCAGTGATTTAATCCCCGATCATTTGATCAATGGCGCACAAGCCCACGACCTGTTCATTGCCACCAAAACCCCATTGTCTTACAAGAAAAAACATTATGAAAAAGGCAGCAAACACTGCCTCGATCCCAAAACCCTGTTATTCGGCAAAACACTCGACAATCTCAGCTACGGCCTTATCAACCACAAAGGCAAATGGCTGCTTGCGCCTTCAACATTCAACATTAATTCCATAACAGACAGTACCGCCCTACTGACAACCCTGAACCGGCATTTTCCGGGCCGATTCAAACTGAGCGGACTGGAAGAAGGCAGAATCAAAGCCATCCGAGAAAAGCTGCTCAGCCAATCGGATAACGCTTCTAAAAGCGAAATCAGGGATTTCGAAATATTGCAAGAACACAACCTGATCAGGGTATCCATCGTCAATAAAACCGCTTCCGATTATTCACATTCCTTCGGTTTGGCGGATTTCAACGGCAACTGGATTCTTTCTCCTCAGGAAACCAAACAACGCGGCTATGTGGATATTTCATCCCATCATCCGTTCAATGACACAAACAGATGGATCACATACAGCAAACGAAACCACAATCAAATATGTTCGGGCTTTTTAGATAATCAAGGCAAAGAGCTTAGCGAAGCGCGATTCATACAAAGCGTGTATTGGGATTCGGTAACAAACCACAAATATCCGTTTGTCCATATGACAAGCTGCGACGGAAAAAAGCACGGTCTGATTAACCAGCAAAAACAATGGGTATTCACTATGCCGCCCCAATACGCGCATTTGCGTATCACCGACTTAGTAAGTGAATCGTCTTTCCTTGTTGTCGGGAAAAACGGTCTGCACGGCATAATGAATTTAAAAGGCGAACTGGAAATTCCCGTCCGCTTTACCTGGCTGGCTCCATTTGATGCCCGAGGCTATGCTCAGGCTCATTCCGAAGACGGCACCAAAGGCTTTATCGACCGCAAAGGCAATTGGGTATTCCAAACAGAAAATACCCAACAACACGCAGACTTACTCCCCAACAGTGATATTGTAGAAATCAATCAGTATTCGGAAAAAGAGGGGCGCCACATCTATAGCTATAAAAATCTGCAAGGCCGGTCAATCCCCGAGCCTTTTATCGACAAAGGCATACAATTGGTATACGGTTTTGATGAAAAAGGTTATGGTTTTGCAAGGAAAATTTTATCAAATAAAAAACAGATGCTTAATCATGAAGGATTTGTTAACGCCAAAGGCGAATGGCTGATTCAGCCGGAATTCGCTTTTACCCGGGCAGCAATTTCCAGCTACCCACACGATGAATCTGAATCCATTCAATATAATCAGGAGCTAATGCTGAACCAGCCGGCCAGTAAGTATTCCACATCTTTCCCCCTCGCAAAATTCATCGAACCGCACGGTTTGATTGTTGCCTCACACAGAGACAAACAAAACAAAAAAGGTGTGCTCAACCGGCAGGGCAAATGGGTACTAGAACCTGAATTCAATGAAATTTACCTCTCTGAAGATGAACCTTTCATTGTAGTAAAAAACGCCCGTGGCTGGAGCGCTTACGATTTCAATGGAAAACAAATCATCCTGCCGTAAACATTTATTCATAAACATTTATTTTCAGACAGGCTTCTTTTGGCAATGCCTGTCTGAAAATTTTTTTATCTCAATAGATTCAAGATATTAAACACAGAAACAAGCAATTTTCATTCAATAGAAAAACCTATTGAAGCCCCAAACCGCCCAAGACATTTGCATACCATTAATCTTGAAACGATTTTCAAAAAGCATAAAACGTTTACAATGTCTAACCAAACACAAACAAACTATCTTAAAACAATAATCATGTCGGTTATCTTAAATAACCAACCCAAACACACGCCAACTCAATCCCAATCATTGGGATTTAAGTTTGAATTGAGAAAATATATAAACGTATATATTATTACAAAAGTTATCACATAAAAACAATCAACTCACAATACAACGGAAAAGGATTTGCATTATGAAAAAATATCTGTTTGCTTGCATATTGTTTCCCCTTGCGCTTACTGCCTGCCAATCTGACTCGCCGAGGTTTATCCACTTAGAGCAGCCCGACTATAACAAAGGCAAGCTTTATATCTACCGCCCCCACAACTCGAAAAATTCCAAAATCGTTTACGACGTATATGCCGGCGATATAAAAATAGGTAATATCCGCAACGGCCAACACATACATCAAGACCTTCCTTTCGGCGTTCACAAAGTATATTTGAAAAACACGCAAACATCGGTTAACGTGCCTTTGCGTGTTGACGAGATTAAATGCTTGCGTATCGGCGTCAATGCGCAACGACAGCCTGTTTTACAAAAGATGCATTATGAGCAATGCAAGGTGGACATTCTTTCCACAAAACCATAATATGCAGGCCATCTACATAAATCATGCTGAATTCATTACCATGAAATACGGTTTCACCACAAAAAGTGAAACTTTTTAATAACGCGGAAATCCGTGCTACCCGTTTTCAGACAGGCATTGCATTATAAAAGGGAAAACCATGTATTTCGTCCCCCTGCCCAACCGAAGCGGCATGCTTCAAGTATCAAACCTCCACCAAATCTATTGGGAAGAATCAGGCAACCCCAAAGGCATTCCCGTGATCTTCCTGCACGGCGGGCCGGGTGCCGGCGCATCGCCTTCGTGCCGGGGATTTTTCGACCCCACAGCCTACCGCATCATTATTATTGACCAGCGCGGCTGCGGCCGCTCCCTGCCTTTTGCAGAAACCCGAGAAAACACCACTTGGGATTTGGTAGAGGATATTGAAAGAATCCGCGAAATACTCGGCATCAACAAATGGCTGGTATTCGGCGGCTCTTGGGGCAGCACGCTCTCCCTGGCCTATGCCGAAACCTATCCCGACCGCGTGCTCGGCCTGATTTTGCGCGGTATTTTCCTGTGCCGCCAAAGCGAAATCGACTGGATCAACGAAGCCGGCGGCGTAAGCCGGATTTATCCTCAGCAATGGCAGGAATACATTGCCCCTGTGCCGAAAGAAAAACGCGGCAAGCTCGTTCATGCTTACCACGAAATGCTGTTTTCCAACGACCGTGCCATCGCCCTCGGCGCAGCCAAAGCCTGGGCAGACTGGGAAAGCTGGCTGATCCAGTTCGAGCCGCGAGCCGTAGATGAAGACGCAGAGCAATCCCTCGCCATAGCCCGCATCGAAAACCATTATTTTATGCATTTGGGCTGGCTGGAAGGGGAACGCGCCATTCTGCGCAATATCCGCAAAATCCGCCACATTCCCACCATCATCGTGCAAGGCCGTTATGACATGTGCACACCCATGCAAAGTGCCTGGGAATTAAAACAAGCCTTCCCCGAAGCAGATTTGCGCATCGTCCAAGCAGGCCATGCCGCTTTCGACAAACCCTTGTCCGCCGCCCTAATCAAAGCCTGTGATGAATTCGCCGCCCGCCTGCAACGTAAAGAAGGTTTGGATTATGCAGACGAGGCCGGATTCTGATAAGATTCGGCCATCTTAAAACCGTTCAGCAACACACTTTCAGACAGGCATTTGCAAGGCTCTCCCGCTCGCAATGCCTGTCTGAAAACATCCCAGCAGAAAGCAACCCCATTATGACCAAAAAACGCGTGCTTACCGGCGTTACCACCACCGGCATTCCACATCTGGGCAACTATGTCGGCGCCATCCGCCCCGCCATCCGCGCCAGCCAAAGCGAAAACACAGAATCCTTTCTTTTCCTGGCCGATTATCACGGCATCATCAAATGCCACGACCCGGAAACCATCCACCAATCCACCCAAGCCGTAGCCGCCACCTGGCTGGCCTGCGGCCTCGATCCCGAACGCACCACGTTCTACCGCCAAAGCGATATTCCCGAAATCCTCGAATTAAACTGGATTCTCACCTGCATCACCGCCAAAGGCCTGATGAACCGCGCCCATGCCTACAAAGCAGCCGTGCAGGACAATCTCGACAAAGGCCAGGAAGACCAAGACCATCAAATCGAAATGGGCTTATACAGCTATCCCATCCTGATGAGCGCCGACATCCTCATGTTCAACGCCCACGACGTACCCGTAGGCCGCGACCAAATCCAACACGTTGAAATGGCGCGCGACATCGCAGGCCGCTTCAACCACCGTTTCAAAGAGCTGTTTGTATTGCCGGAAGCCAAAATCGAAGAAAACGTAGAAACCCTCGTCGGCTTGGACGGGCGCAAAATGAGCAAAAGCTACGGCAACACCATTCCCCTGTTCGAAACCGAGAAAAAGCTGCAAAAATCAGTCAACAAAATCATCACCAACCTGAAAGAGCCGGGCGAACCCAAAGAGCCGGATGAAAGCCCGCTGTTTGAAATCTACAAAGCCTTCGCCACCGAACAGGAAACCCAAGCATTCACCCGCATGCTGGCCGAAGGTTTGGCGTGGGGCGAAGCCAAAAAAATCCTCGGCGCCAAGCTCAATGAAGAATTGGCGCCCAAACGCGAACGCTACCACGAGCTCACCGCCAACCCCGCGCAAATCGAAGACATCCTGCAAGCCGGCGCCGCCCGCGCACGCAAAGAAGCACGCGTTTTACTGGAAAAAGTGCGCGATGCAGTAGGCATCCGCGCGCTGAAATAACACGGCCGCCACACACCAATGCCTGTCTGAACACTTTTTCAGACAGGCATTGCATATTAGAAAATATCAACTTTCACAGCTATAATACACATTTTTCATTGTTTTCAGCGAAACCCACACCATGAAACACATCCACATTATCGGCATAGGCGGCACCTTTATGGGCGGCTTGGCGGCAGTTGCCAAAGAAGCAGGCTTCAAAGTTACCGGCTGCGATGCCAAAATGTACCCGCCTATGAGCACCCAGCTCGAAGCTTTAGGCATAGGCGTGCACGAAGGATTCGATGCCGCGCAGTTGGACACCTTTCAAGCCGACGTATATGTAATCGGCAATGTGGCCAAGCGCGGCATGGACGTGGTCGAAGCCATTTTAAACAGCGGCCTGCCTTATATTTCCGGCCCGCAATGGCTGTCTGAAAACGTATTGCAAGGGCGTTGGGTGCTCGGCGTAGCGGGCACCCACGGCAAAACCACCACCGCTTCCATGCTGGCTTGGGTGTTGGAATACGCCGGTTTGGCGCCCGGCTTCCTGATCGGCGGCGTGCCGCAGAATTTCAGCGTGTCCGCCCGCCTGCCGCAAGCGCCGCGCCAAGATGCCGATTCCGTTTCACCGTTTTTTGTGATTGAAGCCGACGAATACGACACCGCATTTTTCGACAAACGCTCCAAATTCGTCCACTACCGCCCGCGCACCGCCATTCTGAATAATCTGGAATTCGACCATGCCGACATTTTCGCCGATTTGGCCGCCATTCAAACCCAGTTCCACCACTTGGTACGCACCGTTCCCGCGCAGGGTCTGATTGTCTGCAACGGCACAGAGCAAAATCTGCGCGACACGCTCGATAAAGGCTGCTGGACGCCTGTTGAATTTTTCGGCGTCAAAGAAGGCTGGCAGGTCGGCGCAGTGGACGCAAACGGCGCGTTTGACGTGTTGTTCAACGGGGAAAAAGCCGGCCATGTGGCTTGGGACATTATCGGCGAGCACAACCGCATGAACGCGCTGGCCGTGATTGCAGCCGCCCGCCATGCCGGCGTGGACGTGAAAACCGCCTGCGAAGCCTTGAGCCGATTCAAAAACGTGAAGCGCCGCATGGAAACCAAAGGCGAAGTTAACGGCATTACCGTTTATGACGATTTCGCCCACCATCCCACCGCCATTGCCACCACCGTTGCGGGTTTGCGCCAAAAAGTCGGCAGCGCGCGCATTCTGGCCGTATTGGAGCCGCGTTCCAACACCATGAAATTGGGCACTATGAAAGCCGCCCTGCCGGCAAGCCTGAGTGAAGCCGACCAAGTATTCTGCTATTCCGGCGGCGTGGATTGGGATGTGGCCGAAGCCCTGTCGTCACTCGGCAGCAAACTGCATGCCGGCAGCGATTTCGATGCCTTTGTTGCCGAAATCGCCAAACAGGCGCAAAGCGGCGACCATATCCTGATTATGAGCAACGGCGGCTTCGGCGGCATTCACGACAAGCTGCTCGCTCAATTGAAGTGATTTGAAAACTCTGCCAAAACAGGAACTATAGTGATCAACTTAAAAATAGTACGTTCGTCATACTCGGGCTTGACCCGAGTATCTCCTAAAGTTAGCGGAACTCAAGATACTCGGGCCAAGCCCGAGTATGACGGAAATGCCACTAAAATTAAGTGTTTTAACTATAGTCTGCTTTTTCATACCCCATACCAATAATGCCTGTCTGAATGTTTTCAGACAGGCATTATTGGTCATAACCGGACTGATGCTTAACCTAAACGTGTCGGAATTTAAAATAACCTTAAACTTACCTTATAGTTAATCAAATTAATTTTTAATACAAGGCAGCAAGCCGAAGACAGTACAGATAGTACGGGACTAATTTTGTTGCTGCTTCAGCAGCTTACAAAATCGTTCTCTTTGAGCTAAGGCACAGCAACACCGTAGTAAAAGTTAAGTTGATTAACTATAATCTACCTCGGAGCTGCATTTCCCTCCGAAACCGCACTGCCAACCGAAAGCCCGTTCAACTTATCCTGCGCCTTTTTCACTTCGGCTTCCAAACCCGCAATGCGTTCGAGGTAGCGCGCATAATTGCGTTCGTTACCGTAGCGCACTTTTTTCCCTTCTTCCAAAGCGCGCTGCGCATCTTTCACTTTTTTCTCCGCAGCCTGATAAGCCGGATCGGGAGCAGGCTCGGGTGCAGGAGCCGGCGGCGTATAGTGTACCGGCTTGGCCGGTTCTGCCGAATAAATGCTCGGGCGGCCTATATCGGCTTTTTTGCAATTCGCCGAACCTGCATTCTGCGTATACACTTTATTGCCGTAGCGGTCGGTGCAGGTAAACACTTCTGCGTGCGCAAAAGGCAGCGCAACCCAATACAGCAAAGACAAAATCAGAGCTTTTTTCATACGTTTTTCCATGTAAATTATTTTTTGATTATAGCCGAATCCGCCTCCCAACGGTTCGCGGCCCGTTTCACGCCCTGCACAAGTTGTGTAAAAAGGCGGCATATTCGGTAAATGCCTGTCTGAAAGCTTTTTCAGACAGGCATTTATCTTCAACAAATCCCAAATGTAAAGCCGCATACAAGCCGCCGGTATGGTAGAATATTGCCCATTTTTGACAACAACTTTTTAGGGTATCTCAACATGATTTCTACCAACGGCATAACCATGCAGTTCGGCGCCAAGCCGCTGTTTGAAAACGTATCCGTCAAATTCGGCGAAGGCAACCGCTACGGCTTGATTGGTGCCAACGGTTCGGGCAAATCCACCTTCATGAAAATTCTCGGCGGCGATTTGGAGCCGACCAGCGGCGAAGTGGCCATTGAAAACGGCGTGCGTTTGGGCAAGCTGCGTCAAGACCAGTTCGCTTACGAAGATATGCGCGTGCTGGATGTGGTGATGATGGGGCACACCGAAATGTGGGCGGCGATGACCGAGCGTGATGCCATTTACGCCAATTTGGAAGCCACAGAAGACGATTACATGAAAGCGGCTGAGCTGGAAGCCAAGTTTGCCGAATACGACGGTTACACCGCCGAAGCGCGCGCGGCCGAGCTTTTGAGCGGCGTAGGCATAGAAGAATCCCTGCACAACGCGCAAATGAGCGAAGTCGCCCCCGGCTTCAAACTGCGCGTATTGTTAGCGCAAGCCTTGTTTTCCAAACCCGACGTATTGCTGCTCGACGAGCCGACCAACAACTTGGACATCAACACCATCCGCTGGCTCGAAGGTGTGTTGAACCAATACGATTCGACCATGATCATCATTTCGCACGACCGCCACTTTTTGAACGAAGTGTGCACCCATATGGCCGACGTGGATTACAACAGCATCACCATCTACCCCGGCAACTACGATGACTACATGCTGGCTTCCGCGCAATCCCGCGAACGCGCCCTGAAAGACAACGCCAAAGCCAAAGAAAAGCTGCAAGAGCTGCAAGAATTCGTGGCACGCTTCTCGGCCAACAAATCCAAAGCCCGCCAAGCCACCAGCCGCTTGAAACAGGCCGACAAAATTAAAGCCGAAATGGTGGAAGTGAAACCCTCCACCCGCCAAAACCCCTATATCCGATTTGAAACCGACGAAAAAGCCAAGCTGCACCGCCAGGCAGTGGAAGTGGAAGGTTTGGCAAAATCTTTTGAAAACACCTTGTTCAAGAACCTCAATTTCATGCTGGAAGCAGGCGAGCGCTTGGCTGTTATCGGCCCGAACGGCGCAGGTAAATCCACCTTGCTGAAACTGTTGGCCGGCGCATTCAATCCCGAATACAGCGAAGGTATCCAGCCCGATGCCGGCACCATCAAATGGGCGGAAAAAGCCAATGTCGGCTACTATCCGCAAGACCATGAAAACGATTTCGATGTGGATATGAACCTCACCGAATGGATGCGTCAGTGGGGTCAGGAAGGCGACGACGAACAGGTTATCCGCGGCACGCTCGGCCGTTTGCTGTTCGGCAGCAACGACGTGGTCAAACAGGTACAGGTGCTTTCGGGCGGAGAGAAAGGCCGTATGCTTTACGGCAAGCTGATTCTGCTTAAACCGAACGTGCTGATTATGGACGAACCGACCAACCACATGGATATGGAAAGCATCGAATCCTTAAACATGGCTTTGGAAAAATATAAAGGCACCTTGATTTTCGTATCGCACGACCGCCAGTTTGTATCTTCATTGGCCACCCAAGTCATCGAGCTGGACGGCAAAGGCGGCTACGAACACTATCTAGGCGATTACGAAAGCTATCTGGAGAAAAAAGGCTTGGTGTAACCCGCATCAGCATCAGCATCAATCATGCCTGTCTGAAACGGCTTTCAGACAGGCATTTTATAAAAACCAACCGCAACGTCGGCTCTGCATTCCTACGCCCCGTATTGGTGGTTGAACCTGTTTGGCTATATAATAAACAGCCCTGCAAAAAGGAAATCTCATGCGAAAAATCCTGCTTGCCGCAGCCATACTTGCCGTATCGGCATGCGGTTTTCATCTGAAAGGCACACAGCCTTACGACAAACTGCCTTACACCGCATGGCGTGTCGACGGCGGCGCTTTGCAGCAAGTGTTGGAAAACGCATTACGCCGTGCAGACGGCAAGCCCGTTGACGCTTCTCAGGCTCAGGCAGTCATCGCCGTAAGCCATATCGAAGCCCACAAAGATGTACTCACCATCACGCGTGCCGCCACCATCAACGAATATCTGCTGATTTTGCGCGTTCACGCACAAGCCAGCAGCAATGGCGAAAACCTGGGTGAGCCTATAATCGTAGAAGTACGCCGCAGCATGGATTATGCCGATGGAAAAGTACTCGGTAAGCAGGAAGAAGAAGCAACCGTTTGGCAAGAAATGCGCCGCGATGCCGCCGAGCAGATTGTGCGCCGCTTGGCATTTTTGAAAGCCGCCCGATAATGAGCCTGTTGCCGATAGAAGATTTAGGCAACCATTTGGCGGGCAACCTCAGCCCGCTTTATGTGATTCACGGCGAAGAAGACTTGCTGCGCGTGGAAGCTCTGGATACCTTGCGTGCGGCAGCCAAACAAAAAGGCTATTTAAACCGCGAAGTCTATACCGCCGACACCCATTTCGATTGGAACGAAATGCTCGCCTCGGCCAACAGCATGGGGCTGTTTGCCGATTTAAAGCTGATGGAAATCCATATTCCCAACGGCAAGCCGGGCAAAAACGGCGGCGATTCGTTACAAAGCCTGTCTGAAAACCTGCCCGAAGATACCGTGGTTGTCATTATGATGCCCAAGCTGGAACGTGCGCAGACCCAAGCCAAATGGTTCGGCTCCCTCTCCAAACATGGTACGGTTTTGGAAGCCAAAGCCGTAGGCGCTCAGGCGTTGCCGCAATGGATTAACCGCCGCCTGCAACAACACGGCTTGGAAATCGAAGCTGATGCGCTCGCTTTGTTTGCCGAGCGGGTGGAAGGCAATCTTTTAGCCGCCAAACAGGAAATCGACAAGCTCGCCCTGCTCTACCCGGCAGGCCATTTGGTTAACTTGGAAGACGCACAAAACGCTGTTGCCAACGTGGCGCGCTTCGATGTGTTCCAACTGTCCTCGGCTTGGATGGGCGGCGATACCGCCCGCGTTGTCCGCTTGATGGACGGCTTGGAAGAAGAAGGCGAAGAGCCGGTATTGCTGCTTTGGGCTTTGGCCGAAGACATCCGCACCCTAATCCGCCTGACCGCAGCCTTGAAGCAAGGGCAAACCGTTGCCAATGTACGCAACAGCCTGCGCCTTTGGGGCGACAAACAAGTATTGGCGCCCAAAGCCGTAAAACGCATACCTGCCGGTCGCCTGATTGCAGCTTTACAGGAATGCGCGCGAATCGACCGCATCATCAAAGGTGCGGAAGACGGTAAAGCGTGGCCGGCGTTCAAGCAATTGGTTACCGGTTTGGCCGCATAAAACCGCCTGCCTGCTTTACACTTTCAGACAGACATTCTATCCAATAGATTTATCACAAACCATTTGATTTCAAATACATTAAATAAAGAAAGAAAAACATGGATCCGAAAATGTTTATCAAACCCGCCATCAGGATTTCGATTTTCGCCGCAGCAGTGGTAGCCATTCTGATTTTATTCGGCGTAACCTGGTGGATTGCCCTGCTTTCCGTACTCGGCGTGATTGCCGTAATCGCCTTGATTGCCTACATCGTTATCCGCCGCCAGCGTAAAAAGTTTACCGACACACTCAAAGCATTCAATATCGACCCGCAATCCGGCCGCGTAAACCCCGCGGATTTAAAACGCATGTACAACAGCGGCGGAGATGCGCAAAAACAAGCCGTAATGATTTACCGCATGGCAAACAACAACTGCCCTGAAGCCGACGCGCATAAGTTCTTCAAAAGCATGTCGATTTTCAACCGTGCCGAGCAAATGCAGGAAATCCAAAAAATGCAGGCACAGCAGCGCAAAGGCAAGGGCAAAGGAAAAGGCAATATGTTCCGTTAACATACGCCGACGGCGGATTCGGATTTGAAGTGCAACTTTCCATAACAGAAAAAGGCCGGTATGCGGTAGCATACGGCCTTTCCTGCAAGAAAGATTGCCATGAGCTACACACAACTGACCCAAGACGAACGATACCACATCCAATACCTGTCCCGCCACCATAGCATCAGCGAAATCGCCAAACGGCTTAACCGCTATAAAAGCACCATCAGCCGCGAAATCAAACGGCACTGCCCACAAGGGCAGCAATACAGTGCCGAAAAAGCCCAACAGCAAAGCCGGCTTACCAAGCAGCGCAAAAGAAAACCCTATAAGCTCCATTCCCGGCTGATTCAACACATCGACACCCTCATCCGACTCAAACTCAGTCCCGAACAAGTGTGCGCCTATTTGCACAAACACCACCAAATCACACTCCACCACAGCACCGTCTATAACTACCTGCGCGACGACAAAAGCAACGGCGGCACTTTGCGGCAGCATCTCAGAATAGCCGGCAAATCCTACCGTAAACGCTACGGCAGTACATGGAGCAGAGGCAAAGTACCCGACCGCGTCGGCATTGAAAACCGACCCGCCATCGTCGACCAAAAATCCCGCATCGGCGATTGGGAAGCCGACACCGTCGTCGGCAAAGATCAGAAAAGCGCATTACTGACCTTGGTCGAGCGGGTTACCCGCTACACCATCATCTGCAAGTTAAAGAACTTCAAAGCCAAAGACACTGCCAACGCCGTCATCAAGGTATTGAAGGCGCATAAAAACAGGGTACATACCATTACCATGGATAACGGCAAAGAATTCTGCCGACACATCCGAATAGCCCAAGCATTGGAGGCAGAAACCTATTTTTGCCGCCCCTACCGTTCTTGGGAGAAAGGGCTGAATGAAAATACCAACGGACTCATCCGCCAATATTTCCCCAAACAAACCGATTTCCGCAACATCAGCCATCGGGAGATACGCAGGGTTCAGGATGAACTGAACCATAGGCCAAGAAAAACACTTGGCTATGAAACGCCAAGTGTTTTATTCTTGAATCTGTTCCAACCTCTACTGCCTGAGTGTTGCACTTGAAATTCGAATCTAAGTTACTGATAGAAGCTGAAAAGCAACGTTCCCTGCCCAATCTGCCATTTAGAAATCGCAGTAAACTAAAACATGTATTGCAATCTTATCTATAGCCGAATGAAACCATGCCTGAGACCTTTATAAAATTCCCCCTCACCCTTAAATTCCCTACCAAAAGACATTTAGGGGGATTTTTTATGAGCACCTTCTTTCAGCAAAACGCACAAGCCATGATTTCCAACACATCGACCGCTTCCCCCTATTGAAACTTGAGCAGGTGATTGATTGGCAACCGATCGAGCATACCTGAATCATCAAAGATCCCGCTACCTTCGAGACCTCCGCAGCCGTCCCGCCCATCCCTTGTTATCCATGTTCAAAGTCGTTCTCCTCAACCAATGACACAGCCTTTCCGACCCCGAACTCGATCCAGAACCTTATGCCGTTACCGCAACTGGTTGGCACAAGACAACACTTTGGCCGAACTACTGGTGTTAGAAATCGTCGTGTTGTTTACACAACAGGTTGAGAAAAATAAGCCTGCAATACCTCGAAAGGTGTCTCTCCTTTCAAACCGCTATATGATTTGACTGTATTGTAGTAATTTACAAATCGGCACAACTCCTTGCGCCGGTGTTCCGAATCTTTAAATTGCCCTTTGTCGTGCCACATCTCCATCAGCGTGCGTATTACCCGCTCCGCTTTACCGTTGGTTTGTGGTCGGGCGACGCGGGTAACAATTGGCCGATATGGTTCTCATAGCATGCGACGCTAAACGGATGATTGGCGGCGCTGCCCTTGTATTCCATGCCGTTATCGGAATAAACACACTCTATAGTATAAGGACAGCAGTCGATCACATCTCGCACTAGGAATTTGGCCGCGCTGGTCGAAGTACGGTCAGGCAAGATGGCCGCATACAGCTTCCGAGAGAAATCATCAATAGCAACAAACAGATAATCCCTCTGTTCGGTTGCTTTTTGATGGCGCAGTAGCGGCAATCGTTTGGTATCGACATGAACCATCTCGCCAGGATAAGATTTATTGTAGCGTTTGGCTTTTTTCTTTAATTTCTCTTCAATTTCCCGTTCGACCTTAGCCAGACGTTTCATACCGTATTTAGCCTGTTTTACTCTTCTGGGAGGTCAGCAATTGCAGCCGGGCGGCTTTCAATATGCGGTAAATGGTTACTCTGCTGACGTTGTACTGCCTAGCCAAAGAGGTAACGGTGGTTTTGTCTTGGGTATAAGCACACTATATGGCTTGACGGCTATGTGGGTTAAGCGGGTGTTTTTATGGATGTTCATACAGAATTGTCTTTCAAATACTGTAAACAACGCTAGGATTTTCTACAGCATTCCTTAAAACTTTTTGCTCAAAGAAAAACGGAACGCCCTACCCGGTGCCGGCATATTCGACCGGGTAATCGGGTCGAAATAATAGCGGTTGGTCAGGTTGGTGCCCGAAAACTCCACACTTAAGTCGTTTTTAAAGTTGTATTTCACATAGGCATCCACAATAGCGGCAGCATGCCATGGAATTGAGCCGTTCAGCCCTGTCACATTGGTATCAGAATTGCGGTAATATTTTTGGGCGTACTCTTTCGCTTCCGCCGAACGCTTGTAGCCGGTATGGTAGGTCAGGCGGCCGCCCGCTTCCAGCTTGCGGTCGAAGAAACGGCCGCCCACCAGCAAATTGAAATTGTATTTCGGCAATTCCATGTTATACATATAGCCCAATGGGAACCCGCCGTCTATGCATTTCGGCGATTGGCCGAAATAAACATCCGTCCGCGCCGCCTGATTTTCATCACACACGCGGTTGCTCAACAGATAATTGGCGCCCAATTCGGCAAAAAACTTGCCGTTATCATAGCGGGAAGAGAGCTCCAAGCCCGAAGTGGCCCATTTGTCGCGCTGTATAAAAGTGAGTTCATCGCCCCGGTCTATCGGGTTCCGGATGGTGTTTTTATACCATGCCAGCTTAATATCGGCATTTTCAGGATTGCCCGGCAAGATGTCCCGCAAATTATGCACATAGCCGATTTCCAGATTGGTACCGCGCTCGGGCTTCATTTTGTAGGAACGGCGGCTTGCGCTAAAGCCGGAAATATCTTCGAAGCTGCTCGGCATCCTTGTGGTTTGCGCCCATCTGCCGTAAAGCCTGCCATTGTCGGCCAATCGGTAAGATAAGGAAAAAGTAGGCGACCAGGCATGTGCTTTTCTTTTAATCAGCTTCTCCTTCCAACCCGAGTTTTCCAAAGCTGCCATTTGCGCCCTGAGTGTCCGGGCCTTAGCTTCCAATTCAGGCCTGCGCTCAGGTTCGAAGTTTTTTTCCAAATTATCTTCAATCAAGCTCAAATCCCTTCCCAGCGATTGATATCTTGCAAGCACGCCGTCGGATTCGCCGCCGGTATCTATATTCTGTATCTGCTTACCGTTCTGTCCCGACAATTGCGGCACCCGCCAACCGTTTTTCTCCGCTTGTCCGTTTAAGAAAGGATTGTCTGCGCGCGATATTTTTCCGTATTCATCACGCGGAATCATATAAGTATTGCTCTGCCAAGCTAGCTGATCAGCTTCCTGTTCAGTCATACCGGTTTCAATATAGCTCTGCTTAAGTGCTTGGTCCTGCTCTTCATAATGGATAATATAGCCAAGCTCGCCGGATAATATATTTTTCAGTTTGCTGTAATCCTCTTCCGTCATAGTATATTCCGGCGATGCACCATTGCGGCTTAAATTATCCTTGGATAGGTGATTTTGCCGCTCATTCCACTCTATTCTCTCGTTTTCCATAAATAAATCGTGCAATGAACGGGTTTTGGCCAGCAATTCATTTGCCCAAGTATCTTCAGAGCTGTAATGGTTGTAGCGCGCGCCCGCATTTACCGAAATCCGGTCGGTAGGCTGCCAGTCGAAATTAAAATAAAGCTTGTATTCATCCCGTTTGCCTTGCCTGGGCGTACTCACCCAAGATACATCTTGCTCCGCCAACTTCCTCCAAGTATCGTCAGGCGTACCAAGCTTTTCATATTGATAGCTGCCGCCCAAGGTTAAGTTTAAAGAATCGTGCAGCTTCATTTTATTGGTCAGGTAAACGCCCCAACGGTTATTGGTGTTCTTATTCAGCGAGCCGTGAAGAATGGTGGTTCTCTGCAGGCTATTCAAGCTAGGGTTACGCGAATTTTTATAGTTGCCCAAATCATAAACCATGCCGCCGCTGTTTTGCAGCGCCATATCCGCTTTGTTCAACCAAATACCGCTTTCCAAATCAAGCCAGCGGTTTTCCAGCTTCCAGCGGTAATCCAGCGTGTAGGTATCCATTTTGATTTTGCTTAAAGGCCATTGCGGCAGCAGGGCACCGTCTTTCGTTGCAATGCCGTAAATCCTCGAAGGCATAATTTCGCCGTAGCGGCTGTCCAAGCGGCGGTAGCCAAGCTGGATAGCCTGTTTATCAGTGGGTTTGAACGTACCTTTCAGCAAAAAAGAGCGGTTGTTGAGCGAAGTATTAAATACTTCGCTTCGCCCTTCAAACATATTCTCCGAAATATTTTCTGAAGCAATACCGGGAATGTTCACTCCCCCTGCATGATAAATCTGCTCATAGCGGTGCTTGCCGCCCTTACCCGCATAATGGTTGCCGTGATAGCGGTAGGCATAAGCGGCCACCAGCTCCGTGCGGTCGGTTTTGGCCGCCAAGGCAACCCGCGCAGCCTGGTCATGCCCGAATGTTTTGGCATCGCCTCCTGCTTTTTTAGGCAACTTGTGAAAATGGTTGGCCAAATCTTGATAGCTGCCGCGCAGCTGCGTACCCACCAGATTGAGGTCGGGAACACGTTCGCCCGCCATATTATTCGCCGCTTCCACCCGGATATCGGCGCCGAATTTGCGGTCGGGCTTTAAAATATCGTCGGCTTCCAGTGTTTTAATCGCAATGCCGCCTCCTACCGAGCTTTCAAACCCGCGGGTAAGCGAAGCACCTTTTTCAACCCTGATGCTGCTGATCAACATCGGGTCGATATAAGTGCGGTTGTTGGCTCCGTTATATCCCCGCCACACCGTAACGCCGTTTTCGGCGCCGTCAATGGTTACCGGCACCCTGCCCTGACCTTGGATTCCTCGGATATTCGGATCAATGCCGCCGCTGTTGCGCGCATCGCCGATGCCCACGCCTATCATGCCTTTAAACAAATCTGCCGATGCCGTGCCACGAAACAGATCTATCTGGTCTTTATCTCGATAAAGGCTGGAAATGTCTTCTTCATACACCTTATCATGCCCTGCCTGATGGCGGTTATAACGCCCGCGCACAGTTACCGTGTCCACTTCGGTAACATTTTCTTCAGCTTCGCCATTGCCTGCAGGGTTCACTTCATCGGCACCGGCTGCGGACGCAGCCATATACGCCATTGCGATACTCAGAGCTAAATAATTGTATTTGATGTTTGCCACGGCACATGTTCTCCTACATAAATCTTAAAATCAAAAAACAATTGCTTAATAATAGATGAATGATATTAATTTTTATTTAATTAATTTATATTCGGCTTGCATAGCCTAACGAACGGTCATCAATCGACCCTTAGCTTAAAACCACAGTTTCAAACAAAACTATCCCAAACAAAATCAAACTTATAAAAATAATTTCACATAAGTTTATAAATTTTAATATTATGAAATTAAAAATAATAATACTAATTTTTATTTACTTAGTTATAATATGCAAACTTGGTAACTATAACTAGCCAAGTTTGTTTAACCGCACAACTTTCTCAAAGGAAATAAACAATGAAAAAACATCAATTGATTTTATTGGCCGGCGCTGCTTTGTCTCTAGCACCTACCGCTTTCGCGGTAACAGCCGAAGGCTTGAGTGATACCACCCACATTACGGTCGGCGCTGCTGCTCCTGATAATCAAGGAACCCACCAAGCAGGCGGAGGGGAACCGGGCATCGGTGCAAAAGGTTTTCATGGTGGGAAAAGAGTTTCTTTCTTTAACTTAGCATCCCTCACTCGAAACAACAGAGGCGGCACAATGGATAAGCACGGCGTATCCCGTATTCCCGCCTCAACAGCCAACCACCGTCCAAACCTCGGTGCATTCAACTTCCAGCAAGTTATCGGCCATGAAGCTTACTATGGTGAATGGACCCAAGCCGGTGACACAAAAGGCGACACACGCACGGTTTATTATTCAGGCAGGCATAAAGCCACCAACGTACCGACCGCCGGTACAGCCATCTATCATGTTAAGGGCATCAACCGCTACAACGGTGCCAACTTGATGGCAGGTACTCTGCGTGCAGACTTCGGCAAAAAAACTTTGCACGGCGCTTTAAACAACTCGTCTTTCACGCTGGGTATCAATGCCAAAATCGATCCGGCTAAGGCTTCGTTTGTCGGCACCGCCACTGCCCCAGGCCAACGCGGCGTAACCAGCGGCCACTTTTACGGCAACCGCGCTACCGGCGTTGCGGGCATCGCAAAATTCCAAAACCGCGCTTACGATACAGCTTTCGGCGGCAAACGCTAAGCAGTTCGTTGCTTAACCGAAACAACCGATACGGCAACCGCCGTATCGGTTTCATCATTATTCCTTTTTTCAGACAGGCTTTTATGTTGAAAAAATCAGTTTACCTCTGCTTGGCCTTTTCCCTTCCCGCCTTTGCAGACGACAACACGGCTCAACGGCTTTGGCAAAGCACCCGTCAAGCAGTAGAAAACCAAGACCGTAAAGCATTAAAAGAAGAAACATTTTTTCAGACAGGCATGGAAGCCGACACACCCGATCAAGAGCATACGCAGCAAGACAAAGGCGAAGCTTTATTCTCGGCAATCGGGCGCAACGATTGGCACACGGTGCGCAGCCTGCTTGACGAATACCGCCGTCAGCCGCAACGCGATCCGGACATCGCCCTGTTTGCCGAAGCCGCCCTCGCCCGCTCAGACGGCAAACTAAACGAAGCCCGCAAGCATTATGAACTGCTGCTGCAACGCCAACCCGATTTCATACGCGGGCGGCTGGACTTGGCGCGTTTATTGTTTGAAGACCAATTAAATAAAGAATCGGCGGAAGAGTTTGCCAAAATTCCCGCCGATCAAGTGCCCGAAGCAGTAAACGACAATATCCGCCTGTTTCAATCTGCTTTGGAAAATCGACAAAAATGGCAAGGCTCTGTTTCTACAGGTTTAATCTGGAGCAGCAATATAAATGAAGGCTCAGACGGCTCTGAATGTCTGCATATCGAAGAATTAGGCGACATTTGGGAGCATTGTCAAAACGGCGAATCATCAGAAGAAGCATTTGGCATCAATTATGAAACCGCAGCTTCCCGCCGCTTTCAAATTAACGGGCATCACGGCTTGAACACCCGCATACTGGCATACGGCAAAACCTACCGAAACCATCAAAAATACAATGAACACACGCTCAATTTAAGCGCAGGCTACCAATTTGCCAACGCCAAGCGCACAGTCACTTTGGCGCCGTTGTGGGAATGGGGCAGCAGCGGCCAACATGCACAACACCGCGCTTACGGCGCCCGCACAGAATGGAACGAAACCCGCAGCCGCTGGTCATGGAACACCGAGGCCGAATGGAAAAAGCAGATTTATTTCAACAACGATATGAAACACAATAACCACCGCCTGTTTTCCGTGTTCAACACCTTATCATACGGCTTGCGGGATGATGTTGTTATCTTCGGCGGTTTGGATTGGCAGCAGCGCTTTTCCGAAGAACCGACCGAAAGCTACCGCCAACCTGCCATCCGGCTTGGCGCGGCAAAACAATTTGCCGGCGGCTTCGACGCCTCGTTCTACACCCTGCTCCGCCACCGTTCCTACAAACAAGAAAATGAATTCTTAGGCAAACGGCGCAGGGATAACGAACAAATCCACACCTTAAGCCTCGGCGCCGACCGCTGGAAAATGGCCGGTATCAAACCCGTTCTTACACTCAAACACCGCCGTGTCAACAGCAATATCAAATGGCTGAACAGCTTCAAGCAAAATGAAATCGGCATCTCATTGATGAAACACTTTTAACACCCGCAATGCCTGTCTGAAAGTTTCAGACAGGCATTAGTTACATGCCCGCGCGGCCCAGTTTTAGAGCTGTTGTGTTAAAATCCGAATCTATTTTTCATTCAAACACATTTTTATGTCGAACCCAGCAAAGCAATACAGCGAATCCAGTATCACCGTTCTCAAAGGCTTGGAGCCGGTAAAAGAACGGCCGGGCATGTACACCCGCACCGACAGCCCCACCCACATCTGCCAAGAAGTGATCGACAACGCCGCCGACGAAGCGCTCGGCGGTTTTGCCGATGAAATTAAAGTGGAAATCCACGAAGACGGCTCGCTTTCCGTGCGCGACAACGGGCGCGGCATTCCGGTGGGGTTGCATCCGGTGGAGGGCTTGCCGGTAGTGGAGCTGGTGTTCACGCAGCTTCATGCTGGCGGCAAGTTCAACAAGAAAGACGGCGGCAGCGCGTATGCCTTTTCAGGCGGCCTGCACGGGGTGGGCGTGTCGGTAACCAACGCGCTTTCCAAACGCCTCGAAGTGACCGTGAAGCGCGAAGGCAAAATCCACCGCATCGTGTTTGCGGGCGGAGCGGTGGTGGAGCCGCTGGCCGAAGTCGGCAAATGCGCGGTGAAAGACAGCGGCACCGAAGTGCGCGTGTGGCCGGACGGCAAATATTTTGAAAGCCCGCAATACAGCATCGCCGAACTCGAACGCCTGTTGCGCGCCAAAGCGGTGCTGCTGCCGGGCGTTACCGTGTCGCTCACCCGTCCCGTCAAAGGCCAGCCCGATCCGCACGTGCAGACGTGGCATTATCCCAACGGCCTCAAAAGCTATCTGCTCGACTTAATCAGCGAGGCGCAGGAAGCCGTGCCGGTGTTCGCTTCGGAAAACTATCTTTCAGACGGCCACGACAGCGATTTCAGCGCGGGCGAAGGTGCGGCGTTTGCGCTCACTTGGCTGGAAGAAGGCTCGTGCAACAGCGAAAGCTATGTGAACCTGATTCCCACCCCGCTCGGCGGCACGCACGAAGCCGGTTTGAAACAGGCCGTGTTCCAAGCGGTCAACAACTTCATCAACCATCACAATCTGCTGCCGCGCGGCGTGAAAGTGCAGAGCGACGACGTGTTCAGCCGCGTGGCATTCGTGTTGTCCGCCCGCGTGCTCGACCCGCAATTCCAAGGCCAAACCAAAGATAAGCTCACCAACCGCGACGCGCTCAAGCTCGTCGCCGCCGTGTCGGGCGACCCGCTGGAATTATGGCTCAACCAAAACGTCGAAGCCGGTAAAAAAATCGCCGAACTCGCCATCAAGCAGGCGCAGGCGCGGATGCGTTCGGTGAAAAAAATCGAGAAGAAAAAAGGCAGCGGCGTGGCCGTGCTGCCCGGCAAGCTCACCGATTGCGAAAGCGAAGACATCCGCGAAAACGAACTCTTCTTAGTGGAGGGCGACTCGGCGGGCGGTTCGGCCAAACTCGCGCGCGACAAAGCCACCCAAGCCATTTTGCCCTTGCGCGGCAAAGTGTTGAACAGTTTTGAAGTGCATCAAGACCAACTGTTCGGCAATGCCGAAATCCACGACATCGCCGTCGCCATCGGCGTTGACCCGCACGGCGCGAACGACAACCCCGATTTAAGCGGCCTGCGCTACGGCAAAATCGCCATCCTTTCCGATGCCGACGTGGACGGCTCGCACATCCAAGTACTGCTGCTTACCCTGTTTTACCGCCACTTCCCCAAACTGGTTTCAGACGGCCATATCTATGTAGCCCAGCCGCCGCTGTTCCGCGTGGATGTCAACGCGCAAGGCAAAAGCAAACCCGCGCGCAAATTCTACGCGCTCGATCAGGGCGAGTTGGACGGCATTTTGGAGCGGCTGCAAAAAGAAGGCGTGAAAGAAACCGCCTATTCCATCAGCCGCTTCAAAGGCTTGGGCGAGATGAACCCCGACCAGCTCAAAGACACCACCATGCACCCCGACACCCGCCGCCTGTTACGCGTCAGCATTCCCGAAGGTGCGGGAAAAGAAACGCATGATATTTTTGTCAAACTGATGGGCAAAGGCGAAGCCGCCAGCCGCCGCGCATGGATGGAAGCCGAGGGCGATAAAGCGGAAGTGGATATTTAATCAACGGCTTATTCAAACCCTGCCGCAAACAATGCCTGTCTGAAAACCTTTTTCAGACAGGCATTGCCACTTGCAGCCGAACCACTTAAGATGCAATATCAATACATGAGTGAACGAATATAAAGTCAAATTACAGGAGGCCGCAATGCATACCGTCACTTACCACCCCGAGCAGCAAAAATTTACCGCCCGCCACAACGGCAGCGAGTCGGGTTTCCTCACCTACCAAATCCGCGGCGACAATACTTGGAATATCGACCATACCGTTGTACACCCCGAGTTTCGCGGGCAAGGGCTGGCCAAAGTTTTGGTGGATGCCGCCATCGCCGAAGCGGAAACCAAACAAATCAAACTCACCGCCACATGCAGCTATGCGGATAAAATCCTACAAAGAAAAAAATAACCCCGAATCGATTGAATTGATACAGTTTAGCCCCGGAGTTTCATATGAATGCCCCAAAAATCGTTGTAATCGGCAGCATCAACATGGATTTAGTGACTTCGTCCCCCCGTTTTCCCCAACCGGGCGAAACCTTGCTGGGCACGGGTTTTAACCAATATATGGGCGGCAAAGGCGCCAATCAGGCCGTGGCCGCTGCGCGGCTGGGCGCGCATGTTTCGCTCATCGGCGCGGTGGGCGCGGATCATTTCGGGCAGGTTTTGCTCGACAATCTGAAAAAAGAACGGGTCAACACCGATGCCGTACGCATTATTCAAGACCAACCCAGCGGGCTGGCCAATATCACAGTAGCGGAAGGCGACAACCACATCGTGGTGGTTTCGGGCGCCAATTTCTCGCTCACGCCCTCAGACGTGGAGCAGGAAGAACAGCGGATTGCCTCCGCAGATGTGGTTATGGCGCAGCTGGAAACCCCTTTGGATACCGTGATTGCCAGTGCCAAATTGGCGAAAAAACACGGCAAGCCCTTTATCCTCAACCCTGCACCTGCGCAAAAGCTGCCGCAGGAACTGGTTGCCCTAACCGGCCTGCTCACACCCAATGCTTATGAACTCGCCATCAGCTTAGGCCTGTCTGAAAACCTGACACCTGAAGAAATGCTGCAACAATCGCCCTGCCAAGTGGTGATGACATTAGGCTCGAAAGGCGCTCTGTTTACCGATGAATCGGGCGCGCAACACCGGCAGCCGAGCTTTAAAGTCACCCCTGTCGATACCACCGGCGCAGGCGATACCTTCAACGGCGCACTGGCCGTATTCCTCAATCAAGGTCTGCACGAAGCCGTGAAAAAAGCCTGCGCCGCCGCGGCTCTTTCAGTAACCCGCCCGGGCGCACAAAGCGGTATGCCGGTTTATAAAGAATTGGCCGCTTTCTTAAAGCAAGCCGTTTGAATAAACGAAATGCCTGTCTGAACGTTTTCAGACAGGCATTAACTTTTCAGGCAATCACACCCGAAACCGTGTTCAAACCAAGCTCAACTTTCCGCTTTGGCCGCTTCCAATTTACTCAAACCGCCCAAATAAGGCTGCAATGCCGCCGGGATATTGATTGAACCGTCTGCATTTTGATGATTCTCCAACACCGCCACCAATGTTCTGCCTACCGCAAGCCCGGAGCCGTTTAAAGTGTGGAGCAGGCGGTTTTTGCCGTTTTCGTCTTTAAAACGCGCTTTCATACGGCGGGCTTGGAAGTCTTCGCAATTGGAGCAGCTGGAAATTTCGCGGTAAGTATTTTGCGCCGGCACCCACACTTCCAAATCATATGTTTTGGCCGCACCAAAGCCCATATCGCCGGTGCACAATACGATAACGCGGTAAGGCAGCTCCAGCAATTGGAGGATTTTTTCTGCATGGCCGACCATTTCTTCCAAAGCATCGTAAGATTGGTCGGGATGAACGATTTGCACCATTTCCACTTTGTCGAACTGATGCTGGCGGATCAAACCGCGCACATCCTTACCGTAAGCGCCCGCTTCGCTGCGGAAACAGGGCGAATGGGCGGTTAGTTTTACCGGCAATTCGCTTTCGGCCAAAATGCTATCCGCCACAGTATTGGTAAGAGTCACTTCTGCGGTGGGAATCAGATATTGCGTCGTTTTACTCTCATCGCCGCCGCGGGTTACATGGAATAAATCTTCGCCGAATTTCGGCAGCTGGCCGGTGCCGAACAGCGTGGCGTCGTTCACAATATAGGGTGTGTAGCATTCGGTATAGCCGTGGTTTTGCGTATGGGTATCCAGCATAAACTGCGCCAACGCTCGGTGCAGGCGGGCGATTTGGTTTTTCATCACCGTGAAGCGCGCACCGGAAAGCTTGGCGCCGGTTTCAAAATCCAAACCCAGCGGCGCACCCAAATCAACATGGTCTTTCACTTCAAAATCAAACGCACGCGGCGCGCCTACTTTTCGCACTTCCACATTCTGCGTTTCATCCTCACCCTGCGGTACGCTTTCGTGCGGCAGATTGGGAATGGTTGCCAGCCAAGCGTCCAGCTCGTTTTGCACGGCTTCGTAATCAACGGCGGTTTGCTCCAAATCGGTTTTAATCTGCGCCACTTTCGCCATTGCCTGTCCGGCTTCTTCGTGTTTGCCCTGACCTTTCAATGCGCCGATTTTTTTAGATTCGCTGTTGCGCACCGCTTGCAGTTCTTCGGTTTTTACTTGCAATTGTTTGCGTTTGTTTTCAAGCGCTTCAAAGCGGGCGGTATCGAATTCGTAACCGCGGGCGGCCAAGCGCCCGGCAACGGCTGCTGTGTTATTACGGAGCTGTTGAATGTCTAGCATGGAGAATCCTTAAAGTGGGATTGAAATAAATGCGTATTTTAAACCATAGGCGGCAAACTTCAACACCAGAGCCCGAAACTAAAATGCCTGTCTGAAAGGTTTTCAGACAGGCATATATGGAATTGATGCTGCGCTTGATTACTTGCCTACTTTTTCCAGCTTCACATCAAACACCAAAACAGAGTTGGGCATAATATTGCTACCCGGCGGCGGGTTTTTGCCGTAGGCCAGCTCGGCCGGAATGTAGAAAGTGGCTTCGCTGCCTTCTTTAAGCAGCTGCAAACCTTCCTGCCAACCTTTAATCACACCGCTCAACGGAAAAGTTACGGCTTTGCCCTGGCTGTTGTCAAACTCGGTGCCGTCGATTAATTTACCCACATACACCACGCTTACTTCGTCGCCTGCTTTAGGCAGCTTGCCGCCGCCTTGTTTGGTGATTTTATACTGCAAGCCGCTGGCCGTGGTTTTCACACCTTCTTTGCCGGCGTTTTCTTTCAAAAATGCCTGCCCTTTTTCCAGCTCTTTTTTCGAGAAATTGTCTTCAACCGCTTGCAGGGTTTGGCCGGCCTGCTCCAGCGACATCTGCGTTTTCTTGCTTTCCAATGTGTCGGAAACCGCTTTGGCAAAACTGTCGAAATCCACATTAACGCCGGCTTCTTTTGCGTTTAAAAAGCCGCTGCCGATTTGCGCACCCAGCAAACCGCTGAGGTTTTTCAGCTGTTCTGCGCTGAATTTAGGTGCCGTACCTGAAGATGCCTGCTGCATGATTGCCGGCACTTCCGTTGACAGTTTGGCAAAGGTTTCTTTGCTGAATAAAGGCTCTTTTCCTTGCGCCACGGCTTTCATGTTTTCCAGCAGATAGGCATTGTCGAATGCTACGCCGCGCTGCTTGTAGGCAGATGTAACGAAATCGGTCATTTGCAGGCCGAGGGCATAGCCCACGGTAGTGGGTTCAATGCCGGCTGCGCTTGTGCCGGAAGCGGCCGTTTGATTTGAGGGGGATGAAGCCGTTTGCCCGGCAGTGCCGCCTGGTTTGCAGGCTGCAAGCGATAACGCGGCTGCGATGGCTATGGCGCTGAATTTAAGTGTTGGTTTCATATTCTGCTTTCAAAGTTGAAATAAGGGAAATTAACAGGCTGGCATTCTATAAGAGAATTGGTTTAAGTTTCGTTATATCGTTAAAGAACGTGAAAATGCCTGTCTGAAGCGCTTTCAGACAGGCATTGTAAAATCAGCACGGAATTAAACGGATACTGTGATACCGGCGGTTACGGTGTTTTGGCTTTGCGCACCGTGTGCCGACAGGAAAGAAGAAGCCAAATCGCTGCAACAGCCGCAACAGGTAGCCACGCCCAGCTGAGCCTGCAAATCGCTCAAGGTCGTTGCACCCGCAGCAACGGTTTCTTTGATTTGGTGGTCGGTAATGGCATTGCAGATACATACAAACATAATGGATTCTCCGCGGATGGTTTGTCGTGTTATTGCTTGTAGTTGTTAATGAGATTTAGTCTTGTTGCTAAATATAAATGCAAACTGTTTTTATTGCAAGCATTGGGATTGTAAATTGTGCCGATAGTTTCCGCATAAACCCACAATGCCTGTCTGAAAGCCTCAATTAATGCGAAAAAGCCATGTAGAAAAGGTATAAATAGGATATGATTCAACATCATAATAGGCAAACAAATACCGGAGCACCAGTGTTTCTCAGCAAGCATGCTATCTCGCAGGAAGTGTTATTCGAGCGCGCGGCGGAGCCTTATTCCGAATTCGCCGAAAAACTGGCTTTGTTAAAACAACGGCAGCAAATATTTGCTGCTTTGCCGGTAACCAAGCGGGCCGCTTTACTGTCGGAATTCGGCAGCCGCCTGAAAGCAAAGCGGGCCGAACTTGCACGCATGGTTTGCGAAGAAGTCGGCCGCTGCCTGAGGGAATGTGAAGCAGAGTTGGATAAGTCGGTCGAGCTGATTCATTATTACAGCCACCTTTCCCCTGAATTGCTTGCGCATAAAACCATTGCAACACAGGCCAGTTTAAGCCAGGTTAGGTTTGAGCCTTTGGGCGTAGTGCTGGCGGTGATGCCGTGGAATTATCCGGTGTGGCAGATTTTGCGCTTTGCCGTCTCTGCTTTGTGCGCGGGAAATGCTTGTGCCGTCAAACCCGCCCCCAGCGTGGCAAGGGTAACCGCCGCCCTGTTTGATTTGGTGGGCGACGATTTACCTTTTATCCCCGCCTGGCTTGCACACGAAGATTTGGAACATGCCATTGCCGATGCAGATGCCTTAGCCTTTACCGGCTCGGTGGAAACCGGCCGCATTTTGGCCGGATATGCAGGCAGGCATTTGAAGAAAACCGTATTGGAACTTGGCGGAAGTAATGCTTTTATCGTGTTACCGGATGCCGATTTGGCTCAAGCGGCCAAAGATGCCTGCTATTCCCGCTTCCGTGATGCCGGGCAGTCTTGCAATGCGGCCAAACGCATTATCGTTACCGAAGCTGTGGCAGAAGAATTTACCGGCTTGTTTCTGAAAGAATGTGCCTGTCTGAAAACAGGCAATCCGATGTTGCCGGAAACAACATTGGCTCCGCTCCACAGTGAAGACTTACGCAACCAGATACACGGGCAAGTGCAGGATGCCGTGGCAAACGGTGCGGAAATTTTATGCGGCGGCTTTTTACCCGAAAGCAAAGGTTGGTTTTATCCGGCCACGGTTTTGGCAGATGTAAACCCCGATTGCCGCGTATATCACGAAGAAGTGTTCGGCCCCGTAGCCGTTTTACTGCGTGCCCGCGACGCTGAAGATGCCGTTCGCCTCGCCAACGACAATCCTTTTGGATTGGGCGCCAGCATTTATACCGGCAACGAAGAAGCAGCATGGCAATATGCACAAAAGCTGCAAACCGGTGCGGTATATATCAACCGTCATACCAGCAGCGATTTAAGGTTGCCTTTCGGCGGCGTGAAAGCATCGGGTTTCGGAAGGGAATTATCAGAGTTTGGCTTATATGAATTCGTAAACGTAAAAACTTACTGGCAGAAATAAAAATAATGAATACACTATGGAAACACGCTTATCTGGCCGCATTAGCCACTTTCCCGCTAATGCTGTATGCATCTGACTTACAAAAAACATATTTTAACGAACGCGGGCAACATATAGACGATGCCGCGCATGCTGCTTATGAGCGCCAATATGAAACTGACGGCACTCTGGCAAAAGCACGTGACTTCTACTATCCCTCAATGAAAAAATATTCTGATCCTTATGAAATTCCCCTATCGGAAATCAAAAAATTTGTGCCCAATCTGCAAAACGGTACACTGACACTTTGGCATTTCAACGGTACAAAAAAAATGACCGGTTCATACCGCTATGGCAAGCCCCACGGCACTTGGATCAATTGGCACGCCAACGGCCAAAAATCCGCCGTGATACCCTATATAAACGGCAAAGCCGAAGGTCTGGGTGAAAGGTTTTACCGTAACGGCAATAAAGAAAGCGAAATCCGTTTCCGCAATAACAAGGCCAACGGGCTGCATAAACAATGGTATCTGAGCGGAAAACCCAAAAGCGAAAGCATCATCCACAATGATGAAGTCACCACATTGGTTACTTGGGATGAAGAAGGCCGCTTAACTTCCGAATTAAGCATTGCCAACGGCAAACGCAGCGGCATCGTTTTAGATTGGTATCCCGGCGGAGAAAAAAAATCAGAGTCCGCATACCACGATGACATATTAGTAGATCGAAAGGTTTGGGACGAAGATGGCAACATCTTAGAATAAGCTTTTTGAAGAATATAATCACACGGAATATACTTCTCTGAAAACCAATTTAAAATGCCTGTCTGAAAGCTTTTCAGACAGGCATTTTTCGGATTATACCCTTCGGCTTTTATGAAGCTTCATTTTCAGAAGCAAGTTTTTGCGAACCGTTTTCCTGCTTAATTTCACGTTGCAGATAGCGCAGGAACGCATCATAGAAATTGATGTTCATGCTGTGTACCAGAGCAGCACGGGTGTTCGGGATTTGCGCCTCAATATTTTCCGGTTCTTCGATACTCTGCACTTCTATCAATACCGGCTGAGGCAGGTTTTCCGCCAACACATAAACCGGTTTGTCTTTTTGCGGTTTGGCTTTCAAAAGCTGACTCACTTCTTCAGGCCCCAAAACACGGCCTGCATCGGCTCTAGTCAGTTTTTGGACAGGAGACCACTGCACATCCACTTTTTCGCCTGTTTTCAAATCCGCTAAAGTCTGCTTAGCCTGATCAAGCGCCAGTTTGCGGGCTTGCGAAGCCAAATAGGCCGATTTTACTTTTTCTTTGGCCGCTTCAAACGGCTCTGTTGTTTCTTGGCGCACATCCGTTACGCGCACGACCGTAACCACACCGTTGCCTAAAGAAATCGGCTCCGAATTATGCTTGGTCTTCAAAGATTCTTCACTAAACAGCGCCTTGGCCATTTCAGGAGAACCCATCTTTTCTGTTTCGCGTTCCGCTTCGGCTTTGCTTACCCATTGGTCAATCGTGTTCAGCTTCACACCCATTTTTTCAGCAACTTTGGCCAAATCAGTAGGATGGTCAAAAGCCGCATTTTCCAATTCTTCGCGCGCTTTGGTCATCGCCTGCTGGGCTTTTTTCAACTTGATTTCTTCGGCCAGCCAAGCACGGTCTTGTTCAAAGTTCGGCTTATCGCGAATTTCATTCAGCTTGATAATATGATAGCCATATTCCGTTTGAACAGGCTCGCTAACCTTGCCTTGCTCCATTGCAAAAACGGCATCTTCAAAAGCTTTGCCGAGTTTACCGCCCTGCTGTACAAAACCCAAATGACCGCCATTTGCAGCAGTGGCTGCATCAACAGAATATTTTTTCGCCAGTTCTCCAAACGATGCAGGCTTGGCTTTTGCCTCTGCCACAATTGCCGCAGCCAGTTTTTTATTCGCTTCTTTTTCTTCGTCTGTGTTGCCCAAAGGAACAAGAATGTGCTGAACGGAACGGCGCGCCTTACCCTCGTTGGCAGACTGCTCATACGCAGCTTTAATTTCAGCCTCGCTAACCGTCTGCTTGCCGATTAAATCATCCGGTGTCAATGCAATGTATTGAAATTTTACGGCTTGAGGCAAAACATAGTTTTGCTTATTGGCTTCGTAATAGCTTTTCAATGTTGCATCATCCAAGCTGACTTTGCCTACAAATGCTTCAGGATTGATTGAAACCATCCGCACGACACGCGGTGCATTTAAAATACTCACAATCTGTTTGGCTTGAGCGTCGCTTACAATCGCGCCGTCTCTCGACAGGTTTTCCAAAGTTTCCAAAGCCATGGTGTCGCGCTCTTGCTCAACCAATTGATCTTCAGAAATCCCGATTTGCTTCAGATATTCATTAAATTTGGCTTGGCTGAATTTGCCGTTTTCTTGAAATATGGGCGCATTGGCAATTTTCTTTTTCAGCGTTTCCATTGACACACCGATACCCATCAAACGTGCACCTTCTGTCAGGTAAGCATGCTGCAATAAGCTTTGGTAAACACTTGCGGGCGGTACGTTGGCATTACCACTGTTTTGCAGATTTCTCAAAGCTTGATTGATTTGCTCCTGGCTGATTTTTTGGTCGCCTACTTTTGTGATGTAATCCGATCCGCCGGATGCAACCGTATTAACACCGAAACCGACAAATGTTAAAGCTATCAACCCCATAACGACCTTTGCCAAGCCGTTGTATTTTTCTATGGTAGAAAACATAGTAATGAATAGAATATAAAAATGGGCATTGTAACGTATTTTAGTTTTTTACGCACAAAAGCCCGAATTTAATCAATTTGTATTTTTCAATAGCAATGCAGAGCATTAATTAATAGCCGCTCGGTAAAAATCAGCATTGATACAGCAATCAAGCATAAAAATACCTATTTTACGGCTGCGTTCAGACAATCATCTGTTATTCTGAAGCTTCCGAGCCATTATCAGCGGCTGCGGCAATATCTTGCTCAAGCTGCATCGCTTCTTTAGCCTGTACCTTTTCTGCTGCTTCCGCTTTTTTTGCAGCCAAGCGCTCCAACGATTCTTTTACCGCGGGGTTCTGCGCAGCAATCTGCTGTTCTTCCGGCGTAACTTCGCCTTTAAAGCGATTATTCAAATCAAAACGCTTACCACCCTTTGCCAAGGCTTTAAGATAACGGGGGCGGCGGCAATGATTGGCCAAAACCCGCGCAATTAAGGCGGGATCATATTGTGGCATAACTGCGATTAAATCTTGGTCGATGCCGACGGCCAACGGCTTAAATTTTTTAAATACATCATATTTGCCATAGATGTGGTCGGCAATCATATCGGTTTGCTTTTTTTTGCTCATGGTTTGCACGGCAGTTTTCAATGCTGCGCCCAAAGCGGTTTCTTGCGTCATTTTCGTTTCCTGTTTTAGGGTAACCAATATTTTTATGGGTTTGCCGGCAAGAATGAAAGTGCCGGAAGTTATTTAAATCTATCCACAAAACCAAATTGCATTTATTCCCGTTAAACCGAATAATGATTTGGCTTCTCATCACAAAATCTGGCGGCATTGTAGCCGAAAAGCACAGTTTTCGCCAATTCAATTAATTTTTAGTCAATATCCAAGAAAGTAATGACAATGCCTGTCTGAAAGCGAGAGGAAATTTTCCTATTTTTCAGACAGGCATTGTTAAACAATCAGCCCGGACGGGTTATCAGCATTCACACATGGAAGCTCTCGCCGCAACCGCATTCATCCTTAACATTGGGGTTTTGAAATTTAAAACCTTCCTGCAAACCTTCTTTTGTGTAGTCCAGCTCCGTTCCGTCAAGATAAACATGGCTTTTCGGATCCACAAAAACTTTTACTCCGAACCCTTCAAACACCAAGTCTTCCGGCTGGATATCGTCAACAAATTCCAAAGTGTAAGCCATACCGGAACAGCCGCTTGTTTTGACGCCCAAGCGGATGCCTTCACCCTTTCCGCGTTTGGTGAGGAAATTTTGAATATGGTTTGCGGCTTTCTCTGTAAGGGTAATCATATGATTCGATCCTTATTCAATCAATCTTGCAGCTTGGTTCAAAACAAATAACAACTAGGCTTTTCCTGCTGTTTCAGAATGTTTTTTTGCCCACTCTATCGCTGTTTTTACAGCATTTTTAGCTTGCGGGCTATTTTTCCAACAAGTGGAACCGGTCAATGCTGCACCTTGTTGCAAAATATCTTGCATATCGGCAGCAGCCAGCTTGGCAACATCATCCAAACCCATTTGTTTCAAACGCTGCAATACGGTCGGACCAATGCCTTTCTGTGCCAATAAAGATTGGGTTTCTGTTTCGGTAAAAGGCATCGTGTTCTCTCTTCTGTCTTTATTAGAATGCCTGTCTGAAAAAACTCAGGCACCTTTTTTCTTTTTGTAGTCGGAAACAGCGGCTTTAATCGCATCTTCAGCCAAAATCGAACAGTGTACTTTTACCGGCGGCAATTCCAATTCTTCGGCAATTTCACTGTTTTTAATTGCCAAGGCTTCATCAAGGCTCTTGCCCTTCACCCATTCGGTAATCAACGAAGAAGAAGCAATAGCAGAGCCGCAACCATAAGTTTTAAATTTGGCATCTTCAATCACGCCTTCATCATTCACTTTAATTTGCAGCTTCATCACATCTCCGCAGGCAGGCGCGCCTACCATACCTGTGCCTACTGATTCATCGTTTTTATCAAACGAACCAACATTACGGGGGTTTTCGTAATGATCAATTACTTTATTGCTGTATGCCATGGTTTTATTCCTTCATGATAATGTTGTGTTTATTCTGATTAGTGGTTTTACTGTTTTACCAGCAAAGCCTCCCAATCGTCGTATTCTCCATTGTATTGTTCGGCAAGAGCCTCCAGTGTGGCGGCTATTTTCGCCATACGCTCTCCATCGATAGAATCAACATGGGTAAGCGTTACCCTATACACTTCTGTATTGTCACTCGAACGGTTTATGTCGTTCAAATATTTACCCAAACCTTCCGCTGCGTGGGCAAATGCTTCCGCATCCGCCAATGTATCGAAATAAGCATAATGATGAATCGGACGCAGCTGGGAAAGATTGTCACCGTAATTTCGTAGTGCTTCTATCATGGAAGCGTTCCGCTCATAAGCCTGCGCTTCCCTGCTGGGCAATAGAGTATTACGGTAGAGCTGCCAATCCGGGTCTTCTTCGGCATTGCCGCCCAAAACAAACGGAATTTCAGACAGGCCATTTAAATATGCAGCATTGGTTTTATGAAAAAAATCTGCATTATCCGAATAGAAAAAAACGATACGTTGCCCTTGCGCAGTAATTGAGCCTACCCAGATGCCGCTTTGCTTCATCTCGGCATGCTCTATTATGCCTTCTATAAAAGTTTGCAATTGTGCTGCCTGCCGATCTGTAGGCAAGCCGTTCGCTTCACCTTTATAACCTAGAGCAATATTGCACAATATGGGCTTGCCGGCTAACGGGGCTTTATCAGCCAAGTCGGTACGAACCCTAATAATACAAGGGCTTCCATCCGGAAAACTTGCTGCATAGCAATGACATTTGATTAGGCCTACCATAATACATCTTTCCGTTTCTCCACGTTGCAATCTTTTTATTATATAACTATTACACTGTTTAGTGTTCAGCCCATTCTACGGTACTTAAATCAATGCCTTCTTTAAACATCTCCCATAAAGGAGACAGTTCTCTTAATTTATCAATTTTTGATTTAATCAGCTCTGCTGCAAAAGCCACTTCTTCTTCCGTCGTCATACGTCCGAAAGTAATACGCAACGAGCTGTGCGCCAATTCATCATTGCGCCCTAACGCACGCAGCACATAAGATGGTTCCAAGCTGGCAGAAGTACAAGCAGAACCGCTGGACACGGCCAATTCTTTAACGGCCATAATCAAGCTTTCACCTTCGACAAAGTTAAAGCTGACATTCAGATTAGTAGGCACCCTATGCTCTAAATCGCCGTTAATATACACTTCTTCGATACCTTCGATTCCTTTTAAGAAAATATCGCGAAGTTTCACAGCATGAGCGCGGTCTTGATCCAACTCCTCCCGTGCCAAACGGAATGCTTCTCCCATACCGACAATTTGGTGCGTTGGCAAAGTACCCGAACGGAAACCTCTCTCATGGCCGCCTCCATGAATTTGCGCTTCCAAGCGCACGCGCGGTTTACGGCGCACATAAAGCGCTCCAATACCTTTGGGGCCATAAATTTTATGCGCGGAAAGACTTAACAAATCAACTTTGGTCGTTTCAACATCAATCGGCGTTTTACCGGCGGCCTGAGCAGCATCAACATGGAAAATAATTTTATTTTCTCTGCAAATTTCACCGATGGCCGGAATATCTTGGATCACACCGATTTCATTATTTACCCACATCACAGAAATCAGAATCGTATCAGGGCGGATTGCTGATTTCAATTCCTCCAAATCTAGCAAACCATTTTCTTGCACGCCCAGATAAGTCACCTCAAAGCCCTGACGCTCCAATTCCCTCATCGTATCAAGAACAGCTTTATGCTCGGTTTTAACCGTAATTAAATGCTTGCCTTTGGTTTTATAAAAATTGGCCGCGCCCTTAATCGCAAGGTTGTTGGATTCAGTAGCCCCACTGGTAAACACTATTTCTTTAGCATCCGCATTGATGAGTTTCGCAATTTCCATGCGCGCATTTTCAACAGCTTCTTCAGCTTCCCAACCAAAGCTATGGCTATTGGAAGCAGGGTTTCCATAATGCTCGGTAAGGTAAGGAATCATTTTCTCAGCCACACGGGAATCAACGGGAGTAGTGGCTGCATAGTCAAGGTAAATAGGTGTTTTAATGGTCATGGTATTTGTTCTTTCTAACTAATTTTTTAATTCTGTATTTCGTTTTCTAAATTTAGATCAGATTAACGCACATAGGGAAATTTAATGGTTTGTATATACTGATTGTTTTCGGCAGCATACTGCTCCAATACATTTTGCAAGGTTACATTACATAAATATTCATCAATTTTTTGATTCAACGTTTCCCACAGATGATGGGTAAGGCAGGGTGCGCCTTTATGACAATTAGCCTTACCGCTGCATTGTGTGGCATCCAAGCTATCTTCGGCTGCTGCAATAATTTGAGCTATATTAATCTCATCAGCACCGGCTGATAACACATAACCCCCACCCGGCCCTCTTATACTCTCAACCAAGCGAGCCCGCCTTAACTTGCTGAACAGTTGTTCCAGATACGATAAAGATATATTTTGCCTCTCACTAATGGCATTTAGCTTTACTGCACCATCACTGGAATGCATAGCCAAATCCAGCATAGCCGTTACAGCAAATCTTCCTTTTGTAGTCAATCGCATAAACTATTACTCTGTGAATTAAGCAAAATTGGAGACATTCCTACACTAAAAACTTCCAGCACAAACACTTTGAGAAAGAATTTTCCAATATCCGAGTATTTCAGTCAAGTATTAACCATTCAATTTTGGACTGAAAAAACGTCTGCTTTACCTCTCAGCTGAAAAGAATTGGAATATTTTTTTTCTTAGTATAGAATGAGGCGAATTTTATTTGTACAAATACGCGTGTATTAAGCATAAACAAGTAAACCCTGTAAAACAGCGCTATTTTGTAGATACCCCATTTAAATAAAACACCCCTTACATATAGGTAACAAAAAAATGAAACGAGATTTAAGCAAAATGACCTGCATTGAAGACCTGCGCAGGGTAGCTCAACGTAAAGTGCCTAAAATGTTTTACGATTATGCTGATTCAGGCTCTTGGTCTGAAGCAACGTATCGTGAAAATACAACCGACTTTAAAGACATCAAATTCAATCAACGCGTATTGGTCAACATGGAAGGCCGCAGCTTGGCCACCAAAATGATCGGCCACGATGTAAAAATGCCGGTAGCAATTGCCCCTACCGGCTTTACCGGCATGCAGCATGCCGATGGCGAAATCTTGGCTGCACGCGCAGCGGAAAAATTCGGCATCCCGTTTTCTCTCTCTACCATGTCGATTTGCTCGATCGAAGACGTTGCCGAAAATACCAGCGCGCCTTTCTGGTTCCAACTGTATGTGATGCGCGACCGTGAATTTATGGAAAACCTGATTAAGCGTGCGCAAGCAGCAAAATGCTCTGCATTGATTTTAACTGCGGACTTACAGGTTTTAGGCCAACGCCATAAAGACATCAAAAACGGCCTTTCCGCACCACCCAAACCTACACTTGCCAATTTGATTAACTTGGCTACCAAACCCGAGTGGTGCATGAAAATGCTCAACACCGAACGCCGCACGTTCCGCAATATTGTTGGCCATGCTAAAAACGTGGGTGACTTATCTTCATTATCTTCTTGGACTTCAGAACAATTTGACCCGCGCTTAAGCTGGGATGATGTTGCGCGCATTAAAGATTTATGGGGCGGCAAGCTGATTATTAAAGGTATCATGATGCCTGAAGATGCCGAACTTGCCGTTAAGAGCGGAGCGGATGCGCTGGTTGTTTCCAACCACGGCGGCCGCCAGCTTGACGACACCATTTCAAGCATTAAAGCTTTACCTGATATTGTCAGCGCGGTAGGCAGCGATATCGAAGTTTGGCTGGATAGCGGCATCCGCAGCGGTCAAGATATTCTGAAAGCTTGGGCTTTGGGCGCCCGCGGCACCATGATCGGCCGCGCTTTCCTCTATGGCCTCGGTGCTTACGGAGAAGAAGGTGTGACCCGTGCGCTGGAGATTCTCTACAAAGAAATGGATATTTCTATGGCGTTTACCGGCCATCGCGATATTCATGATGTAGATCAGCAGATTTTGGTACCCGGCACATACCCCACTCCTACCAAATAATTAAAAACGTAAAGGTAAGCATAATGCCTGTCTGAAAATCCTTTCAGACAGGCATTGTCTTGATATAAAGTTTCGCTTACAGATTCAGCTGTAATTCATATCAAGGCTGCAAAAATAATCTGTTTTGTGTTAAAGTTTGGTTTTAATAACTTCATTTGGACGCAAGCGGCCTAACCCGCTTTTTTCTTGCGTCTGGAGAAAGATATTCCGAATATGCAGTCTTGGCAGCTCCCCGAACACATTGCCGACATTCTGCCTGACCGCGCACGGCATTTGGAAAGCGCGAAAGAAAGATTATTGGCTCTTTTCCGTTCTTACGGATACGAACTTGTGCACCCTCCCCTTATGGAATACAGCGCTTCGCTGCTTACCCATATTGATGCCGGCCTATCCCTCAAAACCATACGCGTTGTTGATCAAATCAGTGGCCGTCAATTGGGTATCCGTGCCGATATTACACCGCAAGTTGCCCGCATTGACGCGCATCTTTTGTCAGCCAACAACGGCATCAACCGTTTGTGCTATTCCGGTTCCGTGCTACATGCAAAACCCGAAGGGTTTCTGACAACCCGCGAACCTTTTCAGACAGGGGCAGAATTATACGGCTATGAGGGCGTAGAAGCAGATATTGAGATTATCGAACTTATGCTAAAAAGCCTGCAAATAGGCAATATCAACAATATATTACTTTCCCTCGGCCATATCGGCGTTTTCCGCTCCCTTTCCGGCGCTGCAGAATTAAGCGAAAACCAATCCCAGCAATTATTGGCATTGATGCAGAATAAAGATACGGACGCAATCAAAAAATTGGTTAGCGAATGGGCGCTTGACGGCATGTGGGCCAAAGCATTCTCACTGCTACCGTCTTTATATGGCGGCCGTGAAGTAATTGACGAAGCCCGCCAACGCCTACCTGATTTATTCAATGTCAACCATGCATTAAGCCAGCTTGAAGCAGTATGTAACGCCTTTCCCGAGCAAACTGTACACATAGACCTATCTGAATTGCGTGTTGACAATTATCACACCGGTCTGCTCTATGCCGCATACGGCCAACAAAGTCATGATGCCATAGCCAGAGGCGGACGCTACGACGGGCTCGGCAAGCACTTCGGCCGCAGCCGCCCTGCCACCGGCTTCAGCTTTGACTTACGCCGCTTAACCGGCAGTTTTACCGAGCAACGCAAACCTGCCATCAGCGTTGCTTATCAGGATTTGGAAGCAGCCCGCGATAAAATTGATCATCTGCGGGTCAATGGCGAGCGTGTCATTATCGACTATGGCGTCGAATGCAACGACAACTCTTCCCGCCGGTTAATTTTCGAAAACGGCAAATGGGAAATTCAATAATTCCACAATTTATTCATACAGGTATTATTCAACATGGCTAAAAATGTAGTAGTAATCGGTTCCCAATGGGGCGATGAAGGTAAAGGTAAAATAGTAGACTGGCTGGCTGAGCAGGCTACCGGCGTAGTGCGCTTTCAGGGCGGTCATAATGCAGGCCACACATTGGTTGTGGGTGGAAAAAAAACAATTCTGCGCCTGATTCCGAGCGGCATTCTGCATGAAAACCTTAACTGCTTTATCGGCTCAGGTGTCGTGGTCAGCCCGGAAGCCCTGTTAGCCGAAATTGATGAATTGAATGCAGCCGGAGTGAAAAACGTAGAAGGCCGCTTAAAAATTGCTCCGACCTGCCCGTTGATCCTGCCTTACCACATTGCATTGGACCAAGCACGGGAAGCCTCTCGCGGCGCAGGAAAAATAGGCACAACCGGCAGAGGCATCGGCCCTGCCTATGAAGATAAAGTGGCCCGCCGCTCAATCCGCATTGGTGATTTGTTCGGCATTGAAAAAGTGGCCGAAAAAATCAAAGCCAATGTTGAGCTTTATAATGTTCAACTGAAATACCTTCACAATGCAGAACCGGTAAGCTATGAAAAAATCATGGAAACTATCGAAGGTTTCAAAGACCGTATTCTGCCCATGATTTCCGATGTATCCCGCACCCTGCATGAAAAAGGACAAAAAGGCGAATGCCTGCTGTTTGAAGGCGCGCAAGGTACTTTGCTCGACATTGATTACGGCACTTATCCGTTTGTAACTTCATCCAACTGCTCGGCAGGTGCCGCAGCACCGGGAGCAGGCGTACCTCCGCATATGCTGGATTATGTTTTGGGCATCGTCAAAGCTTATACCACACGCGTGGGTTCCGGCCCTTTCCCGACCGAATTGTTTGATGAAGTGGGCAAAGGCTTGGCAGAACGCGGCCATGAGTTCGGATCGGTAACCGGTCGTGCGCGCCGTTGCGGCTGGTTTGATGCCGCTGCGTTAAAACGCTCCATCCAAATCAACGGCATCACAGGCATGTGCATTACCAAACTGGACGTGATGGATGGCATTAAAGAAATCAAGCTTTGCGTAGGCTACACTTTGCCCGACGGCAGCACAACCGATATTCTTCCGTTCGGTGCGGATGCCGTTGCTGCTTGTGAGCCGATTTATGAAACTTTACCCGGCTGGGATGAAACGACTTTCGGTATTAAAGAATATGACAAACTGCCTGAAAATGCGAAAAAATACCTGAAGCGTATTGAAGAAGTTTGCGGTGCATCGATTGCGATTATTTCTACCGGCCCGGATCGCGACGAAACAATTTTGTTGCAACACCCGTTTGCCAATTAATTTGGCTTTGCATACACTCTAAGGCGGCTGGCATGGCCGCCTTATTTCTTTATAATCAACCAACTGGCATTTACTACTATATCTAATCAAATCACAAAGCAACCATACAGCCACTTCGCCTTATTACCCTCATGAAATTTACCGATACCCACACGCACCTTGCCGATACCCTACTGCACACCCGCCTTGATGAAATTCTCCGGCAGGCAAACGATGCCGGCGTTCGGCGGTTTATTGTTCCTGCCGCATCAATCAATGATTGGAACAAGATAGCTCTGCTGCAATCATCATCTATTTATGGGGCATTTGGTATTCATCCGTGGTATGCCGAAAAAACCGACCAAGATTTTTTAAGCAGGCTTGACGAGCTTTTACGGCTGCACCCGCAAACCCTTATTGGAGAAATCGGCTTGGACTATGCCGATAAAAACCAACCGCCTGAATGGATCAAGCGGCAGAAAAACACGTTCCGGCAGCAGCTTGCTCTCGCCATGCAGCATAACCGCCCTGTTATTCTGCACAATGTGCGCGCGGGTAATGATCTTATCCGGATAATCAAAGAAAGCAGTTTCACACAAGGCGGCTTTGCGCATGCTTTTTCAGGCAGCATTGAAGAAGCGAAAGAATTCATCAAACTGGGGTTTAAAATCGGTATCGGCTCTTTGCTGCTGAATCCTGCAGCAAAGAAAGCCCGCAAGGCTGCCGCCGAGCTGCCTTTAGAGAGCATAGTTTTGGAAACCGACAGCCCGTTTATGCTGAAAAACAACGCTAATGTGCCTGCCAATGTGTACCGCATCGCCGAGATCGTGGCAGAACTGCGTGGCATTCCTTTGCAGGTTTTATCAGAGCAAACCGAAAACAATGTGGATGCCGTATTGAACATTAACCGTCTATAGCATCAACCGCACATTGCTTTCAGACAGGCATTCATTTCTAATCTTCTATCGGTTTATTCGGTATTGCCTCTTTCTTGGCTTTACCTGCAACATGCCAAACATGAAAGAAAGGCGCTGTATCCGCTCAATTTAATCCAAGTCAGAACATTCCGTTTGGGCATTGCCGGAAATCTGGCCTGCCGCTTGGGCATGGCTTCCGTACCTTTTCTGCTTCCACTCTTACTGCAACTGGCTTTCGGCCGCAGCCCCAGCGAATCGGGTTGGATTTTGGCACCGGTTGCCTTTGCCGCGTTAATCACCAAACCGCTCATCAAAACCGTTATCAAGCGCACGGGCTACCGCAAGGTATTGATTTGGAACACCCGGCTTATCGGCATCCTCATTATCCTGCTATCCCTGCCTACGGCAGCCACACCTTTATGGTTGCTCATAACCTTATTATTCGTTTTAGGCATGTGCAACTCGCTGCAATATTCAGCCATGAACACACTGACCATCGCCGACTTGCGCCCGATTCAGACAGGCAGCGGCAACAGCCTGATGGCAGAAAACCAGCAGCTTTCCGTGAGCCTCGGCATTGCCTTGGGCGCCCTGCTGCTCAACCGTTTCAGCGTACCCGAAATCAGCGGCGGCAATCTGCACGACGCTTTCCGCTACACATTCCGGGCCATCGACATCCTTACCTTTGCCTTCACCCAAGTATTCTCCCGCCTGCACCGACCGGACGGTTCAAACCTAACCGGCGGCTGAACCCTTTTTCAGACAGGCATTCAGCCTAAATTTTTCAAGCCGCTGCAACTTCTTTATAATTACGGTTCAATTGATCACACACACGCAAAAAATTCATGCTGACTTTATTTTCAAATCTAACCCACTTTGTTCCCCACATTACCGGCCAATCAGGCGCAACCCTGCTTGAGCACACCAGCGAAGGGTTTAAAAGCTTCGTCTTATCCCTGTTCGCCCGAGACGAATTTGCCTCGCAGTTTTTACAAACCAGCTTCAGCCACTTTTCCGGCTGGCTCGATATCGCCGTGGCCGCCGTCATTATGGGCCTGGCCTACTGGCTGTCTTCCGTGTGGATACGCAAAAAACCGATTGATTATTCTGCCCGCTTCGCCTTTCTGCGCCACTTGGGGCAGCGGATTCTTTGGCCCGTATTGATATTGGTGCTGACCTTTATCGCGCTGATTGTCTGGAACGCCATCGGCTTGCGTCCCCTTTGGCTGAGGCTGTTACTTTTGGCCGCACAATGGATGATTCTCATCCGCGCCGCACTGGCTATCGTCCACGCCGCCATGCCTGCCAACAAATTCAGCAATTGGCTGGAAAACACCATTGCCAGCACACTTTGGGGCTACTTCCTGCTTTGGGTTTCCGGCATTGACGACATCATCATCAATTGGATGAAAAACCTAACCTTTTCAGTAGGTTCTAGCACATTAAGCTTGTATACCATACTGACCGGCCTGTTATGGGTGGGCGTGGTTATGATGCTGGCCTTATGGTTATCGAAAGTCATTCAAGGCAAATTGATGAGCAGCAGCCATCTCGACATCAACTTGCGGATTATGCTCTCCAATATTGTCAAAACCGTTCTGGTTATCTTATCCGTGTTGATTGCGCTGCCTTTGGTCGGCATCAACCTTACCGTATTGTCTGTATTCGGCGGCGCATTGGGTGTGGGTATCGGTTTTGCCTTGCAGAAAATCGCCAGCAACTATATTTCCGGCTTCATTATTCTCGGCGACCGCTCCATCCGCCCCGGCGACCGGCTTACCGTTGACAACTTCACAGGCTACGTTACCAAAATCACTTCCCGCTTCGTGGTATTGCGCAGCACCACGGGTTCAGAAGCATTAGTCCCGAACGAAACGTTTATTACCTCAATGGTGATAAACGAATCCTACACCGGCAAATCTTTATCTCAAGCGTTGGATGTCCAAGTTTCTTACAGCTCGGATATTGTCCGCGCGATGGAGATCATGCGGGCAGCTGCGGCTGCGCAAGAACGCGTCGAAACCTCTCCCGAACCGAATGCCTTTTTGATCGGTTTCGCCGACAACGGCATTGATTTACGCATTACTTTCTGGGTAAAAGACCCGGAAAACGGCTTTCTCGGCCTCTTTTCCGCCATATTGCTGGATATTTGGAAACGCTTTAACGAAGAAAATATCGAATTTCCGTTCCCCCAACGCGAAGTGCGTATCCTCAATGAAGCCGCAGAGCCCAGCGATATGGCCATGCTGCGTGCTGGCCTTAAAGCCCGCGGCGACACCGAATCAATAGACCACGACGGCAACGAATGAGCCAGCCCAAGCCTTTAAAACAACCGGTCTCCGTGCTGGTCGTGCTCCACGACGGCGCGGGGCAGGTTTTATTGCTGGAACGTGCCGACAACGCAGGCTTCTGGCAGTCTGTAACCGGCAGCATAGAAACCGGCGAAAGCCTGTCTGAAACCGCCCTCCGCGAAGTTTGGGAAGAAACCGGCATCCGCCTGAGAGCCGAAGACTTAAACGACTGGCAGGAAAGTACCGTTTATGAAATCTACCCGCACTGGCGCTGGCGCTACCCCGAAGGCGTGACGCACAATACCGAACACATTTTTTCCGCCGTCATCTCCAAAGCAAGCAGCATCACATTGGCAGAGCACGTTTCCTATCAATGGCTGCCCGTAGAAGAAGCCGCAGAAAAGGTATTCTCACCGTCAAACCGCAGCGCCATTTTAAGTTTGGCTAAACATTGAAAATGCCTGTCTGAAAAGATTGAATATCCTTTCAGACAGGCATATATTTAGTTATATAACTTCAACAAACCGATACGGAAAACAACACAACCATGTCTGTCGAACCCATCATTATCACCACCTACAACATGCACAAAGGCATGTCGCCGCTCAACCGTTTCGTACAAGTCGACAGTATGGCAGAAGCCATTCAAAGTCTGCGCTCCGACATCTTATTCCTGCAAGAAGTACAAGGCGAAAACCTGCGCCGGCAGCTCAAGCTGCCCGCATTTCCCAAAGCTCCGCATTACGACATCCTAAGCGACCGCCTCGACTATTATTCAAGCTATGGCAAAAACGCCATCTACAAAGAAAAACACCACGGCAACGCCATTCTGAGCCATTTGCCTATCCACACCCACCACAACCTCAACATCACCGTCAACAAGCTTGAGCGACGCGGTGTGTTGCATTGCGAAATCCAACCCGAAGGCTGGCCTTTCCCCATTGTTTGTCTATGCGCCCACCTCAACCTGCTGGAAGTCGACCGTGTGAAGCAATACACCGCCATCTTCGAATACGTTACCACCTATGTACCGCCGCAAAGCCCGCTGATTCTCGCCGGCGACTTCAACGACTGGCGCCACAAATCCTGTATGAACATCGGCCGCTCCCTTGGCTTGAAAGAGGTATTTATCGACTACTTCGGCTCACGCCCCAAAACCTTTCCCGCCCGCATGCCTTTTTTGAGCCTCGACCGCATCTACACGCGCAACCTCGATATTCTCGATGCCAAACTGCACAACGGCACACCGTGGCAAAACCTATCCGACCACCTCCCACTCAGCGCAACACTGGTGCCCACATCCTTTTAACCGGCTTTTTTGTGCTTTGAGGAAGAAAGCTTTTCATGCGCCGCAATTCACGGTATAGTGTAAAAACAAGTAATCAACACATACCTACGCCGATGGATTACCTGAGAAAAATGCCTTTCACCATCGTGTTTATCGATAAAAAAGGCCATTCCTATGATGACAGCAGCCGCGACCTGAATGCCTACATTCAGCGCCACCCCCTGATTATTCCGCGCCTGCACCAGCCCTGCTTTTCCGCCAAAATACTTGAAATTGCCGCCCATCAATGCGGCATGCGGGTTGTCCGCCGCCCTGCCGACAGCCGCGTCCGGCGCAACCTGACCTACGTTATCCGAAAAAATCTTTTTAAAAACGATGAAGAGCTATGGAACTTCATCAACAAGCCTGAAAACCTCAACACCGTAAAATAAGCTCCGTACCGAACCGTGCGGGCTTTTTTCAGACAGGCATCAGAAAGACAAAAATGCTTTTAATGATCGACAACTACGACAGTTTCACATACAACATCGTCCAATATTTTTCAGAGCTGGGCCAAGAAGTAACCGTGCGGCGCAACGACGACATCACTCTGCAGGAAATCGAGCACCTTAACCCGCAATATCTCATTATCGGCCCCGGCCCCTGTTCACCCAAAGAAGCCGGCATCTCTGTGGCAGCCATGCAGCATTTTGCAGGCAAGCTGCCCATTATGGGCATCTGCCTCGGCCACCAAACCATAGGCGAAGCATTCGGCGGTAACATCGTCCGCGCAAAAACCCTGATGCACGGCAAAGTTTCACCGGTCAAACACATCGGCGAAGGCATGTTCCACAAGCTGCCCAATCCCGTAACCTGCACACGCTACCACAGCCTTGTTATCGACCGCGACACCCTGCCCGACTGCCTCGAAATCACCGCATGGACGGACGACGGAGAAATCATGGGCGTGCGCCATAAAACCCTGCCCATCGAAGGCGTGCAATTCCATCCCGAAGGCCTGCTTACCGAACACGGCCATGATATGCTGAATAACTTTTTAGAAGCCTTCAAACACTTCAAGTTTGTCTGAAAATCAATCCCAACCTCAAAGAAGAATTTATGATTACCCCACAGCAAGCAATCGCCCGCCTCATTGACAACAATGAGCTTTTTTATGACGAAATGACCGACTTAATGCGCCAAATTATGAGCGGCCAAGTCGCTTCAGAACAAATCGCCGCTATTTTGGTGGGATTGCGGATAAAAGTCGAAACCGTGTCCGAAATCAGCGCCGCCGCAGCCGTGATGCGCGAGTTTGCCATTCCCGTGCCTGTCAGCAACCGCGAAAACTTAGTCGATATAGTCGGCACAGGCGGAGACGGCGCCAAAACATTCAATATCTCCACCACCACCATGTTTGTTGCCGCAGCCGCCGGCGTACACATCGCCAAACACGGCAACCGCTCGGTATCCTCTTCCAGCGGCGCGGCAGATGTGATGGAACAAATGGGCGTATCGCTTACCCTCTCGCCCGAACAAGTGGGTCGCTGTATAGACGAAACCGGCATGGGCTTTATGTTTGCCCCCAACCACCACAACGCCATGCGCTATGTTGCTCCGGTACGCCGCTCACTCGGCATCCGAACCATATTCAACATCTTAGGCCCGCTCACCAATCCTGCCGGTGCGCCCAACCAGCTGCTCGGCGTATTCCATATCGATTTATGCGGCATCTTATCGCGCGTTTTGCAGCAGCTCGGCTCCAAACACGTTTTGGTTATCTGCGGCAAAGACGGGCTGGACGAAATCACCCTTACCGGCACCACCCGCATCGCCGAACTCAAAGACAATAAAATCAGCGAATACGATATTTCCCCCGAACAATTCGGCATTCCTCTGCGCGAAAACCTCAATGAAATCCGCGTAGACAACAGCCAACAATCGCTCGGCATGATGAACAGCGTATTAGCCGGCCAACCCGGTGCCGCACGCGACATCGTATTGCTCAACTCGGCCGCCGCCATCTACACCGGCGGCAAAGCAAATTCTTTGGCCGAAGGTTTTGAAGCTGCCAAAGAAGCCTTGGATTCCGGCAAAGCCAAAGCCAAACAGCAGGAGCTGGTTGCTTACACGCAGCAACTGGCACAAGGGCAAAACATCTAAGCCTATATCCGCAACATCCCGCCGCAAAACAATGCCTGTCTGAAAGCAAACACCCGCCGAAGAATCCGGCGGGTGTTTTGTATGGTTAAACTTGGACTTGTATCCGTGAATAATGAATGCCTGTCTGAAAATACAGTTAATCAACTTAAAAATCTTCAGACAGGCATTTATACCAATTCACACAACACAATTATGCATCATGATCATCGGCATCCGAACCCGCATCTACGCGCACGCTGTGGTCAATCAAGCTGGGTTGGACAAAAGCGGCCGAGCCCGTGGATTCGCCTTCAGACAGGCGTTTCAGATAAGCCTCGTCAATATCCCCCGTAGGGTAGCAGCCGCTGAAGCAAGAATCCTCAAAACCTTCTATTTCAGGGTTGAGCTCGCGCACCACATTTTCCAACTCTTCCAAACCTTGGAACACACAAGCATCGGCGCCGATTTCCCGGGCAACTTCCTCGGCAGAACGGCCATTGGCAATCAACTCTTCACGGGTCGGCATGTCGATTCCGTAAACATTGGGGTAGCGCACTTCCGGTGCCGCCGAAGCAAAATAAACTTTACGCGCGCCGGCATCGCGCACCATCTCCACAATTTCCCGGCTGGTGGTGCCGCGCACAATCGAATCGTCCACCAGCAAAACATTTTTCCCTTCAAACTCGGAAGCCATCGGGCTGAGCTTCTGGCGCACCGATTTTTTGCGGGTCGCCTGGCCGGGCATAATGAATGTCCGGCCGATATAACGGTTTTTAATCAGGCCCTCCCTGTAAGGCTTACCCAAATGATGCGCCAACTCCATCGCACTCGGGCGGCTGGTATCGGGAATCGGCATCACCACATCAATATCTTCAACCGGCAAATACTGTTTCACCTTCTCCGCCAGCGCCACACCCATATTGAGCCGCGACTGATAAACCGACACACCGTCAATCACCGAATCAGGCCTGGCAAAATAAACATATTCAAACAAACAGGGCGCAAGCTTGGTATTTTCGGCACATTGGCGCGAATAAAACTGGCCGTCGAATGTGATGAACACCGCTTCACCCGGCGCAATATCCCGCTCTAAATCAAAGGCCAGGCTGTTGAATGCAACCGATTCCGAAGCCACGGCATAAGCGGTTTTGCCCGTTTGCCCATCGGTTTGTGCACCCAAAACCAAAGGCCGGATACCATAAGGATCGCGGAACGCCACCAAACCGTAGCCTGCAATCAGCGCAACCACACCATAAGCACCGCGCACACGAAGATGAAGCTGGGAAACAGCGTTGAAAATATTATCGACACTCAAATGCGTATCACCGGAAGAAGTAACTTCCTTGCGCAGCTCATGGGCAAATACGTTTAACAACACTTCAGAATCGGAACGCGTGTTGATATGGCGCAAGTGCTTGTTGCACACGTTTTCATACAGCTCGTCGGTATTGGTCAGGTTCCCGTTATGCGCAAGCACAATGCCGAAAGGCGAGCTTACATAAAAAGGCTGAGCTTCGGCACCGCTGCCCGCGCTGCCCGCTGTAGGATAGCGCACATGTGCGATGCCGGCATTGCCTCGCAAATCACGCATATTGCGGGTGCGGAACACATCACGCACCATGCCTTTGCCTTTGTGCATATGAAACATATTGCCCTGAACGGTTACAATGCCCGCGGCATCCTGACCCCGGTGCTGCAACATTTGCAAGCCGTCATACAGCGACTGGTTCACCGGCTCGTGCGCCACCAACCCAAACACACCACACATTTTGTTTTATCTCCAAAACAATTAAATCATCGGATTTTTCAAGTTTTCCGTCATATACTCTGAAAGCGCCGGCAATGCTGCGGAGGCCAGCGATTCAAAATAAGGCGCACTGATTGAATTTTTCCAACCATCGGTTTTCGGCAAATCGGTAAACGAACACACCACCACCACAAAAGTAACAATCAAAACACCTTTTAACGCGCCGAATACTCCGCCCAATAAGCGGTTTACACCGCCCAAACCCAGCGTTCCCACTATTGCAGTCAACAAAGAGCGCAGCAGATACATTACCAACCATGCCGCCGCAAATACCAAAATAAAACCAACCGCCACGCTCAAAACATGGGGTTGGACTGATGAGAGAAAAGCTTCTGCAAAATCCTGGCCAAACATACGGGCTGCAACAAATGCCACAATCCACGTTACCAGAGACGCAACTTCAGCAATCACGCCGCGCATCATCGAGATGATGACACACACAAACACCACAAGCGCTGCAAGAATGTCGAATATCTCCATAAATTATTTGCCCTGACTGACTACCGAACCGTTTACACCCTTGCTTCTTAAGCGGTTCAAAGCATTGTCTGCCGCTTCCTTATTGGCAAAAGTGCCGCTGCGCACACGGTAAACCGTGCCTTTGCTGGTTTCCACTTTGCTGATAGAGCCGCTCATACCGGATTGCCGCAATGCTTGCAGCGTTTTCTGCGCGGCGGCTTCATCCCTAAATGCGCCTGCCTGAATCACCGCCTTGCCGGAACCGCTTTTTTTGGCTTCCGCAGCTTTTTTCGCTTCTGCTTCTTTCTTTTGCTGAGCCGCTTTTTTAGCATCTTCAGCTCTCTTCGCTTCAGCTGCTTTCTTGGCATCAGCCTCTTTCTTCAACTGAGCGGCTTTTCTTTCTTCAGCCGCTTTTTTGGCTTCCGCTTCTTTTTTCTGCTGTGCCGCTTTTCTTTCTTCTGCAGCTTTCTTCGCTTCTGTTTCTTTCTTCAATTGCGCATCGCGCTTTTCATCCGCGGCTTTTTTTGCCTCCGCTTCTTTTTTCAGCCGCTCGGCACGTTTCTCTTCGGCTGCTTTTTTCGCTTCAGCTTCTTTTTTCTGTTGGGCTGCTTTTCTTTCTTCAGCCGCTTTCTTGGCCTCTTCTTTTTTCAGCCGGTCGGCACGCTTTTCTTCAGCCGCTTTTTTGGCTTCCGCTTCTTTTTTCTGTTGGACGGCTTTCCGTTCCTCGGCAGCCTTCTTGGCTTCCGCTTCTTTCTTCAACTGAGTGGCGCGTTTTTCATCGGCAAGTTTTTTCTCTTCCGCGGCTTTCTTCTCCGCAGCTTTTTTCGTTTCTGCGGCTTTTCTTTCTTCTTCCGCTTTTTTGGCTTCGGCCTCTTTCTTCAGCTGGGCTGCCTTTTTGGCGGCGTCCGCAGCTTTGCGTTCCCGCTCTTTGGCTGCTGCTTCTTTGTTGGTATTTTTAATGGTAACTACGGGAATCGGGGCAAACTCTTCCGGTTTGGGATCCATTTTTTCCGCCGGAGGGGCTTTTTTAGTTACGGTACGCGAATGCCCGTCTTCATCGGAAACTTCTACGCTTTCCTGATTTTCGGCCAATTCGTAAATGAGATTGTCTTTTGATTTCGGCTTGGCTTGAACTTCTTCTTTGGGAGGCGGATTAGTGTCATCCGGGCTGAGAAATACAACGCGCTGCTTGTTTTCCTTTTCGGAAGATAAAGCTTGCGCTGCCTTTTCGGCTTTTTTGGCGTTTTCTTCTGATTCTCGTTCTTTGGCCGCTTCGGCCGACTCTTCTTTCGATTCTTCTTGCTGGGGCTCTTGTTCCGGTTTGGAAACTTTCTTGGATTGTGCAACAACAGGGGCAGATGCGGCGGCTTGCCCTGTTTCTGCTTCGTCTTTACCTGAAGTTTTGGCGAATATTAAACCTGCCACCACCACCATAGCGGACGCGCCGGCTAAACGGCGGCGGTTTTTGCGCTTGAGGTTTTCGTATTCTTCCAATGATTCCAAGTGCTTAGGCAGCATTGCTTAATCCTGTAAGTGTATTATAGTGTTCCCATAACTTCGGCAACCGTATGGAAGGAGCCGAACACGACAATTCTATCATTTTCCGAAGCCGCCGCAAAAGCCGCATCATAAGCTTTTGCTATATTTTCAAACTGTTTTACATTGCTTATATCGTGAGCAGCCAGTTTTTCGGCAAGCTGCTCGGAAGCCATGCCGCGCGGCAGATGCAGAGGCGCGATATGCCATTCGTCAAACTGGTCTTTCAGGATTGCCAAAACCGAATCGATGTCTTTATCGTTCAACATGCTGAACACGGCCGTACGGTTTTGAGCAAAGGGCAAGGCCATCAGCCCCTGACGCAGCGCACGGGCTGCGTGCGGATTATGGCCCACATCCAAAACGGTCAGCGGCCTGCCGGGTAAAACTTGGAAACGGCCCGGATTATGCACCATCAACAAACCGCGCTTGATAGCGCCTATGTCTATCGGCAATTGTTGGTTGAGGCATTCGATAACGGTCAGCGCACAGGCGGCATTGTTGATTTGGTATGCGCCGCGCAAGGCGGGAATCGGCAGAGCGTTGCGGTTGCGCGTATGCCTGTCTGAAAACTGCGGATTAGGATGAAAACGGTATGACCATTGCTGGTTTTCCAGCTTGGTATAGCTGAAATCTTCTCCGATCAGCAATAAATCCGCGCCTATGGCTTCAGCATGTTTTCTCAGCGATTCGGGCGGCGGATTCTGGCCGCAAATAGCGGGTTTGCCGCTGCGGAACACACCGGCTTTTTCGTAGCCCACCTGCTCGATGGTGTCGCCAAGGAAAGATTGGTGGTCTAAATCAATGCTGGTTACCACGGATACATCGGCGTCAAATATGTTTACAGCATCCAAACGGCCGCCCAGCCCGACTTCCAATATCATCACATCCACTTGGCTCCGCATGAAAATATCCACGGCGGCCAGCGTGTTGAACTCAAAATAAGTGAGGGAAATATCGCCACGCGCGGCTTCAATGCGCTCAAACGCGGCCACGATTTCTTCATCTGACACAGGCTGTGTGTTGACACAAATACGCTCGTTGAATTTCAACAGATGCGGGCTGGTCAGCGTGCCGGTTTTGAAGCCGGCTTCTTTATATATCTGCGATAAAAATGCACACACCGAACCTTTGCCGTTGGTGCCCGCCACAACGATTACCGGGCATTGCGGGTTCAGGTGCATGGTGTTTTTCACTTCGCCCACACGGGATAGACCCATATCAATCAAACCCGCGCTGTGGGCGGTTTCTAAATGGGAGAGCCAGTCGTTCAGATTTTTTTTCATGGTTTTGATGATATTGGCTGAATGCCTGTCTAAAAACTTTCAGACAGGCATAAGTGGGTTAATGCTTAATCTTCTTTATCTTCTTTGCTTCTGCCGAACTTCGCCCACACAATCAGGCGGCGGTAGCTTTCGGCATCGGTCATATCGGGCAACACGGTGTGCGATATGCGCTTACCCTCAAGCTGCCATTGCAGAAAACAGCCTCTTCTGTGTATCAAGCTGCTTTCAGACAGGCTTGCATGGCGCAGCACGGCATCCGATTGCGAAAGCGAGGCGCGGCCCGAAGTATCGATATGGATGGCGGATACACTCTGCTTGCCTTTCAGGCTTTGCACCCGCCATGCCCAAACCAAGCTTGCTGCCAATGCCGCGACACCCAACCAGCGCATCCAGCCGTAAAATGCGGTAAAACACAACACAAAAGCATAAATATGCAATGCCGCCGCCAGCAGCATACCGCGCTTCGACGGTTTGAGTTTGACTTGAAACGCCTGCATCGGGTTTACATCATATTGTCAAACACGGGGCTGACGCTGATGTCTGAATCATCCATGTCCAACACCATATCGTGAATTTCTACTTCGAAAAACTCCCAAAAGGCTTGCAGGCTCATATCTTGCGGCCATTTGCTTCTTTCAATGTCCCAGCCGGAAATTTCGGCTTCAAAAATTTCCTGATAGCGCTCGTCGAAATAAGAAACCACGGCTTCCGGCTCGTCAAACTGGGGAACCAGATAAACCGAACAGTTGGTGCGGATTTGCGCCAAGGTCAAGTCGGGCATATCCTGATCGGAAGATTTCAGCCAGCTTAAAAATTTTTCAGTAGGCTTCAACACTACGGCCGTTCGGTCGACAAAATACATGCTTGATTATCCTTTGATTCGGTTTGAGCGAAGCGGGATTGTACTTCAAACTATGCCTGTCTGAAAGTATGCAGCCTCAGCTACGTCTGCCCCGCAATGCCTGTCTGAAAAAAAAACCATCCGCAACCGGGCGGATGGTTTTTTATAGCAAGTCCGATTAGTGATCCGAAGCGTCGGCTGCGCCGATACCCGTCATCGAACGCACATATTGTGCTTCAAAGCCTTCTTTGTCTTTTCTAGCCTGCTCGGATTTATCCATCAGCGACACCAACCAGCCCACAATAAACGCAGCAGGAATACTGAAGAGCGCAGGATTCGCATACGGGAAAATAGCCGATTCATTGTGCAGCACGCTCACCCATACGGTCGGTCCCAACACAATCAGCACCAAAGCCAAAATCAAGCCGGTAAAGCCGCCGGCTACCGCGCCTTTAGTGGTCAAGCCTTTCCAGAACATAGAAAGCATCAATACGGGGAAGTTGGCCGATGCGGCAATGGCAAACGCCAAGCCCACCATGAATGCCACGTTTTGTTTCTCAAACATCACGCCGAACACAATCGCCAATACGCCGAGCGTAAGTGTGGTCAGTTTGGACACGCGCATTTCCTCTTCTTGAGTGGCTTGTCCTTTGCGCACAACCGAAGCATAAATATCGTGGCTCACGGCCGAAGCGCCGGATAAAGCCAAACCGGCCACCACCGCCAAGATCGTGGCAAACGCCACCGCAGAAATAAAGCCCAAGAACAAATTACCACCCAAAGCCTCGGCAAGGTGGATCGCCGCCATATTCGTGCCGCCCACCATCTCATACACTGTTTTGCCTTCTTTCAAAACGGCGGTAAAGAAGTGCGGATTTTCTTTAGACACAAAAATAATCGCACCGAAGCCGATGATGAAAGTGAGCAGGTAGAAATAGCCGATAAAACCGGTTGCCACAAACACGGATTTGCGCGCTTCCTTCGCATCAGGCACTGTGAAAAAGCGCATCAGAATATGCGGCAGACCGGCCGTACCAAACATCAAAGCCAAGCCGAGCGACAAAGCATCCACCGGATTTTTCACCAAACCGCCCGGGCCTAAAATATCCGTACCTTTTTCGTGAATGGCAGTAGCCTGCTGGAACATGGTTTCAAAGCTGAAACCGGCGTGCTTCAAAATCATAAACGACATAAACGTCGCACCTGAAAGCAGCAGCACAGCCTTAATGATCTGCACCCATGTCGTAGCCAGCATACCGCCGAACAACACATAGCAAACCATCAACACACCCACCAAAATCACGGCGTAAATATAATCCATGCCAAAGAGGAGCTGAATCAGCTTACCCGCCCCCACCATTTGGGCAATCAGGTAAAAAATCACCACAAGGATGGAGCCGGAAGCCGCAAACAGGCGTACGGGCGTTTGTGCCAAGCGGTAAGCCGCCACATCGGAAAAGGTAAACTTCCCCAGATTACGCAAACGCTCTGCCACCAAAAATAACACAATCGGCCAACCCACCAAAAAGCCGGTCGAATAAATCAGGCCGTCGTAGCCGCTGGTGAACACCATTGCGGAAATACCGAGAAACGATGCTGCCGACATATAGTCGCCCGCAATCGCCAAGCCGTTTTTAAAGCCTGAAATGCCGCCGCCGGCGGTGTAATAATCTTTTGTAGATTTATTCTGCATCGACGCCCAAACCGTGATGCCCAAAGTCATGCCTACAAAAATCAAAAACATAATAATTGCCGGCATATTTAAGGGCTGCTTTTCCACCTCTCCAGAGATGGCATCGGCAAACGCACCCGAACATGCCAGCATCGACAAAGCTGAAAACCACAGAGTCTTGCCTGAAAATTTCATGCTTGATCCTCCATCACATTATCCACCACCTGCTTGGTCATTTTTTCGAATTTACCGTTGGCGATCGCCACATAAATACCGGTCGTAACAAACGAAAACACAATCACGAAAATGCCGACATAAATGCCCCAAGTGGTAATACCGTTTGCAGACACAGGTGTTTTCAGCAAGCCCGGGTTGCTGCCGATTACCCATATGTAAGCCAGATACATGAATAAAATGATTGCTGAAAAACTCCAACCCAACAAAGCCTTTTGCCGGGCCATTTTTTGAAATTCGGGATTTTCCAGCACTCTTCGTGCTGTTTGTTTCTCCATCTTTAACTTTCTCCTTTTAAAATTTCAGTTTCAGAACCAACTCAAAAATATGCACAAATCTTCGGCCTGTCCCGGCATTTGATTAATCGAATTATGATTTATATTTCCAACATACAGCAGCCGGACACCCAAATAAAATAACCGAATAATGCATAAATTTACCGACAATAGCAATCTTAAACAACAGAATTAAGATTATTTTATTTTCTGATACAGGCCTTTTGTTTTTATTATGATTGGATAATAATTTTTTGTTTTTAAAACAATTCCCAAACTTATCTCCAATCGGTTAATATATTAAAAAAGCAATATCTGAATAATAAAACGGTTGGAATATCAAAACTCCAACCCATTGTTCTAAAATGAGAAATACGATATGGACATCAACCATCTGAAATCATTTGTCGCAGTTGCCTACCATTGCAACCTCACACAAGCTGCTGAACGCCTGTTTCTTTCCCAGCCTGCCGTATCCGCCCAAATCAAAGCCATAGAAACCTATTTGGGTACGCCTCTGTTTAACCGGACCAGCAACGGCATGAGCCTGACCCGCGCCGGAGAAATTTTCCTGCCGGAAGCCGAATCCCTCCTCCAACACAAACACCGGCTCGACAATTTTGCCAAAACGCTGGCCGAACATTACACGCAAGACGCACAAATCGGCCTGATACACCCCATCAGCGGCAAACGCGTATCGAAACTGACCCGCCTGCTGAACGATTCGGCACCCGACATCCAGCTGCACATCCAATACGGCATGAGCGGCGAAATTTTGGAGCGCATATTATCCAAGCAGCTGCACGGCGGCTTTTTTCTCGGCCCGGTCAATACCCGCAGCGTACGCAGCATCTTTCTGGAAAACATTCAATATTCCCTTATCTGCCCCAGCTCAGAGGCCGAAAACATCAAAAGCAACCTGCCCAAAAACCTCGAACACTATATCTGGATAGAAATGTCGGGCGTATCGGCCAGCAACAAACATTTGCAACAGTTTTGGCGGGTTAACCGGCTCTCGCCCAAGCGGCAAATTATTTGCGACTACCCGCAAACCATCATCGACTTGGTGGGAGACGGCATCGGCGTGGCCATGGTGCCCAGCCACAAAGCGCAGGATGCCGCCAACACCGGCAAACCCATTACCGTTATCGAAGAATTCCGCCAAAGCCTGCCGCTCAATTTCATCTACCTCGACGAATACGAACACGACCCCGCACTCAGCCTGATTAAGCGGAGCATAGAAGAAGTGTGGGAGCTTCAAAAACAAGCATCTTGATTGATGATTAAGTTGTCCGGCCATATCTGCTAAAATAGCGCAGATTTGTTTTTTCAGACAGGCATTCATATAACACAATGCCTGTCTGAAAACATCTGCATTCATCTTCCCAACCGCATGTTCACCCAAGAAAGCTTATGGCCTATCAAGTTCTTGCCCGAAAATGGCGCCCGAAAACCTTTGCCGATTTAGTCGGCCAAGAGCACGTTGTCAAAGCCCTGCAAAATGCGCTCGATAAAGGCCGCCTGCATCACGCCTATCTGCTCACCGGCACCCGCGGCGTCGGCAAAACCACCATTGCACGCATTCTTGCCAAAAGCCTGAACTGCGAAAACCCGAGCAACGGCGAACCTTGCGGCCAATGCCAAAGCTGCACGCAAATCGACTCCGGCCGCTTTGTCGATTTATTGGAAATCGACGCCGCATCCAACACCGGCATCGACAACATCCGCGAAGTGCTCGAAAACGCCCAATACGCGCCCACTTCCGGCAAATACAAAGTGTATATCATCGACGAAGTGCACATGCTTTCCAAATCGGCTTTCAACGCCATGCTCAAAACATTGGAAGAGCCGCCCGAGCATGTGAAATTCATTCTCGCCACCACCGATCCGCACAAAGTGCCCGTTACCGTATTGAGCCGCTGCCTGCAATTCGTGTTGCGCAATATGACGCCCCAGCAAGTGGCCGGACACCTCAGCCACGTTCTGCAAGTGGAAAACATCCCTTCCGAACCTGCCGCGCTCCAATTATTGGGCCGCGCCGCCGCCGGTTCCATGCGTGACGCCCTGAGCCTGCTTGACCAAGCCATCGCAATGGGTTCCGGCAAAGTCAGCGAAGAAGACGTGCGCCACATGATAGGCGCAGTCGACAAACGCTACCTTTACGAACTGCTGCAAAGCATTGCTGCGCAAAACGGGGAAGCCCTGCTGCAAAAAGCGCAGGAAATGGCGGCACGCGCCATCGGATTCGACAGCGCCTTGAGCGAACTGGCCGTATTACTGCAACGCATCGCCTTGTTCCAAACCGTACCCTCGGCCATCCCTCAAGACGATCCCGAGCGCGAAACCCTGAAAGTGCTGGCGGATCACTTAAGCGGCGAACAAATCCAGCTTTACTACCAATGCGCCATCCACGGCAAGCGCGACCTCAGCCTCGCGCCCGACGAATACGCAGGCTTCGTAATGACCTTGCTACGCATGCTCGCGTTCGCCCCGCTTGCCGCCGCAGGTAACCCGACCAACGGTCAAATCAGCGGCACCGAGCTGCACACCCCTTTTGCCGAAAAGGAAACCGAACCAAAAAAGCCCTTAGTCCTGCCTGATTATCCCGAGCAGCCTCCTGCTGCTGTCGAGCCGCCCGCAACACACATTGCAGAAACCGCGTCGGAATCCGGCACAGCGGAGTACACCGCAGAACACACCGAATCAGAGCAGGCAGAAACACCCCCCGTTGAAAGCATTACAGAGGCTTCGTCTTTTGCAGAAGCCGTGCCGGCCGATGCCATTTTTGAACATGCCGTAGCGGTTACTGCAAGCCAAGCCGAAGAATACAGCCCGCAGTGGGAAGAAATTCCGCCGGAACACGAAACTTCGGCAGGCGAACCCTATCCGGATTATCCGACCGATTACCCAGCCTATGATGACGAAAGCATGAATTATTTCCCCATGCACGAACCATCTCAGCCTGAGCAACCGAATCACAACGAAGAAGACGAAACCGGCGCGGAAGCGGAAGAAGCCGCTTTCGTACCCATGCCCGAATTTGCGGCAGAAAACTGGGCACAAATTTCATTCCGTCTTTCCCGCAAGCTCGGTGCAGCCCAAATGCTGACCAATCATGCCGCGTGGGTAGATTTTGATGCGGAAAACAGCGTGCTCACGCTCTCACTCACTGCGAATGCCGCCAAAGAAGCCAAAAGCAAAGGCTTTTTCGACAAAATCCGCAACGCATTGGCGGAAGCCTACGATATACCCGAACTCAAGCTGCAAACCTGTGCTTGGGAAGAAAACCGCAACTGGGAAACCCCCGCCATGCGGAAAAACAGGCTCCAAATTGAAGGCCGCCAACGCGCACAACAAATTCTAGAAAGCGACCCCGCCTGCCAGAAATTGATGAATCTGCTCGATTGCCACGAGTGGAAAGCCGAAACGATAGAGCTGGCGGAAAATATCGAAGAATAAACATGCCTGTCTGAAAGCAGGCAAGTCGGGTTTGAATAAATGTTTTGGCTTCGCAGAAACCGCGTTGCCCGTTTTCAGACGGGCATTACGTTTCAAAACTGGTTTAACAATCAGAAATATTAATTTTTACCTAATAGGAGTATCCCGCAATGTTCGGAAAAGCAGGTCTGGGCGGCTTGATGCAGCAAGCCCAAAAAATGCAGGAAAATATGAAAAAAGCCCAAGCTAAACTGGCCGTTACAGAAGTAACCGGTGAAGCAGGCAACGGTTTGGTAAAAGTGGTGATGACATGCAACCACGTTGTAAAAAGCATAGACATCAACCCCGACTTAATCGCCGAGGCCGCGGACGACAAAGAGATGCTGGAAGACTTGGTTCTAGCTGCGGTTAACGCAGCAGGCGATCAGGCTGAAGAATTAACCAGCAAAACCATGGGCGCATTCACACAAGGCCTGCCGCCCGGTTTCGGCGATTTCTTTAAATAAGCTTCGGCTAAACTGACAATGCCTGTCTGAAAAAGGTTTTCAGACAGGCATTGTGTCGTATGGCAAATATAGCAAACCAACTAAAAACAATACATCCGCCCTACCCGCGGCTTAAACCGGCCACCTTGAATTACGGTCATTTTAGGAGCAGTCCGGGTCAACCCGTAGCATAGCGAAACCATGACAAAACAAGTTTAAGCCACAATAACAAAGCCCATCACAATCAAAATGATGGGCTTTGTTATCTAATTGCAATGCCTGTCTGAAACACTCAATCTCAACGACCGGGCACTGTACCCATGCGCTGTTTCAGCGATGTTTGCGGCTCGTTAAACAGAGTGGCGTAGTAAGTTGCATTGGTCATCACTTTTTTCACATAGTCGCGGGTCTCGTTAAACGGAATGGTTTCCGCATAAATCGCGCCTTCCAGCGGCGTAGCCGCCTGCCAGTTGCGTGCCCGGCCCGGCCCGGCGTTATAGCCGGCTGTGGCCATCACTTCATTGTTCTGCAAGCGGCGTTTGGCATCCGCCATATACCAAGTACCCATGCGGATATTGCCGTCCATAGTATATAGCTCACTGCTGTCCATACCGATTTTGCCGGCAATTTCACGCGCGGTTGCAGGCATAACCTGCATCAAACCTTGTGCGCCCACGCTGGATTGCGCACCCAGCATAAACCTGCTCTCTTGTCGGATAAGGCCGTATACCCAAGCCGGATCAATACCTACCTGATTTGCATAACGCACGGTAATGTCTTTAAACGGCGAAATATAGCGGAGCGTATAATTCAGCTTCTGCTGGGTGCTGTCGGCCGTATTCACGGCCATTTCGTAAAAGCCTTTGTCGAAAGCCAGTTGTGCCGCAGCCAATAGCGTGTCTTCATTAAAGCCGCGGATAGCAAAACGCCACTCCGCCTGAGCCTGGCGGCGCATTTTCCATTCACCCGATGTTTGGCTGGCTTGGAAAAGGTTCAGCGCGCGGTCAATCGCTCCGTCTTGCGCCAGTTTTTTCACATCTTTTTTCGAAGCATCCGACACATTATTTTTAGCGCTTACCCGTTGGCCCAATTCCTCCATCGACATCACGGCATAGAAATTGCGGCCCGATTGGGCGGCTTGGCCGTATAAACTTTTCGCGCGGCTGCTGTCGCCTTGGGCTGCCAAACTGCGCGCCAGCCAATATTGCCAGTCCGGTTTCTTTTTCAAATGCTCCGGCATACTTTCGATGATGTTTGCCAAATCGCTCCAGCGCGAAAAGCGCAAGGCCGAGCGTGCGTACCATTCAAACTGGTCATCCGACAATTGTTTTCTGTCGGCACGGTTGTAATAGTTCAAAGCGGTAGAAAAGTTTTGCTTTTTTGCTTCCGCATAGCCCAACACGCCCCAGGCAAAACCGCTCTGCTCACGGGTAAGCATACCCTCCAAACCGCTCAACCTGCCGGCCGCCGAGCCGCTTTTCTGTGCGGGCGGACTGATCACGTTTACCAGCAATTGCTCTTGTGCGCCCTGACCTTCCAAACCATCCAGCGGGCTGCCTAAAGCAGCGGCCAGATTACGCGCATCCGTGATTTGATTATTGCTGATCAGCCCCCTTACGCGGCGCCAGGATTTTTGCGTATCCAACTGGCCCCGTCTTGCCGACTCTTCCACCAATAAAGTACAGCCTGTCGCCTGTCTGCCTAATTCGTTAACGATTTTCTGAGCCAACTCGCTACTTTTGCCCTTCATCAACCCATTGTATTCGGCATAGCAGGAAACTTCCTGCGCACGGCCTGCTTTATCCAGCTTGGCAAACTGCTGTTCAAACTGCGCCCATTGGCCGCGCTTACCCAAGCTTTTCAACCATTCGTTACGGACGTTTTCTGCCATCGCGCTATTGCCGGCATGGCTGAGAAACTGCGAAGGCAGCATATCGTCGTCAAGCTTGATGGCATCCAATACGCTTTGATATGTTTGGTAGTCAGACAAAATCTTATTGGGTGATTCGGTTGCCCTTACTGTGGGCAAATGCACCCCGCCGGCAGTTTCGGCGACACGGTTTACCGGCTCTACCCGCTGCTCGGGAGACGAGCAGGAAGCCAGAGCCGAAATGGCCACAGCAGCAAAAGTAAGCTTGAAAGTACGGTTTTGGATCATCTTAAAACTATTCTTCTGTAATAATATTATTTAGGTTCGGCCGCCAAGCCGTGTCTATGGTCTTGGTTTAACAGCCTGTATTGTGTGCGATTTGTCGGTGTTGTGAAATCGGATTTCAAATTCTAAGCGATTTAGGTAAGCAACTCCCGCAATAAACAAATCTTTACAATTTGCAAACCTGCGTTTGTATCAATAATCGGAAGAGCAGTCAACGGCTGCTTGCTTGAACATTCAGAATGGTTTTTGGAAAAACGGCTCTAATTTTCATAGCTATATGGATGCCTGTCTGAAACGTTTTCAGACAGGCATCAAACCGACTTTGCATCAAGCAAACACAGCCAGCTTTTCGGCTTCAAGCCGGATACCCACCCGGCTGCCTACTGCCAAGCCTTCTTCTACATCGGCCTCTGCCAACATGGTTTCTCCGCTCTCCAATTTCAGAGTGAGAATCAAGCATCGGCCTTGAAAATCACATTCCAGCACTTCGGCCGAAGCGCCGCCTTCAACACCTACCAACACATTCTGCGGGCGCACAAACACTTGAACCTTGCCGCCCTCAACATCTTGCTCCGGTACACGCGGCAATGCGCCGGCTGCCGTTTTTACCAAACCGTGCTCGACCGTGCCGCGCAGCAAAACGCCTTTGCCGGTAAAACGCGCCACTTCGGCATCCGCGGGATGATGATACAGATTGTGCGGCGTATCCCACTGTTTCAAACGGCCTTCAGCCATAATGCCGATTTTATCGGCCATGGCAAATGCTTCGTGCCTGTCGTGCGTTACCATCAACGCACTGGTATTTTCCTGCTTAAGCAGGCGGCGAACCTCTTTGGAAAGCCGCATCCTCAAAGCGGAATCAAGATTGGAAAACGGCTCGTCCAGCAAAACCAACTCCGGCTTAGGCGCCAATGCGCGTGCCAGCGCCACTCTTTGCTGTTGACCGCCGGAGAGCTGGTGCGGATAACGGCCGCCATATTCGGGCATACCGATGAGCTCCAACAAGCTTTCAATTCTTTTTTTGCGCTCGGCGGCAGGCTGCTTGGCAATGCCAAATGCAATATTTTCTTTTACGCTGAGATGCGGAAACAAAGCATAATCCTGAAACACCATGCCGATCTTGCGCAGATGGGGCGGCATAAAAGAATGCCTGTCTGAAAGCGTGCGGCCGCTCAGCGTGATGGTGCCCGAATCAGGCTGTTCAAAGCCTGCCACTGCCCTGAGCGCCGTGGTTTTTCCGCAGCCCGAATGGCCGAGCAAACAGGCTATTTCACCTTCCTGCAACGCAAAACCGAAATCTTGCAGCACGGGTTTACGGTCGAAGGAAAGATTAAGTTGCGATACTTCCAGAATCATGGTTTTTGCTCCGTGCGCGAAAACAGAATCACCGGCACCAAGCCGGTTAACACAATCAACAAAGCCGGCAGGGCGGCATTGGCAAACTGGCCTTCTATTGTGAAAGCATAAACACGCACCGCCAGCGTATCCCAATCATAAGGGCGGGTCATCAGCGTGATCGGCATTTCTTTCATCATATCGACAAAAGCCATCAGCATCCCCGTGCCCAAAGTACCCTTGAGCAACGGCAGATAAATCCGCCGCAACACGCCCGCGCCGTTACAGCCCAAAGAGCGCGCCGCTTCTGCTTGCGACGGGCTGATGCGCTCCAAACCGGCCTCCACCGAAGCAAACGACACGGCCAAAAAACGGATCACATAAGCTGCCAACATCACGGCCAAAGTGCCTTTGAATATTCCGGTCACTTCTTCCGACAGCTTCAACCAATCAATCAACACATTGTCCAACCAAGCCACAGGCACAAACACACCCACCGCCAACACCGTGCCCGGAATGGCATAACCCAAAGTGGCCGCGCGTGCGGAAAACGCGGCAAACCGGCTTTTATCTACCCGCTTAGACAGTGCCAACAGCAAAGCCGCCACAGCAGCCAGAAAAGCAGCGGCCATACTTGCCGCAAACGAATGCCAAGCATTTTTCCATAGTGAAGTATTGAAACCGTCGTTAAAAGTTTCATAAGCCCAAATCAAGAGCTGCACCACAGGAATCACAAAAGCAAATGTCAGGAGCGTGGCGCAATAAGCAAATGCCAGCCATCCCGAAAGTGTCGGCAGCGCCCGGCGTTTACGGTGATGCGCTCTGCCCGATTGGCTGTAGCGCCGCCCGCCCCTGCTCAACTGCTCCAACACCAGCAATATAAAAACCGCCGTAATCAACAGCGCGGCCAGCTGTTTGGCGGTTTCCAAAGAATAAAAATCAAACCACGCCTGATAAATGGCCGTGGTGAACGTGTCGTAGCCGAACACGGAAACCGTACCGAAATCAGACAACACTTCCATCAACACCAACACCGTACCGCCTGCAATCCAAGGGCGCGCCATCGGCAAAGCCACACGGAAAAAAGAGCGTGTAGGCGAAAGCCCTAATGAAGCGCCGGCCTCCAGCGCACGCTGGCCCATGCTGCCGAACGCATTGCGTGCCAATAAATAAACATAAGGATAAAAAGTAAGGCTCATCACAACTGCCAAGCCGAAACCGTTGCGGATTTCAGGCAGGCCTTGTTCAAACCCACGGCTTTCCCGAAGCCAAGTGCTGATCGGGCCGGTATAGTCAAACAATCCCAATTGGGTAAACGCTAACACATACGCAGGCACGGCCAACGGAAGCATCATCGCCCAAAAAAAGAAACGCCGCATCGGAAAGTCATACATGGCCGTCAACCAAGCGCATGAAGTGCCCAACACCGCCGTGCCGAAGCCCACGCCCAACACCAGCCAAACCGTATTTTTTACCAGCAAAGGCAATTGAAACTCAAGCAGAAACGTCCAAATTTCAGCATCAAATGTGCCGAAAGAAGCAACGATCACACCCAGCGGCACAGCGATAGAGCATACGCAAAGCAGCAGCCACAATCGCGGCAGCAGCAACTTACGGAACGCAGGTTTCATAAGCATCCATTAAACACAAACAATAAATAAAGTAACCTTAGAAACCGGCTTCTAAACCGGCCGGATTGAGAACCTAGTAAGTCAATCAACACATCAACAACAAAGCAACAACGCCGCCATATTGAAATTAAATTGACCGACCAATAAAGACGATGTCATAAACCAATCGCTTAAATTACGAAACAACCCGATAAACACACCTGTTATCGGGCAAATCCATAATAAAGCGCGCTATTATCATCAATTTAAAAACATGATGCAATAAAATACATCTTACTTCAATAAAAACGATAATTTATATTGTTTGCAAAAACTACTTAACCTATAATGCAAAGCGTTTTAACATCGGTTTTTCAAACCGCCCCATGTGTTTCCACACAATCAACTTTAAATTAATACAGAGGAATCAAAACATGATGAAAAAAGCAATTGCCCTTGCAACTGCCGCAATCATTGCCACCCCCGTATCTGCTGCCGAGCTGGTGGTTTACTCTTCACGCGCCGACAATCTGCTCAAACCGATTGCCGAAGCCTATCAAAAGAAAACCGGCACCACAGTCAAACTGGTTAACGACAAAGCCGGCCCTCTGATGGCTAAATTGAAAGCTGAAGGCAGCAACACCCCGGCTGACGTGTTCATCACTGTAGACGGCGGCAACTTATGGCAAGCCACCCAAATGGGCTTGCTGCGCCCCATCGATTCGGCCACACTGAAAGCCAACATCCCTTCCCACTTGCGCGACCCGAAAAACCAATGGTACGGCCTGTCTGTCCGCGCACGCACCATTTTCTACAACACACAAAAAGTGAAGCCTGCCGAGCTTTCCACTTATGCCGCGCTGGCCGACCCGAAATGGAAAGGCCGCCTCTGCCTGCGCACTTCCGACAACGTGTATAACCAATCCCTCGTAGGCACAATGCTTGCCAACCAAGGCGCACAAAAAACCGCCCAAACCGTTAAAGGCTGGGTGAGCAACTTGGCTGCCGAACCGTTTGCCAACGACACCGCCATGCTTGAAGCCATCGGTGCCGGCCGCTGCGACGTGGGTATCGCCAATACTTACTACTACGGCCGTTTGATGGACAAACAACCCAACCTGCCGATCGGCATCTTCTTCGCCGACCAGCAAGGTAAAGGCACGCATGTCAACGTATCCGGTGCAGGCGTAGTGAAACACAGCAAAAAAGCAGCCGAAGCCCAAAAATTTATCGAATGGCTCAGCAGCAGCGATGCACAAAACCTTTTCGCCGACCTGAATCACGAATATCCGGCCAATCCTAAAGTAAGCCCTGATCCTAAAGTGGCTAAATGGGGTAAATTCAAACAAGACGTGATTAACGTATCCGTTGCCGGCAGTAACCAGAAAAAAGCTGTTATGCTGATGAAGCAAGCAGGTTACAAATAACCGCTTTCAGCAAAAGCAAACACAATGCCTGTCTGAAACTTTTTCAGACAGGCATTTATCATGATCCGACCAAACAACTTACATATTCCATATTCGGTAACAACAAGCTGCAAGCTTTTCCAAACCGGCCCGATACACCCTTCCTTCAACGCATCTCCTAGAAACGGCGCTTCAAATTACATGCCTGCATAATACTTACCGCCAGCTCCTCTACAGACTTATGCGTGGTATTGGTATACGCAATATTATGGCGGCGGAACATCGCCTGCGCATCATTCACCTCGCTCTTACAAGTGTTGATATTGGAATACTTGGAATCAGGGCGGCGCTCCTGGCGGATTTCCTGCAAACGCTCCGGCTGGATGGTCAAACCGAACAATTTATTTTTAAACGGCTTAACCATACGCGGCAAATCCGTAGTCTCCAAATCATCAGGCGTGAGCGGATAATTGGCGGCACGGATACCGTATTGCAGGGCAAGATACAGACAAGTCGGCGTTTTACCGCTGCGTGACACGCCCATCAAAATCACATCGGCCGTTTCCAAATCTTTCGCACTAATGCCATCATCATGATTCAAAGAAAAGTTGACCGCCTCCATGCGCGCATCGTAACGGTCAGTATCGGTAATACTGTGGAGTTTTCCGATTGAATTGCGCGCTTTCACGCCCAGCTCTTTTTCCAAAAGATGCAGGAAAGCATCAAAAAAGCTCAAATTCAAACCCACGCTGCTTTGCACGATTTTGCGAATATCCGGATCAATAATACTGGTAAACACCAGCGGGCGTTGCACTTCCTGCTCCGCCGAATTATTGATAATCTGCACCATCGCATGTGCTTTTTCCACCGTATCGACAAACGGATAAGTCACTCTCTTAAACTGCACTCCTTCAAATTGGTCAAGCAATGCTTCACCCATACTTTCAGAAGTCAAACCGGTTCTATCGGATATAAAAAATGCTCGGCGGCGCGACATACTTTTCTCTCTTTGAAATAACTGGTTAATCAAACTTTATAAAGCAGAAATCATAGCAACCCCGAGCATTTATTGGAAGCACATTTAACCATGCTACATCAAATTACAACGCTTCATTTCCCACCGTAAAATAAAAACAAAATTTCAAAAATAAAAAAAAATTAAAACAATAAACCAATAACCTTGCTTTTCAAATCACCAAAAACAGCTGTTAATTTATTCATAAGCGCCTATTTTACAAAGAATTACATGCATTGTAACAAAAGATATTATTAAGTTTCATGCGTTTATCCAAAGCATTTTCCGCAATATTGCAATGCCGGCAAAAACCGCCGCTCATTTAAAAAAACATGACACAATCCGATGGACTGGTTAGAATGGCGCGGCAAAAGATTTAATTTCTCTTTTAACCCCTGCAATTGGATTAGAAACAATGTCTTCAAATTACGTTATCTGGTTTGAAAACCTGCGTATGACCGACGTGGAAAGCGTCGGCGGTAAAAATGCTTCTTTGGGCGAAATGATCAGTCAGCTCACTGAAAAAGGCGTCCGCGTACCCGGCGGTTTCGCCACAACTGCCGATGCTTATCGCGCCTTCTTGGCACACAACGGTTTGAACGAACGCATTTCTGCCGCTTTGGCTACTTTGGATGTAGAAGATGTAACCGAATTGGCACGGGTAGGTAAAGATATCCGCCAATGGATTTTGGATACACCTTTCCCCGAGCAATTGGATCAAGAAATTGAAACAGCATGGAACAAAATGGTAGCCGATGCCGGCACCGACCAAATTTCCGTAGCCGTTCGCTCTTCTGCCACTGCAGAAGACTTGCCTGACGCATCCTTTGCCGGTCAACAAGAAACATTCTTGAATATCAACGGCTTGGAAAACGTGAAAGAAGCAATGCATCATGTATTCGCCTCTCTTTACAATGACCGCGCCATTTCTTACCGTGTGCACAAAGGTTTTGCACATGACATCGTTGCGTTATCCGCCGGTGTTCAACGCATGGTTCGTTCAGACAGCGGTGCAGCCGGTGTGATGTTCTCTATCGACACAGAATCCGGTTTTGAAGACGTTGTATTCGTTACTTCATCATACGGCTTGGGCGAAACCGTAGTACAAGGTGCGGTAAACCCCGACGAATTCTACGTTCACAAGCCTACTCTGAAAGCCGGCAAACCCGCTATCCTGCGCAAAACCATGGGCTCCAAGCTCATTAAAATGACATTTACCGACAGCGCGCAAGCCGGTAAATCGGTACAAACTGTCAACGTACCTGAAGCAGACCGCAAACAATTCTCGATTACCAACGACGAAATCACCGAATTGGCCAAATACGCTCTGATTATCGAAGAGCACTACGGCCGCCCGATGGATATCGAATGGGGTCGCGACGGTTTGGACGGCAAGCTGTACATTCTGCAAGCCCGCCCGGAAACCGTTAAATCCCAAGAAGCCGACAACCGCGTATTGCGCCGCTACAACATCAGCAATAAAGGCGAAGTGTTGTGCGAAGGCCGCGCAATCGGCCAAAAAGTAGGCCAAGGTAAAATACGCCTGGTGAAAGACGCTTCTCAAATGGATATCGTTCAAGCCGGCGATATTTTAGTTACCGATATGACCGACCCGGATTGGGAACCGGTTATGAAGCGCGCCGCAGCAATTGTTACCAACCGCGGCGGCCGTACTTGCCACGCTGCCATCATCGCGCGCGAATTGGGCATTCCGGCCGTTGTAGGTTGCGGCAACGCATCCGAAGTATTGAGCGAAGGCCAAGAAGTTACGGTATCTTGCGCCGAAGGCGATACAGGCGTGATCTATTCGGGCTTGGCCAATGTTGAAGTGAATGAAATTCCGCTCGACAACATGCCGGAATCGCCTACCAAAATCATGATGAACGTGGGCAACCCAGAATTGGCATTCTCTTTCTCCAACCTGCCTAGCGAAGGTATCGGCTTGGCGCGCATGGAATTCATCATCAACCGCCAAATCGGCATCCACCCGAAAGCCCTGTTGGAGTTCGACAGCCAAGATGCCGATATTAAAGAAGAAATCACCGAGCGCATTGCCGGCTATGCTTCTCCGGTTGACTTCTATGTAGATAAAATTGCAGAAGGCGTTGCCACACTGGCTGCTTCGGTTTATCCGCGCAAAGTTATTGTGCGCATGTCCGATTTCAAATCAAACGAATATGCAGGATTGGTTGGCGGCAACCGTTACGAGCCGCACGAAGAAAACCCGATGCTGGGCTTCCGCGGTGCTGCGCGTTATGTGTCTGATGATTTCAAAGAATGTTTTGCTTTGGAATGTAAGGCATTGAAATATGTGCGCGATGAAATGGGTCTGACCAATGTGGAAATCATGATTCCGTTTGTCCGCACTTTGGCAGAAGCCGAGCTGGTAATCAAGGCCTTGAAAGAAAACGGCTTGGAGCGCGGCAAAAACGGCTTGCGTTTGATCATGATGTGTGAAGTTCCGAGCAATGCCTTGCTGGCCGAACAATTCCTGCAATATTTCGACGGCTTCTCAATCGGTTCCAACGATATGACCCAATTGACTTTGGGTGTGGACCGCGACAGCGGCGGCCCGATTGCTGCCACTTTCGATGAGCGCAATGCTGCTGTGAAAGTGATGTTGCACTTGGCTATCTCTGCCTGCCGCAAACACAACAAATATGTGGGCATCTGCGGTCAAGGCCCTTCCGACCACAAAGATTTTGCCAAATGGTTAGTTGAAGAAGGCATCGGAAGCGTGTCGCTGAACCCCGATACCGTAATCGAAACTTGGCTGTATCTGGCAAACGAACTGAAGAAATAATGCCTGTCTGGAAAACGCTGCTTAAAATTAAGCAGCGTTTTTTTATTCCGTTTTTCAGACAAGCATTTATCTGACAAACCACCTTATTTTTAATACAAGGCAGCAAGCCGAAAACAGTACAGGTAGTACGGGACTGATTTTGTTACTGCTTCAGCAGCTTACAAAATCGTTCTCTTTGAGCTAAGGCGCAGCAACGCCATAGTAAAAGTTAAGTTGATTAACTATATTCCAACCATACCAACAACACCCAAACAAAACCGTTCAAACAACCCTCGGTTTTACAGCGGCGCTCTTTCCTATATACTGATTTCATTTTCAGGCCGCCAAAATTTCAAACGCTTTATGTCAAACGACTGCGACCTGAACCTTTTTAAGCTCACGGAGACATCACATGTTTAAAAAATGGCTGGCTACTTTAGCCCTCATCACCTCTATGTTTGCCCTAAGTGGCTGCGGCTATAACACCATGCAAACCCAAGACGAAGCAGCCAACGCGGCTTGGTCGGAAGTGTTAAACCAATACCAGCGCCGCGCCGATTTGATTCCCAATTTGGTAAACACCGTTAAAGGCTATGCCAAGCACGAAGAAGAAGTATTCACCCGCGTTACCGAAGCCCGTAGCAAAGTCGGCAGCATGCAGATGACTGAGGAAGATGCTACCGATCCGGAAAAAGTGAAGCAATATCAGCAAGCCCAAGGCGAATTGAGCAGCGCTTTATCGCGCCTTTTGGTGGTTTCCGAAAACTATCCGCAATTGAAAGCCGACCAAAACTTCCGCGATTTGCAAGCCCAGCTTGAAGGCACGGAAAACCGCATTTCCCTTGCTCGCAACAATTACATCAAATCGGTGCAAACCTATAACACCACCATCCGCCAGTTCCCGCAAAACCTTACGGCAAAAATCTTCGGCATGAAAACCCGTGCCAACTTTACCGTAGAAAACGAAGCAGCCGTATCAACTGCGCCTAAAGTACAGTTTTAATTCCTCAGGCAGAACAAGCAGCCGCTGTTCTGCCCTTATCTTTCCACCTTTTCAGACAGGCATCGTTTGAAAGCCAAGTAAAAGGAAAGCCATGTTGTCTCTAACGCACCGCTTGGGCGCATCGATAGCCATGCTGCTTTGCAGCATTTGGCTGTTTGCCGCCGAACTGGCAAGCGTTCCGCCGCTTACCGCACCGGTAATGGATACGGCTCAGATGATGGAGCCGAAAGCCCGCGAAGGGCTAAATCAGCATTTACTGCAATACAGCCGCGAAAAAGGCAGCCAGATCGTTATCCTTACCGTTCCGGCCATTGAGCCGGAAACGCCGTTTGACTATTCGGCGCGCGTGATGGAGCAATGGAAACTCGGCAGAGCAAACGTCAGCGACGGCGTGCTGCTGCTTCTGGTGAGGGATGAACGCAAAACGCATCTCGCCGTAGGCAGAGGTTTAGAAGGCGCGATTCCCGATGTGTATGCAAAAAGAATTTTGGAAGACGTTTTGCGGCCTTATTTGCGTAACGGGCAAGTTGACCAAGGCATTTTTGCAGCCACGGCACAGCTTGAAAAACTGATTGCCGGCGAAAAGCTGCCCGAAGCAGCACAGCCCGATGAAAACCGTGACGAGGGTTTTGGCGAAAGCTTTATTATTCTTTTGCTGATACCTTTCTTTGCCGGAGGATTTCTAAAAGCCATTTTCGGGCGCACGCTCGGCAGCCTGTTCACTGGCGGCGTGATGTTCGGCGCAACCATGCTGTTTGGTTGGAGCGTAGTTATTGCAATTATTGCCGCACTCGCAGGCACCCTTTTATCCTTCATTATCGGCTCGACTGCCTTCATTTCCGGCGGAGGGGGCGGTAGAGGCGGCTTCGGAGGCGGTTTTGGCGGTGGCGGTTGGAGTGGTGGCGGCGGCCTCGGAGGGGGCGGAAGCTTCGGTAGCGGAGGCGGTTTTAGCGGCGGTGGCGGCAGCTTCGGCGGCGGCGGCGCATCAGGAGGCTGGTAATGGAACAGAATAGATTCAAACGCTTATGGCAACACTGGCTGCACCCGCGCCAACGTGTGGAACGCTATTTTCCAACTCATGATTTAAAACGCATCAGCGAAGAGATAGGCCTGTCTGAAAAAAACCATCAAGGGCAGGTTCGGTTTGTGATTGAGTCGCGCTATCCGTCGGCTGCCGTTTTAAACGGCTTGGACACCCGCACCCGCGCCCGACAATGGTTCGGCGAATTGGATGTGTGGGATACCGAGCTGAACACCGGTGTGCTGGTTTACATTTCGTTCGCCGATCATATAGTGGAAATCGTGGCAGACCGCGGCATCTCGGCAAAAGTGCCTACCCGGCAATGGCAGGAAGTTTGCCAAAATATGCTCGAACATTTCAAACGCGATGAATTTGTGGCCGGTTTGGAGCGCGGCTTGAAGGAAGTAACCGCCGTGCTTACCGAACATTTCCCGCAAAATCCTCAAGAATCGGTAGACGAATTACCGAATGATGTGGTATTGAGATAAGCCTTGATTCACGATAATGCCTGTCTGAAAAGTATCTTTCAGACAGGCATTTTTTACAGCAGATAAATGCAGCAGGCGCGCTGTTTTACGCTTTGCTGCAAACCTGCAACCACTCCTGCAAAGCCGCGCGCAGCTTCGCCACGCCCGCTTCAATGTCTTCATCCGTTACCAGCAGGCTGGGCGCAAGGCGCAGCACATCGGTGCCCGCCACCAAAATCATCAGGCCGTGCGCCAAGGCCAACGCGTTAATCTCGCCCGCTTTCCCCGCGTATTGATCCGCCAACACGCAGCCTATCAGCAAACCTTCTCCGCGCACGGTTTGGAATACACCGGTTTCTTCTCCCAACCGCATCAATGCCTGTTTCAATTTCTCCCCTTGCTGCTTAACATGCGCGAGCGTTTGCGGCGTGTTGATGATGTCGAACGCTTTCGAGCCCACCGCGCAGGCAAGCGGGTTGCCGCCGAACGTTGTGCCGTGCGTGCCCGGGCCGAAACTGGCGGCGGTTTTTTCCGTGGTGAGCATAGCGCCTATGGGGAAACCGCAGCCCAAAGCTTTGGCAGAAGTCATAATATCGGGCGTTACACCGCTGTGTTGGTAGGCAAACAATTTGCCCGTGCGCCCCATGCCTGTCTGAACTTCGTCAAAAATCAGGCAGGCCTTGTGCCGGTCGCACAAACGGCGCGCGGCTTGCAGGTATTCCGCCGTGGCAGGCAACACACCGCTTTCACCTTGTATCGGCTCGATAATCACGGCGCAGGTTGTGTCGCTGATTGCAGCCTCGAGCGCGGCAATGTCATTAAACGGCACATGGGTAATGCCCGGCGGCAGCGGGGCAAAATCCCGGCTGTATTTCGGCTGCCCGCCCACGCTCACGGTAAAAAGCGTGCGCCCGTGAAACGCATTCACGCAGGCGATAATTTCGTTTTTTTCCGCGCCGTAATGATCGCGGGCGTATTTGCGCGCCAGCTTCAACGCTGCTTCGTTGGCTTCGGCACCGGAATTGCAGAAAAACACTTTGTCGGCAAACGTATGCTCCACCAGCTTCTGTGCCAGCTCCTGCGCGGCGCGTGTGGTGTAAAGATTGGAAACATGCCACATTTTCTGCGCCTGCCGCGTGAGCGCTTCCACCAGCTCGGGATGGCAGTGGCCGAGCGCATTCACGGCGATGCCCCCTGCCAAATCAATGTATTCTCGCCCTTCGGTATCCCAAACTCGGCTGCCCGAAGCGCGTTCGGGAATCACGGGAGCGAAAGAGAAATTAGGGGTAATATAGTTCTGCATTATTTTTCCTTTGATATTTTGATACAGTCGGTCAGGTTAGCAGCCGTGGTTGGTTTATGGTTTGCTATATCGGTTTGTGCCGGACACCGCCAAATAAAGCCTGCCGACATTTTCGGCGCTTGCAATCAAATTGGCGCGGGCTTGCCGCAAGGTTTCTTCCAAACTGCCTACGCTTCGGATAATGGGAAACACCGCATCAATGCCTGCATCGTAAACGGCTGCATAATCATCGCCCAAACTGCCCACGATGGCAATCACCGGTTTGCCGAAGCGTTTGGCGAGCTTGGCCACACCGGCAGGCGTTTTGCCGCGCACGCTTTGGCCGTCCATCCGCCCCTCTCCGGTAATCACCCAATCGGCATCCTTAATTTTTTCCGCCAACCCCACGGCTTCCATCACAATCTCAACACCGCTTTTCAGACAGGCATTGGGCAGCAAAAACAAACCGCCGCCCATACCGCCCGCCGCCCCGGCGCCCGGATGATGCGCAATCGAAATGCCCGAATCCCGCTCGACAATATGCGCAAACCGGTTCAGCGCCGCATCCAGTTCTGCAACCATTTGCGGCGTAGCACCTTTCTGCGTGCCGAACACGGCCGACGCGCCCTGTTCCCCGCACAAAGGATTATCCACATCACATGCCACTTCAACCGCAACCTCTTTCAGACAGGCATCCAACCCGCTCAGATCGATACGCGCCAAGCCCGCCAAAGCCGCGCCGCCCGGCGGCAATTCCGTGCCGTCGACATCCAGCAGGCGCGCGCCCAAAGCCTGCAACATACCCGCCCCGCCGTCATTGGTGGCACTGCCGCCTATGCCCAAAATGATTTTGCCGACACCCGCTTCAAGCGCCGCGCGAATCAGCTCGCCCGTGCCGTAGCTCGTGGTGATTAACGGATTGCGTTTTTCATGCGGCACCAAATGCAGGCCGGAAGCGGCGGCCATTTCGATAAATGCCGTTTTTCCGTCGCCCGACAAACCGAACGAAGCCGCCACTCTATCCCCCAACGGTGCACACACGTCAACCGTTTGCCGCCGCCCGCCCGTGGCATCCAGCAGCGACTGAACCGTGCCCTCGCCGCCGTCGGCCATCGGCACTTTCACATATTCCGCATCCGGCAGCGCTTTTTTTAAACCGCATTCCACCGCATCTGCCGCTTCCTGCGCGGTCAGGCTTTCTTTAAACGAATCGGGCGCAATAAGAATCTTCATTGCATATTTCTCTTAACAATGCCTGTCTGAAACAGATTAATAGCCATACGGACGGCGGCGCGGGCGCTCGATAATCACCGGCTGCGTGTCGTGATAAATCACCGTGGTACCCGGCGGCGCGTTAACGGTAACGGTTTTGTTGACGGTGGTTTCGCTCTGCACAGGCAAATCCAGCACGGCGCGGCGGCCGTAAGGCGTTTCCGAATAATAGCAGCCGCCCAAAAGCAGGCATCCGGCAAGCAAGGTTTTGATTTTCATCGTTTTCATCCTTTTCAGACTGGCATTTAACGGCGCCTGATTTCCCAACACTGATGAATTTTTTTGTTGCGGAAATCTTCCGGTACCGACTGGGCGGAAATGTCTTTTACCTGATAACGCTCAGTCAACACGTCATCCAGCTTAAAGCTGCGCAGATTATTGGAAAAATACAAAATGCCTTCAGGTGCCAAAAGCTTCACTGCATCGTCAATCAGCCGCACATGATCGCGCTGGATGTCGAGAATATCCAGCATTTTTTTGCTGTTGGAAAAGCTCGGCGGGTCCATCACAATCAGGTCGAACCGTTTGCCCTCCCGAATGCCTGTCTGAAGATATTGGAACACATCGGCTCGGATGATTTGATGCCGGGTTTCGTCTATGCCGTTCAATTCAAAATTGCGGCGCGCCCATTCCAGATAAGTGTTCGACAAATCAACGGTTTCGCTGCTCGCCGCGCCGCCCGTGGCCGCATAAACGGTGAAGCTGCCGGTGTAGGAAAACAGGTTTAAAAAGCACTTGCCTTGCGCAATGTCACCCACTTTTTTGCGCGTGTTGCGATGGTCGAGAAACAGGCCGGTGTCCAGATATTTTTCCAGATTCACCCAGAATTTGCGCCCGTTTTCGTGCACGATAAAATCCTCGCCCGCCTTACCGGTTTTCTCGTATTGCTGCGTACCTTTCTGCCGCTCGCGCCGCTTCAAGTGAATATGCGTTTCGGGAAATCCGGTTACAAAAGCCACCGCCTCCACCACTTCGGCCAGCCAGGCTTCATATTCTTCGGGCGGCATTTTCCAACCGGTATCGTATTCCTGCAGATGGATTCGTTCTCCGTACACATCAACCGCAAACGGGAATTGCGGAATATCGCGGTCATACATTCGCCACGCCTCAATGCCGTTACGCCGCGCCCATTTCAAATAATGCTTGATGTTTTTGCCCAAACGGTTGGAAAAAGATTGAATGTCGCTCATGAATCAAATGCCTGTCTGAAAATTCCGCTTATTCTACCCGATTGCGCCGCCGGCGGTGAAAACAGCATGCCCCGCGCTCCGCATTTGCAGCCATACCCTTTCACAATCGCCCGACGCGGCTTTATAATATCCCAATTTATTAATGCCGATACAGGAAAGCAGCATGTTGAAAATCAGCACCCGTTTTGATGCAGGCGCCGTGGTTGTGAAAGATTTGACCGACGCTTCAAACATCCGCCTCGAAATCCGCCCCGACAACGCATCCGACTTCGCCCAATGGTTTTATTTCCGTCTGCAAGGCGCGGCTTACACGCCCTGCACCATGCATTTTGAAAATGCGGCACAATGCGCTTACCCCGACGGCTGGATCGATTATCAAGCCTGCGCCTCCTACGACCGGCAAAACTGGTTCCGCGTGCCCACCCGCTATGAAAACGGCGTGCTTACCATCGAACACACACCGCTGGCCAACAGCATTTACTACGCCTATTTCGAGCCTTATTCCGGCGAACAACACCTCAACCTGCTCGGCGATGCGCAAGGCAGCGGGCTTTGCCAAATCGAAGATTTGGGCAGCACCGTCGAAGGCCGCGACATTAACCTGCTTACCGTCGGCAATCAGGTTGAAAGCGATTTGAAAGTGTGGATTATCGCGCGCCAGCACCCGGGCGAAACCATGGCCGAATGGTTTATCGAAGGCCTGCTCGCCCGCCTGCTCGACCCGCAAGACCCGACCGCCCGCGCCCTACTTGATCAAGCCACGTTCTACATCGTGCCGAATATGAACCCCGACGGCTCTGCTTTGGGCAACCTGCGCACCAACGCCGCCGGCGCCAACCTCAACCGCGAATGGCTTGAGCCGACGCCGGAAAAAAGCCCGGAAGTGTTTTATGTGCGCCAAAAAATGCATGAAACCGGCGTAGATTTATTCCTCGACATCCACGGCGACGAAGCCATTCCCTATGTTTTTGCTGCAGGCACAGAAGGCGTGCCCAACTACAACGCGCGCATCGCCGGCTTGGAAGACCGCTTCAAAACCGCGCTCAAAGCCGCCAGCCCGGATTTTCAGGATGAATTCGGCTACCCGAAAGACGAACCCGGCCAAGCCAATTTAACGCTCGCCGCCAATTATGTCGGCAACATGTTCAACTGCCTCTCCTACACTTTAGAAATGCCGTTTAAAGACAACAACAATATGCCCGACGACGACTTCGGCTGGAACGGCCAACGCTCCCTGCGCTTGGGCGAAGCGAGCTTATCGGCCGTTTTGGCCGTGTTGCCGCATGTGAGATAAACGTTTTGATAAAAAATGCCTGTCTGAAAAATTTTCAGACAGGCATTTTTCAATCCGGTATCAAGGGATGGTATTGATTTCCTTATGGGCAAACTTCCATCTCATGCCATAGCCCAACACCACGGGAATCACAGCCAAAATGCCTTTGAATGTCCAAGTGGCATACCACGGCTTGCCCACTACGATGGTTTCGTCTGACACACCCGCCGCGATTAAATCGCGTACGGCATACCAATCCAAATACGGCCACCAGCAAGCCACCAGCAAGCCTAAAAATACCGGCCAAATCCAGCTGGTCAAATGGCGCTGCCACAACATGAAAAACACGCCCGCCCAAATCAAGGTTAAGGCGGAAATCAGCAGCGCGGTTTGCGTGGGTGCGCCGAAATAGGAAACGAGAAAGAAAGTGAGCACCACCCAAAGGGCGGCAAGCACGGCCATGATAAGCTCTTCCGGGCGTTTGAACATTTGGAAAATCCTTTGTCGGTTGTCTGTTTGCGGTTTGTTTTTTCGGAATATACCTGAAATCGCAGGGTTTGGATATGCCTGTCTGAAGAGCGGAAGGCCGCGCCGATTAACCCGCCTTCCAAGCTGCCGCATCCTGTTTCAGACAGGCATTCTGATTCACAGCCATTCCTGCAAATCCGCCTTGTCGAGCTGCCAGCGCCATACGCCGCCATCTTCACTGCCCAAGCCGCGCAAAAATAAATAGCGCACGCAAATGGTGTCGAATTCTGCATTTTGCTGCTGCAAATAGCGGGCAACCGCCACGGCATAAATCATGGCTTGCAGATAATAATGGTGCGCCGCCATCGCTTCATCCATCGCTTCCTGCGTATAGGCTTGCTGACCTGCGCCGAGATAATTGGATTTATAGTCAATCACGCAGACATTGCCTTCGCCGTCGATACAGGTCATGTCGATAAAACCGCTGAGAAAACCTTTTACCGTGTCGAAATCCAAATGCTGCGCGGCGGCAATGCAGTCCGGCGGCAATGCGAGATTCGGGCGCGCAAACCATGCTTTCAGCCTGGCCGGGCTGAACTCTTCCACTTTGAGCATAAAATCCATTTCCGGCAAACGGTTGCGTGCGGGCAAATCCGCCAAGGCCAAACGGTTCAACAATTCGGCATGCGCCGCCTTATCCAGCATACCGCATACTGCATCCAGCCATTCCTCACCAAAACTGTAGCGCGCCAGCGTTTCTGCTATTTTCGGCCGCTGTCCGGATGCCGGGCTATTAAACTCGAAATGCTCCAAAAGCTCATGCAAACACACGCCCGCATGGGTTCCGCGCGGAAAATTGTGGATATCGTAAACATCATCTCCCACCATCCCGCTTTCAGACAGGCTTTCTGCCAAACCGCCCTGCGCCAAACCCGCTTCTGCCGCATCTACCGCAGGTTGCAGCTCTTCGCGCTCCGGCACGGCAGCGGCGGATAAATCACGCAGCAAGCCGGTAAAGCTGGTATGCCGGATGTGTTCAAACGTCCGTGCCGGCAGCGTCCAAGCTTGAAACCTGTTTTCAGAATACGCCTGACTTCGGCTGGCAGCGGTTTCTGGCGCGCCCTGCAACCAAGCAATATCGGTATCCTCAGGCGCATTGTCTATCAAACGCTGCCAATTTTGCAGCAGCATCTTTTTTTCTCCCTCCGCATTGTTGGCCTTTTTTTCTGCCGCATACTGAGCTTCTATTTCTGCCCTCGTTGCTTCTTCGCTGCCTGCCAAAAGATAAGAAAACGTGTTTCTGGCACTGCCGTTAAAGTAAGCTGCATAAACGGTAAGCTGCTCTTCGGCACGCGTCATCGCCACATAAAGCAGGCGCAGCCGCTCGCCCAATTCTTCATCAGCCAAAGCGTTTTTGTCTTCGTCGGTCAGATCGAGCGCAGACACCAATTCGCTGCCCGTTTCACGGCTGATAACCTGCCAATCTTGCGTTTTATAATCCGCTGCATCCCACACAAACGGGCAAACCACCACCGGATATTGCAAACCTTTCGAGGCATGAATGGTTACGATTTTCACCAAAGCCTCATCGCTTTCCAACCGCAAAGTTTTGTTTTCACCTGCCTCTTTACCGTTTTGCGCTTCGCTGATTTGCGCTTTCAGCCATTGGTGCAGCGACTCGGGCGATCGGCTCCGTTCGTCTTCTTCGGCCAACAACTCGACAATCTGATGATAATTGGTCAGGCTGCGCTCATTGCGCGCCGACAGCAGGCCGCCTTCCAAATCATAGCGGGCGGCAAACTGCTGCATAGCGGCATAAATGCCGTGTTTCTGCCAAGTAGCCAAAGCGGTTTGCGCGGCGTTTATGTAATCCAGCAGTTGATGCTCGTTTTGGTTCAGCGCATATAATTGCTCCGCCGTTTGGCCGAATAAAACGCTGCCCAACACAAAACGCAACGCCTCGGTTTCCTGAGGACGCAGCCAAAACGCCAACAAAGCCGCCACCGCGCGCGCCTCTTTCTCGGCAAACACGGAATGGCGTTGCAGCAGCACGCTCTGTATGCCGCGCGCTTTGAGAGCCGCGCCGACCATGCTGCCCTCGTTGCGCGTGCGCACCAACACGGCAATGTCGCCGGATTGCAAAGGGCGCGTTTTTAAGCTCAATCCACCCTCGGCCGCCCGATTCAACATGGCGGCAATTTCATCGGCACAATATTCGGCGGCACGGCTGCGCAACACTTCTTTATTCAGTGCCGCTTCATCATCTTCATTCAACCAGCGTACACGCAAGGCATGATCCAAAGGCTTCAGACAGGCATCGGCGCGCGCCGCCGACACATCGGTATAACCGATGCCTTTGAGTACAAAAGGGTGTTTTTTTTGCCGGAAAAACAGGCTGATACTTTTTATCAGCGAGTCGTGGCTGCGGTAGTTTTTCGTTAAAGTATAGTGATGGTCGGCATCTTTCGCCGCTTTCAGATAGGCATGAATGTCCGCCCCCCTAAAGCTGTAAATCGCCTGCTTGGGATCGCCCACCAAAAATAAAGGATTGCCGTGGCGAACAAATGTATTTTGGAAAATGCCGTATTGCAGCGGATCGGTATCTTGAAATTCATCAATCAGCGCTACCCGCCAGGTCTCGGCAACCATCTCGGCCAAAGCACCGCTGTGCGGGCTGTTTTCATCGAGTGCGGCATAAACATCCAGCAGCAAATCGTCATAACCCCGCTCCCGATGTGTTTGCTTGCGCAACGCAACAGCGTCTTTCATGTAGTTCAAAAACTCCAGCTGCAATGCGGCAATAGCAGCTTGCTCGGCAACTTGCCCGGCTTCGATAGCCCGACCTAAATCGGCCAAAAGGCTTAACTTATCAGCACTTTCGTCCAGCGTTTTGCCTTTGTTGACATTGCTTTTTAAAATTTCCAAATCAAATTTCGGCAAATGCTTTTTATACAGCTCTTTTTTTTCAGACAGGCATTGGTTTGCCGCATCCTGCTGCAAAGCTGCAAACAACTCTTGCATACTTTTCAGTGAATATGTTTTTTTATTGATTACAGAATAAACTTGCTCAAATATTGCTTCCAGCTCCGTTAATCCTGCGCACACTTTTGCCCATACTTTTGACAGTTCGGCTTCGCTTTCTGCCAAATCTACCCCGTTTGTCTCATACCGCAACATAGGCCTGCCGATATAAGTGCGCATTTTAGCAAGCACCGATTCTGGCGTGAGATTGTGTTCAAACACCAAACGCGCCATCTCAGAATCATGCGCCACCTGTTCGCGCCAAAAATCCTGTGCCGCCGTTAATAAACGCTCATCACCGTCGGTTTCCAGTTCCATATCAAACGGCACTTGGCAAAAAAATGCGTAATCGCGCAACAAACGCTGGCAAAACCCGTGTATGGTATATATCGCCGCATTATCAAACTGCGAAATCGCCGCTTTCAAGCGCAAAACCAACAGCGCTTTCTGCTCCCGACTTAATGCTTTGTCCAACAGCTCGCGGAGAAAATCGTCAATCAAAGGCTTCTGATCATCCGGCTTTTCCAGCCAGCGGAGCGCTTCATCCAAACGCGAACGCAAACGGGTTTTCAATTCCGCCGTAGCCGCTTTGGTAAACGTTACCACCAGAATACCCTCAACCGACATTTTCTCCAGCAAAACCAATCGGGTAAATAAAGCAGCTATACCAAAAGTTTTGCCTGTACCGGCAGAAGCTTCGATAAGGTTTGTACCTTGAATAGGAATGGCCAGCGGATCAAAAGCGGCGATATGGGATTGCATAAGAAATGAAAAGCAGCTGAATTTGAAAAATAAAATTATATAGTAAATAAACGTAACTTTTGCTAAGGTATTGCTGCGCTTTAGCTCAAAGAGAACGATTTTGCAAGCTGCTGAAGCTGTAACAAAATCAGTCCTGTACTACTGTTGTCCGGTATTGTCGAACTAGATGAATCTTACTTTGGCGCACGACGTATCAGAGGTAAGCGCGGTCGCGGGGCTTCAGGTAAAACCATCGTATTTGGCATACTGAAACGAAATGGCGTGGTCTATACGGAAATTGTTCCCAACGCTTCGAAAGCCTCACTAATCAAGGTCATACGTGGCCGCATATCTGCTGACAGTGAAATCAATACTGACGGCTGGAAAGCATATGACGGTCTTGTCGATATGGGCTATGAGAAGCATTACCGTGTCCATCACGGTTCCAATGAGTTTGCTCGAGGAAAGCAACATATCAATGGTATTGAATCTTTTTGGAGTTATGCTAAGGGGCGTTTGGCTAAATTTCATGGTATTTCCAAAGAAATGTTTTATCTGCATCTCAAAGAAACGGAGTTTAGGTTTAACCACCGGCATGAAGATTTAGGTAAAACATTAATGAAGATGCTTCGAAATAACCCAATTTAATATTTTTGCTTCCTAAGCCCCTAAAATTTTATAATTGGCAATGGAATGGCGTTTTTTTGGAAAGTTGGTTTTCATTTTTGGAAATATAAATTTTTCAGGCAGCCTGAAAGTTTTTTAAAGTAAAAAACACCGCTTTATCAAAAGCGGTGCTTTTGCTTTATTGCCCCTACTGTTTTAGCCAGTCTTGCATCAGCTTGATTTCAGGTTCTTGGGCTTTTATGATGTCTTGAGCGAGCTTTTTCATTTTTTCGTCTTTGCCGAACTGTAATTGCACTTTTGCCATCTCGACCGCCCCTTGATGATGCGGAATCATTGCTTTAGCAAAGGCAACATCAGGGTTTGGCTCATTGATTGCCGCCATCATCGCCTCGTGGTGCGCCTTGTCTGCGGCATAGGCCTTGGCGTGCGGGGCTTGCGGGTTTTGGGTTGCGGTGTCTTTACCCGCCAGCCAAGCGTTCATCAGGTCGATTTCACTTTGTTGCCCATCAATAATCACTTGGGCAAGTTTTCTCATTGTTTCGTCTTTGCCAAATTCAAGCTGTACTTTTGCCATCTCAACTGCTCCGATATGGTGCGGAATCATACCTTTGGCAAAAGCGGTATCAGCATCGGCAAGATTGCCCGCTTTGCTCATCTCATCGCCCATCTTGTTCATCATTGCAAGATAGGCTTGGGTATGGGGCGGAGCATTTTGAGTGTCCATCGCCATAGCAGAGTGGTTCATATGGGCGTGGTTCATATTAGCGTGGTTCACCGCTGCGTGCTCGTTTTGGTTATTTGGGCTGTCGTGGGTGGTTTGGGTGTGGTTATTGTCGCCCACCATCGAGTGCGTCGGCACTTCGTTTTTGCCGTCGGCACAAGCGGTTAAAGTCGCCAAAACAACAGCGGCAGCGACAAGATGTACGGCACGGTTTTTGATGAATGTCATTGGATTCTCCTTGTCAAAATGGGCATTGATAACATTGGGCAAATGACAGATTCGCCCAATGTCCATTTCACTATTTGGTTTTACGATTCACACGCACAGCCGTTGCAAGTGCAGTCATCACAAATGCAGGGCTTGCCGTTTTGGCATTGGCAGTCCGGACGGCAGTTTTGCCCCGTGCAAGACTGGCAGCCGCAATGGGCGTGTCGGTTTTGAACAAAATCAGCGTTCATAACAGTTTCTCCGAATGTTAAGTTAAAGTGGATTATCAAAACAAAGTGCTTTTAAGCGATTAAAAGCATTGCTTTTTTGTTTTGATGTGCGTATCATAAACCCTAACCTTGCGTTAGGGTCAAGGGTTATTTTTACTTGATAACATTTTTTTACACACCACTCAATAAGGAGCAACAATGAACATCGGACAAGCGTCTAAATCTACCCAACTTTCCGTCAAACAAATCCGTGATTATGAAAAAGCAGGCTTATTAATTAACCCATCACGCAGTGAAGCAGGTTATCGGATTTATAACTCCAATGACATCGCTCGGCTAAAATTCATCGCCAAAGCCCGCAGCGTCGGTTTTTCGCTTGCACAGATTGGCGAGCTTTTGGCACTGCAAGACAATCCACACCGCACAAGTGCTCAGGTCAAAACGCTCACCGCCAGTCATATTGATTTTTTATCCAATAAAATCAAAGAATTAAAATCAATGCAACACACCCTGCAAGCGTGGAGCGATGCCTGCGGGGGCGATGACAATCCCGACTGCCCCATCTTAAAAGGCTTGGGCAATTTTTAACCACCATCAAAGCAGATGAATGCCATAGCTTGATAACAGCCTTTTACGATGGCACTTGTGGGCTGGTTGTTTTTTCGGGTGTTTTTTGCAGGTTGGGTGGACGCACAGTCGGCACAAGAATACATTGCCGGCATGATTTTGCTGGGCGTGGCACCGTGTACGGCAATGGTGTTTGTGTGGTCGCAACTGGTCAAAGGCGACCCCAATTACACTTTGGTGCAGGTTTCGGTCAATGATTTGATTATGATTGTGGCGTATGCTCCGATTGCAGGCGTATTGCTCGGCGTAAGCGACATAGAGATTCCGTGGAATACCTTGATTTTAAGCACGGTTTTATATGTGCTGTTGCCCTTGCTGGCAGGCTGGCTTAACTATCTTCGGCTCGCTGCCTTGTATCAAAAATAAGCTTGCCTGCTTTATAGGCCGAAAAATGAAAAACCCAGCTTTTAATAAAGCTGGGTTTCAAATTTGATTTTGGTCGGAGTGAAAGGATTCGAACCTTCGACCCCTTGCACCCCATGCAAGTGCGCTACCAGACTGCGCCACACTCCGACTCAAGAAAGTCTGAAATTATATGGAAAACGCTATTGCTTGGCAAGGGCTTTTTCAACATTGCCCAACATCTGCTCCAACGCTTCCCTCACCTCTTGGGCATCCGCAGCGGGCTTGCCTTCGGCATCAAGTGCATTGTGGTTAAATTCGTCAATAAAAGGCGCAAAAGTGCCTTTAAGCTGACGAAGCTTCACCACATCTTGACGGGTATAAAATTCACCGCCATAACCAATGACAACACCGTTTGCATTCTGCCATTCGGCAAATTGCGCAGGGCTGATTTGCACCAGTTCGCATACTTCCATCAAAGTAAAATAACGCTTGGCGGGCAAAGGAGGCAATGTGTTAGTTTTGTTTGTCATAATAGTGTTCTACCATGCCTTTTAATTTTTGGCTTGCGTGGAACGTTACCACGCGGCGGGCAGAAATCGGCACTTCTTCGCCGGTTTTCGGATTGCGGCCGGGACGTTGAGGTTTGTCGCGTAATTGAAAATTGCCGAAGCCTGAGATTTTGATCTCTTCACCGCGCTCCAAAGTGGTGCGGATTTCTTCAAAGAAAAGCTCAACAATCTCTTTTGCATCGTTTTTGGATACGTTGCTTACTTTTTCCACCAAGATGTCGGCTAATTCGGCTTTCGTTAAAGTCATTTTATTACCTTCTTTTTGAAACAATAGAGAATTATCACTAATTTTTACTTAAAATTCAAGCGAATACTAAATATTTAAGCCCTCAAAACAGCGCCTGTCGTTTCCGCTGCTTTAACCAATTCCGCCATAACAGGTTCCACCTCCGCATCGGTCAGCGTGGTATCGAAACCTTGCAGAATCACTTTCACCGCAATGCTCTTCATTCCTTCAGGCAGGCCTGTACCGCGATATACGTCAAACACGCTAATTTCCTGAATCAGCGGGTTGTTCACTGTTTGCAAAGCTCGGATTAAATCATCGTGGCAAACGCTTTCAGGCATCACAAAAGCCAAATCGCGCCGCACCGGCTGGAATTTGGAAACCGGCCGGTAAACCGCTTTTTCCGTATTGCTTACGGCGGCCATGTCCAATTCAAATAGCAACGCGGCTTGCGGCAAATCATATTTTTGCAGCCATTGCGGATGCAGCTCGCCCATAAATCCGACGGTCTTGCCGTTAATCCGGATTTCTGCCGTTCTCCCCGGATGCAAAGCCGGATGCTCCGCTTTAATAAAATGTGCGTTTTTACCTGCCAAAAGGCTTTCCACATCTGCTTTGAGGTCATAAAAATCAACCGGTCTGTTTTTTTCCGCCCACTGCTCGGGCTTGGCCGAACCATACACCAAAGCCCCGATTCTTTCATTTTGCGAGAATCCGCCATCGGCAGTTTTATTGAAAACCCGGGCCACTTCAAATATGCGCACACGGTTTTGTTTGCGGTTCAGGTTGTTTTGAAGAATCTCAACCAGCCCGCCGATCAAGGTGGAACGCATCACGCTAAATTGTGCAGCCAGTGGGTTTTGCAGGCGGATCGGGGCAGCATTAGCGGCAAAATCCGCTTCCCATTGCTCGTTCACAAATGCATAACTCACCACTTCCTGATAACCGCGCGCAGCCATTTGACTGTAAATACCGAAACGTGATTTTTGCATTTCGGGCAAACACAACATTTTCAGGCGGCCAGACGTGTAATCATCGGGAATATTTTCGTAACCATATACACGGCCGATTTCTTCAATCAAATCTGCTTCGATTTCGATATCAAAGCGGAAGCTTGGTGCGGCAACCTGGAAACCATCAGATGTTGCAACCGGATTCAGCCCCAAATGCCTCAAGATGGTTTCGATTTTTTCAGCAGGTATATGAACGCCCAATATTTTCTCGACACGCGCCAAACGCAGACCGACGGTTTTTTGTGTAGGCAGCTCTCCCACCGCTTCCTGCATTTCTCCAACCTGCCCGCCGCAGATTTGCAGAACCAGTTCCGTAGCCCGCTCGACAGCATCGGCTTGCAATGTCCAATCCACACCTCTTTCAAAGCGGAAAGAAGAATCGGAACCGAAACCGTACTGGCGGGATTTTCCGGCAATGATCTCCGGCTTAAACCAAGCCGATTCCAATACAATATTTTGCGTGTCATCAGAAACGGCTGTCGACGCTCCGCCCATCAGACCTGCCATGCTTAATGCACCCTTCTCATCGGCAATCACCAAAGTATTTTCAGACAGGCATACTGTTTTTTCATTCAAGCAAACCAACTCTTCGCCTTCTTTTGCCCTACGGACAATGATGCTGCCGCTCAATTTATCCGCATCAAAAATATGCATAGGCTGGCCTAGCTCCAGCATGACATAGTTGCCGATATCGACTAAAGCGGAAATCGAACGGATACCGCTGCGCACCAAACGCTGTTTCATCCATTCAGGGCTTGCCGCCTTAGCGTTCACATTCTCAATAACACGGCTGATAAAGCGGCCGCAATCCGCAGGTGCCTCAATGCGCACAGGTTGCGTTTTTGTGCCGGTAATGTCGGCAGGCACAATATCCGGCACACGGTTTTGACATTGCGTTAAAGCAGCCACTTCCCTAGCCAACCCTTTGATGTTTAAGCAGTCGGCGCGGTTAGGCGTAATTTTCAGCGTAAACACCGTATCATCCAAATCGAGATACTCGCGGATATTTTGCCCCACCGGCGCTTCGGCAGGCAGCACCAGCAAACCGCCCGCATCTTCAGACAGGCCTAATTCTTTTGCCGAACAGAGCATGCCATTGGAAGTTTGCCCCCGCATTTTCGTGGGTTTGATTTTGAAGTTACCCGGCAATACGGCACCCGGTAAGGCACACGGCACTTTAATGCCTGCCTGAACATTCGGTGCGCCGCAAACAATTTGAATCAGTTCGCCCGTGCCCGCATCTACTTGGGTAACATTCAAACGGTCTGCATCGGGATGCTTTTCTACCGATTTAACTTCTGCCACAACCACACCGGTAAAAGCGGGCGCCGCTGTATCGGCTTCTTCCACCTCAAGGCCGGACATAGTCAGCAGGTGGGCAAATTCATCGGCGGAAAGATTAGGGTCGGCTTGTGTTTTCAGCCATGAGTAGGAAAACTGCATGTTTAATCTCGGTTTATTTCAGATATTTCGATTGATTTAACGTATCAGAAGTGTCGGCAAACTGAATTTTCAGACAGGCATTTTATCGGTTTAATCATTGACGCCCGTCTGAAAACAATCTACAGCCGGACAAAGGTACATTATCTAAACTGTCGTAAAAAATTCAGATCGTTGTCGAAAAACAAACGCAAATCATTGATACCGTAACGCAGCATGGCGAAGCGGTCTAATCCGATGCCGAAAGCAAAGCCGGTGTATTTTTCAGGATCAATGTTCACATTATTCAACACATTCGGATGTACCATGCCGCAGCCGCCCACCTCCAGCCATTTGCCGTTATCTCCCATAATGTCGATTTCGGCAGACGGCTCGGTAAACGGGAAAAACGAGGGGCGGAAACGCACTTGCAAATCATCGCGCTCAAAAAATCTACGGATAAAATCAGTAAATACCGCTTTCAAGTCCGCCATTGTCACACCCTCTTCCACCCACAGACCCTCTGCTTGATGAAACATAGGCGAGTGCGTAGCATCGGAATCCACCCGATACACCCGCCCCGGCGCGATAATGCGGATAGGCGGCTCTTTTTTATCCAGCATGTAGCGAATTTGAATCGGTGATGTATGGGTGCGCAAAACATCACCGTTTTCCACATAAAAAGTGTCCTGCATCGCGCGTGCGGGATGGTTCTGCGGAATATTCAAAGCCTGAAAATTATGAAAATCGTCTTCGATTTCAGGCCCGTCGGCAACCTCGAAGCCCATGCCGTGAAACAGCTCCACTACCCGCTGAAGCGTTAAAGTTACCGGATGCAGCCCGCCATCGCTTTGACCCCGCCCCGGCAAAGTAACATCCAAGGCTTCCGCCGCCAACTGGGCTTGCAGTTTGGCCGCATTTAACGCATCGCGTTTAGCGTTATAAGCTTCTTGAAAGCGGTTTTTACATTCATTGATATGCGCACCGGCGGTTTTTCGCTCTTCCGGCGACATCTGGCCAAGCTGTTTCAGCAAAAGGTTTAGTTCACCGGTTTTTCCCATATATTGCGCTTTGATAAGCTCTAAGGAATTGAAATCTTGAGCAGATTCCACGGCAGCAATGCCGGCAGCTGCAATTTGGTCTACGTTTTGCATAATGCAGTATTTTCAAATGGGTAGTTAAAACTATATCGTTTTAATGGTGTTGGAATCACACCATCGATATTGATAACGGAAAGGCATAAATGCCTGTCTGAAAAATCAGGTATTGTAACGCAAATATATTTTAAAAAACAGTAGCATGATGCTGTTTTTAACATTCAGTTCAATTAAAAAAAGGAAACCTAAGTTTCCTTTTTTCTTGATAACCGGATTCAGCTATTATGCTAAAGCAGCTTTGGCTTTTTCTACCAGCTGTGCAAATGCTGCTTTATCAAACACTGCCAAATCAGCCAACACTTTACGGTCGATTTCAATAGCGGCACGTTTTAAGCCGTTCATGAATTTACTGTAAGACAAGCCGTTTTGACGGGCGCCTGCATTGATACGGACAATCCACAATTGACGGAATTGGCGTTTGCGTTGACGACGGTCACGGTAAGCGTATTGCCCAGCTTTCATTACCGCCTGTTTGGCAACACGATAAACATTTTTACGACGACCGCGGTAACCTTTGGCTAACGCTAATACTTTTTTATGACGGGCTCGTGCGGTTACACCGCGTTTTACGCGTGGCATATCTCAAACTCCTTAAGCGTACGGTAACATTTTAGAAACAGAAGCCAAATCACGGTCGTTCACCATAGCGGTGCCGCGCAATTGACGTTTGTTTTTAGTGGTTTTCTTAGTCAGAATGTGGCGTTTGAACGCATGCGCGCGTTTCACGCCGCCGTTACCCAGTACTTTAAAGCGTTTTTTCGCGCTCGACTTGGTTTTCATTTTAGGCATGGGAATACTCCATATCATTTATTAGATAAGATATAAGGGGATTTTAAATTTGCTTCAAAATACTTGAAACCCCTATACCACGGTTTTCGCCGCTGAGTAATATTGCTTCAACGCGGCAAATTAAAGCAAGCTTTGAATTATAGCCTTATTTCTTTTTCGGCGCAATCATCATAACCATTTGACGGCCTTCCATTTTCGGAAACTGCTCGATAGCGCCCACTTCAGCCAAATCTTCCTTAACCCGTTCAAGCAATTGCGCACCAAATTCTTGGTGGGCCATTTCACGGCCTCGGAAACGCAAAGTCACTTTCACTTTATCGCCATCTGCCAAAAAGCGGTTGATATTGCGCATTTTGATTTGGTAATCGCCTTCATCGGTGCCCGGACGGAATTTGATCTCTTTGATCTGCACCTGTTTTTGCTTTTTCTTGGCTTCATCACGTTTTTTTGATTGCTCGTATTTGTATTTGCCAAAATCCATGAGCTTGCATACAGGGGGTTTGGCAGTTGGGGAAATTTCAACCAAATCCACATCCTGCTCTTCCGACATGGCCAAAGCATCACGTAATGAAACAATACCAAGCTGTTCGCCTGAACCACTGATTAAACGCACTTCTTTTGCGGTGATTTCACCGTTGATTCGTGCTTCGCGTTCTTGTGCGATGACTATACTCCTTATAAAAATTACTAGGTTAACAGGGCTTCTATCCATACAGCCCTAAACTTTATTTAGGTTTAATATTACAAGCCCGGTTTCAAACAGCCTGTAAATTCCACCTTAACTTGCAAATGCCTGTCTGAAACTTTTTTCAGACAGGCATTTCATCCTGTCAACTTGAATCAGGATTAAAACTCCGCTTTCAATTCTTCATTCAAACGGTTGATAAATTCATCTACGGAAAGGCTGCCCAAGTCTTCCGCTTTACGACGCACGGCAACATGACCGTTTTCTTTTTCTTTATCACCTACAACAATTTGGTAGGGGTAACGGTATTGGCTGTTATCACGGATCTTGTAACCGATTTTTTCATTACGCAAATCCAATTCGGCACGGAAACCCGCTGCGTGTAATTTTTTCACCACTTCCCGGCAGTAATCTGCCTGTTTTTCAGTGATATTCATCACAACCATCTGCACCGGTGCGAGCCATAAAGGGAAAGAACCTGCGTGGTTTTCAATCAAAATCCCGATAAAGCGCTCCATAGAGCCAAGAATAGCACGGTGCAACATTACAGGGCGGGCACGGCCGTTATCTTCAGTTACATATTCGGCGCCCAAACGCTCAGGCAGCACGAAATCCAGCTGAATGGTACCACATTGCCATGAGCGGCCAATAGCGTCTTTAATATGATATTCAACCTTAGGGCCGTAGAAAGCACCTTCACCGGGCAATTCTTCCCATTCAATACCGCAGGCGGTTAATGCTTCGCGCAAACCTTGCTCGGCTTTATCCCAAGTTTCATCGGAACCGGCTCTTTTTTCAGGGCGCAAAGAAAGTTTTACGCTTACATTATCAAAGCCGAATTGCTTGTACACTTTCATTACCAACTCGTTAAACGCTTTGGCTTCCTGTGTTATTTGTTCTTCAGTACAAAAAATATGCGCATCATCCTGCACAAAGCCGCGCACACGCATCAAACCGTGTAAAGCGCCGGAAGGCTCGTTTCGGTGACAGGAACCAAACTCTGCCAGCCGCATGGGCAAATCGCGGTATGAACGCAAAGTATGGTTGAAGATTTGAACGTGACCGGGACAATTCATCGGTTTAACGGCGTAAGTGCGTTTTTCCGATTCGGTTACAAACATATTTTCCTGATAATTTTCCCAGTGGCCGGATTTTTCCCAAAAGGTTTTATCCATCATCAATGGGGTTTTGATTTCTTGGTAACCTGCGGCCTCAAGCTCTTTGCGCATATGTTGCTCGATGACCTGCCACAAAGTCCAACCCCGCGGATGCCAAAACACCATACCGGGCGCTTCATCTTGCAGATGGAACAAATCAAGCTGCTTGCCGAGTTTCCGGTGATCGCGCTTTTCAGCCTCTTCCATGCGCGTAATATAGGCTTTGAGGTCTTCTTTTGTGGCCCAAGCCGTGCCGTAAATGCGTTGAAGCATTTCATTGTTACTGTCGCCGCGCCAATAAGCGCCGGCAAGTTTGGTTAATTTGAAATGCTTCAAGAATCTTGTGTTCGGCACATGCGGGCCGCGGCACATATCTACATATTCTTGATGATGATACAAGCCCATTGCCTGCACTTCAGGCATATCTTCAATCAAACGCAGCTTGTATTCTTCGCCGCGATCTTGGAAAGTTTTTACCGTTTCGTCGCGCGGGGTCATCACTTTGATTACATCGTAATCCTGCGCTATCAATTCCTTCATACGCGCTTCGATGGCGGCAACATCTTCAGGCGTAAACGGTTTTTCCGTAGCAATATCGTAATAAAAGCCCTCTTCGATAACCGGGCCGATTACCATTTTTGCGTCTGGATAAAGCTGTTTCACTGCATGGCCGACCAAGTGTGCGCAAGAGTGGCGGATGATTTCCACGCCTTCGGAATCTTTCGGAGTGATGATTTGCACGCTGGCATCTTGGTTAATCGGATCGCACGCATCAACCAACACCCCGTTTACCTTGCCCGCAACCGTGGCTTTAGCCAAACCTGAGCCTATGGACGCAGCAATCTGCGCCACTGTTACAGGGGCTTCATATTGGCGGACTGAGCCGTCGGGCAAGGTTATGTTCAACATTAAAAATACTCCGAAAACCTACAAAACAACGGCCAAGCGAATATGGCCGTTTTAAAATAATCAACCGTTCGACAGTTGTAATCCGGGCTTCGGCATCTAACACTCGCCCCGAACCCATACACCTGCATAAATAAAGTGTTAAATTTTAGCCGATAGCAACATTGATTGGCAAGCAGGCATATCATAATTTTTGCTGTCTGCACAAGATGTTTAGCCCTTTCAGACAGGCATTTCAGGTTTTCGGCTATAATCCGCAGCAAATTAATCCTATCTAAAGACACGAAATGCTCAAATTTACCTTGCACAAAACCGACGGCCATGCCCGCCGCGGTACGCTGGAGCTCAACCACGGCACCATCGAAACACCGGTTTTTATGCCGGTAGGCACTTACGGCTCAGTAAAAGCCATGACGCCGCAAAATCTGCACGACATCAAAGCTCAAATTATTTTGGGCAACACTTATCATTTATGGCTGCGTCCGGGTTTGGAAGTGATCGAAGAATTCGGCGACCTGCATCAGTTTATCGGCTGGAACAAGCCGATACTTACCGATTCGGGCGGCTTTCAGGTATTTTCACTTTCCGACATGCGCAAGCTGACGGAAGAAGGCTGCACCTTCAAAAGCCCGATTAACGGCGACAAATTGTTTTTATCGCCCGAAATTTCTATGAAAATCCAAACCGTGTTGAATTCCGACATCGCGATGCAGCTTGATGAGTGCACGCCCGGCGAAGCCTCGCACGAACAAGCGAGAAAATCCCTGCAAATGAGCCTGCGCTGGGCGGAGCGCTCGAAAAAAGCATTTGAAGATTTACGCAATCCGAATGCCCTGTTCGGCATTGTTCAAGGCGCGATGTATGAAGACTTGCGTGAGGAATCGCTAAAAGGTTTGGAAGCTTTCGACTTCCCCGGCTTGGCCATCGGCGGGCTTTCAGTGGGCGAACCCAAGCCGGAAATGTATCGGATGTTGCGCGCAATCGGCCCGATTTTACCGGCGCACAAACCGCATTATCTGATGGGCGTGGGTACGCCCGAAGATTTGGTATACGGCGTGGCACACGGCGTGGATATGTTCGACTGCGTGATGCCCACCCGCAACGCCCGCAACGGCTGGCTCTTTACCCGCTTCGGCGATTTGAAGATCAAAAATGCGGTTCACAAACACGATACCCGCCCGATTGATGAAAGCTGCTCCTGCTACGCCTGTCAAAACTTCAGCCGCGCCTACCTGCATCATTTGCACAAAGCGGGAGAAATTCTCGGCGCCCAACTCAACACTATTCACAATCTGCATTTCTATCAAGTGATTATGGCGGAAATGCGTGAAGCCATCGAGCAGGGCAAATTTGCCGACTGGCAGGCCCAATTTCATGAAAACCGCGCCCGCGGCGTGTGATTCAAGTGCATATAAACCCAAATGCCTGTCTGAAAACTTTTTCAGACAGGCATTTGCACACTGATTCCGCTCTTTTACTATAGTTAATCCACTTAAGTTTAATAACGATACCGTCATACTCGGGCTTGCCCCGAATATGACAAGCGTACTATTTTTTAAGTTGTTTCACTATAAATCTCAAACACCACCCTTCAGCCCGCTCAAATAATCCCGCACTTTTCCTTCATCCAAATGCCAATGGCAAAGCTCTTTATCTTCATGCAACAAAACCGGCACCAGCTCATTATATTCCGCTTCCAGCGCCTCATCTTCATCCACATCCACCACCGCCAGCTCAAAGCCGAATTCCTCTTGCAGCGGTTTCAGTTCATCCCGCATTTTGTGGCACAAACTGCAATATTCACGAAACATCAAAGTCAGCTTCACTTCATCATCCCCATTTTTCAGACAGGCATCCATTCAGCCCAACACAAACAATTCATTACCATGCCGCTTCAGCCAATTTTTCGCTTCGGCCGTGTGCGGCGTAAACCGGTCAACCAGCGCCCAAAAATCACGGCCGTGGTTTAAATGGCGCAAATGGCAAAGCTCGTGTATGCACACATAATCCGCCACAAAATCCGGCGCACCGATCAAACGCCAGTTTAAACGAATGCCCGTGCGCACCCGGCACACGCCCCAAAACGTTTTGGCATTCGATAAATCCGCCGCCACCGGCTGCAATCCCGTTTGCGCCGCATGGCGCATCAAACGCGGCAGCAGCATTTCCGCCGCATGCGCGCGCAAATAACGCGCCAAATGCCTTTGCTGAGCCCCCCAATCACCGCACGGCACATGCACAACACCCTGCCCCAAAGCCACAAAAGCCGCACCGTGCTCAAGCAGCTCATGCCTCACGCCCCGATACCAAACAAATTCCGGCCGCCCCGCTCCCTGCCCGGTATCCGCCTTTTGCAACAAATCCAACACAACACGCTCGTTTTCAGACAGCCATTCAAGCAAGCTGCGCTCGCTCAAAAACGGCGGCACATTCACACTGATTTCATCCGCCGACACCGGCCGCATAATAATGTTTTTCTTCGCACTGCGCCGAAGCTGCAAAGCAATGCTTTGTCCATTGTTTAAAATATGTTTTTTACGAATCATCCCAATATGGCCGTGAAAATCAAAATCCCGCGGAAACAAGCAAAAAGCACCATATCCTTCTGATAGTTAATCCGCTTACATAAAACGGTACCGTCATACTCCGGCCAAGCCCGGGCATGACGAGCGCACTATTTTTAAAACACACCATTTTTAAGTTGGCCCACTATATATGCCAATGCCTGTCTGAAACAGAAAGTGCTTGACGCACAAGCATAAAGCCACTAACATGCGCACTCATTTTTTATTTGAAGCCATCGTCTTCAGCCAACTTAAAAATGCCTATCCTCGGATAAGGCTTTTCTTTTTGGTTTTGCACATTCCACACGCAAAACCAACCGATTGCAGGTTGTCGCCGATGTTAACACAAGCCCCCGAGCTTGCGACAACCTTTAAAAGCTATATTCCGTATTTCTTTTTTCCCCTGCTTCAGGCTGCCTGCGCTTCTCAGGCAGAAGGTGTTGTTGATGTTTTAGGAACACCATGTCTATCAAATTCAGCGATTTACTGCACGACAAAAATATCCTTTCCGCCCTCAAAACCGAAGGCTACGAAACCCCTACCCCCATTCAAGCGCAAGCCCTACCCGCCGCATTGGAAGGCCGCGACATCATGGCCGGCGCACAAACCGGCTCAGGCAAAACCGCCGCATTCCTGCTGCCCACCCTCCAGCGCCTGACCAAACGCAGCGAAAAACCCGGCAAAGGCCCGCGCGCGCTGGTGCTCGCCCCCACCCGCGAACTGGCCGCCCAAGTTGAAAAAAATGCGCAAGCCTACGCCAAAAACATGAAATGGTTCCGCACCGTAACCATCGTCGGCGGCTCATCATTCGGCCAACAAATCCGCGCATTGAGCAAACCCGTAGATTTGGTGGTGGCCACACCCGGCCGCCTGATGGATTTAATGGAGAGCGGCAAAGTCGATTTCGACCGCCTCGAAGTATTGATTCTCGACGAAGCCGACCGCATGCTCGATATGGGCTTTATCGACGACATCGAAACCATCGTCGCCGCCACACCCGAAAGCCGCCAAACCCTGCTTTTCTCCGCCACTTGGGATGGCGCCGTAGGCAAACTCGCACGCAAACTCACCAAAAATCCCGAAGTAATCGAAATCGAACGCGTTGACGACCAAGGCAAAATCGAAGAGCAGCTTTTATACTGCGACGACAAACGCCACAAAGACCGCCTGCTCGACTACATCCTGCGCGACGCCAATATCGACCAATGCGTGATTTTCACCTCAACCAAAGCCATGACCGAAGTCTTGGCCGACGAATTATACGACAAAGGCTTTGCCGCCAACTGCCTGCACGGCGACATGCCGCAAGGCTGGCGCAACCGCACACTGATGGATTTGCGCAAAGGCCGCTGCAAAATCCTCGTTGCCACCGACGTAGCCGCCCGCGGCATCGACGTGCCCACCATCACCCACGTGATCAACTACGACCTGCCCAAACAAGCCGAAGATTACGTCCACCGCATCGGCCGCACCGGCCGCGCAGGCCGCACCGGCTTGGCGATTACCTTTGCCGAAGTAAACGAATATGTGAAAGTGCACAAAATCGAAAAATACATCGGCCGCAAGCTGCCCGAAATGACCATCGAAGGCATGGAACCCACCCGCAAACGCAGCAAACCCGCGGGCAAAAGCAAAGGCGGCTGGGGCGACAAACGCGGCGGCGACAAAAAATGGGGCGCACGCAAAGACAGCCCGCGCAAAGACGGAGCACGCAAAGACAGCGGCTTTAAAAAAGCCAAAAAATCCGGCGGCGGCAGCTTCAAAAAGCAGGATAAAAAAAGAAGCTGATCCGACTTGAATCAAGCACAATGCCTGTCTGAAACGATTTTCAGACAGGCATTAATGATTCCGAAACCCAAACCGCAGTCGGATACTTACATCCGACAAAATTTTGGCTGCTCCGTGATTGCAAAATATATCCGTGGGATGCGATACATCGGATTCAAAAATCCGACCTATCTGACTGCTTTTTCAGACAGGCATATAGCCAATCCGTTTACATAATAACGATACCGTCATACTCGGGCTAGACCCGAGTATCTCCTAAAGTTACTGAAACTCAAGATACTCTGGTCAAGCCCGAGTATGACGACCGTGCTATTTTTAAGTTGATTAACTATAGGAATAGCAATTACACATGCAACGTTTCAGACGGCATTGGAACAGAAGCCCGAACAACGAGTGCGTGTGTACCGCACACACCCCACACATGGGATTAAGTTTTATGCAGGCTACCGCTTGCTAAGATTGTTCAGATGTAGGTCGGATTCTTGAATCCGACAAATAGGGAATGTGCTGTAAAGAAAAATGTTTCAGGCAGCTTTACATTGATTTTGTCGGATACGAGTATCCGACCTACGGCTGACTGCCCGAGCGTTTCCCAGACGGCAAAGATTTGGTGATGCTCTGTACCGGCTGCTCCGGCATCGCACCGTTTTTATCCATTTTGGAACAGCCCGAAATTTGGCAACGCTTCGACCGCCTCGCCCTTGCGCATTCTGTTTCTTACGGCAATGAACTGATTTTCAACGACCGCATCGCCGCCCTTGCCGAACACCCGCTGATTGAAGAGCATTTCCACAAACTGCATTTCGTACCCGTCGTTACCCGCGAAACCACCGACGGCGCACTCGGCAAACGCCTGCCCGAACTGTTAAAAAACGGCGAACTCGCCACCGCACTCGATATGAAGTTCACCCCTGCCGACACCCGCTTTATGATCTGCGGCAACCCCGCCATGGTGAAAGACACCTTCCAAGCCCTGCTCGACATGGGCTTTGCCATGCACCGCAACCGCATTCCCGGGCAAATCATGATGGAAAACGGGTTTTGATGAATTTTATTGGATGCTTATTATAAAAGGCCGTCTGAAACATATTTTTTTCAGACGGCCTTAATGTATAAATTGCTGTATCGCAAGCAACTTGTGCGTACTTTTGGCCATGCGTTTTACGCTTTAAAGCATAGTAAACGTTTAATCATAATCAGGATATGTGGCGCAGCTATGCACGCGGTTTTGAATGGAACAGCGCATATCGCCTACAAAGATTTTAAAATCACGCCACATTATTTATGTTCAGAACAATGCCGTCTGAAAAGAAAGTTTCAGACGGCATTGGAGCGGAAGTTCGAACAACGCGTGCGTGCCTCACACACCCTACGCATGGAGTTTAGGTTTTATACAGGCTACGGCTTGCTTTTGAAAATTCAAACAGCTTGGTAGGTCGGATACTTGTATCCGACAAAATAAGGATATGCTGTGATACCGAGATATATCAGGGGGATAAGTCGGATTCGAGAATCCGACCTACGGATTTACAAACGTTAAACCATCGATAGAGTATGTGGCGCAGCCACGCACGCGGTTTTGAATGGAACAGCGCATAATCGGCTATAAAGATTTTAAAATCACGCCGCATTATTTATGTACAAAACAATGCCGTCTGAAACTTTCTTTTCAGACGGCATTGGAACAGAAGCCCAAACAACGCGCGCGCGCGTACCGCACACACTTTATGCATGGGATTTAGCTTTTATGCAGGCTACGGCTTACTACATTTACTTACGTAATATAGTGACAATCAGTAGTTATATCTACAAAGTCAATTAGGTTCTCAACATTAATTTTTTGAGTAAGACCAATTTTAAATGTATTACCAGATTCGTAAAATATATCATAGTGGTACAAGGGATGTAATTTACCATTTTCTCGTTCTTCATCATGGTCATATCTAATATATCCATCTTCCATAATTAGTAAGCTATTTAAAATTTCATATACTAATTTCATATTATAGTTTTCATCATCTACATGAATCAAATCATTACCTTCATTTATATAGCATGAGGTTCCCATATCATATGATTCTGATAGTTTAGTTAGAGCCTCCCTAAGATAAGATACAATACCTATATCTATATTTTTCCCACTATAATAAATATTTTGTATTTTATTCCCATCCTTGTTAAGGATATAAGTAAATGGAAATCTAATAGAAAATATTTTTTTATCGAGTATGAAAAATAATCTAGAAAATTTATTTTTATGTAATATGAAAAATAAATTAGATTTTGGCTTTATAGTATTATTATTTGAGGAGTCAAGATCAATGAGCATACACTGCAAGGCTTCAATAATAAGAAGAAGTAAATCATATTTTTTTCTTATTGGAGCGTTAAATTTGTCTTTTTCATACTCCTCTATTTTGAAATAAAGCATTAGCTTAACACCTCTAACAAAGATTTTACTTTAGAGCGGATTAATTCCGTATCATAAGTTTCACCACAAGAATTAAGAACTCCATCAAATACCCAATTAATATTTTTCATATTTATATTTGGAGATTGCTTTCTAATTTCAATAAGAACTAAATCTCTGAAAGACATAATCGTGCTGTTATCAAAATTAAGATTAAGTTGTTTAATTTCTTCTTTATTTGAGTGATCAGGTTCAGTTACGATCATTTCTCCCTTTTCATTAATATCTTGTAGCCCAGATTCATATTGCCTCCATATGGAAGGGTCGACGATATTTATAAATAAAGTGCTTTGTATAAAAGATCGAGTCATTGCCATATAGAGTGCATTCCTAATCCTCAAATCTTTGTTAATATTATTGGGAGAAACACAAATCACAAACGGAAACTCAAGACCTTTTACATTGTTATGATTAGTAATACATAACTGCCCATCTTTGTGGACTTGTGTTTCAAAAGCTAAATTTATTTTCCATTCGATTCCAGATTCTCTTAATTTTCGCTCAATTATTGCACTCATATCGTTATTGTAAGCTCTGTTTTTTTCGATAAAAATAACAGCAATATCGCTTGGTTTAATCGTAGAATTGTTTCTCTTAATTTCAGTTATTGATTCTACTATTTTACTGGCGATTTCATCTTTATTTAAGCAGTTGATATTTCTAATTAGTACACTATCAGATGTTTGAATATCTTCAAATCTTCTTATCGGTAATCTACTAAAGTGATAACGCTCCTCATGTTTTTTTATTGTATATCCATAGGCTTGCCATTCCTCATCAGTTGGCCATTGTAATTTAGAATTTTCAAATAAACCCATTCCTAATCCATGAGAAAACATCAATGTTTTAGGGTCTGTTCTGTAACATTGGTTTAATAAATAATCAACATCTTTATTTACTTTTGCATTCGTACCAAAGATAGATTGAAATATATCTCCAGCTATATAAATTTTATCTTTAGCAACTCGTTCACATAGATTAATAAAATTATCGCTAAAGTCTTGGCTTTCATCAATCATAATATAATCAAAAGCATACTTATCATTGTTGCTATCATCATTGTTTATAGCATCTAGTGCTATTCTACAAACTTCAGAAAATGAAGAATTATTTCCATAAGTAAGAAATGGGATATTGTAAAAATGACAAATATAACGATATGCCCCTGAGTTAATATCATTCTGTGATCCCCAAGCATGGATGCACCATAATCTTTGGTTCCATTCAATCTGCTGTTCAACTTTCATAAAGTTAAAGAAAGAAGGTATTCTTTTTTTTAAATTATTTGCAAGAATTTTATTATGGCATGTGAATAGTATTTTACTATTTTCTGAATTTATATATAAATCTTTTAATTTGTGAAGTAGTAACTCAGTTTTCCCAGTGCCTGACAGACCTTGTATAACTAAGCGTTTTTTATTTTTTTTATTAAATAAAAAATTAGTTTGAGTAGAATCAAATAGTAATATCTTTTTCTTAACTTTATCTAAAATGTTGTCTGGTACGTTTAAGCCATCAACTTTTTCTATATCATTAATACTACCAGTAAATAAAGATATTAGTAATTCACTTAGCCTTTGTTCACTATTTTCATGTAGTTTAATTTTTTTAAAAAAATCTGATAAGCAATCTATTTCGTGGAAATTACTTATTTTTTCAATAATATGTTCCCATTTTTTAGGTCTGCCAATTTTGTCTTTATATTGGTACTTATTAGAAATGTATCCAATATCTTCAATAACTTCCTCGTAATAATTATTGAATGGTTCGTTTTCAGAAGAATTAAAATTGATAAATATAATTTTACTTTTAGGTTTCAATAAAATTAAAGCTTCCTTGTATTCATAAGTGTATTTTCTTGAATCAATTAAGGGAGCTTGAATAAGGAAAATATGATCATGATTTAATGAGTTTTCAGAATATGTTTTAATTTTCTCAATAAATTTATTTAAATCATCATTACTCTGAAAAGTTGAGTTTTCAACATCGGAAAAAAAATAGTTTGTATAACTTGATGTAAGAGAATTCATTTTCTCTCCTTTCTATCTTAATGAATTTATGCTAATAATATTCTTCAAATACTTCCCAGTATAACTCTTCTCAACCTTCACCACTTCCTCCGGACTACCTTTAGCAATAATCCTCCCCCCACCATCGCCACCTTCCGGCCCTAAGTCGACAATATAATCCGCTGTCTTAATCACATCCAGATTATGCTCGATAATCACAATCGAGTTGCCTTTGCCTTTCAGACGGCCGATGACTTCCAGCAGCAGGGCGATGTCGGCGAAGTGCAGGCCGGTGGTGGGTTCGTCTAGGATGTAGAGGGTGCGGCCGGTGTCGCGTTTGGAGAGTTCGAGGGCGAGTTTGACGCGTTGGGCTTCGCCGCCGGACAGGGTGGTGGCGGATTGGCCGAGGCGGATGTAGCCCAGGCCTACGTCCATCAGGGTTTGCAGTTTGCGGGATACGGTGGGCACGGCATCGAAGAATTCGCGGGCTTCTTCTACGGTCATGTCGAGCACTTGGCTGATGTTTTTGCCTTTGTATTGCACTTCGAGGGTTTCGCGGTTGTAGCGTTTGCCGTGGCACACTTCGCAGGGCACGTAAACGTCGGGTAGGAAGTGCATTTCTACTTTGATCACACCGTCGCCTTGGCAGGCTTCGCAGCGGCCGCCTTTGACGTTGAACGAGAAGCGGCCGACGTTGTAGCCGCGTTCGCGGGCAAGGGGTACGCCGGCGAAGAGTTCGCGGATGGGGGTGAAGAGGCCGGTGTAGGTGGCGGGGTTGGAGCGGGGCGTGCGGCCGATGGGGGATTGGTCGACGTTGATGACTTTGTCGAGGTGTTCGAGGCCGGTGATGTCGTCGTAGGGCGCGGGTTCTTCGTGGGCGCGGTTGAGTTCGCGGGCGGTGATTTTGGCGAGGGTGTCGTTAATCAGGGTGGATTTGCCGCTGCCGGATACGCCGGTGATGCAGGTAATCAAACCTAAAGGCAGCTCGAGGGTAACGTTTTTGAGATTGTTGCCGCGTGCGCCTTTGAGCACGAGTATTCTTTCGGGGTTGACGGGCGTTCTTTCAGACGGCACGGCAATGGCTTTTTTGCCGCTGAGGTATTGGCCGGTAACGGAATCGGTGCAGGCGGCGACTTTGTCGGGTGTATCGGCAATGATAACGTTGCCGCCGTGTTCGCCCGCGCCGGGGCCCATGTCGATCACGAAATCGGCTTCGCGGATGGCATCTTCGTCGTGTTCGACCACGATCACGCTGTTGCCGAGGTCGCGCAGGCGCTTGAGGGTGGCGAGCAGGCGGTCGTTGTCGCGCTGGTGCAGGCCGATGGAGGGTTCGTCTAAAACGTACATCACGCCGGTGAGGCCGCTGCCGATTTGGCTGGCAAGGCGGATGCGCTGGGCTTCGCCGCCGGAAAGGGTTTCGGCGCTGCGGCTGAGGTTCAGATAGTCGAGGCCGACGTTAATCAGAAAGCCCAAGCGCTCGGTGATTTCTTTGAGGATTTTTTCGGCGATGTGTTTTTTGTTGCCTTCCAAATCGAGGGTTTCAAAGAACCGGTGCGTTTGGGTGAGCGGCCATGCGGAAATTTCGTGCAGCGGCTGTTTGCCCACATAAACATAACGCGCTTCTTTGCGCAAACGTGCGCCGCCGCAGCTCGGGCAGGCGCGGTGGCTTTGGTATTCGGCGAGCTGTTCGCGCACGGTGGGCGAATCGGTTTCGCGGTAGCGGCGTTCGAGGTTGGGGATGATGCCTTCAAAGGCGTGGCTGCGGTTGAAGGTGGTGCCGCGTTCGGAAAGATAGGTGAAATCAATCACTTCTTTGCCGGAACCGTGCAGCACGATTTTGCGGATGTTTTCAGACAGGCTTTCAAACGGGGTATCGACATCGAATTGATAATGTCGTGCCAGCGATTGAATCATTTGGAAATAGAACTGGTTGCGTTTGTCCCAGCCTTTAATCGCACCGGCGGCTAGGGAAAGCTCGGGGTGGGCGACCACTCGCTCGGGGTCGAAGAAATTCATGCTGCCCAAGCCGTCGCAAGTGGGGCAGGCGCCGACGGGGTTGTTGAAGGAAAACAGGCGCGGTTCGAGTTCGGGCAGGCTGTATGAGCACACGGGGCAGGCGAATTGGGCGGAAAACCAATGTTCTTCGCCGCTGTCCATTTCCATTGCCAACGCGCGTTCGCCGCCGTGGCGCAGGGCGGTTTCAAAACTTTCGGCCAGCCGCTGTTTGATGTCGGCTTTCACTTTTACGCGGTCGATGACCACGTCGATATTGTGCTTGATGTTTTTTTCTAGCTTGGGCACTTCGTCGAGCTGATAGACTTCGCCGTCCACGCGCACGCGGGCAAAGCCCTGCGCCTGCAAGTCGGCAAAGAAATCGACAAATTCGCCTTTGCGTTCGCGCACGGTAGGGGCGAGAATCATCACGCGGGTGTCTTCAGGCAGTTTTAAGACGGCATCCACCATTTGCGACACGGTTTGGCTGCTCAAGGGCAAATCGTGTTCGGGGCAATGCGGCGTGCCGACGCGGGCATACAGAAGGCGCAGATAATCGTGGATTTCGGTTACGGTGCCGACGGTGGAGCGCGGGTTGTGGCTGGTGGATTTTTGTTCGATTGAAATCGCGGGCGACAAGCCTTCGATCAAATCGACATCGGGCTTATCCATCATCTGCAAAAACTGGCGCGCATAGGCGGAAAGGCTTTCCACATAACGGCGCTGGCCTTCGGCATAAAGCGTGTCGAACGCGAGCGAGGATTTGCCGCTGCCCGACAAACCCGTTACCACCACGAGCTTGTGGCGGGGGATGTCGAGATCGACGTTTTTCAGATTATGGGTGCGTGCGCCGCGGATGCGGATGGTGTCGTTGTCGTGCTTGCTCATGATGCCTGTCTGAAATATATAGAAAACCGCTTATTTTAACGTGTATCGTTATGAAAGAGATAGTTTTTATGCAAAACAAAAATAACGCTCGCCGGAAAATTTTTCGCAATGCGGCGCAACATGATTTCTGCCGCGCAAACAAAATGCCTGTCTGAAAAACATTCAGACAGGCATGGTTTCAGACAGGCATTATTTATCAATCAGCGTGCCTTCCTGCATCATCATCACCCGGTCGAAGCGGCCGGCCAGTTCGTCATCATGCGTAACCACCACCAGGCTGGTGCCCAACTCGCGTTTCAAATCTATCATCATATCCAGCACGTTTTGCGCGTTTTTGCGGTCGAGGTTGCCGGTGGGTTCGTCGGCCAGCAGGCATTTCGGGCGCGTAACCAGCGCACGGGCAATTGCGGCGCGTTGGCGCTCGCCGCCGGAAAGCTCGCTCGGGCGGTGTTGCATACGGGCTTTCAAGCCCACCCGGTCAAGCATCTGCACGGCCTGCTCTTCGGCTTGCGCTTTGGGCTTTTTGGCGATTAAAAGCGGCATCATCACGTTTTCCAGCGCGGAGAACTCAGGCAGCAGATGGTGAAATTGGTAAACGAAACCCAAATATTGGTTGCGCAGCAAACCCAATTGTTTTTGGTTTAACGCGCCCAAATCATTGCCCATCAGCTCTATTTTTCCCAAACTGGGCATATCCAGGCCGCCGAGGATGTGCAGCAAAGTGGATTTGCCGCTGCCGGAAGCGCCGATAATGCTCACGCTCTGGCCTTCCCGGACCTGAAAATTCAAACCTTGCAGCACCTGCACCCTCAACGCACCGTCGTTATAGCTTTTGCTGACGTTTTGGCAGCTCAAAACCACATTATTCATAACGCAAAGCCTCCGCAGGTTGGGTTTTCGCGGCGCGCCAGCTCGGATAAAGCGTGGCAATAAACGCCAAAGTTAACGAAATAGCGGCAATCACGGCCACGTCGTGCGGGTTCACATCGCTGGGCACATAATCGATAAAATAAAATTGCGGATTAACCAGCTTTTTACCCATCAAACCTTCGAAAGAAGCAATGATTTTACCCACGTTCAAACCGAGCAGCACGCCGACTACCACACCGACCAAAGTGCCGAAAAATCCGGCAAACGCGCCCTGCACCATAAAAATCTTCATCACGCTCCCGGGCGATAGGCCCAAGGTACGCAAAATGGCAATATCGGCCTGCTTTTCCGTTACCGCCATAACCAGCGACGACACCAGATTAAAGGCCGCCACGGCGATAATCAGCGTGAGGATGATGAACATCATGCGCTTTTCCAATTCAACCGCTTCAAAATAGCTGCGGTTGGCAAACGTCCAGTCGCGCACCCACACTTTATGCTGCTCGGCGGCGGGAATCAGGTTTTGGGTAAACTCGGGGGCGTTTTGCGGGTCGGCAAGTTTCAGCCGCAAACCGTTCACACCGTCTTCACCCAAGCGGTAAAGCGTTTGCGCATCGGTCAGGTGGGTAAGCGCAAGCGAATTATCCACTTCGTAAACGCCTGTTTTCACAATGCCCGACACATTAAACTGCTTCAGGCGCGGCACCACGCCTGCGGGCGTTACATTGCCCTCCGGCGTGATCACGGTTACTTTGCCGCCCTTTTCCGCGTCGAGCGCTTCGGCCAAGCCTTCACCCAAAATAATGTCGAATTCGCCCGGGCGCAGGTCGTTGAAACTGCCGCTGGTCATTTTATCGCCGTAATCCACCACTTTCTTTTCTTCTTCAGGCAGGATGCCGCGTATCTGCACGCCGCGCACTTCGCCCGAATTGGCCAGCAAGGCCTGATCGGCAATATAAGGCGCGCTGGCCAATACTTCTTTTTTGCCCTGCACATACCGGCGCAAATCCTGCCAATTCTCGCCGTTGCCCATTTCGAAATAGCCGATTTCCGCATGCGGCGCCACATTGAGCAGTGCGCCGCGGATGTCTTTTTGAAACCCGGCCATCACCGACAACACGATAATCAGCGCCGCCACGCCCAGCGCGATGCCCAAAATGGAAATTAAAGTGATAAACGACATGAATCCGTTGCGTTTTTTCGCACGCAGATAGCGCAAACCAATCCAAGTTTCTAAAGAAGCCATTTGCAGGGGCCGCCTTCCTTCAGCTGAAAATAAACGCGCATTGTACCGTAAATCGGGTTAAATCGGTTTAAGCCTGTCTGAAACAAGTAAATCTGCGCTTCGGGAGCCGATTCAGGTATAATTCCGCCCTTGATTCAAATGAACTTCAAACACGCTTCCATGTCTAGAAAACCCAAACACGAGCTTGAAAACAATAAATTAAACAAACGCCTGCGCCATGCCGTGGGCGACGCCGTCAATGATTTCAATATGATTGAACACGGCGACAAAATCATGGTCTGCCTTTCCGGCGGCAAAGACAGCTACGCCCTGCTGGATATTCTGCGCCAGTTACAGGCCAGCGCACCGGTCGATTTCGAATTGATTGCCGTCAACCTCGACCAAAAGCAGCCCGGCTTTCCCGAGCACGTTTTGCCCGAATACCTCGAAAGCATAGGCGTGCCGTATAAAATTATTGAGGAAGACACTTATTCCGTGGTCAAACGCGTGATTGAAGAAGGCAAAACCACCTGTTCGCTGTGCAGCCGTTTGCGCCGCGGCGTGCTGTACCGCGTGGCCAAAGAACTGGGCTGCACCAAAATCGCGCTCGGCCACCACCGCGACGATATTTTGGAAACGCTGTTTTTAAATATGTTTTACGGCGGCAAACTCAAAGCCATGCCGCCCAAGCTGGTGAGCGATAACGGCGAGCACATCGTTATCCGCCCGCTGGCGTATGTAAAAGAAAAAGATTTGGAACGTTATGCCGAGTTGAAGCAGTTTCCGATTATTCCGTGCAACCTTTGCGGCTCGCAGCCTAATTTACAGCGGCAGGTGATTAAAGAAATGCTGCAAGATTGGGACAAACGTTTCCCCGGCCGCATCGAATCCATGTTTTCCGCCCTGCAAAATGTCGTGCCTTCGCATCTGGCCGACACGGCTTTGTTCGATTTTGCCGGTTTGGAACGCGGGCAGGCGTTGAAATACGGCGGGGATACGGCTTTCGACAAAGAAAGCCTGCCGCAGCAGTTTTCAGACAGGCATTCAGAGCAACACGATAACCCTATAACCATCGGCGCGCCGCCCTCACGCAAAGTGATTAATATATTGGCCAGCAAACCGAAAAGTTGATATTGATAGCCTGCTTATCCATGTTTTCTTATATATAGAGAGGATGATGAAAAATGAACGATTTAAACAGTCTGCCGCTTCCTGAAGAGAATCAGGAAGACGGCCAGATTGAAGTTATCATTGCGCCGCCGGATCTGCGTATCGGTGCAGTATTGCTGAATTCGCTTTTTACCTTCATTGCATTTATTCCCTTGATTTTATTACCGATTGTTTCCATCTTAATCTTCCCGCCACATTCAAGAACTATCGGTCTAAGCAACCAGCCAAACTCATTGCAAACCACGTTTGGATACTCGGCAATAATATTGTTGGCTTATCTGGTTCCCCTGATTTACTGCATCTGGCAAATTGTTATGATGAGCAAGTACGGCCAGTCACTGGGCAAGCGATTACTGAAAATCAAAGTGATTAAATCGAACGGTGATGAAGCAGGGTTTGTAGATACTGTGTTGCAGCGCGAGTTATTTTACAGTATTGCCAGTTTTATTATTATATTTTTCACCACAGTTTTAGTAGAAACAATCTCCAACGCACTAATTCAAAAATATATAATAATGGGCTCCTCACTCATCCTTGCCTTCTTCATCTACTCACTGCCCAACCTAATCTGCCTGATCATGCTGTTTAACATTAAACGCGACCGCCGAACCTTGCAGGATTATGTAGCCGATACCGTAGTAGTGAAGCTGCCTGAATAAACTGCAATGCCTGTCTGAAAAACACTGTTTCAGACAGGCATTGTTTACTGCGCAACTGACCTGATTTAACCCTTTGGTAAAACCACGAAAATAAGGCTTATCTCAACATGGTAAGCCTTTTATAATCCCATCCCAAACACTTGCTCCCTGTTTTCAGACAGGCATAGCCGGTCTCTCACCTAATTCTTTACTTTCATCGGAATACCCATGACTACCATCCTCATCCTATGCGGCTTAATCTGCATCGTTATCGGCCTGCTCGGCACCATTTACCCCGCCATCCCGGGCTTGGGGCTGATGTTTGGCGGCGCATGGCTGCTGGCTTATGCGGGCGACTACCAAATCATCGGCACCAATACCTTAATCGCATTAGGTGTGTTCGCAGCCGTCGGCACTGCCACCGATTATATAGCCGGCATGATGGGCGCCAAGTTTACCGGTGCCAGCAAACAGGCTATTTGGGGCGCGTTTATCGGCGGCATCGTCGGCGCTTTTTTCAGCATTCCCGGCTTATTAATCGGCCCGGTTATCGGCGCCGCTACGGGTGAAATCGTTGCCAGAAAAGACGTATGGTCGGCCGGAAAAGTGAGCATCGGCACGTTTATCGGGTTTATTCTCGGCGTGGTGGCAAAAGTCGGCTGCGCCGCCGCTATTGTACTGACGCTGGCTACGGTATGGATTGTCAGCCTGTTTAATTAAGCTTTTCAAACCCCATAAAACAATGCCTGTCTGAAAGCAAACCGTTTTTTCAGACAGGCATTGTGTTTATTTGAGCAACTCGGCCAGCATGTATTCGTAAACAGCGGAAAGTTTGGGAATGTCTTCTAAAAGCACGTGCTCGTTAATCTGGTGGATGCTGGCATTGGAAGGCCCCAATTCAATCAATTCTTTTGCAACGGCTTTAATGAAACGGCCGTCGGACGTGCCGCCGCTGGTGGAAAGTTCGGTTTGGATGCCGCACACTTCGGCTGCCGCGGCCTGAGCCACCTGCGTGAGCCGGCCGGCTTCGGTAAGGAAAGGCTGGCCGGAGCACGACCATTCCAAATCGTAATCCACGCCGTGTTTATCCAAAATCGCATGCACCCGTTCTTTTAAGCCTGCCTCCGTCGATTCGGTGGAAAAGCGGAAATTGAATTTGATGTTCAACACGCCCGGAATCACATTGGTTGCACCCGTGCCGCCGTTGATATTGGAAATCTGAAAACCGGTCGGCGGGAAATAATCATTGCCTTTGTCCCACTCTTCAGCAGTCAGCTCCAGCAAAGCGGGCGCCACTGTGTGCACGGGGTTTACCGCCAAATGCGGGTAGGCGATGTGCCCCTGTTTGCCTTTAACGGTGAGGTTGCCCGAGAGCGAACCGCGGCGGCCGTTTTTAATGGTGTCGCCCACGCGGTTTACCGCTGTCGGCTCGCCCACAATGCAATAATCAATTCCCTCGCCGCGCTTTTGCAGCGCTTCAACCACTTTGACCGTGCCGTCATACGCATCGCCTTCTTCGTCGGAAGTAATCAAAAAAGCAATGCTGCCTTTGTGTTCCGGATTTGCCGCCACAAAGCGCTCGCACGCGGTAACAAAAGCCGCAATGCTGGTTTTCATATCCGCCGCCCCCCGGCCATACAGGCAGCCTTCCCGCTCTGTCGGCACAAAAGGCGGAGACGCCCATTTTTCTTCAGGACCCGGGGGCACCACATCGGTATGCCCGGCAAAACACACAACCGGCGCCGCGCTGCCTTTGCGCGCCCAGAAATTTTTCGTGTCGCCAAAATTCATGGCTTCCACCGTAAAGCCCATTGCCTCAAGCCGCCCGGCCAAAATGGCTTGGCAGTTTTTGTCGTCGGGTGTGACGGATGCTTGGGCAATCAGTGCTTTGGCCAATTCTAAAGTAGCGGTTTCAGTCATCGCAGTTTCCGGTTGTCGAAATGAAGTTGGAGATTGTATCAGCTTTGTTTCAGACAGGCATACCGCCGCTTCACGCCGAATCACAAAACTTGTCAAAAAAACTCATTCCGTTACAATCACCTTACCCGAAAATTCTACAAAGGCCTGTCTGAAAATGGAAAACAAAAAATTTATTTGGGACACCATCAGAGAAGAAACCGCAAGAGCCGCCGCCGAAGAGCCCATGCTGGCCAGCTTTCTGCATTTAACCGTGCTGCGGCACAACTGCCTCGACCGCGTATTGGCGTTTCATTTGTCCAGCAAACTCTCCAGCACCACGATGGACGCGCGCGCTTTGTTTGAAATCTATCTGCGCGCCCTGGAAGACGACCCTTCCATTTCAAAAGCCATGCAGGACGACATAAAAGCCTATTACGAGCGCGATCCCGCGTGCGACCAATATTGCCTGCCGCTGCTCTATTTCAAAGGCTTCCATGCCATTCAGGCACACCGCATCAACCACTGGCTGTGGCAAAACGGCCGCCAGACTTTGGCCTATTTTCTGCAAAACCGCTCATCGGAAGTGTTCGGCGTCGACATCCACCCCGCAGCGCGCTTCGGCAGCGGCATCATGATTGATCACGGCACGGGCGTGGTGGTGGGAGAAACCGCTGTTTTGGGCAACGATATTTCGATTTTGCACGGCGTAACCCTCGGCGGTTCGGGCAAAGAAAGCGGCGACCGACACCCGAAAGTGGGCGACGGTGTCATGATAGGCGCCAACGCTTCCGTACTCGGCAACATCCTCATCGGAGAGTGCGCCAAAATCGGTGCGGGCAGCGTTGTGGTGGCGGACGTGGAGCCGAACACCACCGTTGTCGGCGTGCCTGCCAGAGCGGTGGGCAAAGCCAAAAACATGCCGGCCGCCGACATGGATCAAAACATTGCGTTTTTCTATTCGATTTGAATCCGCTTTCAGACAGGCATCTTATCAACACGCAAATGCCTGTCTGAAACACATATAAAACAACCGGCAAACTGCGTTTGCCCCGTTTATCCATAGTATAATTATGCCTGTCTGAAAAGTTCAGACAGGCATAATGGTATCGGCTAACAACTCACAATAACATTTGCCGCTGTCTTTCCAAAACCCGCTATCTGTGGAGCCTTTCCGTGCATTTCTCACTCGCACCCGTCGTTCTCGTCTTACTTGTTGCCGTTATCGCGGTTATTGCCTGCCGCCGTTTCAACATTCCCTCCATGCTGGGCTATCTGCTGGTCGGCTTTATCGCCGGCCCGGGCGTGCTGCACCTCATCCCGCAAAGCAGCGCTACCGACTATTTGGGGGAAATCGGTATCGTATTCCTGATGTTCAGCATCGGCTTGGAATTTTCACTTTCCAAACTGAACTCCATGCGCCGCTTGGTGTTCGGCTTGGGCGGCCTGCAAATCGGTATCACCCTTGCCGCCGTATTAGGCATCCTGATTATCAGCCAAAACACGCCGTTTACCCAGGCCTTTGCCGTTGCCGGCGCTTTGGTTATGTCGTCCACCGCCATCGTCAGCCGCATTCTTTCTGAAAAAACCGAATTGGGCCAGCAACACGGCCAAATGGCGATGGGCGTGTTGCTGATGCAGGATATCGCTGTGGTGCCGCTGATGATTCTGCTGCCCGCCCTGGCCGGAGGCAACAGCGGCAACCTTTGGTGGGAGCTTTCCCTTGCCGCGGTCAAAATGGTGCTCACACTTTGCGTATTGTTTATCATCGGCAGCCGCGTGATGACACCCTGGTTCCGCTTGGTGGCAAAAGCCAAGTCGTCGGAACTGTTCATGATCAATGTTTTACTGGTCACACTGGGCATCGCCTACCTTACCGAACTGGAAGGCCTCTCACTTGCCTTAGGCGCATTCGTGGCCGGCATGCTGCTTTCGGAAACCGAATACCGCTTCCAAGTGGAAGACGATATCCGACCGTTTCGCGACATTTTGCTCGGCTTCTTTTTCATCACGGTAGGCATGAAGCTCAACCTCAACGTTTTGGTGGAAAACTGGCCTTTGGTCATGATTTTGCTCGCCATTATTATTCCGCTGAAAGCCCTGATCGTTTTCCTGATTGCCTGGCGCATGAAGCACACCGGCGCCGAAAGCCTGAAAGCAGCCCTATATCTGGCGCAAGGCGGTGAGTTCGGCTTCGTTATTCTCGCCGTAAGCGGCAATCTGGCCCTTATTTCCGACAATTTGGAGCAGGCCGCCACCGCCGCCATCCTGCTTTCCATGATCGCCGCACCATTTATCCTCAACGGCAGCGATAAGGCCATCAACAAACTGATTAAGCCGAGCTGGGATCTGCAAGCAGCCGATCTGCAAAAAATGCTGATTGACACCATGAGCAAATCCGACCATATCCTACTTATCGGTTTCGGACGCGGCGGCCAAAACATCGGCAGAATACTGGCTGCACAAGATATCCCCTACTATGCCTTGGATTTAGACGCAGAGCGGGTTCAAATAGCGCGCGGCATCGGCGAGCCCGTTGCGTTCGGCGATGCCAAACGCAAAGAGATTCTTGAAGCAGCCGGCCTCTCCCGTGCACAAGCCGTAATCATCACGCTGAACAACATGCACGAAACGGAGCACGTTCTCGACAGCATCATGCATCTGCATCCCACCATGCCGGTCCATGTACGCGCCGTTACCGATGACTATATCGACAAATTTACCGACTTAGGCGCAGAAGAAGTTATCTCCGACACACGCGAAGCCAGCCTCGCCCTAGCCTCTTTCGCCATGATCAACAGCGGCCTCTCCTACCAGCGCGTGCATCAAATCATTTCCGACGTAAGACGCAGCCGCTACCAAATTTTAGAAGGCTTAATCAGCGGCTCCGACGATGAAGAAAGTTTTTACAATGAAATCAACAGCGTAAACCGATACGCTTTCGCCCTGCCGCGGGAAGCTTACGCCGTGGGTAAAAGCATCCGGGAGCTTCCCCTGAACGAAACACAAGTGAAGCTCGCTGCCGTCCGCCGTCAAACCAGCCAAATCCGTGATTTCACTCCCGATTTCGTACTTGAACCTAACGACATCCTGATTATCATCGGCAGAAAAGAAAAAATAATTTCTTTTGAAAACTGGTCGTTACAAGGAAGCGAATAATTTCCTCAAAAAGCACTTGCGCAGAAAGCCAGAATTTGGTTTAATCACGTTCTCACAGCAAACACAAGGGTGATTAGCTCAGTTGGTAGAGCGTCTGCCTTACAAGCAGAATGTCGGCGGTTCGACTCCGTCATCACCCACCAAGCTTTTCGCGCGGAGTGGTAGTTCAGTTGGTTAGAATACCGGCCTGTCACGCCGGGGGTCGCGGGTTCGAGCCCCGTCCACTCCGCCAACAATACAACAAAGCGTTTACGCAAACGCTTTTATTATTTAGGGTGATTAGCTCAGTTGGTAGAGCGTCTGCCTTACAAGCAGAATGTCGGCGGTTCGACTCCGTCATCACCCACCAAGCTTTTCGCGCGGAGTGGTAGTTCAGTTGGTTAGAATACCGGCCTGTCACGCCGGGGGTCGCGGGTTCGAGCCCCGTCCACTCCGCCAACAATACAACAAAGCGTTTACGCAAACGCTTTTATTATTTAGGGTGATTAGCTCAGTTGGTAGAGCGTCTGCCTTACAAGCAGAATGTCGGCGGTTCGACTCCGTCATCACCCACCAAGCTTTTCGCGCGGAGTGGTAGTTCAGTTGGTTAGAATACCGGCCTGTCACGCCGGGGGTCGCGGGTTCGAGCCCCGTCCACTCCGCCAATTCTTATCATAACCTGATAATTAATATAATGAATTTCGGGTTATATCTGTTTTATGTACCATATATGTACCTCACAAAAAAGCCGGTGATTAATCACCGGCTTTTTTCATATATAATAAGCTGTAAGAAATCCTGTCTGAAACCTTTTATTTCCTCCAACTTCCCACCCCCTCCGCCTTTTCAAACCGGCATCCGCACACTTGGCAAAACCGCCCCTTTGCGCTAACCTTCCGTCATCTCTTTACCTCCTTGGTTACCGGAATCCCCATGCGCACCCAAGCCTACCATCTCGACTTCTCCCGATTCTCGCCCGAGCTCTCCGTTTCACGATTCGACGCTACCGAAACCGTCAACCGGCCATACCGGATCGAAGTCTGGTTCTCTTCTCCCGATGCCGATTTACCCCTCTCTTCCTATATCAACCAACAGCTGCGATTCTCCGTCCTCCCCGAAGCCGGAACCCTCGCCAATCTCAACCCGATGTATGCGCCCGAACCGCTCAAACTCTGGAACGGTATCGTCACTTCCTGCGAGAAACTGTCCGTATCCAACGATGAAACGCTCTACCGGCTGATCATGGCGCCGCGACTGGCCGCACTCGCCCACCACCGCGCTTCACGACTGTTTCAAAACCAGTCCGTACCCGACATCATTGCCGCGGTTTTGAAACACCGCGGTTTCTCCGGCGTCGATTTCCGCTTCAACCAAAGCCGTTCTTACGGGGTACGCGAGTATGTCACCCAATACCAGGAAAGCGATCTCGACTTTATCTGCCGCTTATGCGAGGAGGAAGGCATTTGGTTTGTCTTCGAGCAATCCGGGCAGCACAGGGATGTGGTGGTGTTCGGCGATGCCCCCGCCCATTATCTAAGGGATAAGGTGCCGCCCTACCCCTTCCGCCCCCATGCCGGATTGGAGAGCGCCAGCGAGGAGGCGGTATTCGATTTGCGGGTCAAACACAATCCGATTGTGCAATCCGTACGCGTCGGCGACTACAATTACCGTGATGCCGATACCGATTTGGCCCACCGGGAGTTCAACCGGGCCGACGATGCTTCGGTTTTGCTCGGCTCCGACTCCTTTTGGGGGCTGCATCAAAAGTCGCCCGACGAGGCCGCCCTTCAGACAGGCCTGTTGCAGCAGCTCAATCTGTGCCGTCGGATCGAGGCGGACGGCAGCGGCAATGTGACCGCGCTATGCCCCGGTAAGGTGTTTCAAACTTCTCCCGCCTTTCATGAGGCGCCCGACGGCTGGCTGGTGCTGTCCGTCTCTCACCGCGGCAGCCGCGACCAAGCATACAGCCACCACTTCACCGCCATCCCCGCACAAACCGTATTCCGCCCCCAACGGGGCACGCCCCGGCCGAGTATCAGCGGTACCTTGCCCGCCCGCATCACCAGCCCCGGCAACTACACTTATGCCTATATCGACGAGATGGGGCGCTACCGAGTAAAGCTGCCGTTCGACCTCGACGAATGGAGCCCGGGCGGAGAAAGCCGTCCCATCCGACTGGCCAAACCCTATGCCGGCCCCGACTACGGCCAACACTTTCCGCTGCACGAAGGTACCGAAGTGATGCTGTCGTTCGTGCAGGGTAATCCCGACCGACCCTACATCAGCGGGGTGATGCACGACAGTTCCCACCCCGACCATGTTCCCGCCGATTGGAACACCCGCAACGTCATCCGCACCTGGGCGAACAACAAACTGCGGATGGAAGACAAACAGGGTCAGGAACACATCAAACTGGCGACCGAATACGGCAAAACCCAACTCAACCTCGGCCATATCGTCGACAGCCAACGCCAAAAACGCGGCGACAACGGCGAAGGCTTCGAGCTGCGTACCGACAGCTGGGGCGCACTAAGGGCGGGTAAGGGTTTGTTTATCAGTGCCGATGCCCAAAATCAGGCTGCGGGGCAGGTGTTGGATATGTCGGAAACCGTCAAGCGTTTGGAAGAGGCATTATCGCTGGCCAAACAGTTGGACGATGCGGCTAAAAATGCCAAGAACGATGCTACTGAAAGTCAGGCACAGAAGAACCAGCTGCAAAGCAGTTTGAAAGATCTGCAACATGCGGGCATCATCCATTCCGCACCGGGCGGCATCGCCACCTCCACCCCGCAGAGCCAGCTGCACACTGCCGGCAGCCATATCCATTGGGTCAGCGGCGGCGACAGCAATATCAGTGCCGGTAAAAACTTTACTGCTCACGCCCGGGAAGGGCTCAACCTGTTCGCCCAAAGCAAAGGCGCCAAACTCCAGGCCAATCAGGGCGCGGTGACGATACAGGCGCAAAACGACCGTATGCAGGTCAATGCCTTAAAAGATTTGGAACTCTCTTCCAGCAGCACCAAAGTGACGGTGGCGGGAAAGCAGGAAGTGATGATTACCGGCGGCGGGGGCAGCTATATCCAGCTGAAAGACGGCGAAATCGTACTCGGTTCGCCCAAAATCGTGCGGGTTAAAGCACCGGCAATGCCGGTGGGCGGCGGCGACAGTTTCAATTTCAACGGTTTCCCGCTGACCGATAAAATCTGTATCCCCTGTAAGATTGCCGAACTTACCGGCAAACCGGTCAATCCCGTTTCCGGTATCAAAGTGTTGCCCGATGAAACCGATTTCGCCTTTGACGGACTGGTACCTTTCGTTTGGAGCCGCAGTTACTTCTCCGATGTGGCCGAGTCCGGCTGGTTGGGGCAAGGATGGATTACCGCACTCAGCGCCAAACTCGAACGCATCGGCGGCCGCTTCAGCTATACCGATACCCAGGGGCGCAACTTCAATCTGCCCGAACTGTCCGAAAGCGACGGACAAATGCTGTTTGAAGCCGAGCAGATCGTCTTCGAACGCATCGGCAACGGCAGCTATCAAATCAGCAGTCTCGACGGCAGCAGCAAACTGCACTTTGCGCCGCTGCATTTGAACGGCCATGACCGCAGCGGCAGCGGTAACGGTGTTTACCCCCTGATTCGTGTCAGCGACCGCTTCGGTAACGGTTACCGCATTGTGTATGACGACCATGGCTTACCCGCCTATGTGACCGACAGTCTTCAGCGCACCATCCGCTTCCACTTTACCGATCTCCGGCCTAACGAAGCGGATACGAAACATAGCCCCGTTTACCGTCTGACCCACATTGCCCTGCAACAAGGTACGCAGCCGGATGATGCGGCAGACGAGATGCTGGTTGTTTACCGCTATGACGACAACGGCAACCTGAGCGAAGTCTATGACGGCCGTGGCCGTCTCCGCCGCCGTTTCGGCTATACCGGCTCGGTGATGACGCAGCATCAAAACACTGCCGGACTGACCGCTTATTACGAATACGACCGCTACGACGCAGACGGCAAAGTATTGCGCAGTTATACCGATGCCGGCGAAGAATGGCGCTTTACCTATGCTCCCGGCCATACCGAGATTACCGACGCCCTCGGCCGCACCGAACACCTGTATTTCGACCACCACAACGAAGTGGTTAAAAAAGTGTTTGCCGACGGCAGCAGTATCCTGACCGAACGCGACGCTTTAGGCCGCCCGGTCAAAGTAACCGACGAGATGGGACGGGAAACCCGCTACCGCTACAACGAACAGGGCTTACTCGCCATGATCGGCGGCGAAGGCGGCCAAAACCAACATATCCGCTATAACCGACAACTCCGGCCGGTCGAAATTACCCGCCCGCACGGCCATAAAACCCTGCTTGAGTACGACGCACAAGGTCGGTTGGTCAAACAGAGCGACGGCAAAGGCCACGCGACCGCTTACCGCTACAATAACTACGGTCAGCCGGTACAGATTACCGATGCCAAAAACAACGGCTACTTCTTCGACTACGACGACAACCACCGTCTGAGCAGCACCACCGACTGTTCCGGCAAACAGACCCGTTACCAATATGACGGCAAAGGCCGCGTCACTACCATCACCGATGCCGCCGGCGGCACCACCGCCTACCGTTACGACGCCGACGGCCGACTGGAACACACCACTTATCCCGACGGCAGCAGCGAGCATTACCACTATGACGAAGCGGGCCGTCTGAAAGCCCATACCGACGCCGCCGGCAACCGTACCGAATACGCCTACAACAGCGACAACCAACCTACCGAGCGCACCAACGCCCTGGGCGATACCTTCCGCTACCGCTACGATGCCGCCCGCCGTCTGACCGAACTCATCAACGAAAACGGCGACAGCTACCGTTTTGCTTACGACGAACGCGACCGTTTAACCGCCGAAACCGGCTTCGACGGCCGGGCCACCGAATACACCTACAACCCCGCCGGCGAACTCGTACAGGAAAACCGCTACGGCCAAACCCACCGCTTCGGCAACCACCGCCGCGAACTGCTGCAAACCACCGTCTACCACCGCGACCGCCTCGGCCGCATTACCCAAAAAGACAGCCATTGTGCCGGCAGCAGCCAAAGCCGGAGCAGCCGTTACTACTACGACAAACTCAACCGGCTCACCCGCGCCTTCAACGACCACAGCGAGATCCGCCTCAGTTACGATACTGACGGCCTGCTGACAAAAGAACGGTTCCGCCCCCTCAGCGAACCCATCCGCCTCGACATTCTGCAACCGCACAACAGCGAAGGCGAAAAAGTCACCGAATACCGTTACGACATCCTCGGCAACCGCACCCAAACCATCCTGCCGACGGGCGAAACCCTCAACTACCTCTACTACGGCAGCGGCCATCTGCACCACATCAACCTCGACGGCGACACCATTACCGATATCGAGCGCGACGACCTGCACCGTCCCGTATCCAGAAGCGCCGGCAAACTGCACACCCGCCTGATTTCAGACCCCTTAGGCCGTCTGAAAGAACAGCTGGTACAACTCGAAGCACCCGGCGGCAAAGCCACCGAGCCGAAAGGCCTGATCAAACGCCGTTACCATTACGATACCAACGGCAATCTGGTTCAAACCGAAGACCAACACCACGGCAATAAAGACTACGCCTACGACCCCTTGGGCAGGATTACCCGAGCCGGCGACGAACGCTTCGCCTTCGACCCCGCCCACAACATCAGCGGCGACGGTGTCAAAGTGGCCGGCAACCGCCTCACCGACTATAACGGCATCCACTATGTTTATGACCCGCTGGGTAACCTGAGCGAACGCCACAACCACGCCACGGGCGAAAGCCAGTATTACCGCTACGATGCCGACAACCAGTTAACAGAAGCACGTATCGAACAAGAGGGAAGGCGGTCTGAACACTGGCACTACCGCTACGATGCCTTGGGCAGAAGGGTGAGCAAACAGAACGCCCGCAACCAAACGGAAACCCGTTTCCTATGGGAAGGCAGCCGCCTGTTACAGGAATACGGCGATAAAGCGACCTATACTTACGTTTATACCGAACAGGGAAGCTACGAACCGTTGGCACAAATCGTTCAGACGGCCAACCGGGACGGCAGCAAAGCCGACAGACGGATTCTGTACTACCACAACGACCAAATCGGCATTCCGCGCGAGATGACGGATGGGGAAGGCAACATCGTTTGGCGTGGAGAATACGACGGTTGGGGTAAACTGGATAATGTAGAGAGTGCAAATCTGAAAGAAGACGTACATCAGCCGTTCAGGTTACAGAACCAGTATGCGGATAAAGAGACGGGGCTGCATTACAACTTCTTCCGTTATTATGATCCGCACTGCGGGCGGTTTACGCAGCAGGATCCGATTGGGTTGTGGGGTGGGGAAAATTTATATTTCTATGCCTTTAACAATTTCACTTGGTCCGATCCTATAGGACTTGAGCCTATGGAGATTGGAAAGCATATACCTAAAACTATACCTAAATCTTCTGGCAAAGGAGGGCCAAGTTTTATTACCAATCTAATGATTCCCGGGAAAGGCAATTCAGCAGCAACTCATCAAGCGGATCCAAATTTAAGGGCAAAACCGGATACTCCTCGAAGTGATAACGGTGAATGGGGAAGCGGCTGCGGTGATAAATATACTGATCACACTGTACCGGACGTAGCCATGATCAATGGTCATCAAGTTAATCTGCTAGGGGCTTGTCAGCGTCATGACGATTGTTATGGTGAAGCGCGCACAAAAGGAGCAAATAGATTAAGATGTGATGCAAAATTAAAACGTGAAATTTATCAGGAATGCAGAAAACAAAAAGGAATTAGTGCAAGAGACTGTAACGCCTTGGCACAACGCACCTATTTAGGTGTCCGATTCGGTGGCAGCCAAGCATGGCGTGAAGCCGGTGGTAAAAATCCTTGGTCAACAGAATGATTAATTAGGAGCAAGCAATGAAATATTTCACGATAGTCTTATTTTGCTGCGCATCATTAACAGCTTGTTGGTCTTCTGACGAACGAAATATCAGAGAAAAAGACATCGGAATCAATACCAATGCCTTTTTTGACTTAAAAACGGTTGATGCCGATGAAAAGTTTAAGGCAGCAATGATTTACGATCCGATACATCATTTACCGCATACGTTGTTGGTTATGGGAGAAAAAACTGATAAAAATAAAAAAATAGAATTAGTAAAAACTTTTTTTCGCCTGGATCCGCAAGGTCGTGTTTTTATCAAAAATGAACCGTGCGGTTTACTATGCCAGTCGGTGTTTAGGTCTACCGGATTTGATACAAACGGCCAGTTTAAAGCTTTTAGCGTTAATGAGATTATTGATGGCGAGGGGAAAATCTTATTGAAAGCGCACGGCAGTATAGTGCCTGTAAAAAACAGCAAAAATCAGGTTATCGGTATTTTAAATTTTGGCACGCCACCAAATAGCCCTCCAAACGCTGTATATACCGTTTCATATCAAGACCTGGCGGGGAGAACCATTAAAAAATTAGCCCGGTGTGGAAATGATGATAACTACGGCTTACAGTACGGTACTTATCATAATGAACGAGGGCAGTTGGTTTTTTTCTTAGTTAATTTTTCTGCCCAATTGTTATGTACGGAAACGCTGGCGGGAGAAACCAAACAATTTCATTGGCCTTTTAGAGGAATTGACATTACAGACGCATTCAAAAATAATTTTTTAGTTTTTCAGCCCGAAGAAACCAAGGAAAATACCGTTGAAGCTGTTTTAATTGACCGCAACACGCTCGCTCCCAGAAAACTATTTACATATTCCAAGCCTGATATATTTTGGTTGGGCAGTGATCTTAACAAATTTTCCAATTCGACGGCATTCGAGGGTTGCGACAAACAAAATTATTTAGCTGTCAACCTACAGGGCGTTGTTGCACGTTACCCTTTTTCACGGGTACTTATTTTTAAAGAGAACGGTGAAATCGTTTTTGATATGAAGAGCAATCGGGTAATAGGAATATATACTTTTCAATCATCTCATTCCATTGTTTTAGTTGGCCACGACGGCATTAGAATTTTAAAAGACAAACGGTGTTAACTTACTGCTTTCAGACAGGCCCTGCCTGTCTGAAACCTTTTATTTCCTTCAACTTCCCACCCCCTCCGCCTTTTCAAACCGGCATCCGCACACTTGGCAAAACCGCCCCTTTAGGCTAACCTTCCGTCATCTCTTTACCTCCTTGGTTACCGGAATCCCCATGCGCACCCAAGCCTACCATCTCGACTTCTCCCGATTCTCGCCCGAGCTCTCCGTTTCACGATTCGACGCTACCGAAACCGTCAACCGGCCATACCGGATCGAAGTCTGGTTCTCTTCTCCCGATGCCGATTTACCCCTCTCTTCCTATATCAACCAACAGCTGCGATTCTCCGTCCTCCCCGAAGCCGGAACCCTCGCCAATCTCAACCCGATGTATGCGCCCGAACCGCTCAAACTCTGGAACGGTATCGTCACTTCCTGCGAGAAACTGTCCGTATCCAACGATGAAACGCTCTACCGGCTGATCATGGCGCCGCGACTGGCCGCACTCGCCCACCACCGCGCTTCACGACTGTTTCAAAACCAGTCCGTACCCGACATCATTGCCGCGGTTTTGAAACACCGCGGTTTCTCCGGCGTCGATTTCCGCTTCAACCAAAGCCGTTCTTACGGGGTACGCGAGTATGTCACCCAATACCAGGAAAGCGATCTCGACTTTATCTGCCGCTTATGCGAGGAGGAAGGCATTTGGTTTGTCTTCGAGCAATCCGGGCAGCACAGGGATGTGGTGGTGTTCGGCGATGCCCCCGCCCATTATCTAAGGGATAAGGTGCCGCCCTACCCCTTCCGCCCTCATGCCGGATTGGAGAGCGCCAGCGAGGAGGCGGTATTCGATTTGCGGGTCAAACACAATCCGATTGTGCAATCCGTACGCGTCGGCGACTACAATTACCGTGATGCCGATACCGATTTGGCCCACCAGGAGTTCAACCGGGCCGACGATGCTTCGGTTTTGCTCGGCTCCGACTCCTTTTGGGGGCTGCATCAAAAGTCGCCTGACGAGGCCGCCCTTCAGACAGGCCTGTTGCAGCAGCTCAATCTGTGCCGTCGGATCGAGGCGGACGGCAGCGGCAATGTGACCGCGCTATGCCCCGGTAAGGTGTTTCAAACTTCTCCCGCCTTTCATGAGGCGCCCGACGGCTGGCTGGTGCTGTCCGTCTCTCACCGCGGCAGCCGCGACCAAGCATACAGCCATACTTTCACCTCCATTCCCGCCGACAGCATCTTCCGCCCCGAACGCATCACCCCGTTGCCCAAGATTCAAGGCAGCTTACCGGCACGGGTTACCAGCCCCGGCAACTACACTTATGCCTATATCGACGAGATGGGGCGCTACCGAGTAAAGCTGCCGTTCGACCTCGACGAATGGAGCCCGGGCGGAGAAAGCCGTCCCATCCGCTTAGCCAAACCCTATGCCGGCCCCGACTACGGCCAACACTTTCCGCTGCACGAAGGTACCGAAGTGATGCTGTCGTTCGTGCAGGGTAATCCCGACCGACCCTACATCAGCGGGGTGATGCACGACAGTTCCCACCCCGACCATGTTCCCGCCGATTGGAACACCCGCAACGTCATCCGCACCTGGGCGAACAACAAACTGCGGATGGAAGACAAACAGGGTCAGGAGCACATCAAACTGGCGACCGAATACGGTAAAACCCAGCTCAACCTCGGCCATATCGTCGACAGCCAACGCCAAAAACGCGGCGACAACGGCGAAGGCTTCGAGCTGCGTACCGACAGCTGGGGTGCGGTTAGGGCGGGCAAAGGGTTGTTCATCAGCACCGACGCCCAAAATCAGGCTTCGGGGCAGGTGTTGGATATGTCGGAAACCGTCAAGCGTTTGGAAGAGGCATTATCGCTGGCCAAACAGTTGGACGATGCGGCTAAAAATGCCAAGAACGATGCTACTGAAAGTCAGGCACAGAAGAACCAGCTGCAAAGCAGTTTGAAAGATCTGCAACATGCGGGCATCATCCATTCCGCACCGGGCGGCATCGCCACCTCCACCCCGCAGAGCCAGCTGCACACTGCCGGCAGCCATATCCATTGGGTCAGCGGCGGCGACGGCAATATCAGTGCCGGTAAAAACTTTACTGCTCACGCCCGGGAAGGGCTCAACCTGTTCGCCCAAAGCAAAGGCGCCAAACTCCAGGCCAATCAGGGCGCGGTGACGATACAGGCGCAAAACGACCGTATGCAGGTCAATGCCTTAAAAGATTTGGAACTCTCTTCCAGCAGCACCAAAGTGACGGTGGCGGGCAAGCAGGAAGTGATGATTACCGGCGGCGGGGGCAGCTATATCCAGCTGAAAGACGGCGAAATCGTACTCGGTTCGCCCAAAATCGTGCGGGTTAAAGCACCGGCAATGCCGGTGGGCGGCGGCGACAGTTTCAATTTCAACGGTTTCCCGCTGACCGATAAAATCTGTATTCCCTGTAAGATTGCCGAACTTACCGGCAAACCGGTCAATCCCGTTTCCGGTATCAAAGTGTTGCCCGATGAAACCGATTTCGCCTTTGACGGACTGGTACCTTTCGTTTGGAGCCGCAGTTACTTCTCCGATGTGGCCGAGTCCGGCTGGTTGGGGCAAGGATGGATTACCGCACTCAGCGCCAAACTCGAACGCATCGGCGGCCGCTTCAGCTATACCGATACCCAGGGGCGCAACTTCAATCTGCCCGAACTGTCCGAAAGCGACGGACAAATGCTGTTTGAAGCCGAGCAGATCGTCTTCGAACGCATCGGCAACGGCAGCTATCAAATCAGCAGTCTCGACGGCAGCAGCAAACTGCACTTTGCGCCGCTGCATTTGAACGGCCATGACCGCAGCGGCAGCGGTAACGGTGTTTACCCCCTGATTCGTGTCAGCGACCGCTTCGGTAACGGTTACCGCATTGTGTATGACGACCATGGCTTACCCGCCTATGTGACCGACAGTCTTCAGCGCACCATCCGCTTCCACTTTACCGATCTCCGGCCTGCGGATACGGAACATAGCCCCGTTTACCGTCTGACCCATGTCGCTCTGCAACAAGGTACGCAGCCGGATGATGCGGCAGACGAGATGTTGGTTGTTTACCGCTATGACGACAACGGCAACCTGAGCGAAGTCTATGACGGCCGTGGCCGTCTCCGCCGCCGTTTCGGCTATACCGGCTCGGTGATGACGCAGCATCAAAACACTGCCGGACTGACCGCCTATTACGAATACGACCGTTACGATTCAGACGGCAAAGTGTTGCGCAGTTATACCGATGCCGGCGAAGAATGGCGCTTTATCTACGCACCCGGCCATACCGAGATTACCGACGCCCTCGGCCGCACCGAACACCTGTATTTCGACCACCACAACGAAGTGGTTAAAAAAGTGTTTGCCGACGGCAGCAGTATCCTGACCGAACGCGACGCTTTAGGCCGCCCGGTCAAAGTAACCGACGAGATGGGACGGGAAACCCGCTACCGCTATAACGAACAGGGCTTACTGGCCATGATCGGCGGCGAAGGCGGCCAAAACCAACATATCCGCTATAACCGACAACTCCGGCCGGTCGAAATTACCCGCCCGCACGGCCATAAAACCCTGCTTGAGTACGACGCGCAAGGTCGGTTGGTCAAACAGAGCGACGGCAAAGGCCACGCGACCGCTTACCGCTACAATAACTACGGCCAGCCGGTACAGATTACCGATGCCAAAAACAACGGCTACTTCTTCGACTACGACGACAACCACCGTCTGAGCAGCACCACCGACTGCTCCGGCAAACAGACCCGTTACCAATATGACGGCAAAGGCCGCGTCACTACCATCACCGATGCCGCCGGCGGCACCACCGCCTACCGTTACGACGCCGACGGCCGACTGGAACACACCACTTATCCCGACGGCAGCAGCGAGCATTACCACTATGACGAAGCGGGCCGTCTGAAAGCCCATACCGACGCCGCCGGCAACCGTACCGAATACGCCTACAACAGCGACAACCAACCTACCGAGCACACCAACGCCCTGGGCGATACCTTCCGCTACCGCTACGATGCCGCCCGCCGTCTGACCGAACTCATCAACGAAAACGGCGACAGCTACCGTTTCGCCTACGACGAACGCGACCGTTTAACCGCCGAAACCGGTTTCGACGGCCGGGCCACCGAATACACCTACAACCCCGCCGGCGAACTCGTACAGGAAAACCGCTACGGCCAAACCCACCGCTTCGGCAACCACCGCCGCGAACTGCTGCAAACCACCGTCTACCACCGCGACCGCCTCGGCCGCATTACCCAAAAAGACAGCCATTGTGCCGGCAGCAGCCAAAGCCGGAGCAGCCGTTACTACTACGACAAACTCAACCGGCTCACCCGCGCCTTCAACGACCACAGCGAGATCCGCCTCAGTTACGATACTGACGGCCTGCTGACAAAAGAACGGTTCCGCCCCCTCAGCGAACCCATCCGCCTCGACATTCTGCAACCGCACAACAGCGAAGGCGAAAAAGTCACCGAATACCGTTACGACATCCTCGGCAACCGCACCCAAACCATCCTGCCGACGGGCGAAACCCTCAACTACCTCTACTACGGCAGCGGCCATCTGCACCACATCAACCTCGACGGCGACACCATTACCGATATCGAGCGCGACGACCTGCACCGTCCCGTATCCAGAAGCGCCGGCAAACTGCACACCCGCCTGATTTCAGACCCCTTAGGCCGTCTGAAAGAACAGCTGGTACAACTCGAAGCACCCGGCGGCAAAGCCACCGAGCCGAAAGGCCTGATCAAACGCCGTTACCATTACGATACCAACGGCAATCTGGTTCAAACCGAAGACCGACACCACGGCAATAAAGACTACGCCTACGACCCGCTGGGCAGGATTACCCGAGCCGGCGACGAACGCTTCGCCTTCGACCCCGCCCACAACATCAGCGGCGACGGTGTCAAAGTGGCCGGCAACCGCCTCACCGACTATAACGGCATCCACTATGTTTATGACCCGCTGGGCAATCTGAGCGAACGCCACAACGACGCCACGGGCGAAAGCCAGTATTACCGTTACGATGCCGACAACCAACTGACCGAAGCGCGTATCGAACAGACAGGCAGGCCGTCTGAACACTGGCACTACCGCTACGATGCCTTGGGCAGAAGGGTCAGCAAACAGAACGCCCGCAACCAAACGGAAACCCGTTTCCTATGGGAAGGCAGCCGCCTGTTGCAGGAATACAGCGATAAAGCGACCTATACTTACGTTTATACCGAACAGGGAAGCTACGAACCGTTGGCACAAATCGTTCAGACGGCCAACCGGGACGGCAGCAAAGCCGACAGACAGATTCTGTACTACCACAACGACCAAATCGGCATTCCGCGCGAGATGACGGATGCGGAAGGCAACATTGTTTGGCGCGGAGAATACGGCGGTTGGGGTAAACTGAATAATGCGGAGAATGCGAACCTGAAAGAAGACGTGCATCAGCCGTTCAGGTTGCAAAACCAGTATGCGGATAAAGAGACGGGGCTGCATTACAACTTCTTCCGTTATTACGATCCGCACTGCGGGCGGTTTACGCAGCAGGATCCGATTAAATTAGCTGGGGGAGAGAGTTTGTATGCTTATGCACCCAATGTTCAAAAATGGATGGATTTTTCAGGATTACAACCTTTCGACCTTCAAGCTTTCGGTATTTCTGACAGGGCAGCCTCAAACATGTACAACCAAGGAATGAATGAGCTTGCGAAAAAGCTAAACGCTCAAGCACAAACATATTCTGAATATACAACTGGTTTGGATGTATCAGGAGATGTAACTGCCTTTGGAAAATTGAGCGGATCTGGTGGTTATTTGCAGTCACAGAACACTAAAGGACAAACTAATAAGTGTGCATATGTAACAATATGTGCTGGCGCTGGTGCAGCGGGTGGGGCAAAAGCAGCATTTCAAGGAGTTTATTCAACCCAGTCAACCTCAAGCGGTGTATCTTTCCCTACTTGTACAGATGCGACAGGAACCATTTTAGGTGGCTGGACTGGATCTGGTTGTGTAGACCCCAACACAGGAAGTTTTACAGGAACAACAGGGCCTGCGCTTGGAGCACAAGTGGGTGCAACAGTTAAACAGTGCGTTCAAGCGACGGTATGTGCACCATTCCGATAATTATTTTTTAATTTCCCAAAATGTTATGATAAAAAACAATATTATTCTGATGATACTTAGCTTGGAATTATTTGGTTGCGGCTATTTTGATAAGCAAGTATCTGATACAAAGCTAAATTGTGCTATCGATGTATCCGAGCAAGCTGTAAAACAGCTCATTCAATGTGCTCAGATTGGAGATGCAGTCAGCCAATATAATTTGGGCGTGAAATATCGTGAAGGAATAGATGTTCAACAAGATTTTGAACAAGGTTTTCATTGGACTCAACGTGCTGCTGCACAAGGATTAGCTGAAGCAGAGGCTAATCTTAGTTGGTTTTATGAAACCGGATTGGGGGTACCCAAAAATCCTGAACAAGCCTTCTTGTGGGCAGAAAAAGCAGCGAAGAAAAAAATACCTTTAGCGATAAATAACTTGGGTAGCTATTATCAAAAAGGTTTTGGTACCGCCGTTAATTTGGAAAAGGGAGCTGCATATTTTCGACAAGCCGCAGAAGAAGGTAACCTTTCACTTGCTCAAGTCAATTTGGGATTTGCTTATTTCTATGGAAATGGTGTTCCGCAAAATACTGAAAGAGCTTTGTTCTGGACAAAAAAAGCAGCCGAGCAAGGTGATTCACAAGCCATGGCTAATTTAGGTAAGTTTTATAAAGAACTAGGACAGCTGAATGAAGCATTTATGTGGACAGAAAAAGCAGCTGCAACGGGAAACCCTTTAGCTGAAGCGAATTTAGGTTTTATGTATGCTCATGGTGTTGGTGTTAATGCAGATAAAGACAAAGCTTGGTTTTGGCTTGATAAATCAATGAAGCAAAATAACTCTTACGCATTTTTCTTAATGGGGACGCTTCATTCGCAATCAAATCCTACTTTTCCTTATGATGAAGCCAAAGCCTACAAATACTATCAACAAGCAGCTGAGATGGGTAATGCCAATGCTCAAAATAATTTGGCTAATTGGTTGATGAACGGACGTTATATTCCTAAAAATGAAACTGAAGCACTAAAATGGTATGAAAAAGCAGCAGAAAATGGTTTACCCATAGCTATACGAACTTTGATTAAAATTTATGGAGAAGGCTCTAAGGATATTCCCAAAGACGAAGCCAAAAAACAACATTGGCAGAATAAGCTTTCTGAGCAATAAATTCTTTCAGAGAGTCTCATGAGAGAGGCTGACGAGATGGGGCTACCGCTACAACGAACAGGGCTTACTCGCCATGATCGGCGGCGAAGGCGGCCAAAACCAACATATCCGCTATAACCGACAACTCCAGCCGGTCGAAATTACCCGCCCGCACGGCCATAAAACCCTGCTTGAGTACGACGCACAAGGTCGGTTGGTCAAACAGAGCGACGGCAAAGGCCACGCGACCGCTTACCGCTACAATAACTACGGTCAGCCGGTACAGATTACCGATGCCAAAAACAACGGCTACTTCTTCGACTACGACGACAACCACCGTCTGAGCAGCACCACCGACTGCTCCGGCAAACAGACCCGTTACCAATATGACGGCAAAGGCCGCGTCACTACCATCACCGATGCCGCCGGCGGCACCACCGCCTACCGTTACGACGCCGACGGCCGACTGGAACACACCACCTATCCCGACGGCAGCAGCGAGCATTACCACTATGACGAAGCGGGCCGTCTGAAAGCCCATACCGACGCCGCCGGCAACCGTACCGAATACGCCTACAACAGCGACAACCAACCTACCGAGCGCACCAACGCCCTGGGCGATACCTTCCGCTACCGCTACGATGCCGCCCGCCGTCTGACCGAACTCATCAACGAAAACGGCGACAGCTACCGTTTTGCTTACGACGAACGCGACCGTTTAACCGCCGAAACCGGCTTCGACGGCCGGGCCACCGAATACACCTACAACCCCGCCGGCGAACTCGTACAGGAAAACCGCTACGGCCAAACCCACCGCTTCGGCAACCACCGCCGCGAACTGCTGCAAACCACCGTCTACCACCGCGACCGCCTCGGCCGCATTACCCAAAAAGACAGCCATTGTGCCGGCAGCAGCCAAAGCCGGAGCAGCCGTTACTACTACGACAAACTCAACCGGCTCACCCGCGCCTTCAACGACCACAGCGAGATCCGCCTCAGCTACGATACCGACGGCCTGCTGACAAAAGAACGGTTCCGCCCCCTCAGCGAACCCATCCGCCTCGACATTCTGCAACCGCACAACAGCGAAGGCGAAAAAGTCACCGAATACCGTTACGACATCCTCGGCAACCGCACCCAAACCATCCTGCCGACGGGCGAAACCCTCAACTACCTCTACTACGGCAGCGGCCATCTGCACCACATCAACCTCGACGGCGACACCATTACCGATATCGAGCGCGACGACCTGCACCGTCCCGTATCCAGAAGCGCCGGCAAACTGTACACCCGCCTGATTTCAGACCCCTTAGGCCGTCTGAAAGAGCAGCTGGTACAACTCGAAGCACCCGGCGGCAAAGCCACCGAGCCGAAAGGCCTGATCAAACGCCGTTACCATTACGATACCAACGGCAATCTGGTTCAAACCGAAGACCGACACCACGGCAATAAAGACTACGCCTACGACCCGCTGGGCAGGATTACCCGAGCCGGCGACGAACGCTTCGCCTTCGACCCCGCCCACAATATCAGCGGCGACGGTGTCAAAGTGGCCGGCAACCGCCTCACCGACTATAACGGCATCCACTATGTTTATGACCCGCTGGGCAACCTGAGCGAACGCCACAACCACGCCACGGGCGAAAGCCAGTATTACCGCTACGATGCCGACAACCAGTTAACAGAAGCACGTATCGAACAAGAGGGAAGGCGGTCTGAACACTGGCACTACCGCTACGATGCCTTAGGCAGAAGGGTCAGCAAACAGAACGCCCGCAACCAAACGGAGACCCGTTTCCTATGGGAAGGCAGCCGCCTGTTGCAGGAATACAGCGATAAAGCGACCTATACTTACGTTTATACCGAACAGGGAAGCTACGAACCGTTGGCACAAATCGTTCAGACGGCCAACCGGGACGGCGGCAAAGCCGACAGACAGATACTGTACTACCACAACGACCAAATCGGCATTCCGCGCGAGATGACGGATGCGGAAGGCAACATCGTTTGGCGTGGAGAATACGGCGGTTGGGGTAAACTGAATAATGCAGAGGGTACGAACCTGAAAGAAGACGTGCATCAGCCGTTCAGGTTACAGAACCAGTATGCGGATAAAGAGACGGGTCTGCATTACAACTTCTTCCGTTATTATGATCCGCACTGCGGGCGGTTTACGCAGCAGGATCCGATTAAATTGGCTGGGGGAGAAAATCTATATCAACTCGCTCCTAACGTTAGCGAGTGGATTGATGTTCTTGGCTTAAATAGAAGATCAATGGATGGGGTTGATGAATTTGGGGATTGGAGTGGTGCCTCTAAAGCTATAGTCAAAGGTAAGCAGACAGGAACCCCTTTTATTGAAGTCTCTTGCGCAGCAGGTTTAGGAGGTAGTTTTGGTTTAGAATTTCCTGGGAAAGGTCGAGTTGTTACTAGTACAGCAATTACATCTGGTGCTGGCTGTGGTTATATGGCAGGATTTTCTCAATCCAATAGAGATAGAGAGGATGGTTTATTTTCTGAAGTATGTGAAACTGCTTCCGCTGGGTACGCGTATGGATCATGTCAAGGAAATAGTTTAAAAAAAGGTGCAAAACCATACATTTCAAATAAAATAGGTACAGGTACAGGTACATCTATAACAGGTAATATTGGATATCAGAAAACTTTTGATTTTAGAAGAAAGTCTCTTGAATTTAGCCCTAATTCAAATTTACAAAACTTAGACTTACCGAATGGTTTTCCAAGCTCAAACTCTATTCATCCAAATTCTATAATACAGAATATACCTAGATGAGATATTTATGAATAAACTAAATTTAAATATTTTACTGTTATTGTTATTCGGTTGCGACAGTTCTACTATTCAAGCAAGAAATTTTGATTGTAATGTTGATAAAGAATATTCTATTCAAGATCTTAAGAAATGCTCAGAGCAAAATAATATCGTGCGCCAGTATGATTTAGGCATATCTTACTTAGAAGGTAAAAAAATACCTCAAGATATGAAGCAGGCTTTTTACTGGATTAATAAGTCAGCTAACCAAGGATTTAGTGGTTCTCAAAATATGATGAGTTGGTTTTATAGAACAGGAACAGTTGTTGAAAAAGATGATAAAAAAGCATTTGAATGGGCTGTTAAAGCTGCTGAGTCCGGATCAAGAAAATCATTGAATAACGTAGGGTTTTATTACCAACAGGGAATTGGAGTAGAAAGAGATTTAAAAAAAGGTTTGGAATATTATTTAAAAGCTGCTGAGTTAGGTAATCTGGATGCGCATGTCAATTTAGGATATGCCTATTTAAACGGATGGGGTGTAGAGCGCAATCTTGAACAAGCTTTAAACTGGATGTTAGAGCCTGCCAGAAAAGGAAATGTTAATGCAATAGTTAATGTTGGTTTAATATATCAAGACTTAGATAATCTTAAAGAGGCTGAAGAATGGTTGCGCAATGCCGCAGAATTTAATCATCCAGTTGCTCAAGCTCATCTTATTTGCCTTTTAGCTAAGAAAACTGACCAAGAAGCAAAAGAGGAAGCAAAAAAATGGTTAGACACTATTCAAGAGACTAATCCCGCAATCGCATTTTATGTATTAGGTAAGCTTCATTCCGAAAAAAATAAGCTATTCCCAAACAATGAATATCAAGCTTCTGAATATTATTTAAAAGGAGCAGAAATGGGAGATGCGGGTTCTCAATATGAAATTGCTCAAAGATTAATCAATGGGCACTTCATTCCAAAAAATGAGCTGGCTGCATTACGTTGGTATGAATCGGCAGCTGAAAATGGCATACAAGATGCCAATATACGATTGGTAGAGATTTATAGTAAAGGCACTTCAGAGATTCCTAAAAACAAAACAAAAAAACAATACTGGCAAAGTAAACTGCCTCAATAATTACGTATTACGGATTATAAATAAACAATCCTGCTATTATTAAAAGCCAAAAGGCTGTCTGAAAATATTGAACTGCACCCCAAAAGTTGGACACCCCTCCGACTAAAAAGGTGCAGTTTTCTTATGAACAAATATACACTAGACTTCAAATACCGAGCCGTACTCCATTATCACCAAGTGCACAGCCAACAGCGCACCGCAGAGCACTTCAACGTCTCGCGCACACACCTGCGCCGTTGGGTAGCCGCCTATCGGCAAGGCGGCATCGCCGCACTGCAACACCCTCAGGCGCACTCCATGAAAACCAAACGCAAAAACCCGTTTATCGTCGATAAGCCCGACCATGAAAAAACCCAAGCAAAGCTGATTGAAGAGCTGCGTTATATGCGTGCGGAGAACGACTACCTAAAGCACATGAACGCCCTCAACGAAAAGGAAGGGAACGCCGCCAAAGCTGCGAAACCGTTCAAAAGTTGAGGGCGAAACACCCGCTGAAATATCTGCTGCACAGTGCCGGCATCCCCAAAAGCAGTTTCCATTACCCTATCGGCAAACCCGACCCCGATGCTGCGGCCAAAACCGCAGTGAGCGAAGTATACCGCCAACACAAAGGCCGCTACGGTCAACGGCGGATTGCCGCCGTATTGTCGTGGAACAAAAAGAAAGTCGGGCGCATTATGGGTTTATTGGGGTTAAAAGCCAAAGTCCGCAGCAAAAGAACCTATCGCCCGCAGGCTAAGGGGAAGCTTCGGCAAACATTCTCAATCGTGAATTTAGTGCCGCCAAATCGCGAGATAAGTGGTTGACCGATGTGACCGAGTTTAAATGCACAGACGGCAAACTGTATTTATCGCCGATATTGGATGTGTTCAATCGCGAGATTGTAGCCTATTCTTTAAGCCGCAGAGCGAACGGTGACATGGTAACGCAAATGTTGGATAACGCATTCGGCCGTCTGAAAGGGGCAACGCCGCTGCTGCATTCCGACCAAGGCGTACCGTATCGAACCGGTGCTTATCGGGCGAAATTGGCTGAGAACGGGATTGTGCAAAGCATGTCGCTCAAGTGATGCTGTCGTTCATGCAGGGTAATCCCGACCGACCGTATATCTCGGGGGTGATGCACGACAGCTCCCACCCCGACCACGTTCCTGCCGACTGGAACACCCGCAACGTGATCCGCACTTGGGCAAACAACAAACTGCGGATGGAAGACAAACAGGGTCAGGAACACATCAAACTGGCGACCGAATACGGCAAAACCCAACTCAACCTCGGCCATATCGTCGACAGCCAACGCCAAAAACGCGGCGACAACGGCGAAGGCTTCGAGCTGCGTACCGACAGCTGGGGCGCACTAAGGGCGGGTAAGGGTTTGTTTATCAGTGCCGATGCCCAAAATCAGGCTGCGGGGCAGGTGTTGGATATGTCGGAAACCGTCAAGCGTTTGGAAGAAGCATTATCGCTGGCCAAACAGTTGGACGATGCGGCTAAAAATGCCAAGAACGATGCTACTGAAAGTCAGGCACAGAAGAACCAGCTGCAAAGCAGTTTGAAAGATCTGCAACATGCGGGCATCATCCATTCCGCACCGGGCGGCATCGCCACCTCCACCCCGCAGAGCCAGCTGCACACTGCCGGCAGCCATATCCATTGGGTCAGCGGCGGCGACAGCAATATCAGTGCCGGTAAAAACTTTACTGCTCACGCCCGGGAAGGGCTCAACCTGTTCGCCCAAAGCAAAGGCGCCAAACTCCAGGCCAATCAGGGCGCGGTGACGATACAGGCGCAAAACGACCGTATGCAGGTCAATGCCTTAAAAGATTTGGAACTCTCTTCCAGCAGCACCAAAGTGACGGTGGCGGGCAAGCAGGAAGTGATGATTACCGGCGGCGGGGGCAGCTATATCCAGCTGAAAGACGGCGAAATCGTACTCGGTTCGCCCAAAATCGTGCGGGTTAAAGCACCGGCAATGCCGGTGGGCGGCGGCGACAGTTTCAATTTCAACGGTTTCCCGCTGACCGATAAAATCTGTATTCCCTGTAAGATTGCCGAACTTACCGGCAAACCGGTCAATCCCGTTTCCGGTATCAAAGTGTTGCCCGATGAAACCGATTTCGCCTTTGACGGACTGGTACCTTTCGTTTGGAGCCGCAGTTACTTCTCCGATGTGGCCGAGTCCGGCTGGTTGGGGCAAGGATGGATTACCGCACTCAGCGCCAAACTCGAACGCATCGGCGGCCGCTTCAGCTATACCGATACCCAGGGGCGCAACTTCAATCTGCCCGAACTGTCCGAAAGCGACGGACAAATGCTGTTTGAAGCCGAGCAGATCGTCTTCGAACGCATCGGCAACGGCAGCTATCAAATCAGCAGTCTCGACGGCAGCAGCAAACTGCACTTTGCGCCGCTGCATTTGAACGGCCATGACCGCAGCGGCAGCGGTAACGGTGTTTACCCCCTGATTCGTGTCAGCGACCGCTTCGGTAACGGTTACCGCATTGTGTATGACGACCATGGCTTACCCGCCTATGTGACCGACAGTCTTCAGCGCACCATCCGCTTCCACTTTACCGATCTCCGGCCTGCGGATACGGAACATAGCCCCGTTTACCGTCTGACCCATGTCGCTCTGCAACAAGGTACGCAGCCGGATGATGCGGCAGACGAGATGTTGGTTGTTTACCGCTATGACGACAACGGCAACCTGAGCGAAGTCTATGACGGCCGTGGCCGTCTCCGCCGCCGTTTCGGCTATACCGGCTCGGTGATGACGCAGCATCAAAACACTGCCGGACTGACCGCCTATTACGAATACGACCGTTACGATTCAGACGGCAAAGTGTTGCGCAGTTATACCGATGCCGGCGAAGAATGGCGCTTTATCTACGCACCCGGCCATACCGAGATTACCGACGCCCTCGGCCGCACCGAACACCTGTATTTCGACCACCACAACGAAGTGGTTAAAAAAGTGTTTGCCGACGGCAGCAGTATCCTGACCGAACGCGACGCTTTAGGCCGCCCGGTCAAAGTAACCGACGAGATGGGACGGGAAACCCGCTACCGCTATAACGAACAGGGCTTACTGGCCATGATCGGCGGCGAAGGCGGCCAAAACCAACATATCCGCTATAACCGACAACTCCGGCCGGTCGAAATTACCCGCCCGCACGGCCATAAAACCCTGCTTGAGTACGACGCGCAAGGTCGGTTGGTCAAACAGAGCGACGGCAAAGGCCACGCGACCGCTTACCGCTACAATAACTACGGCCAGCCGGTACAGATTACCGATGCCAAAAACAACGGCTACTTCTTCGACTACGACGACAACCACCGTCTGAGCAGCACCACCGACTGCTCCGGCAAACAGACCCGTTACCAATATGACGGCAAAGGCCGCGTCACTACCATCACCGATGCCGCCGGCGGCACCACCGCCTACCGTTACGACGCCGACGGCCGACTGGAACACACCACTTATCCCGACGGCAGCAGCGAGCATTACCACTATGACGAAGCGGGCCGTCTGAAAGCCCATACCGACGCCGCCGGCAACCGTACCGAATACGCCTACAACAGCGACAACCAACCTACCGAGCGCACCAACGCCCTGGGCGATACCTTCCGCTACCGCTACGATGCCGCCCGCCGTCTGACCGAACTCATCAACGAAAACGGCGACAGCTACCGTTTTGCCTACGACGAACGCGACCGTTTGACCGCCGAAACCGGTTTCGACGGCCGGGCCACCGAATACACCTACAACCCCGCCGGCGAACTCGTACAGGAAAACCGCTACGGCCAAACCCACCGCTTCGGCAACCACCGCCGCGAACTGCTGCAAACCACCGTCTACCACCGCGACCGCCTCGGCCGCATTACCCAAAAAGACAGCCATTGTGCCGGCAGCAGCCAAAGCCGGAGCAGCCGTTACTACTACGACAAACTCAACCGGCTCACCCGCGCCTTCAACGACCACAGCGAGATCCGCCTCAGTTACGATACTGACGGCCTGCTGACAAAAGAACGGTTCCGCCCCCTCAGCGAACCCATCCGCCTCGACATTCTGCAACCGCACAACAGCGAAGGCGAAAAAGTCACCGAATACCGTTACGACATCCTCGGCAACCGCACCCAAACCATCCTGCCGACGGGCGAAACCCTCAACTACCTCTACTACGGCAGCGGCCATCTGCACCACATCAACCTCGACGGCGACACCATTACCGATATCGAGCGCGACGACCTGCACCGCCCCGTATCCAGAAGCGCCGGCAAACTGCACACCCGCCTGATCTCAGACCCCTTAGGCCGTCTGAAAGAACAGCTGGTACAACTCGAAGCACCCGGCGGCAAAGCCACCGAGCCGAAAGGCCTGATGAAACGCCGTTACCATTACGATACCAACGGCAATCTGGTTCAAACCGAAGACCGACACCACGGCAATAAAGACTACGCCTACGACCCGCTGGGCAGGATTACCCGAGCCGGCGACGAACGCTTCGCCTTCGACCCCGCCCACAATATCAGCGGCGACGGTGTCAAAGTGGCCGGCAACCGCCTCACCGACTATAACGGCATCCACTATGTTTATGACCCGCTGGGCAACCTGAGCGAACGCCACAACCACGCCACGGGCGAAAGCCAGTATTACCGCTACGATGCCGACAACCAGTTAACAGAAGCACGTATCGAACAAGAGGGAAGGCGGTCTGAACACTGGCACTACCGCTACGATGCCTTAGGCAGAAGGGTCAGCAAACAGAACGCCCGCAACCAAACGGAGACCCGTTTCCTATGGGAAGGCAGCCGCCTGTTGCAGGAATACGGCGATAAAGCGACCTATACTTACGTTTATACCGAACAGGGAAGCTACGAACCGTTGGCACAAATCGTTCAGACGGCCAACCGGGACGGCAGCAAAGCCGACAGACAGATTCTGTACTACCACAACGACCAAATCGGCATTCCGCGCGAGATGACGGATGCGGAAGGCAACATCGTTTGGCGTGGAGAATACAGCGGTTGGGGCAAACTGAATAATGCAGAGGGTACGAACCTGAAAGAAGACGTGCATCAGCCGTTCCGCTTACAGAACCAGTATGCGGATGAAGAGACGGGGCTACACTACAACTTCTTCCGTTATTACGATCCGAACTGTGGGCGGTTTACGCAGCAGGATCCGATTGGGTTGATGGGGGGGATGAATGTTTATCTCTTTGGTTCAAATACACAAATATGGACAGATTTCTTAGGACTTCAATCTAAAAATGAATGTAATGGTATAAATAACAAGGGATTAGAGGATTTGGCTAATGGAACTTCTATAAATTATTCGGCAGCTCTCGGGCTTGGATTAACGGGAGCTCAACAATATTCAGGCTGTGGGAAGGTTACTCACACATTAGGAAGAACTGTTGGAGCGGGATATGAAGCATATGTAACAAAAGATATTATTGCATCGGATAAACCGGATGGAAGATTTCTTGAGGGATGTATTGCTGCAGGCCAAGGTAGGGTTATTCAAGCTTGCGGGGGATATTCTTGGTCTGGTAAAAAGTTTTTTGGTTCTATTCGTGCAGGGTATGGAAGTGCAGGTAAAATTGGTATAACAGATGGATGGCAAGAAACGTCTTATCCCATACCTAATCCGGTTCCGGAAATAAATGCGCCTACTCCCAATATAGACTTCAATGGAGCTTTTCAACAATGGGGCAATATTTATAGATAACAGGATTATATTTAAATGAAGGTATTTTTTATAGTAATTATTGTAGTTTTAAATTTAATTTATTTTTTTTCGTTATATAAACTGGCAAAAGAAATAGATAACGATATGTATTTTTTAGATTTTATAACAATGAATAGAAAGTATGAGTCTATTGCATATAAATTGTTAATAAATAGAAGTTTTTATGACTCACATCGCTCTAAATATGCACGATTAGTAAAATATACTTTTTTACCTTCACATATCAGTATTGCTATTTTTTTTGTTATTGCCTTATTTTTTAGAAAATAATAAGACATTACATTAATTGGCACGCTTGGGTAGTTTTAATAAGAGACTAATGTGATTTAATATCATTAGTGGGTCGATGAAACATAGATTATAACTACATAAATAGACTTGAATTGGAGTTTTAGTAATGATTAGAAATTTGTCTGTTTTAATGTTATTTTTATGTGGGTGTTCGTCTAATTTAATAGAAGAAAAAACGAATTTATTAGATGAAACAAAGATACAGGAGGTTGTTTCTAAGGAAGATTTAAATTTGTTTATTAATCTTCAAGCAGATGAGGATGTGCAATACTTAATTAAGAGTGCTAACGCTGCCACAGTAAATGGGTTTAGAATTTTGTATTCTAAACCGGGGGAAATAATAATCATCAAAGATAAAACTGTGTTAGCAAGAATTGGAGATAAACAAAGGGTTTTTTATAATGGAAATTATGCACCCATTGCAAGTAATCAAGTAATATTAAAAAATAACCTTTTAATATATTCAAATAATCATAATGATTTTATCGATTATGGAATAGATGGTATAGATATTGTATCAAAAAATGATTTACCATTCTTTAATCATATAAGTGATAAAGATAAAGCACAAAAAACTGCATCATATGTGAATGGTCAGCTATGTCGAAATCTGCATCCAGAGCTTTCTACAGCCGCTTGCTGTAATGGAAAAGGATATAGATTTTCTTTTGAAAGCGGGTGGAGTGAGGATCCAAAAATAACAATAAAGTGTAAGGCACTAAATTAATAGTGAGCAGTATTTAAACAGCTTTATTTTTGCTTGCGGACAGGCCTATGCCTGTCTGAAACCTCTTTATTTACGCTAGCATGGCTCATATCTTTACATATTTTATGCCGTTCAACTATGCCTGTTAAAGCCTATCAACTCTCTTTCGCTCATTTTAGCCATTCTCTTTCCATCATCCCCTTTTCCGTCACAGAATCCGTTAACCTGCCCTTTATCGCCTATGAAATTTGTTGATTCTCTTGGGAGAATAGAAAAATATAGAATATTCGGTATCTTTAAGAGATTCTAACTAGTATTAGATCTGAGCTAAAAACTGAATGTATAAAAGGAAAAAGAGGACATGCTACCATTTACGCTTCAGGAGGCTCTTATGGCGTAGGAGGTATTGTTGGATCCAATGGTTCAGATGTAACATTTGAAGATAAGTTAGACCATATTGATCCTAATGTTTTTAATGGATTGTATTCTGAAGGTGGTGGAAATATTACTTTCATAAAAGGAATAGGTTTAGGAAGTACTAAACTTGGGCAAGCAAAGTCTAAAGGTTTGCTTACAATATATGATAGAGGGTATTCTGTTGAGTTAGCCGCGAACGGAGGGAAGTCTACTGTTACTTCCTCATACATAGAATCGTGTCAAGAAAAACCTAAAGTTAATTGTGCGAAATGCCAATATCCAAATAACTATCCAATAGAGAATTTGCCTCCAGTTCCTAATGTTTCTATTAACGAAATGATTCGAATGGTTCCCTATTATTGAATTAGATTAGAACATGTTAGAAATTTTTTTCATATTAATAATTTTATCTTTTTATTGGATTTTTTTGATTTATGTTAATGGCAAAGCTAAGAATTTAGTTGAGTCAATCAGAAAACATCCGGAATTAGATAAAGTATGTGGCTATCCCTCAAATACTTATTTTTTTTGGGAGTTTATTAGATTAGATTACAGTTTTGCTATTTTTTTATGGAAGAATAAACAGATGCCCAAAATATTAGAATTTGATTTTAAGGAATACAGTTTAATCAGAAATCTTGCTATTTTCATAATTTGGTTAGAAGTATTACGAGGTTTATTTATTATATTGATATTTATTTTTCATCAAAAAAATTATAGTATTTGATATTTTAGTATTCATACTTATTGCTAATATAAGTTAAATCATTTTTTTCGAAAAACTTATTTGTTAAATTTTATGTAATGGATTTTATATGATTACAAATTTCTATATTATTTCTGCTGTAGCATTAAGTATGAATTTTCAATCAGCTTTTTCATTTTCAAAGCAGGATGAACAGAGTCTTAATACAGTGCAGACTAGTTCATTGATAACAGCTCAAGGAAAAATAATTAGTGAGGTTTTTAGTGACTGTACGCAGTACGATTTTGAATCGGCAGTCAAATCATTTACAGTTGTTGCAAGGTTAGATAGTTCAGGTTATGTTGAACAAACTTGGAATGATAAAAATGATGAGTTTTCGTTATGTGTAGAAGAAAAAATTCAAAGAAAATTTATATTTCAGCCCCCAAAAACTCCTTTTTTTACTGCTTTTGAATTTAAATTTGAAGAGTAATTATTACTTTCATTACTGAATAATAGGTTATGATATCCTCGGCAACCGCACCAAAACCCTCCTGCCCACGGGCGAAACACTCAACTACCTGTATTACGGCAGCGGCCATCTGCACCACATCAACCTCGACGGCGACACCATTACCGATATCGAGCGCGACGACCTGCACCGCCCCGTATCCAGAAGCGCCGGCAAACTGCACACCCGCCTGATCTCAGACCCCTTAGGCCGTCTGAAAGAACAGCTGGTACAACTCGAAGCACCCGGCGGCAAAGCCACCGAGCCGAAAGGCCTGATCAAACGCCGTTACCATTACGATACCAACGGCAATCTGGTTCAAACCGAAGACCGACACCACGGCAATAAAGACTACGCCTACGACCCGCTGGGCAGGATTACCCGAGCCGGCGACGAACGCTTCGCCTTCGACCCCGCCCACAATATCAGCGGCGACGGTGTCAAAGTGGCCGGCAACCGCCTCACCGACTATAACGGCATCCACTATGTTTATGACCCGCTGGGCAACCTGAGCGAACGCCACAACCACGCCACGGGCGAAAGCCAGTATTACCGCTACGATGCCGACAACCAGTTAACAGAAGCACGTATCGAACAAGAGGGAAGGCGGTCTGAACACTGGCACTACCGCTACGATGCCTTAGGCAGAAGGGTCAGCAAACAGAACGCCCGCAACCAAACGGAGACCCGTTTCCTATGGGAAGGCAGCCGCCTGTTGCAGGAATACAGCGATAAAGCGACCTATACTTACGTTTATACCGAACAGGGAAGCTACGAACCGTTGGCACAAATCGTTCAGACGGCCAACCGGGACGGCAGCAAAGCCGACAGACAGATTCTGTACTACCACAACGACCAAATCGGCATTCCGCGCGAGATGACGGATGCGGAAGGCAACATTGTTTGGCGCGGAGAATACGGCGGTTGGGGTAAACTGAATAATGCGGAGAATGCGAACCTGAAAGAAGACGTGCATCAGCCGTTCAGGTTGCAAAACCAGTATGCGGATAAAGAGACGGGGCTGCATTACAACTTCTTCCGTTATTACGATCCGCACTGCGGGCGGTTTACGCAGCAGGATCCGATCGGGTTGATGGGTGGAGATAACCTTTATAGATTTGGTAATTCAACACAAGGCTGGATTGATTTATTAGGTCTAGAAGGGCAAACAGTACTTCAGAAAATTGATAATTACTTAACAGGAGCATATATTGAAGGCTCTGCGACAGCAGGATTAGGCCTGGCGGCTAGTTGTGAATATGCGGGTAAAGGAAAAGTGAGCTGCAGTATAGCACTTACAGCAGGAGCCAGCTTGGAGGCTGGTGCCGGCATATCTAAAACTGTAGGTAAAAAAGATGATGGGTCATATGCTGAGATATGTGCAACTGTAAAGCCTGGTGTTTCAGTAGGAGCCTGTGGCGGCTCTAATTTAAAAAGAAAAGCAAAACCCTATGGCACGGGTAAGGCGGGTGTTGGTGCTGGTGCGGGATTAACTGCGAATATAGGATATCAAAAAACAATTGATTTCTTAGCCCCTCTTCCTAAAGCTCAACCACAATACTTGCCAAAGGGAATGCAACTACCGCCAGGAATAGATCCAAAGAATGTGCATCCTAATTATATATTTAACAACATGAGGTTTTAAGATTAAAAATGAATAAATCAGAATTATTAATTTTAGTACTTACTCTATCTTGGGTTTTTACTTATTGGTATTTTGCTTACAAAATATGCAAAAAATACCAGAAAATAAACTCTATATGGGAAATGCTTATTACAAAGAATCTAGAAAGTAATAAATTACTCTGGGCTATTATGCTGGGTAAACCATCTATAAATCATATTCCTAAAAACTTTGATTTCTATTTTGTAAAATATGGGGCTTTTGCCGTAATACCCCTAATTATTCTACTAAGAATCATTATTAACTAATAATACTAAGACCCAAAGTCAAACTCGAACGACAACCAATGCTTGTGTGGGTCGCTGTGCGGAAGAGAGAAAAGACCCTTGTACTAAACTACCAACAAAAAATGTTGCAAGAAAAACCGCCTTGAGACAAGCTGGTATACCTATAAGCTCACCACCCATCGCACAAAATATAATACCTAATTGGGAACAATATATGTATAAAAACCCAAATGGTTCACAAGTACCTTTAATTGTTTCTCACCATCCTGCGGATGCGACACATCCCTGTCCACACTGGCATGTAGGTACAGCTAAGATGGATGGTAGTTTTGTGCAACGAAGAAATAATGGGAATGGTACATTTTCATGGAAATATTATAAAGATAATGTAACTATTCAACATAGGAAATAGCCAAATGATAGAAATGAAGGATAAAATTTTTATTTTAAAACAGAAAAATATAATAAAAAATTTAAAAGAAAACCATATGATCAATTATTTGATTACAGAATCTCAAAGTATTATTTCATATCCTCATTCATTTAAAATACTAAATAGTAATTTTGTAAATAATGAAAATGTAGAGTTAAAAAAAACAGATTTTGATATTCTTAAAAAAGAAGTATTCAGAAAATTAATATTAGAAGGTAATGAGAACGTTTATGTTTACTTTTATGGCGGAATAAATGATATAGCTAAATTCCCAATAGAATTATTTCCATTATTTATAATTAAAAACAAAGATATTGAAAAATGGTTAGCGTTAATACAGCAATCTAATTTTTATTGCTTAAAATTTTTCAACATTTCACTCAGTAAAATGGTTGATATATCTTCATTAGATAACAATGAGGAAGATATATTATCTATATCTACTGGAACTAAATCATAGTTAGCAGAAAAATATTTCTCAAGATATATTCAAATAATATATTTCAAAATAAGAGGCTGACGTAGATTAGCCCTAAATACCGCACCAAAGCCGCAGAATTTTTAACTGCGGCTTTGGTGTTCCAAAATTAAAACGGAACTCACATTCTTTTAAGAACAGAAAATACGAATCTGCCGGCAACCTGACTCGTACCGAGAATCAACGCAATGGCAATAAAGACTACGCCTACGACCCGCTGAGCAGGATTACCCGAGCCGGCGACGAACGCTTCGCCTTCGACCCCGCCCACAACATCAGCGGCGACGGTGTCAAAGTGGCCGGCAACCGCCTGACCGACTACAACGGCATCCGCTACGTTTATGATCCGCTGGGCAATCTGAGCGAACGCCACAACGACGCAACGGGCGAAAGCCAGTATTACCGCTACGATGCCGACAACCAACTGACCGAAGCGCGTATCGAACAAGAGGGAAGGCCGTCTGAACACTGGCACTACCGCTACGATGCCTTAGGCAGAAGGGTGAGCAAACAGAACGCCCGCAACCAAACGGAAACCCGTTTCCTATGGGAAGGCAGCCGCCTGCTACAGGAATACGGCGATAAAGCGACTTATACTTACGTTTATACCGAACAGGGAAGCTACGAACCGTTGGCACAAATCGTTCAGACGGCCAACCGGGACGGCAGCAAAGCCGACAGACAGATTCTGTACTACCACAACGACCAAATCGGCATTCCGCGCGAGATGACGGACGCGGAGGGCGATATTGTTTGGCGCGGAGAATACAGCGGTTGGGGCAAACTGAATAATGCAGAGAATGCGAACCTGAAAGAAGGCGTGCATCAGCCGTTCAGGTTGCAAAACCAGTATGCGGATAAAGAGACGGGGCTGCATTACAACTTCTTCCGTTATTATGATCCGCACTGTGGGCGGTTTACGCAGCAGGATCCGATTGGGTTGATGGGTGGGGAAAACTTATATCATTTTGCGCCAAATGCCCAGCGTTGGGCTGATATATTAGGATTAAGTCCGTTTGATGATAGACCTGATGAAGGTTTATTTGGAGGCTGCAAAACTGCAAGTTGTACAAAAGCGGAAGTGATCAATCAAGTTATTTCTGACCGCTGGAATAGCGGGGCTATGAAAACTGATGTAATAAATGGCATCATTAATAACACAACTGGCAATATGTCAAACACAGCAGCAATCGCTACTCCAGTCTTAACAACAAAAGCTCGACCAAATGCTATTGCAGGTCTTGCTGGTACTGGAGTAAATGTATTAATCGGAGCAACAGATCCAGGCGTAGCTCAAGGAGCACATGTTTTAATTCAATTGAGGCCTGAGCGGATTCAAATTTGAAGTGCAACTTTCCATAACAGAAAAAGGCCAGTATGCGGTAGCATACGGCCTTTCCTGCAAGAAAGATTGCCATGAGCTACACACAACTGACCCAAGACGAACGATACCACATCCAATACCTATCCCGCCACCACACCGTCACCTAAATCGCCAAATGGCTTAACCGCCATAAAAGCACCATCAGCCGCGAAATCAAACGGCACTGCCCACAAGGGCAGCAATACAGTGCCGAAAAAGCCCAACAGCAAAGCCGGCTTACCAAGCAGCGCAAAAGAAAGCCCTATAAGCTCCATTCCCGGCTGATTCAACACATCGACACCCTCATCCGCCGCAAACTCAGCCCCGAGCAAGTGTGCGCCTATTTGCACAAACACCACCAAATCACACTCCACCACAGCACCATTTACCGCTATCTGCGTCAAGACAAAAGCAACGGCGGCACTTTGCGGCAGCATCTCGGAATAGCCGGCAAATCCTACCGTAAACGCTACGGCAGTACATGGAGCAGAGGCAAAGTACCCGACCGCGTCGGCATTGAAAACCGACCCGCCATCGTCGACCAAAAATCCCGCATCGGCGACTGGGAAGCCGACACCGTCGTAGGCAAAGATCAGAAAAGCGCATTACAGACCTTGGTCGAGCGGGTTACCCGCTACACCATCATCTGCAAGTTGAAGAACTTCAAAGCCAAAGACACTGCCAACGCCGTCATCAAGGTATTGAAGGCGCATAAAGCCAGAGTCCATACCATTACCATGGATAACGGCAAAGAATTCTACCGACACATCCGAATAGCCCAAGCATTGGAGGCAGAAACCTATTTTTGCCGCCCCTACCGTTCTTGGGAGAAAGGGCTGAATGAAAATACTAACGGACTCATCCGCCAATATTTCCCCAAACAAACCGATTTCCGCAACATCAGCCATCGGGAGATACGCAGGGTTCAGGATGAACTGAACCATAGGCCAAGAAAAACACTTGGCTATGAAACGCCAAGTGTTTTATTCTTGAATCTGTTCCAACCTCTACTGCCTGAGTGTTGCACTTGAAATTCGAATCTAAGCCTGTCTGAAAAGTTTCAGACAGGCATTGTTTGCATGATGAAACAGGCAGCGTTTACGAAGCTTGTTGTTCAGCCAGCAACACGGGCACGATTTTGTTTAAAGCGGCCTGCCAGTCGGACATGTTTAAACCCAGCGATTTGATTTTGTCACAGTTCATTACGCTGTAAGGCGGGCGGGCGGCCGGTGTGGGGTATTCGCTGGTGGTGATGCCGTTGGTGATGGGTACGCGGAAATCGCGGCCGCTTTGTGAAGCGGTTTGGAACGTGGCACGGGCGAAGTCGCACCAGCTCACGGATTTGTCGCCGCAATAGTGGTAGAGCCCGATGGGGAAGTTTTGCAGCTTCAGGGCATCGATGATGGCTTGTGCCAAGTCGCCGGCGTAGGTGGGGTTGCCGATTTGGTCGTCGACCACGCCTAAGGTGTCGCGGTCTTTGGCAAGGCGCAGCATGGTTTTGACAAAATTGTTGCCGTATTCGGAAAATACCCATGCCGTGCGGATAACCATGCTGTTGGGGTTGGCAGAGAGGGCAAGCAGCTCGCCGGCAAGTTTCGATTTGCCGTAAATGCCGACGGGGTCGGGCGAGTCGGTTTCAGTATAGGGGCTTTTGGCGTTGCCGGGGAAAACGTAATCGGTGGATACGTGCACGAATTTTGCGCCCACGGCTTGTGCGGCGGCGGCCAGGTTATAGGTGCCGGTGGCGTTGATGGCGAAGGCTTTGTCGCGTTCGCTTTCGGCTTTGTCCACGGCGGTGTAGGCGGCTGCGTTGACTACGGCATCGGGTTGGAAATTCTTTACCATATTCATCACGCTTGCGGCATCGGTAATGTCGAGGGTTTGGGAATCGGTGGCGATCAGTTCCCAGTCTTCCGGAAGGCGGTCTTTAAAGCAGCGGCCGAGCTGGCCTTTGGCTCCGGCGAGCAGAATTCTCATTTGTTGTATCCTTTTTTTGCGTGTAATCGTTAGTAATTTGGGCGACTATTGTAAAGCCTATTGGCAGAATAATACAGTAGCAGTTTGGTTTTGTGTTATCAGGCGGGATAAAATAGTTTTGATAAATGCCTGTCTGAAAAGGATATAGATGGATAACGTGAAAATGCTGGTGCTGTTCGGTATCACGGCGGTCATGGAAATTTTGGGCTGTTGGCTGCCTTATGTGTGGCTGCGGCAGAATGGGCCGCCGTGGCTTTTGCTGCCTGCGGCGGTTTGTTTGGCGGTGTTCGCTTGGTTGTTGACGCTGCACCCTGAGGCAAGCGGGCGGATTTATGCGGCTTACGGAGGTGTGTATGTGAGTGTGGCTTTGCTGTGGCTTTGGCTGGTTGACGGCATCCGTCCGCAGCCCAGCGACTGGTTGGGGGTGATTTTGTGTTTGAGCGGGATGTTGGTGATTATGCTCGGTTCCGACAAAGCTTGATTTTGCTTAATTTTTAGGCAGAATTGAAATTGTGAGATGTTTCAAATGTTAAAGCGGCTTATCCACATATTGTGCACATGGCTGCCAACATTTACTGTATATAGCCTGAATGCCTGTCTGAAAAAGCGGCATAAAAGTTATCTTAAAGCATATCAAGGGCTTGAACTCGTTTGATTTGCGGCTATGTTAATCATTGACTAAGAATATATGAATCACTAGGAAGGAGCTGCCATGCAAAACGTGCCGACTTTATCTGCCGAAGTGCGCACAGCCAATGCGCGCGCGCGTTTGCGTAAAAGCCGTATGTTTGCAACGGGTCTGCTGGTGTTCGCGTGTGTGCTGTTTGTGGTTGCCACGCTCTATATGGGGCACTATCCCGCATTGGGCTATTTAAAAGCGTTTGCCGAAGCGGCGATGGTGGGCGCGCTGGCCGACTGGTTTGCGGTAACGGCTTTGTTCCGCCATCCGCTCGGGCTTCCTATTCCGCACACGGCTATTCTGCCGAAAAACCAGCACCGTATTGCGGAAGAGCTGGGGCGGTTTATCGAACACAATTTTTTGCAGGATAAGCCGATTGCTTTAAGGGTTTATCAGGCCGAGCCGAGTGAAAAGCTGCTTTATTGGTTGAGCAAAAACAGAAAGCAATGGCTGCCCAATCTGGCTGCGCAAGTGCCGGCCTTGCTGAAAACGGCCAAGCCGGAGCAGGTCGCGCGCTTCGGCAGCCAGATGCTGATGCAGCAATACAGCGGCGACAAAATCGGCAAAACGCTCGCCGATATATTGGTTTCCATCAAAAGGCAGGGCTTGGACGATGTGTTGCTTTGCGCTTTGATGAAGCAGATCAGGCGCTGGTTGAAGCATCCCGAAACGCGCGCGATGCTGGAGCAGAGTTTGAACGAATGGGCAGTCAAAATCGAACGCGATGCGCCGAGCACATGGGACAAAATCAAAGCTTCGCTCAAAGGCACGCTGCTGGAAAAAGTGGACGGCTGGGTTTCGGAAAAAGCGTTGGACTGGGCAGACGGTTATCTGGCCGCAGCATTGGCCGACCCGCAGCACAGGCTGCGTCATTCCGCTTCGGAACAGATAGACCGGATTGCCCGCGCTCTGAGACATTCACGCCTGTGGCATAAGCGCTTGGAAGCCACAAAACGGGAGCTGGCGGCATCTCCCGCCTTGCAGGAAGCGGTAACAAGCTTGTGGCAGGGTTTGCAGCAATGGTCGCAAAGCGATGTGAAAAAAGCTGATTCGCTGGTGCAGGCGCAAATGGAAAAGCTGCTGGAGCATATGCTGCGGCAGGCGGCTGAATATCCGCAATTTATGCGGCGGATGGATGTGCGCATTTCGCTTATGGTGCGCGACTTTGTGCATAACTATAAAGACCGTGCCGCGGCTTTTGTAACCGAAAAGGTGAAGAGCTGGGACAGCGTGCAAATGGTGGAAAAGCTGGAATTGAGCGTGGGCAAGGATTTGCAGTTTATCCGCATCAACGGCACCTTGGTCGGCGGCCTGGTAGGGCTGGTGATTTATTGTGTGTCGGAATGGGTTTTGAAATAGAAAATAGAGTGGAATAACGAAGGAAAAATATCAATTATCCATTAATATTACAAGATTAATTTTATTGCTACTTTCGCTGCTTTTAATAAAACTGCCTCTTTTAAGCCGGAACACAGCAACTCCATAGCAAAGATTACGTTTCTTTGCTATATTAAAAACATTTGGAATCAGGTTAAAAGCGTTCTGGAAAAACACAACGGAATTGCCCCTTGCTTCCCGCTAAAGATGTAGATTTCATTTTAATTTTTAGCACACAGGCAAAACCGTTAAAACTCTGCATTTTTTAAGGTGTGGTTTAAAGCTCAATATAAAGCAACCTATTATTTATTTTAAGATTTTTTCAGACAGGCATCGACTATTTTCACGAAAGACAATATGCAAGACAACAGCTTAACCATCGCCCTATCAAAAGGCAGAATCTTTGAGGAAACCCTGCCCCTTTTAGCAGCGGCGGGCATTGTTCCGGCCGAGGCGCCCGAACAATCCAGAAAGCTCATCATAGAAACCAACCATCCCGAAATCCGCCTGGTTATTGTAAGGGCAAGCGATGTGCCGACTTATGTGCAATACGGAGCGGCGGATTTTGGCATTGCCGGCAAAGACGTGTTGATAGAGCACGGCGGCGAAGGCCTTTACCAGCCGCTGGATCTGCAAATCGCCAAATGCCGCATGATGGTTGCGGTGCCCAAAGGCTTCGATTACGCGGCCGCATCAAAGCCGGGCTGCCGCTTGCGCGTTGCCACCAAATACCCCGATATTGCCGCGGAGCATTTTGCAGCAAAAGGGGTTCATGTAGATATTATTAAATTATACGGCTCAATGGAGCTTGCACCTCTTGTCGGCCTGAGCGATGCCATTGTGGATTTGGTTTCAACCGGCGGTACCTTAAAAGCAAACAATCTGGAAGCAGTAGAACATATCGTGGATATTTCCAGCCGGCTGGTTGTCAACAAGGCTGCGCTGAAAACCAAATACGAATTAATCGAACCGATCATAGAAGCTTTTGCAGGAGTAGTGGCAAACGGCAAATAAGCTTTAAATTCAAACTGCATTACTATAAAACATAAGGCAAAGGAGATTTGGGATGAGCTATTTAATTGTCGATTTAAGCAAGTTGTCATTAAAAGGATGCAAAACCCGCATAAAAAAACAGGAAGGCAAAGTATTTCTTTTTGCCAAAAGCAAGAAGAAGCTGAAAAAAGCCAAGCGCTTTTCGGAAAAACACAAAAGCATTGACGTTATCCGCCTGCCTGAAAAAAAAGCTTCGGCGGCAATTGCAAAACATATCCGCAGCTTATTAAAAAATAACCCGCGCGCTAAAATTCTTGTGGTTTCACCGAGGAAAAAGCTGAAAAAACGCTGTAAAAAGCTGCAAAAGCTTTATTCGAAAGCGTGCATCCGCATACAGAAAAAATGCTGTCTCTCAATGAAAGACAAATTAAAAAACGATAAAAAAGCCGATAAAGATCAAAAAAATCAACTTAAACAACCTTTGTTTAAAGAATGTGAAACAGAAAAAGCGTCTAAAAACCTGCCAAAAGTTTCCGTAGAGCTGGAAGCCGAAAAGGTTTTAAAAGCAGTAGAGCATGTTTTGGATGACAGTTCTGCCGCTGAAATAAAACATGCAGAGTCCGAGCAGTTACAAGACGCCGAATTGGCCATCAAGAAAAACCAACCTAAAAAGAAACATGATTTACTGCTCTATTTGATTCAGAGCGTCAATGTAAACGAAGAAGCAGCAGCCGATTTAATTGACCAGCTGCAAAATACCGGCAAAATAACCATCGACGTAACGGAAAGCGTTAAATATTTATAAGCACCTGCTTAACGGCTTTAGACAGGCCTATGCCTGTCTGAAAACATTCAATCCATTATTATCCATCTAAGATGAAATAGATCATGAAGTTTCTCAGCACCCAATCCCCCAACTTCCAAACCGAGCTGAAAGCGTTGCTGGCTTTTGAAACCGCGCAAGACCCGAAAATCGATCAAATTGTTGCCGACATCTGTGCCGACGTACAAAAGCGCGGCGATGCGGCGCTAATCGAATACACCAACCGTTTCGACGGAATGAATGCACAAACTATGGCCGATTTAACGCTGAGCCAAGCCGACTTGCAGGCTGCTTTCGAACGTATTGCCCCCGAAGTTCAGACGGCCTTGAAAACCGCCGCCGCCCGCGTGGAAAGCTACCATCAACGCCAAAAAATGGCATCGTGGAGCTATACCGACGAAGACGGCACGCTGCTCGGCCAGCAGATTACCCCGCTCGACCGTGTGGGCATTTATGTTCCCGGCGGCAAAGCGGCTTATCCCAGCTCGGTGATTATGAACGCCATGCCCGCGCATGTGGCGGGCGTGCCCGAAATCATCATGGTAGTGCCCACGCCCCAAGGCGAGCGCAACGATATTGTGTTGGCGGCGGCATTTGTGGCCGGCGTAACCAAAGTGTTTACCGTCGGCGGTGCGCAGGCGGTGGCGGCTTTGGCTTACGGCACCGAAACCGTGCCGCAGGTCGATAAAATCACCGGCCCCGGCAATGCGTTTGTGGCCGCCGCCAAACGCCGCGTGTTCGGCGTGGTAGGCATTGATATGGTGGCGGGGCCGTCTGAAATTCTGGTGATTGCCGACGGCACCACGCCTGCCGATTGGGTGGCGATGGATTTGTTCAGCCAAGCCGAACACGACGAAATCGCCCAAGCCATTCTGATTGCCACCTCGCAGCAATATTTGGACGACGTTCAAGCGGCCATGAACAGGTTGATCGAAGACATGCCCCGCCGTGCCATTATCGAGGCTTCTTTAAACAACCGCGGCGCGATGATTCTGGCCAAAGACCTCGATGACGCTTGCGAAACCGCCAACTATATTGCGCCGGAACACCTGGAATTGTCGGTAGAAAATCCGCAGGAATGGGCACCAAAAATCCGCCACGCCGGTGCGATTTTCATGGGCAAATACACCAGCGAGAGCTTGGGCGACTATTGCGCCGGCCCCAACCATGTGCTGCCCACCAGCCGCACGGCGCGCTTCTCTTCGCCGCTGGGCACTTACGATTTCCAAAAACGCAGCAGCCTGATTCAGGTTTCCGAACAAGGCGCGCAAAAGCTCGGTCGGATTGCCGATGTGTTGGCACAAGGCGAAATGCTTACCGCCCATGCCAAAGCGGCGGAATTCCGTTTGAAGAAATAGTCCGGCATACTGATTTATTGAAACAAACAGTGCCCTCTATAATACGGAACACGCCTGACCACACTCAAAATCCTTTAAATTTTTAAAGGGTTTTGGGTATTTTGAATAGAAACACCGTGTCAGCCAAACTTGCTTTTGCTGCATCGTCGCAGCAACCCTCAAAACTTTGTATCCAAAATAAATTTATCTGCTGCGACTTCAGTACTCCGATTTTCCACGTCCCTAATCTGTTAGGAATTTTCGTGTTTAAACTCTGCAAACATTATTTTGACGGCATCGACGAAAACGGCAATGCCCTGATTGCCTATGCAGCAGAATTATCATTATTAGGCATCCGCCTGCCTTATTCTTCCGTGATGTTGCACAACGCAGATAATGTATTGTATGAACATGCCTGTCTGAAAGCTGCCCAACTCGGCGAAAACCAACGCGCGTTTATGCAGCCGCAATTATCCGTATCGGCGCAATGGCAGGCTTTGAATGCGCCTCTCAATCCGGCCGATTTATTGAATGCCGCCGCTTTTACAGACACAAACAAAGATGTGCTGTGGCATTGCCACACGCCCAAAGCCCGATTTTCCTGCACATTAAACGGGCAATTTTTTCAGGGATTGGGCTACGCAGAAACCCTGACGCTCACTTTGGAACCGTGGCGGCTTCCTTTGGACGAATTATATTGGGGGCGTTTTCTTTCCCCGTCCCACACGCTGGTGTGGCTGGAATGGCGCGGTAAAAATCCCTTGAAACTGCTTTATCTGAATGGAAAGTGCTATCAAGACTTTGTATTGAACCGACACAAACTGCTGCTGCCTGAATGCGGTTTATGTTTGGATTTTGCCGAACCCGCTATCGTGAAAGATGAGCCTTTGCTGGCTCTGGCTCAGCGCTTTCCCATACTCAACAGGTTGTTCGGCAGAGATTTTTTAAAAACCCGGGAAACAAAATGGAAAAGCCGTGCCCGGCTTGTTATGTCTGACGCACCGCCGGAAACCGGCTGGGCGCTTTACGAAAAAGTATTGTGGCGTTCTTAAATACCGCAACCCTTAAGCCAGCAGCACAAATTATTTTATTTGAAGAAAAACATGCCTCTAATCTTACAGAAAATACTTTACGCCGCCGTGTTTTGTTTAATTTTGCCCGTATTGTTGTGGCAGTGGGCGGTATATGCCGATGATTTTGTGACCCTACCCTTACCTGAAGCACAATGGATGGGCGGCATTATTGCTTCAGCGGGGGTTTCTTTGACGCTATGGGCCATGCTCGGCCTGTGGCGTACAGGAAAAGGCTTGCCGATGAATGCCTTTCCGCCGGAAGAATATGTATTTTCAGGCGCATACCGCGTATGCCGCCATCCGATTTACGCAGGCGCCGTGATGTTGTGCTTGGGTTTGGCCTGGCTGAACGGATCTCCGGCTGGTTTTTGGCTGGTTACGCCTCTGTTCACGCTTATGATCATAACTTATGTGTATGGATTTGAACGTGAAATCATCGAGCAGCAATTCGGCGCAAAACCTTTATTGCACAAAACATGGCTCAGCTTACCTCCACCAAACCTACGAAAGCCAGGCCTGTCTGAAAAAATACGCGCAGCCTTGCTGGTATTCCTGCCGTGGCTGTTCGGGTATGAGCTATTTGTTTGGGCGGGTATGCCTTCGGATGTGTTGTACAGTAACACCGTCGTTGACGATTATGTGCCGCTGCTGCCCTTTACCGTATTGTTTTATTTGCTCTCTTATCCGCTCATAATTTCGGTACCGTTTATTATCGGCAGCAACCAACGCCTACGCGAATGGATGACGGATGCTTTTTGGGGCATGCTCTTGATTTTTTACAGCTATCTGGTTATCCCGGCTGCGGTAGCTTACCAATCGTTACCTGATTCCTTGTTCAACAATATCATCGAATGGGGGCGGCAACATGATTCACCCATGGCTTCGTTCCCGTCTTTCCATATATTTTGGGCACTCATTGCCATACATTATTTTAACGACGCCTCCAAGCAATACCGCCCTTACCTTAAAGCCGCCGGTTGGTTGGTTATTTTAAGCTGTCTCACGACCCATAATCACACGCTCGCAGATGCCGTGGCCGCTGTTTTGGTTTATTGGCTGGCTCGGTATAGAAAACCGATTTATATCAAAATGCTGTATGTGTGCGAACGGATTGCCAACTCATGGCATGAATGGCAGTTTGGCAAAGTGCGCCTGATTAACCACGGGTTTTATGCGGCGATAGGCGGTTTTTTCGGCTTTTTAATGATGGCCTATTTGTTGCCAAACGATTTATGGGCAGTTTATCTGATTGGTTTTTCGGGATTTATCGGAGCAGGATTATGGGCCCAATGGGTAGAAGGATCTGCCGCTTTATTGCGCCCGTTTGGCTACTATGGCAGCGTTATCGGCATTTTGGCTGCGGTGTTCGCAGCAGGGTTGTTCGGAGCAGATATTTGGTCATTATTGGCAGCGGCGGCTCTAGCCGCATGCCCTATTCAGTTTTTCGGCCGCTGCCGCTGCCTAGTTCAAGGCTGTTGCCACGGGAAACCGACTGATGCAGCGGCAGGCTTACGGTTTACCCATCCGAAATCGCGGGTAAACAAACTGGCCGGTTTGTGCGGGGAAAATCTCTATCCGACCCAGCTTTATTCAATGGCTGCCAACTTTTTCACTTTCTTTCTGCTGTGGCGGCTTTATACATTGGAAATGCCCGCATCATTCTTGACCGGTATCTATTTCATTCTCACCGGCATCTTCCGTTTTGTAGAAGAATCGCTCCGTGGAGAGCCGCAAACGCCTTATTTTATGGGTATGCGCGTTTACCAATGGCTGGCCATTGCCTCTGTTTTGCTCGGTATCATGATGACATGTATTTCCTCAACCTCTTTGGATGCAGGCAATTTGAGTATCGGATTATGCATTCAAGCCTTCTTATATGCCTTGTTGATTTGGTTTGTATACGGAGTCGATTTCCCGGAGAGCAACCGCAGATTTTCAAGGCTAACCCAAGACTAAGCCAAAGAGTAAAGGATCAAAATCAGATTATGCTGCTTTCGGCTCTTTATCGGCAGGATGATTCATCAAATCTGTTTCTTCCCGCAAAATATCCAAAAGACCCAAACCAATCCGCTTGGCATAATTAATATCGTTCATTAAAGAAGTGGTCTGCCAGCTGTCGATTTCCCCTGCACGCAGCTTTTCCAACACGCTGGTTCGGAAAGCGGTATCCAGCATTTCTACATGCTGCGCCAATAACGCAATATTGTCGGTGCGCTCGGGGGAGTTGGCTTCGAGCAAAGATGTTTGGTAGAAATACTTCAAAGTATCGAACAAATGTGCCCGTAAATCTAAATATTCTTGATAAACAGGAGATTGCGGCTGTTGCAAATAATGCTGCATATTTTTTTGAATATGTTTGCTGCCTTTCACAATCTCCACCATTTGCATGGCAACCATGTGCGCATTCATCAACAATATTTGTCTGTCATCACGTTCGTCAATATCGGTTTTGCTGGTAAATTCGACCAACTCACCATAAAGCGGCTTAATGCGGTCTTGATAAAGTGTTTGAACATCAACTTTTTGCACTTTTTCAGGCAGGCCTAATTCATTGGAAGATACGTTCTCGTAAAGCTCTTGCTCAGAAATAAACAGCGCCTGGCAAATCACTTCCAAACTCAAGGTGTTTAAATGCTCGATTTCTTTGCACACCGCACGCAAAGCCGTGTCTCCCGAACGCAGCATGTTTTCATTCAGATACAGGGCATGCCGTTTGTTTTCCCTTTTCGGCTCTTGTAAACCCGCTTGGGCGCTGTCGGGCAAACGGCGCAACAGCTCGTCTGCCAACTGATTTTGAAACTTCCAAAACACAATCAAACCCAACACATTGAATATCGTATGGAAAAATGCCAATTGAAGCAGATTGCTCATACCTAGCCAATTACCTGCCGCCTGAACGGCAGATGTAATCGGAATCCACAGCAATAAAGATAAAAACGCCGTCACAACGTTAAACAGCAAATGCGCCATCGCAAGCCGTTGGCCGCCGCGATCACTGCCCAGCATACCCACGAAAGCCGTAGAAACACTCGTTCCGACGTTCGAGCCTATCGCAATCGCAAAAGCCTGAGCCAAACTGATTTGCCCGCCGGCCAAAGCCGCAAGTGTAAGAATCAAGGTTGCATGTGTGGATTGCAACACAATAGTCAGCAACAAACCGATGAAGCTGAAAATAGCCACTTCGGCAGCCCCTTGAACTTGAACCGAAGCAAAATCAAACGTGCTGCCTACACTCTGAAAACCGTCTTTAATCGCATCAATGCCTAAAAATATAAGCGAAATGCCGACCAAAACTCTGCCAAACCCCTTCATTTTGCCTTTAAAAAATCCGGCTAAAATGCCGAATACCAACATAGGCACGGCAGCAGGACTTAAGCTGATGCTTTGTCCAGCCAAAGCCAACAACCAAATACCGCTGGTAGCCCCCAGATTCGTTCCTAAAATAACGGCGATGCCTCCGGCTAAAGTAATCAAACCCGCACTAAGAAACGCCATAGTAAGCAAAGAAACCAATGTGCTTGATTGCAAAACGAATGTTGCACCCATGCCGAACAGCATACTTCTCAAAGGCGTAGCCGTGCTTTTAGCCATCAGCCGCTCCAACATACCCCCTGCCGCGTTATGCAAACCTTCTTCGATACTTTGCATACCGAATAAAAACAAAGCCAATCCGTAACAGAGCTTCAACCACGCCGGGCTGTACCAGAAGCTGATGGCCAATACTATCGCTACTGCGATGATACTTATTATTTTTAAAGGATTTTTGCCCACAACTATTTCTTTCGCTTTTTCTTGAACACAGGAACAACTCTGTATCTGATTATTAATCTGCGCTTTTTATACTTACAATCAAGGCCGGAAGCCGCCACTAAACCACCAGTACTCTTTTTCAGACAGGCATATATAAAACATGCTTCAAACTCTCAAACACAACACGTTGAATTAATAAAAAATGATGCCTATCTGAAAAAATATTGCCATACCCGCCAGACCGATTTTACCGAAGAATTATAAAACAAAACGGCCTGAAACGATAAACGTTCAGGCCGCTGCTTTTTCAAGAAAATTATGCTTCTTTGGAATCGGTTGCTTTTTGACGCAAACGCAAATTCAATTCGCGCAGTTGTTTATCGTCAACCGCATTCGGCGCATTAGTCAACAAGCATTGGGCGCGCTGGGTTTTCGGGAAAGCAATCACGTCGCGAATAGATTCGGCGCCGGTCATCAAAGTGACCAAACGGTCTAAACCGAATGCCAAACCGCCGTGCGGCGGCGCACCGAATTTCAGGTTGTCCAGCAGGAAGCCGAATTTGTTTTGCTGCTCTTCCGGAGTGATTTTCAGGGCGGCGAACACTTTTTCCTGAATGTCGGCACGGTGGATACGGATAGAACCGCCGCCGATTTCCCAACCGTTCAGCACCATATCGTAAGCGCGCGCCAAGCAGTTTTCAGGATCGCTTTCCATCAAATCTTCATGGCCTTGTTTCGGCGAAGTAAACGGATGGTGCATGGCGGCATAGCGGTCGTTTTCTTCGTCGTATTCGAACATCGGGAAATCAACCACCCACAACGGTTTCCACTCGTCCACAAAGTAGCCGTTTTCCGCGCCGTGTTCGTGGCCGACTTTGATACGCAATGCGCCGATGGCTTCATTCACAATCTTGGCTTTGTCGGCACCGAAGAAAATGATGTCGCCGTTTTGCGCTTCGGTTTTGGCAATGATTTCTTTCAGGCAGTTTTCAGACAGGAATTTCACAATCGGAGATTGCAGGCCGCTGTCTTCGCCGTTGGTGATGTTGCTCACGTCGTTGACTTTGATGTAAGCCAAGCCTTTCGCGCCGTAGATGCCGACAAATTTGGTGTATTCGTCGATGTCTTTGCGGCTTAATTTCGCACCATTCGGCACGCGTAAAGCCACCACGCGGCCGCCTTTCATGTCGGCTGCGGCACGGAATACTTTGAATTCTTCGGTTTTCATCAAGTCGGTCAACTCGGTGAATTTGAGCGACACGCGCATATCGGGTTTGTCGGAACCGTAGTAGAACATGGCTTCGGAGAAAGGCATGCGTGGGAAGTCGCCTAATTCCACACCCAATGCGTCTTTAAACACCTGTTTGGCCATGCCTTCGGTGATGTCCATGATTTCGTTCTCGCTTAAGAACGAGGTTTCAATATCGATTTGGGTGAATTCGGGCTGGCGGTCGGCACGCAAATCTTCATCGCGGAAGCATTTGGTGATTTGGTAATAACGGTCGAAACCGGCCACCATCAGCAGTTGTTTGAACAACTGCGGAGATTGCGGCAAAGCGAAAAACTCGCCCGGATGCACGCGGCTGGGCACGAGGTAGTCGCGCGCGCCTTCGGGAGTGGAACGGGTCAGCATCGGCGTTTCGATATCGATAAAGCCTTGTGCATCCAAATAACGGCGCACACCCATAGCTACTTGGTAGCGCAGGCGCAGGTTGCGCTGCATTTGCGGACGGCGCAGGTCGATAACGCGGTTGGTCAGGCGCACGTTTTCGCTGATGTTTTCGTCGTCGATTTGGAACGGAGGTGTGGCGGCGGTGTTTAAAATCTCGATTTCTTTCGCCAAAATTTCAATCTTGCCGGAAATCATTTTATCGTTGGCCGTACCTTCAGGGCGGTTGCGTACTTTACCGGTAATGCTTAACACGTATTCGTTACGGGCTGAATCGGCGGTTTTGAAGGCTTCCGGCGTATCGGGGTCGATAACCACCTGCACGATGCCTTCGCGGTCGCGCAAGTCGATAAAAATCACACCGCCGTGGTCGCGGCGGCGATGCACCCAACCTTTCACGGTAACGGTTTGGTCTAAGTATTGTTCGCTGATTAAGCCACAATAATTGGTACGCATAAATTCACCTTGTTGATCTGTTTTGATTTAATTAATGATTCAAGCCGTCCGAATGGTTTTCAGACAGGCATAAATTACTCAAGTCTTGTTTTCAAATAATGCAACTGTTCAACGTTGGTTTTCCCATAGATATAGCTATCAACACCCCCTTTCGCATCAGGGTAAACTGGCGCTATAAAGGCCAAAGCAACTTAACTGAACAGTAAAATACGTTTCATCGGTTTTGCAAATTTATCTGCTATTCTGCTATCGGCTTTTTTTCGGGCAAATGTTTTACAACTGGTTCGTCAGGCATAACCATACCCAAAGAAATCACATATTTCAAAGCTTCATCTACACTCATGTCCAGCTCGCGTACATCACTTTTTTTCACCATAATGTAATAGCCGCCGGTGGGGTTTGGCGTGGTCGGCACATATACGGCAACATATTCTTCCCCTCCGTTTTCAGACAGGCCTTTTGCTACCGAAGGCGGAATGTTGCCCGACACAAACGCAATCGTCCATATATCGGGCTGCGGAAACGGCACCAACACCGGTGTTTTGAAAGAACGCCCATTATCTGAAAACAAAGATTCAGACACTTTTTTCACACTGGAATAAATTGATTTGACCACCGGAATGCGGCCAAGCAGAGCGTCCCATGCCTCCAGGATTTTTCTGCCCAACACATTGGCACCGAATACACCGGTAACAAAAAGCACCACAATAGCAACAATAACGCCCAAGCCCGGAATTTTAAAGCCTATATATTGTTCGGGGCGCCAATGCAAAGGTAAAAGGTTTACCAACCTATCGGAAGCGCCGACAATATAGGTAATTACCCAAACGGTAACCACAATCGGCAGCCACACCAAGACACCGGTAATCAGATATTTTTTCAATGCCTTACCGATTCCGCCGCTTTCCGGTTTTTTTTCCGCCATTATTTAATTTTTCCGTAAATATAACTGCCCAACAGCGTATTATACGCATTCGCGCTTAAAGAAACGAGATTGTTAAACAATCAAAAACCGTCCCAATCATTAAACATCACGCCTATGCCGATGCCGCTTTGTTTGTGATTATAATCAATCAGGCTCTCGCCATATCCGTGAAAGCCTCTTACATAAGCTTTCAGCTTTCCTTTTACCGGAAATGCATAGCCGGCTTCTACCGCACCTTTACCTGTTTTAGGGTTATAGCGCAAAGTGGTTCCTAAAGTTTGCTGGTCGTTAAAACGGTATTGGAGCTTCAAATCACCATAACCCATGTAATCCATAATGTCGGGATTATCATCTTTTTCGCCGCTCATATCGAAAGCACGCATCCATATCCTTGGAACAACGGTCAGATTGCCCCATTCCATCCCTGCCATACCATAAATGCGGTTCCACGAGCGTGATTCAGGGCGGCTTTGCCCGTTCGATTGGTGCGTAACCCCTGCACCTAATACGCGCAATTTCCCGCCAAACGGCAAATCGGCTTTTACCGGCTGCGTGATGAGCAGCTCAGGCATGTAATCACTGTTGCGGAAAGGTGCCGATTTCCTACCTTGACTCCACACCTGCCAGTCTGATTTTTGGGTATAGCCAAACCATACATCCGCACGGGTTTTAAACAAATCTTCCATAATCTTGGTTTTGAAAGAAATTTGCATTTTGGTTTCCATGCGTTTTTGCTCGGTGAACTTTTCCGCATTTGTTTCACCACGCGTAGAACTGTGCGGTTTGTAATTCGGGCTGCTGTTATACCATGCAGGCAAGATATACATAGGGTTATGTTCCCGCAAGGATAAAATGCCGCTTTCATTATTTTCATCTAAATCATAAAGCTGGCTGAGCGGCGTGTAGGCATCGGCAGCTTCAATCAAATCCGAAGAAGGCGCTTGTGTTGATGCATCGTCAAAAACCACAACCGTTTCTTTTTTATCGATACTGTTCTCAAACGATTTAACCAAATCCACTGATTTAGGTTGGCGTTTGGGCTCTTGAGGCAAATTTTGCGGTGGGAATTGGGCTGCATATACCTTGTCGAAACAAGCCAGGCGGGCGGCATTGTTTTTCACAAGTGTACACTGCAACGCGGGATCCGCGGCATGTGCTGCCAATGGCAATATGCCCATACAAACCAATACACTATACTTAAACCGATTCATAATGCAATTTTCAATAATTATATTTATTTCAAAGTGATAGCCTGTATTCTTTATACTTCGCCCATCCAACGCAGCTGAAGAAAAACGATGCCCCCAATATAAACCTACGGGCTATCTGGGGGCATGTTTACTGCGTTGAACCAGCTGGATGTCTGTTGAAATTAAGCCATTGCTTTAATTTTAGCAGACAGGCGGCTTTTGTGGCGTGCAGCTTTGTTTTTGTGGAACACGCCCTTATCGGCGATACGGTCAATAATTTTAACGCTTTCTTGGTAAACCGCTTGGGCAGCAGCTTTGTCACCTGCTTCAACAGCCTTCAATACTTTCTTAACCGCAGTGCGGAAAGCAGTACGCAGGCTGGCGTTATGTGCACGGTTTTTAACAGCTTGGCGAGCACGTTTGCGGGCTTGTGCGCTATTTGCCATATTTGATGTCTCCTGAAATAAATCTGAATTTTCGTAAACAAGTAATTTTAATTACTTAACTTGGCAAAAGCAAGTTTTTTCACAATAATTCGGTAAAACGGTCATTTGACAAGTGTAGCCGCAGCGAAAAAGCCGCATTTAATGCTTATGTAAATAATGCCTGTCTGAAAACTTTGAATACATCATTTCCGACCAATATCTTTAAAGATAAACCCTGTTATGAATACTTTCTGCCCCTGCCAATCCGGCCTGCCTTATGCAGACTGTTGTGCGCCTTTGCATCAGGGCAAGCGTAATGCAACGGATGCCGAAGCGCTGATGCGTTCGCGCTATGCGGCTTATGCTTTACAGCAAACCGACTATATCGTATCTACTACCGTGCCTGCGCAACAGGCATTATTAAACCGCCCGGCGATTGATGCATGGAGCCGCGGTGCAGAATGGTTGGAGTTAACTGTTTTAAGGCACCGCCCCCAAATAGGCAAACATCATGCCCAAGTAGAATTTAAAGCACGGTTTTGCGAGCAAGGCGAAATCCGTGTTCATCGGGAATTGTCTGCTTTTGTGAATATAAACGGCTCTTGGTATTTCATTGACCCTACTGTGCCGTTACCCGGCATGAAAACGCCTTGTTTCTGCGGCTCGGGGAAAAAATTCAAGCAGTGCTGCGGGCAGTTTTTTAGAGAATGAACATGCCTGTCTGAAAGATTTAGCGTAACATCTTTTCAGACAGGCATCAAAAAACCTCTGCTTTATCAGCAGAGGTTTTAATTTTGAGCAGATTTCGATTATTTGATACGCATGTCGCCTGTTTCAACAAAACGTTGATGCCATGACAGGGCTTCGTTCAGCAAATGCGGCGTGTGTAATCCGCCTGCTTTTTCCGCGCGATCGAAATAATCGCGGAGCATATCACGGTAATCAGGATGGGCGCAGTTTTCGATAATCAACTTGGCGCGTTGGCGGGGTGATTTGCCGCGCAGATCGGCCATACCTTGCTCGGTAACGATAAACATTACGTCGTGTTCTGTGTGGTCGTGGTGCGACACCATCGGCACGATGCAGGAAATCGCGCCGTCTTTCGCCACGGAAGGGCTCACGAAGAATGAATAGAATGCGTTGCGGGTAAAGTCGCCCGAACCGCCGATACCGTTCATCATTCTGGTGCCCATAACATGGGTTGAGTTTACATTACCGTAAATATCGGCCTCAATCATGGCGTTCATGCCGATTACGCCCAAGCGGCGGATAAGCTCGGGGTTGTTGGTGATTTCCATCGGACGCAAAACGATTTTGTCGCGCAGAAACTCGATATTGTCGTTAAAGCGTTGCAAAGCATCCGGGCTGAACGACAGTGCGGTTGCAGAAGCAGATTTCATTTTGCCGGCGATGATCAAGTCCAACATACCGTCTTGCAACACTTCGGTGTAGCCGGTCAAATCGTCAAACGGTGCATCCAGCAAACCGGCCAATACCGCGTTGGCTACGTTACCCACGCCGGATTGCAGCGGCAGCAGGTTGGCAGGCAAGCGACCTGCTTTTACTTCGTGCGAGAAGAAGTCGATAATTTGGGCGGCAATGCGTTTTGAATTTTCATCAGGATCGGCGAATTTGCTGTTGCGGTCGAAAGCATCGGTCAATACGATGGCGACGATTTTGTTCAGATCGCATTCCAAATAAGGTGTACCGATACGGTCGTCTGCCTTTACCAAAGGAATCGGTTGGCGGTTGGGCGGCGTGCCGATATCGAAATACACATCGTGCATGCTTTCCAACAGCGGGTTTTGCTTAGCGTTCACTTCGATGATAACGTGTTTGGCGGCTTTCAATACTTCATTACAGTGGCCGATACCCATTGCAGGAATGATTTTGCCGTCGGCGGTGATGCCGGTTGCTTCGATAATGGCAACCTGCATGTCGCCGTAGAAGCCTTGGCGGATCTGCTGCTCAACGTGCGACAAATGCATATCTTGATAAGCGGTGTTGCCGGCATTGATGCTTTTACGCAAAGCGGGGTCTGACTGGAAGGGGTTGCGGAAGCTGATACAGTTGGCTTCTGCCAATACGCCGTCACACTCCGGGGCAGTAGAAGCGCCTGTAATCATGCCGAATGCAAATTCCTCGCCACGCGCATGGGCCGCTTTCGCGCGCTCCGCGATGGCTGTAGGCACGGCTTTCGGGTAGCCTGCGCCGGTAAAGCCGCTGATGCCGACCACCATACCGTTTTTGATAAATTCGGCCGCTTGCTCGGCCGACATGATTTTGCTGCGCAGGCCTTCGTGTTGGATGCGTTCCGCTGCCTGGTTTGTCATAAATGTTCTCCTAATTTTGGTAAAGGATTTACCTTTTTGGATTTTCAGAAAAGCCCGGAATTATGAGTGAGTGTTATCCAAGCGATAATGTTTGTAGTCGGCCGTAGCCGATTTTCTGAAATATATAATAAACGCTGAAGAATGAAAATGCTTTTATGCATTTTATTGCGGTTTTCAGACAGGCGTTGCCGACATTTCCCCTTTATTTAAAAGCAGCATAACGATAATATGCTTTTTTACTGTGCCTGCCCGCCATACCATGCCTGCTGCTTTTAACTGTTTCCCCTCCCTCCTGCAACTGCTCATCGCCGCCGAATCGCACCGACATGTTGTTATCTGTCTGCCCGATTTGTCGCAGCCCGAGCTATGCCTGTCTGAAAACCCTCAGGAGGCCGAGCTTCGTCTCGCCCGGCTGTTACGGCAAAAACTTTCCTGCCTGCAATTTAGCGGGCCGAATGTTTTGCAAAACGTGTTGCCAAACAGCCACTTATGGCTGCTGCCGCCCGATATTGCGCCCCGTTTGAACGAATATTTCGACGAGCCTGTTGAATGGCAAACCGAAGCCGTGCCGCAACTGCCGGAAAAAACGCAAAAATCCTGGTTTATTCCGCCGCCTCCGCCCAAACCGGAACATGTGGCCGTGATTGGTGCAGGCATAGCCGGCGCAGCCACGGCACGGGCATTGGCTGAACGCGGCGTGAAAGTGAGCGTTTTGGAAGCGGAGAAACCGGCGCAGGCTGCGTCCGGCAACCGGCAAGGCTTGCTCTATGCCAAAATCTCGCCGCACAACACCGAACAAACCGAACTTCTGCTTTGCGGCTACGGCCATACCCGCCGCCTGCTCGAGCAGTTGTTGCCGGAAAAATGCAGCTGGGGCGGCAACGGCGTTTTGCATCTCAACCACAATCAAGCCGAAATTCAACGCAACACCTTGCTCGGGCAACACATCCATCATGCCCACCTCTACCGCGGTGTCAGCGCGGAAGAGGCCTCCTCGCTTGCCGGCATAGCTTTAACGGAGGGCGGTTTGTTTTGGCCGCAAGGCGTATGGCTCAATCCACCGGCCTTTGTCGACGCCCTGCTTACCCATCCCAATATCACCGTGTATTCCCATTGCCCATTGCAGAATGCGCACCACAACGGCAAACATTGGCAGCTTACCTCTCCCCACACCACCATCGAAGCCGACTGCATCATTTATTGCACCGGCGCATCGGGCAGCCGAATGCCGCCGTTGGATAGCCTGCCGCTCAGATTAATCCGCGGCCAAACCGCTTTGGCGCCGGCCACATGCCTGTCTGAAAACCTGCGCACGGCCCTTTCCGGTACCGGCTACATTGCACCCGCATGGCAAGGTGTCCACTGCTACGGCGCCACATTTATCCAGCACTGCAACTCAAGCAAATGGCGCGAAGCGGAAGAGCAGGCCAATCAAGCCATGCTTCGCGAACTGCATCCCCGGCTGTCCGACAGCCTGCTTTCAGACAGGCATTCCCTGCAAGGCCATGCCGCCGTGCGTTGCGACAGCAGCGACCATCTGCCGCTCGTCGGCGCGCTGGGCGACAGCGAAGCCATGCGCAAGGTGTATGCCAAGCTCGCACTCGACCGCAACTACCGCATCCACACACCCTGCCCCTATTTGCCCAATGTCTACGTCAATACCGCACACGGCACACGCGGTTTGGCCAGCGCACCCGTCTGCGCCGAAAGCCTCGCCGCAGAAATACTCGGCCTGCCCAACCCGCTCTCCCGCCGCATTCGCGAATCACTGCACCCCAACCGCTTCATCGTGCGCGCCATCGTGCGCAGCGGCAGCCAAAAATAAACCAGACAAATCAAACTTATTCAAACAATGCCTGTCTGAAAAACCTTTCAGACAGGCATTGAGTCTATTACACACCGTTCACGCTATAATTAAGCACTATGAATACACAGACCCCCACCGCCCACATCGCCAACCAAAACACGCTGATCGAACAAATGATTCAGCGCGCTTCCGGCGCCCGCCCGTCTTGCAGCAACGAAATCACCATCCTGCTCGACAGCACCGAAAACTTTCCGGCTTGGGAAGCCGCATTACGTTCGGCCAAAGAAAGCATCTGCATCGAAATGTATATCTTTGCGCCCGACACATTCGGCAAAACCATACGCGATATTCTGCTGGAAAAACTGGCCGAAGGCGTGGCCGTTGCCCTGGTCTACGACTGGCTGGGTTCGATAAACACCCATCTGCGGGGATTTTTCAAACCCTTAACCCAAGCCGGCGCCGAAGTTAAAGCATACAACCCGCCCGGCTGGTTCGGCGGCTTGGGCGTATTGTCGCGCAACCACCGCAAGTCCATCATCATCGACGAACACACCGCATTTGTGAGCGGATTGTGCATTTCATCAGCATGGGAAGGCAGGCCAGAAAAAGGCATTTCCGTTTGGCGCGACACCGGCCTGCAATTAACCGGCCCGATTGTGCACGACATCCTGAGCGCCTTTGAAGACACTTTGCGCTCACAAAACGGCACAATGCCCGCCCGGATGCGTAATTATGAAAGCGGCGAATCCGTCCCTTCCGGCACATCCTGCGCCCGGGTGCTGGCCACTACCCCGGCCAACACCAATACCATGCGGTTGGATTTAAACATCATCGGCCTGGCCCGCCAAAACCTCTGGATTACCGACGCCTATTTCATGCCTACGCGCATGTATGTGCAGGCATTAATCAACGCCGCCAAAGCCGGTGTCGACGTGCGGATTCTCGTACCGCGCACATCCGACATCAAATGGATAGGCACGGTATCGCGCACACAATACCGCCAACTTTTAGAATCGGGCGTGCGCGTGTTTGAATGGGACGGCACCATGATTCACGCCAAAAGCGCCATCATCGACGGCCAATGGGCACGCGTGGGCAGCACCAATTTAAACCTGTCGAGCTGGTATGCCAACCGCGAGCTGGACATTTCCATCGAAGACCCCGCCACCGTTTACCAGCTTGAGCGCATTTTTCTGAAAGATTTGGAAAACGCCACCGAAGTCGTGCTGGATCAAAAGGCACACGCGCAACCTTGCGCTGACCGCAAGCCGGCATACCGCCATCACAAAGCGCTGCACCGCAGCCATGTAAGAGGCATGATGCGCCAAGTGATGCAGTTAAGCCATGTGTTCGACACCAATATCTCGCAAACCCGCCTGGTCGATCAAAGCGAAGCATGGGCTTATCTGGCCATCGGCACCGTTTTGCTGCTTACCGCAGTATTACTCTGGTTTGTGCCGCAAATTCTGTTATGGCCCCTGCTTCTGCTGCTCTTAATCGGCGGTGCAGGCACCAGCCTGAACGCCATACGGCAAATTATGCGCTTCAGAAAAAAAGCCAAGAAAACCGTTGAATAAAAATATGATAGCGTTCGTCCGAAACCTATTTGCCATGAAATCCAGATTGTTAAAATATTGTAAACAACATACAATATGAATAAACAATATTTTAAAACACGAGGGTACGATAAATGCGAATCAGCAAAACGGTTTTACTGCTTGTAGGGCTCCCCATTGCAGCACTCTATTGGGTGCAGAATACACCGGGCATGGAAGAAAAAATCAGCAAAACATTCAGCCGCGCGGAGCTTTTTGAAGTGAAGTTCAAGGATAAAGAAAAGCAAAAGGAATACGAAAATAACAAAGCGCCGCTGTTCCAAAGCTCGCAAAGCGGAAAAGCAAGCAACGCGCAAAATAAATCTGAAAATTAAACCACCCATCACTGCAATGCCTGTCTGAAACTCTTCAGACAGGCATTTTTATCAACACACAAAGTTAATTAGCAAATAAAAAGCGGCTTTTGAATTTAAGCCGCTTTAGCCATATTTACAACACTTTCACAATGCTTTCGCACAGATAGCGGATATTGTCTTGTGTGATGCCCGCCACATTGATACGGCCCGAACGCACGGCATAAATCGCGAATTCGTCTTTCAAACGGTCAACTTGCTCAGGCGTTAAACCGGAGAATGAAAACATACCGTTTTGTTTCACGATAAAGCTGAAATCCTGTTTTGCACCGTATTCTTTCAACAAATCCACAAACTGCTGACGCATCTCTTTAATACGGCCGCGCATTTCGTCCAATTCGGCAATCCACTGCGCTTTCAAAGCTTCGTCTTTCAATACCAAAGCCACGGTTGCGCCACCGTGAGAAGCGGGGTTGGAATACAGCGTGCGGATAATGGTTTTCACTTGGCTGAACGCGCGGTTGGCGGTTTCTTCATCGGCTGCAACCACAGTAAACGCGCCTACACGCTCGTTATACATACCGAAGTTTTTAGAATAAGAGCTGGCCACCAGCAATTCTTTATTCAGCTTGGCAAAAGCCCTCAAACCGTAGGCATCTTCTTCCAAACCGTTGGCAAATCCTTGATATGCGAAGTCAAACATCGGCAACCAGCCTTTTTCGGCAGCCATTTTTGCCAAAGTTTCCCATTGTTCCGGCGTGGGGTCGATACCGGTGGGGTTGTGGCAGCAGCCGTGCAGCAGCACCACGTCGCCCGCTTCGGCTTGGCTCAAATCTTCGATCAAGCCGTCCCAATCCAAACCGTGCGAGGCTTTATCGTAATAACGGTAATCGCGAATGTTGATGCCCACTGCTTTGAAAATCGCATTGTGGTTCGGCCAAGTAGGCGATGAAATCCAAATGTTTTTGGCGTTGGTCTGGCGTTTGATAAACTCGGCAGCCACACGCAAAGCACCGGTACCGCCCAAGCTTTGCGCGGTTTTGGCACGCTTGGAAGCAATGATTTCGCTATCCGCGCCAAACAGCAGCTTTTGCGTTTGCGCATTGTATTCGGCTACACCGTCGATAGTGAGATAATTTTTGGTATTCTCGGTTTCCAGCAAGCGTTTTTCAGCCTCTTTCACGGCTTTTACAATAGGGGTTTGACCTTGCGCATCTTTATAAACACCGATACCCAAGTTAACTTTATTTTCACGGGTTTCCGATTTAAATGCTTCGCCCAAACCCAAAATAGGATCGGCAGGTGCTGCTTCGATTTTGTCAAAAAACATGGTAAATACCTTTTTTACACAGATGAATAACGATTAACGATAATGCTTGTTCGGTTATACTGCTAAACAGGTAAACTTGACAAGCCACTACATCAAATTACTTAATTTTTTCAGACAGGCATTAGTATCCGCAAAAACCCCAACCCCAACCACAAAAGGAAAAAAATTATGCGTAAAACCATCGCCTTACTGCTGCTTTCATTGGTTGCCGCCCCGACACTTGCCGAACCGTTAAACTACAACGTGGTTTCTTTTTCAGAAAGCGCGAGCACTACTGCCGATAATGATTTGATGCGCGTCATTTTTTCAATCGAAGAAGAAGGCAGCAACCGCCAAGCTGTCAGTAACCGCATCACCAACCGCCTCAACGCGCTTAATGCACGGATTTCGGCCAATAAAGCTTTCAAAGGTGCCGTAATCAACCGCAGCACGCAACCCAATTACAACGAAAAAGGCAAAATAACCGGCTGGTACGACAGCGCCCAAGTCAGCGTAGAAAGCAAAGATTTTCAAGCATTAAACAAATTAATCGCCGCCAGCCAAAATGATGCGGCAGTACAAAACCTGAGTTTTACCGTATCCCGGGAAAAACGCAGCGAAATTACCAATGAGCTGAGCAAACAAGCCTTGAAAAATTTTAAGCAGCGTGCCGAAGTCATCAGCCAAACATTAGGCTTCAGAGGCTATAAAATCGTGAATATACAAATCAACAGCAATTTCCATACCCGCCAAGCATCCGTTACCATGAAATCGCACATAATGGACGCAGCAGCTGAAGCCGCACCGGAAATGACGGCCGACAACCCGGGCACGGAAGAAATCACGCAAACCGTAAGCGGTTCCATTCAAATGTAATGGCATAATCCCGATTTGAATGAACGAGCCATACCAAGCTTAACGCTAGTGGCAGGCATACCGCTTTTAAATTTATTTGCCATATAACTTTTTACCAACAAAACATGATATAAACTGTTGGTTGATGCAATGCCCCTCCAACTTAGGATATGGATTTTGATGCGTACCAAACACTCCGCCACACAAGCTTTGGCATGCTCTTTCGCCCTCTTGCTGCTAAGCGGTTGTCATGTTGTTGCAGAAATGGCCGGCCACAACACCGCTTCCCTGAACCAAACCGCAGCCAAACAATACCGTCAAATGATGCAGATTGCCGACGGGCGCTATTTGGTAGATACGGAATCGGAAACCGCCCGCCGTGTACACCACATTTTTAACTGCATGAAACCTTATGCAGAAAAAGCCAACCAAACCGGTACGCCTTTTGACTGGCAGATGACCGTTATCAAATCCAAAGAATTGAACGCATGGGTCATGCCCGGCGGAAAAATGGCGTTTTACACCGGAATGGCAGACACGCTTAACTTAAGCGACGGAGAAATCGCTGCCGTTATCGGCCACGAAATGACCCACGCGCTGAAAGAACACAGCAAAAAGAAAACAGGGCAGCAAGTACTCACACGGCTCGCCGGCGCAACTGCGGGAATTGCCTTACAGGCCACCACCGGCATAAGCGGCGGATTTGCCAACCTCGGCACAGATGTCATTACCCATTACGGCTTTAAGATGACTTATTCCCGCAGCCAGGAAAACGAAGCAGACGAAGGCGGAATGCGCCTGATGGCACAAGCCGGCTACCACCCGCAGGAAGCCGTTACACTGTGGCAGAAAATGGAAAAACTTAAAAGCAACCACAACCTGAAAACCATGATTGCCTCGAGCCACCCCACCAATAAGCGGCGGATAGAAAACTTGCAAAAAATGCTGCCCGAAGCAACCAAACATTACCGCCCCGACGCCTCATGCGCCCCTAACCGACCGTACTAAGATTTTCAGACAGGCATTCAATCATCAATGCCACTATGCAGGAGCTTAATAAACATGAAAAAAATCACCCTCACCGTCCTAGTTGCAGCAATGAGCCTGAATCTGTCAGGCTGTACCGGAATCGCCGATGCAGTCGGCTACGATACGGCAACATTAAACCAGGCAGCAGCCAAACAATACACGGATGTTGTTACCACCGCCCGCAATAAAAACCTGATTGACAACACCTCCCAAACTTCGCGCCGCGTACATACCGTATTCAACCGCCTGAAACCCTATGCCAACCAAGCCAACAAAACCGGCGTGCCTTTCCTATGGCAGATGACCGTAATCAGATCCAACGAAATGAATGCTTGGGCCATGCCGGGCGGAAAAATGGCGGTTTATACCGGCCTCGTAGAGCGATTAAAACTCACTGACGACGAGATCGCTGCCGTAGTCGGCCACGAAATGACCCATGCCTTGCTCGAACACAGCAAAAAAGCCGTCGGCCAACAGATTCTAACCGGCTTGGCTGCCGACATCGGCGGCGCCGTATTACAGTCTTCAACCGGCGTCAGCGGCGATGTGATTAATTTGGGCACATCAATCGTCGGCGATTTGGGCATTACCAAACCTTTTTCGCGCAAGCAGGAAGACGAAGCCGATGAAGGCGGTTTGCGCCTGATGGCACAAGCCGGCTACAACCCCGAAGCCGCCATTACCGTTTGGGAAAAAATGAACCGCGTAGCAGGTAATAACAGCGGTTTCGGCACCATATTGTCCACCCACCCGTCCAACGACGCACGCATGAAAAACCTGCGCAGAATGATGCCGGAAGTTATGCCCGTTTATGAGCAAAGCAAAAAAGGCCGCTAATTTTTCACACAAAACCGCCCGAAACCAAACGGGCGGTTTTCTCTTGGCGCCCCTCCGCCAGCAAACACAACAGAGCCGTTTTCAAACCTGCACCGCAAAGTAAACGATCCGGCTTTTTTCCATCAACAACATAAGCTTTCAGACAGGCATTCCCCTCAAAACACCACTTTGTGAACCAAGCAAAAACTAAGCTTTATAAACTCTTCCTGTTTCGTTAAATTTAGTTTATGATAGCCGGTAAGTCCGCATGACTACATGCGGTTTCAGAAGAAAAACACGCAAAAGGAACAAATGATGTTAGAAGCTTATCGCAAAGCCGCCGCAGAGCGCGAAGCCCTCGGTATTCCCGCCCTTCCCCTTACCGCACAACAAACCGCTGATTTAGTAGAGCTATTGAAAAATCCGCCCGCAGGTGAAGGCGAATTCTTGGTTGATTTGCTCGCCAACCGCGTGCCGCCCGGCGTGGACGATGCCTCAAAAGTCAAAGCATCTTTCCTTGCCGCCGTTGCCGAAGGCAGCGTAACCAGCCCGCTGGTTTCTCCCGAGTATGCAACCAAACTGCTCGGCACCATGCTCGGCGGTTACAACATCCACCCGTTAATCGAGCTTTTGGACAACGAAAAACTGGCGCCTGTTGCCGCAGAAGGTTTGAAACACACCCTTCTGATGTTTGACGCTTTCCACGACGTTAAAGAAAAAGCCGACAAAGGCAATGCGCACGCAAAAGCCGTGTTGGAATCTTGGGCCAACGCCGAATGGTTTACCTCACGCGAAAAAGTGCCCGAAAAAATCACCGTTACCGTATTTAAAGTGGACGGCGAAACCAATACCGACGACCTTTCCCCCGCGCCCGACGCATGGAGCCGCCCCGACATCCCGCTGCACGCTTTGGCGATGCTGAAAAACCCGCGCGACGGCATCAATCCCGACAAACCCGGTGAAGTCGGCCCCATCAAATTGTTGGAAGAGCTGAAAGCCAAAGGCCATCCCGTTGCTTATGTCGGCGACGTAGTGGGTACCGGTTCTTCCCGTAAATCCGCCACCAACTCTGTAATCTGGCACACCGGTTTGGATATTCCTTTCGTGCCGAACAAACGCTACGGCGGCGTATGCTTGGGCGGCAAAATCGCGCCGATTTTCTTCAACACTCAAGAAGACTCAGGCGCGTTGCCGATTGAAGTTGACGTATCGCAACTGAAAATGGGCGATGTAGTCGATATCCTGCCTTACGAAGGCAAGATTGTGAAAAACGGCGAAACCGTTGCCGAATTCCAATTGAAATCACAAGTATTGCTCGACGAAGTACAAGCAGGCGGTCGTATCAACCTGATTATCGGTCGCGGCCTGACCGCCAAAGCCCGTGAAGCTTTAGGCTTGCCCGCATCTACCGAATTCCGCTTGCCGCAAGCGCCAGCCGAAAGCAAAGCAGGCTTTACCTTGGCACAAAAAATGGTCGGCCGTGCCTGCGGCTTGCCTGAAGGTCAAGGCGTGCGTCCGGGTACTTATTGCGAACCGCGCATGACCACCGTCGGCTCTCAAGATACCACTGGCCCGATGACCCGCGACGAGCTGAAAGACTTGGCTTGCTTGGGCTTCTCTGCCGACTTGGTAATGCAGTCTTTCTGTCATACCGCCGCTTATCCGAAACCGGTTGACGTAAAAACCCACAAAGAGCTGCCTGAGTTTATCTCTACCCGCGGCGGCGTGTCTTTACGTCCGGGCGACGGCGTGATCCACTCATGGCTGAACCGCCTGCTGCTGCCCGATACTGTCGGCACCGGCGGCGACTCGCACACCCGCTTCCCGTTGGGTATTTCTTTCCCCGCAGGTTCCGGCTTGGTAGCGTTTGCTGCGGCAACCGGCGTAATGCCTTTGGATATGCCGGAGTCTGTATTGGTACGCTTCAGCGGCAAACTGCAACCGGGCGTAACTCTGCGCGATTTGGTTAATGCGATTCCGCTGTACGCCATCAAACAAGGTTTGCTGACCGTAGCCAAAGCCGGCAAGAAAAACATCTTCTCCGGCCGCATCTTGGAAATCGAAGGCTTGCCGGACCTGAAGGTTGAACAAGCGTTTGAATTGTCTGACGCCTCTGCCGAGCGTTCAGCTGCCGGCTGTACCGTGAAGCTCAATAAAGAGCCGATCATCGAATACATGAATTCAAACGTTGTATTGATGAAGAACATGATTGCCGACGGCTATAAAGATCCGCGCACCTTGGAGCGCCGTATCAAAGCCATGGAAGCATGGTTGGCTAATCCGCAATTGCTGGAAGCGGACAAAGATGCGGAATACGCTGCCGTTATCGAAATCAATATGGACGATATCAAAGAACCGATTATCGCCTGCCCGAACGATCCGGATGACGTATGCTTCATGTCTGAGCGTTCAGGCACGGTAATCGACGAAGTGTTCATCGGTTCTTGTATGACCAACATTGGCCACTTCCGTGCGGCTTCCAAACTGCTGGAAGGCAAGAGCGATATTCCCGTGCGTTTGTGGGTAGCTCCGCCGACCAAGATGGATGCCCAAGAGCTGACCAACGAAGGTCACTACGGCGTGTTGGGTCGTGCCGGTGCGCGTATGGAGATGCCCGGTTGCTCGTTATGTATGGGTAACCAAGCACAAGTACGCGAAGGTGCTACTGTGATGTCAACTTCAACCCGTAACTTCCCGAACCGCTTGGGTAAAAACACCAACGTGTTCTTGGGTTCTGCGGAATTGGCAGCGATCTGCTCGAAACTGGGTAAAATCCCGACAGTTGAAGAATACCAAGCCAATATTGGTATCATCAATGAGCAGGGCGATCAAATCTACCGCTACATGAACTTCAATGAAATCGACAGCTACAACGAAGTAGCCGAAAGCGTTAAAGTTTAAGCAGCTAAGGTAAATACTTACCTTTCAGACAAGCATTCAAATGCCTGTCTGAAACAAAAAACGGGATAGTTTATATCCCGTTTTTTTTATAATTGATTTTAAAATAAAACGAAGATTTTGAAGCCGATATTTATTAAACTGTTAAAAAATACATCTTCATATTATCAGCCTTACTTGGCTACGCTGATTTTATTACTCAAATTAAACACTTGAGCAGCAAACCCCAAAATCAAGAATACTTTATCCAATCATCCCTCCAATCATTATTTAACCGATTAATTCCATCTAAAAATCAATTTTTTGATTGCCCCAACCCATCACAACAAAATATAATTACCGATTTTGAAAAAATCATTCTCGCGCTGCCCGAACGCTTGGAGGTTCCCTCGGAGAGCAATCAAACAGCTTTATTTTCACCCTCGCGAAATTCCGCTTTGCGGTACCCGTTTTACTGGAGTATTGCCATGACCACTGCGTCTGCCAACCAACCTTATCTGCAAATCAAGGGTTTGGTTAAGAAATTTGGTGACAATTACGCTGTCGATCACATCGACCTGAATATCGACAAACATGAAATCTTTGCTTTGCTGGGCAGTTCGGGTTCCGGCAAATCAACCCTGCTGCGTATGCTCGCCGGAATGGAAACCCCTTCAGAAGGTAGCATCATTCTCGACGGACAGGACATTACCAAGCTCGCACCTTATGAGCGCCCTATCAATATGATGTTCCAAAGCTATGCCTTATTCCCGCATATGACTGTGGAGCAAAACATTGCTTTCGGCCTGAAACAAGACAAAATGCCCAAAGGCGAAATTGCCGAGCGCGTGGAGCAAATGTTGCGTCTGGTTCAAATGACCAAATTTGCCAAACGCAAACCCCACCAGCTTTCAGGCGGTCAGCAACAGCGTGTCGCCTTGGCACGCAGCCTTGCCAAGCGCCCGAAAATCCTCTTGCTTGACGAACCTTTAGGCGCACTGGATAAAAAGTTGCGCCAGCAAACCCAGCTGGAACTTGTAGATACACTCGAAACCGTGGGCGTAACCTGCATCATGGTAACGCACGACCAAGAGGAAGCAATGACTATGGCTACCCGCGTCGCCATTATGTCCGACGGCCAACTCAAACAAGTCGACACCCCCAGCAATATCTACGATTTTCCCAACAGCCGCTTTACTGCAGAATTTATTGGTGAAACCAATATTTTTGAAGGCACGGTCGACAGCATCAACGAACATCATGCCTTGATAAACTGCCCGGAATTACCCAGCAAAATCTATACCGACCAGAAATTCGAGGGCAAAGAAGGGCAAACCATTTGGATCAGCATACGCCCTGAAGATATTGATTTGCATAAAGAAAAACCGGCTCATCGCGACAGCCACAACTGGGCGAAAGGCATTGTAAAAGACATCGCCTACCTCGGCAGCTTCGCCATCTATCATGTGCAAATGGAAAACGGCCGCATTATCAAAAGCCAAGTTCCTGCACCTTACTGGTATGTGCGTAATATCACGCCTCCTACCTGGGATGAAGAAGTTTATCTGGATTGGCCTGAAAACCAGCCTACCCCGTTAACCCGCTGAGGAAATGACCATGTCTGTCAACATCAAACGCCGCCTGCGCCCCGGACGCGGCCTTGTTATCGGTATACCCTATATCTGGCTGCTGGTGCTCTTCCTGATTCCGTTTTTTATCGTGCTGAAAATCAGCTTTGCCGAGCAAGAGCTGAAAATCCCGCCTTACAGCGATTTATTCATGCTAGATGAAACAACCGGCAAACAAACCCTGCATCTTGTTTATTACAATTATCAGGAAATTTTTGCCAATTTTACAGACACGCTCAAACAGATGTTCAGTCTGGGCGGTGAAGGTAATAATATATATTTGCGCAGCTACTGGCTTTCAATCAAAACCGCGGCTACCACCACGCTTATCTGCCTGCTTTTAGGCTATCCGATGGCCTATGGTATCGCCCGGGCGAAGCCTGCTTACCGCAATACTTTGCTGCTGGCTATTATGCTACCGTTCTGGACATCATTCCTATTGCGTGTCTATGCCTGGATGGGTTTGTTGAGCCAAAACGGCATCATTAATAATCTATTGATGAAATACAATATCATAGATGAGCCGCTGCAAATGTTTTATAACGCTTTCTCTCTCAATCTTGTGATGGTTTATGCCTACCTGCCGTTTATGATTCTGCCGCTTTACACTCAGTTGGTAAAATTCGACGGCCGTTTGCTGGAAGCCGCTTCCGATTTAGGCGCAGGCCCGATTAAATCATTTTTTACCATCACTCTGCCCTTGTCGAAAACCGGCATTATTGCAGGCTCTATGTTGGTATTTATCCCATGCGTAGGTGAATTCGTGATTCCCGATTTGGTAGGCAGCTCCGATAATCTGATGATCGGCAGAACCCTTTGGATGACTTTCTTCGATGCCAACAACTGGCCTTTGGCCGCTGCTTTGGCCGTTATTATGGTCTTGTTGCTGGTCGTGCCCATCGCCTTATTCCAACACTATGAAAACCGCGAATTGGAAGGAGGAGGCAAACATGGCTAATCAGAAAATGTCTTGGTTTCTCAAGATGATGCTGCTTATCGGCATGGCTTTCCTTTACATCCCTCTGATTGTATTGGTGATTTATTCATTCAACGAATCCCGCCTGGTTACCGTATGGGGCGGCTTCTCAACCAAATGGTATGCGCGCCTGCTCAACAACAGCGAAATTTTGGAAGCGGCATGGTTGTCTTTGCGTATCGCTGTGGTTTCTTCATTCGTCGCCGTTATTCTCGGCACTTTAGCAGGCTACGCGTTGGCGCGCATCAAGCGCTTTCGCGGCAGTACCCTCTTTGCAGGTATGGTGTCGGCTCCTATGGTGATGCCAGATGTGATTACCGGCTTATCGTTGCTTTTGCTGATTATTCAAGTGCAAGGCATGATACAAAGCATTACAGGCACCCAGGCCGAATGGCTTGACCGCGGATTTTTCACCATTTTTCTCGGCCACGCCACTTTGTGTATGGCTTACATTACCGTGGTTATCCGCTCACGCCTGATGGAGCTCGACCAATCGCTGGAAGAAGCCGCGATGGACTTGGGCGCGCGCCCTTTGAAGATTTTCTTTGTGATTACCTTGCCCTTGATTGCGCCTGCAATCGTATCGGGTTTTTTGCTCGGCGTGACGCTTTCTTTGGATGATTTGGTGATTACTTCCTTCCTCTCCGGCCCGGGCTCTTCCACGCTGCCGCAAGTTATTTTCTCCAAAATCAAGCGCGGTTTGGATCCTCAAATGAACGTGTTGGCTACCATCATGATTGCCATTGTGGGTACACTAGTAATTATCATCAATTGGTACATGATGCGTCAAACCACCAAACGGGAACGTGAAACCGCAGAGGCCGAGCGCCAGGAAAAACTGGCCGTAGAACAGGCCATTCACAATTAACTCAAGCCCGCTGCCCAAATGCCTGTCTGAAAATTTTTCAGACAGGCATTTGTGTTACTTCAGCATCAATATCCGCACTTTGCTGCCGGCTTCTATCAGCGTGTCCGGCGGCACGTCGCACAAGGCATTGGCGGCAACGCATGTGGCCAACATAGCCGAGCCTTGGTTGGGCAGCAGGCGGGCAACCGTTTCGCCGTTTTGCTCCGTTTCCACCCGAACCCGCAGAAACTCGCGGCGTTTGATGGCCTTTTTGGTGGTAAATGCGGCGGTAATATATAACTCCGTGAGCTGCCAATCTGCTTCATTTTTACCCATTAATTTATTCAACACCGGCAGCAGCAGCACCTGCCCGGTTACACACGCAGACACAGGATTGCCGGGCAACACAAATACATGCGCCCTGCCTGCTTCGCCCCAAGCAAAGGGCTTGCCGGGTTTGATGGCAATGCTGTGTTCGGTCAGCACGCCGATATTTTGCAAGGCCTGCTTCAGGTAATCCGCATCGCCCACCGATGCGCCGCCGCTGGTGATAATCACATCATATTGTTCGCCCGCCTGCTGCAAAGCGGTTTGGGTTTGCACCAAATCGTCGGGCAGAATGCCTCCGTCGTCGGTTTCGATACCCAAATTGCGCAGCCACGCAATCAGTTGGTAGCGGTTGGCATCATAAATTTTACCCTTGCCCAATTCGGCACCCGGCTCGGTGAGTTCGTTGCCGCTGGACAATACAACCGCCTTCATTTTCCGGTACACCGGCAGCTCGCGGCAGCCCTGCGATGCGGCCAAACCCACGGCTGCGGCAGACATCATACTGCCGCGCGCCAGCAAAATGTCGCCTTCTTCGATTTCCTCAGCTTTCAGCCGCATATGCTGCCCCGCTTTGATGGCCGTATCGACATGTAACTTGTCGCCCTCGACCCGGCAGTCTTCCTGTAACACCACCGCCGTAGCTTGCGGCGGCAACGCGGCGCCGGTAAAAATGCGCACGGCCTGCCCGTGCTGCAAAGGCGTGTCGCTGATTTCACCGGCCATAATCCGGCTGACTACAGTAAAGTCTTGCAAGCCGCCCTGATTGTCGCACACGGCATAGCCGTCCATCGCGCTGTTGTCGAACAAAGGGCTCGGGTAACGCGCAAACAAAGGCTCAGCCAATATCCTGCCCATGCTTTCAGACAGGCATACGGTTTCGCTGCCCAAGCTGCAGGAATGGGAAAGCAACAATCGGTTGAGCGCGGTTTCAAAGTCAAGCATGCGGTTTCTCCATATCTTGCAAAGTATTGTAGTTTCGGAATTCGGCTTCATTGGGAAAATACACGGGGCGTGCGTGCTGCCCGGCCAACCAGCCCTGAATGCTGCGTCCGCCGGCATCTAGATACGCGGCAGCAGAACCGAGCAAATCCGTGTGCACCAGCATCACGCCGTAATGCCGGCGCGCTTCGGTAGCGGCATAAAAGGCACGGCAATCGGGATTGTGTTCGGCCGCCTCCGTCAGCCTGCGGCATAAATCCTGCGGCAAATGCAAAGTATCGCAAGGCACTGTCAGCAGCCAGCCGGCTTGCGCCAATCCGGTTTCGGCCGCGCTGGCCAGCGCAGCCAGCGGGCCGCAGTTTTGGTAGGCCGGCAGATCGCCGAACACTTGGGCTGCGCGCTTTGCATATTCAGCCTGATTGCGGTTGGCGCTCACGGCGATGCGGGAAAGCGGCAGGTTCAAGCGGCGGATAACATGGTCGATAAACGCCACACCTTCATACATTGCCAGCCCTTTATCGCAGCCGCCCATGCGGCTGCCCTGCCCGCCTGCCAGAATTAATGCGTTCAGCGCCATTTATCTACGGCCTCTACATCGCTTTGTTTGGCTTCCACCCAGTGTTCACGCCCGTCTGAAAAATGTTCCTGCTTCCAAAACGGTGCTTGGGTTTTCAGATAATCCATCAGAAATTCGGCTGCGGAAAACGCTGCTTTGCGGTGTTCGCCCGCCGCCAACACCAACACGATTTGCTCGTCCGCACCCAACAGGCCGACCCGGTGGATAACGGTGCAGGCGGTGAGCGGCCAGCGCTTATCGGCTTCACGTGCGATTCGTTCGATTTCCCGTTCGGTTACTTCGGGGTAATGCTCCAGAAAAAGATGGGATAAAGGCGTGTCGGTATCCTTATCGCGTACCCGCCCGACAAAGGCCGCAACCGCACCGGTATTTTCAGTATCTTTCAGCAGCATGTCATATTCGTTTTGCAGATTAAAATCCGACTCCTGCACGCGCACGGTCAGCTTCATGTTCAACCTCCCGTTACCGGCGGCAGCAGGCCTACCTCGGCTCCGTCGGGAATTTCCGCTTCCCACGGGCTAATCTGCTTGTTGATTACGATGCGGAATATTTTGTCTTCCGCCAATGCGTCGTCCCATTCTGCTCCGCGGGCTCGCAAAATGGCAAGCAGATCAATGCCGCAGCCGCCTTTCCATTCGAGTGTTTCCCGTTCGGTTTTCAAACGCTGCTTCAATACGCCGAAATAAAGAATGCTGATCATGATAGCAATGCCTGTCTGAAAAAGAAGATAGGCCGATTCTACCTCATTTCGCAAGACCGGGAAGACGCCTTATCCTTTAGTAGGATTGAAGCTAATCCCTCTAAATGATACTTTCGGCCTAATCCTTAATAAGCTTACTGACGGCACGCTTATGAACCACCATATCAGCCTCTCCGGGCGATTGAAACTGCTAACGGCGCTTTGGGTAACGGCAGCATTGGTATCCATCGCGTTTACCCTGGTTTTGTCTTGGCGCATGGAAGGTGCGGGAGCAGCCATCAACGATGCCGGCAGCCTGCGTATGCGTACTTACCTGATGGCCTTCAAATTAACAGAACAGCCGCCGGTTAACACCATTGAGACCGACATTCGTGAATTTGACCGCATATTGGCCAACCTGCAAAGCGGCGACCCCAAACGCCCTCTCTTTTTACCCTCATCTGAAGATGTCGCGCAACAGATGGCACAGATAGTCAACTACTGGCAGCATCATACCCGTCCCATGCTGGCTTCTGCCGAAACAAACCGCCCCGCCCTGCATCAAACCCTGCAAAATTTTGTGGCTCAAATCGACAAGCTGGTGCTGCTGGCAGAACGGGAAAACGCACGCAACACAGAATGGCTGCGGCTTTTTCAGACAGGCCTGATGGTGATGGTGTTGCTGGGAGCAGCGGTGATGGTGGTATTGCTTTACGCTTGGGTAATCTTGCCCATCAACAACCTAAGCGCCGGAGTAAATGCCATCCGTGAAGGCCGGTTCGGCAAAAAAGTGGCTGTCGGCAATGTAACCGAATTCGCCCAACTTGCCATCGGCTTCAACCAAATGAGTACCCACCTGCAAAAGCTGTATGGCAGCTTGGAACAAAAAGTAGCGCAAAAAACCCATGATCTCGCCCGCAAAAACCACGAGCTGGAAACCCTCTACCAAACCACCCGCCAACTACACCAAACCCATGCCGCAGCAGAGGCCGCACAGGATTTCCTCAACCGCGTAATGCCGCAAACTTCCGCTGCGGCCGGCAGCGTGCGCCTGCTCGACTTCACCCGCAACAGAATGGATCTCGCCGCCAGCAAAGGCCTGCCTGAAAACTTACGCACAGCCGAGCAATGCGAACGTTTGGAAGCCTGTTTCTGCGGCCATGCCGCCAATAATCAAACCGGCGAACACATCGTACATTTTTTCCATGACGAGCCGCCGGAAACGGTCAACTTCTGCGAAAAAGCAGGGTTTAAAGATTTGGCCGTGTTTCATGTGCGCCATAAAGATCAGGAAATCGGCATTTTTACACTCTATTTCAACGAGCAATCCTCTTTGGAAGCCGCCGAATCCGAATTATTGAACACCTTGTGCGACCAGCTCGGCCTTGCCATTGCCAACATCCGGCTAATCGAAGAAAACCGCCAGCTTGCCGTTTTACAGGAGCGCAACCTTTTGGCGCAGGGTCTGCACGACAGCATCGCGCAAACCCTTACCTTTCTCAACCTGCAGGTACAAATGCTTGAAAGTGCTATGAAAACCGGCCAGTTGGAACAAATTGAAGAAAATATGAACTTTATCAAAGAAGGCGTGCAAGAATGCTATGACGACGTGCGCGAACTTCTGCTAAACTTCCGAACGAAAGTCAGCAGAAAAGACTTTACCGAAGCCGTTGAAACCCTGACCAAGCGGTTTACCCAGCAAACCCACATTCCCGTGGAAGTCAAATGGTCGGGGCACGGCTTACCGCTCAGCCCCGAGCAGCAGCTGCAAGTCATCTTCATTTTGCAGGAAAGTCTGTCCAACATCCGCAAACACGCCCGCGCAGACCATGTTGAAATATCCTTGCAAAACCATCAGGATTTCATTTTGAGCATCCGCGACAACGGCATCGGTTTCGGCATGGAAAGACTTGCAGCCATGAGCAGCAGCCATGTCGGCATCGGTATTATGTACGAACGGGCGCGCAGGATTCATGCCGAGCTCGACATCACTTCCGTGTTGGAGCAGGGCACCACTATCACACTGACTTTACATGAGAATAAGAGAGCAGCCACATGAGCATCAATATCGTACTGATCGACGACCACACCCTTTTCCGTAGCGGCATCAAAGCCCTGCTTTCCCGCCAGGAAGATTTCAATGTTGTCGGCGAGGCTGAAGACGGCCTTTCCGGCGTTAAAATTACCGAGCAGCTGCACCCCGATATCGTTTTGCTGGATTTGGACATGCCTGTTATGAATGGGCGCGAAGCATTGGAGCAAATCCTCAATGCCAACCCCGAACAAACCGTTGTGATGCTTACCGTATCGGAAGACAGCGAAGACCTTACCGAATGTATGCGCTTGGGCGCGCGCGGTTTTCTGCTGAAAAACATCAATGCCGATTTTCTGCTCGATTCCATCCGCAAAGCGGTGGACGGCGACAATGTGTTTTCCCCCGAAATGACTGCGCGGCTGGTTCAATCGCTGATTTCCCCCACGCCCGCTCCGAAAAACGACCAACTCGCAGGCCTCACGCCGCGCGAGCTGGAAATTCTCGGCTATCTGGCTGCCGGCCACAGCAACAAAATCATCGCCCGCCGCCTCGACCTGGCCGAATCCACCATTAAAGTGCATGTACAAAATATTTTGCGCAAACTGGAATTAAGCAGCCGCGTGCAAGCGGCCGTATATGCCGTGCAGCATAAAGTGCCGCAGCCGGATTAACCTGTTTGTACCGATGATTTGCAAGGAAACCATCATGCTGAACCTGAAACCTTTTTACCGCGCCGCCTGCTTGGGCGTGCTGACTGTTTCGCTTTCCTCTTGCGGCATTTTTTCTTCAGGCAAACCGAAAACCCATGCCTCCAAAAGCAGCGTAAAGCCTGTGCGCATCAAACACATCAACCAACAGGAAGGCGGCCGCGAGCTGATTCTGCAAAGCATGGATTTGGTCGGCACGCCCTACCGCTGGGGCGGCTCCACCGACACGGGCTTCGATTGCAGCGGCATGATTCAATACCTGTATAAAAACGCACTCGATGTGAACATCCCCCGTACATCGCGCCAAATGGCCGCCGCCAGCCGCAGCATTAACCCCAAAAAGCTGAAATCCGGCGATCTTGTGTTTTTCAACACTTCCGGCCGCGGTATTTCCCATGTCGGCTTATATATCGGCAACGGGGAATTTATCCACGCCCCCTCATCCGGCAGCGTCGTCCGCACGGAGAGGCTGGACAAACCTTACTACGCCAAACGCTTGGTCAAAGCCGGTACATTCTTTGATTAACGCCGTGTCAATAAATTGATTTCTGCGGCATTCTTACTTATCGAGCTTATCTGCCATATAAAACCAATGCCTGTCTGAATGTTTTTCAGACAGGCATTGCCACATGCGAATCACGCAAACGCTTTCGGCATCATTGTCAGCCGGCACCGTTTTGCCAGAATCGGTCCACTTCCTGCATCTGCTCGAAACCGGTCAAATCAATTTGCAGCGGAGTAACGGTAATAAAACCCGCCTCGCATTCTGCGAAATCGGTACCGGTTTCTTTATCGGAAATATCGCCGATCGGCCCAATCCAATATATCGGCTCTCCGCGCGGATTGCGCGAGGGAACAATGCTTTGCACATGATGCCGGCGCCCCAGCCGCACGGTTTTGATGCCTTGGATATCTTCAGGCGCCACGGCAGGAATGTTCACATTCCATAAAACAGGCTTTTGCGGCGGCGTTTTTACCAAACGGTCTATCATCATCCAAGCAGCTTTTTCGGCAGTTTCCCAATAACGGTCGCTGAAATCATTCAGCGAAAAAGCAACGGCCGGAATGCCTAAAAGATAAGCTTCCGTAGCCGCCGCAACCGTACCCGAATAAAGCGTGTCATCACCCATATTGGCACCATGGTTGATACCGGATAACACCAAATCCGGTTTGAACTCAGGCAGTGCGTGCAAACCGAGGTGGATGCAGTCGGTAGGTGTGCCGCTGACAAAATAAAAACCGTTTTCAGCTTCCCGTATGCTCAGAGGCCGGTCAAGCGTGAGCGAATTGCTCACACCGCTTCTGTTCCGCTCCGGAGCCACCACACGCACGTTGGCAAACTCGCCCGCCACACGCGCCAACACCGAAATACCCTGCGCGAGATAACCATCATCATTACAAACCAATATATTCATAAATTTACCGTTGCTCTGTTTTTGATAAGTGGAGGCTATTCTACGATTCCGCCTCGGCAAAATCCAGACATGGCCAGATTCAAAACCATATAACCCATCCACAGGCAGCAAGCCGAAAACTGCACGGGCGGCACCTGCTTCATCTTTGAGTTAAAGCTCAGCCCAAATTAAATTTCTTTCAGACAGGCATTATTATTCCAGGGCATGCTCTCAGAAGGTTTAACGGCAAACCGCTTGGGCAATCTGCCCGGTATATTGGCCTTTATTCCAGCCATCCGGCACGGGCACACCGTTTTCCACGCTTTTAACATTCGCCTGCAGGCGCTTTTTGCAGTCAATCAAAACCGGCCAGGTGTTGGCACTCATTCGTCGCTCGAAAAAATAGAGGTTGGTCTGCAATACCGTTTTATCATCATCCGCAAACAAAACTTTATCGGTATCCACCGCCACGAATTTCAATACTTGCGGCTTAATATAGCTCCACGGTTTGTAAAACGCCGTTTCCCCGATTTCAGCCACCACTACGGTATTTTTCGGCAATAAAGAGCGGGTGTGGTTGAACCAGGTATATTCGCTGTACACTTGAAACAATAACATCCCCAAACCTGCCGCGGCGGGAACCAGCCATTTGGGCGACTTTTTAAAAATAAACCTCAAACCCAACATTATACCGGCGGCACCCAATCCGGCAAAAACCGTAGCAATCAATTCCCAAACCATAAATTCTTCCCTTTATTAACATTCAAAAAGCAAGCCGTCTTTATTTCCGGCGTCCCCTAAACAATGCCTGTCTGAAAAACTGCAAACCCTATCGTTCAATCAAATCAATTTAAACATATTACTCCGGTGCTTCAAATAATGGGTTTAAATTAATCTGAGCATCATAATTCACGCGCAGATAAACAGTTTCAAATCTATACGATTTTAAAATTTTGGGCTTCCTTCCGGAAGCCCAAACTTAACAAGAGTCAGTTAGTGATCAACTGCCTGACCGGCACCACGCGGATAACGTACGCTTTCTACCAAATCTTGTACATCTTGCGGCGGCGCTTTACCTACGCTGGAAATCACGAATGCAACCACAAAGTTGATTACCGCACCCACTGTACCGAACGACAGCGGAGAAATACCGAACAACCAATTGGCTTCCACATTCTCAAAAGTGTTGGTACCGGGGATGAAGAACCAGCCCATATACAGGAAGATATACACACAAGTGGAAATCAAACCGGCCAGCATACCTGCCGTTGCACCTGTACTATTAATGCGCTTAGAGAAGATACCCATCATCAAAGCAGGGAAGATAGAAGCTGCAGCAATACCGAAAGCCAATGCTACTACTTGTGCTGCAAAACCAGGAGGATTGATACCCAACCATGTGGCAACGACAATCGCCAAGGTCATAGACACACGTGCTGCCATCAATTCACCTTTTTCAGTAATATCGGGTTTAAGCGTTTTCTTAATCAAGTCATGCGATACCGCTGAAGAAATGGCGAGTAACAAACCTGCTGCAGTAGACAATGCTGCCGCCAAACCACCCGCAGCAATCAAACCGATTACCCAGCTTGGCAAGTTCGCAATTTCAGGGTTAGCCAATACCAAGATATCGTTGTTTACAGTTAACTCGTTACCTTTCCAACCACGCTCTGAGGCAGTTGCTTCAAAAGCAGCGGATTTGTCGTTGTAGTATTGAATATTGCCGTCGCCGTTTTTGTCTTCAAACTTCAGCAAACCGGTGGTTTCCCAGTTTTTCATCCATTGCGGACGCGCTTCATAGCTCAAAGCCTGCTCTTGAGAGCCGTTCGGATACACGGTATTAACCAAGTTGATACGGGCCATAGAGCCTACTGCTGGAGCCGTGGTGTAAAGCAAGGCAATAAATACCAGCGCCCAACCGGCAGAAGAGCGCGCATCGGATACTTTAGGTACGGTAAAGAAACGGATGATTACGTGCGGCAAACCGGCAGTACCGATCATCAACGACATGGTAAACAGGAACATATTGAATTTATTGGGCACATCGGCAGTGTATGCAGTAAAGCCCAAATCGGTTACCAACAAATCCAGTTTTTGCAGCAAAGGCATGCCGGAAGCGGTATCCGTGCCAAACAAACCCAAAGGCGGAATCGGATTACCGGTTAAGTTGAAAGAAATGAACACAGCAGGAATGGTATAAGCAATAATCAACACAACGTATTGCGCAACCTGTGTGTAGGTAATGCCTTTCATACCACCCAATACCGCGTAGAACAACACCACTACGGCAGCAATCAGCAAACCGGTCGTATTACTCACTTCAAGGAAGCGTGAGAACGCCACACCGGCACCGGTCATCTGGCCGATCACATAAGTGGTTGAAGCCACAATCAAACAAGCCACGGCCACCAAGCGGGCGGTACGGCTGTAAAAACGGTCGCCGATAAAATCCGGCACGGTAAATTTACCGAATTTACGCAGATAAGGAGCCAACAGCAAAGCCAGCAATACATAACCGCCGGTCCAACCCATCAAATAAGCCGAAGCGCCGTAACCGTTCATCGCCAGCAAACCGGCCATGGAAATAAACGATGCGGCGCTCATCCAGTCGGCCGCTGTGGCCATACCGTTTAAAACCGGATGCACGCCGCCGCCGGCTACATAGAATTCCTTTGTGGAACCCGCGCGGGCCCAAATCGCAATACCGAAATACAATGCGAAAGACGCGCCCACAAAAATCAAATTAATTGCAAATTGGCTCATGGTTTACTCCTCATGTACACCGAATTCTTCATCCAGCTTATTCATTCTCCAAGAATAAAAGAAAATGATGGCGATGAACGTTAAAATGGAACCTTGTTGGCCAAACCAAAAACCTAAATCAGATCCCCCTATCTTAATTCCCGCAAGCAAAGGACGCAGCCAGATAGCAAAACCGTGGGAACACACAGCCCAGACTACCAAGCAAGTCAAAATAAGTCGGACATTGGCTTTCCAATAACCGGCCGCATCATGTTTGTGATTGGACATGATTGTTTCCTCCTAAATCTGTTCTTCTTTAAAAACTTCTTTTCGGTATCGATGCCGCACTTTAACTTGCAAACGAAACACCAAACCCGAATCGGCGAATTTCCAGTCAAAATACAGGCTACATCTGTCCTTCTTCAAATGTAGTCGTGTGTAGCAGAATAACATAGATTTACACTATTGCAATGTCTTTCGGCATCCTTTCCGTAAAAATAAAACCATCTGTATGATTTATATAAAAAAATATATAAGCTTATGAATTATATTAGAAAAAATAAAACAAAAAGCCATAAATAAAAATTATCGAAGCCCAAAGAAACACAGATAACCAAGCATATAAATATATTTACAATTTACTCTATTTTACAAATTAAAAAACATAACGGTAAAACCTTAATGTCATTACATGTAGTTTGGTGCAATAGCTTTCGGCAAAACTTTGCCAAACAGATCTTAAAACGCAAACCGAATCACAAAATTAATTTAACCAATTGAATTTTATATATTTTTATAAAATTATGAAAAATGTTTTATGCTTATTCCACAATAAAATTCCAGTTTTTGCTTACGAATATACCCCTAGCCCATCTATGGTTTTCCTATCAAAACGTATCTTCCCCTGCTTTTTCTTTAAAATATTAATAATCCAAACCTGCCTTGTTTCCGCAACAAATGAAAAATCAAGCGTTTCAAGCCAATTTATTCCCCGGATATGCGCCATATTTTTTGTTGGCGAAGCAACACAAAACGGTTTGGAAATAAATTTCCAAACCGTTAAAGTATCAATCTTAAAGATTTAAGATATGGTTTTGCCGAACCGGTAAATCAAAGAATGCCTGTCTGAAAAATATTTTCAGACAGGCATTCCCATTATTCCGAACAGCCTCTCTACATTTACCGGCTCACAACGATAGCCAGTCCAGCTTTCATAATAATTATAAGAGCATCGCACCAGTTTTTACCCGAATACGGCGAAACACAATGTTTCAACTTTATTCACACCGGCATTTAAGAACCCGCACGCCTCATTTCAGACAGGCCTGTCTGAAAACAACACCGTCAAACGCCTGCTAACTCTTTACGCATTTGGCTGATCACTTCAGCATAATCAGGTTTCCCAAAAATAGCAGAACCTGCCACAAAAGTATCCGCCCCTGCCGCCGCAATTTCAGCAATGTTTTCAGGTTTTACCCCTCCGTCCACTTCTAAAGAAATCCAACGGCCACTGCAACGCTCATATTCATCGAGCATGCTTCTCACTTTACCCAATTTGGTTAAAGTATGCGGGATAAAACTCTGCCCGCCAAAACCCGGGTTTACCGACATTACCAACACCATATCCAGCAGATCCAACACATTTTCCAACACATTCACAGGAGTGGCAGGGTTCAATACCAAACCTGCTTTACACCCTTTATCCCTAATTAAATTCAAGCTTCTGTCCACATGCCGGCTCGCTTCAGGATGAAAAGTAATCATGTCTGCGCCCGCATCGGCAAAAGCAAGAATCAAATTATCCACCGGCTCCACCATCAGATGCACATCTATCGGCACCCGGGAATAAGGTTTTACCGCAGCGCAAACCATTGAACCGAAAGTAAGATTCGGCACATAATGATTGTCCATCACATCAAAATGAATCAAATCAGCGCCCGCTTCCACCACCTTTTCCACCTCCTCGCCCAACCGTGCAAAATCGGCAGACAAAATACTGGGGGCGATACGGTAATCAACCATACTTTAACTCCAACTATATTTTCAGACAGGCATATTATTCCATTCATCCCCAACAGACACAATGACAACAAAACTACAACAAAAGCATATAAATATACCAAAAGAATAAAAATATTAAAATCAAATATATTAACGGAAGTTAACGCCCTAAATACTCTGCTTCACGCCAAAGTCCGCTATATTAAACCCGCTTTAATTCTGTCTTACTTAATGGAATCATGAAATGAAAATTTCCGGCTTTCCCTGCATCAAATATACTGCCGCAGCCGCGATATGCACTTTATCGCTACACGTTTCTGCCGCCGTATTGAGCGATTTTTATCCCAATTGCGATATGCGCTCACTGTCTTTAGATGAAGAGCAGCAAAAAGCACTCCGCCAAATCCGCAACACACACAAAAAAAACATAGAGAAAGTTAAAATCAGAAACCGAACCGCCCATTTCTCGCGCAAACAAGAATTAATCAGGGTTTTATCAATCAGCCCTTTCAATAAATACGAAGCGCGCCGCTATCTTCAAAAACGCTACGATTCCGATATGGATCTGGCCATCGAAGAGCTTTCAGTGCACCATCAGATATTTCAGGTTTTAACCCCACAACAACAAGAAAAATGGCTGGCCAACTGCGCCCGCTGAGCAAAAATGCCCGAATCCGTTTCGGGCATTTTTCATGCTCAGCCAATTCAGCCTGCCGCCGCAAGCCGCGTTGCCGAAAGCTTTTTTTTTCAGTAAAATTAGGGATTCCAACCGAGCGACAAACATCATGACTAAGTTTATTTTCGTAACCGGCGGCGTAGTATCTTCACTAGGTAAAGGTATCGCCGCCGCTTCCATTGCTACCATCCTCGAGTCGCGTGGCTTGAAAGTAACCATGCTCAAACTCGATCCTTATATCAACGTAGACCCCGGCACCATGAGCCCTTTCCAACACGGCGAAGTGTTCGTTACCGAAGACGGCGCCGAAACCGATTTGGATTTGGGCCACTACGAGCGTTTCATCAATTCCACCATGTCACGCCGCAACAGTTTCAGCGCAGGCCAGGTTTACGAGCAAGTTATCGCCAAAGAGCGCCGAGGCGATTACTTGGGCGGCACCGTGCAGGTTATCCCGCACATCACCGACGAAATCAAACGCAAAATCCACGAAGGCGCGGCAGGCCATGATGTTGCCATCGTCGAAATCGGCGGCACCGTGGGCGATATCGAATCCTTGCCTTTCTTGGAAGCCATCCGCCAAATGCGCAGCCAACTCGGCCGTAACAACACTTTATATGTACACCTGAGTTATGTGCCCTACATTGCCGCAGCGGGCGAAATCAAAACCAAGCCGACCCAGCATTCCGTTAAAGAATTGCGCGAAATCGGTATCCAGCCCGATGTGCTGATCTGCCGTATGGACCGCCTGCTGCCGGAAGACGAAAAACGCAAAATCGCCTTATTCTGCAATGTGGAAGAGCGGGCGGTTGCAGGCAGCTATGATGCAGACAGCATTTACGAAATTCCTGAAATGCTGCACGAGCAAGGCATCGACACCATTATCTGCGAGCAGCTTCAGCTTAATGTCCAACAAGCCGATTTAACCGAGTGGAAGAAAATCGTTTACGCGATTAAAAATCCGAAACACACCGTTAAAATCGCTATGGTAGGCAAATATGTCGACCTAACCGAATCCTACAAATCGCTCACCGAAGCTCTGAAGCATGCCGGTATCCACACCGAAACCGATGTTCAGATTACCTATATCGACAGTGAAACCATCGAAAAAGAAGGCGATGCCTGTCTGAAAGACATGGATGCCATCTTGGTGCCCGGCGGATTCGGCATCCGCGGAGTGGAAGGCAAAATTGCCGCCGTCAAATATGCGCGTGAAAACAACGTGCCTTACTTGGGAATCTGCCTCGGCATGCAAATTGCGCTGATTGAATATGCACGCAACGTTGCCGGCATGAAAGGCGCCAACTCGACCGAGTTCGATTTAAAATCTCCTTATCCCGTGGTCGGCTTAATCGATGAATGGCAAACGGCAGACGGCAGCATAGAAAAGCGCGATGAACACGCAGATTTGGGCGGCACTATGCGCTTGGGTGCGCAAGAAGTCGATTTGAAGTCCGACAGCCTTGCCGCGAAAATCTACGGCGCCACCTCAATCAAAGAGCGCCACCGCCACCGCTACGAAGTAAACAACAATTTCGTGCCCGCGCTGGAAAAAGCGGGCTTGGTTATCGGCGGGGTATCCGCGGGCCGCGAGCGCTTGGTGGAAACCATCGAGTTGCCCAACCATCCGTGGTTTTTTGCCTGCCAGTTCCATCCCGAGTTCACATCCAATCCGAGAAAAGGCCACCCTTTATTCAGCTCGTTTGTGAAAGCAGCGCTGGCTAAAAAAGCCTGATACCGTGTAAATAGAAAATGCCTGTCTGAAAAATCGCTTTTCAGACAGGTATTTGTTATCGACATCCTGAGACCTTTGCAAAACTCCTCTCACGCCCCCCTAAATTCCCTCCCAAGACATTTAGGGGATTTTTCGTGCGCACCTTCTTTCAGCAAATCACACAAGCCATGATTGCCAAACACATCGACCGCTTCCCCCTGTTGAAACTTGAGCAGGTGATTGATTGGCAACCGATCGAGCATTACCTCAGCCATCAAAGAACCCGTTACCTTCGAGACCATCGCGGTCGTCCAGCTTATCCCCTGCTGTCCATGTTCAAAGCCCTTTTACTCGGCCAATGGCACAGCCTTTCCGATCCCGAACTCGAACACAGCCTCATTACCCGCATCGATTTCCATCTGTTTTGCCGTTTTGACGAACTGAGCATCCCCGATCACAGCACCTTATGCCGTTACCGCAACTGGCTGGCGCAAGACAACACCTTGGCCGAATTACTGGAGCTGATTAACCGCCGGCTTAAAAGTAAAGAAAGCATCCGCCGCCATCGTTGACGCTACCATTATTCAGACGGCCGGCGGCAAACAGCGTCAGGCCATCGAAGTGGATGACGAAGGGCAGGTCAACAGCCAAACCACACCGAGTAAAGACAGAGATGCCCGTTGGATGAAGAAAGACGGGCGATACAGGCTGGGTTACAAACAACATACCCGTACCGATGCCGAAGGCTATATAGAGAAACTGCACATCACTGCCGCCAATGCCCATGAGTGCAAACACCTGCTGCCTTTGTTGGAAGGCCTAGCTAAAGACACGACTGTTTATTCCGATAAAGGCTATGACAGCATGGAAAACCGGCAACATCTGAAAGAACGTCGGCTGCGGGACGGCATCATGTGTAAATCCCACCGCAACCGCCCGTTGACGGAAGCACAAACCAAGCGTAACCGACACTTATCGAAAACCCGATATGTGGTCGAGCAAAGCTTTGGTTCGCTGCACCGTAAATTCCGCTATACCCGGGCAACTTATTTTGGTCTGAGCAAAGTGAGTGCGCAAAGCCATCTGAAGGCGATGTGTTTGGACCTGTTGAAAGCAGCCAACAGGCTGCGTGGGCCTGTTGTTGCCTGAATAGCAGCTCAGATACCCGATTATTGGGTATCTGAGGAGAATAGAGAGATGATTTAGAACGGAAAACAACCGAAACCCTGTGTTTGGGTTTCGGTTGTTGAGCAAATGGGCTATTTTGCAAATATCTCTGTCTGTCTGAAAAGGTTTCAGACAGGCATGGTTCGTTTTAATCTAAGCATCACAGCCACAAAGCGTATCCCCATCTACTCGGCTCATGCCGAATAACAGACCTGAGACTTTTGCAAAAATAGTCTATTAACGAAATTTGACGCATAAAAATGTGCTAAAATTTTCAACTGACTAAAACCTTTCTGATTTTGACTAAAAAGTAGGCAAAATAAGAAAGGTTTTTCATTTTGAGGATTTATTTTAGCATAAAATTTTAGTAACTTATGTTATTGAAAAGATCTCGGCTTGTGATATACCCATATCCTTGATATCAAGCACGATACAGCGGGAAGAAATTAGAATTTTCATCCAACTCACCGGCTTCACGGCGTATCTCCAGAAGCTTATTGTATATTTCCTGATTGAAAATCTTATTGCCAATATAGAAATCATACAAGCCTTCTGGCGCAAAGCCTTTTTTAAACCGCAGCAAATCATCATTGCTGCCATAGCCGCCGCCGATAACAAACTTTTTAAACCCATTTGCATGAGACCAGGCAATCATTTCGCTCATCAAAAGATAATTGGGCGATTCTTTCAAATACTCGCGGGAAGTGCTGCTTAGGAAGCAGTATGTGTTCTCATTTCCGCCGATAAGCAGATTCACCGCACCCACTTTGCCTTCTTTTTCCGCGAAGAAATAATAAATCGGGCCGCCCAAGTTATGCAGTGTTTCAAAAAACTCTTTATCGAAATAATACATAGACCGCGCATCATTGCGATCCATTGTGTCATAATAAACAGGCAGGAAAGTATCAATATCTTCCTTTGTGTTACCCACACGCACAGACCAACCGCTCTTTTGAATTTTACGCACCTTCTGGCGGGTTTTACCCTGATAACGGCCGAACACATCTTCCCAGCTGCCCGATAAATCGCATACAACATTCACCATCGGGCTCACGGCATAACCATCGTACCGCTGTGCATAGTCGGTAAACAGATTAAAGCGCAGAAACTCACAAATATAACCTGTTTCCAAACAATATTGATTGTAAGCCTGCTGCACTTCTTCGGGAAACGAATCGGTATTGTAGATAAAACCACCGTACCCGTAAGGAGAAGACAAATCAAAATAAGTGTTTTCAGGAATTTTACCGGTAAAAGGCTGGCTTAAAGCAATATCGCGGCGAAACATCACAGTAGCTGCTTTCACGTCGCCATTTTCGTAATACAATAAAACAGGTTCGCTGTCTTTATTGTGCCCGGCTAAAGCCTTTACATAAGCATTCAAATAGAATGGCTCATAAACAGGTAAGCTTCGGATCGTTTTATCCCATAATTCATTATCCTGAATACAGATTTCAATTAACGTCATGCGTCCGTCCTTTTGTTGAATCCATGAATTTCAATAGTTATTTTTATATGTTATTTGAAATAAGCAAAATCAAAACCGGCCTTACAGCAACCGATATCCAGCCTGATTTACTCTAGCCAGCCATCCGACTTGGGTTGCTTTTAAAATCAAACCAGGCCTTTCATTTACACAGTCTTTACTAATATTTCTTTTTTTCACAGTATATCAACAAAACTATTTTTCCATTGATTTATAAGAAAAACGGTCTTTTTTTTAGGAAACTCGGTTGTTTTTGTCTATTTTCAACTATCTCTTAAGTTATAAATAAAAACCCTTATCAAAAACATGCAGACAAAATACAGAGGGCTTGGTTCATTTTTATCACAAATATCCCATAAAATTGCCAGGTAAATTTAAGCGGCTTTAAATATTCCCGCTGCTTGAAAGGCGCTATAAAAAGCCGGATAATTCCAAGCCTATTGCAACCACAACATAAGGATCAAAACATGGCATCCCCTTTAGCAAACGCCATCCGCTTTTTATCAATAGATGCAGTGCAAAAAGCCAACTCCGGCCACCCCGGTGCGCCGATGGGCATGGCGGAAATGGCTGAAGTGTTGTGGACAAAATTTTTAAACCACAATCCCTCCAACCCCAAATTCTACAACCGCGACCGTTTCGTCCTTTCCAACGGCCACGCATCGATGATTCTTTACAGCCTGCTGCACCTTACCGGCTACAACGTATCCATTGAAGACCTGAAAAACTTCCGCCAACTGCACAGCAAAACCCCCGGCCACCCCGAATACGGCTACACCGACGGCGTGGAAACCACCACCGGCCCGTTGGGACAAGGCATTGCCAACGCAGTGGGCATGGCGTTGGCCGAAAAAATCCTCGCCGCCGAATTCAATAAAGACGGCCTCGATATCGTCGACCACCACACTTATGTGTTCTTGGGCGACGGCTGCCTGATGGAAGGCGTGTCGCACGAAGCCTGCTCGCTGGCCGGCACTTTGGGCTTGGGCAAACTGATTGTGCTCTACGACGACAACAATATCTCCATCGACGGCAAAGTCGACGGCTGGTTTACCGAAAACATTCCGCAACGCTTTGAAAGCTACGGCTGGCATGTGGTGCCGAACGTAAACGGACACGATACCGCCGCCATTCAGACGGCCATCGAAGTGGCCAAAGCCGAAACCGGCAAACCTTCCATCATCTGCTGTAAAACCTTAATCGGCAAAGGCGCGGCCACCAAAGAAGGCAGCCACAAAACCCACGGCGCACCGTTGGGAGCCGAAGAAATCGAAGCCACCCGCAAACATTTGGGCTGGAACCACGGCCCGTTTGAAATCCCGCAAGACGTTTACGCCGCGTGGAGTGCCAAAGAAAAAGGCGCGAAACTCGAAGCCGAATGGAACGAAAAATTCGCCCGTTATCAAGAAAAATTCCCCGCCGAAGCCGCCGAGTTCGTGCGCCGCATGAACGGCACTCTGCCGGAAAACTTCGATGCCTATGTTCAGACGGCCTTAAAAGAAGTGTGCGACAAAGCCGAAAAAATCGCCACCCGCAAAGCCAGCCAAAACAGCATTGAAATCCTTGCCAAAGTCTTGCCCGAATTTGTAGGCGGTTCCGCCGACCTTACCCCGTCGAACCTCACCGATTGGTCGGCAAGCAAAGCCGTAACTGCCGAAAACGGGGGCAACTATATCCACTACGGCGTGCGCGAATTCGGCATGGCCGCCGTCATGAACGGCATGACCCTGCACGGCGGCGTGAAACCCTTCGGCGCAACCTTCCTGATGTTCAGCGAATACGCCCGCAACGCCCTGCGCATGGCCTCGCTGATGAAAATCAACCCGATCTTCGTGTTCACCCACGACTCCATCGGCCTCGGCGAAGACGGCCCCACCCACCAACCCGTCGAGCAAACCGCCACCCTGCGCCTGATTCCCAACATGGCCGTATGGCGGCCGTGCGACACAGCCGAATCACTGGTGGCATGGGCAGAAGCCGCCAAAGCGGCTGACCATCCGAGCTGCCTGATTTTCAGCCGCCAAAACCTGCCGTTTATCCCGCGCAACCAAGCCCAGTTGGACGACATCAAACGCGGCGGCTATGTCATCAGCGAAGCCGAAAACGGCCAAGCCCAAGCCGTGGTAATTGCCACCGGTTCCGAAGTCGAGTTGGCTCTGAACGCACAAAAAGCATTGGCCGAGCAAGGCATTGCCGTAAACGTCGTTTCCATGCCTTCCACCAATCTGTTCGATCAACAAGACGATGCTTATAAAAATACCGTTCTACCTCCGCATCTGCCCAAAGTAGCCGTTGAAGCCGGCGTAACCGATGGCTGGTATAAATATGTAGGCACGAAGGGTAAAGTTGTCGGTTTAAACCGCTTCGGCGAATCTGCTCCGGCAGAAGAGCTGTTTAAAGAATTCGGCTTTACCGTAGAGAATGTTGTTGCAGCCGTGAAAGCGGTTTTAGCTAATTAAAATATTGTTTTTAAAATGCCTGTCTGAAGTTTCAGACAGGCATTTTTTTGCTTCAAACAAATAAACATCCGCCCGAAAAAGCCAAATATTACGCAAACATTTCTTGACATTTATTTGTTAACAAAACATTATACCAACTTAACACAAAGCTTATTTTGCAATTCCTCATGGTGAAAAACATGTCAACAATACATCAAGACCCTTATGCAGGCTACCGCGAACTGACTTTGCGCGGCATGGTTCTGGGTGCGCTGATTACTATAATTTTCACGGCATCCAACGTGTATTTAGGCTTGAAAGTCGGGCTTACTTTTGCCTCTTCCATTCCTGCCGCCGTCATTTCCATGGCCATTCTTAAATTTGCCAAAGGCAGCAATATTCTTGAAAACAATATGGTGCAGACGCAGGCTTCGGCTGCCGGTACGCTATCCACCATTATTTTCGTGTTGCCCGGCTTGCTGATGGCCGGATATTGGAACGGTTTTCCTTTCTGGCAAACCACCTTGCTGTGTATGGCCGGCGGTATTTTGGGCGTGATTTTTACCATTCCCCTGCGCTATGCGATGGTCGTAAAAAGCGATCTGCCTTACCCCGAAGGCGTTGCGGCGGCTGAAATTTTAAAAGTCGGCAGCGGTGAGCATAACGAAACGGAAGAAAAGCAAACCGGCGGCAGCGGCATTAAAGAAATTGCGGCTGGCGGCATTTTGGCAGGTGTGTTGAGCTTTTTAACCGGCGGTTTGCGCGTGGTTGCCGATAGCGCGAGCTATTGGTTTAAAGCAGGCGCTGCGATTTTTCAATTGCCCATGGGTTTTTCTCTGGCTCTGCTTGGCGCAGGCTACTTGGTCGGCTTAACCGGCGGCATCGCCATTTTGCTCGGTATTTTGATTGCGTGGGGCGGCGCCGTTCCTTATTTTTCCGCAACGCTTCCGCAGCCGGCCGATATGGATATGGCAGCTTACGGTATGCAGCTTTGGAAAGAAAAAGTGCGCTTTATCGGCGCAGGCACCATCGGCATTGCCGCCATTTGGACTTTGATTACTCTGCTGAAACCGATGATGGAGGGCATGAGGCTTTCATTTAAAGCCATTCGCGGCGGAGCAGAAGTATCCACCGAGCGCGTGGAGCAAGATTTATCCCCCAAAGCCATGATTTTATGGGCGCTGGGCATGATGGTAACGCTGGGCTTTTGCTTCTACCACTTTATTGAAGCCGCTCAAATGCCCGCAGGCATTGCGTGGACTTTGGTTGCGGTATGTACGCTTTTGGCTTTCGTAATCGGCTTTCTGGTTGCGGCTGCCTGCGGTTATATGGCCGGCTTGGTCGGCTCTTCATCCAGCCCGATTTCGGGCATCGGCATCATCTCGATTCTCACGATTTCGTTGGTTTTACTGCTGGTTGGTGAATCGGCCAACTTGTTTGCCGACGAAGGCAACCGCCAATTCCTGCTGGCATTAACGCTGTTTTGCGGCTCTGCGGTTATTTCCATCGCCTCGATTTCCAACGATAACCTGCAAGACTTGAAAACGGGTTACTTGGTTAAAGCCACTCCGCGCTTGCAGCAAATTGCGCTGATTATCGGCTGTATCGTCGGCTCTATCGTGATTTCTCCTGTGTTGGAGCTTTTGTATCAGGCTTACGGCTTTACCGGTGCCATGCCCCGCCCGAATATGGACGCATCGCAAGCTTTGGCTGCACCTCAGGCCACTTTGATGACCACCATTGCCCAAGGTATTTTCGCGCATAATCTGCAATGGGATTATATTTTCTTCGGCGTGGGCATCGGCGTAGCCTTAATTATTGTGGATTTGGTGTTGAAGAAAAGCTCTTCCGCCAAACTCAGCCTGCCGGTTTTGGCTGTGGGCATGGGCATTTATTTACCGCCTTCGGTTAACATGCCCATCGTATTCGGCGCGTTTTTGGCTGCGTGGATTAAATACCGCATCCGTATCCGCCACAACGGCAACTCCGAGCTGCGCTTAAAAAATGCCGACCGCATCGGTACATTGTTTGCTGCCGGTTTGATTGTGGGCGAAAGCCTGATCGGTGTGATTTTAGCGTTTATCATTGCCGTTTCGGTAACCGGCGGCGGCTCTGAAGCTCCGTTGGCGCTCAATCTGGAAAACTGGGGCGCCGTCGCCTCATGGTTGGGCTTGGCAGCGTTTATAACCGGTATGGTGATTTTTGCCAAACGTGTGTCCAACGCCGCACGTTAAGCATTAATCAACACAATGCCTGTCTGAAAACGAGTAACACAAGTTTTCAGACAGGCATTGTGCTTTGCAATGGTTTCAAATAATCAGGTTTACCAATCACGCTCCAGCTTATCCAAACGGGCATGCAAACGCGCCACATCATCGCGCAGACGGTCTACCTCATCCGCCCATTCGTCAAACTCTTCCTTCGTGATAACGGGCGCGCTCTGCTCTTTTGCATAATCCGATGCTTGCCCCATCAAGCTTTGACCGATTTGTTTTAATGTTGCTCCCAGTTTCTGGGTTCGCATCATGATGCTGCCGGCAGCCGCATCGCCAAATATCCGGCTTAAATCGTCGCTGGCATAATAACGCAGGCTGCCTAAAAGCGGCAGCAGGTTGAAGCCCAGCTCGTGATCGCCTTCTATTTTGAAGTCGCCCACTCCCGGCATTTCCCGACGCAGGATTTTCTGAATCGCACTTTCATGAAAAGTTAACACGGTGTCGGCAGGTTTATCCGACTGCACCAGAAAACCGTTCTGGTCAAATTGGCCGTGTATGCGCAAGCCGGCCAGATTCAAATCAAGCACAATGCCGTTATAGCCGGCCAGTTGTGCCTGAGTTTCAGGGTTTTGTTGGATTAGATGGTTAATAATCGGTAAAGCAAACATTGTTTTTTAAATCTTTCAGACAGGCATATCCGACAGGTTGCCGGACACGCCGGTTATTCTCTTGCGATAAAGCTTGCGGTTTTGCCGGGCTTTATCAATCAATATCGTCAAACAGAGTATGCACGATCTTGCCGCTGCCGTTACCCGTTTCAAACTCGGGAACCGGCAAGCCCAAGCTCTGCGCCTCTGCCGTGTAAAATTCGCGTTTGGTAGGATGATGCTGCGCCACAATATTGCGGATACGGATGCCGTTCGGGTTTGCAGCCGCATGAAACAAAGCGGATACCGCCGCATCCTGATGCACCATATTGACCCGCTGGTTTGCATTCGGTATGAGCTTACCTTGTTGCAATATGCGGTTTAAAGGGTGGCGGCTTGCGGAATAAAGCCCGCCCAAGCGCAGAATATCCACATGTTCAACCCCGCTTTGCAGGAACACATTTTCCGCCGCCGCAACTTTACGCGCGCTTTCTGTTTCAGGTTCAAGCGGGCTTTGTTCATCGCATTCACGCGCCCTGCTGCCATAAACGCTGGTGCTGCTGGAAAACACCAAATGCTTGATGCCATATTCTTTCGCCAAACCGCACCAGCTTTTCAGACAGGCATCATAAGCAGCAAAAGGCGTGGGCGGCAGCAAACAAATCCACACCGGTTTATCGGCCCAAGTTTGGTCGAATACCGCCCGGTGTTGCGCGGTATCGTTGAAGTCGGCGCATTTCAAGCTGACGGGCAGATTGACATCATCGGAAGACAAGCTTCTTTTTACCGCCGCTACCCGACAGCCGCTCAAATACAGCCTCTCTGCCAGCGACATGCCCAAATAGCCCAAACCTAAAATCCCTGCATCCTGCATCATACGTTTTCCCGCAATCAAATCACGGCCAGCGGGTACGCACCCACCACTTTCACAAACACATTACGCTCGCGGAATTTTTGCAACACCGCCTGCACTCGCTCTTCATCCACATGTCCTTCGATGTCGATAAAAAACACGTATTCCCACAAACCCGTTTTGCTCGGGCGGCTTTCAAATTTGGTCATCGAAATACCGCCTGCGGTAAACGGCTCAAGCAAAGAGCTGACTGCGCCGGCCTTATTCGGCGTAGAAAACACCAGCGAAGTTTTGTCCTGCCCGCTCGGCACGGTTTCTTGATAACCCAACACCAAAAAGCGGGTGGTATTGTTGGGATCGTCTTCGATATTCGAACCAAGCTTGAGCAGGCCGTAAATTTCAGCCGCGGTTTGGCCGGCAATCGCTGCTGCCGAGTCATCCAAAGCGGCCAAGCGCGCAGCCTCGCCATTGCTGGATACCGGAATGCGCGCCACCGTATCGGGCAAATGTTTGCCCAACCAAGCTTGGCATTGCGCCAAAGCCTGCGCATGTGCATACACTTTTTGCAGACCTTCCATGCCTTCACGCTTGCGCAAAAGATTATGATGAATACGCAAAATCACTTCACCGCAAGCTTTTAGCGGACTGGCAACCAACAAATCAAGAGTACGGCCGACCGAGCCTTCTGTTGAGTTTTCCACCGGTACCACCGCATAATCGGCCTGTTTCGCCTCCACCAAGCGCATACACTCGTCCACCGTAGCGCAAGCTCGCGTATGCGCCGCGTGGCCGAAATGCTTGATGGCTGCCTGCTGTGTAAACGTGCCTTCGGGGCCGAGATAGGCAATCGTCAACGGCCGCTCCACCGCCAAGCACTCGCTCATAATTTCGCGGAACAGTCGCGCCACCGATTCGCCGGAAAGCGGCCCGCGGTTCAATTCTTTGATGCGCAATAAAACCTGTGCTTCCCGCTCGGGGCGGTACACTACGCCCGTGCCTTTCAGCCCGCCGATTGCGCGCGCGTGAACCGCACGCCGGTTTAGCAAATCCAATATTTCTGCATCTATCTCATCAATTGCCTGCCGGTGCGGCAGCAGTTTCTCATCGGAAGACATACAAACTTTCTTATACGGTTTATCGTCAAACATTTTACATGATTAATGCCTGTCTGAAAGTGTTCAGACAGGCATTTTATCAATCAACGCGCTTTGCCAGCCAAACATCACGCGAATAAAGCCAAAGCAGGCTGATGCCGCATATGCTGGAAGCCAGCATCATACCGGCCATCACATGCGCGCTACCATCGTGCAACAGCGTGGTCAGCCAACCCATAAACGCAGCAATCAAGGAGCTGGAAGCCATCAGCAAAGCATTCGCCGTTCCGCCTTCAGCCTTGAAATAGCTCATAAAACAGGTTTGCGTATTGGCGGTAATCAGGCCTTGCGTTCCCACCGAAATCATCGCCAAGCCAACCAATAAAGCCATAGGCGGCAAGCCGAAGGCAAATACAGAAAATGCCAAACCGATATTGGCGAGTATCTGAACCAAAACGCCCCACTTCAAAATGTCTTCTGCATTTTTACCCGTTTTCAACTGATAAGCCGTTAAACGGTTAAACGCCGCCATCGTGATAATGTTGCAACCGAACAGCCAAGCATACGCGTGCGGGCTTACACCGTATAACTTCATATACACAAACGGCGATTCGGTGATAAATGCAAACATCGAAGAAAAACTAAACGCTTGGAAAAACAGAAAACCCAAAGCGAGTTTGGTGCGCAAAACTTTCCGGTAACGCGCCCACACATCGGCAAAAAACAATCTGTCAAATTTTCCGTTATGCGCCGAATGCGGCAGAAAACGGTAAACCAGCCCCCAAACCAACGCCGCATAAACCATTAAAAAAGCAAAAATCAGCCGCCAACCGCCCAAAATCTGTAAAACCGAGCCCAGCATAGGCGCAACCAACGGCGCCCCCATCATGATGATGCCGATTAAAGCAAACATCTGCCCAGCCTGCCGGCCTTCATAATGGTCACGCACCACCGCTCCCGCCATTACCGCCGCCATCCCCGCCCCCAGAGCCTGAACGGCACGCAAAAACAACAGCTGCTCCGCCGTTTGCAGCAAGGCCAAGCCCAAACTGGCAACGATATACACGGCCAATCCGCTCAATGCTACGATTCTTCGGCCTTTAACATCCGAAACAGAACCTCCGGCAAGCTGCCCGAAAGCCACGCCCAGCAAAAAAGTGCTGAGGCTTTTTTCTATCATATGGATATCTGCATCCAAACTTTCCGAAATCTGCACCAATGCGGGCAGATAACCATCAATGGAAAGCGGCATCAACGCCGTTATCGTGGCCAGCAGAAAAGCCATTTGTTTATCGGTTAAAGCTCGTTTTCCTTGCATTTTTATCTCTATAAAATGAAACAGCAAACCGCCTTTTAAGGCGGCTTATACGACCGAATTATACTTTTTTCCTTTAACGACGCACACCGTTTTTTCTTCCTATTTCATAACAACATATTGCGCCCTTCTAATCCGAAAGAACTATACCGTTATCACATCATACAGTAATACAATTCTTAACATTCATATTTTATGAATGTTAAATAACTTTATACCTTTAAAGAGGACACAACCATGGGACAGTATAAAAAACTTTGGCTGTCGCTGATTGCAGTGTTGACCATCACTTTCGGCATATTGGGTTATCTTGGTGTGGATGTTTACCGCAACGCACCACCTTTTCCCGAGCGGTATGTCAATCAAAACGGTAAAACCGTAATGACAAAATCCGACATTTTGGCCGGCCAGTCTGCTTGGCAATCAACCGGCGGCATGGAATTAGGCTCAATTTTCGGCCACGGTGCTTTTCAGGCACCCGACTGGACAGCCGATTGGCTACACCGCGAACTGGAGGCATGGCTGGAAATCAGTGCGCAACAACAATTCGGTAAATCTTATACAGCTTTAAACAGAATCCAACAGTCCGAGCTGCAAACGCTGATGAAAGAGGAATACCGCAACGGCGGTCGCCTCAACAGAGAAGGCACGGTCGTTCTGAGCGATACGCGCATTAAAGCAATCGAAATGGTTGCACCTTATTACATCAAGCTTTATGGCGATGATCCCGCCATGATACAAACGCGCGACCATTTCGCAATGAAAAACAATACACTACCCGATTTGGAAAAACGCACGCAGTTAACCAAGTTCTTTTTCTGGACCTCTTGGGCGGCTTCTACCAATCGACCGGATCACAATGCTACTTATACTGCCAACTGGCCTCATGAGCCTTTAATCGGCAATGTGCCGACCACCGAAAATATTATGTGGTCTATCGCAAGTATCGTTTTCTTATTGTTAGGTATAGGCCTTTTAGTTTGGGGCTGGTCTTTTATGCGCAAGCACGAAGCCGAACCGCAGGCCCCCGATATTGATCCGGTAAGCAAAGTCAACCTTACGCCTTCGCAAAAAGCTTTGGGTAAATATGTATTCTTGACCGTGGCGCTGTTTGTCGTACAAGTGTTACTCGGAGGGCTGACCGCACACTACACGGTAGAAGGCCAACACTTCTTCGGCATACCCCTGTCTGAATGGTTTCCTTATGCTTTGATACGTACATGGCATATACAGTCAGCGATTTTTTGGATTGCGACCGGTTTCTTAACGGCAGGTCTGTTCCTTGCTCCCATCATCAGCGAGGGGAAAGACCCTAAATGGCAGGCAGCCGGCGTAAATTTTCTTTATATTGCCTTATTTATCGTTGTGGCCGGTTCTTACGGCGGTAACTTTCTGGCGCTCAGCCACGCACTGCCTACGGAGTTGAACTTCTGGTTCGGCCATCAAGGCTACGAATATCTCGACCTTGGCCGTTTCTGGCAAATTCTACTGATGATAGGCTTGCTTTTATGGCTGTTCCTAATGTTGCGCTGTACTGTTACCGCGTTCAGAGACAAGCATGCCGATAAAAACCTGCTGGCCATTTTTGTGGCTTCTATGATAGGTGTAGGCGTGTTCTACGCACCCGGCTTGTTTTACGGTGAACATGACAGCATTACCATTATGGAATATTGGCGCTGGTGGGTTGTGCATTTATGGGTAGAGGGCTTTTTCGAAGTATTTGCCACAGTTGCATTGGCGTTTATTTTCTATAACTTAGGTCTTGTCAGCCGTCAATCGGCCACCGTAGCTTCCTTGCTTTCGGCTTCTTTGTTTATGATCGGCGGCGTGCCCGGCACATTTCACCACCTGTATTTTTCAGGCACAACCACGCCGGTTATGGCAGTAGGCGCTTCATTCTCCGCTTTAGAAGTGGTTCCGCTGATTTTATTGGGTAAAGAAGCGTACGAACATTGGTCTTTCCAACATGCTACCCCTTGGATGCAGCGTTTGCGCTGGCCGCTAATGTGCTTCGTGGCAGTTGCATTTTGGAACATGATCGGTGCCGGTGTGTTCGGTTTCCTGATTAATCCTCCGATTTCCCTTTTCTACCTGCAAGGTTTGAACACTACCGCCGTGCACGCCCATACTGCGCTATTCGGCGTGTATGGTTTCCTTGCCCTAGGTTTTGTGCTTCTGGTGGCCCGTTATATCAAACCTACCGTCGAATTTGACGAACAGCTAATGAAATGGGGGTTTTGGAGCCTGAATTGGGGTTTGGTCTTGATGGTGCTTATCAGCTTGCTGCCTGTCGGTGTATTGCAAGTGCATGCCTCTATCACCGAAGGGCTTTGGCTTGCACGCAGCGAAGCGTTTATGCAGCAAAGCAGCTTGGTTACTTTGCGGTGGCTGCGTACATTGGCCGACTTAATTTTCATTGCAGGTGCATGCTGCGTAGCTTGGCAGGCAACGAAAATCGTATTCAGCAAGCACCGTCGCTAAATGCCTGTCTGAAAACAAACACCCGCCGGGAAATCCGGCGGGTGTTTGTTTTCAGACAGGCAATATGCTCTGATATATAGTAAATCAACTTAAAAGTAGCACTCCCTTGATACTCGTACTTGACTCAAATATGAAGAGCCCAGTAATTAAAGAGATACTCGGATCAAGCCCGAGTATAACGGTACCGTTATTATGTAAGCAGATTGACTATATTTATTAAACCAAAAACAGTTACACTTCTTTCGGCAGCAACATATCCGGTTCGTCATACTCCACGCCTTCCAAAGCCAGCATGCGCTGCTCCTCGGCTTTACGCGTTTCTCCGGTAGCATCAAACACTTTGGCCAAAGCCAAACGCGCTTGGATGCTCGGCGCCAACGCCAAGCTTGCCTCCAGATAGCCTTGAGCTTTGCCCCAAAGCTGCTTCGCATGAGCCAGCTGGCCGGCATACATCAGCAAACGCGAATCTTCGGGATATTGCTCCAGCCAATGCGTTGCCGTATCGATGGCTTTGCGCTGTTCGCGCTCTCCCAGATATTGCACGCTTTGCACGAAAGAAGGCAGCAGCTCTGCTTTGCGGGTTTGCGGATAATATTTGCTTACCCATGCTACCGCTTGGCTGTACAAACCCAATGATTCGTATTTTTCGGCAATCGGCACGCACAAGTCGGCCGCCTTCAACGAATCAGGAATCCTTTTCAGACAGGCCTTCAAGCTTCCCGAATCGGTTGCCATAGCAAGCAGGCGGCGGTATGCCCAATCGTGATATTGGAGCGCCTCGTGATCATTAATCGCACCGGCTTTTTGCAACTTGGCAGACGTGTCCAGCACTTCCACAGCATCGCCGTGGTCAAACGCATAACGCAGCTTGAGTTTGACCAAACGGGTTAATGTGGGGTTGATTTGCGCGGCGGCCTGAATATTTTCCAAAGCTTTCGGATAATCCCGGCGGTTTAGCGCACTTTCGGCCAGCAGCAGATAGCGGGAAAGCTGGTCTTTGTGGGGCAGCTTGGCAATATCCGCCAGATAACGGTCGCGCAGCTCCACATCGTCCATAGAATCGGCTGCATGTGCTGCCAGCATCAAAGCCAATGAGCGGTTGCTGCCGGCTTCTTTATTGGCCAACACTTTGGCTGCTTCCTGCTCGGCTTTTTGGAACTTGCCTTCAAAATAAGCCAAACCGGCCGATTGAAGATCGCTTCCGGCTTTGAGCTCTTTACGGCGGTTGCCGAAACGCTGCATGCTGCCCGGAATGTTAAGAAACGCCGCAACAATGCGCACCAAAATATAAAGCAGCACAACAACCAGCAGCAAACCTAAAATAAAGGCATGCAGATTAACCCGCATCAGCGTTTGCTCCACCACAATATACACATTGCCCGTGTAAATACCTGACGCCACCGCCAAGCCTACAGCCACGGCAAATAGGATGATGATCCAAATCAAGCTTTTCATACTTATGCTCCTTTGGCAGTTTTATCGCTGCCGGCAGCAGGTTGGGCGGGCTTATCTGCTTTCTTTTCCGGCGCCTGTTTGGCTTCGGCAGCAGCAGAAGCAGCTTTGGTTTGCGGTTCGGATGCAGAAACCGGCGCAGCAGAAGCGGCAGACTGCGGGGCGACAACTGCCGATGCTTCCGATGCAGCAGAATGGGCAGGCTCTGCCTGTGTTTTCGGGTTGGCAGGCATGGTAACCGCGCCCTGATGCGTGCGTATGCTGTCTTGATAATTTCTTACTGCATGCAGGCTGGCTTTCAGCGCGTCATCGGAAACGGCGCGTACATCAAGCGCCTTTAATTCGGCTAGCTCTTTCAGCCAGGCTTGTGTTACTTGGGATTTGTTGTCGAAATACTGCTTAACGGCATCTTCAACTACGTTCAAATCGGTTTGGTAAATTTCACCGTTGCGCTGGATCAAGGCAAAACGGGCATCCATCAGGCGCAGGCGCAGGTTTTCTTTAATAAAGAAATTCTGTTCGGGAGAAATCAGCATGGCATCATTGCTGTTGAGTTTGCGCACCTCTACCAAACCCCTCAAATTATCCAGCGTTTTGTTCCACGCATTTTCCCACCAAGTAAGCGCGGTATCTTCCGCAACTTCAGGCGCTGCCTCGCTCGGACGCAGTGTTCCTTCCAACACCAGCGGCAGGCCGGCAACTGCGCTTTCCAATCTGTCGAGACGCAAAGACGCGCTGGACACATCCAAATAAGGGCGGTTTTTCAGTGCCGCCAAATCGCTGCTCACCGCCTGTTTAATCGGCAGCAGTTCAGGCTGATTGAAGCGGTTCAAGCGGTTTTCAACACTTTCCAATACCTCAACCGCAACAGGCACATTACCGGTTAGCAGCAGTTGTTGTGCCGCCACGTTTAAAGTAACCTCGGTTTCGTCGACCAACCAATTGACCCGGCCTTTGAGCAATTCTTGATAAGCGCGCTGCGCATTGGCTACAGCTTCGGCATTTTGGCGGTTTTCACCGTCCAATTTTGCCAGGGCGGCGGCAATGCTTTCCTGTTTGCGCAGGGTATCTTGCAGCATCCCCGCATTTTGACTTTCGCCCAAAGCCGCTTTATCCAGCTTTTGCTCGATATTCAGTTCTTGATTTTTCAATACGTTTTGGCCCTGCACAAACAAAAAGCCGCTTGCACCCAAACCTAACAGCGCCAAAATCAGCGCACCCGCAGCCAAACCTCTGCCGCCCGATTGTTTGATCACCACCGGAGCCGGCTGCTGTGTGTTGTGCTGTAAATATTCTTGTTTGGGTTCGCTCATACTGTTTCCTGTCGTTTCATTTTGCGGTTTTGTCGGTGCGGGTGCGGCATCTGCCGGCATCTGCTCTTGTCGGTTATGTTCATCGCTCATCGGCTTGCTCCGTATAGCGTTTTAAAGTTGGCACATCCAACTGCTTAATCAATTCGACTCTCTCTGCGCCCTGCTGTTGCAGGCTTTCTGCAATACGCGGGTGATGTGTAAAGTATAACAAGGATTTAGCTTCTTGCACCAATTCATCGGGCATTAAAGAGAAAAACAACGCCACGCTTTCGGTTGAAGCAATCCAAACGGCATAAGGCTTCTCCCGGGCAAAAACCTGCCATTCCGGCTTTTGCGGCTCCCGCCGGTAAACTTCCGCAAATTCAACCTGCATACCGAGCCCGTTTAAAGTCTGTGCCAGATAAGCCCGCCCGCCCCTGCCGCGCACAATCAGCACCCGTGCCCCGGAGGGCAGGCTCTGCCAGATCGGCAAACGGATAACCGCTTCGCTGTCATTACCGTTGCCGGGAAAAAGCACGTTTGTACAGCCTGCTTTCAGCAAAGCGTCGGCCGTAGCCTGCCCCACGGCGATATTCGGTTTTTCAGAAAAGCATTTGCCGTCGATAACGCCTATGCCTGTCTGAACTGCACCGGGGCTTACCCAGAATACCGCGTCGGCGGCAGCGTATTGCGCCGGCAATGCTGCCAAATGCGGCTTGTCCGGCACAATTTCAAGCACACTAAACGGCACGCCCCGCCAGCCGGCCGCTTTGCAGACTAAAGCATCGGCGGCGGCACGTTCGGCAGGTCGCACAAGCAGAATCGTGGGCATAACGTTTATCCGGCATTCATGGTTTTCAGACAGGCATGAATTAACTCGGAACAGCATATCAGTTTTCAATGGCACCATTGTTTTTCACAAGGCGTGCCGTCTCCGTCTCCATCCATTTCCACATTAGGACAATGTTCTAGGAAATATTCTGCCTCAGAGCAAGAAGTCATTTGAGAACAATGGACTCTTCCATCACATCTAAAAGCAGATTGCTTCTTAATAGAAATAGGCTTTGTATGGGACTCATCATAAACCTTGTTTCCCCCTACGGTAAGAATCACTTGCTTCTGCTCCGTATAAGCAGATTTTGAACTATCAGAAAACTGCTTTCTCTCTGCTGCCATTTTCGCTGCTACCTGTTCTACGGTTGAGAGTGGCTGTGGTGTACTACTGTTTTTCTTTGTGTAATCAAAATACAAAACAATTGCTATCAACACACCGATTAATAACAATACACCCACAATATGATTATTTGTATATTTCCTTGATTGTACGGAATTAAATTCCTGATCAGCTTTTAATGTGCTCCCTAAATAACTTACTTCAACTGCTTCTTTTTTACCCGTAGAATCCTCTGCAATTTTAAACAAAACTTTTTTGCCTTCTATCGGACGGGGCTCCTTAATTGTAAACGCTGATATATGAGCAAAAATCTCTGTACCTGATTTCTCTTCCTCAATAAAACCAAAACCGCGCTTATCATTCCAACGGATAATTTTTCCAGAATACTTCATACTTTTACTTCCCCTAAATTGTTTCTGAAACTTTCATACAAAATTCAGACAGGCATCCGCTTTCAAATGCCTATCTGAAAAAACAGTTTAACTGTTGGCGTTTTGCTCGCCCAACACGGCGGCAATCAAATTTTCTGCGCCGTCGTCGGCCAGCTTTTTAGCCACGACACGGCCTAAGGCATCGGCGTAAGCCAACGGGGCTTGGGCATCCGCCTCCAGCATTACCGAGCCGTCGGGATGGCCGACCATGCCGCGCAAGGTGAGCAGGCCGTTTTCTTCGGTGCAATAAGCGGCCAGCGGGATTTGGCAGCTGCCGCCCAGTGCGCGGGACAATGCGCGCTCGGCGGTAACGCAGGCGTTGCTCAGCGGGTGGTTGAGCGGGTTCAATATTTCGAGCAGATCGTAGCGGTTGGCGGCGATTTCGATACCCAACACGCCTTGCCCTGCTGCGGGCAGACTGTCGGCAGGCGATAAAACGGTACGGATGCGCTCTGCCAACCCCAAACGCTGCAAGCCGGCTTCTGCCAAAATGATGGCGTCGTATTCGCCTTTATCCAGTTTTTCCAGGCGGGTTTGCAGGTTGCCGCGCAAGGGTCGCACGTTCAGATGAGGAAATCGCGCGCGCAACTGGGCTTCGCGGCGCAGGCTGGCCGTGCCCACCACCGCGCCTTTGGGCAAATCCTCCAAACGCCCGTATTGGTTGGACACAAAAGCATCAAACGGGCTGGCGCGCTCTGTGATGGCTGCCAATGCGAAACCTTGCGGCAGCTCCATCGGCACGTCTTTCAGCGAGTGCACGGCCAAATCGGCGCGGCCGTCCAGCAATGCCTGTTCCAGTTCTTTGATAAACAAGCCTTTGCCGCCGATTTTAGACAAGGTTTTATCGAGAATCTGGTCGCCCCGCGTGGTCATGCCCAGAATGCTCACTTCGCATTCCGGATAAAGTGCCTGCAAACGTGCTTGGATATGCTCGGCCTGCCACATGGCCAAGCGGCTTTCGCGGCTGGCGATAACGAGTTTTTTCGGGATATTCATGATGTTTGAAATTTGAGAAAGAGTGGTAACTGAAAACAGGCAGAAGTGTAACAGAATTGGCTTCGTTTAGCCCGAATGCCTGTCTGAAACGTTTTTCAGACAGGCATTCTGTGCTGCGATAAATGTTATGACCGGGCAGCCTGATTATCTGAGTCCACGCGGTAAAGCAGCCGGAAAGTGGGTTTGTTTACCAAATCTGCCAGCGAAAACCCTTCCAAATGCGTCAAAAAGGCTTGCGCCGCGCCGCTCAATATGCCGGCCAAGCGGCAGTCGGGCGTGAGCAGGCAGTTATTTTTGTCGCCCATGCACTCCACCAACACCATAGGCTCCAAACAGCGGACAACCTGCCCGATATTGATTTCCCCGGCAGGCCGCGCCAGCTTGAGTCCGCCGCCCTTGCCGCGGATGCCGGTTAGAAAACCGCCTTTAACCAAAGCGGTTACCACTTTCATCAAATGGCTTTTGGAAATTTGATAGATGCCTGCGATTTCACTGATGTTGACCAAATCATCATCGTTAACTGCGGCGTAAATCAACACCCTCAGCCCGAAGTCGGTATGTTGTGTCAGATACATAGTTGCGGTTTGTTATCTAAAGTTTCATAATATATGCACATTATACACAAAAGGCATAACCAGACGCCACGGTTAAGGCAATGCCTGTCTGAAAATAAGGAACCCCACATGAAACGCCACCCGGAGCTTATCGACCTTTCGCAAGAGCATCATCACGCGCTGGCTTTGTGCGTACGCATTCTGCGCAATCCCGAACTGAACCACGCGCAAGATATCGAGCAGCACAAAGCCGGTTTGCTTGAGCATTTCACACAGGAAGAAGCCCGGTTTGCCGCCTATTGGCAGCGGCTGCCCGATGCCGGCTTGAAAGAGCGCTTCGAGCAAGACCATGCCGCGTTGCGCGAGATGCTGAACAATCCGCGTTTTGACGATCCGCAATGGAACCTGCAATTCGCCCAAACCTTGCGCGACCATGCCCGATTTGAAGAAAGGGTGTTGTTTGGGCAGATTACCGAGCATTGCCTGTCTGAACCCTAAACTGCCGTTAACCACGCTATAAGGAACCACCATGTCTTTTACCCATCATCCCGTTTGGGCCATGGCTTTCCGCCCGCTTTACCCGCTCGCCGCAATATACGGCGCTTTATCCATTTTGCTTTGGGCGTTCGGTTATCAAGGTACACCTGCGCTGCCTGCCTATTTTTGGCATGCCCACGAAATGATCTGGGGCTATGCCGGAGCCATTGTCGTGGCCTTTCTGCTTACCGCATCCGCTACTTGGACAGGCCAGCCGCCCACTCGCGGCGGCGCCTTAATCACTCTGGTTGCTTTGTGGCTGCTTTCACGAGTGTTTGCATTTACGCCGCTTGCCGCCGCATCCGGCCTATCGGGTGTTGCATTTTATTGGCTGGCCGCTTGGTTTATGGGCGTTTCCGTGGTACGCAGCCGCAATTCGCGCAATTACATCGCTGTGGCTGCCTTGTTTTTATTCGGCCTCACTTTATTGCTGTTTCACCTACAGCTTTCCTCTTTCAACGCCGCCGCCCTGCAAAACGGTTTGTTGGCGGGTTTGATTATGGTTGCGGGTTTTATCGGCTTGGTAGGCACGCGGATTATTTCGTTTTTTACCTCACGCAGGCTGGGAACCGAGCAAGTGGCAAGCCCGATGTGGCTGGCATTGAGTGCATTGGTGCTGCCGATGCTTGCGGCTTTGCTGATGAGCCTGAATACCGCACTGCTGCCCGCGTCTCTGTTTGCATTGGCCGCTGGCATAATCGGCTTGGTTCAGACAGGCCGTTGGTTTGAACCCAAAGCTTTGGGCGAACCTTTATTGTGGATTCTGTTTGCCGGCTATGCGGCCACTTCTTTGGGGCTGATGGCGATGGGCGCGGCTTTTTGGAAGCCTGAAATGATGAGCACCGGCGTGCACTTGGTCGCCGTAGGCGGAATCGGTATGTTAACCGTAGGCATGATGGTGCGCACGGCTTTAGGCCACACGGGCCGACCGCTGTACCCCGCGCCCAAGCCGATGGGTACGGCTTTCGTGCTTATGCTGGCTGCTACTGTCGTACGCACGCTTGCAGCGTTTATGGCAACCGTCAACACCACCGCCTATGATCACAGCCTGCGGCTTTCCGCTGCGTTATTCGCCGCATCCCTCTTGCTTTATGCGTGGCGTTATATCCCGTGGCTGTTGCGCCCGAGAGTCGACGGTAAAGCAGGTTGATATCAACAATAATGCCTGTCTGAAAATTTTCAGACAGGCATTACCATCAACAGAATCAACCGAAAATATTTTTAAACCAAAGCTTGATATTATCTATGATGCGGACAAACCAACCCGCTTCTTCCACTTGGTTCAACGCCACCACATTGCGCTCTGCCAGCAGCTTGCCTTCATACATAATTTTCAACTTGCCGAGCACTTGACCCGTACGCACGGGCGCGACAACAGGCTGCACGGTTTCCAACACAGGTTTGATATTTTTTCCCTCGGCATGCGGAATGGTCAGGTAAATAGCCTCGATAAATCCGGCATCCACCGCCTTGCTTTCCCCTTTGTAAACCTTTACTTGAGAAACCACTTGGCCGGCATTGTACAGCTTAGGCGTGTCAAACGAATGCAAAGCCCAGTTCAACAGCTTGCCGCTCTCGGCCGCACGCAACTCCGGGCTTTCCGCACCCACCAACACCGCTATCACCTGTCTGTCATTGCGGTTGCTGGAAGAAATCAGATTGTATCCCGCCGTAGGAGAATGACCGGTAATCATGCCGTCGATACTCGCATCGCGGTAAAGTAACAAATTGCGGTTAGGCTGCTCAATACCGTTATAAGTAAACGATTTCATGGAAAAAATCGGATAATAACGACGAAAATCCTGAGCCACGGCAACCGCCAGTTTCATTAAATCTTTTACCGTGGAAACATGGCCGTCTGCCGATTCGCCGGTGGCATTTTTAAAACTGGTATCCAGCATACCCAAGCGTGTGGCCTGTTCGTTCATCTTTTTTACAAATTCCGCTTCAGAACCGTTGCCCAACACTTCGGCAAGCGTTACGGCGGCATCATTGCCCGATTGCACCAGCATACCTTTGAGCAAATCGCTCACACTCACAGTTTTATTCGGGCTTAAAAACATGCGCGATCCACCGGTTTTCCAAGCCCGCTCGGACACAGTCAACATCTGATCCGGTTTCAATACACCGTCATCCAATGCTTTAAATACCAAATAAGCCGTCATCAACTTGGTAAGCGCAGCCGGCTCAATCTGAGCATCTGCATTATGCGCGCCCAATGTCTGCTTGCTTTGAACATCCATCACCGCATAAGCAGTGGCCGCCAGCTCAGGCAACTTTGGCATCCCTGTTTGCTCTTTCTGAGATACAGTCGCTTGAGGAACGGTATGGGAAGCCGGTTTTTGCACCGCCGGTGCAGCTTCTTTTTTTACGGGATCCGCAGCAAAAGCAGAACAGGCTGCCGCCAACAGCAGGCAGAAAATGTTTTTTTTCATAGCACCAAAGTTATTTCAATTAATTTAACCACAGAAAATAAGGCAGAAAACTGCGTCGAAAAGCGCAGCTTTAGTTGAAATTTCAGCAAATTATACATGAATTCAGTTTCTACTTGCACTATCGTGCCGCTCAGAGTATGGTTTTGCTTTATTCACATCTTAAAAAAACGACATTCCGCGATAACCAGCCACCTTATCATGAACCCAAAACTGCATTCCCAATACCTAACTCAAATCCTGACCGCTTCAGTATATGACGTTGCCACAGAAACCCCTTTGGATTCGGCACGGAATCTATCGCGTAGAATGGACAACCAAATTCTGCTCAAGCGCGAAGACCTGCAACCTGTGTTTTCATTCAAAATCCGCGGTGCTTACAACAAAATGGCTTCCCTCTCACCCGAAGCCTTGGCCAAAGGCGTTATTACCGCCAGCGCAGGCAACCATGCTCAAGGAGTAGCCCTATCCGCCCAATATTTAAATTGCGAAGCCACCATCGTAATGCCCGAAACCACACCCCAAATCAAAGTAGACGCAGTAAAAGCCCGCGGTGGTAATGTTGTACTCAAAGGTGTTTCCTATAACGATGCTTATGACCATGCTATGAAGCTTGTGGCAGAAAGCGGACTTACCTATATTCCTCCTTTTGACGACCCTCATGTAATAGCAGGGCAAGGCACCATCGGCCTCGAAATCATCCGCCAGCACCCCAAACCCATCCACGCCATTTTCATACCGATTGGCGGTGGTGGCTTGGCAGCGGGTGTAGCTGCATTTATCAAAAACGTGCGCCCGGAGATTAAGGTAATCGGTGTTGAAACTTATGATGCCTGCGCCATGAAGCAATCTATTGAGCACGGTGAACGTGTCGAATTAAAAGACGTCGGCTTATTTGCCGACGGTACTGCAGTTAAATTGGTAGGCGAAGAAACTTTCTCACTTTGCCGTGACCTGCTTGATGAAATCATTCTTGTCGATACTGATGACATTTGCGGCGCTGTGAAAGATATTTTTGACGATACCCGCAGCATTACCGAACCGTCCGGCGCACTTGCACTTGCAGGCTTAAAAGCCTATATCGAACGCGAAAAGTGTCGCAACCAAACCTTAATTGCCATTAATAGTGGCGCTAATATGAATTTCCACCGTTTGCGCCATGTTTCCGAACGCAGTGAATTAGGTGAAGGTCATGAGGGTATTTTTGCTGTGTCTATTCCTGAAACCCCTGGCAGCTTCCGTAAGTTTATCAATGTATTAGGCAGCCGAAATATTACAGAATTCAATTACCGCTACGGTGACGACAAAATCGCACATATTTTTGTCGGTATCCAAACTTCCAGCCCGCGCGATATCGGGCGTATCAGCAAAGAATTGGCTGCCGCAGGTCTGCCCAATATCGACCTTTCCGGTGACGAAATATCTAAAATTCATATCCGCTATATGGTTGGTGGGCGCACGGATAAAATCAATAACGAACGTTTAATTACATTCGAATTTCCCGAGCGCCCAGGAGCCCTTGCTCGTTTCCTCAATCATATGCAAACCAACTGGAATATCACCCTATTTCATTACCGTAATCACGGCGCTGATTACGGGCGTGTTTTAGTCGGAATAGATGTTCCGGAACAAGAAAGCGCTGCCTTTACCGACTTTCTCGAAAACGTAGGTTACACCTGTCATGATGAAACTGGCAACGCTGCTTATAAGCTGTTTTTAAGCTCCCCACACTCAGCGTAACTCACAGCCTGCCTGTCCGAACAGCGTCTGCATCTTCCGTCTTATTGACGCGTTCACCTCCAGCCAGCCCGCAACAAAGGCCCGTTGACGGGCCTTTTGCACTATCGGTGTTAACAGCTTCGTTTCCAGTTAAAGGCTACTTGGCCTTGGGCTGCACCGGTTTGGCCGGTTTGGCCTTCGCCGCACCCGACACCGTCGCCTCTTCCTTCAGCTTATTGAAGATACCGTCCCCGATACCCTTCACCTTCTTCAACTCCTCCACACTTTTAAAGGCACCGTTGGCCTGACGGTATTCCACTATCGCCGCCGCCTTCGCCGGGCCGATACCCGGCAACGCCTTCAACTCCTCCGCCGTCGCCGTATTGATATTCACCGCCGCCAGCGACCACGCACACGACAACGCCGCCAACACACCCAACATCAGTTTTTTCATGTATGTTCCATCCTTAATATGATACAGCCGGTTTCCCGAATGTGTTTGGTCAATATACCGTACATAACGAGCCTCCGCCCTTTATGAACAGCCATCATAACCAAACCCTCCCGGCCTTACAAGCCGTTTTTCCCGTTATTATCAGTTTTACAACAGTTCAACTATTAAATTTTTACCCCTCTGCACCGCCATACACCCAATACCGCCAAAAGCAAAAGCGAATCCCCGATATCATACAATATCGGGGATTCTGAATGGGTGTCTGGCAGTGACCTACTTTCACATGGGTATCCACACTATCATCGGCGCTGAGTCGTTTCACGGTCCTGTTCGGGATGGGAAGGCGTGGGACCAACTCGCTATGGCCGCCAGACGTAAACTGTACAAATCGGGAAAGCCGTTATGGAAGAGTCCTTCCACTTATTTATTCTTTAATCAACTGTGATGTGTATCGTCTTCAAGACTGATATAAGCTTTCATATTCAAAGTACCGCATCCTTCAGAATGCAAAGTTCTTCAAATGATAGAGTCAAGCCTCACGAGCAATTAGTATCGGTTAGCTGCACGCATTACTGCGCTTCCACACCCGACCTATCAACGTCCTGGTCTCGAACGACTCTTTAGGAGGGTCAAGCCCTCAGGGAAGTCTCATCTTCAGGCGAGTTTCGCGCTTAGATGCTTTCAGCGCTTATCTCTTCCGAACTTAGCTACCCGGCGATGCGACTGGCGTCACAACCGGTACACCAGAGGTTCGTCCACTCCGGTCCTCTCGTACTAGGAGCAGCCCCCGTCAAACTTCCAACGCCCACTGCAGATAGGGACCAAACTGTCTCACGACGTTTTAAACCCAGCTCACGTACCACTTTAAATGGCGAACAGCCATACCCTTGGGACCGACTACAGCCCCAGGATGTGATGAGCCGACATCGAGGTGCCAAACTCCGCCGTCGATATGAACTCTTGGGCGGAATCAGCCTGTTATCCCCGGAGTACCTTTTATCCGTTGAGCGATGGCCCTTCCATTCAGAACCACCGGATCACTATGTCCTGCTTTCGCACCTGCTCGACTTGTCGGTCTCGCAGTTAAGCTACCTTTTGCCATTGCACTATCAGTCCGATTTCCGACCGGACCTAGGTAACCTTCGAACTCCTCCGTTACTCTTTGGGAGGAGACCGCCCCAGTCAAACTGCCTACCATGCACGGTCCCCGATCCGGATCACGGACCTGGGTTAGAACCTCAAAGACACCAGGGTGGTATTTCAAGGACGGCTCCACAGAAACTGGCGTCTCTGCTTCTAAGCCTCCCACCTATCCTACACAAGTGACTTCAAAGTCCAATGCAAAGCTACAGTAAAGGTTCACGGGGTCTTTCCGTCTAGCAGCGGGGAGATTGCATCTTCACAACCATTTCAACTTCGCTGAGTCTCGGGAGGAGACAGTGTGGCCATCGTTACGCCATTCGTGCGGGTCGGAACTTACCCGACAAGGAATTTCGCTACCTTAGGACCGTTATAGTTACGGCCGCCGTTTACTGGGGCTTCGATCCGATGCTTGCACATCTTCAATTAACCTTCCAGCACCGGGCAGGCGTCACACCCTATACGTCCACTTTCGTGTTAGCAGAGTGCTGTGTTTTTAATAAACAGTCGCAGCCACCGATTCTCTGCGACCCTCCAATGCTTACAGAGCAAGTCTTTCACATCGAAGGGCATACCTTCTCCCGAAGTTACGGTATCAATTTGCCGAGTTCCTTCTCCCGAGTTCTCTCAAGCGCCTTAGAATTCTCATCCTGCCCACCTGTGTCGGTTTGCGGTACGGTTCGATTCAAACTGAAGCTTAGTGGCTTTTCCTGGAAGCGTGGTATCGGTTACTTCTTGTCCGTAGACAATCGTCTTCACTTCTCGGTGTTAAGAAGACCCGGATTTGCCTAAGTCTTCCACCTACCGGCTTAAACAAGCTATTCCAACAGCTTGCTAACCTAACCTTCTCCGTCCCCACATCGCATTTGAATCAAGTACGGGAATATTAACCCGTTTCCCATCGACTACGCATTTCTGCCTCGCCTTAGGGGCCGACTCACCCTACGCCGATGAACGTTGCGTAGGAAACCTTGGGCTTTCGGCGAGCGGGCTTTTCACCCGCTTTATCGCTACTCATGTCAACATTCGCACTTCTGATACCTCCAGCAACCTTCTCAAGTCACCTTCTTCGGCCTACAGAACGCTCCCCTACCATGCACTTAGTGCATCCGCAGCTTCGGTTACAGATTTGAGCCCCGTTACATCTTCCGCGCAGGACGACTCGACCAGTGAGCTATTACGCTTTCTTTAAATGATGGCTGCTTCTAAGCCAACATCCTGGCTGTCTGGGCCTTCCCACTTCGTTTACCACTTAATCTATCATTTGGGACCTTAGCTGGCGGTCTGGGTTGTTTCCCTCTCGACAACGGACGTTAGCACCCGCTGTCTGTCTCCCATGATTGCACTTTCCGGTATTCTTAGTTTGCCATGGGTTGGTAAGTCGCAATGACCCCCTAGCCATAACAGTGCTTTACCCCCGGAAGTGATACATGAGGCACTACCTAAATAGTTTTCGGGGAGAACCAGCTATCTCCGAGTTTGTTTAGCCTTTCACCCCTATCCACAGCTCATCCCCGCATTTTGCAACATGCGTGGGTTCGGACCTCCAGTACCTGTTACGGCACCTTCATCCTGGCCATGGATAGATCACTCGGTTTCGGGTCTACACCCAGCAACTCATCGCCCTATTAAGACTCGGTTTCCCTACGCCTCCCCTATCCGGTTAAGCTCGCTACTGAATGTAAGTCGTTGACCCATTATACAAAAGGTACGCAGTCACCCAATAAATAGGCTCCCACTGTTTGTATGCATCAGGTTTCAGGTTCTATTTCACTCCCCTCCCGGGGTTCTTTTCGCCTTTCCCTCACGGTACTGGTTCACTATCGGTCGATGATGAGTATTTAGCCTTGGAGGATGGTCCCCCCATATTCAGACAGGATTCCACGTGTCCCGCCCTACTTGTCGTATACCTAGTACCACTGATGAAATTTCGAATACGGGGCTGTCACCCACTATGGCCAAGCTTCCCAGCTTGTTCTTCTATCTCAACAGCTATCATATACAGGCTCCTCCGCGTTCGCTCGCCGCTACTTACGGAATCTCGGTTGATTTCTTTTCCTCCGGGTACTTAGATGGTTCAGTTCTCCGGGTTCGCTTCGCTTATCCTATGTATTCAGATAAGGATACCGTACAAAATACGGTGGGTTTCCCCATTCGGACATCACCGGATCATAGCTTTATTGCCAGCTCCCCGATGCTTTTCGCAGGCTTACACGTCCTTCGTCGCCTATCATCGCCAAGGCATCCACCTGATGCACTTATTCACTTGACTCTATCATTTCAAGAACCTCTCTGACTTCGTTGTTTCGGCGTTGACTACCTACGTAACTTGAAGACTTTACTTTGACAAAGCTTACTGCTTGTTGTGTACTGAACTGTGCCTTTTGTGTTTCACAGCTCAGTCGATACAATCATCACCCAAATACTGCGGCTTACCTGTTACAGTAAGCCGACATTGTCTTTGTTTGTTGATTTCGGCTTTCCAATTTGTTAAAGATCAATGCGTTTATATGAAACAAACTTTTGTCTCAAACTTCGCAAATTAAAATGAGCTGCGCATTGTAGCAGCTAACTTTAATTTGTAAAGTCCTTTTATTGAAGTTTTTGGTGGAGGCAAACGGGATCGAACCGATGACCCCCTGCTTGCAAAGCAGGTGCTCTACCAACTGAGCTATGCCCCCATACTCTTACTCAAGTATCGATACTGCTTACTCTTGCTTTGAGAATGTCTGGTGGGTCTGGGAGGACTTGAACCTCCGACCCCACGCTTATCAAGCGTGTGCTCTAACCAGCTGAGCTACAAACCCAGGTCTCATCAAGCAATCTTTACAATCGCTTCTTCAATAATACCGCTTCTTCAATATACAGTTTACCGATAAGTGTGAATGCGACAAACCTGCTCTTCTCTAGAAAGGAGGTGATCCAGCCGCAGGTTCCCCTACGGCTACCTTGTTACGACTTCACCCCAGTCATGAAGCATACCGTGGTAAGCGGGCTCCTTGCGGTTACCCTACCTACTTCTGGTATCCCCCACTCCCATGGTGTGACGGGCGGTGTGTACAAGACCCGGGAACGTATTCACCGCAGTATGCTGACCTGCGATTACTAGCGATTCCGACTTCATGCACTCGAGTTGCAGAGTGCAATCCGGACTACGATCGGTTTTGTGGGATTGGCTCCACCTCGCGGCTTGGCTACCCTCTGTACCGACCATTGTATGACGTGTGAAGCCCTGGTCATAAGGGCCATGAGGACTTGACGTCATCCCCACCTTCCTCCGGTTTGTCACCGGCAGTCTCATTAGAGTGCCCAACCAAATGATGGCAACTAATGACAAGGGTTGCGCTCGTTGCGGGACTTAACCCAACATCTCACGACACGAGCTGACGACAGCCATGCAGCACCTGTGTTACGGCTCCCGAAGGCACTCCTCCGTCTCTGGAGGATTCCGTACATGTCAAGACCAGGTAAGGTTCTTCGCGTTGCATCGAATTAATCCACATCATCCACCGCTTGTGCGGGTCCCCGTCAATTCCTTTGAGTTTTAATCTTGCGACCGTACTCCCCAGGCGGTCAATTTCACGCGTTAGCTACGCTACTAAGGCATCAAGTGCCCCAACAGCTAATTGACATCGTTTAGGGCGTGGACTACCAGGGTATCTAATCCTGTTTGCTACCCACGCTTTCGAGCATGAACGTCAGTATTATCCCAGGGGGCTGCCTTCGCCATCGGTATTCCTCCACATCTCTACGCATTTCACTGCTACACGTGGAATTCTACCCCCCTCTGACATACTCTAGCCACCCAGTTCAGAACGCAGTTCCCAGGTTGAGCCCGGGGATTTCACATCCTGCTTAAGTAACCGTCTGCGCTCGCTTTACGCCCAGTAATTCCGATTAACGCTCGCACCCTACGTATTACCGCGGCTGCTGGCACGTAGTTAGCCGGTGCTTATTCTTCAGGTACCGTCATCACTCCAGGGTATTAACCCAAAGCTTTTCTTCCCTGACAAAAGTCCTTTACAACCCGAAGGCCTTCTTCAGACACGCGGCATGGCTGGATCAGGCTTGCGCCCATTGTCCAAAATTCCCCACTGCTGCCTCCCGTAGGAGTCTGGGCCGTGTCTCAGTCCCAGTGTGGCGGATCATCCTCTCAGACCCGCTACTGATCGTCGCCTTGGTAGGCCTTTACCCCACCAACCAGCTAATCAGACATCGGCCGCTCGAATAGCGCAAGGTCCGAAGATCCCCTGCTTTCCTTCTCAAAGCGTATGCGGTATTAGCCATCCTTTCGGACAGTTATCCCCCACTACTCGGTACGTTCCGATGCATTACTCACCCGTTCGCCACTCGCCACCAAAAGAGCAAGCTCTTCCGTGCTGCCGTTCGACTTGCATGTGTAAAGCATGCCGCCAGCGTTCAATCTGAGCCAGGATCAAACTCTTATGTTCAATCTCTAACTTTTTAACTTCTGGTCTGCTTCAAAGAAACCGACAAGATTTCTTGTCTGTCTTTCAAACAGTGTGGGGCTCGCCGCACCCACACTTATCGGTAATCTGTATTGTTAAAGAGCTAAACCAATCAAAACAGCACTATGCTATAATAACCGGCCTGTCAGTCACTGCCGAAGCAGCGAAGAAACCGAACTATACGCCCACACAATCACAACGTCAATACCCCAAAACAACAAAATACGGACAAATACAACAATACCCTGTTTTAACTCAATATTTAGTTTGGCAATCAGCCTAACAAAATTTCCAAAACAAATTTACTGCCTACATAAGCCAACATCAAACTGACAAAACCCAATACCGTCCATATTGCTGCATTTCTCCCCCGCCATGCCATCATGCTCCTTTTCAGTAAAAGCGTACCGTATATAAACCAAGAGAAAATGCCGAACATAGATTTATGAGTCAACTCAAACGGCTTTCCAAACACCTCTTCTGCAAAAAATGTTCCACTGATAACAGAGATGCTCAATAGAATAAACCCCACCCACATTCCTTGGAACATTAATTTTTCCAAGCTGAGCAGTGGCGGGAGAAAAGATACCAGTGATGAAAATTTGCGTTGGTGCAAATCTCTGCTTAGCCACAAAATTAAAATCGCCAACAAAGTGATAATCGCAAATATACTATATGCAATTAGAGAAGCGCCGATATGCAGCATAAAGGGCATATTGGTAATGGAATATCCTACATATTTCCCAGGCAATAAGGCCGCAACCAGCAAAGAAATGGTTGCTATTGGGTAGAGTAACAATTGAAGCCCTCTTAAACTGTAAAAGAAGCTTCCTATAAAATACATTACCAACATAAGCCACACTATCAGGCTCAAAGCATAACCGAATCCCATCACAAGCACTCGGTCGGCCAATATCGGCAGCATTAATATTGCGCCATGCAAAAGTGTTGCAGGTGCCAATATACTTAGTTCTATTTTTAAAGGGTAAGCATCCCCACTACCGTTTTTATAATATTTCCAAACAAAAACAGCTAATGCGGTGTAAACCACCATAAGCAAAATCATTAAAACCGGCATGGCAAACTTCCCTGACTACGCATATTCAGAATAACGTATGTGGTGTAAAATACTCGGATTTTACCAAATATCCGCATGCTGTGCTGCGTTTGCACGGTTTGCATGTCTGTTGCTATTGAGGATTTAGAATGTTAGACAATTTAACCAACCGCTTCTATTCGGTATTCCGAAACATTCGCGGCCAAACACATTTGGACGAAGACAATATCAAACCGGCTTTGCGTGAAGTTCGGTTGGCAATGCTGGAAGCTGATGTTGCCTTACCGGTAGTAAAAGATTTTGTTGCAAATATTAAAGATAAAGCCATCGGCAAAGAGATCAGCGAAAACCTAACCGCAGAGCAAGCCTTTATCAGTATTGTAAACCAAGCGCTGATTGAGCTGATGGGCAAAGAAAACAGCGCTTTGAACTTGGCAGCCACGCCTCCGGCTGTTGTGTTGATGGCAGGTTTGCAAGGTGCCGGTAAAACCACCACGGTAGGCAAGCTTTCCCGCCTCTTGAAACAGCAAGATAAGAAAAAGAAAATCCTGGTCGTATCTGCCGACGTGTACCGCCCTGCAGCGATCGAGCAGCTCAAGCTGCTGGCAGAACAGGTAGGAGTGGATTTTTTCCCGTCCGATATCAGCCAAAAGCCGGTTGAAATCGCTCAAAAAGCGCTTGACCATGCGAAACGCAATTTCTATGACGTTTTAATGGTCGATACCGCAGGCCGCTTGGCTATTGATGAAGAAATGATGAATGAAATCAAAGCCCTTCATACTGCAGTTAAGCCCATTGAAACCTTATTTGTTGTCGATGCCATGTTGGGTCAGGACGCGGTTAATACCGCACAGGCCTTTAATGAAGCCTTACCGTTAACCGGCGTTATCCTTACTAAAATGGACGGCGATTCCCGCGGCGGCGCGGCCTTATCGGTTCGCCAAGTAACCGGCAAGCCGATTAAATTTATCGGCGTCGGAGAGAAAATCGACGGATTGGAGGCTTTCCACCCGGATCGTATCGCCAGCCGTATTTTGGGCATGGGCGATGTTTTGACTTTGGTTGAAGACGTTCAAAAAGGTATCGACGAAGAAATCGCCGCTGAAATGGCAACCAAGTTGCGCAAAGGTAAAGGCTTCGATTTGAACGACTTTAAAGCCCAAATCCAACAAATGCGCAAAATGGGCGGTTTGGAAAGCATTATGTCGAAAATGCCCGGAGAGCTGGGGCAGATTTCCAAGCAGATTCCCGAAGGCACAGCTGAAAAAGCAATGGGGCATGTAGAAGCCATTATCAATTCGATGACTCCGAAAGAACGCGCCAATCCCGCTTTAATCAAAGCCAGCCGCAAGCGCCGCATTGCCGCAGGTTCCGGCACAACGGTGCAGGAAGTGAACAAAATGCTCAATCAGTTTGAACAGTCGCAAAAAATGATGAAAATGTTTAGCGGCAAAGGCTTATCCAAATTGATGAACCTGGCAAAAGGCATGAAAGGCAAGTTTCCCGGCTTTTGATATCTGAATGCCTGTCTGAAAACTTATTTTCAGACAGGCATCTTAAATGCCACACTCCGCAACGCTTCACAACAATAGGATTTCCACATGTCACGCTTCCGTACAGAACCGGCAATTTCATTTTCCGAACAAAACCGTACCGCCGTTTTACTGCTTAATCTCGGCACGCCTGAAGCGCCCACCGCCGAAGCAGTACGCCCTTATTTACGTGAATTTTTATCAGACGAGCGCGTGGTAGAGCTGCCTAAAATCGTATGGCAACCTATTTTACAGGGAGCTGTGCTGACTTTACGCCCGAAAAAAAGCGCGCACGGCTACGAAAAAGTTTGGTTTCCCGAAGGCTCGCCTTTGGCTGTTTACACCGCACAACAGGCAGCTGAATTGGCCAAGCGTTTACCCGGCATTTCGGTTCGCTATGCAATGACTTACGGCAAGCCGTCCGTATCCGATACAATCGATGAACTGAAAGCGGCGGGCGTATCCCGGCTTCTCGTGATTCCGCTCTACCCCCAATATGCAGCCTCCAGTGCAGGCGCGGCTCTGGACAAAGTACTTTCTACCCTGTTCTATCAGCGCAACATGATGAGTTTGCGCACAGTTACCCGGTTCTACAACGACGAACACTATATCAACGCGCTATCCCAACAGGTTGAAGCCCATTGGGCGCAAAACGGGCGTGGCGACAAAATCATGTTCAGCTTCCACGGCGTGCCCCAAGCCAATTGCGACAAAGGGGATCCTTATTTATTTGAATGCGGCGAAACCGTGCGCCTGCTGGCCCAAAAGCTTCAATTAAACGAACAGGACTACATCATGGCTTTTCAAAGCCAGTTTGGGAAAGCCAAATGGATAGGCCCGAGCACGCAGGATTTATTGGAAAGCCTGCCTAAACAAGGTGTGGCCAAACTTGATGTGTTCTGCCCCGGCTTTATATCGGATTGTCTGGAAACCATGGAAGAAATTGCCATAGCAGGACGCGAGGCCTTTCACGCCGCCGGCGGCAAGCAATTCAACTACATTCCTTGCCTCAATGCCAATCCTGTGTGGATTGACGCGCTGAGCCAATTGGCCAAGCAGCACTTGCAAGGCTGGGTATAATTAATCAACTTAAAAATAGTAGGCCCGCCATATTCGGGCTTACCTCGAGTATCTTGAAGTTCCAGTAATTTTAGAAAATATACGGGCTAAGCCTGGATATGATGATATTGTTGTGATGTAAGTTGATTGACTACTGCAAACCAAAAACATGCCTGTCTGAAAATTTCAGACAGGCATAAATAATAAAATGCCTTTTTTAAGACAAGATTTTACCGATAATCTCGGCCACGTCTTTCGACACATTCTCTTTTGCCGCGACATGTTGCAATTGTTGCTTCATAAGTTCACGGCGTTTCGGTTCCAAACGCTTGCAGATATTAAACGCCTGCACCAATCTCGCGGCCACCTGCGGATTAAACGCATCGATTTCCATCACTTTTTCTGCCAAAAACGCATATCCGCTGCCGTCTTCCGCATGAAAATGCGGCACGTTTCGGCTAAACGCACCCAGCAGTGAACGGGCTTTATTCGGATTTTCCAAGCTGAATTTCGGATGCTGCAAAGCAGCTTTGACTTTGACCAAAGTGTCGCTGCGGCGGCTCAAAGCGGTAAGCATAAAATATTTATCCATTACCAGCGCTTCATTACCGAACTTGTCGGCAAACCGCTCCAACAACACATTGCGTTTTTCGTCTTCAATATGATTGATTGCACTCAAAACACCCCACTCATGCGTCATGTTTTTTGCCATTTCATCATACTTGGCAGCCACTTCCCCGATGCGTTGCGGATTTGCCCGCAGCAAAAATGCGCGGCAGGCATTGCGCAGCGTCCGCCAAGCGGCTTGCTGCGGCTCATATTCATAAGGTTGCGCCAATCCGCTGTTTTCTTCCTGATTTTTAGCCAGTTCGTTCTGCGCCAACCATTCTGCTTCACACGATTGGGCAATCTTATCCAATAGCGCCTCCCTCGCTTGGTGTACACGCAAAGGTTCGATATTTTCACTGTCCGCCCACAATTCCGCCTCAGCCGGAATCTGCAGCAACACGGCTTTAAATGCCGGATCAACATCCGATTGTAAAACCGTTTTCACCGCATCTATCAAAGCATTGTGCTGCGGCAAAGGTTTTCCTGCCGCCAAAGCCGCTTCATTTTCTGCAATCGCGCGGCGGTAGAGCGTTTGCCCCGCTTCCCAACGCGCAAACGAATCGGTGTCGTGTGCGAGAAGCAAACTTAAGTCGTTATCGCTATAAGGATAATTCAGATGCACCGGTGCAGAAAAACCGCGCAGCAGGGAAGGCACAACCGGTTCTTTTACACCTTTCAGTTCAAAAACCTGCTCCGCCTGCTCCAACACCAAAACAGCTTCTTCCATTCTTTTACCGTTGTATTCAAACGGCACCGCCCGGCCTTGCCGGTTGAGCAAACCGACTTTCACTGGCATCAGCATCGGCTGCTTTTCCGCCATATCGGGGGTAGGCGGCACGGTTTGTTTCACTGTAAGGCTCAACACATCATTTTTCAGACAGGCATCCACGTCCAAAACCGGTGTGCCTGCCTGACTGTACCAAAGTGCAAACCGTTCAAGATCAATGCCGTTTGCGTCTGCCATCGCGGCGCGGAAATCATCGCATGTTACCGCTTGCCCATCGTGCCGCTCGAAATAAAGCTTCATGCCTGTCTGAAAGCCCGCTTCGCCCAGCAAAGTGTGATACATGCGCACCACTTCCGCGCCTTTTTCATACACAGTCATGGTGTAGAAATTATTCATTTCCACATAAGAAGCCGGGCGTATCGGATGCGCCATAGGCCCTGCGTCTTCGGGAAATTGATGCTGGCGCAACAGGCTTACGTTTTCAATCCGGCGCACAGCGCGCCCCGCACGGTCGGCAGAAAACTCTTGATCGCGGAACACGGTCAGCCCTTCTTTTAGAGAAAGTTGAAACCAATCGCGGCAGGTAACGCGGTTGCCCGTCCAGTTATGGAAATATTCGTGTGCGATCACGCTCTCCACTCCCTCGAAATCCGCATCGGTTGCGGTGCGGCTGTCGGCCAACACGAATTTGGTATTGAAAATATTCAAACCTTTGTTTTCCATTGCGCCCATATTGAAATCGCCTACGGCCACAATCATGTAAATATCCAAATCGTATTCCAGGCCGAAGCGGGTTTCATCCCACCTCATCGCGTGTTTCAACGATTCCACCGCAAAACCCACCTTATCGGCATCTTCTGCACGGGTATAAAATTCAATCGCCACTTCACGCCCGCTCATGGTAGTGAACGTGTCTTGCGTTAATGCCAAATCCCCGGCAACCAGTGCAAACAGATAGCTCGGTTTGTTAAACGGATCTTCCCATTTCACCCAATGGCGGTTGTGTTCCAGCTTACCGCCGTCAATTTTGTTGCCGTTGGACAGCATCACAGGGAAGCGCGTTTGGTCGGCAATAATGGTGGTGGTAAATTTGCTCATCACATCCGGCCGGTCGGGGTAAAACGTGATTTTGCGGAAACCTTCCGGTTCGCACTGTGTATAAAGATTGCCGCCCGAGGCATACAGGCCCATAAGCGATTTATTTTTATCGGGAAATACTTTGGTTTCAACTTCCAATATAAACGGTTCGGCTGGCACGTTTTCCAATATCAAACGTTCGGCCGCCAAGCTATATTGCTCAACTTCCTGCCCGTTAAGCTTCACGGAAACCAATTCGGCGGAACCGTCCAATACCAAAGGCTTGCCCGTATGCACCGGTTCGACATTCAAACGAGAGCTTATCCGGGTTTCTTCATCAAAAATATCGAAAGTTAAATCGGTTTGGCGGATTTGATAATCCGGCGCTTGGTAATCTTTCAAATAATGAACGGTATTTTGCTGCATGGTTATTCCTTATAAATTTCAAATCGGGTTCATTATACAGAATGCCTGCCTGAAAAAGTTTTCAGACAGGCATTCTTGATTGTTTCCTCTATAAATCAATTTACTTAAGTTTGATAACGATACCGTCATACTCGGGCTTGACCCGAGTATCTTGAGTTTCAGCAAATTTAGGGGATACTCGGGTCAAGTCCGAGTATGACGAACGTACTATTTTTTAAGTTGGTTCACTATATCTACATGCTACGGCATTTCGGCAACTTAATGTCAAAAGAGTAATCTTTTAAGCTGTTGAAGCGGCAACACAATCAACATTTCCGGCTTGCCTTGTTGTTGGTTAACTATGAAATGCCTGTCTGAAAACTTTTTCAGACAGGCATTTGAATTAAGGCATCAACATACCGCCGTTTACATGAATGGTTTGGCCGGTAATGTATTTAGCTTGATCGCTGGCCAAAAACAGCACCGCATTGGCAATATCCTGCGCTTCACCGAATTTGCCCAACGAAGTTTGCGCTTCAAACATCTTACGGGTTTCTTCCGGCAAAGCGCGGGTCATATCGGTATCAATAAAGCCCGGTGCCACGCAGTTTACCGTAATGCCGCGGCTGCCTACTTCGCGCGCCATAGATTTGGAAAAACCGATCAATCCCGCTTTTGCCGCCGCATAGTTGGCCTGCCCTGCATTACCCATCGCACCCACAACGGAAGTGATGTTGATTACACGGCCGCTGCGCTGCTTCATCATGCCGCGCAACACGGCTTTGGAAGCACGGAACACAGATTTCAGATTAACCTGCATAATCTCGTCCCATTCTTCTTCTTTCATACGCATCAATAAGTTATCTCGGGTAATGCCAGCATTGTTTACCAAAATATCCAGCTTGCCGAGTTCTTTTTCAATTTCGGCAATCAGGTTTTCAATGCCGCCTTCCTCAGCCGCATTCAAAGCACGACCCTGTCCACCCCATTGAGCCAAGCGCTCACCAATGGCTTGCGCACCGCTTTCACTGGTTGCCGTTCCGATAACGGTAGCGCCCGCTTGCGCTAACGTGTCTGCAATCGCCGCGCCGATACCGCGCGATGCGCCGGTTACCAAAGCAATGCGGCCGGATAAGTCTTGAGTTGTCATCATTGGTTTCCTATTTGTTTCGGTTGGAAAATTGAAAATTTTGATTGCCGGATAATTAACACCCACGCAAAGCTTTAACCAAATAACTAAAAAGCAATTGCAGATTCTGTCAGGTTATCTATCCGGTTTTATTCCGCAACTTGAATGTTTTCAGACAGGCATAGTTCTACATATGCCTGTCTGAAAAGTAACATTTCCAGCTGAATTAATGGGCTTCTGCAAATGCTGCGACTTGCTCCGCATTAGTCAGCGCCGTGCAAACAGCCGCTTTATTGATGCGCTTTGCCAATCCTGCCAGCACCTTCCCCGGGCCGCATTCGGCAGATTCGGTAATTCCCTCATCCACTAAAGCATTAACGGTTTCCGTCCAGCGGACAGGGCTGTAAAGCTGGCGCACCAAGGCATCTTTAATTTTTTCTGCATCATTGTATGAAACAACATCGGCATTGTGAACCACACGGATTTTCGGCTCACGAATATTCACTTCTTTCAGTGCTTCAGCCAATTTCTCGGCAGCCGGCTTCATTAAACTGCAATGAGAAGGCACTGATACAGGCAAAGGCAACGCCCTTTTCGCTCCCGCTTCTTTTGCCAGCTCCATCGCCCGCTCTACCGCTGCCGCATTACCGGCAATCACCACCTGCCCCGGAGAATTAAAGTTTACCGCTTCCACAACTTCGCCTTGCGCCGCTTCTGCACAAATAGCCTTAACTTGCTCATCTTCCAGCCCTAAAACCGCAGCCATAGCACCAACGCCTTGCGGCACGGCATTTTGCATCAACTCCGCACGCAAACGCACCAGTTTTACCGCATCGGCAAAGTCTAAAGCACCCGCAGCCACCAAAGCAGTATATTCACCCAAACTGTGGCCAGCAACCACAGCGGGCTCTTTGCCGCCCGCTTCCAAATAAGCGCGGTAAGTTGCCACGCCTGCTGCCAACATCAAAGGCTGTGTGTTTACCGTTTGGCCGATAATCTCGGCATCGTCGCCATTTATCATCGCCCATAAATCTTGGCCTAAAACATCAGATGCCTCATCAAATGTGGCCTTTACTACAGCCAAACCATCAAAACCATTCATCATATTGAGGCTTTGCGAACCTTGACCGGGGAAGAAAAATGCAAAAGACATACCATTCCTTTATTTTCTCAAAAATGCAAGCATCGGCTCATTGGTAAAACAAACCAATAATAGATAAGTGATTGCTACATTAGCCAGCGCTATCAACCAAAACATAGTCACAAAACTCTGCTTGGTCGTTTTGTGATTATACATCATACGAGCCAACAGCCCTCCGGGCCAGCCGCCAATCAATCCGAGAAAATGCAAAACATTCTCCGGCACCCTTCTTTTTTTCTCTGGCTTCGTGATGGCTGAATTCTTTTTTGCGATATTTTTATCTATATAGTAATACACCATCGCAATCAAGCTAACCACCATATAGAAAAGCATCATTATTGAAGAAAGGGTATAAACCCAATAAAGATAAGCCGCAACTACCGGAACCGCAAACACCATCTTTGTCCAGTTACTATTTGAAGCACCTATTTCACAAGGAGCATCGCAATAAAGCCATTCTTCGTGCTCACTCAAAACAACTCTTACAGCTTGCTGTTTAGCTTCCGATATCGGCTGATTACAGTAAAAACTTACCAATTGCCCTTCTTTAGGGCGAAGCTTCGTATAGTGAAATGCTTTTATATGAAAAAAAACCTGTTTGCCTTCTATACCGCTCTGTATAAATCCAAAACCTTTACTGTCATCCCATTTAACAATTCGTCCTCTTAAAGAAACAAAGGCAGGGAAAATCATATTTCCTTTGATCTGTTGATTTGACTTTGGAATTTCAGCTTGTACAACACCGGTAGACTGCATCTGTTTCTTCCGTGCAGCGTAAACTCTCCCCGCATAACTGGAACCTGCATATCGAAGTTCTGCAGCCAAACGCTCTTCTTCCAGAGTTGTTTCATCAGGAATATTTACTGTATCGATGATACTGATATCAGTAAGCATCCAATGTTCATTTTCATGCTTGGTCAAATAACCTTGCAAGACATCCCCGATTTCCGGAACACGGGTTCTGTCTGTTAAGTATTGCCCTAAAGCAAAAACAGGCACCTGCTTACGCAATCCGTAAATGCCGTAACCACCGTTATGCCTCAAATCCCACGATTTAACTGCAATACGTATTGAGTTGCCTTCTTTGGGTGGCGGAAGAGGCTCAATTGATGTTGCATACAGCCGGTTTCGCTCATCTTTCTGTACGCGATAACACACTTCATCCCCTACTTGAGGGGAAATATAAAAGTCGGGCAGATTTTCAGCAATCAACAAAATATTTTCACTAATGCTTTGACTGTCCGGTTTGATAGAACCTATTTTTTGATGGTTGAACCAATGGGCAATTGTACCGTAATGTTCTTGAACTTTTTCTGATGGTTGATTCATCCGCGTTTAACCCGTAAATTTTTCTAATATCACTTTTTCAGACAGGCACAGTATTTTTGTTTATTATAACCCTTTAAAGCAAACCTAGCTCTAATATTTCAGTAAAACCGCCCCCCAAGCGAATCCTCCTCCAATTCCTTCTAAAAGCAACGTCTGTCCTCGCTTGATTTTACCTGCTTTAATACCCGCATCCAAAGCCAATGGCACAGAAGCAGCAGAAGTATTGCCATGATCCTGGACAGTTAAAATCACCTTGTCCATGCTCAATCCCAAATGCTTTGCCGTACTCTCAATAATGCGCTTATTTGCTTGATGGGGGACAACCCAATCTATTTGATCGGCAGACATTCCCGCTTCTTTTAGAACATCTTCTGCAACTTGAGATAAATTTTTGACAGCAAATTTATATACACCCGGACCGTCCATTGTTAAAAAAGGTGTACCGCAAATCTGCCCATTGGCAATCTGACCAGGTGTTTTTAATAAATCAAGATAATTACCATCTGCTTGCAATTTACTATGGATAATACCAACTTCATCCGAAGCACCCAATACAACTGCACCAGCACCGTCTCCAAACAAAACACATGTCGAACGGTCATTCCAATCTAAAATACGGCTGAAGATCTCTGCGCCAATAACCAACACTTTGTTTGCCATACAGCTTTTAATGTAGGCATTGGCAGTAGTTAACGCATACATAAATCCGGCACACACTGCCTGTACATCAAAAGCAGGACACCCTCCAATGCCAAGTTTTTGTTGAACAATTGTTGCAGTAGACGGAAACTGCATATCTGGAGTAGCGGTAGCTACAATGATTAAATCGATATCTGAGGCACTAACACCCGCATCAACCAAAGCTGCTTTAGCTGCAAACACGGCTAAATCACTGGTTTTTTCATTATCTGCCGCAATATGCCGGTTTTTAATACCAGTACGACTGGTAATCCATTCATCTGAAGTATCAATAAACTTCGCCAAGTCATCATTACTGACGCGTTTGGTAGGTAAATAAGATCCCGAACCGAGAATTTTCGCGTATTGCATGGCGTGGCCTTTATTATGGTTTTAAACAATTTTTCTATTGTATTAAATCTAGAAATTTCACTCAATCAAAATTAAATTATTTACCAATCTTGGTTACCTGAAAAATCACCCTAACGACGCACTATAGTTAAAAAACTTAATTTTAGTAGCATTTCCGTCATACTCGGGCTTGGAATGATGTTTAAAATTAATCCATACTAATCTCCTAAAACGATTACGCGCTTGGTATAAGAAAACTATTTAGAAATTTACTTTCGGTAGTTTTCTTATACCAAGCGTGTAATCGTTTTAGGTATAAACAACTTTAAGTTTTATTAAAATTAATTTTTAGGTTCACCTATAGGCACAATAGCAGGAGCTGTTATTTGTACGGAATCATCCGTCTTATTTTCTTCTGAAGATTGCTTAACACCTAATAAATTCTCTTTAACAGCCGAAGGAGAATCAGTAATTACTGCCGCAGGCTGCTGAACTGCTGGTTGCGGCACCTTATGGGTATTAGTCACAGATTGTGGTGAAGCAATTGATTGTGGAGCACTTTGTGCTTCTACAGGAGCTTCTTTCTGTGTTTTAGAAGAAACAAATCCACTAATAACAAAAATAAGAGCCAGTAGTACGATCAAAAATACACCCAAAAGCAAGATAGTAAAAATGGCATATTTACCGTAAAGCCATTTTCTCCAACCTTGATAGCGGCCTAATTCTGATCTTAACTGTTGCTCCAATTCTGCTCGAATCTGTTTACGAAGTTGCTTTTCTTCCTCTTGTTTTTCACGCAAAAGCTTGTAGGCAATCTCATGTTTTTTACGATGTTCAAATGCCACTCTCTCTTGCCATTCAATTCGCTTACGCTGAATTTGCTGCTCTGATGTTGTATTTAACTGCAAACCACATGTCGGACATTCCTTTACATCAGGATTTTCTAATATAGAGTAACACACAGGACATTGAGGAATAGGATCCGCCAATACCTCATTACTATCAGAACTTCCATCATCCGCTAATTCAAGCGAGAGTCTTATAATGACATCCAAGCCTAAATAAGTGAAATAATGTTGAGCATTCTCCCGCTCTTCATTAGTGCAGCGCTCCGCAATAATTGCTTGTTTTTGCTCAGCAAGCGCATTGATAATATCGTTTGCTTCTTCTTCTGATAGATTATCTCGAAGACACTCGTTAACGCGCTCAGGATCATCCCCCGGAGGATATGAAACATATACGTCATAAAATTTTTGTTGGTTAATCATTACGTTTCCGTGGCAAGTGTGCTTTCAATAAAGCAGAATAAGATATATCTTTTAACTTTGTAAAGATTATGAAATCCTCTTCTGTAAGCTTGAAATAATCATATTCCAAATGAGATTACCTGTCCCTTAACTAGTTATAAAAGGTAGGAAAATATGGATTGATGGTATGAAAAAATAAATACTTACCACGTATAAATTTAGAAATTTCAAGCCGCCCAATTGAATTGAATATTTTATTATTTCGAATTGGATAATAACATTTCTAAAAAAAGCTAATAAATTAAAGAAACATAGTTAAAAATAAAATTAAATTTCAACAAATTTCTTCAATCATACCGAAAATGAAGATCCGCAACCACAGGTTGTAGTTGCATTTGGATTACGAATAACAAACTGTGAACCTTGCAAACTTTCAGTATAATCAATTTCAGCACCTACTAAATATTGATAGCTCATCGGATCTATCAGAAAAGTAAGTCCGTCTTTTTCAACTTTAAAATCATCATCGTTCATGATTTCATCAAATGTGAAACCATATTGGAATCCTGAGCACCCGCCGCCATTAACAAAAACCCGCAATTTTAAATCGGGGTTATTTTCTTCGGCTATCAAGTCTGCAACTTTAGCACAGCAACTCTCAGTAAAAATGATCGGTGTTTCCTCAGACATTTCAATTTCCTTCCAAATATATGGTGTGTACGGTATTTTCTCGTAAATAAGCTTATTACGCAATATTAGGAATGCAGATTATTTTTTCAAGAGTTACCGATAACGATAAAGAGTGCTTCCAGGCAGGCATTTATTTTGCAGTTTAGAGTACAAACCCACATTTTATTTATTAAATAAAATTTAAATTTTTTTTGCTCATTAAACTGTACGACCAAACCATTCCACTCTACCAACAATGGCAACATCGTCAACCATATTTTGCAAATGGATTTCAAAGGTAGGATATGCTTCGTTAGCGGAAATCACACGCACAATATTTCCGGGCATTAATTGAAGACGTTTCACCAGTAAATTTTCATTGATGCGCAAAACATAAAGGCCGTCGCGCGGTGTTGTGTAACTGTGATTTACCAAAATAGTGTCTCCGTCATTTAACACCCCCTCCATGGAATCGCCTTTAACCGATATTACGGAAAGCTGCTTTACATCCCTAGTAATATAGTTTTCCAACCAATAACGGCGGAAAGCCATTGTAAAACTCGGTGTTTCATTCTCAACAAAACGGCCATGCCCCGCCGCAGCTTCCACATCATAACGGGGCACAAACACAAACTCATCTACATTTACCTTATTCCCCAAAGTATCCAGCGCAGCTACGTCGGAGCCTGATGATGCAGAGGGAAACGGCTCTCCTTCTCCTGTAAGCAACCAGTCAATGCTGCATCCCTTCAACTCTTTAATTTTCTTTAAAGCTTCTGCTTTTGGTAAGCCTTCTTCATTCCAAATTCGGCTGAAGCCGGCAATAGTCATGCCAATATCTTTAGCAATTTTTGCCTGCCTGGCTTCTTCTTTCCACAAAAAGATCAAACGTTCTTTAAAGCTATTCATAAAATATTCCTTACCGAATTGTGTTGCATTTCTACACAGCTTGATTTATGTACCATTTTACTTGAACCACCATAAAAAAGTAAGGTTAATTTAAAAATAAATTGATAAAAGTGTTGAAAATTAAACTTTAAATTAGTAATATGAGAAAAATTAAGAAATACATCAAAATAAACTAAGAAAAATCTTAGAAAGGAGTTCGATAAAATGAAATCAGGAAAATGGTTGTTATGCGGTATCTGCCTGTTTACCTTAACGATTTTACCGGTAATGGATTCAGAAGCTTTTTCTTCTCCAGATTTACAAAAAAATATGAATTGCCATGCACTTTCCCTCACACCCATAAACTATCTGAACCCCGAGCAGAAACAGGCCGTTTTAAGTTGTGATCTTAACGAGGCAGATCAGGCTTGGCATGAACAATACGGTAATATGCACAATCATGATTTTGCTAACGGAATTGTTTACGATCCTTCATAAAGTTTGAGTATTAAATTTTGATATATGGCCGTAAATTTCAAGGGCTGTATGAAATACTTTCCCCTCTATTTCAGTTGATTAGCTAATCCGGATATATGTACAAAGCGGAAAACTTAAATTAAAACAAAATAATACCTGTCTGAAACAGTTTTCAGACAGGCATCTTCGGGGTAGAACTTTGCTAATCAAGGGAGCAACGAAAGTGCCTGCAATCCGGCATCCTCTGCAAAGCCAAACATAATATTTAAATTTTGTATCGCCTGCCCGGCCGCACCTTTTACCAAATTATCCTGCACGCTCATCAAAACCCATACATCGCTTTCTGGCGCTTGCTGAACACTGATGCGACAGATATTGGCTCCGCGCACGCTTCGTGTTTCCGGCGTGGCGCCATACGGCATCACGTCGACAAATTTACTGTTACGGTAAAAGTTACTTAAGAGCTGGTGCGGATCAATATTTTCCTGCAGATGTACATATGTTGTGGCATGCATCCCCCTGATCATCGGCGTGAGATGGGGCACAAACACCAGATGCTCCGCCACACCGCTTTGCAGCTGATTGATGGTTTGCTTGATTTCAGGCAGATGGCGGTGCCCTGCTACTCCATAAGCTTTAAAATTATCTCCCGCTTCGCAAAACAAATTGGCCACAGAAGCTCCCCTGCCCGCACCGGAAACACCTGATTTACAGTCCGCAATCAAAGGTTTTCCTGCCTGCAATATCCCTGCTTTTAGCAAAGGCAAAAGCGGCAGCGACACACAAGTGGGATAGCAGCCGGGTACGGCAATCAGGCGCGCTTTGCGGATGGCATCATGGTTCATTTCACATAAACCGTAAACCGCTTCCCGTAAAATATCCGTGCTGCTGTGTGTATGTTTGTACCATTTTTCCCAAACCGGCACATCTTGCAAACGAAAATCGGCAGATAAATCAATCACCCGCACCCCTTTTTCCAAAAGCGCCGACGCTTCTTTCATGGCCACGCCGTGCGGTGTTGCAAAGAATACCGCCTCACATTGGCTCAAATCCGCCTCATCCGGCGCTTGGAACGCCAAATCATAAACGCCACGCAAACTCGGAAAATAATCGGCAATATGTACTCCCGCCTCTCCCCGGCTGGTAATTACCGAAACTTCCACATCGGGATGCAATGCCAAAAGCCGTAAAAGCTCCACTCCCGTGTAGCCGGTGGCGCCGACAATACCGACTTTGATTTTTTGCGCTGCTGCCATTACTTTTCCTTTATATCTGATTTTTACTTATATAACCTGAAACTTAAATTCATTAGACTAAATCACCAGCTGATTTCGGCTGATGCCTGTCTGAAAATCCACCGCCATTATAATAGAATGTTTCAGCATCAAGCATCCGTCAGCCCAACCACATTAGTGCCTGTCTGAAAAAATCAGTTTCAGACAGGCATGGAAACGGCAAATCCGCTAAAATAAAGCCTTTCCCATTTTAGGCAGAAGCTCATGCACACCATACCGCTTCATACCCATATTGCCGTTGTCGGCGCAGGCCCTGTCGGCGTATTGTGCGCCCTGCTTTTGGCGCAACAGGACAAACGCGTTTTGCTCATTGAGGCGCGTCCGGCCAACACCCATATTCAAGACCGCCGCACTTTGGCCTTGTCGTTCAACAGCATTCAAGCGTTCTCAGAAGCGGGTATTGCTTGGCCTGAAAATGAATCCACTCCGATAACAAACGTGCATATTTCCCAACAGCACCATTTCGGCCGGACGCTGCTGCGCGCCGCCGATATGCAAACGCCTTATCTGGGAAAAACCTGCGATTACGCTACTCTGATGCAGGCCTGCGAAGCCGCTCTTAACCGGCCCGATCTAACTGTTTTATGGGATACGCGCCTACAAAACATCCGCACACTCGATCACTTTGCCGAGCTGCAAATCGAGCACCAAACACACACCCACACCCTCACAGCCGATTGGGTTATTTTGGCCGAAGGCGGCATGCTGGCCGAAACCCTGCCCGGCATCCGGCGCCACAATCATGACTACAGGCAAAGTGCCTTGGTTACCACGCTTGAATTCGATCAGCCTCAAAACGGCACGGCCTACGAGCGCTTTGCAGACACAGGCCCGTTCGCCCTGCTGCCTTACCGGGATGCTTACCGTTTGGTTTGGACGCGTTCTCCCGAAGACGCACAAAAGCTTAAAGATGCCCCGTTTGAAGATTTTGCGGCCGAGTTCGAACAAACTTTCGGTAAGCGCCTCGGCAAATTGCGCTCACGGGGAGACGCTGCCGTATTCCCGCTGCACCTCAAACAGCTCAACAAAGTATACAGCGGGCGCGTTATCTGTATCGGCAACGCCGCACAAACCATGCACCCGGTAGCGGCACAGGGGCTGAACCTCGGGGTGCGGGATGCCATTGCGCTGGCAAAACAGTTTGCCGAACCCAACAGCCTGAAAAACACAAAGCTGGCGCAGCAATACGCAGCAGGCCGACGCATCGACGCTCATGCCATAGTCGGTTTCACCCACAGCCTGGTTACTTTGTTCGACCATCCGAACACCATATTGCAGCTTGGCCGCGGCGGCGTGATGAGCATGCTCGACAGCATTCCTGCCTTACGCAAAAAATTTACCGAGCATTTGATTTTCGGTTTATAGGCCTGTCTGAAAACCGGTGCCGGCAGCATACCCTTTCAGCCGAGCCGCAAACCGAAACACAGATCTCCAACCCACATAAACACACCATATGAACATAGAAAACCACACCCCCGACAATCTGTTCGCCCCAATCGGCCCATACAGCCATTTCAGCAAAGCCGGCAATTTCATCCAAATATCCGGCACACCCGGCGTTGACCCGAATACCGGAGAAATGGCCGGCAGCGACGCTTACAGCCAGGCCAAACAGATTCTGCTTAATTTCCAAACCATGCTCGACAGCATAGGCTTGGATTTGCACCACATCCTGCACATCCATGTATTTTTGAAAAATGTTGACGATTTTACCGAGATGAACCGTGCATACAGCGAACTGTTCCGCAAACATCTGCCCGCGCGCACCGTTATCTGCGTTGCAGACCTCCCGAAAAAAGGCGCGTTGATGACCATGAACGCCACCGCCGTCGAACCCTCTTGAAAGCGCTTGTATGAATGCTTCCACACTTTACGATGCCGTGATTATCGGCGGCGGCCTGGTTGGTGCAGCGGCGGCCGTTGTCCTTAAAAAACAAGGCAAACATGTTGCCTTGTTGGAATTGCGCCTGCCTGAAAGCGACCCTGCCAAGCTGCAAAACGGCTGGGATGCACGCATTTATGCCATCAGCCCGGCCAACCGCCACTTCCTGCAATCTTTAAACGCCTGGCCGGATGAAGCCCGCGTTCAAGCCGTAAAACGGATGGAAGTTCGCGGCGACAACGGCGGCAAAATCGAATTCAGTGCCGACGCGATTCATGTCGACCGCTTGACCAGCATTGTTGAAAACCGTTGGTTACTGGCTGCTTTATGGCAACAAATCAAAGCACTGGATGTTCCCGTGATCAACGAAGCCGCAGCTGAATTGCACACCGATATCCATAAGGCCTGTCTGAAACTGGCAAACGGCGACACCATCAAAACCAAGCTGGTTATCGGCGCGGACGGCGCCGAATCGTGGGTACGTCTTCAGACAGGCATCAACGCGCAGGAAGACGCCTACGGCCATCACGGCGTAGTATCCAATTTCCACACCGAAATCCATCACAAAGGCACCGCATTCCAATGGTTTAAAGGCGGCGAAGTGCTCGCTTACCTGCCTCTGCCCGGCAACACCATATCCATCGTTTGGAGCACGGCACAGCCGGAGAAACTTACCGCCCTCCCGCCCGAAGCCCTAGCCGAAACCGTTACCGCACAAGGCGGAAACGTGTTGGGCAAACTCTCGCCGCTGTCTCCGGCTTTTGCTTTTCCGCTGGTTTTGCGCCGCCCCGAAACCACCGTATCCCAACGCGTTTTGTTAATGGGCGATGCGGCGCATACCATCCATCCGCTGGCCGGACAAGGTGTCAATCTCGGCTTCGGCGACGTAATCGAATTCGCCCGACTTGCAGAAAAAGCCGCAGATACGGGCGCCTACCAACTGCTCAAACAATATGCGCAAAACCGTCTCGAACCCGTTCGCACCATGCAGCTCGGCTGCGACGGCCTGTTCAAACTGTTCGGCAACGAAACCCTGCCCGGCCTACCCCGGCTGCGCAACAGCGGGTTGAGTTTGGTAAACGATATGAATTGGATCAAAAACCGGCTCATCCGCCATGCAATGGGTTTGTGACGGATACAAAGCAATGCCTGTCTGAAACTATTTTTCAGACAGGCATTTTTATTTGAGAAACTGATGAGATGAATTTTTATTTCAAAAAATCATATAACTATTTAAAAATTTTGTAATACAGCTGCAAGTGGACAGTACAATGCATGAGCACATGCAGCAACAGTCATTACAGGTGCGGGAGCTGATGCAATCAATGGCTATGCAGGTAAAATGGGGACTACACATAATATTGGCCGTTGATATGGTTTTTCACCGAATTTAAAAAAATGATGGTTTTAAAAAGTATGTAGCGGCGCTAAGCCTGACTGGCGATACATTCTGCTGAAGGGAATAGTGATGGCAATTTATTTGTGCAGTGTGATTTTTTCTTTTTTTGGCTGGGTGTGCGGTCTTATTCACACAAAAAAGCATGGGCAGCGGTACTTATCGTAATAACAGCTATCTTGGGGCTTTTGTGGACGTTTGTTGCTTGGTACGATGTACTGCATACCCACCCTCAAGATAAAATGCGACTTTGGCTGCTCTTGGGTTGCCATTCATTATTTTTAATCATATTTGGTTACTATCTTCTATATTTCTTTAGCAAAATTCAAAAGAAATAATTTCTAAAAAATTTAGCGGGTTCGGATTTGAAGTGCAACTTTCCATAAACAGAAAAAGATTGCAACAAACAACTATTATTTATTCCAAGTTTGTCTGCCGGAGCAGCTTCACGCTGCTGCCGCTCTCAATCTCCATCACAATATTTCCGCCCGTTGCCATACGGATTTTGTTGTGTCTTAACATTAACCGATCCAGCCATTCCGAAACCGTATTTATCAAACCACCCTGCTCCGGGCCGCACTCCGGCTCATTTGTTTCGACACGGCTAATGGTGATTTCAGGCATATCATCCGTGCCGCTGCTGCTCAAACACAGACAGCAGCAACCTTCCTGTTCTCCGCTCCCTTCGGTGGCTTCGTGGCTCCAGCCGACTAAAACCGAACCGCCGTTTCGCTGCACATGGTTTACCGCCAGCAACAAAGGTTTGCTCCATGATTCCTGTTCGACAGCAACCGGCTGGAACACGGTTAGGCCGCTCAAACCCAAAGCCGCCGCCGTGTGGAATGCGGGCGCGTTATGCAGATTGGCGAGAAAATCGAAAGGTTTGGCAATCTCATGCCGGAACACATTGCCGATCATTTCGTTAAAAACCGAAGGCGAGCTGAACGTGCCGCCCCAATACACGGCGGTATCGTGCGGTAGCTGCCCGCTGTGCAGCGGCAAACTGCCGGCCAGTGTGAGCAATGTCAAGCGGCTGAAGCGGCGCGCATCCAAATGATAATGTTTTTTCAAATGGCGTTTCAGACAGGCATTGTCTTTGCCCGAGCCGTCAAAACATACTGCCGCGCAGATATAAACACGGTGCGTCATTGCTGCCACTCCCATACGAATGCCATATTGCTGCCGCCGAAGCCGAAAAAGTTTGCCAAATAAAAGCCTGCATCAAGCGGATAGCTGCCCTGCAATGCAGCCTCTCCCGCCAAACGGCCTTGTCGCAAAGCCTGATACAGCAACACGGTTTCCAGCGCAGTGCTGGCGCCTTGTGTATGCCCGATTAAGGGTTTGAATGCCGCCAGCGGCATGGTTCGGCCGAACACGCTTTGCAAAGCGGCAGCTTCCGCCTCATCGGTAGCCGCAGTACCTACGGCGTGGGCTTTAACCATACGCACATCGTCTGCCGCTACCCCTGCCTGCCCCAAAGCCTGACGCATCACCCGGCACAGGCTTTCGCTGTCGGTTTCCACCGGGCTGGCAGTGCCGGTGTTGGCTGCGGCGGAAGCCAAACGGAACTGTTTTCCGCCATCTGTTTTTTCGCGCGACAAAGCCAAGCAGGCTATGCCTTCGCCCAACACAAACCCGTCTCCGCCGAACGGCACGCATCGGTCACTCAACAATCCGAGGCTGTGAAAATGCATTAAAGTCAAAAGGTTAAAAGTTTCCAAGCCCACCACAAAAGCGCGGCTTATCAAACCGCTTTCCAACATGGCATGCGCCTGCATCAATGCCTGGCCCGAAGAAGTGCAGGCCGTGGCAAAGCAATAAACCTGACGGTTTCCCCTGCTCTGTTTGAGGTAGTCGGCCAATTGGTGCAGGCTGTGTTGCTTAAATAACTGCTGCTTTGCCAGATAATGCAGTTCATAATAAGGCAGCAGGTAAGAAGTGGAGCCGATAAATACCGGCGTCTCGGACAAAGCCTGCGCGCTCCAGCCCGCATCTTCGGCGGCTTCGAGCAGATAGTGTTCCAGTAAACCGAACAAAGCGCCTTCATCCAAACGCTCGCAATCAAACGCGCGAAAATAAGCCGCTTGCTGCGGCTGGTTTAAAAAATTGAAAGCGGTTTTTTCCGGCTGACCGGGCGCAGCCAAGCCGGCAAGCACGCTGCTGCTTTCGCCTTGCGCACACTGCATACTCATTCCTGCAAGATAGCTCATGCGCCATGCTCCTTACGCACAAATGCCGCCAAGCTGCGCACATTGCTCATGTGTTTGCGCACCATTCTGTCGCCCTGCAGACGCACTTGGAAATATTGCTGCAAAGCCACCGCTATTTGCAGAGCGTCAAGCGAATCCAAGCCGATCGGGCTTTCATCGCCGAACAAAACCGCATCATCGGTAAAATCGGCTATGGCAATTTCATCTTCTTTGTCGGCTTCCGCAAGAATCAGTTTTTTCAATTCGGCTTCAAGCAGCCCGGGCTCTAAGGTAAAGGTGTAAGACATAAACACTTCTTTTCACATCTGTTTCGGCAGTTCAAACGCTTTCAGACAGGCATCGGCTTGCGTTATCGTTAATCGCCCATATTGGCCAGCAATTCGGCCTGATGTTCGGCAATCAGGGCGCCGGTAAGCTCGTCCAAATCGCCGTCCATAATAAAATCGAGCTTATGCAGCGTTAAGTTGATGCGGTGGTCGGACACACGGCCTTGCGGGTAATTGTAGGTGCGGATGCGTTCGCTGCGGTCGCCGCTGCCGATCAGGGTTTTGCGTTCGGCAGCCTCTTTGGCCTGCGCTTCGCGCTTTTGCATATCATTCAGACGCGCCGCCAAAACTTTCATTGCCTGCGCTTTGTTGGCATGTTGCGAACGCCCGTCTTGACACTCTACAACCATGCCGGTGGGCAGGTGGGTAATGCGCACGGCCGAGTCGGTTTTATTGATGTGCTGGCCGCCTGCGCCGGAAGCGCGGAAAGTATCGATACGCAAATCGGCCGGGTTCAGCTCGATTTCTTCCAGCTCATCCGCTTCGGGCATCACCGCCACCGTGCAGGCCGACGTGTGGATACGACCCTGGCTTTCGGTTGCCGGCACGCGCTGCACGCGGTGGCCGCCGCTCTCGAATTTGAGCTTGCTGTATGCGCCCAAGCCGATAATGCGTGCAATCACTTCTTTGTAACCGCCCAGGTCGCTTTCGTTGGCGGAAACGATTTCCACCTGCCAACGGTTGCGCTCCGCATAGCGGGTGTACATCCGCAGCAAATCGCCGGCAAACAAAGCGGCTTCATCCCCGCCCGTACCTGCGCGCACCTCGATAAAGATGTTTTTATCGTCATCGGCATCTTTGGGCAGCAGCAGCTTTTGCAGCGCCAAATCCAACGATTCGATTTTGGCTTTGGCCGCTTCGATTTCTTCTGCGGCAAAGTCTTTCATATCGGGGTCGGACAACATTTCTTCGGCATCCGCCAAATCGTTTTGCGCTTGGCGGTATTGCTTAAACGCCTCCACCACGGGCGTAATTTCGGCATGCTCTTTATTGAGCTTGCGGTAATTATCCATATCGGCAGTGGATTCGGGAGCGCCCAAAAGCTGGGTAACTTCTTCCAAACGGTCTGCCAGTTGTTGTAGTTTTTCTAAAATCGAAGGCTTCATTTATGTGTATTTGCTCCGCTGCTTAGGCGGTGATTAAATTGTGTACGAAAAAAGACGATTCCGCAGAATCATCTTAAATAATGGTTTCAGACAGGCATATGCGATAGAGCCGGTTGACAATGCCTGTCTGAAAAATAGGTTGAACAGGCGAAATTATAACACATATCAACCGTTTAATTAGCAAACTCAAGCTGCATACCCGGCAAGGCATGCGCTTGAGTCAGCGGTTTAGCGCACGGCGGCCAGAGCGGCTTGGTAATCCGGCTCGTCGGCAATCTCGGAAACCAGCTGGCTGTGCAGCACACGGTTGTTTTCATCCAGCACCACAACCGATCTGGCCGTCAAACCGGCCAATGCGCCGGAAACCATCTGCACGCCGTATTGTTTGGCGAAATCGCTGCGGAAAGAAGACAGCATCGTTACATTTTCGATACCTTCCGCACCGCAAAAGCGCGACTGTGCAAAAGGCAGGTCGGCCGAAATGCACAATACGGCAGTGTTGGGCAGCGAAGCGGCCTCTTCGTTGAATTTGCGCACGGATTGGGCGCACACGCCGGTATCCACGCTCGGGAAAATATTCAGAATTTTCCGTTTGCCGGAAAAGTCGGCCAGTTTTTTGTCGGAAAGATCCGCTCCGGTCAATACACAATCCGGAGCGGTATCGCCTGCTTGCAGGAAAGAACCCGCCACTTCTACCGGATTGCCTCGTAAAGTTACTTGCGCCATTGTGTGTCTCCTTTTCAAACAATTGGATTTATGCCTTGCACACAGGCAATGCAGCCGGATAAACCGATACTTTGGTTTGCGTTAGGGCAAATAAAGTTTCAAGCTGCACCTGCGCTTGAGCTTGGGCATGCTTCAAAATATCGGCGCGGCAGGCGCTTTCGAGAATCTGCGTTCTGGCTTTGCTCTGCACTTCTTGGAACACGGATTTATCTATCGGCGTAATGCCCAGCGAGCCGGTTTTGATGTCATACACATCCAGATTATCCACGTTCACGCTCAAAATTTCCACCGGCGGTAAGCTGATAATCGCTTTGCCGTCGATTACCTGCACGTTTTCAGGTTTCAATTTATCCAAATCCACCCCTGCCAACACACGGCCTTTGGCCATAAACAGGCCGGTCTGCGCATCCTGCCAAAGCAGATACCAATTGCCCTGTTTCTCGGTTTTGATGATGGTGTCGATATAAAACGCCGTGCTTTCCAAACGGTTGAGCTTGTGGATTTGAACAATAATGCTCTCGCGGCTAATCGGATTATGCACGGTTTTCGGCGCTGCGGGCTTTTGCTGCATATACAGATACATGGCAAAAGCACCGGCGCAAACCAAAGCCGGAATCAGCAAAAAATAAAAAAGTTTTTTCATAGGTTTTCTAATGAATCAATGGCTTAATCGGGCTTTCAAAAAAGCGATGCCTGTCTGAAAACGAGGCGCCCATTGTACACCTTATTTTCAGACAGGCATATTGCGTATAGCAAAGCCCAATGCGCTTACATTCTGCCCAATTCGCGCTGCAAAGCTTGGATATTCTGTTGGCGGTCGAGCACATGGCTTTGCAGGCCGCTGATCTGCTGCTGGTTGATTGCGCCGTTTTTCACGGCACGGGCACGGATCAAATCCGCCTGCGCCTGCGCCAAAGCTTTGCGCTCGTTATGCAGCTCCTGCTCTAAAATCGAACGCCTGCCGCTACTGCCGACGGGTTTGGGCGCAGTTGCCACTACTGCCTGCGTGTTAATGGCTTGCGGCGCTTTATATGCGGCCTGTTGGATGCCGGGGCCGGGCTGACGCACCGGCAGCGGAGCTTTCGCTACCGTACGCTTGGCGTGTTGTGCGGAAGCTTTATTTGAGACCGGAGCGGACGGTGCGCTGTACACCAGTCTCGGCATGGCCGAGGTGTAATTGCCGATGGCCGGCAAATCTGCTTTGCCGCGGCTGCGGCATTCCGCGCTGGGTTTATCGGTGTACACACCGTTACATTCGTAAATCGTGCCTGCCTGAACCTGAGCCGCCCAAGCCACCGTTAAACCCAATACCAAACCCGAATGCTTTAAAAACGTCTTCATTTTTCCCATACTTACCCATGTGATTGTTCGCTGAATGCGGCTTCGATTTCTTGATTAATCTGCTCTAATTCTTCCTGCCACATCAGCCAATTTTCTTCCAATTCGAATAATTTTACTTTGACCGCCGCCAAGTCGGTGATGATTTGCTGGAGTTTTACTTTATTTTCCTCTAAATAGGCATCTTCGTGTGCCAAAAATGCTTCAAATTCCGCTTGTTGCGCGCCTAAACGGCTGATTTCCTTTTCAGCCTTGTCGATTTTCTGTTGCACGGGCTTGGTGCGTTTGGCTTTTTCCTGTCTGATTTGCGCTTCGAGGCGTTTGGTGTCTTTGCGGCTTTGGGTCTGTGCCGAAGCGGCGGGGGCTGCGGCGACATTTTCCTGCGCCAAACGCCATTGGCGGTAGTCTTCCAAATCGCCGTCGAAGTTTTTCAGACGGCCTTTATCAATCAATAAAAAACTGTCGGTGGTGGCTTCGAGCAAACTGCGGTCGTGCGACACCACAATCAACGCGCCTTGAAAACTCTGCAAAGCCACGGTAAGTGCGTGGCGCATATCCAAATCGAGGTGGTTGGTCGGTTCGTCGAGCAGCAGCAGATTGGGCTTTTGCCACACAATCATCGCCAATGCCAGCCTCGCTTTTTCGCCGCCGGAAAAAGGTTCGATTTTCTGCAAAGCCATATCGCCGACAAAGTTGAAGCCGCCGAGGAAATTGCGGATTTCCTGCTCGCGCACATCGGGCGAAAGCTGCTGGATGTGCCAAACGGGGCTTTGGTCGTCGCGCAGGGTGTCAAGCTGATGCTGGGCGAAATAGCCGATGTTGAGCTTTTCGGATTTCACCATCTGGCCGGACAATAAAGCCAATTCTCCGGCCAAGGCTTTGATAAAGGTAGATTTTCCGCTGCCGTTCACACCCAGCAATCCGTAGCGCGCGCCGCTTTCCAGCGATAAGGTAATGTCGTGCAGCACGACCGTACTGCCGTAGCCCAAATCGGCTTTGTCCATTTTCAGCAAAGGGTTGGGCAAATGTGCGGGCGTTTCGAATTCAAATGAAAATTCGCTGTCGAGATGCGCGGGGGCGATGCGCTCCAGTTTGGCCAATGCTTTCATGCGGCTTTGCGCTTGCGTGGCTTTGGTGGCTTTGGCTTTGAAACGGTCGATAAACGATTGCAAATGCTTGATCTGCGCCTGCTGCTTCACATACGCAGCCTGCTGTTGCACCAAACGCTGGGCGCGTTCGGTTTGGTAAAAATCGTAGTTGCCGCCGTATTGGGTGAGCTTCTGATTCGATAATTCAACGGTTTGCGTGGTGGTGGCATTTAGAAAATCGCGGTCGTGCGAAATGATGATTTGGGTACACGGCAGGTTGGCGAGATGGTTTTCCAGCCACAGCACGGTTTCCAAATCCAAGTGGTTGGTCGGTTCGTCGAGCAGCAGCAAATCGGCGCGGCACATCAGGGCTTGGGCCAAATTCAAACGCATACGCCAGCCGCCTGAAAAGGCTTTGACGGGCTTGCTGTGTTCTTCCTGAGCGAAACCCAATCCGCTCAACAACTTTGCCGCACGGGCGGGCGCGGTGTAGGCATCGATTTCTTCGAGCTTGGCGTGCCATTCGGCGATTTTGATGCCGTCGTTTTGTGCTTCGGCTTGTTGGAGGCCTGTCTGAGAATCTTGCAGCTCTTTATCGCCCTGCAAAACATAGTCCAAAGCGGAAGTATCCAACGCGGGCGTTTCCTGCGCCACCGCCGCCATTCTCCAATGTTTGGGAATCAGCACGTCGCCCGCATCCTGCGTGATTTCGCCTTTAATCAAGGCAAACAGGCTCGATTTGCCGGTGCCGTTTTTACCGATTAAGCCGACGCGTTGGTTGGGGTTGACGGTGAGGTTGGCTTGGTTGAGCAACACTTTCAGGCCGCGTTGGAGCGTGAGGTTTTTGAGTTCGATCATGAATGTTAACCTGCAGGGCGAAAGGCCGTTATTCTACCTGATTTAAAGCATCATGCCTGTCTGAAAACAGATTCAGACAGGCATGATGCTTATTCGCCGATAACCAAAACAGTATTGCTGCCGCCGAATGCAAATGATGAGCTGGCGCCGATTCTGCGCTCATGCAGCCAGCGGCTTTCGGCATGAGTCAAACCGATTTTGGGCAAGGCTTGGTCTGCGATACCGTCCCACCGCTGCGGTGGCAGGTGGCCTTCGGGATTATGGTTTCTGTGGATCATGCCCCATAAAAACGCGGCTTCGATTGCGCCCGCCGCGCCTAAAGTGTGGCCGGTATCGGGCTTGGTTGAAGTGCAGGGTGTGTCGAGGCCGAACACTTCCGCCACGGCTATGCTTTCCATGCTGTCGTTGTGTTGCGTGCCCGTGCCGTGCAGATTAATCCAGCCGACTTCCTCCGCGCCCACACCCGCATGTTTCAAAGCGGCTTCGAAAGCCTGAACCGCGCCCAATCCGTCCGGCCTGGGCGACGACATGTGGTAGGCATCGCTGCTTGCGCCGTAGCCGAGCAAAGGCAGGCTTTCGCAAAAACCGGCTTCACGCGTCATCACGAAAGCGGCGGCGGCTTCGCCGATATTGATGCCGTTGCGGTTGGCGGAAAACGGGTTGGCCAAACCGTTGGACAACACTTCCAGCGAGGCAAAGCCATTGATGGTTAACGGGGAAAGCGTGTCCACGCCGCCGCAGATAACCGCATCGCACAAGCCTGCGCGCAACAGGCGGGCGGCGCTGATTAGGGCACGCGAGCCGGAAGTGCAGGCGGTGGACACCACATAATTCAGGTTGCTCAAGCCGTACACCGCCGCCACAAATTCGGCAGGTTCGCCCATAAGCTGTTGCGCCTGCTTGAAAGTGAGCGTTTTCCAGTCGGCGCCTTTGGCCGCTTGTTCGAACATGGCGATATTTTCGTCCACACCGCTGGTGGATGTGCCCATAACCACCGCCACCCTACCGGCACCGAAACGCGCTTTGGCTGCTTTTATCTGCGGCTCGATTTGCGCCAATGCATGCCACAAAAGCCGGTTGGTTCGGCTTTGCAAGGTTTCAGACAGGCTTTCCGGAAAAGCACGAAGCTCGGTATCCACCGCGCCGAAAGCGAAATTTTTGCCTTTAACCCATTCTTGCGAAAAGGTCAGCGGCGAAGCTTCGGAAGGGTTGAGCAAAGCATCAATATGCGCTTGCAGGCCGTCGCCCAGTGCGCTGGTTAATGCGGGGGCGGACAAATAAACCGGTGTGGTATTCATAAATTATTCCTGAATCGGAAACAGCGACCATTGCGTTTGGCCGGGAAAGTCAATCAACCAGCCCCGGTCTGTGGTTACGGTGCACCACAATGTTTTGGTGCGCTGTTTGTAACATTCACCGCCTGTAACGGCTTGACGCTGCAACTGCGGGTAAACCGCTGCGTCATTATCCGAAAACAGCGGCAACATGGCGCCAAACAGGCGGCGGGAAGCGGCATTCGGCATCACAAAGCCGTCATTGTGCCAGCCTTTCTTACTTAAAACCTGCCGCGCAACCGGCGCTCCCAGCGGATTGGTTTGCACAAAACGCACTTCTTCGCCGCTTTGCTCGACCGCCAGCAGGCTGGTTTGGATGATGTTGCCGGCAGCATCCCGCTGCTCTACTTGAAACCAGGCGCTGTTATTCTGCACCTGCGGTATGCGTGCCGGCTTGGGCAAGCCCGAGGTACAGGCGGCGAGCAGCAGGGCGGCGCATAAAAGAACACTGTATTTTTTCATTTCCATCGCTTTCAGACAGGCATCAAACCAGCGGCACATTGCCCACCACGGCTGCCAACGCATCCAGCCGCTTGGCATGTTTTTCAACAAACGGGTTTTTCGTATCCCATGCGTAACCCGCCAAAATGGAAGCAATCATGCGGTTGATTTCGGGGCTGCGGTCGGCGGCATAAATCGCATTTTGGAAGCGCGTATCGTACCAGCCGTTGACATAGGTGCGGAAAGTGTCCACGCCCTGCATCAGCGTATCGGCGTATTCGCTCTGCCAATCCACCGCTTCGCCGTTGAACTGTTTGGCAAGCAGATCCGCAGCCAGCTTAGCCGAATGCATGGCAATGGTTACGCCGGAAGAAAACACCGGATCGAGAAATTCCGAAGCATTGCCGAGCAAGGCAAAGCGCTTGCCGTATAACGCTTTCACATTGGCCGAATAACCTTGGATGCTGCGGAACGGAAATTCGTTTTCCCATTGCGCATCGGCCAGAATTTCCGCCAACATCGGGCATTCGAGGGCGAATTTTTTCAATACGGTTTCCGAATCGCCGGCAAGCTTGTCGGTCGAGCCGACCACGCCGATGGAGCAATGGTTGTCGGCAAACGGAATCGTCCACAGCCACACGTCGCGGTGCTGCGGGTGGGTGGTAATCAGGATTTTGTCGCGGTCGAATTTGGGGCTGGAAATGTTGTCTTGGATGTGGGTAAAGTGTGCGATGCGCGGCGGCAGGTCGGAAGGGGTTTCCAAACCCAGCAAACGCGGCAGCACACGGCCGTAGCCGCTGGCATCCAACACAAATTTCGCGCTCAGTTCATAAGCCTCCCCCGTGTCGGTTTCCACTTTCAGACAGGCATCGTCTTCCCGCTCTTCAAACGCGGTTACACCATGCCCGAAGCGCACTTCAACGCCCTGCTTGGCTGCTTCGTCTATCAAAATCTTGTCAAACAAAGCGCGGCGCACTTGGAATGTGGTGCCCGGCCCGGGGGAAAATTTATCGGTGAAGTCAAAATAAGTATAGCGGCTGCCCCAAGTGAAGGCCGCACCGTTTTTAAACTGAAACGAAGGCTCCGCTTCCACCGCTTCCAAAAAACCTGCTTCTTCAATCATTTCCATGCAGTGCGGCAGCAAGCTCTCGCCAATCACAAAGCGCGGGAAATGCTGCTTTTCCAACACACACACTTTGAAACCTTTTTTATTCAGCAGCGCAGAAGCAATCGAGCCCGAAGGGCCGGCGCCGATGATGGCAACGTCGAATTGATGAGTCATTTTTTGCTTTCTTCAATTTAAATACTGATTCCATAAACGCTCTCTGAAACAGCGCCCCTATTTTGCCCCAAATAATATTGGAATCAGCCTACACACAATGAAATCCAATCTTTCAGACAGGCATGTTGTTATGGTAGCCAATCAAACTTAAAACCGACACGTTTCCCTTATGCACACATAAACCATACGGCAGTTTCCTGTGCCAAAACCTTTTAGCTTTCTTCCTCCAGCAACCAAGCCGACAGCCACAAATTCAACAGCACGCCCACCGCCACCGTAATGCCGAACGCAGCCACTGCGGGCGTGATGCTCATACCGAGCAGGATAAAGGAAATACCGGTGGTCAAGGCTGCCAACAGCATGCCGCCGAGGCGCGCGGGCGCGGTGTGTTTGGCGGTAACGGCATACACCGTGTAGTCCACACCGATCGCCGACACCAGCAGCAGGCCGAACATGGCAAACAGGCTTACCGGAACACCCGTCCAGCCCAACACGGCCACTGTGCCCAACGCAGCCGCCAAAGGTACGGCCAGAATTTTAATGCCGCGCCGCATGCCGAACATATGCCACAACAAAACCAGCGCCAACGCATAAGATGCCAGCTTAAGCCAAGCGGTATGGTTGCGGGTTTCCTGAAACAGCTGGTTCAAATGCGTACGTTTGTCCGCCCAATGCACGCCCCCCAAACCTTGAATGCCTGTCTGAACGGCAGCGGCATCGGTCAAACCGTTTAAGCGGATTACCGAAGCAAACCTGCCCGGTGCCGCTTCGCCCAAATACAGAGGCCGCCAAGCTTCGGCCATTTCCGGTTTCAAGCCTTCCGACAAAGTCAGCGCCGGCGCATCGGCCGCCTCATTCAAAGCATCGCGCATGGTATTGCGCGGCACGCCGATTTCGCGCATAGCCTGCCAGGCATCCGGCAATTTTGCCAACTCGCGCAAGCGGTTTTGCAGCTTTTTCTGTTCCGACACGGGCAGCAGCCATTGGTCAAGCGACTGGATTCCCACCAGTTTCTGCTGCGCAATCAAAGGCTGGAGCAAACGGCGCACTTCCGCGTTTTTGCGCAACAGCGCATCTTCGTTTTCCGCTTCCACCACCAAATATTGCCCACCGAAATCAGCACCTGAAAGCTTGCCGATTTGCTGTGCTTCGGCCAACAGGCCGGGCGGCATATTGACCCATTGGCGGATATCGTCGCGCCAGTCGCTGCGCCACAAGCCCACAGCAAGAAAAATACCGCCCACAATCCACCAGCCGCGACGGTGCAGACGCAGCTTCACCTTGCCGGACACCTCATACAAGCGGGCCATCCAGCCTGCAAACGGTACGTTTTTAGCCTGATAACGCGCAAACACGGTCGGCAGCCACAACACGGTCGCACCAAAAGCGCCCAGCAACGCAAAGCCCGAAAATACCGCGGTTTGGCGCAATACGGGTAGAGGCGTAAACCACAAAAACGCATAGCCCAAAACCGTAATCAGCAGGCTCACGGCAAAAGTGGGCATCACATGGCGCATCGCGGGTTTGGCCTCCCACGAAAGGCTGTCTGAAAGCGCGGCATATTTGCCTTCGTAGCGACGGAACACCGAAGGCGCAAGCCAATGCAACGGGAAATCCACCAACACGCCAACCAAGCTGGTGCCGATCACAAGAGTGAGGATATGCACTTGGCCAAACATCAACAAAGCGGCAGCCAAACCCGTGAGCATCCCTGCCGCCAGCGGCAAAGCCAACCAGAATACGCGCGCAGAACGGAACACCCACAACAACAGCGCAAACGTAAGCAGCAAACCGGCTGTGCTCATCATGCGGCTTTCCCGCTGTGCCTGCACTTTTGCCGCCGCCGCAAACACCGCCCCGCCCGCACTCAACGTTTCCACGCCGCTTGCCGCCGCAAGCTCGCGGCTTTTCTGCAACAGCGGCAGCAACTCATCGCTGCCGTTGGCAATATTGTTGGCATCGGGCAGTTTGCCGCGTAGCCATACCCAGGTTTTGCCACTTTCGTCTTCGGTGAACAACATGCCGTTATCGGCATTCCACTGCAAGCGGCTTTGCGGGCGGGCGCGCTCGGATACAAAGCGGCCGACGCCCAACCAATCCTGATCCAGCGGCAAAGGCGACGGCGCAGCAAACGGGTTCACTGCCGCTTCCGCACGATCCTGAAAATACTTCGCAGGCTGCTCAAACAGCAATTGCCGCTGCTCAAACGGCATCACGGCCAAACCCAAGCGCCGAATATCCTCGCGCACACGTTCCAAATCGGGTGAAATGCTGCTGTCCACTTCGGCAAACACACCGCTCTGCCGCCACAGCCCGGCAATTTCCATGCCTGTCTGAAAAGCTTTTTCCGCATCGCTGCTGCCGGCCAGCAAAACCACTTGTGCATTTACCTGCTTTTCGTTTTCCGCATCGGCAAGCTGAAGCAAAATATCCGGCTGCCGCTCTTGCGGCAACAGCGCGGTCAAATCGGTTTGCAGCCAGTTTTTGGCGGCAAACTGATAAATCAGAAAAGCGGAAACCAGCAGGATGAAGGCCGTGTAAAGCTTCTGCGGCGTAATGTTCAGACGGCCTCTTTTAAGATGTTTGAATATGGGTGTGCGCATCATAATCCATCCGAATATTGGTTTCTGAAATGTCGGCTCATCCGCTTTGCCAAACAGTTACGGCTTCAACAAACTCCGCCACAAAGTTTCTTCCTGATCGGCAATGCCGCGCAAAAAGTCGGCAATCTCGCGGCAGCCTTGCTCGGTCGGCTTTTTGCACTGGCGCACGCACATGCTGGCAAACTGGCGCCAGTTGTCGCCGATGGCGGTCATCTGCTGCGAAGCGGCCCGCAGAGCCGGGTTGCCGCAGATTTCGGCAGCCTGTTCAAGAAAATAAGCGTAAAGGTAGCGGAAGCCGGCGCCGCCGGTGCCGATTTCTTCCTGCATGCGCACGATATGGCCGAGGTAAAGTTTCTGATATTTGGCGCTTTTGCCGCTTTTGGGCAGGCTTTCTATTTTTTTAGCCAGCGTACGTATGCCTTTTACGCCCACGAAAAACACGGGCACCAGCATTTGCTTGGCATTTTTGCGGATGGCTGCCTGAATTTTTTCAGACAGGCATTCGTTAATCTGCTTATCCGAAGCCCGGGTGTCGATGTAATACATCAAGCCTTTGGCAGCCAGTGCGCCTTTGGCGAAGCGGGCACGCTGCAAGTCTTCCGCGGCGCAACGCTGCACACTATCGAACACCGGATCGCTTACCAAATAGTCGCCGCCTTCTTTGCCGTACACCAAAAGATTGTGCGCGTTGAAATGAAAGCGCATTTCCGGCGGGAAATAAGGCAGCCAGAACACGGAAGTCTGCAAGCCGACCAGTTTGCCTTGCGCCACGGCAGCGTCCAATGCCGCCTGCCCGGCTTCGGGCGATGAGAATTTTTGCAGCTTGAGCTTGATGCCCAACACTTTGCATATGTTGCGGATAATGCCTCTTGGTGCAATCCGGTAGGAAATCAGCGGCATACCGGAAAGCTTCACTATCGGCATATAGATAAAGGTCAGCCCGTGCGCCAGGCCGAACACCATGGCTTCGTTCAAATCGCAGCCGTGGTGTTTAAGTAAGGTGGACATCACGCCGCTTTCGCAATGGGCGGTGTGCTGGTGTGAAAATTCAGTCATGGTTGTGTTTACCGCTCTGGTGGTTTTTCAGACAGGCATTGTTTTCAAAAGGACGGCGCAAATCATCTATGCCTGTCTGAAACGCTTGTGCATATTTTTCCAGCGTTTTCAAAGGCAATTTGGCAAATACCTCGGGGCGGAAATGGCGGCGCACCTGCCAGCGCCACAAGCCCGTTACCTGCGCCAGGCTGGCTTCGTCGTGGCGGTAGCGGTACATATAATAATAAAGCGGCGAGCGTTCTCCATTCAGCACCGCCCGCCGCGCCTGCTCGGTTTGTTCGTCCAAATCGGCCACTGCCTGCTCGGTTGCATAAGCTTCGTCCCGCCAGCCTGTGCTGGTGGCGGCTTCGTAATGCCCGTTGCGTGTGCCGTAAATCACTTTACGGTGGCCGTGGTAGGTTTTGCTGTCGTCTTGCGGAATGTCGTCTATCTTCATCATGCCTCCTATGCCTTCACTGCCTCCAGCAGCATAAAGCAGGAAGAAAAGCGCCCGCTTTCCGGCACAAAACACAATACTTTCTGCCCGTGCGACACATCAAACGTGCGCATGAATTCTTCAAGGATAATATAAATCGAAGCCGAACCCGTGTTGCCTTTATCGGGCAGGTTGGTAAACCATTTTTCCAAAGCGATGGGAAAGCCTGCCTTCTCCAGCCCGGCAGCTACTTTGTCGCGGAAAAAGCACGAAGAATAATGCGGCAGAAACCAATCAATCTCATCGGCGGCCAGCCCGTATTTTTCCATGATGCGCACAATCGGCTTTTCTACTGTGTAATGGACGATATTGTCGTTTAAGAGTTTCACATCCTGCTTCACCGCCATCACGCTGTGCGTTTCGCGGTAAGCCGCATCAAAAGTTTTGAAGCCCCTGAATTCGCCTCCAACCAGCTCTGCTCCGGCATACATGCAGACAGGCATTTCATGCGCATAGGAAACCAGCTCGATAAAGCGGATTTTAAAGCTCAAGCCTTGCGGATTGGGGCGGTTGCTCAAATAGGCCGCGCCTGCACCGTCGGAAAGCATCCAGCGCAGAAAGTCTTTCTCAAAACCGATTTCCGGCCTGGCGTGTTCCAACACTTTTTGCGCCACTTCGCTTTTGAACACTTCGCCGCGCATAATGGCCGAAGCGGCTTCCGAAGCAGCCGCCACCGCATGCCCGTGTTCGCCCGTGCGCACGCTGTTGTAAGCATATTTCATTGCCACCATGCCTGCCGCGCACACGCCGGCCGCGGTAGCCACTTCATAAGCGGGCGCGCCCTCCAGCAAACCGTGCAGCATCACGCCCTGCCCCGGCATAATCTGGTCGGGGTAAGAAGTGCCGCAGGAGAGGCAGCTGATTTCGTGTTTGTCCACCCCTTGTTCAAACAGGCGCTTTACCGCCTCGGCAGCAAGTTCCGTGCCACTATGGGTCGCCCGGCCGGTTGCCGGGTCTATCGCATAATGGCGGCTCTCAATGCCGTTGGAACGCAAAATCATCTTGCGCACGCGCGAGGGCACATCGCCCGCCATGCCCAACACGGCCTCCATTTCATCATTAGAAACGGGAGCATTGGGCAAAAAGGCCGATACCCGGTTGAGATAGACATCCAGTAATTGTTGGTTTTCCATTTAATTCGGTTGATTCACTATTAATTTTGAGCCGCAAACGGTTTTCAGACAGGCATTATTCCCCTGAAGGCCCGCTGAAATAAGCCCGCTGTCTGGCCAGCTTTTCCTGCATCAGCGGCGCCAACAGCCGCTTTAAAACCGCGCTGAGCGGCACCACCGTTAAAATCATGCCAATCAGAAACACGATATAAAACGCCAGCACGGCATAGCGCGCCCGCTTCGACAGGCGCCCCACCGCCATCACAAGCTTGCCCCAAACAAAAAAGCTGCGCTTGCCCACTTTTTCGCTCATCATCAGCTTTTCGTCCACTTTCACCGCGCCCATACCGCGGAACAAGCCGCCGTCTAAGGCTTCATCGTTTTGCAAAGCCCCTGCCAAACGGCGTCCGAAACGCGCTGCGTCCTGCAATTCGTCTTGGCAGATACCCGCCGACGGCAGCCATGGGAAAAGCTGCTTTTTGCCGCTCAGCATCCACGCAGGCGTAGTGATAAAACTGGCCGCGCTGCTGCATGCGTCGATTTTCACAATATTGCCCACCAGTTTCGCGCCTGCATCTGCCAACAGCTTTTTAACGGTTTCCTGCGCCATCAGCCACATATTGCGGCAGCCGATTAAGGTAATCACCGGCGTATCGCGCAAAACCGCCTTAGCGGCCGGATGTTGTAAAAAAGCAGTAACCGGCTGCGCAGGCGACAAAAACCACACGGTATAAGCCAACACCACCGCATCATAACGGGTGTGTGCAAATTCAGGCGCGGCGATCGGCTCGGGCTTCAAATGAACGGTTTCTGGGAATGTGTTGAAAAAACGCCAAAAAGGCCAAGGAAAGGGATACGGTTTTTCGGGCTGAATTGCCAGCATATCCACCGCCACTCCGGCCTGCTGCAAAGGCTTGGCAAAATTCGCCGCCAATTCGCCCAGCTGGCCGGTTTGCGAGTAATACACCACTAAAACATTTTTCACAATTCCCCCGAAACAGATAAATTAATTTGGCAAATTTTAACAAAGCAGTATCTTCTAAAGCAAATAAACTTATTTTCGATGCAGGCTGCAATCCGCACTTCTTGCAAAAACCCGTTTCCTATAAGAAACGGGTTTTCAGACAGGCATCATATCTTTAATACCATACCGCCCAAACTACAAAGCCTGCTTGGCAAACGCATCCAATTCTTTGCCTGTCTGAATCTGATTAAACTGCATCACAGTTCTGTCGCCTTGTTTTTCGTCCAACTCAATACGGCGCACAACATTATCGCCGCTGATGTCGATATGGTTGAAAACCTGCTTCATCAGCGAAGTTTTCGGGTTTAAACGCAGCGTCCATTTTTGCTGCGTGCCGGAAAGTTGCAGATTGAACTGCTTTTCCAAGCCTTGCGTGTTGCCGCCGAGCAAGTCGAGAAACAGGCGGATCTGCTGCGCCTGACCGCTCATTTTGCTTGGGTTGGCGGCAGCCCACTTCTGGCCGTTCCACTGCATGATGCCGTCGGCACGCACGCGCAGGCGGTTGTCGAACGGCTTCTGCATATGCCACAGCAGGCCATTTTTCGGCACCAGCACAAATTGGCCGCTGGTAACCATCGGCTTATTGAGCGATTTGAGGTAACGCTGCTGGGTAAACGCACCTTGCACATTGTCGGGTTTTTGCAGGGTTTGAGAAAGTTCGGCAGTTGAAAATGCCCACAACAGCGGGCTGAATGCGGTTAAGGCAACAGCAAATATCGGTTTTTTCATCATGTTCTTTCTTGCTTAAATTTCGCGGTAAACATCTTCAAACGGCAGGCGGAAGCGTTCGCCCCAGATGCCTTTGTTTTCTTTGCGTATGCCGCAGGAAACAATCATATTGATTTCGGCACCGCGCGGCAATTTGAGAATGCGTTTTACCATTCGGGTATCCAAGCCTTCCATCGGACAGGTATCGTAACCTTGTTCGGCCATTGCTAGCATAAAGGTTTGTGCCGCCAAGCCGCAGCTTTTATGAACCACCACGCGCATATCCGCCTCGGAAACCTCCATCACAATCGGGCGGAACAGACCGATGCCGAAAGTAATAACCTTGCGCAACGCGCCAAGCAGACCGAAAAAGCGTGCATAGACAAACGGCATCAGCTTGCCGTAATAACCTTCCGATTTTTTCAAACGGCCCGGCACCTTTTCGGGCGGGCTGTTGCGTCTCAGATTGCCCCGTTCGAAATCAGACATGGTTTGCGCGCGTTCGCGGTATAAATCCTGTCGGGTTACGAACACCACCATTTGCGCTGCCGTTGTTGCCGCACTTTGGCTCAAACAGGCAACACCAAGCTGCTTGAGCGTTGCGGGGCCGGTTATGTGGTAAAACTCGTAAAGCTGCATATTGGAGCTGCTCGGCGCAAGCTGCGCCAACTTCAGGCAAGCGCGCACTTTTTCGCTGTCGAGTTCTTTATCCGCATCATAATGCCGCACAGAACGGCGGTAATTCAGCATATCGGCAAGCATCATGCTTTCCCTATATAACAAACACACCTTGTTAGGCTGCTTGAAAGCCGGGATGTTCCCTAACCGCTGCCAGCCAGCTATCCGGTGTTTGAAACTGCATCTCGCCGTTTTCAAGCGACACGGCCACTTGGGTGGTGCTGGCTTTGGTAAGTTTAACGCCGCTTTCCAAATCCACAATCGTGTAATCAATGCGCAGGCAGCTTTCGATTTCCACCACCGCCAAATCCACGCGCACTTTTTGGCCGAACACCGCCGGCTTCACATATTTCAGATTGAGCTGCACCACCGGCCAGCTGTAACCCTGCCGCTTCATCTCATTGTAGTCATAAGAGATTTCGCTTAAAAACGCGCACCTTGCCACTTCCAAATATTTCACATAATGCCCGTGCCATACAATATGCATGGCATCAACATCAAAAAACGGCACCTCTATTTCCGTGCTGTGGCGGCAGTAAACATGTTTAGCCATGCGTTTCGTCTTTCCAAAAATCGTAAAAATTAAACCATTGCAGAGGGTTCAGCGCGCATTCCTTCGCCAGTACATCGGCAAACTGCTGCGCCGCCGCGGCAACTTCCTCATTGCGTTTGCCGCGCTTCCAATCCGCCGTATCCAAAAAACGGCTCAGTTTTAGATGATAGCGCCCGTTTTGCTTGATGCAGCACAAAGTATTCACACGGGTTTTCAACAAAGCCGCCAGCAGCCACGCACCTTGCGGCATATCGGCTTGAGCGCCTAAAAAATCCACAGCCACCGTTTTTTCGCCGCGCACAGGCACACGGTCTGCCGCAATTGCCAGCCATTCTCCCGCATCAATCCGTTTGTTCAGCTCCATCATCAGCGAAGCATCCAGATCCGTTACCTGAATCAGCTGGATTTTATCCGCACCGGCCTTGTTTAAAGCCTCGTTAAACGCCTGGGCATGGCGGTTGTGTACCAACACATTAAGACAAAAGCCTTGATGATGCGAAACCAGCGCGCGGCACACTTCCACATTGCCCACATGCGAACACACAAAAATCTGCCCGCGCCGGCCGCGTTTATCGATTTCGGCATACACATCATCCGGGTCTTCCAACACCAAATCTTCATAACGGATTTTACGCTGCCACACCGCGAAACGGTCGCATACCGCTTCGCCAAACGCCACAAACTGTCTGAATACCGGCCAAGTTTCGGGCAGCCGGGTCTGCGGAAAAGCCGCCCGCAAACGCGCCTGATAGCGCGCGATATTGCGCCGCTGCTTGGGTGCGGTGATATAAAAATACAACACCACAAACCAAATACACGGCTTCATCACAAATGCAGGCAGCCAACGCACCATCAACGTGGTGAGCGCTAAAAACAGACGGTTACCGCGTTCATTTTGGGCGGCCCAATGTTCGGAGTTTCGGGTGTCGGTCATGGTTTTCAGACAGGCATTTCAATCAATTAATGAATCAACCGGCTTGTCATACTCAGGTCAGGCTTTGGCATGACGATACTTGTTTACTGAACAAATGATTAAGCTATCAGCATGCTGTCAGACAGGCATAGTGCCGGCAAAAACAGATTATCATTTTTTCCATTGGCCGCTCAAACGCTTATACACCATCTCGCAAAACAATCTTGCGTGCATTTTGCTGATCAGCACATTATCGTCAAACGCGCGGAAATGCGACACGCCGCCAGCTTCGTATTTCACCGGCGTTTTAATCCACACCGGTTTCACGCCGCGCCAATAGAGGCGGATAAGGATTTCCGTATCGAAATCCATGCGGTCGCCCACCCTTTCTTCACGCACCACGGCCAGCGCGGGCGCGAGCGGATAAAGGCGGAAACCGCACATACCGTCTTTTATATCGGTGGAAAACGTATTCACCATATTCCAAAAATCGGTAATTTTACGCCCGTAAAGCCGCGCTTTCGGCGCATCGCTGCCGTATTGAGGCCAGCCGCATATAACCGCTTCGGGGTGTTGCGACGCGGCAGCCAGCAACTTTTCCGTGTCGGCCAAACGGTGCTGCGCATCGGCATCCACCTGTAAAACATGGGTGTAGCCCTGCCCTTCGGCGTACTTCAACCCCGCTTTTACCGCCGCGCCTTTACCGCCGTTGACCAAGCGGTACACAACGTGAATGCCTCCCTGCTCCGCCAAAGCGTCCAATACCGGTTTGCAGTCCGCCCGCGAACCGTCGTCCACAATCAGCACATCCAAACCAAACCCGCGCATGGCTTGGGCAACTTGGGTGATGGTGGTCGGGTGGTTGTAGTGGGGGATTAGGGCTAGGGTTTTCATAATCATGTGTTATCAGTCATTTATCTACTTTAGGCCATCTGCGAATATCGATGATTGTGTTTCAGACGGCATAAACTCACTTTTTTAAAGATACTATTACCCCTGCAAAAAGCAGATTATCTAACCAAATCGGCAATGCGGATATTGTGGTTACGGAGCGTCTTCACATACAGCCAAACCGTCGGCAGCATATCGATGAGCATTCCCCCTCCGAAAATAAGCGAAATATTCAGCAAAGACATCTGCACAACGCCTGCCTTATACAGAGCGAACACCACCCCATAATAAACCACATCTACAACAATAGATTGGTAAAGCATGTATCTGGTTACGCCCAGCCCTTTAATCGTTGAATCCAACACGCTGTAATTAAACATAAAAACAATATAAAAAGCCGTTTGAACCAACATAATTTCCAAAACGGTTTCGGCCTGGCCCACTTGTAAAACCTGTGTTAAAAAAGGCTTCCACAAAGGGATGGATACCAACCAAAGCAACACAAAACATACCGTGCATTTCAAATAAATCAGAGTATTCAAGCGCACGGCGTCTACGCTGTTGGCTACATCTCTTTTCACTACCTCGGCCAACGCCAGCGAAGGCACCAATAAAATGCCCCATATGATGTTGTTGGCCACCCAATAAGCCCCCTGCTCGCCAACTTGGTTTACCATACCGAGTATCATAAAAGCAAACGCCGCATTTCTAAGCAGGGATTCCAAACCCTAAAAAGAACCCAACCTCATCCAGTTTTTAAACCAATCCAAATCAAATCCCAGCCGGTTCGCTGCAAAAAATTGCCGAAAACGGCCGTGCGAGAGCACGAAAACGGCCAAAATCGAATTGATTAAGATATTGGATAACGCAATGCCTTTCACACCCAAAGCCAGCGAAAAAGGCATTTCCGAAATGAACAGAATATCCGTTCCAATGAGAAGAGCCATTTTCCATAACGACAACTGGATTATGCACTTGAAATCTTTAATGATTGCCAGATACACAATCAAATATTCCACCACAACCGACAACAAAATAGCTATGGATTCCAATTTGATATATGCCGCAGTATCGGCAATCAATTGCGGAGTTTGCTTTACGCCTGCAAGAAATTGCTCTGCAAAAAAGAAAACCGCAACGCATAAAACGGCATGTATAAACGTTACCGCCATCAACCCGCCCGCCGTGTTTTGCAACAGCTTTTCTTCTCCTTCTTTCAGAGCCTTAGCCAACATGAAAAACAAAGGGATTAAAAAAGCTTCTTTTACAATTTCATACAGAATATTCAACCATTGAATTTGGCTGGCAATATAAACCCCCACTCGTCAGGCATGTTCCCGATAAAATGCAGCCTGATAATATTGACCAAAGAAGGAATGAAAAAGATCAGTAAAAATGCAAACCACAGTTTGAAATCAAAATTCTTCACAGGTTTTACTCGTTAATCGCCCCAAACACAATCCGACCCGAAGCGCACACCGCTTCGTGATTTTCCAGCTTAAACGTCAGTTTGTTTTTATCCGCATCGTATTTCAACTCTGCAAACACTTCATGATGCGGACGCAGGAATTGCTGGTATTTCAGGTTTTCCACGCGCACGACGCTTTGCCGACCCCAGTCGAAACGTTCGGCCAAATCGCGCACCCATTGCAGCTCGATCACGCCGGGCACCAGCGGGAAATTAGCGAAGTGTCCGCCGAAATACACCAAATCCAGCGGCACACGGCCTTGGAAGCGGTGGCTTTCTGCATTTTCAGACAGGCATGGCTGCCATTGCGGGGCGGTTTGCGCTTCGGTAAAGACCGTCTGAAAATCGGCGGCGGTGATTTTGGATTGGGCATTGCGCGGCAAGGCGTCGGTGAAACGCCAGTAGCGCGGTAAAGCCACTGTGTCTTGCGTGGCGGCAAGGTGTTTTTTCAACGCCGCCGCCACAGCCGCCCGCCCCTGCTCCTGTAAGGCTTGGATGCCGTCTGAATTCAACGCCGCCCACACGGCGGGGCGTTTGTGCTGCGGGTGCTGGGCGCAATAGGCATCGGCAATCCATTCGTGCGCCAACAGGTCGTGTTCGATTTGGTTTAATGACACGCGTTTGTCCTCAAATTTGATAATCCGGTCTTTCCGCCCGAGCAATAAAAAGCCTTCGGGCTGCATTTCCACCATATCGGCGGTTTGAAAGCGGCCGTTTGTCCACGGCGATTGCGCCCACAACGCGCCGTCCTCGTCCTGCCCGATTTCCACGGCAGCAAAAGGCTGCCATTCGCGGCGGTGGCGGCGGGACGCAATCACGCCGGTTTCGGTACTGCCGTAAATCTCAAAAGGCCGTACGGCATGTTTTTCGAGCAAATCGGCGGTTACTTCTGGCAATGCACCGCCTGCCGACACAATCCCCGCCACTTTGCCGCCCACCGCCTGCCAGTTGCGCGCTTCGCCCAAACGGTTCAGCACCGCCGGGCTGGCAATCCAAACGCATTTTCCACAAGCTGCGGTGGCCGCCAACAGCGTTTCGGGGTACACATTTTGCAGACGCACCATCGTCCAACCCATCGTGAGCGCGAGCGCGAAACGGAAAGTAAATCCATACATATGCTGCGGGCTGACGCTGCCGATAACCGCCGGATGGTCGCGCCCGAAAGGAACAGCCTCTGCCAAAGCCAACGCTTCCGCTTCCATTTGAGCCGCCGTTTTCACAATCACCTGCGCCCCGCCGGTCGAGCCGGACGTTTTCAGACAGGCTTCGGCATCGGCAGGAATCAACAGATTATCCGGCATCGTGATTTCAGACGGCATGTCGCTCAACATCGCGGGAATACTGTAAACCTTATCGGCATGAAGGCCGTCTGAAAACGCTTTTTCATGAGGCGCATCCGTCAGCCACACATCCGCCGTGTTGCCCCAATCCACATTGTCCCGCGCCAAATTCGGCGGCAACAACACCTTCGCCCCCGCATGCCACGCCGCCAGCACCGCGCAGGCAAAAAACGCGGCATCTTCAAACCACAAAGCGGCGGTTTGCACGTTCTGCGTTTTCAGACGGCCTGAAAGGCAGATAACGGCGCAGTTGAAATCGGCGCGAGTCCAATCGGGGTCGGTGGCGATTAAGGTGGTTTGCGGAAGGGTTGGGGATAGGATTTGAGAGAGGTTATATATCATGTAACTAAACCGCCGTTTTTTTGCTTTCGTTATCAGAACCGTCATCCGATATGCTTTGAAAGATAACTGCGTACTTTTCTTGGTTAAGCCTTTTAAATACTTCTGAAATATTGTCCGGTATCATCATAAATGGAAAACATAGAAAACAAATTACACAACACCAAATAGGTAATAACTGAATACCATGTAATGTATAGTCAATACCAAATGAAAAAATATACGGAACTGATAAACATATTAAGATGCTTACCATCATCAAGAACCCTATTATTTCAGGATTATCAAATCTTAATTTTTGCCTTTTCCGCCGCCAATAGCCGTGTTTTATTTTTTCATCTTCAAAAGAAGGATAAGTTTCTGCAAAAAACTTTTTCTTGTCATATTTTTTATCGTCGGCATTCCACTTAATCGCTCCCAATCCCCTTACCATGCCGCCTTTTGCAAAAACAACATCTAATATTCCGTCCAAACCTATTTTCCGTTCCATTAAAAAGTCCAACTCTTCAACAGAAAGCTCTTTGAAATAAGGTATTTTTTTCTGCTCAAGCTGCCTGTTTAAATCATAAAAATATTGTTTTTTGCTATCTTGTTCGCGAAGATGGGCCGATTCATCCAAATATTTGAAAAAAGATTGTATTTTTACCAATTCCTCTTCTGTCGGTTCAAACTCCCCTTGAAAATATTTTTTAAGGTTTTTTCTATTCCAAAAGAAAAATATGCTTTTGAAAAAAGAAAGAATGATTTCCACTAGTTTATCTCCCCTTAAATAACCAACACAAACAGATGCTTGCTTTCAGACGGCTCTATAATCAATCCACTTAACTTTTACTACGGCGTTGCTGCGCCTTAGCTCAAAGAGAACAAGATTGTGTAAGCCGCTGAAACAGCAACAGAATGGGTTCCGTACTACCACCTATACTGCCTGCGGTTTACTGCCTTGTATTAAAAATTAAACGGATTAACTATATATTCCACCCCAAACCGCCTATGCCAAACTATTACTTCAATATTCGGGTAAAGCCACGTTTGCAGCAATTACTCCACCGACCACTCCACCAGCTTCAGCACCACGGGTCGCACCCCCAACAAGCTCACGAAAGCTATCGGCCAAGTGATGATATAAGCCTTGATAAAGCGTGCAAAATAACCCGCATCTATACCGGTGTTCAATGCCACCAGCACACCGCTTACGATAAACACCATAATGGCAGAAGCGTAGAAAGAAAATGCCAAACCTGCGTATTTTTTCGGTAATTTTTTCATCGTTGTTCCTTTTCTATTTTAATTTTCCATAGCATGTTATCCGGATACCGGCCTGAAAACACAATCATCTTTTTTCAGACGGCCTCAAACTTTCAACACCGCTTTGCGGTACAGCCACTCGCCCGCAAACAACATCCCCATCAAGATATACGAAACCATGCCGGTATAAACCGCCCACCAATCATACCGGCCGGAAAGTGCCAGCAGCCCGGAAAGGGTAGCGTTGAAAATAAAAAACATGCACCAAATTTGCGTTACCCGGCGGGTATAGCGCACGCCTTCGGGCGGCAGATCGGGGTTTTGCAGGCGGGCGAGGCGTTCGATAAGGGTTTGTTTGGCAAAGAGGCTGGCACCGAACACGGCAAGCATCAGGAGGCTGACGGCAACGGGATACCAATACATGGAATCAGGCCGTCTGAAAACAATCACTACGGCAAAAAAAGCAGCCAGCAGCAGGGAAACGGCTTGCTGGGCACGGGTTTTCTGCATCGCGGCGCGTATCAGCCACAAGGCGCACATGGCGGCGGCAAGCCAGAAAAATGCGCCGTGTTCGCGGCCGTAATACCACAGTAACGGATAAGCGATACTGAGTATGATAAGAAAAACTTGGCCGATGATTTTCATAATGGGTTTGAAATGGATATTTATTGATGAACCTACTTGTATGACAAAAGGTCATGCTTAATGTCATACTTGGTTTTATTCAAGCATGACAAATGTGTTTTTTGAATTGTGATGAAATCGCACAAAGCAAGTTTTCAGACAGGCATATTTGCATCATCCGAACATAGCAAAACGGCGGACAAGGATGCCCGCCCTTCGGCTTTTAAATATCAAATGCGGCTTACTCGGCATCAATTCTTAACACAGCCTGCACCACATCATCGACGGTACGCACATTGCGGAAATCTTCGGCCTTAAGCTTGCGGCCGGTTTCGCGTTTGATATGGTCGATCAAATCAATGGCATCAATGCTGTCGATTTCCAAATCTTCGTAAAGATTGGTTTCAGGCTTGATGCGCTCGGGCTCAATTTCAAACAGATTCACCAAAGCATCTGAGAGAATCCGACGGATTTCTTGTTCGGTCATAACGTACCCCTTTATGCTTGACGGCTGCGGACAAACTCGGCCAGTGTGGCTACGCTGGTGAAATGGTCGCGCAGATTGTCTTTTTCACCGTCGAGCTGGAAGCCGAAAGTTTTTTGCACAGCCAAACCCAACTCCAAAGCATCCACCGAATCCAAACCCAATCCTTCGTCGCCAAACAGCGGCGCATCGGTTTCAATATCGTTAACGGTAATGTCTTCCAGACCTAAGCTGTCGATAATCATCTGTTTGATTTGTGTTTCTAAATTCATATTGTTTCTCGTGTGAAATAGTCTTGTAAATAAGCGTTTAAGCGCCGTGCGGCAATGGGTAAGGGGTTTTCGGCCAGCCAATCTTGCGGATGGATGTCGTCGCCGACCGTAATTTCGTAATGGATGGTACGGGGTGGGATTTTATACCATGGCTGGCCTTTTTTAAAATTGGGCGGGTTCATTTTAATGCACACAGGGGTAATCACTTCCGCACTACGCAAGCCGATGGATACGGCGCCGCGGTGGAGTTTGATTTCGCCGTCCCACCCTGTACGCGTGCCTTCGGGGAAAATCAGCATACTCTGCCCGCTTTTAAACACGGCATCCACTTCTTCCATCATTTCCAGCGATTCGTCGTTGGGAATATAACCCGTGGCGAGAATCTGGCTTTTCATGGAAGGGTTTTTAAGCAGGTCTTTTTTAACGATACAGTTCATCTGCGGCACATGGCCGATCAACAATACCACATCCAGCAGCGACGGATGATTGGCTAATACCAATTGGCCTGGTCTGCCCAATTTTTCCAAGCCGTTGAAGCGTACACTCAACACGCCCGACCATACCAAATAGCCGACAAACCACTTCCACACTCCGCCGATCAGCCGTCGCGCCTGCATTTGGCGTGGAATGTCATTTTTGGTGCTTTTCAGAGTGTAAGGCAGCAAAACGATTTTAAACAACACGCCCACCACGCCGAACAGCACAAAACCAAACAATGTTGCAAAAAAGCGGCGGTAATAATTCAATGACTTCATAAAGTTTTCTGCCAAAACCAGCGACGTTGGTCGTAATATCTGGTTTCTTCATGCCTGTCTGAAAGCATGAAACGTATCCAATCAAGCGCGCCCCAATAAGGTGAGTTTTCTTCGGCTTGTTCACCGCAAGACAAAGACAAGCGGTATTGCTGCCCCGGTTGCAACACCATCGCAAGCGCATAGGGCATAGGCGCGCGTTCTGCTTCGAGCGCATATTCTTCTACCAACGGATCATCCGCCAATACCAGCAGCACTTTGTCTCCACCGTCCTGCATCAGCGCATACGCTTCGGCCAAAGCCGTTTCCAAACCGTCGCTGCCCACCGCCAAAGCGGTGTTTTCACGCATATCTTTACGCAACATCGACCACTGACCCACTTGCGCATTGTGCACGGACAAGCCGAATGATGTGGGCGATACTGTATGGGTTTTCATCAATTCAAGCCACAGCTCGAAGCTGCGGTTTAATTCGCCGTCGTGCGAGGCAAACACCAAAGCGCTTTCAGGATACTGTTCGGCCAGGTTCCACGCCGCATCACACACCAAGCGCGCAGCTTTGCCCAAGCGCCGCCGCTGCATGGCAGGCAAAAAAGCCAGCTCGGGTTTATAATCAGGCTGGCTTTCGAAAAAAGAAGCGTTTGCCGACCATTGCCGCCAAGCGTCATGCCCTGCCAAACGGCTGGAGGATGCCTGCCATTCGACAATATCAAAAGAAAAACTGCAATGGGAAGGAGCGGTCATCATGCGTTCAATCCGGTCGGTAAATACGCTATATTTTAACCTAAGGTTTTAACAAAAAACAGCAATGCAATATAATTGCACATTATTATTTAAATCAACCCCGCTACATTACAGCCCATATCATCCATGAATGCCCCGCTCACCTGCCCAATCACATCTGTTGCACCACTGTTGCCGCACAGCGGCCATATGGTTTTACTTGACTGCATCACAGATTACGGCGCCGGCCACCTTTGCGCCACGGCGAAAATCAGCGAAAATCATATTCTTCTGAAAAACAACTACCTGCCTTGCTCTTCCAGCATAGAAATTATGGCGCAAGGCATAGGCGCTTTGATGGGCTGCCATGCCGCCAACGCAGGCGAACCAATCAAACTGGGCTTCTTACTAGGCACCCGCAAGCTGGATTTATTTGCCGACAATATTCCGATTGGTACCCAATTACAGGTAAAAGTTAAAGAATCCGTAATAGATTCAACCGGTTTTGGCGTATTTGACTGCACTCTGCATTGGATTGACGCGCCGGAACATGCAAAAAACACATTGCCTGCCGACGGCTTGCTGGCGCAGGCCGCCCTGAATGTTTACAGCCCGAAAGAAGGGCAAACCGCTTGAGCCGAATGTCGTTTTTTTCAGACAGGCATTGTGATCGGCCAAGCATACCTACCCCCATTTCTCAATTTTAAGGAAAACGCATGAGCGAAACCATTTTAATCACCGGCTCAAACCGAGGCATCGGCAAAGCAATTGCTTTGGGCTTGGCGCAAGACGGCTACGACATTGTAGTCCATTGCCGCAGCCGCCGCGAAGAAGCGGAAACCGTGGCCGAATCCGTGCGCGCTTTGGGCAGACGGGCCAGAGTTTTGCAGTTTGACGTTTCCGACCGAAGCCAATGCCGTGAAGCGCTTGCAGCCGATATTGAAGCACACGGTGCTTATTACGGTGTGGTGCTCAATGCCGGTTTAACGCGCGACAACGCTTTTCCGGCTTTTGAAGACGAAGACTGGGATCAGGTTCTGCGTACCAATTTGGATGGTTTTTATAATGTACTGCATCCGCTCGTAATGCCGATGATACGCCGCCGCAAAGCGGGGCGTATTGTGTGTATGGCTTCCGTGTCCGGTATCACGGGCAACCGCGGCCAGGTCAATTACAGCGCTTCCAAAGCCGGTATTATCGGTGCGGCCAAAGCTCTGGCGGTGGAGCTCGCCAAGCGGAAAATCACGGTCAACTGCGTGGCTCCCGGTCTGATTGATACGGAAATTGTGGATGAAAACGTGCCGGTGGAAGAGATTTTAAAAGCCGTACCTGCCGCACGCATGGGTTCGCCGGAAGAAGTGGCGCATGCCGTTCGGTTTTTGATGGATGAGAAAGCAGCGTATATCACGCGGCAGGTTATTGCAGTAAACGGAGGTTTGTGTTGAGACGGGTTGTCGTTACAGGCGTCGGTGGGATTACCGCATTCGGGCGCGATTGGAAAAGCATTCAGACAGGCTTTCTAAAAGGTAAAAACGCCGTAAAAAGCATGGATTGGTCGGAGCAGTTTCCCGAGTTGGAAGCGCGCTTGGGTGCGATAGTGGAAAACTACCAACCGCCCGCCCACTGGACGCGCAAACAGCTGCGCAGCATGGGGCGCGGTACGCAAATGGCGGTTGATGCCGCCGAACAGGCTTTGGCCGATGCCGGACTTTTGGGCGACGAGCGTATCAAAGACGGCCGCATGGGCGTGGCCGGAGGCTCATCGGTGGGTAGCACCAAAGACACCGGCGTGATGGGCGATTTGGTATTGCACGGCAACTCGCGCAATTTCAACGCCAACACCTATGTGCGCATGATGCCGCACACCGTTCCGGCCAATGTCGGTATCTTCTTCGGACTTACCGGGCGCCTCATTCCCACCTCCAGCGCCTGCTCCTCCAGCAGCCAGGCCATAGGTTATTCTTACGAAGCCATCAAATACGGCCTGATAGACATGATGCTCAGCGGCGGCAGCGAAGAATTCTGTCCATCCGAAGTGTATGTATTCGATTCACTCTATGCCGCCAGCCGCCGCAGCCACGAACCCGAACTCACCCCCCGCCCCTACGACAGCGGTCGCGACGGCCTCGTTATCGGCGAAGGCGGATGCTTTTTGGTGCTGGAAGAATTGGAACATGCGCGCGCGCGCGGTGCAAAAATCTATGCCGAAATCGTGGGTTACGGCGCCAACAGCGACGGCAGCCATATTACCCAGCCGCAAAAAGCCACCATGCAGCGCTGCATGGAAATGGCCTTGAAAGACGCCGGCATTCGGCCGGGCCAAATCGGCTATGTGAACGGGCACGGCACAGCTACCGAAAAAGGAGACATCGCCGAAACTTTGGCCACGGAAGCCGTTTTCGGACATGTGCCCATGAGTTCGCAAAAAAGCTATTTCGGCCACACACTCGGCGCCTGCGGGTCTTTGGAATCTTGGTTTTCCATTGAAATGATGAACAGCAGCTGGTTTGCGCCCACCGTCAATCTGGACAATATCGACCCGCTTTGCGGCAAAGTGGACTATATCCGCGGCGAAGGGCGTGAAATCAGAACCGACTATGTGATGAACAACAACTTCGCCTTCGGCGGCGTGAACACCTCACTGATATTCAAACGCTGGCAGGAATAACAAAACTGAAGCCGAAAATGCCTGTCTGAAACTTTTTCAGACAGGCATTGTTTATAGCCAAACCCAAACCGAACATCTCCGCTCAATCATAGCTGCCCACGTTTACCGCCTCCGCTTCAAAGCCACCTTCCATGCGCAGCTCCAGCGCCCCTTCTCCGCGCCAAACACAAGCCAACATAAAATCACGGCCGATTTTATAAGTGACACCCCGCCAGCCGCCGCAGCCTTGCACATGCAAACCCGTTTTGCCGCCGGTACCGGGTTGCCGGCCCACCGCTTTCATTGCTTCGGGAAAACCCAAGCCGCCCGCCTTAAGCAGCGCCTCTTTCAGCGTCCACAATTCATAGAAATCATCGGCTTGCCATCCGCGCGCCGCCAATTCTATCTGCTCGTAAGGCTGCGCCACCCATTCGGCTAACAACGCGAAATCCCTCGGGCGGATATATTCAATATCCACACCCACTGCCAAACCTGCACCGCCGCACAACACCGCCGCCATGCCGTTGCTGTGCGACAAAGACCGCACCGGCGAAGCCGCCCGCTGTTTCAAATAGCGGCTCACCCGCCAATCCGCCCGCTGCGCCAATTCAGGCCGCGCCTGCAATCTGAGCGTATCCTGTTTATCCAACAAATCAGGGCGGTATAAATCTGCACAGCGCCCGTCGGCCAGCAGGCAGCATAATGGTGTGTACGGCATAACTCATCAATATCGGCTATGGTTAGAATAGACACCCGCCCGGCCAAGTGGCTTCAGACAGGCATTTCCATTATACTTTGCCTCTCCGAACCGATACACCTTTGCCGCCATGAACGAAGCCGCACCCAAACGCAGCAGCACGGAAAATACGCCCAAACACGCCGTGCACCAAACGCTTTACAGCCCCAAAGAATGCGCCACCCGCGACCTGATCCTAAGCAACGGCAACCTGCCGGAACACACGGCGCTTATTCCCCACGGCCCGGATTCGGAGCACATCAACTGGCTGCATTTCGTCGGCGTTAACGATGGCGCCACGCTCAAAACCCTGCTTGCGCCCTACGGCATTCACGAGCTGGTCATCGAAGACTTGCTCAACCGCAACCAGCGCCCCAAAGCAGAGGATTACGACAACTACCTCTTTATCGCCACCCGCGTGTTCCAATACGGCGGCAGCAAGCTCGTTTCAGACCCGGTGTACCTGATTATCGGGCACAATTTCGTCCTCACCTTCCAGCAGCGCCCGCTCGGGCTGCTCAGCAGCATCCGCAAACACATTGTCGACAACCGCACCGGCCTGCGCGACAAAAGCCCCGTTTTCCTCTCCTATACCTTCATCGACCGCCTGGTCGACGATTATTTCATCACCCTCGATCATTTCAATAACCGCGTGGAGGCGATTGACAAAAACCTGTTTGCCAACACCGGTAGCAACACCACCGATCTGCTGCCGAAAATCCACCGTCTCAAGCGCGACGCCGTGCGCCTGCGCCGCACGCTTTCACCCATGCGCGACATGATGGTTCAGCTTTTACGCGGCGATTTTCCCATTTTCCACAACGAAGCCCATATCTACCTGCGCGACGCCTACGACCACCTGCTCCAGCTTTCCGAATCGCTCGATGCCTCGCGCGATTCCGTGCAGAGCATGATGGACGTGCATTTGTCTTACCAGTCCAACCGGCTCAACATGCAGATGCGCGTGCTCACCGTGATTACCATCATTTTCATGCCGCTCACCCTGATTACCGGCATCTACGGCATGAATTTCGACAACATGCCCGAGCTACATTGGCGCTACGGATATTATATGGTCTGGCTGGCCATGATCTGCATCGTGTCGGCCCTGCTTATTTATTTCCACCGCCGCAAGTGGATTTAACCCGATGCCTGTCTGAAAACGATTTTCCGCAACCTCAAACAATCAAAAGAGAACAATATGAACGACAATCAAAACCTTCCTCAATCAGAGCTTCAAATGTCCGTTTTAATGACGCCAGACATGGCCAACTTCAGCGGCAACGTACACGGCGGCGACCTGCTCAAACTGCTCGACCAAGTTGCCTACGCCTGCGCCAGCCGTTACAGCGGCCACTACTGCGTTACCCTCTCTGTGGACAAAGTTACCTTTAAAGAGCCGATTCATGTGGGCGAACTCGTTACCTTTCTTGCCAGCGTCAACCATGTCGGCCGCACCTCGATGGAAGTCGGTATCCGCGTAGAAGCGCAAAACATCCGCGAACGCACCGTGCGCCACACCAACAGCTGCTATTTCACCATGGTTGCCGTTGACAACGGCAAGCCGGTAGCCGTGCCGCCGCTGCAAATTACCAACGAACGCCAGCAATGCCGCTTTGAAGCCGCAGAAGCCCGCAAACGCATTCGTCTGCAAGAAAGCAGCCAACCCAGCTGCCACGAGTGCGAAGAATAAAACCATGCCTGTCTGAAAAGCATTCCCCGCTTTTTCAGACAGGCATTCCTACAATTTTTCATTTAGAAAGCAAAACCATGTTTACAGGTATCGTTCAAGGCACCGGCACCATCATCGCAGTCGACAGCCCCTCGGAAGACTTCCGCACGCTTACCGTCGAGCTGCCCGGGCACATGGCAGACAATCTGCAAACCGGCGCATCCGTTGCCAACAACGGCTGCTGCCTTACCATTACCCACATCAACGGCAGACAAGTCAAGTTCGACCTGATGGCCGAAACCCTCAGGAAAACCAATCTCGGCGAACTCGAAGCGGGCGATGCCGTAAACCTCGAACGCGCCGCCCGCTTCGGCGACGAAATCGGCGGCCACTTGATGAGCGGCCACATCAGCGCCGTTACCCGCATCACCCGCATAGAAGAAAGCCCACACAACAAAACCGTGTGGTTCGCCCTCCCCCACGCGCTCAAACCCTACATCCTGCCCAAAGGCTTCGCCGGCTTAGACGGTTGCAGCCTGACCATAGGCGAAGTAACCGGTGAGGAATTCAACGTCCACCTCATCCCCGAAACCTTGCGGCTCACCTTATTCGGCATCAAACAAGCAGGCGACAGCGTCAATATCGAAATTGACCCGCAAACCCAAGCCATCGTCGATACGGTTACACGCATACTGGCCAAACCCTGAAAATATTTTCAGACAGGCATATTAAACATCCGCCACATAAACCATGCCTGTCTGAAAGCTACTGTTCAGACAGGCATGGTTTCATCCAATCGCAAAACGGTTTACAGATGCACTTCGATATTGTCAATCAAGCGCGTGTTGCCTAAACGCGCCGCCGCCACAACCACCACATGCTTGTCGCCCGCATGCGCCACCTGCAAATTACCGGCATGGCGCACTTCGATATAATCCACAACCCAGCCAGCATCACGCAAACGCTGCTTGGCTGCCTGCTCCAACTCGGCATAATTCACATTTCCATCCCGAATCGCCTGTGCCATCTGCGATAATTCGCGATAAAGGCGCGGCGCTTCGGCGCGCTCCTCCGCACTCAAATACTGGTTGCGGCTGGATAAAGCCAAACCGTCGGCGGCCCTGCCCGTGTCCACAGGCACGATACGGATGTTCATATTCAAATCATCCACCATGCCCTGAATAATGGTCAATTGCTGGTAATCTTTCTTGCCGAAGCAAGCCACATCGGCTTGCACGATATTAAACAGCTTGGTTACAACGGTAGCCACACCGCGGAAATGCCCCGGCCTGAACGCGCCGCACAGCTCGTTTTGCAGATTCGGCGGCTCCACATTGTATTGCTGCTGCACACGCGGATAAAGCTCCTGCTCGTCGGGCGCAAACACCACAGCCACGCCTTCGCCTTTCAGTTTGCCCGCATCCTGCTGCAACGTGCGCGGATATTTATCGAAATCCTCGCCTTGCCCGAATTGCAGGCGGTTCACAAAAATGCTCACCACCACTTGGTCGGCATGTTTTTTGGCTTCGCGCACCAAAGCCAGATGCCCTTCGTGCAGATTGCCCATCGTGGGCACGAAAGCCACGCTGCCCGCATTTTTTCTCCATTCGCGAAGCTCTTGAATGGAATGGATGATTTTCATAAATGCTTATCCTTGTTTAAGCTTTAAAAATGTGTTCTTCAGCCGGAAAGGTTTGGTTTTTAACCGCATCCACATAAGCTTTCACGGCCGCTTGAATGCTGGTTTGCCCTTCCATAAAATTTTTCACGAATTTAGCGGTTTTGCCCGGGAACACACCCAGCATATCGTGCATCACCAGCACCTGCCCGTCGCAATCGACACCCGCCCCGATACCGATGGTCGGGCAGGAAACGCTTTGGGTAACCAGTTTGCCCAGCTCGGCAGGCACGCACTCCATCAACACCATCGCCGCACCCGCTTCATCATGTGCTTTGGCATCATTCAGCAAAGCCTGTGCAGCCGCATCGCCCTTGCCTTGAACTTTATAGCCGCCGAAAGCATGCACCGACTGCGGCGTCAGCCCGATATGCGCGCACACGGGGATACCGCGCATCTGCAAAAATCCGGTAGTTTCCGCCATCCACACACCGCCTTCCAATTTCACCATGTGTGCTCCGGCCGCCATTAGCTCGGCGGAAGCGGCAAAAGCCTGCTCCTTGCTTTGCTGGTAGGCGCCGAAAGGCAAATCGGCCACAATCATGGCCTGCTTGTTACCGCGCGCAACCGCCGCGGTGTGGTAACACATATCCTGCAAAGTTACCGGCAGAGTGGAGCTTTGTCCTTGCACCGTCATGCCTAAAGAGTCGCCCACCAAAAGCATATCCACGCCTGCTTCGTTCATCAAAGATGCAAAGCTGGCCTCATAGCAGGTGAGCATGGCGATTTTCTCGCCTCCAGCCTTCATTTTTTGCAGGGTATTTACAGTAATCATAAGTATCAGAAGCTTCAAAAACATTAAACGCTGCCTATATTAAGGCACATGATGGGATTTCAAGGTTTTGCGCACAAGCAAATGCCTGTCTGAACCGTTTTCAGACAGGCATTCCAATCAAAACTCGGGCTTAGCGCTTTTTCTTCCAAAACTCAAAAGCCATCAATGCCGCGCCCAACATAGCCCGGTGTTTCCACTTGATGGGCAGCAGCACGCTTTTCCACAAGCTCTGGCTGGGCATGTTGCTGACCAAATCCAAAACCTGTGCGGCCGGCCCGTCGGGCTCTTGCCGGCGCGAGCGCCTTAATTTTTGGCGCTCCAAATCGATTTTCAAACGTGCGAGCTTGCATTCCAGCTCTAAAAGTTCGCGTTCTTCACGTTTGCTCTTGTTAGGCATGTGTCTGCTCCTCCCTGTTATTCTTTACGGCCGCGTTCAGTCTTGTCGTTCAGATAAGCCAAGTCTTCCTGCATATCTTGAAAAGTTTGGCTGACTTTTTCGCTTCCGCTGCGCCAGATTGAAGGAATTTGTAAAATCAAACAAAGCACCAAAAGCAGTGCAACGCCGGCGGTTCCGAAAAACGTCCAAATTTTGGCTTCGTCCGACAACACGGTATTCAAACCGAAAAGCAGTGCGGTCAGGCCTATCAGGCAGCACACGGCGGCAGCCATAATCATGGCGAAGATTTTCAACACACCCGCAGCCTGCTCTTCAACATCCAAACGCAGCACACGCAAACGCAGCAGCAGCAAATGGATACCTTGGCCGAAGATGGCTTTAATACCGGTAATTTCCTGTTTAATACCCATAGGCTTCGCCTTTCTAAATTAAACACGGAAACCGCCGGAAAGGCCCGGCGGTTTGACGATATGAATTAACGACGGGTCAGCAGAATGCCTGTAACCAAACCTGCCAAAGCAGCAAAGCCCATTGCGTAGTAAGGCTTGTCGTTCACATAATCATCAACCTGACGGACACGGTAACGCGCTTCTTCATAAGCACGCTCTTCAAAATCACTCAGTTTTGATTGTGCGCGCTCAAGTTTGGATTGCAGCTTTTCTTTCAAAGCTTTGGTTTCTTCCGCGCCACGCTCGATACCTTGGTCATACAGCGCTTCCGCATCGTTTAATACCGAACGGATTTCTTGCAGCAAAGCATCTTTTTGTGATTCGTAGTTACGTCTCATTGTGTTTTCCTTTCCAAGTTAAATTACCTGCAAAATGGCAAGCAACATTTTCTACATAAGTCTATTTTCAGATATTTCAAGAAAATATTCGATAAATTTAACGGATATGGAAATTTTAAGGTCGGCCCGATAAAGCAAAAAGTAAGTTCGTTTGCTCTATTTTAAACTGCCCCCCGATAAAAATGCCTGTCTGAAAACATTTTTCAGACAGGCATTTTTATGGCCGGATTACGACGGTTCGGTCTTCGAGCCGACCGGTTTGTCCAAAGCCTGCGTCAAACCGTTGATGTCGCCGCCGTTTAAGCCCAATTCTTTCAACAAACCGTCAACCAAAGGAGCTTGACTGCGGTAGCGCAACGCGCTGTTAACCATTTGGTCGGCCAGATTGCCTTGCTGTGCCGCACCTTCCGCACCCTCTGCCGCACTTGCGCCGCCGAAACCGCCCAAACCGTTGACTTGCAGAATCTTGATGTCGTCGATGTTTTCCATCGGACGCACGGATTCGCGGATGATGTCCGGCAGATGTTTCAGCATAGCCAAACGGATCTGCATTTCAATCTGCTCGATCGAAAGCACATTGGCCGCTTCGTTTACCGCGCGCTTACCTTCGGCATCCACTTTATATTGCTGCTCTTGCGCCTGAGCCAGCAAAACTTGCGCATCCGCTTTACCTTGGGCTTCCAAACGCGCCTGCTCCGCCTCGGCCTGAGCCGCAATGCGCACGGCTTCCGCACGGTCTTGCGCCGCCTGTTTCTCGGCTTCCGCAGCCACAGTTACGGCAATCGCTTCTTTCTGCGCCGCTTCCGTTGCCGCAATCAATTCCACCGCTTTGGCGCGCTCGGCACGCTCGGTTTCGCGCACGGTTATCACGCTTTCTTCTTCGCGCACCGCCGCCGCTCGCGCTTTGTCGGCTTCTGCTTTCGCCTCCGATTCGGCGCGGGATTTTTCCGCCACCGCAATCGCGCGGTCCTGCTCGGCCAGCTCAATCGCTTTGCGTCGCTCTACTTCCGCCTGCTCCACAGCCTGCGCTTTGCGGATGTCTTCGTTTTTAATATCGCGCTCGGCCAAAATGCGTTTCAAATCCACTTCGCGTGCAGCGGCGATTTGCGCTTCTTCGGCTTCACGTTTTTTAGCCGCTTCCTGCTCGGCAATGCTGGCTTCCTGCTCGGCTTTGCGCACGGCAATTTCACGCTCCTGCTCCAATTTGGCATATTCTTCTTCGCGCAGGATTTGCAGGCGTGTGCGCTCCGCTTCCAAGTTTTTGGTTTTAATCGCCAAATCCGTGTCTTGCTCGATATCGTTGCGCTTTTTGCGGCGCACTTCGATGGTTTCGGTCAGTTTGGTCAAACCTTCGGCGTCAAACGCGTTTTGCGGGTTGAAAAATTCAAACGCCGTTTGATCCAAGCCGGTCAGCGACACGGTTTCCAGCTCCAAGCCGTTTTTAAACAAATCTTCCGATACCACTTGCTGCACTTTCTGCACAAAATCGCCCCGTTTTTCGTGCAGCTCTTCCATAGCCATTTGGGAAGCCACCGCGCGCAGCGCATCCACAAATTTACCTTCCACCAAATCTTTCAGCTGCTCGGGCGACATGGTTTTCATGCCCAAAGTCTGCGCCGCCGTGGCTACGCTGTCGGAAGTGGGCTTCACGCGCACATAAAACTCCGCCGCCACGTCCACACGCATCCGGTCGCGCGTAATCAAAGCCTGCTGCGCCGTGCGGCGCACTTCCAGCCGCAAGGTGTTCATATTCACCGGAATCACTTCATGCAACACCGGCAACACCAGCGCGCCGCCGTTCATAATCACCTTTTCCCCGCCGAAGCCCGTGCGCACAAACGATACTTCCTTGCTCGCACGGCGGTACAAACGCGCCAGAATCAGGCCGAGCACAAACAAGGCAACCAGCACGATACCGGCAATGCTTGCAATTGAAATCCAACCCATAAATTTTCCTTTCTTCTTTTAATAAAGACCACACAGCAAAATGTAATAAAGACCACACAGCAAAATGATTTTCAGGCAGGCATATTGATGTTTTGCACCTCAACCGGCCAACAGCAACAACACGCAAAAAACCGTCCACGCAACCCACGAGAGCAAAGCATAAAACCGGATTTGCCCGGCATCCCAATCGGTTGCCCTAAAATTGATTAAAAAACCTGCCAACCAGCCTTCAATCTTTTCTGCGCCGCCCCATGAGAGCAGCCATTTGAAATACAGGCTGACCAAAACGTAAAGAGCGATTACTAAAAAATAAGCCATCATATAACCGACCATTTACTGCTTTTCAGACAGGCATAACTGTCGAAACAACTAATCCACCAAGCTGCCGCTCGGATTGGCAATCGCTTTAAACGTATTTCCCTCCAGCGACACCAGCAACACAGCCTCGCCTTGTTGCAACACGCTGCCGTCATCCGGCTCGGCCATCACATAATGCTGCTGGCCGAAGCTGTCTTTCACGCGCACTTCCGCCGGGCTGCCGCGCCGCGCCTCGCCCAACACCACCACGCCGACACGGCCGATCAGGCTTTTTTGCTCAATCGCCGTGGTTTCGTCTTTCGGCATGATTTTATAAAGCCCTCCGCCCACCATCCGCACCACGGGCAAGCTGGCGAACCACACGGCCGCCGCAGCCAAAAAACCGTTGAGATAGAAGCCGGCAAAGTTTTTCAGACAGGCCTGCAAGATATAGCCGAGCAAACCGAACACGGCCAGAAACACTACCATCAGCATCAGCAACGGAATCTTGCCCACATAAAGCCAGCTTAAAAACCGCACCAGTACACCCGCATCCGCGCCGTCCAACCCGATTTCGGCATGCGCCGGCTCCGTTAAACTGTCGGGCAGCAGGCCGTCGAGCCAATCGCTGATACCGCCGAACACCAGCGATAAAGTCTCCACCACGCCCAGCAGCACCATCAGCATAATGGCAACACCGAAAATCCGGGTTTGCGGCGCATTGATTAAATCCCACATAGTTGTTCCTTTGTATTGGCAAGGCAAATGCCTGTCTGAAAAGCATCTACTTCGGCTTAACGGCGCCGCTTGCGAGTAAAGCGGCTTCCACCAATTGTTTATCGCCCAGTCCGGCCCATTCGGCCCGATATTCTTCGGCGTGTTTTTTCTCGAGTTCGTTCAAGCCGCTCAAGGCCTTGGATCGCAGCCGCCACTGGTGGAAAGGCTTTAAAATGCCACGGCTTTTTTCGCTGCGTTCAAACGCAGCCTGCTGCAAAGCATAACCGATGGCCGGATCATAATATTGTTTGCTGCACCCCCTTTGGGAAAAACACTCGCCCAACCTTTGCAGCGCATTCGGATAGCCGTTGCCGGCGGCCATGCCCATCCAATACAGCGCGAAAGAGGTTTCCTGCGGCACACCCCTGCCGACGGCATACATCCTGCCCAAAGCCATTTGCGCATCCCCCATACCGCCATGTGCCGCTTTTTGATAAGCCGCCGCGGCTTTCTCATAATCAGGAGAAGGCAAATCTTCAATACACATGCCCAAATTCGACCAAGCAGCCGCAGAAGCGCCTTTGCTTGCCGCATGCTCCATCAGCTGGCAACCGCGCTCGATATCCTTGCTAACCCCTCTTCCTTCCAAATAAGCAACCGCGAGGTTGTTTAAAGCCTTCACATGCCCTTTCGCCGCCGCTTTTTCCCAAAGCGGAAAAGCCTTATCCCATTCTTTATTCCGCATATGCGCCTGCGCTTGTGCATACCAGGCATTTACTTCGCCATCCTGCTGCACGTTATTCGCCGGCACGGCCGAGGCGGACTCAGGTTCAGGCGCAGGTAAAGAAACGGGCGCAATTTTCTGCTGCTTAACCACAGCGGCATCAGGTCGGCCAACCGGTGCGGCAGCTGCCTGTTTGGGCGGCGCGGATTCAGGCGGTGTTTCCACAACCGCAACGTCCCAATTGTCGTAAATCAAACCTGCAATGCTCAACACCAGCACAACAGCCGCAACAACCAGCCATTTATTATTATTCTTTTGCTTAGGCTCAGATGGATACATGATCTGCTTTCCGAATGTTTCAGACAGGCATACCCCGATTATGGTTTGGCTTGACGAATGCCTGTCTGAAACGGCTTACTTATTGGCTTTCAACGCAGCCAGCCGCTCTTTGATCCGGTTGCTGCGGCTTAAATCTTCCAGCTCTTTCAGCTTGGCCAGTTGCGCAGCTTCGGTGCTGTTGTGAACCGCATTTTGGCGACCCATTACCCGGTCAAACGTGTTACCGCTTTTTTCGGCATCGCGCACAATGCGGTTCAAATCACCGCCTGCGGCCTCTCCGGCTCCCGCCGAACGCTGCTGGGCAGCGCGCCATTCCTGCAATTGCTGCTGCATCTCGCGCTTTTTCGCCTGCAAGGCCGCAATAAAGCTTTCCAGCTCCTTTTCTTGTGCAGCGCAATCGGCAATCGTGTTTTCCAAAACCGGCAAACGCGCTTCGATATCCATTTGCTCGGCAATGCCCGCCTCGGCCAAATCATCGCGGCCGCTGTTAACCGCAGCCTGCAAACTTTCACTCAAAGCTTCGTGGCGGTTGCTTTCATCCGCCATTTTCTTGGCCGCCAAATGCTTTTGCGCCAACACCTTGCCCAATTCCGCGCGCACTTCGTCAACCGCCCGCTCGATTTCGCGTATGCTTTCGTTCATTACCGCTTCGGGCGCCCAATTTTCCGCAGCATCCACCAAAGCATGAAAACCCCCGCTAACCAAACGCCCCACTCTGCGTGCCAATGTTTCGCTCATATATTTTCCTTTCCTGTTTGTCTGCATTTACACATCGCCGGCCTGCTGCACAATCTGTGCCAGCTTCAGCGTGTTCTCCAACTCGCCCAACACATTATCGTCATACGCGGCGCCTTTTCCGGTAACCGCCAGCTGGAAGATGCTGTCGGTCAGACGGACAATGCGCCACATCACTTCACGCTCATATTTTTTCAGCATCTCCAAATCCGCATTCTCGCGCAAGTCGGCGGCCAATGTCGCGCCCAAATCCGGCAGCAGTTCAAACACCCGCGCCAAAATGTGGGAGTGCACGCCGTATTCTTTTTCCGCATGCAGCACATCGCGCTTGGCCGATTGGAAAAACTGCTCCATTGCATTCAGCGCCGAGCCGTAGTCATGCATCTGCGTATGCGCCAAACGCGCCTGCTTCAATAGCTCGCGGATTTTCTCGGAAGGCGTATTCGCATCTTCCATATTTAAATTAGCTATAAAATCAGCATCTTCCTGAGAAATTCTCACACTAACCGGTATTCTGTTGCTTGCATTCATTTCAAATAATTTCTTTTGTATTCATTTGAATACAACTATACAAAATCCGAATTCAAATAGCAAGAAAAATATGCACCGCTTGCACAAAAATTTTACAAACGAAAAATGCCTGTCTGAAAAATGTTTTCAGACAGGCTTAGATGTAAGAAATCCTCGCGTTGTTTACACAACAGATTGAGAAAAATAAGCCTGTAAAACCTCAAAAGGCGTATCGCCCTTCAAGCCCTTATGCGGCTTAACCGTATTATAAAAATTCACAAAACGGCACAATTCCTTCTGCCTGTGTTCCGAATCCATAAACGGAACTTTGTCATGCCACATTTCCATCAGGGTGCGGATTACCCGTTCTGCCTTACCGTTGGTCTGCGGTCGGGCAATACGGGTAAACTTCTGGTTGATGTTGTTCTGCACACAGGCAACCGCAAACGGATGCGACGCATTGCCACGGTATTCCATGCCGTTATCCGAATAGGCACATTCGATGGTATAAGGACAACAGTCAATCACATCACGCAAAAGGAACTTGGCCGCACTAGCCGCTGTACGGTCGGGCAAAATGGCCGCATACAGTTCGCGGGAATAGTCGTCAATGGCGACAAACAGGTAATCTCTCGAGGCGGTTGCTTTTTGGTTTTGCAACAAAGGCAGTCGTTTGGTGTCGAAATGCACCATTTCGCCGGGATAGGATTTGTTGTAGCGTTTGGCCTGTTTCTTGAGCTTTTCTTCGATGTTTTTTCCACTTTTGCCAAACGCTTCATTCCGTATTTGGCCTGTTTGAAACGGTTGTTGGTGCTGTTTTGTGGTGCGAGCAGCTGCAGCCGTGCGGCCTTTAGGATGCGGTAAATGGTAACCCTGCTGACTTGGTATTGCCGGGCCAGTGAGGTAACGGTGATTTTATCCTGCGTATAGGCGCGCCAAACGGCTTGGCGTTGGTGCGGGGTAAGGCGGGTGTTTTTATGGATGTTCATGGCAGTATTGTCTTTCAAATACTGTAAACAACGCTAGAGTTTCTTACAGCTTAGATTCGAATTTCAAGTGCAACACTCAGGCAGTAGAGGTTGGAACCGGTTTAAGAATAAAACACTTGGCGTTTCATAGCCAAGTGTTTTTCTTGGCCTATGGTTCAGTTCATCTTGAACCCTGCGTATCTCCCGATGGCTGATGTTGCGGAAATCGGTTTGTTTGGGGAAATATTGGCGGATGAGTCCGTTGGTGTTTTCATTCAGCGCCTTTTCCCAAGAACGGTAAGGACGGCAGAAATAAGTTTCCGCTGCCAATACTTTGGCTATTCGGGTGTGGCGGTAGAATTCCTTGCCGTTATCCATAGTGATGGTGTGCACCCTGTCTTTATGCGCCCTCAGCGCCCGAATGACGGCGTTGGCCGTATCTTGGGCTTTGAAGTTCTTCAATTTGCAGATGATGGTGTAGCGGGTAACCCGCTCGACCAAGGTCAGTAATGCGCTTTTCTGATCTTTGCCGACGACGGTGTCGGCTTCCCAATCGCCGATGCGGGATTTTTGGTCGACGATGGCGGGTCGGTTTTCAATGCCGACGCGGTCGGGTACTTTGCCTCTGCTCCATGTACTGCCGTAGCGTTTACGGTAGGATTTGCCGGCTATTCTGAGATGCTGCCGCAAAGTGCCGCCGTTGCTTTTGTCTTGACGCAGATAGCGGTAAATGGTGCTGTGGTGGAGTGTGATTTGGTGGTGTTTGTGCAAATAGGCGCACACTTGTTCGGGACTGAGTTTGCGGCGGATGAGGGTAGCGATGTGTTGGATCAGCTGCGAATGGAGCTTATAGGGCTTTCTTTTGCGCTGCTTGGTAAGCCGGCTTTGCTGTTGGGCTTTTTCGGCACTGTATTGCTGCCCTTGTGGGCAGTGCCGTTTGATTTCGCGGCTGATGGTGCTTTTATAGCGGTTAAGCCGTTTGGCGATTTCGCTGATGCTATGGTGGCGGGACAGGTATTGGATGTGGTATCGTTCGTCTTGGGTCAGTTGTGTGTAGCTCATATGCAATCTTTCTTGCAGGAAAGGCCGTATGCTACTGAACTGCACCCCAAAAGTTGGACACCCCTCCGACTAAAAAGGTGCAGTTTTCTTATGAACAAATATACACTAGACTTCAAATACCGAGCCGTACTCCATTATCACCAAGTGCACAGCCAACAGCGCACCGCAGAGCACTTCAACGTCTCGCGCACACACCTGCGCCGTTGGGTAGCCGCCTATCGGCAAGGCGGCATCGCCGCACTGCAACACCCTCAGGCGCACTCCATGAAAACCAAACGCAAAAACCCGTTTATCGTCGATAAGCCCGACCATGAAAAAACCCAAGCAAAGCTGATTGAAGAACTACGCTATATGCGTGCGGAGAACGACTACCTAAAGCACATGAAAGCCCTCAACGAAAAGGAAGGGAACGCCGCCAAAGCTGCGAAACCGTTCAAAAGTTGAGGGCGAAACACCCGCTGAAATATCTGCTGCACAGTGCCGGCATCCCCAAAAGCAGTTTCCATTACCCTATCGGCAAACCCGACCCCGATGCTGCGGCCAAAACCGCAGTGAGCGAAGTATACCGCCAACACAAAGGCCGCTACGGCCGGCGGCGGATTGCCGCCGTATTGTCGTGGAACAAAAAGAAAGTCGGGCGCATTATGGGTTTATTGGGGTTAAAAGCCAAAGTCCGCAGCAAAAGAACCTATCGCCCGCAGGCCATAGGGGAAGCTTCGGCAAACATTCTCAATCGTGAATTTAGTGCCGCCAAATCGCGAGATAAGTGGTTGACCGATGTGACCGAGTTTAAATGCACAGACGGCAAACTGTATTTATCGCCGATATTGGATGTGTTCAATCGCGAGATTGTAGCCTATTCTTTAAGCCGCAGAGCGAACGGTGACATGGTAACGCAAATGTTGGATAACGCATTCGGCCGTCTGAAAGGGGCAACGCCGCTGCTGCATTCCGACCAAGGCGTACTGTATCGGACAAGTGCTTATCGGGCGAAATTGGCTGAGAACGGGATTATGCAAAGTATGTCGCGCAAAGGCAACTGCCGGGACAATGCGCCGATGGAGAGTTTCTTCGGCACATTGAAAACGGAAAGCTTCTACGAAGAAGGTGCGTTATCGGTGGCCGAACTGACAACGGTGATCAATGATTACATACATTACTACAATCATGAGCGCATTAGTTTAAACTTGAAAAAGCTGAGCCCTGTGGCCTACAGAACTCAGCTTGAAGAGGCTGTTTGAGAAATATTCTTAACTTGTCCAAGGATTGGGGGACAGTTCATACCCCCCATACCGGCCTTTTTCTGTTATGGACAGTTGCACTTCAAATCCGAATCCGCCAGGCATTAAAAACATCGTTTTTCAGCTCCCGAACCCTGTTCCATACCCGCTCCGTCAATGCCCAAATCACTAAAATAAAAACAAATATCGGCTTCTTGCTTGCCATTTTTCTGATTTTTTTTTACGATAAGCCTAATTTTTTATGGCATAACTTTACAAAACGCTAAAAGTAAGTCGGTTTGTTGGCAACCATAAAGATAACTGTTGCCGGAATTTATTTCATAGGCAACTGATTTACCACATATTTCATTGAGGTATTTATCGTGTCTGATTCAAATCCGAAAAAACACCAGCGGGAAACCTTTGCCTCCCGCAAGGCGTTTATGTTTGCCGCAATCGGCTCCGCCGTTGGCTTGGGCAATATCTGGCGCTTTCCTTATGTTACTTACGATAACGGCGGCGGCGCTTTCATTATCCCTTACTTGGTCGCCCTGCTCACAGCCGGTATCCCTCTGCTTTTTTTAGACTATGCCATCGGGCATAAATACCGAGGTTCCGCGCCGCTGGCCTACCGCCGCATGAACAAGCATTTTGAAACATTCGGCTGGTGGCAGGTGCTGATTAATGTGATTATCTCGATTTACTATGCCGTAATCATCGGATGGGCCGCCAGCTATACTTATTTTGCGTTTTTCAACGGCTGGGGTGCAGACCCTTCGGCTTTCTTCTTTAAAGATTACCTGCAAATGGCCGACGGCGCTTCACTGGGCTTGAATTTCGTTGACAATGTTGTCGGCCCCTTAATTGGCGTTTGGCTGGTTACTTTGCTGATTTTGGCTTTGGGCGTTCAAAAAGGCGTAGGCAAATCCTCACAGTTTTTTATGCCTTTGCTGACGGTTATGTTTCTGATTCTGGTGGTCAGCGCGCTGTTCCTGCCGGGCGCATCCAAAGGCTTGGACGCTTTGTTTACCCCGGATTGGGAAAAGCTTACCAAACCTACCGTGTGGCTCGCTGCTTACGGCCAAATCTTCTTTTCGCTTTCCATCTGCTTCGGCATCATGATTACCTATGCCTCTTATCTGAAAAAGGATACGGATTTAACCGGCACGGGCATGGTTGTGGGTTTTGCCAACAGCAGTTTTGAGCTGCTCGCCGGTATCGGCGTGTTTGCCGCATTAGGCTTTATGGCTACCGCAGCAGGCAAAGAAGTAAGCGATGTTGCCGCTTCCGGCATCGGCTTGGCATTTATTGCCTTCCCTGCCATTATCGACAAAGCACCCTTCGGTGCCGTGATCGGCGTATTGTTTTTCGGCTCTTTGGTGTTTGCCGGTTTAACTTCCCTGATTTCCATTTTGGAGGTGATTATTGCAGCCATCCAAGACAAATTGCGTATGCACCGTATCACGTCCACCATCATTGTGTGCCTGCCGCTGATGGTAATTTCCACCCTGCTCTTCGGCACCACCACAGGCTTGCCGGTTTTGGATGTGATGGATAAATTCGTGAACAGCTTCGGTATTGTGGCCGTGGGCTTTGTCTCCATCCTCTGCATCACGCTGACCAAAAACTTTCACCAGCTCAGCAGCCACATCAACGCCACTTCATCATTGCAACTCGGCTTTTTCTGGCGTTTGTTTGCCGGCATCATCACACCGGTTATCTTGGGCTTCATGCTGTTTACCGAGGCGAAAAAAATCCTGTCTGAAGGCTACGAAGGTTATCCGGCATGGTTTGTCGGCAGCTTGGGCTGGGGCATGGCCATCGGTCTTTTGGTTATCGCATTTCTCCTTTCCCAACTCAGTTGGCCGCATGAAGACAAACCTCAACAAACAGGAGACAAATCATGAGCACCGCCGCAATCGTTATGATGGTTATTTCAATTTTGGTTATTTGGGGCGGATTGATTGTATCTGTTCTGCGTTTGCCTAAAGAGTAACGCATCAAACCTTAAAGAATGCCTGTCTGAAAAGCAGTTTTCAGACAGGCATTCTTAATATAAATACAAGAAACACATACCCGGCATAAGCCGGGGTTACGATGCAACCATTCTTCTTAATAAGAGCCATTCAACAAAAATCAAAATGCCTCTCTGAAAAATATTTTTCAGACAGGCATATGAATAGCAAACTCCGTAAAAGTTTATACTTAACACAAAACCTCATCCCGCTCGGTTTACCCCTCTGCCAGCATCTCCCTCACCGCACTTCTGCGCGTCTCTTCCTGCAAACACGCAGCTTTAAAAGCTTCCGTTTTGCCCAAAAACACAAAACGCTCCCGAGCCCGGGTAATCGCCGTGTAAAGCAAAGCCCGGTTCAGTCCGGCTCCGGCCGTTTTCGCCAAGTCATACCCCATAGGCGGTAACAGCCACACTTCTTTATATTCCGAACCCTGGCTTTTATGCACGGTCATCGCAAACGCCGTTTCGCACTCCGGCAAGCGGCTCAAGGCGATCTTGCGAAACTCATCTCCATCCGGGAAATAGGCTGCCAGCGCATCCGTATCAGATTCTTCATCACGCAGCACCAAACCGATGTCGCCGTTAAACAAATCCAACGTATAATCATTGCGGCTCACCATCAGCATCTGGCCTGCAAACCAATGCTCTTCTTGCTTGATGATGCCGATTTTTTTCAGATAGGCCTGATAGGCTTGATTGAAATACTCCGCATTATTGCGCCATGCGGCCAAAACCATACAGTCCGCCTGATGCCTGAAAGCCGCTTTCACATCATTTTGCGCCACGGCCTGCCAGTAGTTTTGCTGCAAACGGTATAAAGTTTCAAGCTGCCCGTCAATATTCATATTGTGAATACGGATTTCGTTTGGAAACCGCTCAAACTGAGCCAGCGCATCTTCCACATTTCCTTGCACAACCGCACGCGCTAAGCAGCCGATGCCGCTGTGTTCACCGAACCGGTGGCTGATGGTTAAACGCGCGATATTTTCAGCCAAAGGCTCAGGCCTGTCTGAAACGGCAAACGGCTGTTCCGGCAACAAATCAGTAAGCTCCTGCGCGGTGGTTTCCTTTAGCACCGTTTGCCGGGCAAGCGCTGCCAAAACCGCGCCGGCGCCCACAGAGGGCAACTGGTTTTCATCGCCCAATATAATCACCCTGCATCCGTCAGGCACGGCGGATAAAAGCTGCAACAACAGCGCCGTATCCAGCATCGACGCCTCGTCCACCACAATCACATCCAACGGAAGCGGATTATCGGCATGATAAGCCGGCTGCATATAAGGCGGCTTGAACTTAAGCAAACGGTGCACCGTTTGCCCTTCCAAGTGTCCCAGATGCGCCTTAATCGCCGCTCCGGCATCAAACTGCCCCAGCGCACGGTGCAGCGCTTTAGCCATATGCGCCGCAGCCTTGCCCGTCGGCGCCACCAAAGCAATGCGCGGCAATTTGCCCGCGTTCACACACAGCAAAGCCAGCAGTTTGGCCACCGTAGTGGTCTTGCCCGTACCCGGCCCGCCGCTGATGACCATCAAGTTTTGCAGCAAAGCCAGAGCCGCCGCCGCTTTCTGATCCCTGCTGCCGGATTCTGCAAACCAGTCTGCCAGATAATACGATGCGTTCAACCAATCCACCGGCTCCGGTTTCACTGCGGCAATACGCAGAATCTGCCGTGCCAAATCCTGTTCCAACTGCCACATTTTGCCTAAAAAAAGCTTGTTTCCCCTTAAAACCAGCGGACTGCCGGCATCTCCGCCTACGACGGGCCGTGCCTGTTTCATCGTGGCAATATCATGCTTATCCAGCCAAATAAAGGAATGGCCTTCCGCCAAAGCCGCAAAAAGCTTATCGACAAAAGGCGACACCACACCGCTCGCTTCAGGCGCAACCCGCTCCAGCAAGCCCACGGCCGCTTCGGCAGCAAAACCGTCAAGCATCAAAGAATCCATAACCGACACCACCCATCAACACTTCACAGGAACAAATCCCGTATTTTATAGCCAAATATCCCGGGCACGCCATTTTCAGGCAGGCATTAAGACAATGTTTTTCCTTTTTGATTTTTTGTAAATCCTCCATTACAATAAATCGCTCCCCCGCCTTAATCCGCAACTGTTAAGGCTATATTTTTCCACTCACTCAAGGAATGATAACCCATCATGAAAAAATCATTATTGACCGCACTGATTGCCTTCGCGCTGGCCGCCTGCGGCGGACAAAAAGCCGAACAACCAACCAACGGCCAAGCGGCTTCTGCCACATCCGCCGGCAGCAACCTGCCGCAAACTGACACCCTAAACATCTACAACTGGTCAAACTACGTTGACGAAAGCACCGTAGACGACTTCAAAAAACAAAACAACCTGAAGCTCACCTACGACCTTTACGAAAACAACGAAACTTTGGAAGCCAAAGTGTTAACCGGTAAATCCGGCTATGATTTGGTTGTACCCGGCATCGCATTTTTGCCGCGCCAAATCAAAGCGGGCGCCTATCAGAAAGTCAATAAAGATTTAATTTCCAACTATAAAAACATCGATCCCGAGCTGCTGAAAATGCTCGAAACCGCCGACCCCGGCAACGAATATGCCGTGCCCTATTTCTCCGGCGTCAACACACTGGCCATTACCGCAAAAGGCAAAGAGCTTTTGGGCGGCCAACTGCCTGAAAACGGCTGGGATTTATTGTTCAAACCCGAATACACCAACAAGCTGAAACAATGCGGCATCGCCTTGTGGGACACTCCGAGCGAAATGTTCCCCATCGTATTGAACTACTTAGGCAAAGATCCTGCCGGCACCAACCCTGCCGATATTGAAGAAGCCGCCGAAGTTTTGGAAAAAATCCGCCCCGATGTGAAACGCTTCAGCCCCTCCTATATCGACGAGCTGGCGCGCGGCGATTTCTGTATCGCAGCGGGTAACGGCGGCGATTTGAACATGGCGAAGAAACGCGCCGAAGAAGTGGGCAGCACAGTCGGCATCGAAGTGCTTAACCCCAAAGGCATGGGCTTCTGGATTGAATCGTGGCTGATTCCGGCCGATGCCAAAAACATCGTCAACGCCCACAAATATATCGATTGGACGCTGAACCCGGATGTGGCCGCCAAAAACGCATTGGAAGTAACTTTCGCACCGGCCAGCCTGCCCGCGCGTGAAAAACTGCCGAAAGAGCTGGTGGAAACCCGCTCCATCTTCCCGAATGCCGAAGATATGAAAAACGGTTTCGTCATGCCGCAAATGAGCGACAAAGCGAAAAAACAAACCGTTGCCCTGTGGCAGAAGCTCAAAGCAGGCAAATAATCCGCAGCACTTCTTCCGCACACCATGCCTGTCTGAAAAGTTTTCAGACAGGCATTGCTTTTATTTGCAGCCATAGAATGCTAATATCGTGCAGTCAAAACGCGGCCGCAGCCGCGCAAAATATAGCCGTGAATTTGTAAGCCCTGCGCCCCGCCGCCCTATATGGAAACTTCATTTTCACAGCTATATACCGGCCCGAACGAATAAAACAATCAAGGAGAATCTTTCATGAGCAGCACTCTGCCCCGCCCCGAAGTTGACGAAAACGGCTTACTGGAATATTCCGTGGTTTATACCGACCGCGCATTAAACCACATGTCGCAAAAATTCCGCGCCGCGCTCAACCACATATCCGCCACGCTCAAAAAAGTTTACGGCGCCCGACACGTTGCCGTGATTCCCGGCAGCGGCACTTCCGGCATGGAAGCCGTAGCCCGCCAGCTTGCACGCGGCGAAAAATGCCTGATTGTGCGCAACGGCTTTTTCAGCTTCCGCTGGACTCAGATTCTCGAAAAAGGCGGCTTCGCAGCCGATACCAAAGTGCTTACCGCGCGCCAAGAAGATACCGCCCAAGCCCCGTTTGCCCCTGCACCGATTGACGAAGTGTGCGCAGAAATTGCCGCCTACAAGCCGGCCATCGTGTTTGCACCCCATGTTGAAACCGCATCCGGCATCATGCTGCCCGACGATTACATCCGAAAGCTGGCAGAAGCCACCCACGCAGCCGGCGGCCTGCTGGTTATCGACTGCATCGCATCCGGCTGTATCTGGCTGGATATGGAAGCACTCGGCATCGACATCCTGATTTCCGCCCCGCAAAAAGGCTGGAGCGGCTCGCCCGGCTGCGGCTTGGTTATGCTCAACCAAAAGGCTTACGATAAAGTGCAAATCACCGAATCCGACAGCTTCGCATTAGATTTGAAAAAATGGCTGCAAATTATGGAAGCTTTTGAAAACGGCGGCCATGCTTACCACGCCACCCCGCCCACCGACGCGCTGTTCCAACTCTACGAAGTGATGCAGGAAGCCGAAAGCGCCGGTTTTGAAAACCTGCGCGAAAAACAGCTTGAGCTGGGCAAAAAAATCCGCGCCCTCTTGGCAGAAAAAGGCTATCCGAGCGTTGCCGCACCGGGCTTCGAAGCACCCGGCGTGGTAGTGAGCTACACCACCGATCCCGATATCCAAAGCGGCAAAGCCTTTATCGGCCACGGCCTGCAAATCGCATCCGGCGTGCCGCTGCAATGCGGCGAGCGCAGCGATTTCCAAACCTTCCGCCTCGGCCTGTTCGGCTTGGACAAGCTACAAAATGTCGAGCGCACGGTTCAAACTTTCGCCGAAGCCTTAAACAAACTTTAAAATCTTTCATACACAAGGCCGCCCGAAACTCTGCTTTCGGGCGGCCTTTCAGTCTGATAAAATATCTGCCCGATATATTTTCAGACAGGCATCGTTTCAGATTAAACCTTAAATGCCTGTCTGAAACCATTAAGGCACATCATCATGAGCAAACCACAAAACGACAAACCTTTCGAGCGCCCCATACTTACCCCGCCGGGCGGCCACAAAAAAGTACTGCTGCATTCCTGCTGCGCGCCTTGCTCAGGCGAAGTAATGGAGGCCATGCTCGCTTCAGGCATCGATTTCACCATTTATTTTTACAACCCGAATATCCACCCCAAAAAAGAATACGAAATCCGCAAAAACGAAAACATCGCCTTCGCCGAAAAACACGGCATCCCCTTTATTGACGCGGACTATGATGTAGACAATTGGTTCGAACGCGCCAAAGGCATGGAAATGGATCCGGAACGCGGCCGCCGCTGTACCATGTGTTTCGACATGCGTTTCGAGCGCACCGCACTTTACGCCCACGAACACGGCTTTCCGGTAATTACCAGCTCCCTCGGCATTTCACGCTGGAAAAACATGAATCAAATCAACGACTGCGGCGTGCGTGCAGCAGAAAAATACCCTGATCTGGTTTACTGGGAATACAACTGGCGCAAAGGGGGCGGCAGCGCACGCATGATTGAAATCAGCAAACGCGAACACTTCTATCAGCAGGAATATTGCGGCTGCGCCTATTCATTACGCGACACCAACCACCACCGAAAATCCCAAGGCCGCGCCCCGATTAAAATCGGCGTGAAATATTACGGCGACGAAGAAACCGGCGAATAGCGCCGCCCATAGTCGGCTATTAACCATGCCTGTCTGAAAGATATTGTTCAGACAGGCATTTTGTACAATCTTAAAACCCGATTTTGCCCCCATAATACAAAGGCATAAAAACCGGCTGGAAAATGCCGTTACCGGCCAATACAACCGTCATAGCACCCGAAGATTATCCGACTTATAATCAGGCCGTTTGAAGCCTTTCAGACAACCTACTCATTTAAAGAAACAAAGAGGCTTTACACACCGACAACCAAGGAGATTCCATGAAAAAAGCACTATTTTCCTTTATTTTAATGAGCTGTGCCGTTTTCAGCTTTGCCAAAGAGCCTTCTTCAACCGAGGAATGGCCCAAAGGCGCTATCCGCAACGGAGCATTAGGCGATCCTATTTTAGTAAACGATGCCATGCTTGCCGCCAAAGGACAGGCAACTATAATGGGCTGTGATAAAGTTAAAGACGGCCGTTTTTTTATTAAAAAAGACATTACCGGCAAACCGGGATAACAAACTTGGGAGGAAATTTGGCAATTTCAATGCACCAACGGCAACTACAACGTTCAAATGACGTTTATAGAATCCAAGCGTGGAGGTGTTAGCTTTGTAGCCAGCTCGGAAAGTAAATAACCACCGGTTACTCAGACTGCTTGAAACCTTTCTTCAAACTGCCTCAGTATGTCTTCTTCGCAAATAAAGAGCTAAGGACTGAAGCAGATTAACCGCAAGCAAAATGCCTGTCTGAAAAGTTTCAGACAGGCATTGCTAATTCTCAAAATACTGTACTTGAATATAGCAAATAAACCAGGTTCACATGCTCCGAGCATCCGCTTAAGCTTACTGAAGCTGAAAATACCCAACCCAAAGCCCGAGCATGGCAAACGCGCCGTTGGCAAAGTTATTTACCGTATAGCTTATCTCAAAGCATTCTGCCAATTCCGACGTTGTCCGCCCGCTTTCATACTGCTTTCAAAATCCTCCAGCATCTCCAACTCAAACCGGCTGAAGCCCGCCCGCTCCCTGGCTTCCATATTCACATAACCACGGAAAATAAACATATCGTAGCGCGCCAGCAAATTGCGGAACAGCGCCACAGGCTCGAGCCCCCGCTGCCGACAAAGCCACATATACCAATGGTTGCCTATCTGCACATGCCCCACTTCATCGTGATAGATAATATCCAGCACCGCACAGGTTTCCTCATCGCCACGCTGTGCCACCTTCGCGCGGATGCCGGGTGTTACATCCAATCCCCGCGCTTCCAACACCCTCGGCACCAAAGCCATGCGCAGCAGCGGGTCGAAAGCCGTTTTGTAAGCCATGTCCCATAAATGGTTATGGGCTTTGAAATCACCGTAATCAAAGCCGTATGCCCGCAACCGCCCGCGCATCAGCATGAAATGATAAGCTTCCTCTTTCGCCACCCGCAGCCAGTCTGCCGTGTATTGCGGCGGCATGCTGCGGAAACGGTAAGCAGCATCAAGCGCGAGGTTGATGGCGTTGAACTCAATATGGCATACCGCATGCAGCATGGCAGCGTAGCCTTCAAGCGTGTTCATTTTCCGCTGCGTCACTTCCGAAGGCGGCACCAGCTCGGGTTTTTCAGGATGCCCGGCCATGCGGAAATCACACGGCGGTTCGCCAACCGAGGCCGTTAAACTGCCTGCGGCCCATTCATCAAAAGCCTGATCGGCAAGCCGGCACTTTTCATCGGGACGGCTTGCGGAAAGCGCTGCATATAAAAGGGGATAAATGCTGTTCATTGCCGTATTATAGCGGATTCGGCTCTCCTGCCGGGCCAGCGGGATTAGCTAAAATACTGTTGTATTTAGCATAGGTAAAAGCGTTTTAAATTCAAGTTAAAGCAATTTTTCTTGCCGCTTGAATTTTCAAGGATTTTAATTTGGCCCGTATCTTTACAATTGAACCATGCCTGTCTGAAAAACATCCAAGCGCTTGTAAATTCTGCCCAATCGCTTAATATGCACGGCAAACCGACAATATAAAACCATCCGAACAGAGAAAGGATACCCCGATGAAAAAATTCTTTACCGCCGCGGCTGTTGCTGCCTTAAGCATAGGCACCGCACACGCAGGCGCAATCGATGCCTTGAAGCAATTTAATAATGATTCCGACGGCATCAGCGGCAGCTTCACCCAAACCGTGCAAAACAAAAAGAAAACCCAAACCGCCAGCGGCTCTTTCCAAATCCGCCGCCCCGGCCTCTTCCGCTGGGAATACACCAAGCCTTACAAACAAACCATCGTGGGCGACGGCAAAACCATTTGGCTGTATGATGTTGATTTAAAACAAGTAACCAAGTCCAATCAAAACCAAACCATCGGCGACAGCCCCGCCGCCATCCTATCGAACAAAACCGCGCTTGAAAGCAGCTATTCTTTGAAAGAAGACGGCTCATCCGGCGGCATCGATTATGTGCTCGCCACGCCGAAAAAAAACAATGCCGGCTACCAATATATCCGTATCGGATTCAAAGGCGCAGCGTTGAGCAATATGCAGCTTAAAGACAGCTTCGGCAACCAAACCACCATTCAATTCAACAACCTCAACAACAAACCCTCTTTTGCAGGCGGCACGTTTACATTCACGCCGCCCAAAGGTGTGGATGTGTTGAGCAACTGATTGCCCTTATAGTTAATCAAATTAATTTTTAATACAAGGCAGCAAGCCGAAGACAGTACAGATAGTACGGGACTGATTTTGTTGCTGCTTCAGCAGCTTACAAAATCGTTCTCTTTGAGCTAAGGCGCAGCAACGCCGTAGTAAAAGTTAAGTTGATTAACTATACCCCTAAAATGCCTGTCTGAAAGCAGTTCAGACAGGTATTTTGGTTTATAATCGCGCTTTCCGTTTTAACTTGCCGCGACACGCTTTCCCTTATGAAAACCGTAGAAAAAAACGTACTCGTTCTGCATTCAGCCGAGCAGATGTTCGAGCTGGTCGACCGCGCGGAAGATTATCCCAAGTTCCTGCCCTGGTACGGCAAAACCGAAATCATCTCACGTGAAGGCAACGAGCTCAAAGCCCGCCTCTTTATGGATTACAAAGGCGTTAAACAGTCTTTCGCCACCCACAACCACAATATCCCCGGCAGGGAAATCCGTATGGATCTGCTTGAAGGCCCATTCAAAACCTTAAACGGCACCTGGAAATTTATCCCGTTGGGCGACGATGCCTGCAAAATCGAATTCAAACTCCAATATGATTTTTCCAATTCCTTGCTCGCCGCCCTTATCAGCCCGGTGTTCCAACACTTGAGCGGCAAACTGGTAGATGCCTTTGTAGAAGAAGCCAACCGCCGTCATGGATAAAATTACCATTGAAATCGTTTACGGCACCGCCGAAAGACAACACCTTCAACGTATGCAGGTTGAATCCGGCACAACTGCGCGCCAAGCCGTGATACAAAGCGAAATGGCCGGACTGTTTCCCCAAGCCGATATAGCCGACGCACCCTTGGGCATCTTCGGAAAACAAGTGAAAGACGATACGGTTTTGCGCCACAACGACCGTGTAGAAATCTACCGCCCGCTGCTGATTGATCCGAAAGAAGCACGCCGCCTGCGTGTTTCAGACAGGCATACGGCAACAAATAAAGGTAAATAAACCAGCAACACAGGATAAACACATGACCGTCAAAATGATAGTCGGCCTGGGCAATCCGGGCAAAGAATACGAACACACCCGCCACAACGCAGGCTTTTGGCTGTTGGACGAATTAGCCTGGGCATGGAAAGCCCGGTTTCAAGAGGAAAAAAAATTTTTCGGCGAAGTGGCCCGCGTCAGCCTGCCCGAACAAGGCGATGTATGGCTGCTGAAGCCGAATACTTTCATGAATCTCTCCGGCAAAGCAGTTGGCGCGCTGGCGCAGTTTTATAAAATCAAACCGGATGAAATTCTGGTTGTCCACGACGAACTGGACATTGCCTGCGGTCGCATCCGTTTCAAACTCGGCGGCGGCAACGGCGGGCACAATGGCTTGAAAGACATTCAGACCAGGCTCGGCACACCCGATTTTTACCGCCTGCGTTTGGGTATCGGCCACCCCGGCGACCGCAATCTGGTTACCGGCTATGTATTAAATAAACCGAGCAGCGAAGACAAACGAGCAATCGACGATGCCGTGCAGAAATCCATCAAAGGGCTACCTTTGATTATGGCAGGTAATTTGGAAGAAGCTGTGCGCTTTCTGCATAGCGCTTAACGCGTTCCTTCCCATATCCAAAACAGAATGCCTGTCTGAAAACATTTTCAGACAGGCATTTTGCTTTAAAAGCTTTTGATTAATCGTCAAACAAACCGTTTAAAGAAGACGTTTTTTTATGATACGGCAGCCGGATATGAATGCGGAAGACAGCATCGGTTTGCTCGGTTCGCGCCGTTGCATCATTGTCATACATTAATGCCAGCCGCTCCCTCAAATTTCTCAGAGCCATCGAATTACCTTTGTGCGGCTTAATGTTCAGTTCGCTCTCTTGCGGCACATAAGGGTTTTCAATCGTGATATATATCCAACGGTTTTTCAATTCCGTCATTACCGTGATGCAGCCCGGACGATGGGTAGATTCAATACCGTGGAACACCGCGTTTTCCAACAGCGGCTGCAACAATAAGTGCGGCGTTTCCGCATCGCTCGGCGCATTATGGTGCCACATCACCTGCACCCGCGTAGGCCCCATACGGATTTGCTCAATTGCCATGTACTCCTGGGCCCATTCGATTTCCTGCCCCAGCGTACTGCTTTGGCTGCCGTCGCGCAATTGGGCGCGAAATAAGTTGGCCAGATTTTCCAGCAATGTTTCGGCATCATAAGGGCGCAAACGGATAAGGCTGATAGCAGCGTTCAAACTGTTAAACAGAAAATGTGGGCGGATACGGGCAGTTAGAGCAGTCAATCTTGCTTCCGCCAATGCCGGCTGCAAAGATTGTCTACGGTTAGCTTCATAAAACATCAAGGCAAACACGGCCATATTAAACTGCCAAAAATGTATCCAGAAATTATCGTGCGATTTCAACAACACCTGATTGACCAACACAAAAATCAGTAAATTGGTAAGATAAGAGACGATAATCTCACGTTCTTTCGGTAATTTACTGATGTAGTCATACATCAGATAACCTTTAATCAGGATGGCCAGCAATGTGGGCGCCACCCAGTCCGTCAATTCCAAAACCAAGTCAAAATAAGTTCTTTCCGAAACAGTGATCAGCGGAAGAAACAGGACGGTAATCCCGATAGTAACGATAATCCGTACCTGAGAGGCCAGATTCCGCATATTGGGCACCGCGAATTTTGATAGAAAGTGACGTATAATATTGGTCATGGGTTTGGCAGTCTGCTTATGACGTTTATTTAATAAATAATTAATAATTCATAATTATGGAAATAAAAATGAATAATAGCAAAACTTGGTCAGGTCGTTTTAATGAACCTGTGTCAGAATTGGTAAAAAAATACACCGGCTCAATTGATTTCGACAAAAGGCTGGCCAAATGGGATATTCAAGGCTCTTTGGCGCATGCCGAGATGCTCCGTCAGGCAGAGGTTTTGAGCGACGAAGATGTAGCCAACATACAACAAGGCATGGCTGAAATTCTCAAAGAAATAGAGTCCGGCACAATGCCGTGGTCTCTTGATTTGGAAGACGTGCATATGAACATCGAACGCCGTTTAACCGATAAAATCGGGGATGCCGGAAAACGCCTTCACACCGGCCGCAGCCGTAATGACCAGGTCGCAACCGATATCCGCCTTTGGCTGCGCGATGAAATCAACGAAATACGATCGTTGATTCAAGCCTTACAAGCCGCTTTGCTGGATTTGGCAGAACAGCATGCCGACACCGTGATGCCGGGCTTTACCCATCTGCAAGTCGCCCAGCCGGTAAGTTTCGGCCATCATATGCTGGCTTACGTTGAAATGCTCGGGCGTGATGACGAACGTATGGCAGATTGCCGTAAACGGGTCAACCGTATGCCATTGGGTTCAGCTGCATTGGCCGGCACCACCTATCCCATTCAACGTGAAACCACAGCCCGATTATTAAAGTTTGAACAAATCTGCCAAAATTCACTCGATGCCGTATCCGACCGCGATTTTGCCATTGAGTTTACAGCCGCAGCCTCCCTGCTGATGGTGCATCTGAGCCGCTTAAGCGAAGAGTTGATTCTCTGGATAAGCCCCCGTTTCGGCTTTATTGATATTGCTGACCGCTTCTGCACAGGCTCTTCCATTATGCCGCAAAAGAAAAACCCGGATGTTCCCGAATTGGTACGGGGAAAATCAGGGCGGGTAATCGGCCACCTTACTGCCCTGATTATGTTAATGAAATCGCAACCGCTTGCTTACAATAAAGATAATCAGGAAGACAAAGAACCTTTATTCGACACAGTGGATACTTTGGTAGATACCTTGCGGATTTATGCAGACATGGTGCGCGGCATCACAGTAAAACCGGAAAATATGCGCGCTGCAGTCATGCAAGGTTTTGCTACGGCCACCGATTTGGCTGATTATCTGGTAAAAAAAGGAATGCCTTTCCGCGACAGTCATGAAGTGGTTGCTTTAGCCGTACGCCATGCGGATGAACAAGAAATGGATTTAAGCGAACTGCCTTTGGATAAATTGCGGAGCTTCTCTGATTTAATAGAAGAAGATGTCTATCAAGTGCTGACTCCCGAAGGAAGCTTAAACGCCAGAAATCATTTGGGCGGTACGGCACCGGAACAAGTACGGCTACAAGTAGCCCGCTGGAGAGAATTGCTGGCAAATTGATGCCTGTCTGAACCCTTTAAACAAAACCGCAAACCTGACACCAGGCTTGCGGTTTTTTCAGACAGGCATCTGTTATTCAACGGCGCAATAATTGCTCGGTTGCTTTCTGCGCCCTAACTTTAATATCTTCGGTCATATAGGCTTTCATCTGAGCATACACCAAAGCAATCACAGCAATATCGTCTGTGAAACCCAAAGGCCCTAATAAATCCGGGATACTATCTATGGGGCTGAAAAAATAAACCAAAGCACCGGCAATAATCAACTTTGCCCTCTTAGGAACGGCAGGCGATTTATACAGGAAATACAACGCATAAAGCTGTTTAACCGCAGGGCCGCCCAACCTCGCGGCAAACCGTACCACTTTCCTTAAAAAGCCCGGTTCATCAAGCTTACGCCGACGAAATGAAGGAATAAAATCTTCCGGCTTTTTAAAATTGTTCATTTACTATCCTCTTGCTTGGTTATTCAAAATAGGTTTTTCTGAAATAGCGTTTTACGTCTTCAATTTCAAGTCAACAGTATCCAGTTTATTAAGATTTCACACAGGCTTACATAGAAATTTACAGTCTTTTTATGATTTCCACAATCAATCAAAACACATTGGCATAAAGCAACAGGCAAAAGCAGCACATTTATCTTTCTATTTTCATGCCACATTTGCCTGAAGCGCATGTCACCAACCATAAAAATGCCTGTCTGAAACATTTTCAGACAGGCATTTTTCAATCGGCTTCAATAAACCAAGAAATCACAGCAAGTGGGCCACACCCGCTTTTTCTTCCTCCAGCTCTTTCAGGGTAATATTGATGCGCTCTTGGCTGAAATCATCAATATCCAATCCCTGAACAATTTTATATTCGCCATTTTCACAAGTTACCGGGAAGCCAAACATAGTGCCTTCAGGAATACCATAAGAACCATCGGAAGGGATGCCCATAGTAACCCATTTGCCGTTTGTGCCTAAAACCCAATCACGGATATGGTCGATAGCAGCATTTGCAGCCGAAGCAGCCGAAGACAAACCGCGTGCTTCAATAATCGCGGCACCACGCTTGCCTACTGTCGGCAGGAACACTTCCGCATTCCATACCTGATCGTTGATCATATCTTTCACGCTCTCACCATTAATTGTGGCAAAACGGTAATCTGCATACATGGTTGGAGAATGGTTACCCCACACGCACAGTTTTTCAATGTCTTTCACTGATTTGCCTGTTTTCTCTGCAATTTGACTGGCTGCACGGTTATGATCCAAACGCAACATTGCAGTAAAGTTTTTCGCAGGCAGATCAGAAGCAGACTTCATAGCAATATACGCATTGGTATTTGCTGGGTTGCCCACAACCAAAACTTTCACGTTACGGCTGGCCACTTTATTCAATGCAGCGCCTTGCACTGTAAAAATTTCCGCATTAGCCTGCAGCAAGTCAGAACGTTCCATACCTTTGCTTCTCGGACGCGCGCCTACCAAAATAGCGATATCGGCGTCTTTGAACGCTACTTCCGGATCATCCGAAGCCACCATGCCTGCCAATAAAGGGAAAGCACAGTCTTGCAACTCCATCATGACACCCTTAACCGCATTTTGCGCTTGCGGCAAATCCAACAATTGCAAGATAACAGGCTGGTCTTTACCCAGCATCTCACCGCTGGCAATGCGGAACAACAAACTGTAACCAATTTGACCAGCAGCACCGGTAACGGCAACACGAACGGCTTTTTTCATTTAAAACTCTCCTGAGTACATACTGAAATTTATTTTGAAAGAGATGGAGCTTTAAGAATATACGCTCCATAAAAATACACAAATCATAATTTGCCAAAAGCTTAGCTTAAAGAAATTCCAACAGCAATCACAATATGCCGCAGCTTTATTTAAATATAAATTAAATATCAAATTTCTTTATTGTTTGACAATAGCGATCAGCCTCACAATTACATGGGCTTGCTCGACGGTGTGTATCATACCAACAAATGTAGGAACTTGTAATTTAATTTTTAACAAAATGATTCAAGTATCTGCAACCTCAATTTATCCCATCTTTAAGAAGAAAAACATATGTTTGCCAAATAAACACATTAACTTAACCCGAACAAGCCACTTGCTTAAATTTTGTTCAAAATATTGTAAATTATTATGCCCATTCATATTTTTTGCCAATCAGTAAGATAACAACATTAAGTTTTTAATGCTGTTGGTAAATTTCATAAAATTATTTACCAAAAAAGACTACACAATCTCACCTAAACAGAGTAAATTACGCCTCAACGTAGTTTATTGTAATTTCCCGGTTGCTCTGAAACTGCGTGGCTTTGAGTGTGTTGAGTATTTATATAGAGAATTTTTTAAGAGGAATTGAGATGCAGACGAAAAAACGACCTGTGTTTCTGGATTTACAGCAGATCAAGCTGCCAATTCCAGGGATTGTTTCGATTTTGCACCGGATTAGCGGCGTTATCCTGTTTATCATGCTGCCGATTCTATTGGCGCTACTGAGCGGTTCATTAAGCAGCGGTGAAACTTTTGAAACTTATAAGGCTTTTGCCGATAATTTCTTTGTTAAGCTTATTCTGATCGGCGTATTATGGGCTCTGATGCACCATCTTATTGCCGGTATCCGCTTTTTATTATTAGACGCCCACAAAGGTCTGGAACTTGAAACAGCCCGCAAAACAGCTCGAATCGTACTCTATTCAGGTATTGCGTCTGCTTTGGTACTGGGGGTTGCATTATGGTAAACCGTAAATTAGCCGGAGCTCATTACGGGCTGCGCGATTGGGCAATGCAGCGTATTACCGCTGTGGTGATGTTGGTTTACACCGTCATCTTTTTCTTTTTCCTGCTGAGCATGTTTGGTGCCGATGACTACACCGAATGGCAGCAGTTTTTTGGCAAAACTTGGGTTAAAGTCTTTACTCAAACCACTTTTATTGCCGTTTTCTTACACGCATGGGTAGGCATCCGCGACCTTTGGATGGACTATATCAAACCTTTCGGTCTGCGCTTGTTTCTACAATCCGCGACCATTGTTTGGTTGGTAGGCTGTGCTGTTTATTCAATTAAAGTGATTTGGGGTTAATGATGACTTTTCCTGTACGCAAGTTTGATGCTGTTATTGTAGGCGGCGGTGGTGCCGGTTTACGCGCAGCACTTCAATTATCCAAAGCCGGTTTGAATACCGCTGTTTTATCTAAAGTATTTCCAACTCGTTCACATACTGTTGCCGCTCAAGGCGGTATTTCTGCTTCGTTAGGCAACGTTCAGGAAGACCGTTGGGATTGGCACATGTATGACACAGTCAAAGGTTCAGACTGGCTTGGCGACCAAGACGCCATTGAATTTATGTGCCGTCGTGCTCCTGAAGCAGTAATCGAATTAGAACATATGGGCATGCCGTTTGACCGTGTTGAAAGCGGCAAAATTTACCAACGCCCGTTCGGTGGTCATACTGCCGAACACGGTAAACGTGCCGTAGAGCGTGCTTGTGCGGTAGCTGACCGTACCGGTCATGCTATGTTGCATACCTTATATCAGCAAAACGTACGCGCCAACACCCAGTTCTTCGTGGAATGGACTGCGTTGGATTTGATTCGTGATGAAAATGGCGATGTTGTCGGTGTTACCGTTATGGAAATGGAAACAGGTGATGTGTACATTTTCCATGCGAAAGCCGTGTTATTTGCTACCGGTGGTGCAGGCCGCATTTATGCTTCTTCTACCAATGCTTTCATGAATACAGGTGACGGCTTAGGCATTTGTGCCCGAGCAGGAATCCCGCTTGAAGATATGGAATTCTGGCAATTCCATCCTACAGGCGTAGCCGGCGCCGGAGTATTGATTACAGAAGGTGTACGTGGCGAAGGCGGTATTCTTCTCAACTGCGATGGCGAACGTTTTATGGAACGTTACGCGCCAACGGTAAAAGACTTAGCCTCTCGTGATGTTGTATCGCGTGCCATGGCTATGGAAATTTATGAAGGCCGTGGTTGCGGTAAAAATAAAGACCATGTTCTTCTAAAAATCGATCATATTGGCGCAGAGAAAATTATGGAAAAATTACCGGGAATCCGCGAAATTTCCATTCAATTTGCCGGCATTGATCCAATTAAAGATCCAATTCCCGTTGTTCCTACCACTCACTACATGATGGGCGGTATTCCCACTAACTACTTGGGTGAAGTTATTGTGCCGGAAAACGGTAACCCTGAAGTTGTTGTAAAAGGCTTGTATGCAGCAGGCGAATGTGCTTGTGCTTCCGTACACGGTGCCAACCGTTTGGGTACAAACTCTTTGCTGGACTTAGTGGTATTCGGAAAATCAGCCGGCGACAGTATGATTGAATTCATCAATAAACAATCTGACTGGAAGCCCCTGCCAGAAAATGCAGGAGAATTTACCAAACAACGTTTAGACAGACTGAATAATCAATCCGGTGGTGAGAATGTTGACGAATTGCGCCGTGAATTGCAACGTACCGTTCAATTACATGCAGGCGTTTTCCGTACTGATGCTATTCTGAAAGAAGGTGTAGATAAAGTATTGACTCTGTATGAACGCAGTAAACATACAGAAATCAAAGATAAAAGCCAAGTTTGGAATACTGCGCGTATTGAGGCCTTGGAATTGGATAACTTAATGGAAGTGGCCAAAGCCACCTTAATCTCTGCAGAAGCCCGCAAAGAGTCACGAGGCGCACACGCATCTGATGACCACCCTGAACGCGATGATGAAAACTGGATGAAGCATACTCTGTTCTACTCTGCAGACAACAGCCTTCATTACAAACCGGTTCACACCAAACCACTTACCGTAGACTATATCGAACCGGCAAAACGCGTTTACTAAGGAACACACAATATGGAAAAAGTACGTTTCAAAGTGTACCGCTATAATCCTGATGTGGATGCCAAGCCGTACATGAAAGATTATGAGATTGAAATTGAACCGACTGACGTTAAGCTCTTAGATGCGATGGTTAAAATCAAAGCACAAGACGACAGCTTCTCGTTCCGCCGCTCTTGCCGTGAAGGTATTTGCGGGTCTGACGGTATGAATATTAACGGCAAAAACGGACTCGCCTGCTTAACAGACATCCGCAGCCTGCCACAACCTATCGTGCTGCGCCCTTTACCAGGCCTGCCTGTAATCCGTGACTTGATTGTGGATATGACCCAATTCTTCAAACAATATCACTCTATCAAGCCATATGTAGTTAATGACACTCCGGCTCCTGAGCGTGAACGTCTACAATCCCAAGAAGACCGAAAAGAGTTAGACGGCCTGTATGAATGTATTCTTTGCGCCTGCTGCTCAACCGCTTGCCCTTCTTTCTGGTGGAATCCCGATAAATTTGTGGGTCCTTCCGGCTTATTAAACGCTTATCGTTTTATTGCGGATAGCCGCGACACCATTACTAATGAGCGGTTAGACAATTTGAACGATCCATACCGGTTGTTCCGTTGCCACACAATTATGAATTGTGTAGATGTTTGCCCGAAACATCTCAACCCGACTCGTGCTATCGGCAAGATTAAAGAAATAATGTTGAAACGAGCCATCTAAATATGGTAACTTTTGACGAATCTGCGAAACGGCGCATCCGTTTCCTCACACGCCGTGGGCTGCTTGAGCTAGACATCTTGCTCGGGCGGTTCATGGAAACAGAATTCCAGCACTTAAGTGATGAAGAACTTGTGATATTTGTGGAAATCTTGGATTTACCAGATCAAGAATTTTTAGCTTTGGTAAATCAAAAAGAGCAAGCAGATCGCGATGATTTCAAACTGATTCTGGAAAAAATCAGAAATGCTTAATTTGGCAATATATTCAATTAAAGATGTGCATATTCCAAATAGCTTTCTGAGGTTTCAACAAAACCCGAACATAAGAATAAAGGAGTTAAGAGATGTCTAAAACCGTTAAAGTACAAATCGAAGGCAAAGAAACCCTGGAATTACCTGTATTAGAAGGTACTTTAGGGCACGACGTAGTAGACATTAGAACCTTCACCAAAGGTTCGAATATGTTTACTTTCGACCCAGGTTTCGTATCTACTGCGAGCTGTGAGTCAAAAATTACCTTCATCGACGGCGAAAAAGGCCAACTCTATTACCGCGGCTATCCTATTGAACAACTTGCTGAGCATAGCGATTATCTTGAAACTTGTTATTTGCTCATCTACGGAGAGCTTCCGACTGCCGAGCAAAAAGAGAAATTCGTTAACACAGTAACAAAACATACCATGGTAAACGAACAATTAACTTGGTTCTTCCGTGGTTTCCGCCGTGACGCACACCCAATGGCTATGATGGTAGGTGTAGTAGGTGCTCTATCTGCTTTCTACCAAGACAGCTTGGAAATTTCTGATCCAGAACACCGCAAGATTGCCATTTATCGATTGATTTCTAAAATTCCGACAATCGCTGCGATGTGTTACCGCTATTCAAACGGTTTACCTTTCAACTATCCTCGCAATGACTTGTCTTATACCGCCAATTTCATGTATATGACATTTGCCACTCCTTGCGAGCCTTACGAACCAAACCCGGTCTTAGTAAGAGCTTTGGATCGCATTTTTATTCTGCACGCAGATCATGAACAAAACGCCTCTACTTCTACTGTGCGCTTAGCAGGTTCGTCCGGTGCAAATCCGTTTGCATGTATTGCTGCCGGTATTGCAAGCCTCTGGGGTCCTGCCCACGGTGGTGCAAATGAAGCTGTACTGAAAATGTTGGATGAAATCGGCGACGTATCCAATGTGGCTACTTTCATGGAAGGTGTGAAAGAGCGTAAATACCGCTTGATGGGCTTCGGTCACCGCGTATACCGCAACATGGATCCGCGAGCCAGCATCATGCGTGAAACTTGTTATGAAGTTTTAAAAGAGCTGGGCTTGGAAAATGATCCGAAGTTCAAACTGGCCATGGAATTAGAAAAAATCGCTTTGAACGATCCGTTCTTCATTGAACGTAAACTGTATCCAAACGTAGATTTCTACTCCGGCATTGTATTGTCCGCTCTTGGTATCCCGGTATCCATGTTTACCGTAATCTTTGCTTTGGCGCGTACCGTAGGCTGGATTTCACACTGGCATGAAATGATTAGCGACCCGAACCAAAAAATTGGCCGTCCGCGTCAACTTTACACCGGTTCTGCCCGCCGTGACTTTGTTCCAGTAGATAAGCGCTAATTATTACCGATAGGTTTTCAGACAGGCATTCTTGATATAATCAATGCCTGTCTGAAAACTAAACTTATTTTTGGCATTAAAATACACTCGAAAAATTTTCGCAGCATATCGCATTCACACATTTACCATTCACTTAAAGAATAAGCCTATTCGGATTTATTCTGAATTTTTTCACTTTCAATGCAAAGACATAGCTATGATGGATGAACAACAAAGTTTTTCATATCTGTTTGGTTCCAATGCTCCCTATATTGAAGAGCTTTATGAGAACTATCTTAACGACCCGGACTCTGTTAACGATCATTGGAAGCAATATTTCTCTCAACTAGCAGCCCAGCCAGGTGCCGTTGATCGTGATGTTGCTCATAGACCGATTCAAGAATCTTTTGCTAATTTGGCAAAACAAAAAGCCACCGCAGCCATTGCAGGCGGCCTAGATGAAAACCTGCTGAAAAAACAAGTCGGTGTATTACGTTTGATGTCTGCTTACCGCATTCAAGGTGTGGGTGCCGCACAACTTGATCCGCTCAACCGCATGCCTCCTCGTAATCTTGATGCGCTTGACCCCAAATTTCATGGTTTGAGCGACGCCGACATGGCTGTGCGTTTCAGCGTTGGTGAAGGTGATTTTTCCGGCGACGACAAAATGACCTTGTCTGACATCGTCAGCAAGCTCAAACAAACCTATTGCGGGCATATCGGCGTAGAGTATATGTATATTGCCAACACCGAAGAGCGCCGCTGGATTCGTAATTATTTTGAAGGAACATTATCCACCCCCTCTTTCAGCACTGAACAAAAACGCTATATCTTAAAACAAGTTACTGCCGCTGAAACGCTAGAGCGTTATCTACACACCAAATATGTAGGCCAAAAACGTTTTTCTGTTGAAGGTGGAGAAAGCTCAATCGCAGGTTTGAATTACCTTATCCAAAATGCCGGCAAAGACGGTGTGGAAGAAGTCATCATCGGCATGGCTCACCGCGGCCGTTTAAATGTGTTGGTTAACACTTTAGGCAAAAAACCGAGCGACCTGTTTGCAGAATTCGAAGGTAAGTCTGAAATCACTTTGCCAAGCGGTGATGTGAAATATCATATGGGCTTCAGCTCCGACATTGCTACACCGAATGGTCCTATGCACGTTTCTTTGGCATTCAACCCTTCGCATTTGGAAATTGTAAATCCGGTAGTAGAAGGCTCTACTCGCGCCAAACAACGCCGTCGTGGTGAACATGGCCAAGAACAGGTTCTTCCTGTTTTGATCCATGGTGACTCCGCATTTATCGGTTTAGGTGTTAACCAAGCGACATTCAACCTCTCGAAAACTCGCGGTTATACTACTGGCGGCACCATTCATTTGGTCATCAACAACCAAATCGGCTTTACTACATCAGATATACGAGACGTACGTTCTACCGTTTACTGTACGGATATTGCGAAAATGGTGGAAGCGCCTGTATTCCATGTAAACGGAGACGATCCGGAAGCTGTGTGTTTTGTTATTCAAGCGGCTTTAGATTACCGCAAACAATTCAAAAAAGATGTGGTTATTGATTTGGTATGTTATCGCAAACTCGGTCACAATGAAGGCGACGATCCTACATTGACACAACCGATGATGTACAAAAAAGTCAGCCAACATCCCGGTACCCGTGCTTTATACGCAGATAAATTGATTAACGAAGGTGTTGTAACCAAAGAAGAAGCTGACGGCTATATCCAAACATATCGTGACGCTTTGGATAAAGGTGAACATGTAGAACAAACCCGTTTGACCGACTATGAAAGCAAACACCGTATCGACTGGTCGAAATATAAAAGTACCGACTGGCGTGAGAGCGTTGAAACCGGATTACCCGCAGCCGATATTAAGCGCTTAACAGATAAATTTACCGAAATACCCGACAACTTTGCTTTACACAATACCATCAAGCGGGTTATTGACTCCCGCAAAGCAATGGCTTCCGGCGACCAGTCGATTGATTGGGGTATGGCCGAAACTTTAGCTTATGCAAGTTTGGTTACCAATGGCATCGGTGTCCGTATCTCAGGTGAAGACTCCGGCCGCGGCACATTCTCGCACCGCCATGCAGTATTCCACGATCAAAACCGTGAAAAATCAGATGGCGGCACCTATATCCCTCTGCGCAATATGAGTGAAGGCCAGGCAAGTTTTTCCGTTATTGATTCAATCCTTAACGAAGAAGCAGTAATGGCTTACGAGTACGGCTACGCATGCTCTGCACCTAATAAACTCGTTATCTGGGAAGCCCAATTCGGTGACTTTGCCAATGGTGCGCAAGTAGTTATCGATCAATTTATCTCTTCCGGCGAGACCAAATGGGGACGCTTGTGCGGCTTAACGACCATTCTGCCTCACGGTTATGACGGACAAGGCCCAGAGCACTCTTCTGCGCGCTTGGAGCGTTGGCTGCAATTATGCTCGGAAGAAAACATGCAAATTGTTATGCTTTCTGAAGCCTCTCAAATGTTCCATGTTTTGAGACGCCAAGCTTTAAGATCGCTTCGCAGACCGCTTGTTATCTTTATGTCCAAACGCTTACTGCGTTTCAAAGATTCCATGAGTCCGCTGGAAAACTTTACCGAGAATTCCGAATTCCGCCCGCTTATTGGCGACGTGGTTCAACGTAAAGACAATAACAGTGTAAAACGCATTATCCTGTGCGCAGGCCAAGTGTATTATGATTTGGCTGCCGCTCGAGAAGAGCGTAAGCTGCTTGACGACATCGCTATCGTCCGTGTCGAACAGCTTTATCCTTTCCCATATGAAGAAATTCAAGCCGAACTGGCTAAATATCCGAATGCAAAAGAAGTTATGTGGGCGCAGGAAGAACCACGCAATCAAGGTGCTTTCCATCAAATTCGCCACCGTATTGAACGCGTACTAAATGACTCACAAAAACTGTCTTATGCAGGACGTCCAACTAGCGCTTCACCAGCTGTTGGCTATATGAGCAAACATGTGGCCCAGCTCAAACAGCTAGTCGACGACGCAATGAACCTGAATTAATCTTAAGAATGCCTGTCTGAAAACATTTATTTTCAGACAGGCCTACCCAAACCGGAGAATAAAATGATTGTTGAAGTAAATGTTCCTGTATTTGCCGAAAGCATTACAGAAGGTACCCTATTATCTTGGCATAAAAAAGTTGGGGAATCTGTTGCCCGCGATGAAGTATTAGTAGATATCGAAACCGATAAGGTTGTGTTGGAAGTTCCCGCTCCCCAAGCAGGCGTGTTGGTAGAAATTATCGTGCAAGACGGTGAAACCGTTGAAACACAACAGCTTTTGGCTAAGATTGACACCGAAGCAGCTGCCTCAGCCCAAGAAACCCCTGCTAAAGAGGCTGCTCCAGCTGCTTCTGAAGCAAGTGCAGCTCCCTCTTCCTCTTCTCAAGCCGGTGTTGCCATGCCTGCTGCAGCTAAATTAGCCGCAGAAAAAGGCGTAGATATCAACAGCGTACAAGGTTCAGGTCGCGATGGCCGTGTTTTGAAAGAAGATGTACAAAATGCAGCTCCTTCAGCCTCTAAAGCCGCTCCTACCGCTCCATTGCCTACCGGTGAACGTCCGGAACAACGCGTTCCGATGAGCCGTTTGCGCGCCCGTGTTGCTGAACGTTTGCTGGCTTCTCAGCAAGAAAATGCAATCCTTACCACTTTCAACGAAGTTAACATGAAACCGGTAATGGATTTACGCAATAAATACAAAGAAAAATTTGAAAAAGAACATGGCGTAAAACTTGGCTTTATGTCTTTCTTCGTTAAAGCAGCCGTAGCAGCCTTGAAAAAATTCCCGGTTGTAAACGCTTCTGTTGACGGAAAAGATATCGTATATCACGGCTACTTCGATATCGGTATCGCTATCGGCAGCCCGCGAGGCTTAGTTGTACCTATTCTGCGTGATGCCGATCAAATGAGCATCGCCGATATTGAAAGAGCGATTGTCGATTACGCAGTAAAAGCCAAAGACGGCAAAATCGCTATCGAAGATTTAACTGGCGGCACATTCAGCATTACCAATGGCGGCACTTTCGGTTCTATGATGTCCACCCCCATTATCAACCCTCCTCAATCTGCCATTTTAGGTATGCATGCAACAAAAGAGCGTGCCGTAGTAGAAAACGGCCAAGTTGTCGTACGTCCTATGATGTATTTGGCTCTATCCTACGATCACCGAATCATCGACGGTCGCGAAGCCGTGTTAACACTTGTTACCATTAAAGACCTGCTAGAAGATCCTGCACGTTTGTTGCTTGATTTATAAAAGATTTCAGACAGGCATATAGTAAATATGCCTGTCTGAAACTATATAAAGAAATGCTGAAAACAAGTTACATTGCCTTATTTATCAACAGCATTTTAAGCAGATGTTTCAACGATGCATGACACAACTATGTAAATTTATCCTCATATCGCCATCCATATTTGGAATTAGGATTAAATGGCAACGAGGTTACAAACATAGTCTTTAAATACTTGTCATTAAATTTCCCAACAAAATTTCAAATCAATTCTTTAAAAAATTTAAGGATAAATCATGTCTCAGTATGACGTTGTTGTAATTGGCGCTGGTCCTGGCGGCTATATCGCTGCCATTAGAGCTGCTCAGCTAGGTTTCAAAACTGCCTGTATTGATGCCGGTCTTAACAAAGCAGGTGATGCCCCTGCATTAGGCGGAACCTGTTTAAATGTGGGCTGTATTCCATCTAAGGCTCTTTTACAATCCAGCGAACATTTTCACGCTGCGCAACACGACTTCGCCGAGCACGGCATTAATATCGGCTCTGTAAAATTTGATGCCGAAAAAATGATTGAACGCAAAGATGCCATTGTTAGCAAACTTACCGGCGGTATTGCTTTCCTCTTCAAAAAAAATAAAGTCGACAGCATCCATGGTAAAGGCTCATTCAAAGGTAAGTCCGGCGATTTCTACCAAATCGAGGTAGATAACCAAGGCGAAAAAAGCTTAATCGAAGCCAAAAACGTTATCGTTGCTACCGGTTCAGTTCCCCGCCCTCTCCCTCAAATTGCTATAGACAACGTTAACGTATTGGACAATGAAGGTGCTTTAAACTTAACAAAAGTACCAAAAAAACTCGGTATCATCGGTGCCGGCGTTATCGGCTTAGAAATGGGTTCCGTATGGAAACGTGTGGGTTCAGAAGTTACCATCTTAGAAGTGCTTCCAACTTTCTTGGCCGCAGCAGACCAACAAATTGCTAAAGAAGCATTCAAATACTTTACTAAAGAGCAGAATCTGGATATCCAATTAGGCGTAAAAATCGGTGAAATTGAAAACAAAAAACAAGGTGTAACCATTAATTACGAAACTGCCGACGGCCAAGCCAAAACAGAAACTTTTGATAAACTCATCGTTTCAATTGGTCGTATTCCCAGTACCAACGGCTTAAACACAGAAGCGATTGGATTGGAAAAAGATGATCGCGGTTTTGTGAAGGTAGATGATGAATGCCGCACCAACCTGCCTAATGTCTGGGCGATTGGCGACGTTGTCCGCGGCCCGATGTTGGCTCATAAAGCCAGTGAAGAAGGCGTTGCAGTTGCAGAACGTATTGCCGGTCAAAAACCTCATTTAGATACCAATACTATTCCTTTCGTTATTTACACTGACCCTGAAATTGCTTGGGTAGGCAAAACCGAAGAACAGCTTAAAGCTGAAGGCGTAGAGTACAAAAAAGGAACATCTGGTTTCGGAGCCAATGGCCGCGCCTTAGGTTTGGGCAAAGCAAAAGGTACAGTAAAAATTCTTGCCGATGCAAAAACTGACCGTATTTTAGGTGTACATATGGTAGGCCCTATGGTTAGCGAACTAATAACCGAAGGCGTTGTAGGTTTAGAATTTAAAGCCTCAAGCGAAGACATCGCTCGAATCATTCATGCACACCCAACTTTATCCGAAGTATTGCATGAAGCCGCACTAGCAGTAGACAAACGCGCTTTGCATGGATGATTTAAATTTATTATCGAGCCGTTCTATGAACGGCTTTTTTATTTGTCCTTAATTCACACTAAAATAAGCTAATAACTGAAAGAATCTCTGAACAAACCGGGCATAAAAAATATTACATAATTTAGTTCTCAATCTCTAAGCAATGTAAAAGGTTTGTTTTCTTCAAAATACGATAGCAACATCATAAAATTTAAGCTTATTTGTTCATCAGCTCTTGTCACTTTAACCCAGGATAATTTATAAATTTTAAGTTACTTAATGTCTATCTGAAGTATTTTTCAGACAGGCATTCTCTTTTTTTAGATACTCACATTATTCTTTACAGCCTCAATAATATAACTTCGGTAACGATATAGGAGCTTTAAGCTTCAATAACGTTACGAGATACTTGCATTAAACCCAAGTATGACAAACACACTATTATTGAAATTTATTTGCCTACAATAGTATCTAGTGCAGCTCCAGAGCTTTACTTAACCACCCACATAATCAATGCCTGTCTGAAATATCTTCCCCATTCAGACAGGCATGGAATCATATATGGCAAATAAAAAGCCCCTTTACTTCAATCAAAAGCAAAGGGGCTTTTTGGAACAACAATTAGCCTAATACTTCAACATGTTTTTCCAATACGGTTTCTAAAGTCTGACCGCTAGAAATACCTGTAAAGGTAATGCTATTGTTGTAAGTGGCACCGTCAGCTCCTACAGCAGTAAAGCTCAAGGTACTTGTCGCATCATCCCAAGCGGCATTCTGCAGCTGATTTACATTCACTAAGTCAGCAAACACTACTTTATCTTCGCCCTCAGTGAAATCAACAATTACATCATTACCACTATTGGAATTCGCCAAGAAGACAAACTTATCGGCACCTTCTCCCCCGGTCAGATTGTCATTACCAGCACCACCAAACAATACATCATCTCCAGTACCACCGTTAAGCGTATCATTGCCTCCGTCAGGACGACCATCTAACAACTCTTTCCAGTGATCGGTGATATAGTCTGCTTTTTGTTGATCCGTAGCTTCTACACCACTATTTTCAGACCATTTGATGAATTCATTCAATGCTTCTGAACTCATACCATTATGGTTTCCACCAGTATAGTTAACACCAGTATCCCCATTGGTCCAAGTCAAGTGGTCGGTATTGATAGTATCACCAAAGATAATATCGTTACCATCACCTCCAGAAATAACGTCATCAGAAACATTGCTCAGAGCCTCAGATTCACTACCACCTTGCAATGCAGCATCCAACTCATCCGGAGTGTTCACAATAGCAGAATCACCTTCCGTACCTTGATATACAACTTTTCCGACTTTAGGCGCTTGATAACTGAAGCTATTTTCTACCAATGCCTCGTTAGAAGTGTTATCAAAATAATTCAATACATTTTCTCTAATACCTTGAGAGAAGCCTATAGCATGCACAGCAGAAACATCACTCAAGCCTTTAAAGCTATTTAGAGCAGCATCGATTGTATTTTGAGTAACATAAGCACCGATAGGATCTTTACGTCCATCTGAACCGTACGCAGTTGGTTCACCGTCAGTCAAGAAGTAAGTAACGTTTTGGTAACCATTACCGGATACTTCATTAAACCATGCGGTAGTATCGGCAAATGCATCATCATAGTTGGTAATACCTTCAAGGCGTGATCCAACTTTCAAATTAGCAATCTTGCTTACCAATTGATCCACATTGTCTTGAGTCAGGTCATCAATATCTATTTCCAACTTCGTCAAACGGTTGAATGCGAACAAGGCTACGTTTACTTTTCCATCATGACCAGCTAAATCATTTGCCAGTTTCAGCAAAGAACGCTTCGCCATATCGAAGTAAGATGAACCATCTGCAATACGGTATTTTTGCATACTGTTAGAAATATCCAACAGAATAGCCACATTGTAATCAGCTCCTGGAGTGATTACTGTTGTAGTGCCACCCTTATCACCAACTAAAACGTCATTACCGCCTCCACCATTGATATCATCTTTATCATTGCCACCAAAAATAGTTTTGTCACTATCTCTACCGTCAATAGTAATAGTCAATGTTGAAGTAACGCTATCGCCATCTGCATCCTTCACGGTATAAGTAAACGCGTCTGTTAATGTTTCACCGTCATTCAAGGCTTTAACGGCAGAATTGTTATTATCCAATGTATAGCTATAAGTACCATCAGAATTCAGTGTTAATTCACCATAGCTACCCTTGCCATTTTCAACATTAGCAGTTACAGGTTTATCAGCACCGGTAGTATCATTATTCAAAACATTTCCACTAACAGAGCTTTCACCTTCCCTGATATTGTTGGTATCAGCAGATGCGGCTGGTTGAGTATCTGTAATAGTCACATTCAGTTGAGCATTGGTTGTATTACCTAAGGCATCCTTCACAACTATGTCAAATGAATCTACAACAGAATCATTACCTTGGCTGTGGTCTTTCGCTGTGCCGTTTTCAGTATACTCATAAGTCAATACACCTGTTGCAGCATCATAACCTGTGACTTTTAAAGTACCTTTATCTGTAACAATTTCAACAGGAACATTATTATTGGCTTGAGTCACATCTTTATCACCGATAGTGATTACACCAACACCTGCTTTATCAGATACTTTAATCGTACCATTTACTGTATTTGAGCTTGCCTCTTCCACAGAAGCACTCTCCACTTCTACAGAAGGAGGGGCAGTGTCTACACTACCACTATCCTTAGCCGTACCTTCATTACCCGCAGGATCTTTCACCTTCGCTTCCGCTGTATACGAACCTTCCGGCAATTCGTTCGGCACTTCCACTTCGTAGGTACCGTCCGGTTTAACCGTGGTGGTCACCACTTGGGTGTTGCCGTCTTTGTCGGTAACGGTCACTGTCACTTCCGAACCTGCCGGTGCATCGGTTGTACCGGTAATGGTCGGTGTGGTATCGCTGGTATTGTCCGGTGCGTCTACCGTGATTTGTGGGGCAGTAGTGTCTACGCTGCCTTCATCTTTAGCCGTACCTTCATTACCCGCAGGATCTTTCACCTTCGCTTCCGCTGTATACGGACCTTCCGGCAATTCGTTCGGCACTTCCACTTCGTAGGTACCGTCCGGTTTAACCGTGGTGGTCACCACTTGGGTGTTGCCGTCTTTGTCGGTAACGGTCACTGTCACTTCCGAACCTGCCGGTGCATCGGTTGTACCGGTAATGGTCGGTGTGGTATCGCTGGTATTGTCCGGTGCGTCTACCGTGATTTGCGGCGCTGTAGTGTCGATCGAACCCGGGTCGGTTGCGGTCGCTTCATTACCCGCAGGATCTTTCACCTTCGCTTCCGCTGTATACGGACCTTCCGGCAATTCGTTCGGCACGTCCACTTCGTAGGTACCGTCCGGTTTAACCGTGGTGGTCACCACTTGGGTGTTGCCGTCTTTGTCGGTAACGGTCACTGTCACTTCCGAACCTGCCGGTGCATCGGTTGTACCGGTAATGGTCGGTGTGGTATCGCCGGTATTGTCCGGTGCGTCTACCGTGATTTGTGGGGCAGTAGTGTCTACGCTGCCTTCATCTTTAGCCGTACCTTCATTACCCGCAGGATCTTTCACCTTCGCTTCCGCTGTATACGGACCTTCCGGCAATTCGTTCGGCACTTCCACTTCGTAGGTACCGTCCGGTTTAACCGTGGTGGTCACCACTTGGGTGTTGCCGTCTTTGTCGGTAACGGTCACTGTCACTTCCGAACCTGCCGGTGCATCGGTTGTACCGGTAATGGTCGGTGTGGTATCGCTGGTATTGTCCGGTGCGTCTACCGTGATTTGTGGGGCAGTAGTGTCTACGCTGCCTTCATCTTTAGCCGTACCTTCATTACCCGCAGGATCTTTCACCTTCGCTTCCGCTGTATACGGACCTTCCGGCAATTCGTTCGGCACTTCCACTTCGTAGGTACCGTCCGGTTTAACCGTGGTGGTCACCACTTGGGTGTTGCCGTCTTTGTCGGTAACGGTCACTGTCACTTCCGAACCTGCCGGTGCATCGGTTGTACCGGTAATGGTCGGTGTGGTATCGCTGGTATTGTCCGGTGCGTCTACCGTGATTTGCGGCGCTGTAGTGTCGATCGAACCCGGGTCGGTTGCGGTCGCTTCATTACCCGCAGGATCTTTCACCTTCGCTTCCGCTGTATACGGACCTTCCGGCAATTCGTTCGGCACTTCCACTTCGTAGGTACCGTCCGGTTTAACCGTGGTGGTCACCACTTGGGTGTTGCCGTCTTTGTCGGTAACGGTCACTGTCACTTCCGAACCTGCCGGTGCATCGGTTGTACCGGTAATGGTCGGTGTGGTATCGCTGGTATTGTCCGGTGCGTCTACCGTGATTTGCGGCGCTGTAGTGTCGATCGAACCCGGGTCGGTTGCGGTCGCTTCATTACCCGCAGGATCTTTCACCTTCGCTTCCGCTGTATACGGACCTTCCGGCAATTCGTTCGGCACGTCCACTTCGTAGGTACCGTCCGGTTTAACCGTGGTGGTCACCACTTGGGTGTTGCCGTCTTTGTCGGTAACGGTCACTGTCACTTCCGAACCTGCCGGTGCATCGGTTGTACCGGTAATGGTCGGTGTGGTATCGCCGGTATTGTCCGGTGCGTCTACCGTGATTTGTGGGGCAGTAGTGTCTACGCTGCCTTCATCTTTAGCCGTACCTTCATTACCCGCAGGATCTTTCACCTTCGCTTCCGCTGTATACGGACCTTCCGGCAATTCGTTCGGCACTTCCACTTCGTAGGTACCGTCCGGTTTAACCGTGGTGGTCACCACTTGGGTGTTGCCGTCTTTGTCGGTAACGGTCACTGTCACTTCCGAACCTGCCGGTGCATCGGTTGTACCGGTAATGGTCGGTGTGGTATCGCTGGTATTGTCCGGTGCGTCTACCGTGATTTGTGGGGCAGTAGTGTCTACGCTGCCTTCATCTTTAGCCGTACCTTCATTACCCGCAGGATCTTTCACCTTCGCTTCCGCTGTATACGGACCTTCCGGCAATTCGTTCGGCACTTCCACTTCGTAGGTACCGTCCGGTTTAACCGTGGTGGTCACCACTTGGGTGTTGCCGTCTTTGTCGGTAACGGTCACTGTCACTTCCGAACCTGCCGGTGCATCGGTTGTACCGGTAATGGTCGGTGTGGTATCGCTGGTATTGTCCGGTGCGTCTACCGTGATTTGCGGCGCTGTAGTGTCGATCGAACCCGGGTCGGTTGCGGTCGCTTCATTACCCGCAGGATCTTTCACCTTCGCTTCCGCTGTATACGGACCTTCCGGCAATTCGTTCGGCACTTCCACTTCGTAGGTACCGTCCGGTTTAACCGTGGTGGTCACCACTTGGGTGTTGCCGTCTTTGTCGGTAACGGTCACTGTCACTTCCGAACCTGCCGGTGCATCGGTTGTACCGGTAATGGTCGGTGTGGTATCGCCGGTATTGTCCGGTGCGTCTACCGTGATTTGTGGGACAGTAGTGTCTACGCTGCCTTCATCTTTAGCCGTACCTTCATTACCCGCAGGATCTTTCACCTTCGCTTCCGCTGTATACGGACCTTCCGGCAATTCGTTCGGCACTTCCACTTCGTAGGTACCGTCCGGTTTAACCGTGGTGGTCACCACTTGGGTGTTGCCGTCTTTGTCGGTAACGGTCACTGTCACTTCCGAACCTGCCGGTGCATCGGTTGTACCGGTAATGGTCGGTGTGGTATCGCTGGTATTGTCCGGTGCGTCTACCGTGATTTGCGGCGCTGTAGTGTCGATCGAACCCGGGTCGGTTGCGGTCGCTTCATTACCCGCAGGATCTTTCACCTTCGCTTCCGCTGTATACGGACCTTCCGGCAATTCGTTCGGCACTTCCACTTCGTAGGTACCGTCCGGTTTAACCGTGGTGGTCACCACTTGGGTGTTGCCGTCTTTGTCGGTAACGGTCACTGTCACTTCCGAACCTGCCGGTGCATCGGTTGTACCGGTAATGGTCGGTGTGGTATCGCCGGTATTGTCCGGTGCGTCTACCGTGATTTGTGGGGCAGTAGTGTCGATCGAACCCGGGTCGGTTGCGGTCGCTTCGTTACCCGCGGGATCTTTCACCTTCGCTTCCGCTGTATATGTACCTTCCAGCAAATCTTTCGGTACATCTACCGCATAAGTGCCGTCATCTTTAACTGTGGTGGTTACTAATTGAGTCACACCCTCTTTATCGGTAATCGTAACCGTTACCACAGAACCCGGAGGCACATCATCAGACACCTTACCGGTAATGGTCGGTGTGGTATCGCTGGTGTTGTCCGGTGCGTCTACCGTAATTTGTGGGGCAGTAGTGTCGATCGAACCCGGATCGGTTGCGGTCGCTTCGTTACCCGCGGGATCTTTAACCTTCGCTTCCGCTGTATATGTACCTTCCGGCAAATCTTTCGGTACATCTACCGCATAAGTGCCGTCATCTTTAACTGTGGTGGTTACTAATTGAGTCACACCCTCTTTATCGGTAATCGTAACCGTTACCACAGAACCCGGAGGCACATCATCAGACACCTTACCGGTAATGGTCGGTGTGGTATCGCTGGTGTTGTCCGGTGCGTCTACCGTAATTTGTGGGGCAGTAGTGTCGATCGAACCCGGATCGGTTGCGGTCGCTTCGTTACCCGCGGGATCTTTAACCTTCGCTTCCGCTGTATATGTACCTTCCGGCAAATCTTTCGGTACATCTACCGCATAAGTGCCGTCATCTTTAACTGTGGTGGTTACTAATTGAGTCACACCCTCTTTATCGGTAATCGTAACCGTTACCACAGAACCCGGAGGCACATCATCGGACACCTTACCGGTAATGGTCGGTGTGGTATCGCTGGTGTTGTCCGGTGCGTCTACCGTGATTTGTGGGGCAGTAGTGTCGATCGAACCCGGGTCGGTTGCGGTCGCTTCATTACCATCCTTATCTTTGATAACAGCATCTGCTGTGTATGTACCTTCCGGCAAATCTTTCGGTACATCTACCGCATAAGTACCGTCATCTTTAACCGTGGTAGTTACTACTTGGGTATTGCCATCTTTATCTTTGATAGTAACAGTTACTTCAGAGCCCGGAAGAACATCCTGAGTTACAGTTCCGGTAATGGTCGGAGTAGTATCGCTAGTGTTATCGGGCGCATCTACAGTAATACCAATAATACTGCCTGGATCTTCCGCTGTTGCAGTATCTTCAGGTGACGATTTATCTACTACTGTAGCTGATGCTTTATAAGGCCCGCTCGGCATTTCATCTGTTGGCTCTACAGAATACGTTCCATCTGCTTTAACCGTTGTAGTTAAAGTATGTGTTTTTCCATCAACAGTATTGCCATTAGCATCTTTAGCAACTTCCGTTACTGTTACCGTTACGACACTACCTTCCACTGCATTTGTTGTACCAGTAATAACCGGTGTCTTGTCTGCTGTTTGATCAGGAGCAGATACTGTGATTTTTAGAGCATCCTCTGGTGTATCGTCATCACCGCCTCCACCTGCAGCAGCGGCCAAACCGGCTACAGGAAGAGCAGCCAACGCCCATAGAGGATTCGGAACCCACAATGCACTTGCTACAATCTCACCACCTAAAGCTTGACCTGCAGCCACTTCATCGGCCAACATCGTAACAGCTTCTTCCTGCAGCGTACTTTCAGGAATGTAAGGGTACATATTACCGTTTTCATGTAGACCAACCAAAAGGTTGTCTGCACCATTATTGCCGTAGAATCCTTCAATAATGAGATCCGGATTCTCAATATTCGTACCTTCGAATGCAATTTCCAAATTTTCACCCACACGTTTGGTCATAATATTTTCAGGACCAAAAGATGTAGCATCATCAATAAATTGATAGTTTACATTTTCTTGGGCAGGAATTCGAAGAGGTGTACCTGTTGCTGTTTGTAACTGTACTGTTTCAACAGTTGACTTAGCATCATTAATATTTAGCGTAATGCTTCTAGACATAGTCTTTCACCTTAATGGTTAGTTGTTTTTCTCGCCGTGCAGAATAATTTCCACTCTACGGTTCGGTTGGTCACATGCTTTGCGCGCTGTAGCATCTTTAGGATGCTTGGCTCGGCAGTCTGTTACGATAAGATCATTTTCTCCGCGCCCTTCGGAAGTAATCAGATTCGGATCCAATCCGCTTCCAGACAAGGCTTCTTTTACTGTTTTAGCGCGAGCTAAAGACAGTCTATTGTTATACTGATCATTACCCTCAGGATCAGTATAGCCAATAACTTGAATACCGCTTATACGGCCAGGATTTTGTTTGATATCCTCAGATACAGCAGCAATCTCCTGCTTACCTTTGGGCAACATATCCTTATAGCCTGAACGGTCAAATTTAAACAAGGCAGAAGCTTGTAAAGTATATTTCTTCAATACTGTTGAACACTGCTCTGCTGTTTGCACTCTTGACAGAGTGTGATGTTGGCTCTGAACGCCTTTCATTTCTTGCTCTGCCTGCTCAGGAGAAACAGCTTGCAATGCAGGACGGCCGTTTTCTCCTTTGACGATTTTGAAGAATGAAACGGCTGCTTCGGGCAAATTATAGTAATCACCTGAATTTGCTTTTTCGTTATAAGCTACGTCTCTATTGGCAAACTCAGCAAAAAATCTTTGGTTTTGAGCACATACAGTTTCTTGACGATATGCGTTTGGCTGCAATGAACCCAAATATTGACCATTCACATAAACATTAACGGTAGGGCCTTCGATAGCATCTGCTTGGCGGTAGAACACAACCGAAGATTTATCATCCGGCACACTGGTGCTATAAACGGTATCTGTCGTATCAGTCCAAACTTCACGGTTTGCATTTTTGTAAACACAACCTGTTGCAAGCAACGGCAGCATCAATAACCACAGTTTTTTATGCTGAATCATCATTATAAATCTCCATTTAATTTAAGCACCGCAATGTTAGAAGTGAATGTGTACCTAAATTACATTTGGTTTAAACACAAGAAACCTTAATTTTACGCGACGACACCAAATCGACTTAAATTTTAGTAAAGGACTGTAGGACTCTTTAACAAGCTCATGTGATGAAAGTGCATTGACTTCGTAAAGTTATCCTAGCAAAATCCCAAAACAATTTTTAAGAGAATGATATGAAATGGCACCGAGATAGATTAATGACATTAAATAACAAAGCACCTATCCCATGTCGAAGCAAAAATAAACGGCCTCCATACTAGATAAATGGCATTATACTAAAAATGATTTATCTTGCATATTTTTAGGAAATTTAGTTCATCTTTTAGATAGCTTCCAACTATCATTTTTTTTATTATTTAAAATCATAAAGTTATAAAATTTATATTTACAAATACAAAACAGAACCCGAACCCTATTTAAATAAACGATTAATTTACATAGAGTTGCATTTTTGACACACAACAACAAAAAACGTTTACAGACGCAAGCTTTCCTTCAAGCTATTTTTGAATCAATATTTTGATTAACTTAATTCATGATTTGAACAAATATTTCAGCCAGTTGATTAAATAAATTTCTTTATCCACCATGCGCCTTACACATATCAAACTCACCGGTTTCAAATCTTTCACAGACCCTACGACCATTCATGTGCCGGGACAATTAGTTGCCGTTATCGGCCCTAACGGCTGCGGCAAATCCAATGTAATTGATGCGGTTCGCTGGGTTTTAGGTGAGGCTTCTGCCAAGCAACTGCGTGGAGAAAGTATGCAGGATGTAATTTTTAACGGTGCGGCAACACGCCGACCCGCACCCCGTGCATCGGTTGAACTGGTATTTAACAATGCAGACCAATCTTTGCAGGGACCTTGGGGAAAATATACAGAAGTAAGCATTAAGCGGCAGTTAACCCGACAAGGAGAATCCACTTATTACATCAATAACCAAGTGGTGCGCCGCCGCGACATCACGGATTTATTTTTAGGTACGGGTGTAGGCGCGCGCGGTTATGCAGTTATCGAGCAAGGCATGATTTCCCGAATCATTGAAGCCAAGCCTGAAGAATTGCGTGCTTATATAGAAGAGGCCGCCGGCGTGTCCAAATATAAGGAGCGCCGCAAAGAAACCGAAGCCCGTCTGAAAGACACCCGGGAACATCTGCAACGCCTTTCCGATTTACAAACAGAACTTGCCCGCCAAGTTGAAAAACTGGAAAAACAGGCAGAGACCGCCGAACGCTATCAAACACTGACCGAACAACTTGCCCAACAACAAGACTTATTAGATTACACCCAATGGCAGCAATCTCTCGCAGCGGCCGACAAAGCTACCCAACAACACCGTATCTCCCAACAAAAGCAAGACGAAACTGCCAAACAAAACCAAGCAGCCGGAGAAGCATTGCACGCATTGCGTGACGAAGAACACAAGCAGCAGCAGCAAGCCCAAGAAACAAGCAACCAACGGGCTATGTTGCGGGAGCAGATTGCCCGCCTGGAAGAGCAATTGCGCTCCCAACACAACCTGCAACAAAGAATCCAGCGCGACCGCCAAGCCGCCCAAGCTCAGTTGCAGCGCATTTATTCAGAAAAACAAAATATTCTCAACGAGCTGGAAACTCTAGAAACCGATTTGGAAGACAAGCAGGTCGAGCTGGCAGAATGGGCGATGCAGGTTGCGGAAAGAGAAGAAAGCCTGCCCGAACTAGAGACCGCGCAAAATACACTAAGCGCTTCTTTCCAAGCCCAACAAGACGAGCTGAACCGCATCAAAAGAGAACTTGCGCTCAAACAGCAACGGCTTGCCCACGCCAGCCAAACACTGAAGCAGCACGACACACGCAAAGAACGCCTGAATCAAGAAGCACAATCCCTCAATTTGCCACCCGAAGCAGAAATTTCAGCCGCACAAGAACAAGCCGAAATACTGCAAGCAGAGCATGAACATTATGAACAGCAGCTGTTAGACAGTGAAGAACGCTATGCCTGTCTGAAAGAAAACGTTCAGACAGGCATAAGTGCATACAACGACTTATACCAAAAACACATCACACTTCAAGCCGAACAGCAAGCTATCGGCACATTGCTGCAAAACAGCAGCCCAAACCATGACTTTTGGCAGCAGACACCCCACGCTACCGCACCGGCATTATGGGAACACATCAAAGCGCCTGATGACTGGCAGCACGCATTAGCCGCCTTTCTTGAAACAAAATTACAAGCAAAAGCCCTAAATGCTGAAAGTAATTTACCCACACCCTTGCCGCAAGGCTCTGCAGCATGGTTTTACACCGACTTGTCCTCAAGCCGCAAAACCCAACCGGCACAGGCATTGATCAACCAAATACAAGCCACACAGCCCTACCAAGCTGCGCTTACATACTGGCTCGACGGCGTTTTATGTGCGCCATCTCTGGATTACGCCCTGCAAAATCGGGAGCGCTTACAAGGCCATCAACGCTGGCTGACACCCGAAGGCCATCAAATTGATGCCATCGGCGTCGTGCTTTATGCCGAAAAAAACGGACAGAACCTGATTGAGCTGAAAAACCGCCAAGATTCGCTCAACGAGCAACTCCAAGCCATCGCACCTCTCCTGAAACAGGCCGAGCAGAATAAACAAGAAGCCCAAACTACTATCGAAGCGCATGAAACACAACACAAAACATTGCAGGCACAACACCGCCAACATGCCGCACAACTGCACGCAGCACAAGCCAAAGCCACCGAATTGCTCACGCGCACCAACCAAGGGCAGCTTAGGCGCGAGCACATTGAGCAAGAGCTGCTGCTGCTTGAAGAAGATCAAATCACACTCGAACACAGCAGCGACAGTCTGCAAAACGACATAGAATCGCTCACCGAAGCCGCCACCGAATTAGAAAGCCAACAAAATGCACTAAACAGCACACGCCAAAGCCGGCAAAACGAGCTCAAGCAGGCCCAACTCGCCCTACTTGAAGCAAACCGCCGCTACGGCGTGGTTGAAGTGGCCGTACACAAACAACAGCAGCGCAAACAATCACTGGAGCAGCACATCGCCACACTCGAACAGCAAACATTAGATTGGCAAGAACGGCAAACAGAGCTCGCGCTGGCCTATGAAACCGAAGAGCAAGACTGCGAACAGCGCGAAAAACTCGAAGTGCTGACCGAACAAGTTGCCGTTTTAGAAGAGCAATACCTTGCCATACAGGAATGCCTGTCTGAAACCCAGCAGCGAGGCCGCGAACTGTATGCCAAGCAGCAAACGCTTGCCGCAGCCCTGCCCCAGCTGCAGGCCGCCACCCAAACCGCCCTGCTGCAACAGCAAGAAGCCTTAATCAATGCCAAACGCCATCACCAAAACTTGGAAGAGCGGCATGCCGATTTCGATGCGCTTGCCAAACTGGCCGGGAAATCCGGTTTGAAAGAGCTTTCCGGCGGCATCCGCAGCCTGGCGCAACAAATCGAAGCATTGGGTGCCGTCAACCTCGCCGCCCTTAAAGAGCTGGAAGAAGCGCGCGAACGCGACGGCTATTACCGCAGCCAAAGCGAAGACGTCCAATCCGCCATCGATCTATTGGAAGAAGCCATCGGTCAGATTGACAACGAAACCAAACAGCGCTTCAAAGAAACCTTTGATGCCGTAAATGAAAAAGTACAAACCTTCTTCCCGACCTTGTTCGGCGGCGGCGAAGCCACTTTACATATGATAGGCGATGACTTGCTCACCGCAGGCGTATCCATTATGGCGCGCCCGCCCGGCAAGAAAAACAGCACCATCCACCTGCTTTCCGGCGGCGAAAAAGCGCTAACCGCCATGAGCCTCGTGTTTGCCCTGTTCAGCCTCAACCCTGCACCTTTCTGTCTCTTAGACGAAGTAGACGCACCGCTTGACGATGCCAACACCGGCCGTTTCTGCAACCTGGTTAAAGAAATGTCGGCGCAAACCCAGTTTCTCTATATTTCACACAACCGCCTCACCATGGAAATGGCCGAGCAGCTCATCGGCGTTACCATGCAGGAAAAAGGTGTATCGCGCATCGTGGCGGTGGACATCCAGCAAGCCCTCAGCATGGCGGAGGCCTGAGCACCGCAAATCTAAAATATGCCTGTCTGAAACCTCACTCGGAGCAGATTTTCAGACAGGCATTTGTCTATCTAATAAATAGTTAATCATATAATTTTGATATGTATCAAAATCCAAGCAAACCCGCCATACCGCCATCTTGAATTCGCCTTATCCGCATCCTAAAATAATACAAATAAATAGTTGAAACTATCATTCGACCAAACATCACCGTATTAAAAACATTTACAAACAACCATCACGAATAGAGAGTAACTATGTCATTTGTACAATGGACTGTTGACCTGGCAACCGGCTTTGACGATATAGACGAGCAGCACCAACAATTAATCAACCGCATCAACAATTTTTACGATGCCGACCAAACCAAAGACCGCGACCTGATTGCCAAAGCCCTCAAAGAGCTTATCGACTACACAACCTACCATTTCCAACAAGAAGAAAAAATGCTGGAAGATGCGGGCTACCATTTGCTGGAGCAGCACAAAAAAGTCCACATCAACTTCCTAAGCCGCGTTGCCACTTACCAAAGCCGTTTTGAAAACGGCGACGACATCGGCGAAGAGCTGCTTACCCTGTTGGACGGCTGGCTGTTCCGCCATATCCGCATCAACGACCACGGCTACGTCGATCCGGTTAAAAAGTCCGGCGTCAGATAAACCAAGCGTAAAACCGCGAAAAACAGGTTTGGATGCAAAGGTTTACGCATTTATAATCATGCCTGTCTGAAAACATTCAGACAGGCATTTCAGCATATAACACATTATTCACATATGGAAAAACACACCGAACTCATCCCGCCGCACATGCACACCCGCCGCCTGCTGTTGGCTGCCGGCGCCGCGGCGCTGCTCACACCCAAAACCACTTTGGCCGGCATGCAGCGCGAAGAAACGCTTTCCGACGACGTGGCTTCCGTGATGCGCGGCGCCATCAACAATGTCAACCCCGCCCGTTTGGTATTCACAAACAGGCAAGACGGAGAGCGTTGGTTAAACGACATGTCGGCAAGGCTCGCACGCTTCATCCCCAACGCGGAAGAACGCAAACGCCTGCTGGTCAATATCCAATACGAAAGCAGCCGCGCCGGATTGGACACCCAAATGATACTCGGGCTGATCGAAGTAGAAAGCGCATTCCGGCAATATGCCATCAGCAATGTCGGCGCGCGCGGCTTGATGCAGGTTATGCCGTTTTGGAAAAACTACATAGGCCAACCCTCACACAACCTGTTCGACATCCGCACCAACCTGCGCTACGGCTGCACCATCCTTCGCCATTACAGCAACCGTGAAAACGGCAATATCGCCCGTGCACTCGCACGCTTCAACGGCAGTTTGGGCAGCAATAAATACCCCAACGCCGTTATCGGCGCTTGGCGCAACAGATGGCAATGGTCTTAAGCTTTTTGATAAACTTTGATAATCAACCCGCCCGCCGGATATACCCGCACAGCCGCCGCAAGCTTAATGCCCAAAGCCCCTGCATCCGGTTTCAAATAATCCCAAACAGCCTTATAATCCCGCCATCTCTTTTTCAGACAGGCATCCGCCCCGCATAATCATTATGGCAAGAGCAAAGCAAAACCGCATGTACCCCGAAGAATGGCGCGCCAGCACATCCATGGCTTGGGTTTATGCCCTACGCATGCTGGGTATGTTTCTCGTATTACCCGTATTGGCACTTCATGCGGCAGACTTGGCAGATGCGGAAAACAAAATGCAGGTAGGCCTCGCCATGGGCATCTACGGCCTCACCCAAGCATTGTTCCAACTGCCTTTGGGCATAGCTTCCGATAAATTCGGTCGCAAAAAGGTAATTTATTTCGGCTTAATCGTATTTGCCGCAGGCAGCTTTTTGGCTGCTTGGGCCGATTCATTACCCATGCTGATTATTGCACGCGCATTGCAAGGAGCAGGCGCGGTGAGTGCAGCGGTAACCGCGCTGGTGGCGGACTTAACGCGCGAAGAAGTGCGCACCCGCGCAATGGCCATGATCGGTTTGAGCATCGGGCTTACCTTTTCTTTCAGCATGGTGTTATCACCCGTCTTAACCCGCTTTCTCGGCGTTCCCGGGCTGTTTATCCTAATGGGTTGTCTAACCTTGCTGAGCATAGGCGTAGTTGCTTGGATGACTCCCAACCCTACCCAATCCAAAATACATGAAGATGCCCAAGCCCAACCGGCCCACTTTTCCGAAGTTTTGAAAAACGGCCAGCTGCTGCGCCTAAATTTCGGCATTTTCGCCTTGCAATCGGGCCTGATGGCATTGTTTACCACCCTGCCTTTCGCATTGTCCCAACTCGGGCTGGACAAGGTTCAACATTGGAAAGTTTATCTGCCGGCCACACTGATCGGCCTGATTCTGATGGTGCCCGCCATCATCATCGGCGAAACGCGCAACAAGCTCAAACAAGTTTTCCTGCTCGGCATCGGCCTGATCATCGTATCGCAAATCGGACTTTTATTCGGCCTGAATTCTTTGTGGCTGATCGGCTTGTGGCTGGTATTCTATTTCATCGGCTTCAACATTCTGGAAGCCAGCATGCCTTCGCTGGTTTCCAAAATTGCACCGAGCGAACTCAAAGGCACGGCAATGGGCATTTATAATACATTGCAATCCATTGCCCTCTTTGCCGGCGGCGCCATAGGCGGCCTGCTGTTTCATCATCACGGCTACACAGGCGTATTTATATTTTGTAGCGCATTAATGATTTTATGGTTTACCATAGCTTTATTTTCCCCCGCGCCCAAGCCGGTTAAAAATGTGAGCTTTAAAGTGGGAACAATTTGGGCCAACCGCCGGCAGGATTTACAATCGGCTTTACAGTCCGTTTCAGGAATCGAACGCATCAGCTTCAGTGCAGACGGAGAAACCGTTTTTATCAAAGCATTGCAAAAAGGTTTTGACGAAGAGGGTGCGAAAAAAATCATCTCAGGAGCAGAATAATGTCATTAAACAAAGTCATTCTTATCGGCCGCCTCGGCCGAGACCCCGAAGTGCGCTACATGCCCAACGGGGAAGCCGTAGCCAATTTTTCCGTTGCCACCAGCGAAACATGGAACGACCGCCAAACCGGCCAGCGCGTTGAGCGCACCGAATGGCACAACATCACCATGTACCGCCGCTTGGCTGAAATTGCCGGCCAATATTTGAAAAAAGGCAGCCAGGTTTATTTGGAAGGCCGCATCCAAAGCCGCAAATATACCGACAAAACCGGCGTTGAGCGCACCGCCTACGACATTATCGCCAGCGAAATGAAAATGCTCGGCAGCCGCGACAGCGGTGGCAGCAGCGCACCCTACGACGACGGAGGCTATCAGCAGCCGGCCGCCCAACCCGCATACCAACAACCCGCCGCCGCAGAACCTCCGGCCGCTCCGCGCCGCCAAGCGCCTGCTGCTCCTGTGGCTCCGGTTGACGATATCGACGACGATATCCCGTTCTAAATCTTCGGGTATAAACATACCTCAGCCGATACCAAACCGGCAATATGTTATTTTTGTATAACTTTGGCTTATTTCAGACAGGCATATGTTAAATTCACTCAGAGAGATTGCTATTTCCCCCTGATTTGATACAATGCCAGCCTAAAACGAATATTGAGCAAGCCGCCGATTACGCGCGGCTTGCGTTTTTATTGATTAAATACACGCTGTCGCAAACTGCCCTTTGCAACCACATACAGCGTTACACCAATGAAGCTGCCCGCCGGTATCCGGCGCCGGTTTGGCCGGTGTTTCCAGTGTGTGGATGCAATGGGTTTTACTATTATCAGGCTGCGCAGCCAACGGAGAAAAAACAGTTATGAAGAAAACCCCTTTAACCGTGCGCGGAGCGGAAATGTTGAAAGCCGAATTGCAGCATTTGAAGAGCGTTGCCCGCCCTGCCGTGATTGAAGCGATTGCAGAGGCCCGTTCACACGGCGACTTATCGGAAAATGCAGAATATGAAGCTGCGAAAGAGCGGCAGGGTTTTATCGAAGGCCGCATCGCCGAAGTGGAATACAAACTTTCCCATGCACACATCATCAACCCTGCCGAAATCCATGCAGAGGGCAAAATCGTGTTCGGTTCAACTGTAACGTTGGAAGAAGTGGAAAGCGGCGAAGAAGTCCGCTATCAAATCGTGGGTGAAGACGAGGCGGATCTTAAAGAAAACAAAATTTCTGTCAGCTCTCCTATTGCGCGTGCTTTAATCGGCAAAGAAGAAGGCGATGTTGCCGAAGTGCAGGCACCCGGCGGCATCCGCGAATACGATATTGTAGCGGTAGAATATATTTAAACCGCACCAAACACGCACACAAGCAAATGCCTGTCTGAAACGTTCAGACAGGCATTGTTGTATTTTGCTCTTTTGTCATATTTCTCCGTGCGTTTGTTTATGCATGGTTGACAGCTTATTTTTCATATAGTTTAATTCACAGAATTTAAAAAAATTTAACAAAGAGATTAATCATGAATCGTTTTGCTGCGCTCATTGCAGGCAGTTGGCTGGGGATGCAGATTATGGCAGGCTATGTGGCCGCCCCTATTTTATTTAAGAGTTTGGACAGGGTTCCCGCCGGAGATATTGCCGGCAAGCTGTTTACCGTAGTCGGCTATTACGGCTTGGCTGCCTGGTTTTTGGTGTATGCCGTTGCCCGCATACAGTCCCGCAGCAAAAAGCCCCAACGTTGGATTGCACTGCAAATTGTTCTCTTAGGCATCAACCAGCTTGCAGTAACGCCGGTTATCGAAACAGTGAAGCAAGGTCAACACCATCCCTTACTTGCCATTTCCAACCTTTTCATTTCACCTTCCAACCAAGCAGACGCATTAACCGAATTTGCTTTCTGGCACGGCCTTTCCAGCCTGATTTATATGGCGACGTCTGTTTTGGGTCTGCTGCTGCTTTCTGTTTTTCTAAGGCTGGGTTTCGGGGATAAGAAAACCCGGTCCCCTGAAGCCATATAAGACAATCCCATCGCCTGATTTAAATTTATCAAACCTATACAACATCATGCCTGTCTGAAAACCTTTTCAGACAGGCATTTGATTATAAATTTCAGACAGGCATATCAATCTTGCGCCCGCCCCAATATCATGGCATCGCCATAGCTGAAAAAACGGTATTGCTCCCGAATGGCATGAGCATAAATGTCGCGTATATGCTGAGTACCCGAAAACGCGCTGACCAGCATCAGCAAAGTGGATTTCGGCAGATGAAAATTGGTAATCAGCCGGTCAACCACTTTAAAACGATAACCCGGCGTAATAAAAATATCCGTATCTCCCTGCCCCGCCTGCAACACGCCCGAACGTGCGGCAGATTCCAACGCACGCATTGATGTGGTACCCACCGACCACACGCGGTGCCCGGCTTGGCGGGCTTGGCGGATTTTTTCCACCGTGGTTTCAGACACCTCATACCATTCGCTGTGCATTTTATGTTCGGCGATATTATCCACCCGTACCGGTTGGAACGTGCCGGCTCCCACATGCAGCGTTACCTCTGCCATTTCCACTCCCTTAGCCGCCAGCCCGGCCAACATGGCTTCGGTGAAATGCAAACCTGCCGTCGGCGCAGCCACCGCACCCTGCTCTTTCGCATAAACCGTTTGGTAGCGGCTGTCGTCATTCGCACCCGCAGCGCGCTCGATATAAGGCGGCAGCGGAAGATGGCCGTGCTGCTCCAAAAGTTCGTAAACATTCGGTCCTCCCTCAAAACGCAGGCAGAACAATTCGCCTTGACGCTCTTCCATCACAGCTTTAATCCCGCCCTCAAACCACAGCTCCGCACCGGGTTTCGGCGATTTGGAAGCGCGTATATGCGCCAAAGCGCGGTGTTCATCGAGTACGCGCTCTACCAGCGCTTCGATTTTCCCCCCGCTGGCTTTCTGCCCGAACAAACGGGCTTTAATCACTTTGGTATTGTTAAACACCAGCACATCGCCCGGCTCGAGCCACATCGGCAAATCGGCAAACATCTTGTCTTGCGGCGGCATGCCGGACAAAGCCACCAGCAGCCGGCTGTTGCCGCGTTCTTCGGGCGGATGCTGGGCAATCAATTGCTCCGGCAATTCAAAGTCGAAATCAGAAATATGCATGAAACGTCAATTCACTTTTAATTGATAAATTTTTAATTGTAAATAGCAAACAATACGGCAAAACCAATCTTCCGCCGCGCCGACCAATTCATAATAAAGCGGCCGCCGGCCAGACAGAAACACAATGCCTGTCTGAAAACTTTTCAGACAGGCATATCAATCACGCCTTTTACACAGACCAGCCCAGCTGCCTGAACAAGCCGCACAGAAACCACCAGCAATAATGCAGCCCTATGCCGACAAACCATGCCAAACCGATGCGGTTGTTTTCCAAAAACGTGCGGAAACACACTTGCCGGTCGCGCGTTTTAATCGCCTTATACTGCTGCCACTGCCAATACACCACCAGCGGCACCGCCAGCCAATAAGGCCAAGTTGCTTTAATCTGAATGCCCAAAATCACCATCAACACGGTAAACCAGAAATGGCAGAGCATCACGGCGGCAATATCGTGCTGGCCGAAAGTGATGGCGGAAGTTTTGATGCCGATTTTCAAATCATCTTCTTTATCGGCCATCGCATAAATCGTGTCGTAAGCCAGCGTCCACAACACATTGGCAGTAAACAGCAGCCAAGCCACCGGCGGCACGGTTTCCTTTACCGCGGCAAACGCCATCGGAATGCCGAATGAAAAAGCCAAGCCGAGATAAAACTGGGGCAGCGGAAAAAACCGCTTGGTGAACGGATAAGTAATCGCCAGAAAAAGGGCGGGAAGGCTCATCAGCCAAGTCAGGCTGTTGAGCGGCAGCAGGCAGAGTGCCGCCAACATACAGAGAATCAATAGAAGCAACAAGGCTTCGCTTTTGGTTACCAAACCCTTGGCAAACGGGCGTGATTTGGTACGCTCAACCGCGCCGTCAATATCGCGGTCGGCAAAATCGTTAACCACACAACCTGCGCTGCGCATGAGAAAAGTACCCATCGAAAAAGCGGCCAGAATCGTCAAATCCGGCACGCCTTCCGAAGCAATCCACAAAGCCCAGAGCGTGGGCCAGAGCAAAAGCAAAGTGCCTATCGGCTTTTCCACACGCATCAAACGGCCATATATCAGCATACGGCCGACGGCATAACGCGGGAGCATTTGTAACAGTAAGCGTTTTATTTCCATTTTCTGTATTTGTTTTCCGTATTACGGCTGCTGCTGTTATTTTTATCGACAGCCATGTATTTATCGTAAGTTGTTCATTTATTGATTGTTTTTGTTATATGCCGCATTTATCCAATGCGGCATGAATTATATAATAAATTCATGCCGCTATGCTGCTCAAAAAGCAAAAGAATATCAATTTGTGCAAGCAGGCCGCGCTGTTGCCGGCAAAACGGGCAACCGGCCATCAAACACTCTATTCAAAGTCCTCCAGAAAGCATTCCACCAAGCCCAAACGGCTGCCTTTCAAATCGAACACCGATCGCCGCGCGGCAATAGGCCTGCTGCTTTCGTGCGGCAAAACAATATGGGCGCAGCCGCAATATTCAAAAGGCGTGCGCACCAAAGGCAGCGCGCCGTTAAACAATCGCTCGCCCAAAGGCTGTGTGCCGCAATCCAACACTTCGTGCCACACGGCGTCATCCGCTTCACAGACACTACGCGCCCACACAACCGGCATGCCGCTCAGACACAACAATACTTCGCGCGAAAACACGTGGGCGGGGAAATGCCTGTCTGAAAACCATCCGCGGCTTTCAGACAGGCCTAAATGTAAAAGGCGCACGGAAAATGCCGCATCCCATGATCTGAGTGCGGCGGTTAAAGAAGGCTGCTGCATCAGCCATTGCAGTTTTTCAGACAGGCCTTTGGGCAGCTGCTCCTGCCAGTTTAATGTTTGCTGCATGAGAACGCCCCGCTAATCAATCTTTATGTATTCAACCGACAAAATCTCAATCTCTTCATTGCCTTCCGGCGTACGCAACACCACTTCGTCGCCTTCGCGCGCCTTAATCAGGCATCTGGCCAGAGGAGAAATCCAGGAGATTTTGTTTTGTGCAGTGTCGATTTCGTCCACGCCGACAATTTTTACCGTTTGCTCGCTGCCGTCGCCGCGCAGCAATAAAACGGTTGCACCGAAAAACACTTGGTCGGTGGCTTCGCGCGTTTCGGGGTCAACCACTTGTGCGGCTTCCAAACGCTTGGTCAGGAAACGTATGCGGCGGTCGATTTCCCGCATGCGGCGTTTGCCGTAGAGATAATCGCCGTTTTCGCTGCGGTCGCCGTTGCCCGCCGCCCAGTTGACGATTTGCACGATTTCCGGACGCTCTTTATTGACCAGCTGGTAAAGCTCGTCTTTCAAAGCCTGCCAGCCTGTGGGAGTGATATAATTGGGCGTGTCGCTCATAATGGAGAAACATTTGTCAAAATTTAAACGCGTATTTTACTTCATCCGCAGCCAAAAAAGAAAACCGTCTGGTTCAAATACATCGTTCATAAACAATGCCTGTCTGAAAGCCCTTTTCAGACAGGCATTGTCCTATTACACCGATCAAGCGTCCAATTCGTCGGTCAGATACACCTTCTCGCCGGTATCCCGGGGCATAATCAGGTTCATCAGCAAAGCCGCCACCCCGCCCATACAAATCGGATTTTGAAACAACTCTTTCAGCGGCAGCAAGGCAAACACTTCAGGCTTAAAGCTCACACCCAAGCCCAAGCCGATGGAAGTTGCCGCAATCACGGCTTCGCGACGGTTGATGCCGTTAGTCATAATAATGCGCACACCCGCAATCGCAATCAGGCCGAACATCAACACCATAGCGCCGCCCAACACCGGGCTGGGAATCGTGGTAAATGCACGGCCGACAACCGGAAACAGCCCCAGCACCACCAAAATCGCCGCAATATACTTGCCCACATGGCGCGAAGCCACACCGGTCATCTGAATCACACCGTTGTTTTGCGCAAACGTGGTCAGCGGCAGCGACCCCAGCGCAGTGGCAATCACCGACACCAAACCGTCGGCAAACACACCGCCGCGCAAGCGTTTCTGAAACTCATCGCCTTCATATTCCTCGCCCGACACCATCGCCGTTGCGGTTAAATCGCCCACCGCTTCAAAAATACTCAGCAAATACACCAAACCGGCCACCAAAAACGGCACCCATTGGAAATCGAAACCATATTTAAACGGCACGGGAATCGTCACCAAAGGCAAATCCTTCAACACCGAAAAATCCACCATGCCCAAAAACAGTGCCGCGATATAGCCCGCGATCATCCCCACCGCAATACCGCTCATGCGCAGCAGCGGATTTTTCAAGCTGTTGAAAAACAAGACCACTGCCAGCACAAACGCCGCCAGAGCAATATTCTGCCAAGCACCGAAGCTGCCGTCGTTCAAAGCCGCATAACCGCCTCCGAATTCGGTAATCGCCACGCCTATCAGGCTCAAACCGATCATCATCACCACCACACCGCTCACGGTAGGCGTGATCACTTTTTTCAGATAGGGCAACAACCAAGCCGAACCCGCCACCAAAAATGCACCGACAAATGCCACGCCCAGCAGCGCCGAAACCATCGCATGTTCGTCCAAGCCCTGCTCTTTCATGCCCAAGCCCAGCGAAATCATCACGCCGACAAACGAAAAGTTAACCGATTGGATCGACAGCAAACCCGAACCGATCGGCCCGAAACGGTTGACCTGCAAATAAGTGCCGATGCCCGAAGCCACCATCGCCATCGACACCAGATAAGCCGTCATCTCAGGCGGCAGTTTGAGCGCACCGCCCACAATCAGCGCCGGTGTAATCATCGGCACAAAAATCGCCAGCAGATGCGTAATCGCACTCAGCAAAGCATTGGCAAACGGCGGTTTGTCTTCCAAGCGATAAACCAAATCCGGCGTATCCACACCCTTTTTAAACGGGGCTCCCATCAAATCATTCCCTTAATCAAATTAAAATAAAATTTACAAGGCTGCATTCCATACTCACGCTTCATCCGGCCCAAATTTCATCCGATAAAACAGTATGCCTTATCCAAATCAGCGGTTTGAGCATATGTAGTAAGAATGTCAAATTGTGTAACCGCGTGCATTTTATCCGAAGCACTAAAGCACTTCCATTTTTTTACCTTTCATCCGCTTTGCCTGCCGCGCAGCCGGAAAAAGCAGCGTTCCACCCGCCCGCAACCGCCGTTTATCCTTGAAAATACCGATTAACATTTGTTCTGCTATCATGCCTGTCTGAAAAAGCAGCTTCACCCTGCCGCTATTTCACAAGGCAGATAAAGTAAGCTACAATCCACCATTATTATCGACGTCTGACAAAGGTTTCACTATGTTAAAAGGCAGTTTGGTCGCATTGATTACCCCGATGCAGGAAGATGGCAGCATTGATTACAGCGCGCTGAAAAACCTGATCGACTGGCATATCGAAAACGGCACCGACGGCATCGTGGCCGTAGGCACTACCGGCGAGAGCGCCACTTTATCCGTTGAAGAGCACAAGCAGGTAATCGAAGCCACCGTAAAACACGCCGCCAAGCGCATCCCCATCATCGCCGGCACGGGCGCCAACAACACCCATGAAGCCATCGAGCTTTCCAAAGCCGCCAAAGCCGCCGGTGCCGACTACACCCTGTCTGTCGTTCCCTACTACAACAAACCTTCGCAGGAAGGCATTTACCGCCACTATCAAGCCATTGCCGAAGCCGTGGATATCCCGATGATTATCTACAACGTGCCGGGCAGAACGGTGGTGAACATGTCGAACGAAACCATTTTGCGCCTGGCAAAACTGCCCAATATCGTGGGTGTCAAAGAAGCCAGCGGCGACGTAGGCCGCGATATCGAGCTGATCAATGCGGCACCCGAAGGCTTCGCCGTTTATTCCGGCGACGATCCTACCGGCCTGCCTTTCATGCTCTGCGGCGGCCACGGCGTGATTACCGTTGCAGCCAATATCGCACCCAAACTGTTTGCCGACATGTGCCGCGAAGCATTGGCCGGCAACATACCCGAAGCGCGCCGTTTAAACCGCGAACTGATTCCGCTTTACAACGTGATGTTCTGCGAACCCAGCCCCGCCGCCCAAAAATGGGCCTTAAACAAACTGGGCAAATGCAAAGCAGCCGTGCGTTTGCCGATTCTTGAACTGTCTAAAGAAGCACAAACCCAAGTTCAAGATGCTTTGGCAACACTCAAACTGATTTAACCCCCGACAGGAATGATTATATGAACCGCATGAAACCGGCCGTATTGGCCATCGCCTTAATCGGCCTGGCCGCCTGTTCCAGCAACAAAGAGCAACCCAAACTCGATTACCAAACCCAAAACCGCAAAGTGGTGAATCTGGAAGTTCCCCCTGATTTAACCAACCCCAACCAAGGCAACCGTTACAGCCTGCCCACGGGCGGTGCCGTACGCGCCAGCGACATGCAGCGCACCAACACCCAGCAGCCGGCCAACCAAGCGGTATTGCAAGGTGTTCAAGGCGTCGAGCTGAAACGCGACGGCAACCAGCGCTGGCTGCAAGTGAGCGGCAAACAACCTGCCGAAATCTGGCCGCTGCTGAAAGCTTTCTGGCAGGAAAACGGTTTTGTCATCAAATCAGAAGAGCCTGCGATCGGCCAAATGGAAACCGAATGGGCCGAAAACCGCGCCAAAATCCCGCAAGACGGTCTACGCAACCTATTTGAAAGAGTCGGCCTCGGCGGCATTTATTCGACCAGCGAGCGCGATAAATTTACCATCCGCATCGAACGCGGTGCCGACGGCGCAACCGACGTATTCTTTGTCCACAAAGGTATGAAAGAGGTATATACCAATAAAAACAAAGACACCACTACATGGGAGCCGCGCCCCAACGAACCTGCTTTGGAAGCCGCTTTCTTAGGCCGCTTCATGCAGTATTTGGGCGCCGATCAGCAACAAGTCGAGCGTGAATTGCAGCAACAGCAAAACGCCGGCAAAGCCGAAGCCAGCGAATTGGCCAAACTGGATGGCAACAGCCTTTTGGTAAGCGGCGATTACCAGCGCAACTGGCGCCGCACGGGCTTGGCGCTCGACCGCATCGGCCTGACCGTATTGGGCCAGAATGTCGAAAAACATGCTTTCTTAGTGCAGCCCGTGCCGGATGAGAGCGCTTCCAAAGGCAAAAAAACCGGCATGTTTACCCGCATTTTCGGCAAAGGAAAAAAAGACGATGCCGCCAAGCAAGCCCTGCCTGAGCTGATTGTGTTTGTAGAACCTGTTCAAGGCGGCTCGCGCATCCAAATCCTCAACAAAGACGGCAGCGCATACCGCGGCAAAGAAGTGTCGAACTGGCTCGGCAGCCTGCAAAACGAACTGCGTTAATTTTGCGCAAGGCAAGCGCAATGCCTGTCTGAAAATCTTTTCAGACAGGCATTATGTTTAAAGCTAAAATACGCCTCTTATCATCTTCACAAACCCTTCCAAATAAAATGTTAGTTCTCGGCATCGAATCTTCCTGCGACGAAACCGGCGTCGCCCTCTATCATACCGAACGCGGCCTTATCGGCAACCAGCTCCACACCCAAATGGCAATGCATGCCGAATACGGCGGCGTTGTGCCCGAGCTTGCCAGCCGCGACCACATCCGCCGCTTGGTGCCGCTCACCCATGCCTGTCTGAAAGAAGCCGGCCAAACATTCGGCGATATTGATGCCGTTGCTTTCACACAAGGCCCCGGCTTGGGCGGCGCGCTCTTGGCCGGCTCAGGCTATGCCAACGCTTTGGCCTTTGCACTGGGCAAACCTGTGATTCCGGTGCACCATTTGGAAGGCCATTTGCTCTCGCCGCTTTTGGCAGAAGACAAACCCGACTTTCCCTTTGTCGCCCTGCTTGTTTCAGGCGGCCACACCCAGCTGATGGCCGTGCGCGGTATCGGCGATTACACTTTGCTGGGCGAAAGCGTGGACGATGCCGCCGGCGAAGCCTTCGATAAAACAGCTAAGCTGCTCGGCCTGCCCTATCCCGGCGGTGCCAAACTTTCCGAACTGGCCAAACTCGGCCGCCCCGATGTGTACACGTTTCCGCGCCCTATGCTGCATTCTCACGATTTGCAAATGAGCTTCTCCGGCTTAAAAACCGCCGTGCTCACAGCCGTGCAAAAAGCAGAGGCCGCTTCTGAAAACGGCAGCCTTTCCGAGCAAACCCGTAACGATATCTGCCGTGCGTTCCAAGATGCCGTGGTTGACGTATTGTTTGCCAAAGCCAAACAAGCACTTATCGACACTGGCTTCCGCACACTGGTCGTGGCAGGCGGCGTGGGTGCAAACTGGAAACTGCGCGAATCTTTGGCCGCACTCAGCATCAAACCCGCACCTAAAACCAAGCCGGAAGCTGTGAAAGTGTTTTTCCCGCCACTGCCGCTCTGCACCGACAACGGCGCTATGATTGCCTTTGCCGGCGCCATGCATTTGCAAAAGTCTGCCCAAGCAGGCGCGTTCAACGTGAAACCGCGCTGGCCGCTGACCGATATCGTGAAATAGAGCATACGGCCTTATGCCTGTCTGAATGTTTTCAGACAGGCATTCTCTATATTTTCACATTATTTCGCCATTTGCTCCGACTGAATCGCAGTCAGCGCGATGGTGTACACGATATCCTCCACCAAAGCACCGCGCGACAAATCGTTTACAGGCTTGCGCAAACCTTGCAGCATGGGGCCTACGCTCAATACGTTGGCATTGCGCTGCACCGCTTTGTAAGTACAGTTACCCGTGTTCAAATCCGGGAAAATAAACACGGTGGCTTTGCCTGCAACCGGGCTGTTGGGCGCTTTGGATTTGGCAACGCTGGCAACGCTCGCCGCATCGTATTGCAACGGGCCGTCCACCGCGATGTCGGGGCGTTGCTGTTTCACCAGTTCAACGGCAGCGGCCACGGCTTCCACATCCGGACCTGCGCCTGATGTACCGGTTGAATAGGAAATCATGGCCACGCGCGGCTCAATGCCGAACGCTTTGGCCGAATCGGCCGACTGAATGGCGATTTCGGCCAATTGCTCCGGCGTCGGGTTCGGGTTAACCGCGCAGTCGCCATACACCAGCACTTGACCGGGCAGCAGCATGAAAAATACGCTGGACACGATGCTGGCGCCCGGCGCGGTTTTAATCAGCTGGAATGCGGGGCGGATGGTGTTGGCGGTGGTGTGGATCGCGCCGGAAACCAAGCCGTCCACATCGTTTTGCGCCATCATCATGGTGCCGAGCACAACGGTGTCTTTCAATTGCTCGCGCGCCTGCTCGGGCGTTAAACCTTTGCTTTTGCGCAGTTCGCACATCGGCGCAACATATTGTTCGATTAAAGTATCGGGATCGATGATTTCCACGGAATCCGGCAATTCCACGCCGATTTCCTGAGCCACGGCCAACACGGCCGGGCGGGGCGCAAGCAACACGCAACGGGCAATACCTTTTTCATGGCAAATCGCAGCGGCATGCACGGTGCGCGGCTCCGCACCTTCCGGCAACACGATGCGTTTGTCGGCTTTGCGCGCCGATTCCATCATATTGAAGCGGAATTGCGCGGGCGACATGCGCGGCTCTTGCGGCGCAACCAGTTTGGACACACCTTCCAGCGCGTCGGGCTTGCCCAAATAAGGCAGGCCGGCATCTTTAGCCGCTTCCGCACTGCCGCCGATTACGCCCATGATTTCTACGTTTTTACCGGCAAACGATTGTTTGGCAAGCTTCAAGCGGGTTGCCGTGCCGCATTCGTTGCTGGAAGCAAACACCACGCGCGCATTAAAAGATGTGGCGAGCTCCACATTTTGCACGGATAAAAATGCGCGTTCGGCATCATTTTGAATACCCTGAATCACCACGTTCGGTTTATCAAGCTCTGCTACGCGGCCGACCAGCAGGTCGAACCAATCATCAGATTTGCCGGCACCAATCAGCTGCTCGGCTTCGGAAGCATCGGCCAGCGGATTAAACACCACCGCATCAGGCAGGCCTGAAGCCACGGTTTTCGCAACGGATGCCATATCCACATGAACGCATACGGGTACAATCAAAATATTTGCCATAACGCATTTCCTTTTGTATTTAGAGGGTTAATCTACATCATTTCAACAAGGTGCAAATATACTCTAAAAAGGCAGAAAATCCTACTTGTTTTGATTTTATGATGACAGCCATCCGCGTTGCTGATAGGCTTCGGTTTAAGCCGGATGCCTGTCTGAAAAATAAGCAGCGCTGCGCTTGGCGGGAAACCGTATTCAGCCGATAAAACAATACCGTACACTTTTCAAATCAGACATACTCTCAACTTAAAGGACACGCCATGATTCCCGTTTCCGTATTAAACCTCGTGCCCTTGCGCAAGGGGCAAAACCGCGCCCAAGCCATCGAGGCCATGATCGAGCTGGCGCAAGAAACCGAAAGAATAGGCTACACGCGCTATTGGATTACCGAACACCACAATATGCCCAGCCTTGTCAGCTCCGCTACCCAGGTTTTAATCGGCCACACGCTTGCCCACACCGACAGCATACGGGTGGGCAGCGGCGGCGTGATGCTGCCCAACCACAGCCCGCTGTTGGTGGCCGAACAATACGGCACGCTCGCCACCATTTACCCCGACCGCGTCGATTTGGGCATAGGCCGCGCACCGGGCACCGACCGCCCCACCGCCAACGCCCTGCGCCGCAACGAACACAATCTTCCGCTGAGCTATCCGAACGATGTTCAAATGCTGCAACGCTTTTTCCGTTCAAGCGACGAACAGGGCTATGTGCGTGCATTTCCCGGCGTCGGGCTGCATGTTCCCATCTATATGCTCGGTACCAGCACCGAAAGCGCCAAATTGGCAGCGGAGCTCGGGCTGCCTTTCGTATTTGCCGCACATTTCGCACCGCACCTGCTGGAATCCGCACTGGATATTTACCGGCGCGAATTCAAACCTTCCGACGTATTGGAAAAGCCTTATGTGATTGTGTGCCTCAACGTGATTGCGGCAGACACCGATGAAGAAGCCCGTTTTCTTTCCAGTACGCAACAGCAGTTTTTAGCCAACACCATCAAAAATACCCATCTGCCGCTCCAGCCGCCCGTGCCTGAAACGCAGATTGAATGGAGCAGCGAAGAAGAGCGCGCAGCGGTAAACGAGATGCTCTCCTGTTCGCTGATCGGCAGCAAAGAAAGCGTAGCCGCCCAATTGGAAGTTTTGCAAACCCACTTGCGCGCCGACGAAATCATGGTGGTCAGCTATATTTACGACAAGCAGAAGCAATACCGTTCTTACCGGCTGTTTCACGAAATCGCATCTTCGTATCAGCCAAGTCCGCTGTAAAAACAATCATGCCTGTCTGAAAACTTTTTCAGACAGGCATTTGTTTAATGAAAACCTGTGTGGCTTTGCGTTAAACCACCGGCGCGCCCAAAACTTCCCTGCGGCTGCCGCGCATCTTCACATAGCCGTCATACATGCTCAAACCCAGCCCCAGCCAGATAAAGCCGTAAGTAACCACCGAATCGGCCGACACCTGTTCGCCGAGCAGCGTGGCCGCCAGCACAAACAACAAAATCGGTTCGAGATAGCTCAGCATGCCGAACAACGTTACCGGAAGCAGGCGGTTGGATTGCAGGTTCAGCAGCATCGCCGCTGCGCTTACCACGCCCAACATGGGAATCAGCAGCCATTGCTTGGAAGGCTCCAGCCACACATCCACCCCGCCGGTATAAAACAGATAAAACACCGCCACCGGCGCAATCACCGACAAATCCACCAGCAAGCCCGCCAGCTCCGGCACATTCAAATGGCGGCGCAGCAGATAATAAACAGGATACGAGCCGAACACCCACAGCGTTACCCAAGAAAACGCATGAGTATGCCAAATTTCATAAAGCACACCGCAGCCTGCAGCGGCCACCGCCAGCCATTGCAGGCGGCTGACTTCTTCATTCAAAAACACCCGTCCGCACAGCACCATCATCAGCGGAAAAAGGAAATAACCCACCGCCACGTCCATGCCGTAGCCATTCAACGGCCCCCACATAAACAGCCAAAGCTGGCTGGCCAAAACCGGCGTGGGCAGAATCAACAGCAGCCATCTGCGCCAGTTTTTACCCGTTTCGCGGGCAAAGCGAAACACCTCGTGCCTGCCGTTACCCAGCCACAAAATCAGGCACAACACGCCCAACATCGCCACCATGCGCCATGCAAATACATTTGTGCCGCTCATCGGCTGCATCCAACCGCCGTAAAGATAAAGCACGGCAAACAAAATATTGGATACCACGCCTGCAATCAGGCCTTTTTTTATTGTGTTCATTTTAATGTTCTTATTCTGAAATCAAGATAATGTTTGGAATCAGCATTTTAATGCTTGAATGCAGAAAAATTTTTTCCGTTTTATCCATTTTGTGAAATAATTTATCTAAATTTAATCCATTATGAAAAATTTTATCAAATATTCAAAATGTATAACCCGGACAAACTGGACCGCCAAATTCTCAACATCTTGCAAAGCGACGCCACCCTCTCGCTCAACGAACTTTCCTCGCAAGTCAACGCTTCCGTTGCCACCTGCCAGCGGCGCATCCTCAACATGAAACAGCAGGGCATCATTCTGAAGCAGGTTGTTTTGGTTAACCCCGCCGCCGTCGGCCGCAGCCTCAGCGTGTTTGTATCGGTGGAAATGGCCAGCCAAAACACCGCGCAGCAAGACGCTTTCGTGCGCCGCATCAACGAAGAACCCGACGTGGCCGGCTGCTACGAAGTATCCGGCGCCTATGACTACATGCTGCTCGTTCACGCCAAAAACATGGAGGAATACCATCAATTCACCCGCCGCGCACTCAATTCGGAAAACAACGTACGCAGCTTTACCAGCCAGTTCGTGATGAACTTCAACAAAGTCGAAACCAAAATCGCGCTTGAATAAAGCATGCCTGTCTGAAAACTTTCAGACAGGCATGCTCACTATGTAACGATACCGTCATACTCGGGCTGATTTTCAAGTTTATCTAAGATATAACCAAACAACCATTAAGCCGCAAAGTCGGCCCGCTTATCCGCTATAATGCCTGTCTGAAAACACTTTCCAAGCCAAGCCCATGCTCTATCTTTACCAATCCAACCGCCTTGAAGACCTTGCCGAGCTTTTACAGGCTGTCAAAACGCGCCAACCTTTGCGCCACCTGCTCGCCTCGGAAGAAATCATCGTGCAGAGCCAGGGCATGCGGCGTTTTCTCAGCAGGCATCTGGCGCGCGAAACCGGCATCGCCGCCAACCTCAAATTCAGCCTGCCCGCCGGTTTGGCTTGGCGGCTGATGCGCGACACCCTGCCCGACATCCCCGCGCTCAACCCGTTTTCCCCCGAAGTAATGCGCTGGCGGCTGCTCGACTTGTTTTCAGACAGGCATTTCCATCATGCCCCCGAGTTTGCACTCAGCCGCGCCGCCCTCGGCGCCTACCTGCAACGGGGCGGCAATGCCGCCTACCAACTGGCCGGTCAGATGGCCGATATTTTCGACCAATATCTGATTTACCGCGCCGACTGGCTGGATGCCTGGCAGGCAGGTAAAACGCTCGGGCTGGGCGGCGACGAAGCCTGGCAGGCAGAGCTTTGGCGCTTTCTCGACGACGGCTCGCAAACCGCGCCGCACCGTGCCGCCTTGTGGCAGCAGTTTCTCGGCGCATTGGATAAAGCCAAGCTGCCCGAACGCTTTTTCGTGTTCGGCATCGCCACCCTCGCGCCGCTTTATCTGGAGCTGCTGCAAGCCCTCTCCCGACATTGCGACATCCATGTTTTCGCGCTCAACCCGAGCAGCGAATACTGGGGCAACATCATCGAGCCGGCACAAATCCTCAAAAGCGGCGCCGACATTGATTTAAGCCAAAGCGGCCATCCGCTGCTGGCTTCGCTCGGCAAACAGGGGCGCGACTTTTTCGACGCGCTGATAGAAGCAGGCGCGCAAACCGAGCTGGCCGTTTATTCCGATGCCGCCGCGTCCGAAAGCCTGCTGCACCGCCTGCAGCACGACATCCAAACCCTCAGCCTGCCCGCCGCTGCCGAAACACCGTCCGAACCCGACGGCAGCATCCGCATCGTGTCCGCCCACAGCCCCTTGCGCGAACTGCAGATTCTCAAAGACCACATTCTGCGCGTTCTAAACGAGCACCCGGGCTGGCAGCCGCACGACATCGCCGTGCTCACCCCCAACATCGAACCGTACAGCCCCTACATCGAAGCCGTGTTCGGCCGCCAAACCGGCGGCGGCCAAGCTTTGCCCTATTCCATTTCCGACGTCAAACTCAGCCGCCGCCAGCCGCTTTTACACGCGCTGGAACAAACGCTGGAATTGCTGGAAAGCCGCTTTGAAACCGACAAAGTGCTGCCGCTTTTGGAAAACGAAACCGTGCTGCGCCGCTTCGGCCTCAGCCGCCAAGACCTGCCGCTGCTGCACGAAACCGTGGCGCAGCTCAACATCCATTGGGGCATGGGCGGCGAGATGCGCGGCGGCAGAGATGCCTTGTTCACTTGGCAGCAGGGGCTCGACCGCCTGGTACTCGGCTGGATGATGCCCGGCAACACCGGCACCTTGTGGCAAAACATCAGCGCCCTGCCCGGCAACTTAAACCTGCTCGAACCCCTGAGCCGTTTCGCCGCCTTCTTCCGCACTTTGGCAAACATCCGGCGCGCTTGGCAGCGGGCGGCCGACGTGCCCGAGTGGACGCAACGCGTGCGCCGCCTGACGGCGCATCTGTTCCAACCCGAAAGCGGCGACCAACATGCCGTGCAGCAAATCGAACAAGCCCTTGCGCAATGGCAGGAAGAAGCCGCATTGGCCGGTTTCAGACAGGCATTGCCCCAACACACCGCCATCCGCCACATCACCCGTTTTCTCGAAAGCCGCAGCGAAGCCGGCTTCCTGCGCAGCGGCATCACCTTTTGCAGCATGGTGCCGATGCGAAGCCTGCCCTTTAAAATGCTCTGCCTTATCGGCCTGAACGACACCGACTTCCCGCGCAACACCCGCGCTTCCGGCTTCGACCTGATTGCCCGCCATCCGCGCAAAGGCGACCGCGCCCGCCGCGACGACGACCGCTACCTCTTCCTCGAAGCCCTGATGAGCGCGCGCGAAATCCTCTATCTTTCCTATCAAGGCCGCAGCATACAGAATAACGACCTGCTCGCCCCTTCCGCCCTGCTGCCCGAGCTTATCGACACCCTCTCCGCCATGACCGGCCTGCCACCCGAACAATTGTCGGAGCAAATGATTGAAAACCACCCGCTGCAAGCCTTTTCGCCGCAATACTTTGTTTCAGACAGGCATTACACCAACAGCCGCAGCGACTATGCCGAAGCGCTCAACCGCCCGCAAAAGCCCGTGCAGCCGTTTTTCAGCCGACCTTTGGCTGAGCCCGAAACCGCCTGCACCGTCAGCCACGGCCGCCTGATACAGTTTTGGCGCAATCCCGTGCGCGCGTGGCTGCAGCAAAACCTCAACTGGCGCGAGCCTTATATTGACGAAGCTTGGGATTCCGCCGAACCCTTCACGCCCGAGCACTCAAGCCGCATCACCGCCGAATACACCGCCGCCCGCCGCCACAATCGGGATTTCAACCTCACCGCCGAGCGGCTGGCCGCCGAAAGCATGCTGCCCGCGGGCGAGTTGGGCAAACTTTGGCGCAACGAATTTGAAGCCAAAGCCAAATCGCTCGATACTGCGTTGGTGCAAAGCCCCAAGCTGCCCGCCGCGCCCTACACGCTCACGCTCGGCAAACACACGCTGGAAGGCAGCCTCGGCAAACTTTACCGCCACGGGTTGATTGATTTTCAAAACGAACAGCCCAACGCCCCGCGCAAAATCGAGCTGATGCTGGAGCACCTGATTTTCAACGCCGTGCGCCCCGACGGCACGGAAAGCTTCCAAAGCCACTGGCTTCTGCCCGACGATCCGGTTTTCCTGCCCGAAATTCCGCAGGAAGAAGCCCAAAACCTGCTCGCCCTTTGGCTGGATTACTACGTTCTCGGCCAAACCCAGCCGCTGCCCTTCTTCCCCAAAACCAACCTTGCCGCCGCCGAAGCATGGTTAAACCCCGGCAAAGACGATCCTGCCGACAAAGCCAAAAAAGAAGCCTATAAAGCCTACAACGGCTCCAAAATGAGCACCGGCCAGCGCGAATATACCGAAGTGGATCTGGTGTTCGGTTCCGCAGACGAAGCGCCGCCGGAGCAGCAGCTTTTTTGGGTGCTCACAGAGCAAATGCTCGTTCCCACATTAAGCGCCTGCCCCCGCTTGCAGGAAAATGAAGGCAATAAAACCGAAGCCGAAGCCGAAGCCAAATAAACAATGCCTGTCTGAAAAAGTATTCAGACAGGCATTCATCCATATAAATAACAAACCGTATGCCCGTCATACCCGGGCTGGATTGGCTATCAAACGTGTGGCTCGACTCCCGCTTTTACGATTCCGCAGTCCCGAACAAAGCCTCCCGCTTGCCGCGTAAAACCGCCACGTCCGGTTCAAAGCCCAGTTCCTGCTCCGCGCGCTTGAACGCCAAAGCCGACATCTCTTGCGCAGCACGCGACACTTCCGTTTCGGGAACCGATTTCCAAATCGCGGCCAACACTTTCTGCATCACCAGCCCCACTTCCAAAATGCCTGCGCCGTCGCGGGCGAGCGGAGCGAAACCGTCGCGCACCCAGTCGCCGCAATCCAAAGGTTTAATGGCCAGCCGGTCGTAATTTTTCTCACTTTCTCCCTCATCCGGCCGGGTGTCCAGCAACAGGCGCATCATTCGGGTCATCACATTAATCGCCGTGCCCGGATCGTTTACCGCAGGAGAAAGCGCACGCTGTGCAGCCTCGCTCATCACGATAAAGCCCCAGCTCGGGTCTTGCGCATAGCTGCGCTCCACTTCAAGCACGAAGCAGTTGTGCAAATCCGCCGCCTCTTCCCCGCCTTTGTCCACCATTGCCAGCACCGTGCCGGGCATAATCAGCTCGCCGGGGCGCACGGCGATATAAATGTGCCAGTCCTGCGCTTCGGCTTTGCTTTGCAAAGTCGCCATATCGATGTGGGTGAGGTAGCCGCTGGATTGTGCTTCAACCATTACACTTTTCTGCCCGATATTGCCGTTCCACGCCGCCCCCATATTCGGATGGTTACGGTAGTTCAATAAAGAAGCTTCGGCAGCAGTGTGGATTTTGTTCAAAGTGTTGCCCATGCGCCCCAGTTGCGACAAAGTGTGTACCCAGCGTATCAACGTAACAATCAGATAAACCAGCACCAAAATCGTGCTGACAAACAGCACAAAACGGCCGTTTTGCCCGTAAAACTCCATGCCCAACGCCGTTCTTGCCACAATCGCATAAATAAAGGCAGAAATAAAGCTGGCAATCGCTATACGCGTGTTGTTGTCGCCCATTACCAGTTCGGTTGCACGCGGCGTCGCCCCGCTGGCGGCAGAAGAGAATGCCGACACCATAATCGAAAGCGAAAACGTGCTTACGGCCAGCATACTCGAAGCAATCACATCCAGCAGCCCTTCCAGCGTACTCAATCCGATTTTCGGCAGAATGTCTTCCGGCAGGTAAATATTGAACAAGCGCGCCATAAATGCAAACAGCACCGCAAACAAAGCGCCCAAAGTCGGGTTAATCCACAATTTGTTACTCGGTTTTTTAAACGCCAGCAACCATCTGTACATCATTTTTCTTAATTCCTTCCGATTAACCGCCCGTTCGTACACAAAAACGGCGGCATAATTGCAAACGCCGTAATGTAACACAAACCGCACAATCGGCACCACGCGGCATAACTTTGCCGATGATGCACCGAACGGCTTGATTTTTCGGCACATAAACCCAATAAACCCTGTATCCGTCCATAATATATTTAGAGAAAGACTTGTCACAACAGTATGAGCCATACCGTACACCTGAAATTTGAAGACATCGACAATATCGTGCTCCAGCGCCTCACCGGCGCACTGGACGCCAACCTCGACACCTTAGCCAAAGCGCTCGATATCGAAATCAGCCGCCGCTTCAGCGACTTCACCTTTATCGGCGAACTCGCGCACGCCGGCCGCCGCGCACTTCTGGCGCTGGCCGAAACCGCCGAAAGCCGCGATTTGGCAGACAACGACATCCAACTGGCCGCAGTTGAAGCCAAAACCGCAGATGCGCAACACATCGAGCAGCGGCAAGACAAACAATACTATCTGCAAACCAAACGCGGCAGCATCGGCGGACGTACGCCCCGTCAAAACGGCTACATCCGCGCCCTGCTCAATCACGATATCGTGTTCGGCTTAGGCCCCGCCGGCACGGGCAAAACCTATCTTGCCGTTGCCGCCGCCGTCGATGCTATGGAAAAGCGCCAAATCGAACGCATCGTTTTGGTGCGCCCCGCAGTGGAAGCCGGCGAAAAACTGGGCTTTCTGCCCGGCGATTTGGCGCAAAAAGTCGACCCCTACCTGCGCCCGCTCTACGACGCCCTTTACGATTTGATGGGTTTCGACCGCGTTACCAAACTTTTGGAAAAAGGCTTGATCGAAATCGCCCCGCTGGCCTACATGCGCGGCCGCACGCTTAACGGCGCGTATGTGATTCTCGACGAAGCGCAAAACACCACACCCGAGCAGATGAAGATGTTCCTCACCCGCATCGGCTTCGGCGCCAAAGCCGTGATTACCGGCGACTTGAGCCAAATCGACCTGCCCAAAAACATCAAATCCGGCTTGAAAGACGCCAAAGAAAAACTGCGCGACATCGAAGGCCTGTATTTCCACACCTTTACCAGCGAAGACGTGGTGCGCCACCCGCTCGTGCAGAAAATCGTCGAAGCCTACGACGCTGCCGACGAACGCGCCAACTCATCCATGCCTGTCTGAAAACGGGCAACATAAAGTTCTAAGAAGTGACAAACCATCGGAACCAGCATGCAAAACTTAAACTACCCTTTAAATTTCCAGTTCAAAATCTTCACACCTTCCAACGACTTCACCGTTACCGACAACAGCGGGCAGGAAGTGGCTTACACGCGGCAGAAAATTTTCCGCATTAAAGAAGCCGTTGAAGTTTATGAAAACAGCCGCCGCGAGAAAGTGCGCTACACGCTTAAGGCAGACCGCATCATTGATTTCAACGCGGTTTATTCCCTGCGCGACGAGCAAACCGGCGAATTGGTCGGCAAGCTCAAGCGCGAGGGTGTGCGTTCGCTCTGGCGCACCAGCTATATGTTGTTGGACGCGGCCGGTAATACCGTGTTTACCGTAAAAGAAGAAAACCCCTGGATTGCCGTGGCCGACGGCGTGCTCAGCGAAATTCCGGTTATCGGCATGATCAGCGGCTATTTGCTGAACCCCACTTATAACGTAACCGACGCGCACGGCAGGAAAGTGTTTGTGTTGCAGAAAACCGCTTCGCTTATGGAGCGCAGATTCAGCCTGCAGAAAACAGGCGATGCCACGCCCGAGCAGGAAACGCTGGTGGTATTAGGCTTGATGATGCTGATGCTGCAAGCCCGTGGAAACGGCTGATAAACTATCAAAACTGTCTGAAGCTGCATAAACAATGCCTGTCTGAAAACATTTTCAGACAGGCATTGCCATATAAGGCCAAGCGCTAAGATTTGTGCTCTTCTTTCTCCGCCTTCGCCGCCCAATAAGAAGCCAAAAGCGAGCCGGAAATATTGTGCCACACGCTGAAAATAGCGCTGGGCACGGCAGCAAGCGGGCTGAAGTAGGCTGCCGCCAGCGCCGCGCCCAAACCCGAATTCTGCATGCCCACCTCAATCGCCAGCGTTTTTTGCGAATCGTAAGGCAGCCTGCACAATTTGGCCGCCAGAAAGCCCAGCAGATAGCCGATGCCGTTGTGCAGTATTACCACACCCAAAATCAACAGTCCGCTTTCCGCAATTTTCGGCTTACTCGCTCCGATTACCGCGCCGATAATCAACACAATCGCCGCCACCGACACCACCGGCAGAATGCCCGCCGCCGCCTCGGTTTGCTTTTTAAACAGCACATGCGCCGCAATGCCGAGCACCACGGGCAGCAACACGATTTTCAGAATCGACACAAACATCGAAGCGGCGGAAATATCGAGCCATTTATGCGCCAAAAGGTAAAACACGGCGGGCGTAAGCAGCGGCGCCAGCAGCGTGGAAACCGACGTTACCGCCACCGAAAGCGCCACATTGCCTTTGGCCAGATAAGTAATCACATTCGATGCCGTGCCGCCCGGGCAGGAGCCGACCAAAATCACGCCCACGGCAATTTCCGGCGGCAATTTTAAAGCTACCGCCAGCGCATAGGCCACCAACGGCATAATCACAAACTGCGCCGCCACACCGGCCAGCACGGCTCTCGGATGCCGGCACAAAATCTTGAAATCGGCGGGCGCCAAAGTCAGTCCCATGCCGAACATCACAATGCCCAAAAGCCACGGCACAACCGGCAGCACCCATTTAAACGTTTCGGGCGCAAAAAAGCCGACGGCTGCAAATAAAGCCGCCCACAGGGCAAAAGTTTGGCCGACAAAGCGGCCTATGCGGTTGAGCATTTCCATCTCAAATATCCGTATCGGTTAAACAAAGCGCGTAAGGATACCCTGTTTCCCGATGCAGCAAAAGCCCGTCATAACGAATGCCTGTCTGAAAACAGGTTTTCAGACAGGCATTTCTACAGTAACGGACGCAACCTCAAATACCGAGCTTCTCTGCCAAACGCGCTTTGGCTTCGGGCCACTCTTCGCGGGTCATGCTGTACATCACGGTATCGCGCACGCTGCCGTCGCGGCGGGTTTGGAAGCCGCGCAACACGCCGTCTTTTTTCGCACCCAGCCGCTCGATGGCCTGCTGCGAGCGGGTGTTGAGAATGTCGGTGCGCCAGCCTACGGTGCGGCAGCCCAGCGTTTCAAACGCATGTTGCAGCAGCAGGTATTTGCAGGTGGTGTTGGCGCGGCTGCGCCAGTAGCTTTGGGCATACCATGTGTGGCCGATGTCGAGCCGGCCTGCGGGGATGTTGATGTCGTGGTAGCCGGTGCTGCCGATAACTTGACGGTTGGTTTCGTCAATCACGGCGAAAGCCAAGCGGTTTGGCGTGTTCAGGGCGGTTTCGATATAAGCGGCCACGCGTTCGGGCTCGGGTGCGGAGGCAAACACCAGCCGCCACAATTCACCGTCTTCAGTCGCTTGGCGCAAGCCTTGCTCGTGCTGCGCGCCCAATGGCTCCAAGCGGATGCGGTTGAGGCTGAGCGTGATGGGTTCGGGAGGTTTCATTTTTTATCCTTGCTTGATGCGGATGCCTGTCTGAAACCGTTTTTCAGACAGGCATTTTTGTTTATTTGCTCACGGCTTCCAACACTTCCTGCGCGTGTCCCGCCACTTTCACTTTTCGCCATTCGTGTTCGATTTCGCCTTGTTTATTGAGCACGAAAGTGCTGCGTTCGATGCCGAGCGATTCTTTGCCGTAGAGCTTTTTCAGCTTAATCACGTCAAACAGCTTGCACACGGTTTCGTCTTTGTCGCTCAGCAATTCAAACTGAAAGCCTTGTTTGGCGCAGAAATTCTGGTGCGACTTCACGCCGTCGCGCGAAATGCCCACCACGGTGTAGCCGAGCGCTTTGAATTGGTCGAGGCGCGCGTTGAAATCCAGCCCTTCGGTGGTGCAGCCGGGTGTGCTGTCTTTCGGGTAGAAATATACAATCAGCGGCAGATGTTCGGCCGACGCAAAATCGTTGCCGGAGCTGGAGGGCAGGGTAAATTCGTATTTCATGCTTATCCTTACAATGCGTTGGTTTTGACAATACCTGCAATATATCACAAGCCTGCCCGCACACATAAAAACCCAACTTTCAGACAGGCTTGTATAATGCACTTAAATCTGACTTGCATAAGGAACAGGCATATGGTTGTATTACACAGTTTGCTGGGCATGGCGGTGTTGGTTGCCATTGCCGTTTTGCTCTCTACCGACCGCCGCGCCATCAATATCCGCACGGTAGCAGGCGCGTTTCTGATTCAGGTGGCTTTGGGTGCGCTGGTGCTTTATGTGCCGCAGGGACGCGATATGCTGCAAACCGCTTCCGAAGCGGTGGGCAAGGTGATTGCTTACGGCAACAACGGCGTGAATTTCCTGTTTGGCGGCTTGGTGTCGGAAAAAATGTTTGAGGTGTTCGGCGGCGGCGGTTTCGTGTTTGCCTTCCGTGTGTTGCCGATGATTGTGTTTTTCTCGTCGTTGATGGCGGTGCTGTACTACATCGGCGTGATGCAGCTGCTGATTAAAATCATCGGCGGCTTCCTGCATAAAGTGCTGGGCACATCCAAAGCCGAATCCATGTCGGCCGCGGCCAATATTTTTGTGGGGCAGACCGAAGCGCCGCTGGTGGTGCGTCCGTATATCCGCAGAATGACCGAATCGGAGCTGTTTGCCGTGATGAGCGGCGGCTTGGCTTCGGTGGCAGGCTCGGTGCTGGCGGGCTATGTGCAGATGGGCGTGCCGCTGCCCTATCTGATTGCCGCGTCGTTTATGGCCGCCCCCGGCGGGCTGCTGTTTGCCAAACTGTTGGTGCCCGAAACGGAGCAAACGCCAAACGAGGCGGAAGTGTTGGCGGAAAACGAAGATGAAAAACCCGCCAATGTGATCGACGCAGCCGCCGGCGGCGCGGTTACCGGCGCGCAGATTGCCATTGCAGTAGGCGCTTCGCTGCTGGCTTTTGTGGCTTTGATTGCCATGATCAACGGCATCATCGGCGGCGTGGCAGGCTGGTTCGGCCACGGCGGTTTGACTTTGCAGCAGATTCTGGGCTGGGTGTTTTCGCCGCTGGCCTGGGTAATCGGCGTGCCGTGGAGCGAAGCGGGCATCGCCGGCTCGCTGATCGGGCAGAAAGTGGTGATTAACGAATTTGTGGCCTATTCCGAATTTGTGCAGTATCTGCAACCCGAATCGGCAGTCAAACTCGGCGACACCACCAAAGCGATTATTTCTTTTGCTTTGTGCGGCTTTGCCAACTTGGGTTCGATTGCCGTATTGGTCGGCGGCCTGAGCATCATGGCGCCCAACCGCCGTAAAGACGTGGCGCGGCTGGGCATCAAAGCAGTGGTGGCCGGCTCTCTGTCAAACCTGATGAGCGCCGTGATTGCCGGTTTGTTTATCGGTCTGTCGGGCGCATCGGTGCTTGGCTGAAGTAACAACCCGATGCCTGTCTGAAACCCGATTTCAGACAGGCATCTTTATATTTAACCGCCCCGCGTTATAATGCCTGTCTGAAACGGGCGGCGCGGATTCCCGCGAAGCCGAAACCAAAGGACAATCATGCAGACACAAGTTGTTTTAAACGTTTTGCAGCAACTGCAAAACCGCATCTGCGCGGCGCTGGAAGCGGAAGACGGCGCGGCGCGTTTTGCTGCCGACCGCTGGCAGAGCAAATTGGGCGCAGGCGAAAGCCGCGTATTGAAAAACGGCGCCGTGTTCGAGCAGGCGGGCGTGAACTTTTCCCATGTAAAAGGCGCCGCCATGCCCGCCTCGGCCACCGCACACCGCCCCGAGCTGGCGGGTGCGCCGTTTGAAGCAACGGGCGTATCGCTGGTGATTCACCCGAAAAACCCGTATGTGCCCACCAGCCATGCCAACGTGCGCTTTTTCATCGCCTATCCCGAAGGCAAAGCGCCGGTGTGGTGGTTTGGCGGCGGCTTCGATTTAACGCCGTTTTATCCGTTTGAAGAAGACATCGTTCATTGGCACACCGTAGCGCGCGATTTATGCCGCCCCTTCGGCGAAAGCGTGTATGAAGAATACAAAAAATGGTGCGACGATTATTTCTATCTGAAACACCGCGGCGAAACCCGCGGCGTGGGCGGCTTATTTTTCGACGATTTAAACCGCTGGGATTTCGATGCCTGTCTGAACTTCATCCGCGCGGTAGGCGAGGGCTATATCGAAGCCTATGCGCCGATTGTGGCCAAGCGCAAAAACACGCCCTATGGCGAACGCGAACGGCAGTTCCAACTTTACCGCCGCGGCCGCTATGTGGAATTCAATCTGGTGTGGGACCGCGGCACCCTCTTCGGCCTGCAAAGCGGCGGGCGCACGGAAAGCATTTTGATGTCGATGCCGCCGCTGGTGCGCTTTGAATACTGTTACGAGCCGGAAGCGGGCTCACCGGAAGCGCGGCTGAATGAATTTTTGAAGCCGAGGAATTGGTTGGAAGAATTGGCTTGAAACAAAAGTAAAGATATTCAAAAATAAAAATCAACAGCCAATTTAGAAAATATACTTAAATTACAACATATATTTTCTAAATTGCATCTACCTATTAACAAAATACTTTTCCGTAATAAAAGCAAAAACAATAGTAGCAATCAAACAGGATATGACTATTTGTATTAAACCAGCTCCCAATAAATAAGAAACAAATGCAGAAATGATAAAAAATACAGCATAAAAAACGATCTTTTTGATTTTCATAATTGAACTCAACTTAAGTTATTCGATTATAGAAACAAAATTAGCAAGCAAAAGATGCAAAGATCGCATCTTTTGCTTGCTAATAAATTACCACCAGCCTGCGACAGTATAAGCAGCAGCGCCTCCTAAAGCTCCTCCAACGAACCCAACCGCAGCACCAGGAATAGCACCAGGCCCGAAAGCAGCACCAGCAACACCTCCTGCAATACCAGTAGAAACAGCACCTGTAGCAGTATATCTACCAAACTCTTTCCAACTCCATGCACCACCAGCAATCAAATCCAATTCAGCCATAGTTAATTCACGGGCACCAAATTCATTTATCACTAAAGTTTGCATAGTAATCTCCTTAAAAAAATTAAAAATAAATATAGTATTCGACTATCACAAATTAAGCAGAAAGAAATTATTTATTTCTTTCCATATTTAAGAATAAAAAATCTCAATATTTTAAAGAGCTCTTTTATTCTTAAATTCTTTTTATGGAATACTGTACCAGCATAAATTATTCCATAATCATAAATAGTGACAAGTCGAGTGTCGTTAAGTTCAAATTTTTTCAAACAGGCTTTTTCAATTCAACCCAAAGTGAATTAACTTAAAAATTGAATGCCTATCATATTCAGATTTGACTCGAATATCTCCCTTTGCGTCGATTATGACTAAATAATCAGATTACTCTTTAAACAGCTCCCCATTATTTCAGTTTGCGCTTCATGGCCGCGCGGCCACTTACTTTCTTTGCTTCGCCAAAGAAAGTAAGCAAAGAAAGGCGACCGCGATTGCCGGTTTGCTGCGCAAACTGCCCTCATTGCGCGGGATTTTCGGGGCGGCCGCTAGTCGCTTCGCTCCGGGAGCGGCCTTGTTCCCCCGAAACCCTCGCTCCGTTCGGCGGCGCCAGCGGGCAAGCCGTTGTAACAAAGGTTACCGAAACCCAAGATATTCAGGACGAATGCTTGTATAGCGAATAAACTTATTTTTATTATGTTTTTCGTCATGCTCGGGCTTGACCCGAGCATCTTCTAAGGTTACAGGAATTCAAGATGCTTGGGTCAAGCCCGAGCATGACGAACGTAGTCAATTCCGCCTACTTCAACACTTCCCTCAAGCGCTTCAATTCCACCCACGCTTCGGCCTTTTGCAGCGGATGGCGCAACAGGCGGGCGGGATGGGGAACGGTAAACACAGGCAGGCCGCCGCACAGTTCGGCCATCGTATCCGCCTGCTCGGGTGCGGTGAAAAACTGGCCGAGAAACAATACGGCCTGCGGCCCGGCAAGCTCGAGTTCGGCACGGATGCGCGGCAATGCGCGGGCGAGTTTGGCGGCGTCGGGATTGGGGTTGAACTCGGTAGCGTCAAGCCAGCTGGTGGGGTGGGTTTGCTGCATGTCCATGCCGATGGCGGCCAGCATATTGGCCAAAAGTTCGCCCACTTTGCCGCTGAAAAGCCGTCCTGCGATATTGTCTTCCGGCGACGGGCAGATGCTCACAATCATGAGCTTGGCCGGGCGAACGGTTTCAGACAGGCGTTGTTTGTGGCGGGCTACGGTGTTGTCGGGGTCGGGTTGCGGCTCTGCCGGAACAACCTGTTTCGCCGCCTCTTCGGCTGCGGCTTCCCGTTCTTTCTGGCGCAGGGTTTTCAAGCCCAATGAGGCCAACGTGGCGGCATGTGCACCTGAAATCGGCACGGCCGGCGCGGCAGGTTCGGGCGGCACAGGCCGGGCGGCTTGCGGAACCGGTTTGGCCACCGCTTTTTCCGGTGCAGCAACTTGTTTTGGAACCTGCGGCAAAGCCGCTGTTTTGACAGCTTCAACCACGCCCGCTTGTTCGGATTCGGCGGGCAGCACCACGGCGCCGCGTTTCAGCCACATGGGGCCTAATCCGAGCGCTTCGTGCAGGTGAAGATAGCGGCTGCTCAGCATGTTTTCTCCATAATCAGGGCGTCTTCGCGCCGGTTGCCGGGCAGGGAATAATAATCGCGGCGGCGGCCTGTTTGGGCAAATCCGTGTTTCAGGTATAAAGCTTGCGCGTTTTCGTTGCCGGCGCGCACTTCCAGATAATAATGCGTTGCACCTTCTTTAATGCCTGTCTGAAACCATTCTGCCATCAGGGCGGTGGCGATGCCGCGGCCGCGGTGTTCAGGCGCGGTGGCAATCAGGTGCAGCTCGGATGTTTCAAACAGCGTGTGCCACACGATAAAACCCAACACAATGCCCTGCTGTTCGGCCAACAGCACGGTTTCGTGTTGATTGGCCAGCGCACCGGCAAACTGCGCTTCTGACCACGGCGAAGGGTTGCACATGCGGTCGATAGCGGCAAGCATCGGGCAGTCGGCAGCGGCGGCGGGGCGGATGTTCACGGTTTACCCCTGCGCTTTGCGCTCGGCCTGCTCTTTTGCGGTGAGCGCGATTTTGTTGCGCACATAAAGCAGCTCGGCAGCCGCTGCTTCTTGAGCGGGATAGCAACCGCTTTGCGCCAAGTTCAAATAGGTTTCGGCAGTGGGCATATCGGGCACGCCGTCAAACGGCGGCGGCTCGGGCAAAGCGAAAGCATTGCCGATGCCTTGCGGTGTTTTGGTGTTTGCAGGTAAGTCGGTGTCTGCCACTTTGCCTACTTGGTAATCGCTCAGGCGGCGGCGGTGTTTGGTATCGAACCATGCGTAAAACACTTCGCCCATGCGCGCGTCGGTTGCGGCCAATACGCATTCTGCATCGGGAATCTGGTAGGCAACGGCATCCAAGCAGGGGATGCCGATTAATAACGTGCCGTAAGGCGCAGCCAAGCCTTGCGCCACCGCCGCGCCGATACGCAGGCCGGTAAACGCGCCCGGGCCTTGCGCATACACGATTGCGCCCAAGTCGGCAGCCGCAATGCCCGCCTGCTCAAACAATCGGCCGATTTGCGGCAAAATCAAATCGGATTGGCGGTTGCCCGCTTCTTCATGAAACAGGAATGTTTGCCCGTTGGCACGCAGGGCGAGGGATAAACAGGATGTGCTGGTGTCGATGGCCAGCACGGGCTTGGAAAAATCGGCTTGCATGGTTGTTCGGATTCTGTTTTCAGACAGGCATTATAGCATTGGGGCAGGGTTTCGGAGGCGGCAAAATGGGGTAGAATGCCTGATTGTTTTTTCAGACAGGCCTATCACGGCAAACATGCCTGTCTGAAATCTTTCCCACTTTCAACACAGTTCAAATCATGTATATCGGACGTTTCGCCCCCAGCCCTACCGGCCTGCTCCACATCGGCTCGCTGCTAACCGCGCTGGCCTCTTATGCCGACGCCAAATCGCAAGGCGGCAAGTGGCTGGTGCGCATGGAAGATTTGGATCCGCCGCGCGAAATGGCCGGCGCGGCCGACGATATTTTGCGCACGCTGGAAGCGTTCGGCTTTGAATGGGACGGCGAAGTGGCATATCAAAGCCGCCGCTATGCCTTGTATGAAGCCGCGCTGGCCGATTTAAAACGGCGGAACCTGGTTTATCCCTGCTATTGCAGCCGCAAACGCTGGCAGGCAGCGGCAACCTCAGGCGCAGACGGCTTTGTGTACGACCGTCATTGCGCGGTACAGGGCTACACACCGCCGCCAAACGCGAAAACGCCCGCCTGGCGGCTGCGCGTGCCGGATGAAACCGTGGGGTTTGACGACGCAGTAATCGGGCATTATGCGCAGAATCTGGCGCGCGACATCGGCGATTTTGTGCTGCTGCGCGCCGACGGCTTTTGGGCTTATCAGCTTGCCGTGGTGGTGGACGATGCCGAGCAAGGCATCACGCATATCGTGCGCGGGCAAGACTTGCTGGTGTCCACGCCGCGCCAGATTTGGCTGCAACGCTGCTTGGGCGCACCCACGCCACATTATGCCCATTTGCCGCTGCTGGTGAACTCTTTGGGGCAAAAATGGTCGAAGCAGACAGTAGCTCCGGCACTTGATACGCAAAACCGCGGAAATTTGCTGCGGCAGGTAATGGCTTATCTCAACCTGCCCGCCGCCCCGGCAACGGATAATCCGCGCGAATTGCTAGATTGGGCCGTGTCTCATTGGAACATAGGCAGCGTGCCGAAGGCAGCAATCAATACGGAATGACGGTTCGGGCTGCCACACCCGAACCCGCTTTATCATTTTCAGACAGGCATTGTTATATCTGGCCGACCTTATATAACAACAACGCCTGTCTGAACGTATATTTAAACAGACCAATAAATAGTATCTTAAATAACTATTATTAAGGTAAATAAAACATTAAAAACAAATTCAGAAGATATAGTTTTGTTTTAAGTTAGGTTTTATAAAAATAAACCGTTTCCATGTGTTTTTTGTTTAATTTGTATTTATTTGCTTGGTATAATCGTATAGCATGTAAGCACATTTCGGGATGCGCGGTTATTCATATATCGGATTAACCTTTTGGCTTTTAACGTTTTGCGGTGTTTCAGACAGGCCTGATTCAAAAACCGAAGCCGTTAGCCGCATCCCACAATAGTAAAACAACTTTAATAACACGGCTGATCCGAATCGTTACGGCCGGCCCGACAAATAAACAGAGAGGTTAGTATATGAGCGTTACACAATGGTTCGAAGTAAACGGCTACGACAGCCGCACATCGAAAGAACAAGGCGGCTTCAACACCAATAAGCAAGCCATCACGTTCAAAGGCCAAGTCGATCCGGCCAGCACCGATGTGAAAATCTACACCTACCGGACAGCCAAAGAAAACAACGGCGAAACCGCAATACGGGAATATTTTACAACCATTGATAAAAGCCAAATTAAAGCAGACGGCACATTCACCGTCTACGGCCTTACCGAAATGAGCGGCGAAGTGCGCTTCGAGCTGCAAGCGGCATCTGCTTCGGGCAACATTACCGCAACCCGCATCGCCGGTACGGTGGAGGGCAACAACCAAAGCATGCAGGTCATTTCCGAAAACGGCGTGATGTATCCCGACTTCAAGGGCAACTGGCACAGCTACTCGCGCGACATCGACATTAAAGGCAAAGTAGAAGCCGGCAGCCAAAACGTGCGCGTTAAAGTGGATCGGGAACACTACACCATCAATGACATCGATAACGAAGGCAACTTTACCCTATCCCTGAAAGATTTGAACGCCGGCCAGCACACGTTTGTTTTAAAATCCACCGATGCCGACGATAATCAGGGCAAAGACATCTACACCATCAGCACGGGCCGAAAATACGGCGGCGGCGCAGTGGTGATTGATCAGGACGACAACGCATTTATGCGCAAAGGCCAAAAAAGCCTGAGCGGCAACGTATTAACCGATTATTTCGTTGAAAAAGGCGGAAAAAACCCCGGCATATTGAGTTTCAGCGTTAAAGGCAAAAGTGCGGCCGTGGGCGAAGAATTAACCATCGACGGCGTAGGCACCATCCAAATAGATTTCGGCGGCGGATATGTGTTCAAACCAGCAGAAGGTTTCAGCGGCCGCGTGCCCGACATTATTTACCAAGTAGCCAACGGCACGGATACCGATTATTCGGTATTGTCGATCCGCGTAAACGAAACCGGCGGCAATGCTTACGGTGAAAGCATCATAGTAGCCGACAATGCCGACGGCGCCAACAATGTGCTGCAAGGCCGCTTGGTTAACGATGTGTTGATCGGCGACACCCGCAACACGTTCACCAAAGGCATGGGAGACGACAAAGTCGTGTACACCGTTAAAGCCACCAACGACACCATCGAAGGCAACAACGGCCACGACATCCTGTTCGGCGACAACATCAGCACCGAAAAACTCGACTTTACCGCGCCCGACGGCAGCACGGCCTACGAAGCCCTGCGCGCCTATGTGGATCAGCAGCTGGGCAACAACAGCGATGATGCCGTGCGCAGCTTTATCGCAGGCAACTGGGCGACCCTGCTCGACAGCAGCAGCAACGGCGGCAACGACATTCTGCGCGGCGAAGTGGGCAGCGACATCCTGATCGGCGGCGCGGGCGACGATTTTCTCGACAGCGGCGAAGGCTATGACAAATATGTGTTTGTGACCAACAGCAACAGCGGCCGCGACACCATCAAAGATTTCAATCTGGAAAAAGACAAGCTGGTGTTTACCGAAGCATTGAGCGATCAAAACGCTTCCTGGAACGATACCGCACACATGCTGACCTTTACCGGAAACAAAGACGGTCAAACTTACAAAAACACCATCACGTTCCAAAACTTCGAAACGGGTATGACATTGGAAGATGTGTTGAAAGCACAAGAAGTATTGGGCTAACCCGTAAAGCCGAACAAATGCCTGTCTGAAAAATTTTCAGACAGGCATTTTCAATTCATCCGGATCAGCCGTTAATCAGCCCGCAACCACGCCTGTGCAGACGCCGCATCGTCGAAATATTTAGGGCGCTGGTTGGTAAGCAGGCTTGAAATATGCGTACCCAAACGAATCCACACATCATCCACCACAATCGCGATGCGGCCGAATTCGTCTTCATGTTCGCGCAAAAACTTAAGCTGTTCCACCGCCATGTCGATGGTGAAATCCTTCAGCATGGATAAATCCAACAGCAGATCCGGCCGGTGGATGCGCTTGACCGTAGAAAGCGCGGCTTCTTCAAAGCTGCGGAAATCCTCCAACGTAAACTCATTATAGAGCGCAATGTCCAAACCGTAGTCTTGTTCTCGGATCGAAATCATTTGGTTCTCCTTGTCTTATTGTATTAACCGGCAAACATGATGCCTGTCTGAAACCGCTTCGGCATGCCGCTATTTTTTCAGCGCGCTCAACACACCGCTCAACACTATAATAACCATCCCCAGCCATTCTTGCCAGCCGATTTTATCGCCCAGCCAAAAAATACCCGCCAGCGTAGAAAACACCACCGTCAGGTAAGCCAGTGCGGCCACCGTGAATTTCCGCCCCACTTTATAAGCATGCGTCATTGCAAGTTGCGCACCCAATGCCGAAGCGCCGATGCCCAAAATATAAAGCCAAGCCGCACCCGAAGGCATATGCCAGCCTGAAACCGTTGCCCATGCCGCCCCCATTACCGTGCCGACCAGCGAAAGATAAAACACCACCCGCCAAGCCGGTTCCCCCAACAATGAAAGCTCCCGCACCTGCAAATACGCCCAGCCCGCCAGCAAACCGCCCAGCAAACCCACCAAAGCGGCCACCTCCTGCCCGCTCTTAAACGAAGGGTTCAGCAGCAACACCACGCCGGCAAAGCCCAGCACCAGCATCAGCTGCGTATAGGTCGGGATTTTCTCTTTCAACACCAAAAACGACAGCAAAGCCAAAAAAATCGACGAGGTATAGCTGAGCGTTACCCCCGTAGCCAGCGGCAGGTGGACAACCGCATAAAAAATGCAAAACATGCCCAAAGTGCCCGAAACACTGCGGTTGAGGTGTGCTTTCAAATGCGGCGTGGCAAATGTTTTGCCTTGCGCTTTGGCAATCATACCCAACACCAGCGCCGAAAACGCCATGCGCCAAAACACCAGCTCGCCCGTGCCGAAACCGTGCTTCTGACCCATTTCTTTAATCCATAAATTCATCAGCGTAAAGAGCGCGGCAGCCACAACCATCCAGCCCGAGCCGAGAACATCGCGTTGATCAGCCATATCCAAAATCCTTATCCGACCGCACATCTTAAACTGTAAGAAACTCTAGCGTTGTTTACAGTATTTGAAAGACAATACTGCCATGAACATCCATAAAAACACCCGCCTTACCCCGCACCAACGCCAAGCCGTTTGGCGCGCCTATACGCAGGATAAAATCACCGTTACCTCACTGGCCCGGCAATACCAAGTCAGCAGGGTTACCATTTACCGCATCCTAAAGGCGGCACGGCTGCAGCTGCTCGCACCACAAAACAGCACCAACAACCGTTTCAAACAGGCCAAATACGGAATGAAGCGTTTGGCAAAAGTGGAAAAAACATCGAAGAAAAGCTCAAGAAACAGGCCAAACGCTACAACAAATCCTATCCCGGCGAAATGGTGCATTTCGACACCAAACGACTGCCTTTGTTGCAAAACCAAAAAGCAACCGCCTCGAGAGATTACCTGTTTGTCGCCATTGACGACTATTCCCGCGAACTGTATGCGGCCATTTTGCCCGACCGTACAGCGGCTAGTGCGGCCAAGTTCCTTTTGCGTGATGTGATTGACTGTTGTCCTTATACCATCGAATGTGCCTATTCGGATAACGGCATGGAATACCGTGGCAATGCGTCGCATCCGTTTGCGGTTGCCTGTGTGCAGAACAACATCAACCAGAAGTTTACCCGTATTGCCCGACCGCAGACCAACGGTAAGGCAGAACGGGTAATCCGCACCCTGATGGAAATGTGGCATGACAAAGTTCCGTTTATGGATTCGGAACACAGGCAGAAGGAATTGTGCCGTTTTGTGAATTTTTATAATACGGTTAAGCCGCATAAGGGCTTGAAGGGCGATACGCCTTTTGAGGTTTTACAGGCTTATTTTTCTCAATCTGTTGTGTAAACAACGCGAGGATTTCTTACATCTTAACATGTTTCAGACAGGCGTCGTCTGCTTTATGCCTGTCTGAAACGCCCTGCCCGCCCGCTGCATTTGTATCAAAAACGCACATTACTCCTGCGAACTTTCTGCATAATGGCGTAAATTAGCGTTAAACCTGTTTGCCTTGTACTGCCCCCAACATAGTATAAGTCTGTACCGGTAGCAAGGGTGTTGCCGGGAACCATCTTTCTTGGAGAGAATAAACTATGAAAATAAAATCTTTACTGTCTGTTTGCGCCATCGCTGCTTTGGCCGCCTGTACCACGCCTGAGTCAAACCACGGTCACAATCACCAAGGCCACAACCACGGCCACGATCATAGCCACGATCAAAACCAAGCACCGAGCGGAAACGCAACCAAATTTTCATGCCGCAACGGTTTAGCCGTCCAAATCCGCCCGATGGGCAACGATAAAATCGAATTGACATTGGATGACAAGCGGGCCGTTCTCAGCCAAACCCGTTCCGGTTCCGGCGAGCTTTACACAGGTAAAACCGGCCTCTTCGGCAGCGGCGCACAATGGCATTCAAAAGGTAACGAAGCCTTTTTCAGCTTTGCCGATCCTTACGGCAACAAAGTAGACACTTCCTGCAACGCTATGTAAGCGGCTGATTGTTCAAAACGCATCCTGTTACAGGATGCGTTTTTATTACGGGGAAATATCGGCAAAGCATCTACAGTGAATCAACTTAAAAAATAATATGCTCGTCATACTCAGGCTTGACCCGAGTATCTCTTAAATTTACCGTAACTCAAGATACTCGGGTCAAGCCCGGGTATGACGGTATCGTTCTTAAACTTAAGTAAATTGACTATATTTTCAGACAGGCATCGATTTATGCCATCCCCAAACTGCCTGCATCCATACGCCATATTTCATCCGCCAACGCTTCCGCATCCTGCATATCATGCGTAATCAGAATCAGCGGCACGCCCTGCTCTTTGGCCAATTCGTTCACTTCCTGCCGCATTTGCGCGCGCAAATCCGTGTCGAGCGCGGAAAAAGGCTCGTCCAGCAGCAGAAGCTTCGGCCGGTTGGCCAAAGCGCGCGCCAGCGCCGTGCGCTGCTTTTGCCCGCCGGAAATTTCTTCGGGATAGTGCGCAGCCACATGTGCAAGCTGCATACGCTCCAGCCACGGTGCGGCCTGCGCCAGAGCCTGCCGCTGCTTGGGATTGGCCAGCCCGCTGTTGAGACCGAACGCAATGTTTTGCGCCACGGTTAAGTGTGGAAACAGCGCATAATCCTGAAACACCAGCCCCACCCGCCGCTCTTGCGGCGGCAGGTGTTTTTTGCCGTCGAACCAGCTTTCGCCCTGTATTCGGATATGCCCCGAATCCGCTTTCAGCAATCCCGCCAAAATATTGAGCGTGAGCGTTTTGCCCGAGCCGGACGCGCCGACAATGGCGATATTGGATGCGTCGGACTGCAAAGCGGCATCCAGCCCGAACGCGGCAAATGTTTTCCGCACCGAAAAATCAAACCGCATCACGCCCTCCTTCCTTTGCCGCCCGCCACCCGCCCGATGGCCAGCAAAATCACCACGCACACCGCCGAAATCAGCAATACCAAACCGTTGGCCAGCGGGTCATTGCCTGCCTGAACCGCTTCGTAAACAGCGATGGAAAGCGTTTGCGTTTCATTCGGAATACTGCCCGCCACCATCAGCGTGGCACCGAACTCGCCCAAAGCCCTTGCAAACGCCAGCAGCACGCCGGCCAAAATGCCGCGCCAAGCCAACGGCAGACTCACACGGAAAAACACGGCAGCGGCACCCAAGCCGAGCGAACGGGCGGCCTGCTCAAGCTGCGGATTCACATTTTCAAAAGCCGCCCTCGCCGGTTTGAAAATCAAAGGGAAAGTCACCACCATGGCGGCAACCACCGCGCCTTGCCAGGTAAAAATCAACGTGATACCGAAATGCTCCTGCAACCAAGCGCCCAAAGGCCCTTTGCGGCCGAGCAGTACCAGCAGGTAATAGCCGAGCACGGTCGGCGGCATCACCATAGGCAAAGTGAGCACCGTATCCAGAAAATCGCGCCCGAAAAATTTCAGGCGCGCCAGTGCAAAACCCGCAGCCGTACCTAAAACCACGTTAAACAGCGTGGCCAGCCCGGCTACTTTCAGCGAAAGGTAGAGGGTTATCAAGATGGATTCAGTCATAAGGGTAAGTGAAACGTTTTCAGACAGGCATAATGCGTATGGTCAATACAGTCATACCGGATTCAACCCAAGCATGGCGGAGCCAACCAATAAACTTATTTTTCATACAAGTCAGCCAAACCGCAGCATATTAAGTTGCTTAGATTAAGCGGCTGCTCCAAGCGCATCCTGCCGCAACCATAATGGATTTCAGACAGGCATTGCGCCTGCCGGACACAATGCCTGTCTGAAAACAGCCGTGCTTAAGGCCGGGTAAAACCGTATTTCCGCAAAACCGCCTGCCCTTTGGCAGAAAGCACATAATCGGCGAAGCGTTTGGCTTCGACCTGCTGCTTGCTGTCTTTCGCTACGGCAATCGGATAAGTAACCGGTTTCTCCAGCGGCACAGTCCACAGCACTTTCACTTTGTCTTTCTGAATCTGCGCATCGGTGTTGTACACAAAACCCGCTTCCACCTCGCCGCGCGCTACATAATCAAGCGCCTGACGTACGTTTTGGGTGTTGATGATTTTCGGCGTGATCGAAGTCCACACGCCTGCTTTTTCCAAAGCGGCTTTGGCATAACGGCCTGCCGGCACGCTTTCCGGATTGCCCACGGCAATGCGCTTCACGCTGCTTTGCTGCAAATCTTTCAAACCCTTAACAGCCAGTTTGCTGTCGGCAGGCGCCACAACCACCAGCGTGTTGCGGGCAAAATTTTTACGTGTGGCGGGCACGATCAGGTTTTGCCCGCCGGCCATATCCATGGTTTTCTGGTCGGCAAACGCCAACACGTCAACCGGCGCACCTTTGGCAGCCTGCTGCAATAACGCGCCGGAAGCGGCGGTGTTCAATTTGATTTTGGCATCGGGATGCTGCTTTTGGTATTGCCCGGCAATTTCTTTAAACGCATCACTCAGGCTGGCGGCAGCAGACACGGTGATTTCCGCGGCAGAGGCGGCCGGCACGGCGGCAATTAAAGCCACTGCAAAAGCTGTTTTGCGAAAGTTCATGTTTTTCCTTTTTTGGTATCGGTTTCATAAGCAGGGCGTTTATAACACGCTCAAAACGTGCTTTTTATACCACTTTTTAGCTAATACTAAAGTAGTAGTTTTGCCTTCCGGATGCGTGATTCTTTAAATTGATTAACCGCAGTCTCTTGAAAAAGAATATGCCTGTCTGAATGTCTTTCAGACAGGCATATAGCGAATCAGCTAAAAATAGTACACTCGAGATACTCGGGTCAAGCCCGAGTATGACGGTATCGCTATTATGTAAGCAGATTAACTATCTCAAGCTAAACCAACCGTTTATGCAACGATAAACACGTTTTGCGCCGTTTGGTTGTCGTCCAACGCGAGTTTGGCAAACGCAACCGCGTTGCCGCTGCCCGAGCCGTCGGCATCATAATAAAGCGTGCCTTTATCGTAAACCAAACGCGTTTCCGCCGTGGCCTTGTCCGCACCGAATGCCAGCATGCCGTCGGTAACCGAATCCATGCCGAATACAAGGCTGCTCAAGCTGATTTTATCTTCGCCGGATTGGAAATCGGTAATGGTGTCGATTGAACCGTCCAGCGCGGCATCAAACACAAAGGTATCCGCGCCGGCGCCGCCGGTAAGCATATCGCTGCCTTTTCCGCCGTTCAGCACGTCATCCCCCGCTTTGCCGTCGAGTACATTGTCGGTGCCGTTGCCGACAATGCGGTTGGCTTCATCGTTACCTATGCCGCGCACAGCGGTTTGCCCCAGCAAGGTAAGATTTTCGATATATCCGGCAAGCTCGAAGTTGTTTGTGCTGAACACGGTGTCGGCGCCGGCGTCTGCACCTTCCGTTATGCGGTCGTGCTCACTGTCGACATAGTAAGTGTCATTGCCTGCACCGCCTGCCAGCGTATCGTTACCTGCGCCGCCGTCGAGAATGTCGTTGCCGTCTTCGCCGTTTATCGTGTCGTCGCCCGCGCCGCCTTCAATCAGGTTGTCGGCTTTATTGCCGGTTAAAGTATCGCCGAACTCTGAGCCGATCAGGTTTTCAATCTGCGTGCCGTAGCCGATAAAGGATTGGCCGGAATGGTAAACATCAGCCATGGTTTCTTCTACATAACGCCCCTCTGCCACCGACCATATTTTTCCGTTTTCCACACCGAAAGCTTCGCGCAAATTAACCGGCTCGTTTTTCTCATGGATCAGATGAGGGCTTTTTTCACCGATATAGTTCCACGCTCCGGGCTGCAAACTTGCGGTTACACCCGCCCAAGCATCCGAAGCGTCGAATGTATCGGTGCCGCTGCCGTCCCAAATATACACACCGCCGTCGCTGCTGCTGCGGCTGAATTTGGAGAAGGTGTAAATGTCGTTACCGCTGCGCTGGCCTCGGTTAACACCGAAATTGTAATGCATGGCAGCCAAGTCAAACACACGCAGATCAGGCGTGCCCACATCGTCTTGCTGCGTATACGACATCAGGGTATATGTGAGTTCGTCTTCATCCTTGGGCAAATCTTCGCTTTTGTTCAGAGAGCTTTTGCTGTCGGGATTGTCGCTGCTGTCTTCATTGAAAGGATGCTCGAAGCCGAAAGTATGCATCACTTCATGCAACACGGTAACCGCGCCGTCGTAGCTGCCGAAAGCATCATCACTCGTAAATACTTTGGTCGATAAGTGTACGTCGCCTCCCGCATAAGCATAGCCGGCGATATGGTCGCTATCCCCCGGCGTTCTTTCGGTTGACGTCATGTCATCGAAATAGAGCACCATATTGGCCGATTCCACATCGGTGGTTTCGACAAGCGTGATGCCTGCGTATTCGGTGTATTTTTCAAACAATGCCCGGATATCGTTTTTCTGCTGCTCGCTGAAAGGCTTGCCGCCGTTGAGCACTTTATCCATGCTGCGGTCATATTTACTGTCCGGGTCAAAGGCATAGGTTACATATAAGGAGCTGCCCGGGCCGTGCCAGTTGAACGTATTGTCAAGGTAGCCGAAAGCAAGCCCTTTGTCCTGGAAGCTGCCGTCGCCCAATGAACGGATAAAATACGGCAGCTCGGCATTGCCCGATTCGCCGCTTTCAGCACCGTTTGGCGTTTCTTTCACGGCATAAACATCGCTGTCTGAAGCAGATATGGTTTTGCCCGCTTGATTTGTTGTGGTCAGCACAGCGCTTAAGGTGTGGTCGGCATCGGCATACAGATCGCTGTTTTTCACATTCACGCTGAATGTTTTGTCTTCGCCTACCGAAGTGCGGTAGTCGGTGCCGTTTACCGTAACCACCACGCTGTCGCCGGCTTTGCCCGCACCGCTAACCGTGCCGCCGATGGCGGTAACCAGCATGTCTCCGGCATTTTCCGCCACTTGGTACTGGCCGGCATCGTTGGTAAACAGCGGGTTGTCCGCGAATTCAACGCCCACCTGCGATAAATCGGCATTGTCCGGAATGCCTTCATAAAGATTGTAATTACCGTTGCCGTACTCGCTCAAAAAAGGAAACGGGCTTTCGATATATTTCACCAAAACCTGCTCGCTGGCTACTTTGGTCAAATCGTTTGCGTTGGCTTTAAAGCGGAACGAGCCGTCTTCGCCGACTGTTGCGCGGTAAGTTTGATTGCCGATATAGATTTCAAGCCCGCTGATCCAGCCTTTTTGAATATATTGCTGCAACCCGGCATCCGCGCTTACCAGCTTGCCGCTGAATGTAACAATCTCATCGGTGCCGCTTTCTCCAACCACATCATTTTTACCTACCACCGGATTCAGGCGGATTTGTGCGGCCACTTCGTCTTGCAGCGCATAATTGCGGCTGGCGGCTTCTTTGCCGTTTACCGATGCGGTAATGTTGTGCTTGCTGTTGTTTACCAAATCGGCCGCTTCCACTTTTACACTAAACGTACCGTTCGATGAAACCGCGGCATGATAAGCTTTGCCGTTTACATTAATCTGCACTTTGTCTCCCGCTTCGACGCCTTCTGCACGGCCGCTGATGCTTACCGGAGCCTGTGCTTCACTCATGCTCAACACGCCGTCTCCGGTAACTTCGTCCAGCTTCAAAGTGATTTTACGTTGGCTGTTTTCACTGGTCGGTTCGCCGCCATCAGAACCACCCGCAGCTGCAAGCACACCCGCACCGAGCAACACGCCCGCACCGATTGCCGCTTTTTTGCCGATACCTACTTCTTTTGCATGTAAAGAACCGTCCTGAATCGGTTGCAGCACGGCTTCGCCGTTCACAAAATCGGCATGATGTTGGTAATATCCTTCAATTTTTGCTATCGGATGAGCGTTTTTGTTATTCGGCAATAGCAATAAATCATCGCCTTCCCGCTTGACCGTTATATCAGCCAAGCTGCCATCCCCGTTGTACAAGGTAAATGTTTCGCTGCCTCGAGCCTCGATTTCTACAGGCATTAAAGCATTTGTATAAACCAATTCCGAGCTATTGTCTGCACGGTTAATCTTCAGTTGATAGTTTTTATTCATAGCCTTCTTTCTAACGGTTTGATTAATTTAACTTCTTCTTATTTACAAAAAATATTTATAACAAATACTCAATATCAATGGTATCCCATACCGATACCCGGCATCCCATTTAGATATTCTGTTTTTGAATTATTATTCATGCTTAAACGGCTTTTTCTGCCAATACGGTTTGCTTGAATCCGGCTCCAAATCGGAAGACCTCTCTTCTTTTTTCACAAACCAGAATTGTTGTACACCATGCAAATCCGTGCGCATCAGTCGGATACCGTGCGCGCGCAAGCGGTTTTTCACCGCTTCGGCAGGATGCCCGTAAGCGTTGGCAAAACCGCTGGACGCTATGGCATATTGCGGCGCAACCACATTCAAAAATGCGCTTGAAGACGCGCTGTTGCTGCCGTGATGGCCGAGTACCAACACATGGCTGTACAAGTCTTCGCCATATTGCCCGACCAACGACTGCTCGCCCCGCCGGCTCAAATCGCCCGTAACCAGCAACGCTTTTTCAGCCGCCACCACACGCAAAATACAGCTTTGTTCGTTATCGTCATCTGATTTTTCAGACAGGCTTAGCCATTCGAAATGCACGCCGTCCCAGTTCCAAGCTTTGCCCTCATGGCAAGGCCGTGCATTCGGATAAAATCCGGGCTGACCCGCCCATACCACTGTCGGGCTGAATGCCTGTCTGATAAGTTCGGCTCCGCCGTCGTGGTCGTTATCGTGATGGGAAAATACCGCGGCATCCAGCCTGCGCACACCCATTGCACGCAGGCTCGGAATCAGCTGCGTTTGCGCCGCAGCTTCCGTTCCGGTATCGAACAGCAGCGTTTTGGAAGCGGTGTGAAAGCTGACGGCCAGCCCCTGCCCGACATCCCACACCGTAATCTTTACAGCACCATGCGGCACGGCAGGCGGGCGGTAAAAAACGAAACCGGCCAACACGATAAACGCCCACGGCCTCAGCCCCATCCCGCGCGGCAACAACGCTGCCGATACAGCTGCCGCCGCCAACCACAACAAGCCCGCAGGCGCTGCGGCAACGCTCCATTCCGGCGCCCGGTCGCCCAGCCAGAACAAGGCATGCATCGTGTATTGACCTGCACCGGCCGCGAAAGTTTGCAAAGGAATGAAAGGAAATGCGGATGCCGCCAACGCCAACGGCACCAACACCCACGAAAACCAAGGCACGGCGAGCAAATTTACCAGCGGGCTGATTAAAGGCAAAGCGGCAAACATAAACCCCAGAGCCACTAAAGACACCAGCAGCAAGGCATACTGACCGCGCCAAAACACCCGCCACCCTTTTTCTTCCAACCGCCAAGCGCTTATCCACAATAAAGCGGCCACCAAACCGAACGAAAGCCAAGTGCCCACACCCAACACCGCCAGAGGGTCAAACAGCAACACGGCCGAGAGCGCCGCCCACCAGGCAAACCAAACGGACTGCCCTTTTCTCGAATGCCAAATCCAAGCAAATGCAGCCAGCATCAATACAGTGCGCTGCGTCGGCACGCCGAACCCTGCCAGCAGCGCATAAAGACACGCAGCCGCCAAACCGGCCGCCAACACCACCGTGCGCGGCCTTTTAAACGAAAACGGCAGCCGGCGCAGCACCAACCGCGCCAACCATGCCGCCATCAAACCCACCATACTGACATGCAGGCCGGATATGCTGACCAAGTGGGTCAAGCCCAAAGGGCGGAACGCCTGCCAAGCCCGGTTCGGCAGCGCACCTTGCTCGCCTATGCTCAAAGCACGCATCAGCGCCACGCCTTGCTCGAAACCCTGCACCTGCTGCCAATTGCCGCTGATTGCCACACGCAGCCCAAGCACACCGCCCGCAGGATCCTGCCCGACCTGTTCGCGCGCCTTCCCGACCGTGCCCAAAGCATCCAAACCATTGGCCAACGCCCACGCTTCCCGATTGAAACCGCGCAGGTTCACCTCGCCCACCGGCGCCCGCAGCCTCACATTAGCCCGCCACACACTGCCCACAGGCCAATCCCGCAACGAATAATCGGAAAGCTGAACCCGCCGTTGCCGCCCGCCCGCATCCTGCACTTGCGCTTCAAACCTTACCCGCCGCTCTTCCCGCTGAGGCAGGCCGGTTACTTTCAACGTTAGCGTATCTGCCGCAAACCGCCCGACAGGCCATTGGTTTGCCAAAGCAAGCTCAGTGCGCCAGATACCGTATGCCATACCCAACAACGCCGCCAACAGCACAACAGCCACACCGCTGCGCCGCGCAACCAGCAGCAAACCCGTGCCTGCAGCAGCCGTTACATACCATGCAGGCACGGCCGGCAACGCAAAAGAAGCCGCAACTCCCAACACCCATGCGGGCAGACAGCGTTCGATTCGGTACACGTTTTCCCTTGTTAAAAAATAAAAAAAGATATTATCGCCAAGTTTATCATTCTTATACAACAATGCCTGTCTGAAACATTTTCAGACAGGCATTGTTATGCTCACAAACCCAACAGCGCACTGATTTGCGGCCAATAAAACAAACAGCCGATAGCACACACCGCCACCGCAATACCCGCCGCATTGATGCTGCTGATTTTTTCCTTAAACGCCAGCGCCCCCACCAGCGTGCCCAGCACAATCACACCGATATTCATTCCCGCAAACACCAAAGTCGGGCTTTCGCTCATCACCTGATGGGCGCGCACATAAGTAAAGATATTGGCGAAATTCAACACCCCCAAAATCATGCCGCCGAGGATGCCCGCTGCCGTCCACTTCACGCCTTTGGCAAACAGATAGCCGAACATCAACATTCCCGCCAAACAAAAAGCCACCAAAAGATTGCCCGAAAAGGCCGTGCCGCTTTTGGCCACCTGTTTGAACAGAATATCAATTACACCATAGCCCGCCCACACGCCGAGCAGCAGGCCCGCATTTGCCAGCAGCCCGCCCGATTTTTTACCGCCGCCCGATTTCCACAGCAAACAAAACAAAGCCGTAAACGCCAACGCCAATCCTACAGCCCGCCCCTGCGTGAGCGTTTCACCGAAAATCAGAAACGACGCGCCAACCGGCAGAAACAGCGACAACCTCTGCGCCGCATCCGACCGCACAATACCCGCCCGTTCGACCGAGCGCCCCATCACCACAAAAACCGAAGGCAGCAGCACACCCAACGCACCGAACACCCACCAAGTGGGCAAAAAGCTGCGCCAGGCCCCCAAATCGGGCTTCAGAAAAACCATACACAGCGCGATTGCTACCAAATAATTCACGGCCACCGCCTGTTCGATGTCGATTTTTTTGGAACGCGCCATTTTCAGCAAAACCGACACGGCCACGCTGCAAACGATACTGCTGATTAGAAAAACCATATTGCTACCCCTTTAAAAGTTTTCAGACAGGCATGTCACTGATTGTGACCCAGCTTGGAAAACAGCACATCCGCCATACTCGGGTTTGGCGGTATTGTTGCCATGCAATTCGACAGGCCGCTCAATGCCCCACTTTAAAAACAACCGTATTCCGGCCTGCTCCAACTCGAGATTCGGCACGGCTTAACAAAACATCCACAACAAAACCGGGCTTTCCGCCCGGCTGGATTTATTTTTCAAAAGCGTTGTTAAAACCAGCTTTTCACAGATACCTGCTGATTCTCGTTAAACTTGATAAAGCCCGCCACCACACGGTAAATAAACCAAATCCATACGATACATAGCACAAGCAGGCCGCTAATGACGAATAACGACCCAATCAAACAGATACCGATCAGTTTGCCGGCTAAAACCACCCAAAACGTTTTAATCAGATACTGCATATGGCCGTAACAAACCGTTCCGGCCGTTTCGTCCCGTTTCAGATAGGCAATAACCACACCTGCAATAGATATGACGCTTACAGGAAACGAGAGAAAATAAAGTATATAAACTATCCAAGTATATTTGTATGCTTCATCAGAGGACGCAGGAATAGGCAAATTGCCGCAAATGCGCCCCCGCTCTGTTTTTTCCTGTTTGCTTATGGGCGTTTCAATCACATTCTGCCTTTCACGGTTATATGGATTTCAATCAACCGCCACATTCACGCTGACAGTGTTCAGGCTCATCAAAGCCCGCGGGGAAACGGCCACAAGAAAACCGCGCTTGCCGCCGTTGATATACATTTTCTCCAAAGCCCAAATGCTTTCTTCCACATAAACCGGCAGCGCGGTTTTGGTGCCGAAGGGGCTGGTTCCGCCCACCAAAAAACCCGTCCATTTATTCACCTGCTTCGGGTCGGCCGGTTCGATATGTTTCATGCCTAGTGCACGCGCCAGGTTGCGGGTGGAAATCTGCTTGTCTCCGTGCATCAGCACAATCAGCCCTTTTTTCGCTTCGTTTTGCAGCACGATGGTTTTCACCACTTCATGCTCTGCCACGCCCAAACAGGCGGCAGAATGCGATGTGCCACCGTGTTCGACATAATCGTAAAGCTTAGGTTCAAAATGAATATTGTGTTCGCGCAAAAAGCGCACGGCAGGGGTAATCGGATAATCGGGCTTGGCCATAGCAAAATGTTCAAAACAATAACCGGCCTTATGTTAACATAGCTTTTCACTTAACCACCGCTCTCAAAGGAAAAAGATGACCATCCAATATTTCGGCCAAACACCCCGCCTTTCGGAAGCCACCGTTGCCAACGGTTTCGTGTTCCTTGCCGGCATGGTGCCGGAAAACACCGAAGCCGGCGCCACCGAGCAAACCCGCAACGTGCTCGAACAAATCGACCATTGGCTCGCCCAATGCGGTTCGGATAAAAACCATATTCTCGAAGCCACCATTTTCCTGCCCGACTTGGCCGACTACGATGCAGTGAATATCGCATGGGATGCCTGGGTCAACCCGCAACGCGCTCCCGCCCGCGCCTGCGTGGAAGCCAAACTCGCCAAACAGGAATGGAAAGTGGAAATCAAAGTTTCCGCCGTTCAGATTCAGAAATAACCTTCATGCCAAACCAACCGTGCCTGTCTGAAAATAGTTTCAGACAGGCACGGTTGGTTTCAATATACAGGCTTCTATTCCCCCTGCTGCGCCAACAGGCCTTCATCAATTTCATCAGCCCGCAATGCCGCAGGACGTTTCCGATGGCGTTCGGCAAACGCAACAAAAGCCGGGCGGGGCTCCAGCAGCTTGAATTGCAGATACCAGCCCACATAGGCAGCCACCATAAGGTCGGCGGCGGTAAACGTGCCGCCGGCCAAATATTCCCTGTTTTTCAGCGCAGATTCCAATGCATCAAGCAAATCGGCTTCTGTGCCGAAACCCGCACTCTCGGGCGGCGGCATAGCCGCACCTCTTTTGGCAAACATCAATTGCTCCAGCGGCGCCATAAAGCTGATCCAGCGGTAATAAGTGCCGCGTTCAGGGCTGCCCGGCGGCGGCGCAAGCTGCTTTTCCGGCACCAAATCGGCCAGATACATGCAGATTGCCGCCGTTTCAGTAACCACCGTATCGCCGTGCTTCAGCGCAGGTACTTTGCCCATCGGGTTAATGGCGCGATATTCGGGCGATTTCATGCTGCCGCCGTATTCAAGCAACAAGGTTTCATAAGGCAATCCGGTTTCTTCCAGCATCCAGCGCACAATTCTGCCGCGCGACATGGGGTGTGTATAAAAGCTCAGTTTCATTTTCCGCTCCTCAATTCCGTTAACAAATTTCTATAGCATAATCTGGGGCATGTCGCTATCTGGCTTGTACAGCGGCTTTTTAAAGAAAATTTGTAAGTATAGTTAATCAACTTAAAAACTGTACGCTCCCATACTCGGGTCGAGCCCGGGTATGACGGTATCGTTATTATGTAAGCGGATTGACTATACAAAGCAAAAAGCGCACCAAGGTTGAACGTATCGCAAGCATTTTTCACGCCGCTGCGCCAGCTAATGATACGGTTCAGTATAACAGCTTGTCATGACAATTTCTGTCAGCAGCAAAATGCCTGTCTGAAACCCTTTTCAGACAGGCATTGCCACGCAATTGATGATATAGTCCGTTTAACTCTTTTCCTCAGAAAGCCCTGCGCCATGCAACCCACATTAGCCATTACCTCGGGCGAACCTGCCGGTATCGGCCCCGATATCTGCCTTGATTTGGCACACGCCAGCCTGCCCTGCCGCGCTGTAGTTTTGGGCGACATCAACCTGCTTCGGCAACGCGCGCAAATGCTTGGCAAATCCATTGAAATCAAGCCCTACGATCTGCAAGGCCTGTCTGAAAAAGGCGTGTTGGAAGTGTGGCACATCCCTTTAAACGCCGCTTGCGAAGCGGGCAAGCTGAACGTTGCCAACGCATCTTATGTGCTCGACCTTTTAGACACCGCTTACGAAGGCATAGAACGCAAACAATTCGCCGGCATGGTTACCGCCCCGCTGCACAAAGGCATCATCAACGATGCGGGCGGCCCGTTTTTCAGCGGGCACACCGAATACCTGGCCGAAAAATCCGAAGCCAAACAAGTGGTTATGATGCTGGCAGGCGGCGGCCTGCGCGTTGCACTGGTCACGACCCACCTGCCGCTGAAAGACGTGGCCGCCGCTATCAGCCGGCCGCTGCTGCACGATATTGTCCGCGTGCTGCATCACGACCTGAAACACAAATTCGGCATTGAATCACCCAACATCCTCGCCGCAGGCCTCAATCCGCACGCCGGAGAAGGCGGGCATTTGGGGCGCGAAGAAATCGACGTCATCATCCCCGCATTCAAAGCCCTGCAGGCAGAAGGCATCAACATCTGCGGCCCCTACCCCGCCGACACGCTGTTTCAGCCCTTTATGCTGGAACACGCCGATGCCGTGCTCGCCATGTACCACGACCAAGGCTTGCCCGTGTTGAAATACGCGGGTTTCGGCAACAGCGTCAACATCACCCTCGGCCTGCCGTTTATCCGCACTTCGGTTGATCACGGCACCGCCCTCGAACTGGCAGGCACAGGCAAAGCCCGTTCCGGCAGCCTGATTGCCGCAGTACACACGGCTTATGAAATGGCTACCGCGCAAAATTCATATCTGTAGTTATCCGGCTGGCGGCAAGAAATATGTTTCCAACACAAGCCTGTACCTTGCTTTCGGTATAAACCCGCACCAAAACAATTACAAACCAAAACATAAAATTCCATTTTTTAACTTATGTTTCAAAAAAATCACTTTAAAAACGCTCAAACAACCTTTCGTCAAAAAAGAAAACCGCTTGCAAATCATTTTATTTAAAGGGAGTTTAAAACTCATCAGGTTTTATTTACATCAAAATTTTTTTCACATTAAATTGTAAAATTAATTAAAAAGTTGTTATAATCCACCCACAAGCTTCAAATCATTTACTCTACATAAAAAATTATAGTTGTGTCTCTCAAATGGTTATAAGGGGCCATATACAGCCCGCGCTATCAGCAGTGCATCACTTTCAGGTGGGCGGATACGCAACTATAACCAAACACAAACAGGAAATATCGTTATGAATATACTTGGATGGGAATACAGAAAAACTGATGGGCGCTATTGGTGGCTGCTCGGCATATTGGCGCTGGTCGGCGGCATGGTGGGCATGCTTCCTGTGATTGTTGCGCTGTCATTCAACCCCGGCGTACAAGCCGCCCGCAACCCCGATATGCTGCTTAACCTGGCCTTGATGGGCTGGCGTTTCGGCTTCCTGCCCTCAGTGCTCACTTGGGCCGTGTGGTTTATTATGGATCTGAAGCGCGGCGTTTTCGGCACATTGGTAACCATAGCCACCGCCGCATCCACTTCCCTGCTCACAGGATGGCTGATCTACGAACTGAGCTTCACGCAAGGTTTGTTGGCCGGCTTGTGCGGCGCATTTGCAGGATGGGCTTTCTCTCTATGCCTGCCTGAATCCAGAAAGAGAGACTGACTGCAAAATCCTTAAACTCTTGTGTTGCTGTATTGAATAGGGTCGCCACCAATAAAATGCCTGTCTGAAAAACACTTTTCAGACAGGTATTTCTTCATTCAAGCACATGCGATGAAGCTGCGATGAAGCTGCATAGTTAATCCACTTACATAATAACGGTACCGTCATACTCGAGCTTGTCTAGAGCAAATAAACTGACGATTAATCGGTTCTATTGCCCCAAACCCTAAAAAAATGCCCGGGTTCCAACCCGAGCATAACAACCAGTCTGTTTGGTTTTTCACTTACTTATGATTAGGAATCTTAACGGCGGCGCACCAACTGCCACGCACGGCCGAGGTAGGCGACGCTTGCGAAGCCGCTCCACACATGCACCAAGCGGGTGAAGGGAAAAATCACAAACAAGCCCATACCCATCACCATATGCAGTTTGAACAGGAAGTTCACGTCTTCGATATGGCCGGCGGCATCACCGCGGAAGGTAACGATGTGCTGCGCCCAAGTCATCAGTTTCACCATTTCGTGGCCGTCGGTATGGCCCATGCTCACGAAGATGGTCAGCAAACCCAAGCCTAAGGTGATAATGAGCCAAATCAGCACCAATTTGTCGCGCCAAGTGCTGTTGACGGCCAAGCGGTCGCATTTCAGACGGCGTTGCAGCAGGATAATCAAACCGATCATCGCCATCACGCCGAAGATGCCGCCCATCACCATCGCAAAAATCTGCTTGGCTCCGTGGGAAATGCCCAGCGCGTCCCAAAACCATAAAGGCGTGAGCAGGCCGAACAAGTGCCCGAAAAACACGGCCAAAATGCCGACGTGAAACAGAATGTTGCCCACGCGCAATTGGCCTTCATACAGGATTTGGCTGGATTCGCTTTTCCACGAATATTGTTCGCGGTCGAAGCGCACGAGGCTGCCGAAGAAGAAAATCGCGAGGGCAATGTAGGGGAAGATGCCGAAGAAGAATTGGTGCAGGGTATTCATGTTTATGCTCCTGTTTGGGCCGTCTGAAAAGCGGCTTTAGGATAAAACTGTACGGTTTCGACGCTCGGTTTCAGCAGCGGCTCGGTGCCGGAAATATCGGGGCCGAACGTTTCCATCGCTTCGTCCATATCGCGCACGGGCGGCTCGATGAGGGGCTGCGGCGCTACCGGGCTGAGGGCTGTGATGCCTTGCAGCAGCACGGCATAGGGCGAACCGTTTTTCTCGAGTTTGCCGCCGATGTGGGCGATCACATGCACGGCATCGCCCAACAGTTTTTGCGCGTGTTCGGGCGCCACTTGGCTCAGGTATTCCAGCAATACGGGCAGGTAATCGGGCAGCTCATCGTTGCCCAACTCGAAACCGTGGTTGCGGTATTCTTGCAGCAAGTCCACCATGGCGCTTCCGCGGTCGCGGTCTTCACCGTACACATGCTCGAAAATGTAGAGCGCATGGTTGCGGTTGCGGTCGAAAGTGGCGACGTAGTTTTCCTGTAATTCGCGCAGGCTGTGGCTGTTTAAATAGTCTAAAAAGCTGTTCAGACGGCCTGCTTGCGTTTGCAGCTCGGGCCATTCTTGTAAGGCCGTCTGAAATTCAGACAGGGCTTCGATCAGCTCGGCTTCGGGGTAGCACAGCAGCGCGGAAAACCATTTGTAAACAGGATTCGCGCTCATCAGCGTACTCCTTCTTCACGGTTTTTCTCGGCATCTTTGCGCAGGCCGTGGAAGATAATCGGCGCGCCTTTGCGTTTGCCGAACAAGCTCTCTTCGCTGCTGCCGCCGGAGCAGCCGTTGCCGAAGGTAAAGCCGCAGCCGGCTTTGTCGCCGAAGCTGTTTTCCACCATTTCTTTGTGCGAAGTCGGAATCACAAAGCGGTCTTCATAATTGGCAATCGCCATGATTTGATACATGTCCTCCACCATCTCGGGCGTGAGGCCGGTGCCTTCCAGCGTTTGCGCCAGCGTTTCGCCGTGAACCACTTGTCCGCGTTTGAAACGGCGCATGGCAATCATGCGTTCGAGCGCGAATTTGATCGGCTCGACTTTACCTGCGGTGAGCAGGTTGGCCAGATATTTCAGCGGGATGCGCATTTCGTCCACGCTCGGGATGATGCCGTTTTCGCCCACCAAACCGTTTTCGATGGCAGATTGAATCGGCGAGAGCGGCGGGATATACCAAACCATCGGCAAGGTGCGGTATTCGGGGTGCAGCGGGAACGCCACTTTCCACTCCATCGCCATTTTGTACACCGGCGATTGTTTGGCCGCATCAATCCAACTTTGGCTGATGCCCTGTTTCAAGGCTTCTCGTTGTATTTCGGGGTCGTGCGGATTCAAGAACACGCCCAATTGCTGTTCGTACAAATCTTGCGGGTTGGCTACCGAAGCGGCCTGTTCGATTTTGTCTGCGTCATACAGCAGCACGCCCAAATAACGGATGCGGCCTACGCAGGTTTCGGAACACACGGTCGGCTGGCCGCCTTCGATACGCGGGTAGCAGAACGTGCATTTTTCGGCCTTGCCCGAAGTCCAGTTGTAGTAGATTTTTTTGTAGGGGCAGCCGGATACGCACATGCGCCAGCCGCGGCATTTGTCTTGGTCGATCAACACGATACCGTCGTCTTCACGCTTGTAAATGCTGCCGGAAGGGCAGGACGCCACGCAGGTCGGGTTCAAACAATGCTCGCACAGGCGCGGCAGATACATCATGAAGGTTTGCTCAAACGCAGCGTGCATGTCTTTCTGAATGCCTTCAAACAGCACGTCTTTCGCCCGCTTCTCAAACTCGCCCGCCAAATCGTCTTCCCAGTTCGGACCCCATTCCACTTTGTCCATTTTTTTGCCGGTGAGCACGGAAATCGGACGCGCGGTCGGCGGCGTTTTCATTTTCGGCGCGTTTTGCAGATGCTCGTAATCGTAGGTGAACGGCTCGTAGTAGTCGTCGATTTTCGGCATATTCGGGTTGGCAAAAATATTCGCCAAAATCTTCAACTTGCCGCCCTGCTTCGGCACCAGCTTGCCGTCGGGTTTGCGCACCCAGCCGCCGTTCCATTTGTTTTGGTCTTCCCAGTTTTTCGGAAAACCGATGCCGGGCTTGGTTTCCACGTTGTTAAACCACGCATATTCCACGCCGTCGCGCGAAGTCCAGACGTTTTTACAGGTAACGGAGCAGGTGTGGCAGCCGATACATTTGTCTAAGTTCAGAACCATGCCGACTTGTGCTCTGATTTTCATGGTAGTGTTCCTTTTGGTTTGGTTTTCAGACAGACATCCAATCAAGCACAATGCCTGCCTGAAAAATAGCCGTTAATGATTGGACGGTAGCGGTAAAGTTTGGTGTAAAAAAATTTTCGACGTGTAAAAGTGTAAATGACTGCACGCAAGAAAAATATGCACAGAAAGCTTAAGAAGCAGCGGCAAAATAAGGGGAAAGGGGTAGCAGAAAGAGTGAACGGAAATAATACTTTGGAAGTATTTGAAGATTGATGATAGCGATGAGGGAGCGTTTAAAATTCCATGCCAGGCGGAACCGCATAACTTATACCTTAGCCGGCCTACGAAAAACAAAGCTACCCCTTTACCGTAGCCCTTTGATGACCTTATAGCAAATCAACTTAATTTTGCTTACCAATCGGCAAATCCGGAGCCAAAACAGAAAACAAGTATTTGATTTATCGATAAATTATTGAATTCAAATTTTTTCTTTGAATCAAGGCACAACAATGCAGCAAATTTAAATTTGGTTTGTAATGGCTGTACCATCATTTAAAGTTCAAAATATAGCCGCCCGAAGGCGGCTAGGATTTGCCGAGTTTCTTGTTTCAACACACAGCCGCCCGAAGGCGGCTGAAAAAGCCTCCATTTCGCTCGGCAAAGCCGTTTCGCGTTTCAACACACAGCCGCCCGAAGGCGGCTGATAATGCGCTTGACATCGGCCAGCGCCTCAGAGTAGGTTTCAACACACAGCCGCCCGAAGGCGGCTGGCTGTTGGCCGTAGGCACAGGCGATTTCCAAATCGTTTCAACACACAGCCGCCCGAAGGCGGCTGAGGAGTTTTACAAAAACAAGCCCGGCAATCTGAAGTTTCAACACACAGCCGCCCGAAGGCGGCTGATCGGCTACTGTAAACAATATTGCTTACGGTAACGTTTCAACACACAGCCGCCCGAAGGCGGCTGGCCGTTTGCCAAATTGTTGGAAATGGCCGGCGGCATCAGCGTTTCAACACACAGCCGCCCGAAGGCGGCTGGCAGATATTCGTATTTTGTGGCGACCGAAAATTTAGTTTCAACACACAGCCGCCCGAAGGCGGCTGTCCGGTCATTGCGCCTTGCTCTTTAAGCAAGTCGAGTTTCAACACACAGCCGCCCGAAGGCGGCTGTTGTATAGTTGATACATGTTTTTTTCTCCAATGGGTTTCAACACACAGCCGCCCGAAGGCGGCTGTTGATAAAAAAATTAGAGAGGCTGCTAGTAAAGGGGTTTCAACACACAGCCGCCCGAAGGCGGCTGAGATATTCGTATTTTGTGGCGACCGAAAATTTAGTTTCAACACACAGCCGCCCGAAGGCGGCTGGACACCCTAACACGAAGACCCAACTCGGGTATGGTGTTTCAACACACAGCCGCCCGAAGGCGGCTGAAAGCTGCATTTTCCAGCATCTGTATGCTACCCTGGTTTCAACACACAGCCGCCCGAAGGCGGCTGTAGCAAAGGATGGTTTGTTGAAATCTGGGAAGTAGTTTCAACACACAGCCGCCCGAAGGCGGCTGGTGCGGCTGTATTGGGCGGCGCAATAAGGCCGTCTGTTTCAACACACAGCCGCCCGAAGGCGGCTGGCCACTAAAAAGGCCGTTTTCCACGGCCAATTCGTGTTTCAACACACAGCCGCCCGAAGGCGGCTGCCAACTTGGCATACATACCCGCGGCACCTAAGATGTTTCAACACACAGCCGCCCGAAGGCGGCTGCCTCGCGCATTATGTTGGCAAATACTTGCTGTTGTTTCAACACACAGCCGCCCGAAGGCGGCTGCCCCCCCAAAAATCCATAGAAATATGGATTGGTAGTTTCAACACACAGCCGCCCGAAGGCGGCTGGAGGCGGCTTAAGCCTTGCAATTTGGCATGATGGTTTCAACACACAGCCGCCCGAAGGCGGCTGCAGCTTTTCATTGTAAGATTTCGCCTCAATAAACAGTTTCAACACACAGCCGCCCGAAGGCGGCTGACGCCCGCGCGTTTCGCATGAGCGGCAATATCGCGTTTCAACACACAGCCGCCCGAAGGCGGCTGTTTAGTTACTTGTGTCATTTCAAAACCCATAAAAACGCGTTTCAACACACAGCCGCCCGAAGGCGGCTGTGCTCTTGATGAGAAACCTAAAGCACAGGCTACTGTTTCAACACACAGCCGCCCGAAGGCGGCTGTCCCCTACCCTCATCGCCGTTTCCAAAGCAAACAACTGTTTCAACACACAGCCGCCCGAAGGCGGCTGATCCGCCTTGATAGATGTCTCGGATTGTTTGATTGTTTCAACACACAGCCGCCCGAAGGCGGCTGTTAAGGCTGTGATAGAGCATGACCATTGGAAACGGTTTCAACACACAGCCGCCCGAAGGCGGCTGATAATCGGCGCTTGAATCGTTTGCCCTGCGGCAAGTTTCAACACACAGCCGCCCGAAGGCGGCTGCCTTGATACCGCGCCCCTTGCGGCGGCCTTTGTGTTTCAACACACAGCCGCCCGAAGGCGGCTGGCCGTTTTTGATGGTAAGACTTGGCGATACAAGGAGGTTTCAACACACAGCCGCCCGAAGGCGGCTGTAAAGCCGCTGCCGCGGCCAAATCCGCACAATCTGTTTCAACACACAGCCGCCCGAAGGCGGCTGCAGTCGCAAATAGGCGGTATACCGTCCGATGCAATGTTTCAACACACAGCCGCCCGAAGGCGGCTGGTTCGGTTTGCGTACCCGACATACGGCTCAACAAGTTTCAACACACAGCCGCCCGAAGGCGGCTGGGTAGCAATCGCGCCCTTTTCCAACTTCACGGAGTCAAGTTTCAACACACAGCCGCCCGAAGGCGGCTGGTTTAAGCGGTGTTTATCAATCAAAAAGGAAATTGTTTCAACACACAGCCGCCCGAAGGCGGCTGAGCCTCTTTGAAAATGCTTGCCAAACAAAGCATTCAGAGCCTTTGTGCGCTAACGTTTTCAAAAAAGCGGAACACGAGTATAGCACAGCCTTATTCTGCTCCACTCGCATATTTCAAGTTCCTGATTGTTAAAGAACAACTCCGCATCGCTAACCACCCCGCATTTTCATGAGAACCACGGGTTAGCGATTCACACGATCAGCGTATCTTGAAACACGTCCACCGCCGCCTTCGCGCCGTGGTGTTCCACCTTGCGCCGCCATTTGCTGCCCAGATGGTAAAAGCGCAGGCTGTCGGTTTCGGGCTGGTAGGTATCGAGCAGCTTGGCCTTCAGTTTTACCCACTGATCAGGCGTTACGTCGCACTCGAATACCGAATATTGCACGCGCACGCCGTAATCCAAGCAATGTTTGGCGATGCGCCGCAGCCTCGCCTGCCCTGCCGCGTCTTCCAGCGAAATATCATAAGTAATCAACATCAACACGCTATTTCCCCTTATTTCTTTTTCAGACGGCCTCAAATATAAGCGGAAAGGCCGTCTGAAAATGCCTGTCTGAAAAACTCAACGCATCAAAAACGGCGGATATTCCGCCAAATCCCCGCGCAGATGCCGCGCCAACAGCATCGCCTGAATATACGGCAGCAGGCCGATTTCTACTTCCTCCTGCAAAAACGGATGGATAATCTTCTCCTGCTTTTTCGCCTGAAGAGCCTGAAAAACCAGTTTGCGCGCTTCGGGTTTGATATTCACCGCGCCGCCGGCCTCATGCACAAAATCCTGCGGCTTGATTTGCCCGCGGTTAATCAGGGAAAGCACCAACCTGTCCACCCACCACGCGCGGAACTCTTCCAAAATATCCTGCGCCAAACTGTCGCGCCCCGGCCGGTCGGCATGCAGAAAACCCACCTGCGGATCCAAGCCCACGCCCTGCAACGCCCCGCTGATATCCTTGCCCAGCACCGCATACAGAAAAGACAACAGCGCATTCACCCCATCGCGCGGCGGGCGGCGGTTGCGACCGTCAAAATCAAAACCGCTTTTCTCCGCAAGCAAATGCCGGAATACCCCGAAATAACGCGCCGCCGCATCGCCCTCAATCCCGCGAACCTTGTCCAAACACTCCGCCCGCTTCAACTGCTGCAAAGAAAAATTCAACGCCGTTACCGCCGCCAACACCTCCGCATGCTCGCCATGATTACGTAAACGCCGCTGCAACACCCGCTTGGCCGACTGAATCTTCGCCGCAATCACATGCCGCGCAATCGGCACGGGATTCTGCTCCGACAGCCGATACTGCGCCCGCCGCAGCAACACATTACCACTCTGCCGCCCCTGCAAACGCCCCAAAAACCGACCGTTTTCGGTAAAAAACGCCAAATTCACATTGTTTTCGCCGCAAAACCCCATCAAAAAAGGCGACACCAACACGTTACCGAAACAAAAAATATGCCCGATCGCATGCACCGGCAACTGCGCCACCTTCTTGCGCTCCTGCTCCACCACCAGCGTTTCCCGCTCCTTATGCAGATAACTGCCTTGAGTGGTGATATAGAGCGTGTTTTGCAGTTTGCGCATGGTTGGAAAAACCTCTTGATTTTGAATACACGTTTGAATGACTTTCCGTTTAGGTCGTCTAAAAATATCTAAGGTTGCCATTAAGGCTGGTTATTCATTTAAAAGCTAGGCTTATTATTTTATTAGGTTAATTTTGCACAAGCCAACCTTGGTATAACAGGCGGTCATAAGCAATATCAATTTGACGAGGGGTGAATGATTTTTTATGCTCATTCCATTGATAAACACCTCTTCTTAAATCCTCCTTATCCATAATTCCATCTTTTTTAGCCAACCAATGCACAGTTGCTAACAACTCCAAACCATAAGATGACTCAAACCCCTCAACCAATTCGGTAACCTTCTCAAAATGAGCATAACTATTGACGTGTTTAGACAAGAACTGTTGTGCGTCTTCAATAGCTCCTGGTACAAGCTTTAACGGCTTATTCGGCATATCGCCACCATCAGCGTATCCAGAAATAAAATGTCCCTCTATTGCCTTTAAGACATGGCGTAAATTTTCCGCATAAGGCCCATAATGATGTTTAACATATTTTAAACGCAGATTTTCACCAGATTCCTGCATAAAATACATTAACTTATGCACTTCTAAGAGGGAAATATAGGGATCTAGCAATCCTTTTAAATAACGATTCATCAACTCAATCAAAGCAGCTCGTCCAGCTGTCATTTCTGGAACTTTTGTGGAATGATTCATTTTGGTAGTTTCAGGTGCACCACCCGGCTCATATACAAAAATTTTTACGTTTTCGACATGACTAAGTGTATTTTCAATCTGCGAGCGCACATCGTTCCAATCCAATCCGCCTAAACCAGATCCTAATGGAGGAATAGCAATAGACTGAATGTTTTTCTCTTGTATTACCTTTACCAAATCAATCAGTCCAATTTCAATATCTTCAATACGGCTTTTACCTCTCCAATGACGTTTTGTAGGAAAATTAATAATCCATTTTGGCAATACAAGCTGCTCTGTTTCAAAAACAAACATTTTTCCTGGTTTCAAAAACTCCTGCTTGCACGCTTGCTGATATGCTTTAAAATTTTCTGGATATTTATTTTTGAACTGCAATGCTATGCCACGCCCCATAACACCAACACAATTTACAGTATTTACCAAGGCCTCAGCATCACTTTCAAAGATATTGCCAGTTTTAAATTCAATCATGATAAACCTCCTATTAGTAATACCAAGTTGGCTCAACGGTTACTTGTGGTCGATGCTGTTGTCCTTGAAGTACATGCACAACTTGTCGATAAATACGATTTGAATGCACTCCGATATGTTCTATCAAATGCCAAGGAAGAGCGTTCTCAAATAGGAATTCTGCTTGTTTCCCCTCCTTGATACTTGGTTCTTGCCAATATCTGGCACCAACAGCATCCCAATTAATTTTATCATTCAATAGGTTTAAATCATTAAAATCTTCAAAATAGTTAGAGCCTGCATTAGAGTCAGTGAAAACCCAACGTTGTCTAGGGGATTGTGTTTTTGCCCATTGAACTACTTGTTCCAAATCAGCTTGCAAATGAATAATTGGCTCTTGGCCTCCCTGATATGCTAATTCAGAATTCCTACAATAAATCAAAAAAAGCATAACCGAACGAGGACAAAAATAAAACGGCACACAATCTCCAACATGCAAATTAGGATAGCTATTTAACGATTTTCTCAATCTACGTTCTTTTATATTGCTCAGCCCGATCATTGATCCGTTGTTTCCGCGCTGACTGATAATAGCATCACTTAATAAGTACCCATCGGCAAGAATAGAACCTAACCGATCTAGATGCACAATATGATAAATTTTGATTGGCATCATAGCTCCCTGTTTCACAATAAATATTTCAAAGCCTGTTTCATATTTTAATACCAAACTTCGATTTTCAAAACATCACTTAATCCCCAAACAACCCCGCCACATACCCCACCGACCTATCCCTATCCACCAACTTCGGCTGACAAACCTCAATCAACGAACAAGCTTTACAGCGTTTGCCATATTCTGGCGGCGGGGTGGTACCGCTTTCCAGAAGTTTGCGCACTTCGTCAATCACTTGTAAGGTTTGTGCCCGCAGGCTACCTGAAAACATCACCGGTACGCGGTGGCGGGTTTGCATATACCACAGCGCGCCCTCTGCAACCGTTTGTCCGGTCATTTCCTCCAAGCACAAGGCTTGGGCGCAGAGCTGGATTTCGTCGAACGGTTCGGGCTTGGGTTTGCCGCGTTTGTACTCAACGGGTTTCAGATGGCCTGTCTGAATATCACGTTCAACCATATCCAGCACGCCATGCACACCCAAATTTTCTGCCGACACATGCACGCTACGCTCGAAGCGCACGCCCTTGCGCGTTTCCGGCTCGCCGCCATCCACCCGCTCATGCAAAGCACGGCCTTGTGCGGTCAAATAGTTCTCCGCCCATACTTGTTCGTTATGAATCAAGGCACACTGGCGCGGACAAAAGGCGTAGTGTTGCAGGGCGGATAGCGGAATGTTTGTCATGGTATTTTTTCTCATCCATAAGCGCTTGTTGCGATAAAAAATGTCTATATAAAGCGCTTAATATGATCTGTTTTTATCATTGATAAACGCTTATGGTGAGAAATTTTCTCATCGATATATTCTTGGATATGCGCTTCGGGCCATCAAAAGCCATCCAAGACTTCAGGCTGCAAGTCTTCAAAGTTATCCAAATCATAACTGCCGTCTGAATGCACTTTGAGGCTGCCGTGTACTTTGGCGGAGGAATACTGGCCGGATTTGCAGTTGTGCTCCCACCAAATCAGTTTCAGCACCTGCATGCTGCCTTCCGGGCGGGCAGACGAAGCATCGCCTTCAAAGAGCTTGGTCAGCACGGTTTTGATTTTCTGCGCATCGGCATCGGAAAAGCCGGTGCGCTCGGCAAGCTGTGGCGACATGGCGCCGTAGGCAACGTAAATGCCTTTGTCCACGCGGTGTTTCATGCCCATGGTGTCAGAGCCGCGTTTGCTGCCGTCGCCTTCGCCGCTCACACTTTTGGTAATTTGGGTGCTGGTAATGCTAACCGGGTCAACGCTGAATGCGGACTGGATGGTGACCGGGCCGCGAACGGCAATGGATACGCCGGAAGCATCGTCGCTTTTACCGAAGGCAAATACTTGACCGAAACTGCGCACATCCAGCCATTTTTCGCAGGCTTTTTTGGCGGTTTCGTCTTTGTTCGCTTTTTTGGCATTAAATGCGTCTGCCCCCAAGCCGACTTCTTTGTCTTTGGCACGGTTGGCGAGGCTGGTCATGCCGTCGGTTTTCTTTTCGTCGGACTGTACGAAAATGCTTTCACCGCAGTCTTGCAAGCGGTCGCGGATTTTGCGCTTTAGGCATACGTCGGTCATTTCGCCAAAGCCGGAAAAGTCGGCACGCGGGCGGTTGCCGTTCAAGGGGTCGCCGTTGGGGTTGGCGTTTTGTACGCTGATAATCAGGGCGAAGTCGATTTTTTTGCTTAAAGACATATTATTTTCTCCAAAGGTTTCAGTTGTTTTCAGTTTCTTGCGTATCGGGCTGCGCTTGGGCATTGGACTGATTGCGATAGGCCATTTTTTGGCTGTGATAGCCCAATAAGAATTCGCCGTCCAACTGGGCATCCAACGAACAGCCGGTTTTATCTCTCAATTCATTTAGCGCAAACATGATTTCGTCGATTTCTTTTTCACGATTGCGCAGAAAGCCCATGTAGCGGTTATTGCGCAGGCGGTCTTTATAGGACTTGGTCAGATTTGCCTCAATTTGCAGCCAGGTGCTGAGCGGACGCACCACAAAACGCTGCATATAGCGCTCTGCTGTGGTGGCACGGTCTTCATCGGCAATTCGCAACGCGGTGCTTTCCAATTTTTCCGCAACCGCCAACAGCCTGCCGAACAAATAATCGCGCGAGCGGTTTTCAATATCTAAATCCATGGAGTAAGTCCTCTTTTGTGATGAATCATAATGACGGGCGCGCCAACCTTTGTATAAGGCGCAGGCAACACCGATATTCCGTTCCCATTCCCAATGCTCGCATCCGTTTGGGTTGCAGGCCGTCTGAAAACTTTTCCGCACCAAATCATCCGGTATCGGCACGGCTTGCCCACCGGCAATCACAGGCAACAAACGGGCATACAGTTGTTTTTTCAGCGTGTCATTCAGCGCAGCACCATATACGGCTTCACCAATTGCCATTGGCGACGGCGGCAATACCGCCCAAACAGTTTGCTTTTGTGCTTTTTTCCCTTGCTTTTGCTCTATGCTGTGGCGCTGATACCAAGAAAAATCGTCCACCCATGTATCCAAATTGGCGAAATAATCGATAGGTAAAAATTCTTGGTAATAAGTCAATGCCATGCGACCGGGCGTAGCCGAATCCAGCATCAGCAAAGAAATTTGCTCGTGCTCTTTCAATTCTTTTTTCATGCCGTGCAGTTTCTGCTTCAGAATCTGCGCAGCCTGCCTGCCAATATTGACTGACCAATCTACGCCGTTGTCTTCGACTACAGACGGTATAACTGATTCTTCCTGAACTTCAACGGCTCCGGTATCCAAATTATCCCAGTCAATTTCATAAAAGGTATCTTTCAACGGCGGCAGCACTTCTTTTCCGCTGAGTGCCCACGCTACCGTAACCTGATCACCATTACGGATGCCTTGGCGGGCAATCAGCCAACGCAGAGCTGCATGGGATTTATGGGAAATTTCTGCAGAAATACTGCTTGCCTGATTGGCCGTTTCAAAACGGCCTCTGTAGGTATAGCCTTCCTTGTCATTTGATGAAACAAGTTTGGCTTTATCACCTGTATAAGTTAATTTAGCAGGATGACTTTCTCTAATCTTTTCTTCATTGCCCGTTATGATGCAAAATTGACTATCCAATGTGCTTTGATAGTATCGTCCCCAATCCTGCTGGACCGACTTATCCTCCCATGTTGCAGAAACCAAATGCTTAGGGATCTCAACAGACCAAATTACAAGAGCTTTACGAATTTCATACTTCCCTTGCTCTTTAGTTAACACATTGAATAATTCAGGCTTTTTCCTCCCTTCATTTTCTTTTTCTATCCAGTTATCCAGCAAGTTGCCATTTTCATCAGTTGGAATGATTTTTTCTTTAATCAAATCCTCCAAAACCGTACCTTTGTGCAAATATTTTTGTATGGCAAGCACCTTGGGATTGAAAGTATCAAGACACCACTTATCTAATTGCTCAATATATAAATTAAAAATCAAGTCCTCTTTTTTAATTTTGACTTTTTTCTTTTTACCGTTTTTCCCTTCTATTTCTTGAATTTCTTCCTTGCTATAAGTCAGCCCCAAGTCTCTTGCAATATATTGCAAGCTATCTGCTAAAGCATGAGGCGCCAAACCGCTTGTCCGTCCTTCAGAGCTCTCCGTGACGGGCAACATTACGATTGGCTTATCTGTTAAAACTTTAGCGGATAAAAAATTACCTGCTTCATCCAAATTAATTTGAATATGAGCAGTTTGAGGGCTATGCCATAGAGGAGCTAGCTTATCCAAATCCAGTAGATCAGGATTTTTTTCAGCCGCTTCATACGTCCGATACAATTTTTGCATCCAACTCATAATCCCAACTCCTTCGCCTCTTCTTCTACGGCTTTCAAGTTTTCGCCGCGCTTAAAGGGCTTTTCAGGCTTCATTTCGCGGATCAAACGGGTTTTCAGACGGCCTGTGTCGTCGTTAACCCTTGGAAAAGTAATAATACCGTGCTGCATATTGGCCTGCCAAAAACGGCTGACCAATTCATGATTGCCGGTTTCTTCGGGATAGCCGAAACTGTGGAACATCAAACCGAAGTCGAGATTGTCGATGTCGTCGTAAAAACCTTCTCCGCTGCCGAATTCACATGGATCGACATAGCCTTGACAGTCGCGCGTGCCGAGAAAAATGTCCTGCCGCCCGCCGCGCTCCAGCATACGCTTGGCAATCGCCATGTGTTTACCTGCAACGCGGTCTGCTTTTAATTCTTCCCAGTTTTCGTTCCACTCAAAATGCGCTTCCACCTGATATTCCACGTCCTGCAAAAAGGTGTAAATCGCCAGCGTATTGCCGCCGTTCCAATCCAAAGGCTTGGTGGATTTGCTTTGTGTACGGATGGGCTTCATGACGCGTATGCGGTCAATATGCCAAATCAAGGTGGGCTTCCAGTAAATGCTTTTGACAATGCCTTTAATGGCTTCGTAAGTCGGCACTTGGTAACTGAATTTTTCACCGCCGATTTTGGTCACCGGGTCGGTAAACAGCGCCTGCCGCCCCCAAACGCGGAAACTGATTTGATTGTTCATGCCTCTCCTTTATAAATCGTAAAAAACCATTTCGCTGGTTTCATCTGCCGATAATCCATATTCGTCATTGTAGTAACGCTCGTTCAAATAATAAATACCCGTCCCGGCTAACACTTCCTGCACAGCCTGTTGCTCTTCAAGCTTGCGCCAAACATTCGGAAACACATTCACGCTGTATCGCTGCGCTTGTGCCAACAGTTCATATTTTTCTTGCGGATTCCACTCTCCGCACAGCTTGGCGATGAGATCCCTACCTGCCGCATAAGGCACAATCACGGCCCGGGTTGGCGCATCAATCACTTGAAACGCCTGCCCGGCACTTTTAAATGACTGCATCAGCAAGGGAAACGGTTTGTTGCGCCGATTATTTTTTGCCGCATAAGCATTTAAACGATTATCAGACAGCCAATCCAACAGGCTGCCTGAAGTGCTTTGGGGAGCCGGATAAACCATTTCGCTGCTGCGCTTGTAAAAGTAATACTCAAAATATTGATGCATTGCGGCAGGCTGCAAAATATCCTGCCCTTTAAACTCACGCAGTACACGCTCGGCATTACTTTGCCCGATGGCGATATCGGGCAATACTTTTTCAAAGTTCGGTTCCTGCAAATTCAATACATACACCTTGCCCTTACCGGCTTTTTCGCCATGCCGATTACAACGCCCCGCCGCCTGGGCGATGCTGTCTAATCCACCCAAAGCGCGTATGACACAAGCCATTGAAATATCGACACCCGCTTCGATTAACTGGGTGCTGATGCAAAGCACCGGCTCACCTTTTTTCAGACGGCCTTTGATAACAGAGAAAATTGCTCTGCGGTGCTCGGCGCACTGATTGGTGCTGAGATGGAATAAGGCTTCTTGGGGAACATTTTGCTCTTGGCAATATTGGTAGAGCTGTTGCGCCCAGCGTTTGGTATTAACGATAAACAAACAGCTTGAGGCCGTCTGAAACTGCTCCAGCAAAAATCTGCCTGCATCTTGCACAGACCAACCGCCTGATTTTGATTTGAATTCAATTTCCACGCGCGATAGTTCGGCAAACAGCTGATTTTTGGCCTGTTCATCGCCCATGATTTCGGAATTTTCCGCCAGCTTTAACTCACCCAATTCGGATTTCGGCAACTTGTCCAACAAAGGTTGAGTGGCAGTACACAACACCGCGCTGGATTTGCCGTATTGCGTGAGCCAGTTCAGCACATTGCAAAACAGATGCACGCATTTCACCGGCAGAGTTTGGATTTCATCGAAAATCAGCACACTGCGTGTCATCGGGTGGATATGCCGTGCACCACGCGTACCGCCGCCGAACCAGGCATCGAGAAACTGCACCATGGTGGTAAAGACAATCGGCTTGTCCCAGTTTTCAGACAGGAGTTTATTTTGCCAAGTCTGCTGTTCGGGATCGAGGTTGGAATGGTGCTCAAGCACCCATTCATCGCCAAGAATTTCGCGCACGGCTTGGGCATTCTGATCAATGATGGAGGTGTAGGGAATGATATAGATGATGCGGTCAAGGTCATGCTTTTTCGCATGGTGCAGCGCGTAACGCAAGCTCGCCAGCGTTTTGCCCCCGCCCGTCGGTACCGTTAACGTATAAATACCTTGCGCATCTTCGGCCCTGTTCAGACAGGCATCGGAAATATTGCGGCGAATCTGATCAATCGGATAACGGATTTCAAACTGGGACAAATGCGCCTCCAGCTTATCAATCGCGTCTTGCCAATCGGTTTTTTGCGTTAAACGCCGCAAGGATTTTTGATTTTCTCTTTCGAAATCTGCACTGTTGATACGGTCTGCATCAATCAGGCAACTGAACAGAAAACGGGTAAAGCAGCCGAGATAAAATTCCTCGATTTTATGGGGCGTCCGAATCTCGCCCGTCGCACGCTCCTGCTGAAAAGAAACGCTCATCGGCTCGATAGCAGGCCGCAAAACTGTGATGATTTGTTTGATCAAAGCTTCGCTTGCCAAGCATTCCGCTTGTTCTTTAACGGCAGCGTCGGCATTTTGTTCACATTCACTTAAATGGGTTTCCGCATCATCTTTATCAAAACGCTTGACCCAAACCGTTTCACCATTTTCAGGACTCAAACAATCAATCAGCCCCGCACCGTGATGCGAAGCAATGCACAAGCCCAGCATCTGCCCGCACAACTCACCCATACCATTTGTTTTCCCCGGGCTGCCTTTTACCGCCCCAAACTTCTTCAGACGGCGATACACCCATTGCGCACCGGCGGTGGAATGATCAATTTTGCCACCGCCGGGTAAAATGTCATCCAAATCCGTATCGGGATCGAAGCCGGTTACGGCTTTAATGTACTCCTGAAACGCTTCTGAGTACTTACCAAAATCATGCATCAACCCCAGCAGCTCACCGGCCAAATCCAAGCCCAGCTTGGCGGCCAACAGCTTGGCAATCGCAGCGGTTTCGGTAAGATGGGTGGCCACAGATTGAGGCGTATTATCGGAACGGCGGACATGAGCAATAAAATGTTCAGCCATTCATCTTCTTCCTAGTTACGTTAAATTTACATAAAAAAGCGGCAAACCTTGAAGCCATCTTTTCATATTTAGAGAAAAGGCTTTGCAAGGTTTGCCGTTTTTGTTCGGGCCGGTTTTCGGCGGAATGGGCGTAGTAAGTTTTGGTTTTCTCCATCATGTTTATTCCTCAGTTATTTTTATTTTTCAAATATTATCACAATCTTTAAAATAACAATTAATAAAAATCAAACCTTCTTTATATGTTGTACACATGCTTTCAGACAGGCATCCGCTCCCTGCTTGAATCATTTTCTTTATATAGGATAATTTATCCTTATATAATGAATTGATTATTCGATTCTGTTTTTCAAAAAAGGATATATCTTATGCAAACCATCAATATCAACGTCGGCGGCATGACCTGCGGCGGCTGCGTGAAAAGCGTTACCAAAGTGCTGGAAGCATTGAACGGCGTAGAAAAAGCCGAAGTGGATTTGGCCTCTGCCTCTGCAAAAATTACGTTCGATCCGGCCAAAGTGCAAACTGCCGAATTGGTTGACGCGATTGAAGATGCGGGTTTTGACGCTTCTTTGTCCCAATAAAGCGCAAAGGTAGTTTTCTATGGCTCAAGCCCGACGCATTTTGCCGAAAACGCCGTGGTCTGCGCCCGCGTGGTGGTCTTTGCGGCCGCAATCTTTGGCGATGTTGTGCTTTGCGCTGATTTTGTTCGGCGTGGGCGAGGGCATGCTGGTAAACGCTGCTTTGGGTTCTACGCCGTGGACGGTATTGGCGCAAGGTATTGTGGTGCAGAGCGGCCTCGATATCGGCACGGTAACGTTTTTAATCAGCGCGGCGGTATTGATGCTGTGGCTGCCTTTGCGCCAACGGCCGGGGCTGGGCACGGTATTGAATATGGTGCTGATTGCGGCGGTGTTGGGCGTGTTTGTGCAGTGGGTGTCTCCGCCTGCCGCTTTGGGTTGGCGGCTGCTGCAATGTGTAGGCGGCGTGGTGGTAATCGGCATAGCCTCGTCTCTGTATCTAACTTGTTATTTGGGTGCAGGCCCGCGCGACGGCCTGATGATCGGTTTGTGCCAGAAAACCGGTTGGCGGGTGGGCGTGGTGCGCACGATGATAGAAAGTTCGGTGTGTCTGACCGGCTGGCTGCTCGGCGGTGTGGTGGGTTTGGGTACGCTGCTGTTTGCGTTCGGTGTCGGCTGGGTGGTGCAGTTGAGTTTGCAGCAGATTGCCAAACGTTATCCGCAAAATCCGATTTAGGCCGTCTGAAAACCGCGACTGCTTGTTTTTGAATCTGAAAGGCTGAAACCATGCAACAAAAAGCCCGTTTCCAAATCGACGGCATGACCTGCCAAGCCTGTGCCAGCCGTATCGAAAAAGTGTTGAACAAAAAAGACTTTGTTCAGACGGCCTCGGTGAACTTTGCCGGCGAAGAAGCGCAGGTGGTGTTTGACGACGGCCGCGCCGATACCGACACGCTGATTCATATCATTGAAAAAGCAGGCTTTAAGGCCGTGTTGAAAACCGATGCGCCCATGCAGCCCGAGGCAGAACCGCATATCGGCTGGCGGCTGTGGCTGCTGCTGGTGATTAACGTGCCGTTTTTGTTCGGTATGGCGGGCATGATGATCGGGCGGCACGATTGGATGATGCCGCCGATGTGGCAGTTTGTGCTGGCGAGTATCGTGCAGCTTTGGCTGGCGGTTCCCTTTTATAAGAGCGCGTGGGCGAGCATCAAGGGCGGGTTGGCGAATATGGACGTGCTGGTAACGGTCGGCACGGCGGCGATTTATCTCTACTCGGTGTTCATGCTGTTTTTCCATCCGCACGCGCATCACGGCGACATGGCGCATGTGTATTTTGAAGCGGGCGTGATGGTGGTGGGCTTCGTGAGCTTGGGCAAATTCCTCGAACACCGCGCCAAGAAAAACAGCCTCAATAGCCTGAGCCTGCTGCTGAAACTCACGCCACGCCAAGTAAGCGTGCAGCGCGGAGGGCAATGGCAGGAAGTGCCGCTCGACGATGTGCAGATCGGCGATTTAATCCGCGCCAACCACGGCGAACGCATCGCGGCGGACGGCACGGTGGAAAGCGGCAACGGCTGGGCGGACGAAAGCCATCTCACCGGCGAATCCAACCCCGAAGCCAAAACCGCAGGCAGCAAAGTGCTGGCGGGCGCGGTGATGACCGACGGCAGCGTGGTTTACCGCGCCGAACAGCTCGGCAGCCAAACTCTGCTCGGCGACATGATGGCGGCTTTGTCGGAAGCACAAGGCAGCAAAGCGCCGATTGCGCGCATTGCCGACAAAGTGGCCGCCGTGTTCGTGCCCACTGTGGTCGGCATCGCTCTGATTACGTTCCTGATTACTTGGTATGTTAAAGCCGATTGGGTAACGGCACTGATGAACGCCGTGGCCGTGCTGGTAATCGCCTGCCCGTGCGCGCTCGGTTTGGCCACGCCCGCCGCGATTATGGTCGGCATGGGCAAAGCGGTGAAGCACGGCATTTGGTTTAAAGATGCCGCGGCTATGGAAGAAGCGGCTCATGTGAATGCAGTGGTACTGGATAAAACCGGTACGCTCACGCAAGGCAAACCGCAAGTTGCCGCGGTGTGGTTGAGGCCGTCTGAAAAGCCCTCCGCCCTTGAATCTGAAACCGCCGCGATAGACGAAAACGAACTCTACCGCCTTGCCGCCGCCGTCGAACAAAACGCCACCCATCCGCTGGCCGCCGCCATTGTTCAGACGGCCTTATCGCGCGGCATCGACATTCCCGAAGCCCAAAACGCACAAACCGCCGTCGGCGCAGGCATTTCCGCCGAGATTGACGGCGCGGGCTTAGTGAAAGTGGGCAAACCCGATTACTGCAATCTCGTGCTGCCCGATAATCTTGATTCCGTATGGCGCATCGCCACCATCGTGGCCGTATCGGTCAACGACCAACCCGTCGGCGCGTTCGCCCTCGCCGATGCGCTCAAAACCGACACGCAGGAAGCCATAGGCCGTCTGAAAAGCCACGGCATCGACGTTTACATCATGAGTGGCGACAACCAAAACGTGGTCGGCTACATCGCCGAACAGCTCGGCATCGCCCACGCCTACGGCAATATGAGTCCGCGCGACAAAGCCGCCGAAGTGCAAAAATTGAAAAACGCCGGCAAGGTGGTTGCCATGGTCGGCGACGGCATCAACGATGCCCCCGCACTCGCCGCCGCCAACGTGAGCTTTGCTATGAAAGACGGCGCAGACGTTGCCGAACACACCGCGTCCGCCACGCTGATGCAGCATTCCGTCAACCAAATGGTCGATGCCCTGCTGATTTCCCGCGCCACTTTGAAAAACATCAAACAAAACCTGTTTTTCGCCTTTATCTACAACACCTTGGGCATACCTTTGGCCGCACTCGGCTTTTTGAGTCCGATTATTGCGGGCGCGGCGATGGCGATGAGTTCGGTGTCGGTGTTGGGAAATGCTTTGAGGTTGAAACGGGTAAAGATTGAATGACGGAGATTGAAATACGCCCGGCAGCGGTTGAAGACGCGCATAGTATGGCCGATATTTTCAGACGGCCGTATCGTCGGCGTTTTGGGCTGAATGTATTGTGAAAACAAAATTTTGGACTGCTGAAATGAACAATCAAGCGGTTGGATTTATTTATCGAATAGTTGTAGTTGTCCTAAACCGGCCGTTTCGCAGGATTTATTAAGATGATGCCTGCCTGAAAACTTAGCAAATAAACTTAAAAATTAGTACACCCGTCATACTCGGGCTTGACCCGAGCATCTCTTAGAATTACCGAAACTCAAGATACTCGGGTCAAGCCCGAGTATGACGGGTGTACTAATTTTTAAGTTTATTTGCTAAGTTTTCAGACAGGCATTGCTTTAGTCTTTCTTTTCAAGCGCATCCTGATGAAGCGAAACCAAAAGCTGGTCGATTTTCAGATTATCCGTGTCGATAATTTCAAACTTGTATTTGTCGAACACCACGAAATCGGTTCTCTTGGGCACTTTGCGCAACGAATACATCATAAAGCCGCTGAGGGTTTCGTAGTTTTCCGAATGGGGGAAAGCGGCGATGTCGAGCGCGCGCATCACGTCTTCCAGCGGCGTTGCGCCGTCGATCAGCCAAGAGGTTTCGTTGCGGCGGATAATTTGCGGCTCTTCTTCGGTTGCCACCAAATCGCCCATCACAATGCTCATCACGTCTTTCAGCGTAATCACGCCGACCACGAGGGCGTATTCGTTGATGATCACGGCAAAGTCTTCGCCGGCGTTTTTGAAGGTTTCCAACACTTCGTAAAGCGACAAAGTATCGGGAATAAACAAAGCCTTACGCAATACGCGGCGGTCGGTTAGGTTGATGTTTGGCTCTTTCAGATAATGGGTGAGAAACGTGTGCGATTCGATATAGCCGATCACTTTTTCCAGCCCGCCGTTGCACACTAAAATTTTGGAATGCGGCGTTTCATCCATTTTTTTCAGCACGGTTTCGTTGTCGTCGCTTTTGTCCACATAAACCAAATATTCACGCGCGCTCATAGTGGAAGTGACCGTACGCTCCTGCATATCGAAAATGTTTTCAATCAGATAGTGTTCCTGCTGCTTCAACACGCCCGCCTGCGCACCGGCATCCACCACGGCGTAAATGTCTTCCGAAGTCAGCCCGTCGCTGCGCACGGTGGAAATTTTCAGCAATTTGAAAATCAAATTGGCCATGCCGTCAAACAGGAAAATCAAGGGCTTAAGCACGAAAATCAGCAGCATCACCGGCCGCACCACCCGCACGGCCACCCGTTCGGGGTTAATCATGGCAAAGCGTTTGGGCATCAGGTCTGCAAACAGAATAAACACGCTGGTCACAAAAACAAATGCCAGCACCGAAGCCGCCGTTTCCAAGCCGGTGCCGGCCAACAGATTGCTCAAAAACGGCCGCACCGCCGCCTCGCCGACCGTACCGCCAAATACCGCCACCGCGTTCAAACCGATTTGCACCACCGTAATAAAACTACCGGGGTGCTCCTGCATGTTCAAAACATCAAGTGCACGCACGTCGCCTTCTTTTGCCATCACTTGCAATTTGATTTTACGGGAAGAGGCTAAGGCCAACTCTGCGGAGGATACAAAACCGCTAATCAGCACCAGCAGCAATAAAATGAAAACGGCTTCAAGAATGCTCATAAAAAAGAAAGATTTGTTGTAAACGGTTGGATTGTAGCATTATAGTTAATCAAATTAATTTTTAATACAAGGCAGCAAGCCGCAGACAGTACAGGTAGTACGACCAGGCGCAGCAACGCGGTAGTAAAATTTAAGTTGATTAACTATATTTGACAGACAAAATTGAGGCCGCAAAGTTACACCAAGCAAAATGCCTGCCTGAAAGCGCTTGATTGGCGTAAGCTGAATATTTTCAGACAGGCATATTTTGATTTACATATCCTTAACCCTGCCCTAATTCTCAGCCAAATATCGGCTTTTATAATGCAAACCATCCTAACAACTCTTGAGTTTTACCCTCAAAAAGGAAATACATCATGAAAAAAATACTGCTTACCCTAACCCTGATTGGTTTTTCAGCAGGCGCTCTTGCCGATAACCATATTGAGCGTCAAATCTACCAAGATTCGGCCTATGAAAAAAACCGCGCCAAAGCCGTAAACATGTTGGAAAAACGCGGCTATAAAGTGGTGGATATCGACCCCGACGACCACATGGGCCAACCCGCTTTCGATGTGGAAGCATTCAAAGGCAACCAAGAATACGACATTAAATTGTCTTATCCTGATTTGCGCATTCTGAAAGAAAAACTGGATCGCCACTAAACGGCTTTGATAGAAAAAACCGCCAGTGCCGTTGCGCACCGACGGTTTTTTCTTTCCCTTAATAATCGAATCACGATTCTACACGGATGCCTTGCCCGCCCGCTTCTTCCGCCTGAGTTTGGGCAGCCCCGCATCCGAGCGGATACAGATCCAGTTTTTCCATCAACACGCGGTCGCCGTCTTCTTCGGGATTTTCGGTGGTCAGCAGTTTGTCGCCGTAGAAAATCGAGTTCGCGCCCGCCATAAAACACATGGCCTGCATGGCTTCGGGCATATTGCTGCGGCCGGCCGACAGGCGGACGTAGCTTTTCGGCATGGTGATACGGGCGACAGCGATGGTGCGCACGAATTCCGTCCAGTCCAAATCTTCGGCATCTGCGAGCGGCGTGCCTTCCACTTTCACCAATTGGTTAATCGGCACACTTTCGGGCTGTGGGTCGAGGTTGGCGAGGCTGGCGATTAAGCCGGCGCGTTCGGGGCGGGTTTCGTTCATGCCCACGATGCCGCCGCAGCACACTTTCAAGCCTGCGCCGCGCACTTTGCCCAGCGTGTCCATGCGGTCTTCGTGCTGGCGGGTGTGGATGATGTCGTTGTAGCGGTCGGGGTCGGTGTCGAGGTTGTGGTTGTAGTAGTCGAGACCGGCGTTTTTCAAATCTTCGGCCATGCCGTCTTCAAGCATACCGAAAGTGCCGCAGGTTTCCAAACCCAAGCCTTTGACGGCTTTGATGATTTCCGACACGGTTTCTACGTCTTTCGGTTTCGGGCCGCGCCACGCCGCGCCCATGCAGAAACGGCTGGCGCCGCGCGATTTGGCGATTTTGGCTTTTTCGAGGATTTCTTCCACGTCCATCATTTTGGCTTTTTCGAGGCCGGTGTTGTAGTGCGCCGATTGCGGGCAGTATTCGCAATCTTCGGGGCAGCCGCCGGTTTTGATGGAAAGCAGGGTGGAAAGTTGGATTTCTTGCGGGTTGAAATGCTCGCGGTGGATTTCGGCAGCTTTATAAACCAAATCGAGAAAAGGCATTTCAAACAGCTCTTCAACCTGGCATTTGCGCCAGTATTGGGCGGTGGCATGCGGCTTGCGCTCGGTTTTGCGGCGCAAGGCGATAGGAGATACGCTCATGTTTTACTTTCTGAAATTTCGCAGCGGCGCAATGACGCTGACGTGCAAAGCCACAGGCGCAATGACTGGGGCTGCGGGTTATTTAATTACCGGGTTGCGGCGTTCGGATTCCGTTTCGCAACAACGGCCCGGCAAGTGTAGCCTGTTTGTCCGCGGCGGGCAAATATAGCAAATAAACTTATTTCTGCTACGGCGTTGCTGCGCCTTAGCTCAAAGAGAACGATTGTGTAAGCTGCTGAAGCAGCAACAAAATCAGTCCCGTACTACCTGTACTGTCTTCGGCTTGCTGCCTTGTATCAAAAATAAGTTTATTTGCCAGATATCGGGCGGATGCCTGTCTGAAACGTTCAGACAGGCATCCGGGCTTAAAACGCCGGCCTGCCGAAATACTGCTTCTGCGCGGCCTGCACCGTTTTTAAGGCCTGCTCGTAATCTTGGTTTCCCATTTGGCGGATTAATGCCGTGGTCGGGCTTTCGGGATGGTGTTCGGCAAAATCCTGCCAAGCTTCGGCCACTTCCGGCCGGGGGCGTTTGCCCTCACTGTCAAACGCAAGCGTGTTTTCCATACCGAGCAGAAACATATATTGGTAATACATATGTTGCTCTTTCATCTGAGCAAACAGACGGCTTTGGGGAAACTGCCGTGTAAACGCCTCTCGCGCCGCCAGCCGCTTGCCCAGCTCCGGCCAACCGACTATCACATCCGCTTCACCCCACGACGGATCCCTCCGCTCTTGCGCCTCCAATTCGATAAAACGGGCATAGTCGGGGCTGACTTTTCCGGCAAACAGTTTGCGGTAATAATCCGGCTCGGCGCGTATGATGGCAGGGCCGTCGTACATATCGACATATTCCAAACCGATAGCCGCCATTTCTTCCTGCTTCTTTTTCAGCGCCGGCACAGGCTTGCGCACTCCGGTGTCCGAATTGGTTATCCAGTTTGCATCATCGTGATAATGGTCGAGAAACGGTTTTTGCTCGTGAGACAGCCTGTCCAGCAGACCGCTTTTTTCGGTTTGCCCGTCATAATGCTCGAGCATTTCTTTGTGTGTTTCGTAAAGCCGGTCGGCTTCTTCGGGCGCGGCTTGCTGCAATCGGGGGCGCACTTGTTCGGTGTGCCACACAAATTGCTGCAATAAATCTTCAGGCTTTGCCGTGTCGGCCTGCCGCGGAGCATAATGCCTGTCTGAAGCCGCGCTTTGCGGTGCGGAAGCGGCAACGGGCTGCCCGATTTTTCCGGCCTGCCCGCCCTGTTCGGAACACGCGCCGAGCAGGCCTGCCGACAAGGCTAAATAAAATATGGGCTTTTTCATTGTTTCTCCCAAACCGGCACGGTCGAACTTTATCAAGCTGAACCTTAGGCCAACAGCATTTCCTGCATCAGCTTCATGCCCCACTGCCAGCCGCCGAGCGCGCCGTTTAAATGCCCCTGATGCGGCGACTCCAGCAGGCGCGCGCCCCAAAGCGAAGCCTGTTCGGCCGCCCAGTCGCGCGGGCAATGTTCGTCATCCCCGCCGATAACCAAAGCGACTTTGCTGCACATCAGCCGCACATGGCGCACGGCATCGTGGCGGCAGGCGTTTTGTGAGGGTGCGGCCAAGATAATGCCTTTGATGCGGCGCTGCACCAAAACGCCGACGGTGCCGTACCAAGCCATAAACGCTGCCGCACCCGCGCCGTGCGCCACCACCATCACGTTTTCGCTGCGGATCTGCCCGAATGCTGCGGCCACATGCTTTTCCTGCTCAGCCACAGTTTGCGAAGCGCTGCATCCGGCCGTTTCCACAATCGGATAGCTGACCGCCCAGCGGTCTATCCACATGGCAGGTTCGTCCGCATCGCGTATCAAGAATAGGGTTAAGTCTTCTAAATCACCCGGTTTCATGGTTTCAGACAGGCATCAGTATTCATGCAGAGGTTTGTCGGGGTCGTAAACACCTTCCACATCTTTTACTACGGCCTGCCCCACCTGCACGCCGTCGGGCGTGTGGGTCATGGTCGGGCTGCCGTATAAATCCCAGCCGTGCTGCAAGGCTTCGGTTACGCGGCGGCAAAACACGGCATCGTCCGGGCCGGTAAGCATACGGTAAACTTTCATATCGTTCCTCCTCTAAATCAGAATTCAGACAGGCATTATAACGAATGCCTGTCTGAAAAAGTTTGTATTAAATCGAATAATCGTGTTCTACTATGACGGCACATTTCCGAAACCATCACAACTCATACTGACAAACATGAAACTCACTCTACTGGCCGCATTATTATCGCTGTCTTTATCACTGGCAAACGCAGCAAAATCCGAACACCATCAAACCTCCGAAGCAGATGATTTCCATGATATTTTCTCCGTTTTGGCTTCCGAAGAAAACGGCCGGGTCATTCTGGCGCCCTGCTCTTCACCCGCTTCCGACTGGGTTGCGGTGTTCAAACAACCGGAAGACGAAGCAAAAGTCCGCGCTTTGATAAAAAAGCTGCCGCCCCGCTCCCCGCACCATTCCCGCGCGAATTTCTGGCTGAGGGTGGCCGCGGATTCTCCGGAAATCAAAGAAAGCAGCCGCAATTTCCCATCCGACCGCTTCGTTGTGTACCGCATTGACAATATTGTTGAAAACGACAGCTGCTTCCTTATGGATTATCTTGATGCGGTCTCTAAAAATGCGCAGCCGCGCAAACCTTGAGCTTGATATGGTTAATCAACTTAAAAACAGTACGAACGTTATACTCGGGATAAGCCCGTATATGACGGTATCGTTATTTATCATGTAAGTGGATTGATTGTAAGCCAATAAAAACAGACAGAATTGCCCATGCTTGTCTGAAAACGCATCAGATCGAATAATCGTATTCCACCACCAGCGGCGCATGGTCGGAGAATTTTTCTTCTTTATACACATGCGCCTGCACCGCTTTGGCCGCCAGATCGGACGTGACCATGTGGTAGTCGATACGCCACCCCACATCCTTTGCATACGCCTGTCCGCGGTTGCTCCACCAAGTGTAGCCGGGCACTTCGGGATACAGTGTGCGCCACATGTCCACCCAGCCCAATTCGGCAATCACTTTTCCTATCCATGCACGTTCTTCCGGCAGAAAGCCCGAATTTTTCTGATTGCCCTTCCAGTTTTTCAAATCGATGTTTTGATGGGCGATATTCCAATCACCGCACACCACAATATCGCGGCCTTCCGCTTTCATTTCCGCCAGCATGGGGTAAAACGCGTCTAAAAAACGGTATTTCAACTCTTGGCGTTCAGGCGCGCTGGTGCCGCTGGGCAGATACAGCGAAATCACACTCAATTCGCCGAAATCGGCACGCACGAAACGGCCTTCGCTGTCGAATTCTTCAATGCCCATGCCGATTTGCACATTGTCGGGGCGTTGCTTGCTGTACACCGCCACGCCGCTGTAACCGCGTTTTTCGGCGCAATGCCATACGCCGTGCATACCGTGCGGATTTTTCATATCGTCCGACAAATCCGGCTCTTGGGCTTTCAATTCCTGCACGCACACAATGTCGGCACCCGACGCAGCGATGTATTCGTGAAAGCCTTTTTTATAGGCGGAGCGGATGCCGTTAACGTTGGCTGAGATGATTTTCAACATGATGAATGTATTGGAACCGAGAAAATAAAACGCGATTGTAGCAGAAGTTTTCCGGGCTTTGAGGCCGTCTGAAAAAAGAGAAACGGGTGTTTCCATTTCATTGCCACTTGCATTTTCAGACGGCCTTTAGGATAATTTGTTTATCAAACGATAAACAAAGGAAAGCAAATGGCTGCCAATGCACTTGTGAGCGTACGCATCAACGAAGATGTGAAAAACCAAGCCAGCGCAGTATTGGCCGGTGCGGGTTTGACCATCTCCGACGTCATCCGCATGACGCTGACCAAAATCGCCACCGAGCAACGCTTCAGCTTCGACTACCAACCCAACGCCGAAACCGCACGCGTTTTAACTGCCATGCAAAACGGCACGGAAACCCTGCATCGCGCCGACAGTGTGGAAGCATTGATGGAACGGCTGAATGAAAGCGATTGAGTTCAGTAACGCATTCAAACGCGATTTCAAAAAATATCCTGCGCTGGCGCTGTCAACGCGCTGGATTGAAGCACTCTACTGTATATGCAGCGAACAAACTCTGCCGCCTAAATTTTGCGACCACGCACTCACGGGCAACTGGCACGGCTTTCGCGACTGCCACATCGAGCCTGATTTGGTGCTGATTTACCGCCATACGGAAAACACAGTCGAACTGGCACGAATCGGCACGCACTCCGCGCTGTTCGGCTAATAAAACAGTTTTTGCACAAACGTCAACCAAGCATGGTCGACCTATGGTTTTCATCTCAAAGGCCGTCTGAAATTTAATTTTCAGACGGCCTCTTTATCTTGTCCTTTGGTTTACCAAGAATATTTCGCCCCCAGCCAGAATTGGCGGCCGATTTTATACGACACGTCGCGTTTTTTCTCCTGCCATTCGGGGGTATAAACTTTTTTGCCGACGATTTTGCGGTTAAACACGTTCAACACGTCCAAATTCACTTCCACCTTTTTCGTTTTCGCCAGCGGTTTTGCCCACGAGAAATGCCAGTCTGCCATCAGCGCGGAATTGTATTTGATTTGGTCGAACTTGCTCAGGTTGCCTACATAGCCTTGGCACAGCCGCGCGCGTTCGGGGGTGCAGCGGATGTTTTCCTGCGTGTATTCCACCGTGCCGGGCGAATAACGCCAGCGTTGCGTCCAGGTGAAAGACCATTTGGGCACGGCGAGTTCGGTTTCGATAAAGGCGTTCCACGGCTGGTTGAAATCCATTGCGGGCAGGTTGTCGGGATCTTTCAGCTTGCCGTCTACCAATACTTTTTTCACGTTCCATTCGCTCCAGTCGTAGCGTTGGAACGTGCCGATTTGGTTGGAGCGGCGTTTGTTGTAATCGGCACCCGCCCGCCAACTGAGCAGGGTCGGGCCGAGCGTCCACGGGCGGTTCAGGCCGGCGGAAAAGCTGAAGGTGTCGTTGTCGGCACGGCCGGTATTGGCCAGCACGCGGTAGGTTTGGCCGCTTTCATCGGTTTTTTCTTTGGTTAAAAACTGGTTGCGGCTGTTGCGGCGCACCCATTTCAACTGCCATTCGCTGTTGCCGATATGCTGGCGCAGACCCAAATTCCATTCGTTGCTGTACGGCGTTTTCAAATCGCTGCCGTCGTAACGCGGTTCTTTCAACTCGCGCGATGTCCACGGGTCATCTATCTCGAAGCGGTCGAAATTGCGTTGGAACACATGTGCGCTGCGTAATTTGTAGGTCAGCATTTCGCTGCCGTAATAACGGTTGGCTCCGCCGAACACATGCAGTTTGGCCGCTTTCAACGGCAGGCGGTAATCGAATGCAAACCGCGGTGCGATGTCGGTATTTTTCAGAAAGCCGTTGTAATCCAAGCGGATACCCGGCTTCAAACGCAGATTGCCTTTTTCGATATCGTCTTCAAGATAAAGGGAGAGATTATGCGTGCCTACTTTGATGTTGGCCGGATAGTTGTAGGCATAGCTGGTAAAGAACTGTTCGCCCGGAATACATTCGGTGCAATCCTTACGGTCGGTTTTTCGTGAGCCGCTGTAAATAATGGTGGGCTTTTTGCGCTCGAAGCCTTTATCGGCATATTCCGCCTCCCAACCTGCGTTGAAGCGGTGCTTCCAACCGCGCCAATCCGCTTCGTTAAACTCGAAATGCTGTTGCAGATTGATGTGTTTGCCAAACGAACGGCTGGTGCCGATGCCGCCCACGGCCGCTTCATCCACTTCGGGATGGGTTGTCCAGTTTATCGACGGCGTGTCGTCGCTGTAGCGGTATAAATTGTCTTGGTCGTAAGCGGTTTTTTCTTCGGTGCTGCGGTAGCTCAATTTGGTCTGCATCCTGCCGAAACCGGCGTAGCGTTCCCAATCCAAATCAAAACGCCAACCGCCGCCGCTGTTGGTAAAGCGGCCGTCTTTATAGTTGGCCGGATGGTAAGTGGCATAATGCGGCGAATACATCACCGTTGCCGACAGATTGTTATCGTCGTCGATACGGTGCGCGCCCCGCAACAAAAAGGTTTCGGCCAAACGCCTTTGCTTGGTCGATTGTTTCAGATGCTGATGGAAAAAAGGAATCGAAGAGCGCTGGCGGCTGTACGAAAACAGCACCGCCGAATCTTTGCCGACAGGTTGGTTTACCGTGAGAGTGGATTCATGCTTGGTAAATTTCGGCTGAGTATTGGGCGACTGCGCCTCGCGGTATTCGTCGGCATACAGCGGGTCGATATAATGATGCGTCCAAGTATGGCGCGTGGTGCGGTACGACAGGCTGCCGAATGCTTTTTCTCTGTTTGTCTTGATTAAATCGGCATCGACCACGCCGCCGGTAAAGCGGCCGTAGCGGGCGGAAATATTGCTGTCTTTCACCTTAATGTTTTCCACCAGCGAAGGGCTAATCCAAAACGCCTGCGGATGGCCTGCGGGCAGCGAGCCCACCGTGTGCGAATTCACCGTATCCGCATCCAACTGCGTATCGGAGCCGTTGTGCGCGGGGTTGAGATTGCTGTCGTTGCTCACTCCGTCTATTGCAAAACGGTTGTTGTAAAATTTCTCGCCGTGAAACGAAATATTCGGCGGCGCAATTTCTCCCACACTGTCGGCCGTGCCTTCGGTATTGGAAAACTGCACGCCCGGGCTGGTACGCAACAAATCATTGATGGTGCCGTTGCCCTTAGGCGTAGCGGCGATTCTCTCTTGACCCCATATATTGCCTTCAGACTGAGCCGCATAAGGCTCGTCTTTCACAATAACCGCATCTACCTCTACCACATTATCTTCCGGCCCGTCCGCCCAAGCACCTTGCGACAAAAAAGCCAAAGACACCCCTAAAGCAATTTTGGTTTTTCCCATTGTTGAAAAATTTCCATACACAAATGTTATAACATAACAATTATAAGTAAATTTGTGTACAGAAGAAAGAAAATAAAAAAACCATGCGCTCAATAAAACGGCAACATATTGTTCCGCAAGCACTTAAGCTTTTTTATTGAGTGTTGCAAATAGATTGAAGCAAAAAACTGGCTTTCCCCGCCCTATTTGCAAGACAATACGGCATCTCCGGCTTTTACCACAAAAATATCATGAAATATCCAACTACCTTGTTACTTTGCCTTATTGCGTTGCCCGTGTCCGCACAAACTTATCAAACCCACAATCCCTTTGCCAGTGAAACGCTTACCATTAAGCAGTCTGAATTTATAATTGACACGGTTGGTGCGTCTGGCAACTTATGTTATTTGGAAGGGCAGATTAAAAACAATACTTGGCAGGATGGTGACGGCTGCCGCATACACTTTCGTTCCGCCCGGAACAGCATATCGATAGCGATTCCCGAAAAAGCAAAAGCCGCCTGCTCAACTTATTGCGGGCATAATACTTTTTTCGATAAAACGTATTACAGGCTGCCTACTGCCTGCACAAAACAAGCTGCTGCGCAAACAGAACAGCGTTTTCAGACGGCCTACCGCAAGAAACATTTCCAATCAGCCATCCGTATCAAGCAAACTTATCTTGAGCAATGCGGTGAATTTATGCACCTTGTCGACAGAATGCGCACCCGTAACGATTTGGCAGTCAGCTATAAAAATGCCGGCAATCCCGCTGCCTGCCGCCGCGTTTTGCAGCCATTAACAGAATATATGGATAACAAAGAATTTCAGCCTTCTTATATTTATCGCGATGAGTATGAGCGGGAGTTAAAGCATACCCGCTTTAACCGCGCTGCTTGTAAGTAGTCTCTTAATTTAAAATATTGATGTTGTTCGATTTTAGTCTTCAAACCAAATACATGCCGGCAAAACCGGCTAGCAATACGACTAACCACACCGGCACTTTCCAAAACATCAATGCGCAAAAAGCAGGCAAGGCCAAAGCAAAATCCATAGAGGTATGAACTGCGCTGACCCAAACAGGTTGGTACAAAGCAGCCAGCAGCAAGCCCACTACTGCGGCATTTACTCCGGCCAAAGCTGCTCGTGATTTTGGTTGTTTGCTCAAACTATTCCAAAAAGGCAGTAATCCGAACACCAGTAAAAAAGAAGGAATGAAAATAGAAACCAAAGCCACCATGCCGCCTTGCAGGCCGTTTGCTGCCGTGCCCGAGAAAAGCGGCAAAGGTAAACAGCGGCCCGGGCACGGCTTGTGCTGCACCATAACCGGCAAGAAACGTGTCGTTGCTTAACCAAAGCGGCACAGTCTGCGCCTGTAATAGCGGCAGCACGACAGCCTGGCTCAAAGAGAACGATTTTGTAAGCTGCTGAAGCAACAACAAAATCAGTCCCGCACTATCTGTACTGTCTACGGCTTGCTGCCTCGTATTAAAAATGTGTTGATTACCTATAGCTAGAGCCGTGAACTCTTTTCTTTGTTTCGCGTAACCTGTTACAGCTTGCCGCCTTCGGCTATAATCCACTTTATTTTTCTGCTGGAAAGAATCACAAAAATGTCCGATTTCCGTCAAGATTTCCTGAAATTCGCCTTAGCCCAAAACGTATTGAAATTTGGCGAATTCACCACCAAAGCAGGCCGTCAGTCGCCTTATTTTTTTAATGCCGGTTTGTTTAACGACGGCGCGTCCACTTTGGCGTTGGCCAAATTTTATGCACAGGCGATTATCGAGAGCAAAGTCGAATTCGATATGCTGTTCGGCCCTGCTTACAAAGGCATTATTCTGGCGGCTGCCACCGCTATGATGCTGTCCGAAAAAGGCGTGAACGTGCCGTTTGCCTACAACCGCAAAGAAGCGAAAGACCACGGCGAGGGCGGCGTGTTGGTCGGTGCGCCGCTCAAAGGCCGCGTGTTGATCATCGACGATGTGATTTCGGCCGGCACGTCGGTGCGCGAATCGGTTAAGCTGATTGAGACGGAAGGCGCAACACCCGCCGCCGTTGCGATTGCACTTGACCGCATGGAAAAAGGCACGGGCGAACTTTCCGCCGTGCAGGAAGTGGAGCAGCAATACGGCTTGCCCGTTGTATCCATCGCCAACCTGCGCGACCTGCTCTCGCTGCTGGAAAACGATGCAGACTTCCAGCAATATTTAGCGCCGGTTCAAGCCTACCGCGAGCGTTACGGCGTGATTTAACGGCCTCAACAATGCCTGTCTGAAACACATTTTTCAGACAGGCATTCCGTTGTCACATGGTTTTACGTTGGCAAACTTATTGAAATTGCTTAAAATATCCGCCATCCATAATACCAACGAAAGAAAACGTCATGCCTTTATGCGTTTGCCCGCATTGCAGCACCCAGCTTTGGGTAAAAGACAGCCAGCTCAATTTGGCGCAAGGCTATGTGGTTTGCCGCACCTGCCAAGGCTTGTTTCAAGCACGCAGCCACACGCGCCCGACACCGGAAAATTTCAATCCCGACCTGTTCCCCTCAGCCGGAAGCGACACCAAACTGGTACACAAAATCGGCCCGCAAGTGCGCGCCCAGCGCCAGCTTTCCCGCCAGGAAATCGCCGAGCTGCTCGACAGCCTGCTCAACCAGCAAAACCGCGCTCCCGCCGCACTGCCGCCTCCGCCCCAAGCCAAAGAAACCAACTGGACGCTGCCCTGCATGGTGGCGCTTACCGTGTTGATTATCCAGATTTTTTACCTGACCATCATTCTCTAAACCCTCATGACCACGCCCGCTTTCGTTTGTGATTTCCGGGAAGCCGCACCCTATATCGACTATCTGCGCGGCAAAACGCTGGTTATCGGTATCGCCAGCAACATGCTCGAAGGCCGGGTATTGCAATCTCTGGCCGCCGACATCAACCTGCTCGCCAGCCTCGGTGTGAAACTCGTTTTGGTACACGGCTCCCGCCGCCAAATCAGCGCGCTTGACCAAGCCGCCGGCGTCAGCCCCGAATACCACGACGGCAGAAGAATCACCGATGAAGCCACGCTGGAGCGTGCCAAACAAGCCTGCGGCATCGTGCGTTTCGACATCGAAGCTGCGCTTTCGGTGGGCATCACCCACTCTTTACAGCGCGGCAAACGCCTGCGCATCGCTTCGGGCAATTTCGTTTCCGCCCGTCCCTACGGCATCATCAACGGCATCGACATGGGCTATACCGGCCGGGTACGCAAAATCGACACAGAAGCCGTCCGCCAGCAGTTGGACAACGGCGCAGTGGTACTCATCAGCCCTTTGGGCGCTTCGCTCAGCGGCAAAACCTACAACCTCAGCATGGCCGACATCGCCGAAGCCGCCGCCATCGCGCTGAGCGCCGAAAAGCTGATTTTCATCACCGAACCCGAAGGCATATTGGACGAAAACGGCCGCCTGCTGACCAACCTCTCCTCGCAAGAAGCGCAAGTTTTAATCAAACAAAACAAAATCCGCACCGACCAATGCCGCCTGCTGAAATCTTCCGTCAACGCCGTCGAAAACCAAGTAGAGCGCACCCATATCCTTTCCGGCTTGGAAGACGGCAGCCTTATCAGCGAACTCTTTACCCGCGAAGGTACGGGTACGTCCATCGCACAAGCCCCGTTCATCAACATCCGCCCCGCAACAGGCAGCGACATCGCCGACCTCATCAGCCTCATCCGCCCGCTGGAAGAGCAAGGCATTCTGATAAAACGCAGCCGCGAATACCTCGAACACCATATCAACGAATTTTCCGTATTGGAGCACGACCGCCAAATCTACGGCTGCGTCGCCCTCAAACTTTACAGCGGACACCTCACCGCCGAACTCGCCTGCCTCGCCGTTTCTCCGGAAGTGCGCGACGGCGGCTACGGCAAGCTGCTGCTCGAACACGTCATCAACCAAAGCAAAGCCGCCGGCATGGCCAGACTCATCGCCCTTTCCACCCACACCGGCGACTGGTTTACCGAACGCGGTTTCAGTGTCGTCCAACCCGCCGACCTGCCCCCCGCACGCCGCGAAGAATACGAAGCGGGCGGCCGCAAATCCAATATTTACAGCCTCAACCTGAAGGCACCCGAACGTGAAAGCATGCCTGTCTGAAACCCCTTTTCAGACAGGCATTCATATACAAACCCCGACCAATCCATTACAATTCCGAGCATCGCAACCCAAACAAAAAGGATACCGACATGACCCGCATGGTTCACTGCATCAAGCTGGGCAAAGAAGCACCCGGCATGAAATTCGCCCCCCTGCCCAATGCACTGGGCAAACGCATTTTTGAAAACGTGTCCCAAGAAGCATGGGATGCTTGGACGCGCCACCAGACCATGCTCATCAACGAAAACCGCCTCAGCCTCGCCGACCCTCGCGCGCGCGAATATCTGGCACAACAAATGGAAAACTACTTCTTCGGCGAAGGCGCCGACAGCGTTCAAGGCTATACGCCGCCCGGCGAATAATCTACCGGCCTTTCCGAAAGGAAGGCCCTTTCAATTTCTATTACCCACAGCACCAAACTTCCCTTATGTCTGCTCATAACAAATTTAATACCACCGGCCCGAAAATCGGGCTGAGCGTTCGCTTGGCCGAAACACCTCAGGAAATCGAAGCCGCCCAACGGCTGCGCTACCAAGTATTCGGCGTCGAAATGGGCGCCGGCATCAAAGCCGTCGACGGGCGCGATATTGATAAATATGACGAACATTGCCAGCATCTTCTGGCATTCAACGACGCCACCGGCGAAGTTATCGGCTGCTACCGCCTGCTCACCGAAGAAGGTGCCAAAGCCGTGGGCTCATGGTATAGCGAAAGCGAGTTCGACCTCAGCCCGCTGAAAAACATCCTGCCGCAAACCGTAGAGCTCGGCCGCGCCTGCATCCACCCCGATTACCGTCACGGCGGCCTGATCATGCTTTTATGGAGCGGCCTCGTCAAATTCATGAAAGACTACAACCTGCGCTTTATGACCGGCTGCGGCAGCATCAGCACACTCGACGGAGGCCACCAAGCCGCAGGGCTTTACCATTCATTGAAAGAAAAATACCTCGCTCCCGAACAATGGCGCGTGCGCCCGCTCAACCCGCTCAAATGGGAGCAACTCACCCCGGTTGAAAACCCGGAATGCCCCGCCCTGATTAAAGGCTATCTGAAAGCAGGCGCATGGTTTTGCGGCGAACCTTGCGTAGACGAAGCATTCAATTGCGCCGACGTTTTGATTCTGATGGACATCACGCAATTAAATGACCGGTACTTGCAGCGTTTTGCACCCCAGTCATAACAAACTGTCTCCAAATAGCGGCAAAATTCTACTTTTGCCGCTATTTTGACGCATAATCAAGCAAAACAGGCTGACCTGCTTCCCCCATGCATATATAATCCGCAGCTAAAATCGACACACATCACAACATGAACCGAATCCGCTTTATTTTCCGCCTTTTCGGCATTGCCTTCTGCCTGCTCTACGGCATGCTCGAAATGTTTTTCCTGTTTCCCCTTTACAGTAAGCAACGCAAACTGCGCGCCATCCAAATTTGGTCGCATTGCGTGCTCGCCTCTTGCGGCATGAAGCTGAAAACCTACGGCACGCTGCCCGAACGCGGGCGCGGACAGATGATGATTTGCAACCATATTTCCTGGCTCGACATCATGGCCATCAATGCCGCATTTCCCGGCCGCTTCGTTGCCAAAGACGATGTTGCCAAATGGCCGGTTATCGGCTATCTCGCCACTCAGGCTCAAACCGTTTATGTGGCCCGCAAAAAAGGCACGGGCGGCAACGGCGAAAAAATCCGCCACGTTACCGAAGCCCTGCAAAACGGCGACACCGTCACCCTCTTCCCTGAAGGCACCAGCACCGAAGGCCACGAAATCCTGCCTTTCAAAACCAGCTTTTTTCAAGCGCCCTACGATGCCGGCACGCCCCTGATTCCCGTGCTCTGCCGCTATCCCAACCCCGACGGCAGCAGCCCCAATCCGCACATGGCCTATTACGGCGACATCAGCCTGTGGTCTTCCATCCGCTCCGTAATCAGCCAGCGCCGAAGCATGGTCGAGCTGCATTTCCTCGAACCTTTGCCAGCTTCACCCGAACGTCAGGAAACTGCCCGCGAGATACACCGCAGATTGAGCGAAAAACAAAAAGAACTCGGTTAAGCAGTGTTCACGGACACACTCAAAGATGCCTGTCTGAAAACAAACACGGTAAGTTTTCAGACAGGCATTTTCCAAACACCGCCGCCCAAGCGATTCGGCTGTAACAGGTTTACGACCTTTCAGACAGGCATAAGTTAAGCTTTCTTAACCTTATGCTAGAATACCAAGCATATTTCTCCACCATTACACGCAAAGGAAAAAAGATGGTAAGCATCGCCAGAGATATTTTCAAAGCTTATGACATTCGCGGCATCGTCGGCAAAACGCTCACCAATGAAGCAGCTTATTTAATCGGCAAAGCCATCGCGGCCAAAGCGGCGGAAAAAAGCATTCAAAAAATCGCCATCGGGCGCGACGGCCGTTTGAGCGGCCCCGACTTGATGGCCAACCTCTCACGCGGCTTCACCGAAAGCGGCATCAACGTGTTAAACGTCGGCATGGTTGCCACGCCCATGCTCTACTTTGCAGCCATCCAAGAATGCGGCGGCAGCGGCGTGATGATTACCGGCAGCCACAACCCGCCCGACTACAACGGCTTCAAAATGATGCTCGATGGCGACACGCTGGCCGGCAACACCATACAAGAGCTGCTTGCCGTGATTGAGCAAGACCGCTTTGTTACAGGCGCAGCCGCCGGCAGCGTTACCGAAAAAGACATTTCCGCCGAATACCGCAACCACATCGTCAACCACATCAAGCTCAAGCGCCCGATGAAAATCGTGGCCGACGCGGGCAACGGCGTGGCCGGCGCGTTTGCCGGCGATTTATACCGTGCACTCGGCTGCGAAGTTACCGAGCTGTTTTGCGACGTTGACGGCAATTTCCCCAACCACCATCCCGATCCGGCCAAACCTAAAAACCTGCAAGATGTAATTAACGAGCTGAAAACCGGCGACGCAGAAATCGGCATCGCATTCGACGGCGACGGCGACCGCTTGGGTGTGGTTACCAAAGAAGGCAACATCATTTATCCCGACCGCCAACTGATGCTGTTTGCGCAAGACGTATTGAGCCGCAACCCCGACGCAAAAGTGATTTTCGACGTAAAATCCACCCGCCTGCTGACACCCTGGGTAAAAAAACACGGCGGCGAACCGATTATGGAAAAAACCGGCCACAGCTTCATCAAATCATCCATGAAGAAAAACGGCGCACTCTTGGCCGGAGAAATGAGCGGACACACTTTCTTTAAAGAACGCTGGTTCGGCTTCGACGACGGCCTCTACGCCGGCTGCCGCCTGCTGGAAATCCTTTCCGCCGGAGACAACCCCTCCGCCGTGCTCAATGCCTTGCCGCAAAGCATTTCCACCCCCGAAATCAATATCGACCTGCCCGAAGGCAGCAACGGCCACAAAGTGATTGAAGAGCTGGCGCAAAATGCCAAATTCGACGGCGCCACCGAAATCATCACCATCGACGGCCTGCGCGTGGAATTCGCCGACGGCTTCGGCCTGATGCGCGCTTCCAACACCACGCCTGTTTTGGTGCTGCGCTTCGAGGCCGACAGCGAAGAAGCCATCGCCCGCATCCAAAACCAGTTCAAAGCCGTGATTGAAAGCAATCCTGCTTTGCAATGGCCGCTGTGATTGGTAGTACGCTGCCTATAAGCAAAGCATGCCTGTCTGAAAACGTTTGGCTAGGGCTCGCCCCCGCCGCTTGTTTTCAGACAGGCATTTCTATACGGAGAATAAACTTTAAAAATACGGCATAGCAAATATACTTTATTTCTGCTACGGCGTTGCTGCGCCTTAGCTCGAAGAGAACGATTTTGTAAACTGCTGAAGCAGCAACAAAATCAGTCCCGTACTATCTGTACTGTCTGCGGCTTGCCGCCTTGTATCAAAAATAAGTTTATTTGCTATGGTTAAGGAACTCATGGAAAGCACACGTCATACCCGGGCTTGACCCGAGTATCTCCTCAAATTACCGGAACCCAAGATACTCGGGTCAAGCCCGGGTACGATAAATGAAAAAAAGCTTATTTAACATACCAATAAGCTTTTTTCAGGCAGGCATTCCCTTAATCTTCCGCTTGCGCCAACTCCACCATGGCATCGCGCAAATCTTCCAGCCCCCAGCCTTCTTTCACCGAAAGATACACTGCCACCGGCATGCCGCGCTCATTGCGCAGAATGCCTTTGGGGCGCTTCTCTGCGGGCAGCAAGTCGGTTTTGTTGTACACCATCAGCTGCGGCACATCGCCCGCGCCGATTTCTTCCAGCACCAGATTCACATCCTCTTCCTGCCGCTCCAGCTGCGGATGCGACACATCGGCCACATGCAAGAGCACATCGGCCAGCGCCGTTTCTTCCAGCGTGGCGGAAAAGGCTGCCACCAAGCTGTGCGGCAAATCGCGCACAAAGCCCACCGTGTCGGTAATAATCACGCTGCATTCCTGCGAGAGATACAGGCGGCGGGCAGTGGTGTCGAGCGTGGCAAACAGTTGGTCTTTCGCCAACACGTCGGCTTTGGTCAAGCGGTTGAACAGGCTGGATTTGCCCGTGTTTGTGTAGCCCACCAGCGCAAAGGTTTTCAGGCTGCCGCGCAAACGCGCTTTGCGGCGTGTGGCGCGCTGCTTTTCCACATTTTTCAGCTGGCGTTTGAGCGCGGCGATTTTCTGGTTAATCAGGCGGCGGTCGGTTTCCAGCTGCGTTTCGCCCGGCCCTTTGAGACCGATGCCGCCGCGCTGGCTTTGCAGATGGCCGTAACCGCGCACCAATCGGCCGGAAAGATGCGTGAGCTGCGCCAGCTCCACTTGCAGCCGCCCTTCCTGACTTTGCGCGCGCTGGGCAAAAATCGCCAGAATCAGCCCCACCCGGTCGAGCACGCGGCATTGCAGCGCTTTTTCCAGATTGCGCTCCTGTGTGGGCGTTAATTCGTGGTTGAACACAACCAGCTCGATTTCATTCAGGCGCACGGCTTCCGCCAGCTCCTCCGCCTTACCCGTGCCGACAAACAGCGCGCTGTGCGCCCTGTCGCGCTTCGCGCTTTCCACCTGCACCAGCTCGCCGCCCGTTGCCCGCACCAATTCGGCAGCTTCTTCCAAAGCCGCCTGAAAATCACGCTCGCGGGTTTCGTTGGCGCCGGAATAATCGGCAGCCAGCATCACGCCCACCAGCATCACACGCTCGGGTTTGCTCAATGATTTATCGGGTTGGTGTTTGCTCAAAACCGCTTTCTTATCAAGTTTTCCAGTTAATCCACTTACATAATAACGATACCGTCATACTCGGAACTGACCCGGTATGGCGGCGCTTTTACTGTCTAAGCGGCCTGATTATCAATGAATGTGGGAAATGAAAACGGCTTTCAGAATGCCTGTCTGAAAGCCGTGGGCGCTTTTATTCTTGCGGCGCTTCGCGTTCGGCAGCCGCTCTCACTTTCTCGGCGGCCTCTTCGATTATCTGCTGCTCGTTTTGCGGAGCGTTTGCCCTGGCAGCATGCTCTGTCAAACCGGCTGCGGGCGCGGTTGTTGCGGCCGGCCGGATTGTTTGCGGCTCATCATTTTGAACCGCTGCTTTCAGCGGCAGGCGTGCCAGTATGGTGGAGCTGGCTTGGACTTTGTCGCCGATAGACACTTGGGCCACGGCATCGGTCGGCAGGTATACGTCAACGCGCGAACCGAAGCGGATAAAGCCGTAGCGCTCGCCGCGCACCACTCTTTGGCCTGAGTCGACATAGCATAAAATACGGCGCGCCACCAAGCCTGCCACCTGCACGAAAGTCAGCTCGCGGCCGGTGCGCGTGGTGGCAAACACGGCATTACGTTCGTTTTCGGTGCTGGCTTTATCGAGCGCGGCGTTGAGGAATTTGCCTTTATTGTATTCCACGCGGGTAACCGTGCCGTCAATCGGCGAGCGTTGCGAATGCACGTTAAACACGTTCATAAACACGCTGATTTTCAGGGCTTCGGTGTTGCGGTAGGGATCGATGGTGCGCTCCACCACCACGATACGGCCGTCTGCCGGACACAGCACGGCATCAGGATCCTGCGGAATCGGGCGCGAGGGGTCGCGGAAAAATTGCACGGCAAACAGGGTAAACAGCCAAAACGGCAGCGACCACCATTCCAACCAGCAGGTAAACACGATGCTGAAAAACAAGCCAGCCAAAATAAACGGCCAGCCTTCGCGGGCAATAATCGGATGCGGGTAAAAACGCGGCATAAGGTTTCCTCTATTAACCAAGCATAATAATGAACCGGATTATACCCGATTTACCGAGCTGCATGGCAATGCCTGTCTGAAAGCCTTTTCAGACAGGCATTCTGATGGTTTAACCTCCTTATCAATATCCGGTTTCCTATATGAAAACCGCTTTTATTCGCTATAATCGGCTCCACCTCATTTTAGGATTTACTTGTCATGACAACACAAAAACTTTCTGCTGCCGCTGCCGGCTTAATCTGGTTCGGCGCGGCCGTGTCGGTGGTGGAAATCATCACCGGCACACTCTTCGCCCCGTTGGGTTGGGAAAAAGGGCTGGCCGCCATCATACTCGGCCACATTATCGGCGGCGCGCTCTTTTATTTCGCCGGCTTAATCGGTGCGCAAACCGGACGCAGCGCGATGCAGACGGTGCAGCTTTCTTTCGGCGAATGCGGCTCCGTGCTGTTTTCGGGTGCCAACGTATTGCAGCTGGTCGGTTGGACAGCCATTATGATTTTCACCGGCGCGCAGATTACCGCCGCGCTTACCCAACACTTGTGGGGCGGTGTGTCGCAACTTGCTTGGAGCCTGATTATCGGCGGCCTGATTGTAGTGTGGCTGCTGAGCGGCGTGCGGCATTTCAACCGCGTGCAAGTGGTGGTGTTGGGTGCGCTGTTTGTGATTACGCTTTGGCTCAGCACCAAAGTATTCGGCGGCAGCGGCGCACCCGTTCCGGCCGATGCGCAAGCCATGAGCTTCGGGCTGGCGGTTGAACTGGCCGCTGTTATGCCGCTCTCATGGCTGCCTTTAGTTTCGGATTACACGCGCAATGCCGGGTCGCCGAAAAAAGTAACCTTTGCCGCTGCTGCCGCCTATTTGGTAACCAGCTCGTGGATGTACATCCTCGGCTTGGCCGCCGCGCTCTTTACCGGACAATCCGACATCGCCCAAATCCTGCTTTATTCGGGTTTGGGCATCGCGGGCATTCTGATTGTGGTGCTCTCCACCGTAACCACCACTTTTCTCGACGCCTATTCCGCAGGCGTGAGCTACCATGCCATCAGCCGACGCTTTAGTGAAAACGCCGTGGCCATCGCCGTTACCCTGCTCGGCACCGTACTTGCCGCCACCTTGCCGGTTAACCGCTTCGAGCACTTTCTGCTTTTTATCGGCTCCGTGTTCGCACCCATGATTGCCGTGCAGATGGCCGATTATTTCGTGCTCAAACGCCGCACCGCCGCTTCAACCGACTGGATCAGCCTCGCCTTGTGGCTGGCCGGCTTCTGCCTCTACCGCATCTTAATCGAATGGCAAACTCCGCTGGGCAGCACTCTGCCCGTGATGCTGGCCACATTCTTACTCACGCTGGTTGTACGTAAGGCTTTACCGGGAAAAGCGTAAACCACCGGGCAATCCGAATAGAACGAATGCCTGTCTGAAAAGGTTTCAGACAGGCATTTTTTGCCTTTAGGTTTGCAGTTAAACCACAGTAAAAGGAATTATTCGGCCTCATCCTCGCTTATTGCCTGCTCCCCACGCACTTGGTCTGCACGCAGACGCATCAGCTCGGCAATGGCTTGGGTGCGTTTGTAGCAGGTGATGGCGCTGCCGATAACGATGGCCACCAGAGAAACGCCGAGCAGGAAATTGGTTTGGTTGTAATGGCTTTCTACCGCGCCCAAAAGGCAACCCAATGTCAGCACGGCCATGCGGTGCTGCTTGGCCATCGGGCCGAGGAAATCCTGCGGGAAACCCAAGCTGCCGCCAAACACGCGGATGTAGGCGGTTGCCATAGCCAGCAAAGCGCCCAGCCAGCCGAGCCAGCCCTGCCCGATGGCATAGCCCAGCGCCACAATCAAAACGCTGTCGGCCACTCGGTCGGGGAATTCATTGAATATTTCGCCTGTGTCGGTTTTTTTACCGCCTTCAACCGCCACCATGCCGTCGAGCAGGTTACACATCAGCCTGAGCTGGATGAAAATCGCACAGCCCACCAAAGCTGCAGCATGTTGGCTGTAGGCAAGCAAACCGGCGCCGCAAGCGGCAAACACGGCGCTTAAAATGGAAATCTGGTTGGGCGTGGGGGAATCTTTTGCGGCCAGCCATGCTGCAAAGCGAACCATCAATTTGTTACTGCGGGAAGCAATGGGGCGGCGGTTGTCGTGAGTTGTCATATTTGTTTGAAAGAAATGAAGTGAGTAGAAACAGCGTTAAATATTCCCTAAGGATAAACAAGATTTTTGTGTATGCAAAGCGTTAAGTTACGATATGGCGCGTAAAGCGTATAAACGGCTGTACCGGCCTGACCCGCGCGCTGCTTTTTTCAGACAGGCATGTGATATTTCCGCCCCGTCATCCGCCTTGGCCGCTTTGTGACAAACATCTGTTCATTCGGCTATAATCCGCCGTTTTCCACGCGGTTCGAAATCCTCCCGCGATACCAAAACTAGGAACCCAAATGCAAAACGAAAAAGCTCTGGTTGTCTTTTCAGGCGGCCAAGATTCCACTACCTGCCTGATTCAGGCGGTTCAAACCTACGGCCGCGAAAACGTGCAGGCCATCACTTTTCAATACGGCCAACGCCACGCCATCGAGCTGGAACGCGCCCGCCGGATTGCCGAAGATTTAGGCATCGCACAAACCGTGCTTGATTTAAGCCTGATGCAGCAAATCACCCACAACGCTTTAATGGACGACACCGCCGAAATTCAGACGGCCTCAAACGGCATGCCGAATACTTTTGTCGACGGCCGCAATGCGCTGTTTCTGCTCTACGCCGCCATTTACGCCAAAAGCCAAAACATCAAGCACATTATTGTGGGTGTATGCGAAACCGACTTTTCGGGCTATCCCGACTGCCGCGACGTATTCGTGAAATCGATGAACGTAACGCTCAATCTGGCGATGGACTACGCCTTTCAAATCCACACGCCGCTGATGTATCTCACCAAAGCGCAAACATGGGCGTTGGCCGACCGTTTGGGCTGCCTCGACTACATCCGCGAACACACCCACACCTGCTATCACGGCGTGGAAGGCGGCTGCGGCGAATGCCCGAGCTGCGTGCTGCGCGAACGCGGGCTGGCGGAATATCTCGCTTCACGCTGACCGTCTTAAAGGCGTGTCTTCAGAAGGCTTGTGAAAACACGCCCCAGCTTTCCAAAACAAAAAAGGCCGTCTGAAACGGGTTTTATAGTTAAAAAACTTAATTTTAGTAGCATTACCGTCATACTCGGGCTTGACCCGAGTATCTTGAGTTCCGCTAGCTTTAAGAGATACTCGGGTCAAGCCCGAGTATGACGAACGTACTATTTTAAGTTGACCCACTATAGCAAAACCTGCCAAACCCATTTCAGACGGCCCGAACCCCGAACCAAACCCACCATGAAAATCACCAAAATCTTCACATTCGATTCGTCGCACATGCTCGACGGACACGACGGCAAATGCCAAAACCTGCACGGCCACACCTATAAACTCGAAGTCGTAGTTTCAGACGGCCTCATTCAAGGCGGCGCGAAAGACGGCATGGTGATGGACTTTTCCGACCTGAAAACCATCGTCAAACGCACCATTATCGAGCCGTTCGACCACGCCTTTATCTACAACGGCAACAACTCGCGCGAAAGCCAAATCGCCGCCCTGCTCGAAAGCTGGAACATGAAAACCCTGCGGCTCGGTTTCCGCACCACCGCCGAAAACATGACGGTGGAAATGTTCGGCCGTCTGAAAAACGCCGGCCTGCCCGTGAGCCTGATCCGCCTGTGGGAAACGCCCACGTCTTGCGCGGAATACGAAGGGGAATAGCGGCGGAGTTTGTTCGCTTAAAGCCATTCTGTTTATATAACTGGATATTTCCTTAAGTTATCAGTTATATTCGGAACTGTTATTTAATTTTCCAACCGATGATGAAAACCCCGATACCACCCGTTCTGATTATTGATTTGGAAGTTAACCCGCAAACCCGTGAGATTTTTCAGATAGGGGCATTGCGTCCCGACACGGGCAATGAATATGAAAGTGCCAAGTTGCGCGGACAAAAGGCATTGCAGGCTGCCTTTGCCCGGCTGGAAGAAATGGCCGAAGGTGCGGAATATCTGCTGGGACACAACATCATCGGACATGATTTACCCGTTTTGGCGGCAGCTGCCCCGCATTTATCGCTGCACCGTTTACCGGCTATCGATACGCTGCGCCTTTCGCCCTTGGCTTTTCCGCAAAACCCCTACCACCGTTTGATCAAAAACCACAAGCTGATTGCTTCTGCGCTGAATGCGCCTTTGGCGGATTGTTATGCCTGCCTACAATTGTTTAACGATCAGTGCGCCGCTTTCGCCAAGTTGCGCGAAACCGCGCCGCAAGAATTTGCCGTTTACGGGCATTTGTTTGGTGCGTTGCCTTTTTCAGACGGCCACACCGTCCATCTGGCTTCAGGCAAAGTGCAGATGCCGTCTGAACAGTTGAAACAGGCGGTTTTTAAGATGATGACTGACGGGCAGGATTCCGAAAAATCGCTACGGGTGTGTATGACCCGAATGGCACGGTTAAGATCGGAAGATTTGGCTGACACGCGTTTGCATATTCCTCTGGCTTACGCTTTATCGTGGCTGAAGGTATCGGGCGGCAATTCCGTGCTGGCTCCGTGGGTACGCTACCAATTTCCCGAAACCGAACGGCTGATCCGTGAATTGCGCGACCAAGACTGCGGCAATCCGCATTGCCGTTATTGCCGCGACACCTTGAATCCGACGGCGCAACTCATCCGCTATTTCGGCAGCGGCAAAGGCGGCAATATGACTTCTTTTCGCGAAGTCAAAAACATATCCGGCGGACAGGAAGCCATTGTGCTGGCAGGCATGAAAGGCGAACATTTGCTGGCCGTTCTGCCTACGGGAGGCGGAAAGTCGGTTTGTTTCCAATTGCCCGCACTCAACCGTTATTTCCGTAACGGCGGCCTGACGATTGTGGTTTCGCCTTTGCAGTCGCTGATGATGGATCAGGTTTATAACCTGCAACGCCGCGGCATCAGCGGAGTGGCCACGCTCAACGGCATGTTGTCGGTGCCGGAGCGGGCGGATGTGCTCGATAAAATCGCTTTGGGCGATGTGGGCATTTTATTTGTTGCGCCCGAACAGTTCCGCAACACCAGCTTCATCAAAGCCATCGAACACCGCCAAATCAACGGCTGGGTGTTTGACGAAGCACACTGTTTGTCGAAATGGGGGCACGATTTCCGCCCCGACTATCTGTATGCGGCCAAATTTATCAAAAGCAGGCCGTCTGAAATCGGGGCGCCCGCTCCAGTAAGCTGTTTTACCGCCACCGCCAAGCCCGATGTGTTGAATGATATTCTCGGCCATTTCCGCGAAGAGCTGGGTATCGAATTCAAGCAGTTTATCGGCAGCAACGAGCGTAACAACCTGTTTTATGAAGTGCTGGATACGCCGCGCGAAAACAAAAACCAGCGCATCCACGAATTATTAAGCAGAGAATTGAACGGCCAGAGCGGCGGGGCGGTGGTATTTGCCGCCAGCCGCAGGCGTACCGAAGAAATCAGCGGATTTTTAAAAGCACAGCAATGGGCATGTTCGCATTTTCATGCGGGGCTGAAAAGCAATGAAAAAGCGGATATTCAAGAGCAGTTTATCAACGGCGGCTTACGCGTTATTGTGGCTACCAACGCCTTCGGCATGGGTGTGGACAAGCCCGACGTGCGGTTGGTGGTTCACGCCGAAATTCCCGGTTCGCTGGAAAATTATTTGCAGGAAGCAGGCCGTGCGGGGCGCGACCAAGAGGCTGCAAAATGTATTTTGCTGTTTGACCGGCAAGACATCGACACTCAGTTCCGTTTGAATAAATCGTCTCAGCTTGAGAGAAAGGATTTGGCTTTGATTTGGGGCAGGCTCAAATCAACAGGCAAAACGGAAGAGCTTGTAATCAGCAGCGGCGAAATATTGCGTGACGGCAGCGAATACATGAGCTTCGATGCCGACGACGATATGGCTGACACCAAAGTGAAAACCGCCGTGGCTTGGTTGGAACGTGCCGAACTGCTCAACCGCACCGAAAACCGCACCCGTATTTTTCCTGCACGGTCAGGCCGTCTGAATCTTGATCAGGCATTGGATAAAATCAAACGCACCCCTTTGCCGCAACGCAAGCAGGAGCTGTTCGCTACCGTTACGGAAATCATCTACAACGCGCAAGGCGACGAATTAATCAGCACCGACCATTTGGGCAGCCTCACCGGATGCAGCTACCAAGAATTGCAGGGCATATTGCACGAGTTGGAAAAAATCGGCGTGTTAACCAATGATACGCACATCACTGTTAACGTGCGCACCGACACTTCGAGGCCGTCTGAAAAACGCCTGCGCGAGATATTGGCTTGGGAAGAAACCCTGTGGCAGGTATTGCATGAACAGATTCCCGATGCCGATTCGCAAGAATGGCAGAATCTCTCACTAACGGCACTAAGCCGCGAAATCAACCTGAAACATGCCGAAAATCAAGAAAACATTCGTCCCGACACGGCCAAACTGCTGCTGTTTGCGCTCGCCCAAGACAAAGATGCCCTCAAGCACAGCACCGGCAGCTTAGATATCCGTGATTACGGCAACGATATTTTGAAAATCCGCTTCAAAAACAAAAGCGATTCATGGGAAAACGTAGAAGAGCGCGCTGCTTTGCGGCGGCGGATTTGTGCGGCCGTATTGGTTTTTTTAATTGCGAAAACCGGCAATGTGCGCAGCAAAGATGCGATTGCGGAAACCACTTTCGGAGAGCTGGAAAACCTGTTGGCCGACGATTTGGAATTGGCGGCACACATTCCGGCAGACAAACGCGAAACTCTGCTCAATCAGGCCATGCTGTTTATGCACAAGTTAGACGTATTCAAACTCAATCAGGGCATGACCGTATTGCGCCACGCGATGACCATACGCCTGAACCAACATGCCGTGGCAGCCAAAATCAGATACCTGCAACGCGATTATCAGCCTTTACAGGATTTCTACGGCGAAAAATGCTTTCAAGTGCACGTGATGCTGGAGTATGCCAAAAAAGCTTTGGAAAACATCGGCAGTGCGTGGAAACTGGTAAACGATTACTTCCAATCGGAAGAAAAAGAATTCAAAAACAAATGGTTCAAAGGCCGTCTGAAAGAATTGGAAGAGAATGTTTCGAAAGAAACTTTAGAACATATTATCGGCAGCCTGAACGAGCAGCAACGCGCCGTGGTAACCGATAAGGGTACGCAAAACCGCTTGGTCTTGGCCGGCCCCGGTTCGGGCAAAACGCGCGTGATTGTAGCGCGCGTGGCTTATCTGCTTAAAGTCCAACATATCGACCCGGCTGCCATTATCGTTCTTACCTTCAACCGCCATGCCGCTCAGGAAATCAAAAGGCGGCTGTTTGCGCTGGCAGGCAATATTGCGGCGGCAGTAACCGTATTGACCTACGACAGCATGGCCATGCGCCTGCTGGGCGTCCGGTTCGACCCAAAAAACGATAAAAAACCCTCCGAAACAGATTTGGGAGAACAGCTTGAAATCTGGTGCCGACAAGCAGCGGAACTGCTTTCGGGCCATTTGGCTGCCGAATCAGGCGAAGACAGCGGCCGCGACAACATCCTTGCCGGATTCCGCTATATCTTGGTAGACGAATATCAAGACATTACCGAGCGGCACTACAAACTGGTATCGGCTTTAGCGGGCCGCCAGATGGATGAAGACAACAAGCTTACCCTGTTGGCGGTCGGAGACGACGACCAAAACATCTATGCCTTCAACGGCAGCAGTAACGAATATATCCACCGCTTTTGCGAAGATTACGATGTTAAGCAACCCGATTTTCTCACCTTCAATTACCGCAGCAGCCAACACATCATCACCGCCGCCAATCACATTATCTCCGGTCAGGAAGGCCGTCTGAAAGCCCTGCACCCCATTGTGATTAATCCCGAACGGCAATGGCAGCCCAACGGCGGCATATGGGCGGAAAAAGATACCGAACGGCAAGGAAAAGTGCGCGTGATTTCGCTGCCTCAATGCGGCACGCACCAACAGAAAAACAACATTCAGGCACAAGCCGTAGCCGCCGAAATCCTGCGTTTGGCCGCGTTGGGTGCGGATACCGCAGACATGGCCGTACTCGCCCACAGAAACGAAACACTCGAACCCATACAGGCTTGGTGCGAGCAGAACGGCATCCGTTATTTTAAAAAGAACCCGCTGCGTTTAAGCAGGCTGCGCCAGTTCGTCCGCCTGATTGAGGCGCTCGACAAAAAACACCCGGAAAGCGAAAACGAACACTCATTTACCGTGCCGCAGTTCGAACGTTTGCTTGAGCGGCAAAAGGTATGCGCCAAATGGCGGCGGTACTTTCAAGAAATGCTGGAAGATTTCACACAGGAACACGGCCTAAACAAGCCGCAAGCCGAAGTAAACCAAGAAATACGTTATTCTTGCGCATACTTGAAATCATGGCTCTACGAATACGCGGGAGAATCGGACAGCATACGCAGCAAAGGCCTGTATATCGGCACGGTGCATTCTTCCAAAGGCTTGGAATTCAAACACGTTTTCATTTTGGACGGCGATTGGGAAGAACAAAGCCCCGACAAGCAGCGGCTTTTTTATGTCGGCATGACCCGCGCCATTGAAACGCTGACCCTGATTCAACACAGCATCCGCCATGCCTGGATACCGAAATTGCCGCCCGAAGTCGAACATATCAAACAACATTTCGAAACGGATGCTGCTTTGGATACGAAATACAACACTTTGTCTTTAAAACAACTCGACATCGATTTTGCAGGCCGCGACCGGCAACGCCCTGCCAACTTAAACAACATCTGGTGCCGCCTTCAAAAGATTTCCGATTTGGAAAGCGGCGACCCCTTGCAAATTCGGCGCAAAGGAGATTGCTATGAATTTTGGGCAGGAGGAGAAATGGTTGGCCGCACAGCGAAAAATGCCGATATCCCCCCGCTGCCTGCCAACTCAGAAGCCTATGTTGACGATTTTTATGTACGCTACCGCGAACAGGTTGATGAACACTATGCAGCTATGTATCCGGAAAAGCTGCCGAAGTGGACGGTGGTCATTCCCAAAATCATTATCAAGCCTGATGATTCATAACACTTTATTTTTTATAACCATTTCAACTCAAACCATTATTTATGCTACCCATTCACACACAAACGCAAAACCCGCCATACCGCATCGTCGAAATCTTTGAAAGCCTGCAAGGGGAAGGCTATAACACCGGCATGCCCGCCGTATTTATCCGCCTCGGCAAATGCAACCTCGCCTGTTCGTGGTGCGACACCGACTATCTCACATTCAACATGATGAGTTTGCAGGATATTGTAGGCCGTCTGAAAAGCTACACAGCCCGCAACATCATCATTACCGGCGGCGAACCCACCATTCAGCCGCATCTCGACATTCTGCTCGATGCACTGAAAACCGAAGGCTACACGCTCTGCATCGAAACCAACGGCCTCAACCCTGCCCCGCCGCAGATTGATTTTGTCGCCGCCAGCCCCAAAGCCTGCTATGCCGAAAAATACGAAAAGCAGTGCATCGCAACCGCCGATGAAGTACGCATCGTGGCCGACGGCGACGTGCTGGCGTTTTGCGAACGCATGGAGCACAAAATCCGTGCCAAGCATTACTATCTCTCGCCCTGCGAGCAAAACGGCGAAATGAACATTTACGATACCATCCGCCAAATCGGTCTGCTCAACAGCCGCCCCAATGCCACCGTGCATTGGCAATTGAGCGTGCAAACGCATAAATGGGCGGGGATTGAGTAGTAAAGTTGAAGAAGAAAAATAGAGTGAAGAAAAACCCAATGCCTGTCTGAAAAATGGTTTCAGACAGGCATTGGGTTTTATCCGTTGCATCAAAGCGCGTTTAATTGCGGCGGCAAGCTTGGAATGTTCAGCCAAGCCGTAATCTATATTTTATAGTTAATCAACTTAAAAACAGTAAATTCATCATACTCGGGCTTGACCCCAGTATCCCCTAAATTTGCTGAAACTCAAGATACTCGGGTCAAGCCCGAGTATGACGGTATCGTTATTAAACTTAAGTGAATTGACTATAGCGGCAGCTGCGGATAGTTTTCGCATATTTTTCAGACAGGCATTGCATAACACAGATGCCTGTCTGAAACGTTTTTAAAACGCAGAGCCGGGCTGCTTTAGAAATTCGGTTTCTTCAGGCGTGGATGCCCTGCCGAGCACGGCGTTGCGGTGCGGGTAGCGGCCGAAGCGGTCGATAATGGCTTTGTGTCGGATTTCAAAATCAACGGTTACGGGGTCGGTGTAGCGTTGGAACAACGGCAGCGCCTGCTCGTGAATGGCGCGGCTTTCGCTGTGCATCAGCGGCATCAGCATAAATTTGCGCCGTATTTCGGGCAGGTGTTCAAAGCCGCTTTGGCGCAACGCTTCTTGGGCAAGGGCAACGGCCATATTGTCTTGTGCGAAAGCTTGCGGGCTGTTGCGGAAAAGGTTGCGCGAGAATTGGTCGAGAACAATAATTTCTGCCAGCCGCCCTTCGAGCGTGTCGCGCCATGCATCAAGCTCGCTCTGTGCGGCCTGCCGCCAAATCTCTGCAAATTGTGTGCGGATGCTTTGGTCGAAGGCATCGCTTTTTTCAAACCAAAAGGGTTGCGCGGTATCGGAAAACCAAAAATTCAAAATCGTTTGCGGGGTCATAAATGCTTTCAGAAAGGTGATGAAAAAAGCATACTCTAGCAGAATCCGATGCAAAATAGGCAATTATGCCCGCTATATTCAGACAGGCATTGGTTTGGCGGTACATTGATTCTATAATGATGCCTGTCTGAAAATCCGCCTTCCCCTTATCCAATCTACCAATTCAAAAGCCTGTTATGTCCCAATCCTGTTTCCATTGCGGCCTGCCCGTTCCCGAAGATGTCGATTTGCCCATCCGTTATGAAAACCGCACCGAACCTGCCTGCTGCGCGGGTTGTCAGGCGGTGGCGCAGAGCATTATCGATGCAGGTTTGGGAAACTACTACAAACAGCGCACTGCCGATGCGCAGAAAGCAGGCTTACCGCCGCCGGAATTACTCGAGCAGTTAAAGCTTTATGATTTGCCCGAAGTGCAGGCGGAATTTGTGGAGGCCGATTCGGCCAACGGGCGCGAAGCGGTGTTGATGTTGAGCGGCATCACTTGCTCGGCTTGCGTGTGGCTGATCGAGCAGCAGCTTTTGCGGCTGCCCGGCGTGGTGTCGGTGGAATTGAATTACAGCACCCGCCGCGTGCGCGTGAAGTGGGACGAAAGCCGCGTCAAACTTTCGGATATTCTTTTGCGCATTCAGAATTCGGGTTACAGCGCGGCGCCTTACGATGCGCAGAAAGTGGAAGAAGCGGCGGTGGCCGAGCGCAAAAAATCGCTGGCCCGGCTGGCTGTGGCGGGCTTGTGCATGATGCAGACCATGATGTTTGCCGTGCCCACCTATCTTTATAACGATATCGAGCCGCAATATCTGGAAATTCTGCACTGGGGCGCGTTTCTGATGGTGCTGCCGGTGATGCTGTATTCCGCCGTGCCGTTTTATCAGGGCGCGCTGCGTGATGTGAAAAACCGCCGCGCAGGCATGGACACGCCGGTTGCGCTGGCCATATTGCTGGCGTTTGTGGCGGGCGTGTACGCGCTGCTTTCCAATGCGGGTCAGGGCATGTATTTCGAAGGCATCGCCATGTTTGCCTTTTTGCTGCTGCTGGGGCGTTTTATGGAGCAGGCGGCGCGGCGCAAAGCGGGCGACGCAGCCGAGCGGCTGGTTAAGCTGGTGCCGGCCTTTTGCCACAAGCTGCCGGATTATCCGGATGAAAAAGTGCAGGAAGCGGCGGTGGCGCAGCTGCGCTCGGGCGATGTGCTGCTGGTGCGCGCGGGCGAAATGGTGCCGGCTGACGGCACGGTGCTGTCGGGCGAAAGTGAAGCCGACGAAGCCATGCTCACAGGTGAAAGCCTGCCGGTTGCCAAGCGCGCCGGCGATAAGGTTACGGCGGGTACGCTCAATATTACCGGCCCGTTGGTTGTGCGTGCCGACGAAGTGGGCGGGCAAACCCGTTTGGCACACATCGTGAAACTGCTCGACCGCGCTCTGTCGCAAAAGCCGCGCTTGGCCGAGGCGGCCGACAAATATGCCTCGGGTTTTGTGTCCGGCATGTTGCTGCTGGCCGCGCCCGTGTTTGCCGGCTGGTGGTATTTCACCGATGCCTATCAGGCTTTGTGGATAACCGTGTCGCTGCTGGTGATTACCTGCCCGTGCGCACTTTCGCTGGCCACGCCTACCGCGCTTGCCGTCTCCACCGGCAAGCTGGCAGGCAAAGGCGTGCTGATTGCGCGCGGACATGCTTTGGAAGCATTGGCGGCGGCTACCGATGTGGTGTTCGACAAAACGGGTACGCTCACCGAAGGCAAACTGTGGGTAACGCAAACCCTGCTGCTGGGCAGCGAACATGCAGTTCAGGCCGCGCAGGCATTGGAAAGCCAGTCCGAACACCCGATTGCGCGCGCCATTATGGCGCTGCCCGTGGAAAAAGCGGCGGATATAAGCGTTGAACAGCGGGTCAACCGCGTGGGGCACGGCGTAAGCGCCATGCTCACCATCAACGGCAAACGGCAAATCTGGGCCATCGGCAGGCCGGAATTTGTGGCAGAGATCGCCGGCGATATTCCACCGCAATGCGGCGACTCAAAACACGAAGGCAGCGTGATTGCTTTGGGCAACCGGCAAGGCTTTAGCGCGTTGTTTTTCTTGAAAGACCAAGTGAAAGCAAGCGTGCCGGAAATGTTGGCCGCGCTCAAAAAACGCGGGTTAACGCCGCATATTCTGAGCGGCGATCGCCGAAATGCCGTGAACGCGCTGGCTGCGCAATTGGGCATTGAATCAGCCTGCGCCGAAGCCGCGCCGGAAGACAAGCTGGCTTATGTGGAAAACTTGCAGCGGCAGGGGAAGAAAGTGCTGATGGTGGGCGACGGCATCAACGACGCGCCCGTGCTGGCGGCGGCGGATGTGTCCGTGGCCGTGGCGGGCGGTGCCGATGTGGCGCGGGACGGTGCCGACGTGGTGTTGTTAAACGAAGACATGGCCGTGTTGCCCGAAATGCTGGAGCAGGCAGCGCGCACCCAAGCCAACATCCGGCAAAACCTGATTTGGGCAAGCCTGTATAACATTATCGCCGTGCCGCTTGCCGCCGCCGGCTATGTAACGCCGTGGGTCGCCGCGCTGGGTATGAGCAGCAGCTCTTTATTGGTGCTGATGAATGCACTGAGGCTGGGCAGGAAATAAGCCGCTTCGTGGCGGGCGAATTGAGTAATGCCTGTCTGAAAAGTTTGACGGTCGGCAAACTTTTCAGACAGGCATTGTATCCTTGCAAGGCTATAGTTAATCAACACATTTTTAATACAAGGCAGCAAGCCGCAGACAGTACAGATAGTACGGGACTGATTGTGTTGCTGCTTCAGCAGCTTACAAAATCGTTCTCTTTGAGCTAAGGCGCAGCAACGCCGTAGTAAAATTTAAGTTGATTAACTATATACAAAAACAATGGCTTATCCGCCGCTTTTCTTCCATTCCAGCGCCAAATCATAAAGCGCTTTTTTACTTTTGCCCGTAATCTTCGCCGCCAATTCCGCCGCTTGTTTGGTCGGCAATTCGGCGGCCAGCACCTTCATCACATGTTGCGCGTCTTCCGGCAGCGTTTCACTGCGTTGCACGGCCTGCGGCTGCAACACCAGCACCATCTCGCCGCGGCTCTGATTGCTGTCGGCTTGCAGCATGGCGCGCACTTCTTCCACCGTGCCACTCAAAAAAGTTTCAAAAGTTTTGGAAATTTCCCGCGCCAGCATGATGGTGCGTTCGGGAAAATATTCGGCCATCTCGTTGAGCGCCGCTTCGATGCGGTGCGGCGTTTCAAACATCACCACCGGATAATCCGCCGTTTGCCAACGCTCGAATAATTTTTTGCGCTCGCCCGATTTGTGCGGCAGAAAGCCGTGAAAATAAAAATCGGGCTGCGTAACGCCCGCCACGCTCAAAGCCGCCATCACGGCGCTCGGTCCCGCCACAGGCACCACTTTATACCCGACCTCTCGGACCAGCGCGGCAAGCTTGGCGCCCGGATCGCACACGGCGGGCGTACCCGCGTCGGAAACCTGCGCCACGCTCTGCCCCGCCGCCAACGCTTGGATGATTTTGTCGGCCATTTGGCGCTCGTTGTGCTCCCGCACGCTCACCAGCCTGCCCTGTATGCCGTAAGCGCCCAGCAGCTGCACCGTTACCCGCGTATCTTCCGCGCAGATAATGTCCGCGTTGGCCAACACCGCCAGCGCGCGCAGCGTGATGTCGCCCAAATTGCCGATAGGCGTGGCAACCACGTATAATGTCTGCTTCTCAACACTTTCGCAGGCTTTTTGGTAATGTTTCTGCATCATATCGGAATGCCTGTCTGAAAAACTAAAACCACATTATACGGGCGAATCGGATTATGCGCTTAAACCACACATCAGGCGCGGCGGGCGAAGATGCGGCGCTGGCGTTTTTAGAAAGCCGCGGCTGCACATTGGTCGAACGGAACTGGCATTGCCCCTTCGGCGAGATTGATTTAATCGTCAAACACGGTAAGATGTTGCTTTTCGTAGAAGTCAAATACCGCAAAAGCAGCAGCTTCGGCGGCGCGGCACACAGCATCACCCCGGCCAAGCTGGCCAAGCTCACCCGCAGCGCCGAGCATTATCTGCAAACCCGCAAAGCAGGCAGGCTACCCTGCCGCCTCGATGCGGTATTGATTCAGGGCAGCGACGCGCCCGTATGGATTCAAAACATCACAGGTTAAACCCATGACAACATTGCAAGAGCGCGTAGCCGCGCATTTCGAAGAAAGTATCCAAGTCAAACAGCAGGCAGCCGAAGTGCTGGCCGAACCCACCGCCGAAGCCGCCGTGCTGATGATGAACTGCCTGATGAACGACGGCAAAATCCTCGCCTGCGGCAACGGCGGTTCGGCTGCCGATGCCCAACATTTCGCCGCCGAAATGACCGGCCGTTTTGAAAAAGAGCGCATGGAGCTGGCCGCCGTGGCGCTCACCACCGACACATCCGCCCTCACCGCCATCGGCAACGATTACGGCTTCGACCATATTTTCAGCAAACAGGTGCGCGCATTGGGCCGCGCAGGCGACGTGTTGATCGGCATTTCCACTTCCGGCAACTCCGGCAACGTAATCGAAGCCATCAAAGCCGCCCACGAGCGCGACATGCACGTTATCGCCTTTACAGGCCGCGACGGCGGCAAAATCGCCGGCATGCTGAAAGACAGCGACGTGCTGCTCAACGTGCCCCATCCGCGCACCGCCCGCATTCAGGAAACCCATATTCTGCTGATACACGCTCTGTGCGACTCTATCGACACCATGCTGCTCGAAGGCATGTAAATGCCTGTCTGAAAGCTTTTGGCAACCGATTATCGGCAAAAACGTGCCAAACCGGCGATAAACCGTTAAAATATTTTTCTTTTTTCAATACCGGCCGCCAAAGGCCGGATTGCCGCATTAAGGAATACAGCATGAACAAAACCTTAAAAACCCTATTGCTGGCCGCAACCGTATCCGCCGGCCTGAGCGGTTGTGCCGCAGCCTTGCTCGGCGGTGCCGCCGTCGGCACGCAATCCGGCCTCGACCGCCGCAGTACCGGCGCCCAAGCCGACGACCAAGTGATGGAGCTGCGCATCCACAATACCGCCATTTCCTATCTGAAAAACAATAATCAAACCACCGGCTACACGCCGCGCCTCTCCGTGGTGAGCTACAACCGCCACGTTCTCCTGCTCGGCCAGGTTTCCACCGAACAGGAAAAACAGTTCGTCGAACAAATCGCGCGCTCCGAGCAGGCCGTGCAAGCCGTTTACAACTACATCGACGTAGCCTCGCCGCAACGCACGTTTAACGACGTAGGCATCGACACATGGAGTACCACCAAAGTGCGCACCACCCTGCTCGGCATTCAAGGCGTGTATCCCGGCCGCGTCAAAATCGTTACCTACAACGGCATAACCTATGTAATGGGCATCCTCACGCCTGAAGAGCAAGCCGCGGTAACCCAAAAAGTGAGCACCACCGCCGGCGTGCAAAAAGTGATAACCCTCTATCAAACCTACACCCAGCAATAATGCCCGCCTGAACCGCTTCAGACAGGCATACCGCGCCGCCGCACCACGCGGCGGCCAAGCTATACACATCTGAGAAAAATAATGAGCGACACCCAATCCGGTTTCAAATTAACGCCCCGCAAACTGTTATTTATCGCACTGGCCATTGTGGCATTGATCGTATTTGCCTTGGTGGGTTACACCTTTTCCGTCGTAACCACTAAAGAACAAATCAAGCGCACCGACCAAACCGGCACCGGCGCCGAACAGCCCCAAGTAGAGCTGTTGTCGCCCAACGGAGGCAAATCCACGGTCATCAGCGTTCAAAGTGCTTCGCAGGCTCCTAAAGAGAGCGATGAAGAAGGTAAAGACAAAGAGCCGAAAGACGGCGAAAACCAGCCTGAACACGATCAAGAAAGCAGCCGGGAAGAGCCGCCTGCCGAAGAAACAAGCAACAATCCTCCGCCTGCGCCACGCGCCGCTCCCAAACCGCAAGCCGCTCCCAAACGGAATACCCAGTCTGCTGCCGAGAGCGCCGAGCACAACACTCTAAAAGAAACACCGGTAGAACCCATCCGCCGTTCCCGCGAACCGGTACACAACACAGAGCAGCCCGGCCGCAGCCACCGCAACGAACGCCCGGCTCCCGCCCCGCAGCGCGAAGTGATGGATAACTTGTTCTAAACCGTGCAGCAAGATACACAAATGTCTGTCTGAAAAATTTTCAGACAGGCATTTATCGTGTTAGACCATTCACCGTCATACTCGGACTTGGCCGGAATATGACGGGTTTCTGTTTCCAAATCAATTACACACCCATCAAAGGAATCAAAATAGGCACGAATATCGCCGTGAGCACGCCGTTAAAAATCAGACCCAAGCTTGCGTAAGCCGCATATTTCTTGCTGCGTTCCATTGAAATCGCAATGCCCATCGCATGTGAAGCCGAACCCATCGACATCCCTTGCGACATCGGCTTGGTTACGGTGCTGGCACTCATCATGCGGTAGCCTGCCATTTGCCCGAGCATCCCCGCCACAATCACCATTGCCGCCGTAATGGCGGGAATACCGCCTATGGTTTTAGTGATTTCAATCGCAATCGGATTCGTTACCGACTTGGCCGCCAGGCTCAGCGTTACCTCCCTGTCGGCACCCATCAGTTTGGCGATATACACGGCGCTCACGATGCCCGTGATGCTGCCCGCCCCCTGGGAAATCACTATCGGCAGCCATTGCTTGCGGATTTTTTCCCAGTTGTTATAAAGCGGCACAGCCAGCCCCACCACAGCCGGTTTCAACCAGAAATCAATAAACTCGGCCGCTTCGTGATAGGTGGAATAATCGATATTCAGCGCGGTTAAGTAAAGAATAATCGCGGTTGTGCTCAACAACACCGGATTAAACAGCACATTCCCCGTGCGCGTGCGCAGAATATTGGCCACCCAATAAGCGGTAACGGTAAGCCAGAGCAGCACCATGGGATGTTTGAACACGTTTATCGGTTCCATCATTTTCTCCGCAAAAGCTCATGGGTTTTACCCGTAACAAACATCACCGCAAACGTGCTGATGACCGTGGCGGTAACAATCGGCACAAAATCGCGCGCCACCAAATCCAGATAGCTCATCACAGCCACACAAGGCGGCACCAGAAACAGCGCAAGGTTTGCCATCATGGTGTCGACCATATTCTGAAGCTGCGAAGGTTTTACCCACTTCAGCTGCAAAGCCGCAAAAAGCAAGCCCATGCCCACAATGCTGCCCGGAAACTTCAAACCTGTTAAATAAACAACGGCTTCCCCTACTGCGAGAAAGCCGAAAATAATGCTGAGCGATAAAATCATGATGTACCCTTCGTTTGTATTTTTCTTATATTCGTTTTTGGCCGGTTTTGATGAAGTAATAAACAACAACGATCCAATTACACTATACTACAAACAATGCCTGTCTGAAACCGCTTTCAGACAGGCATCATAAACATTTTAACAATCTTTATTTTTTATAAGGGTTCTCCAGTCCCTCCATCAGCCGAACCAGATATTCCCTGAGCTGCGCCTCGCCGCAGCCCATCAAAAGCCCGTCCTCAAACGCATCTTGGGCAAGCTGGAAAAGCTCGGTCATGTTTTCATTCATCACCTTGATTTTTTCGGTACAGGAAACAATGCTTCCGTCATCACCATACCATTTAGGAATCTGCGGCATAGCCATAGCGCACTCCTTAATTCAAGAAACGCGAAGGATCGTTTTTCTTAACGCGCCTCGCCGTAACATAACGCTTGCTCCAATATTTATTGCTCAAACTGGTTACTTCGATTCTTTTTCCCGTGCGTGGCGCGTGGATAAAACGGTCGTTACCGATATACAGACCCACATGCGAAATGCGGCGGCCCGACGTGTTGAAAAACACCATATCGCCCGGCTGCAAAGCACTTCTGCTCACCTGCGCCCCCACTCTTGCCTGCTCCGCCGAAGTTCGCGGCAGGTTAACCTGCATACTCTTGCGGAAAATATATTGCATAAAACCGCTGCAATCAAAGCCGGTTGACGCACTGGTTCCGCCGAAACGGTAAGCCACGCCCAACAGGCTCATGGCGCTGCCGATCAGCTGGTCGGCCTCATTTTGGCTGATGGCCTGACCCGCCGGCATCTGCTCGCCAAAATTAATCCCCCCGGCCTGGAAACGGATAAACTGCTCCAAATCATCTGCCTGAGCCTGCGGCGCCAGCCACAACGCTGCCGAAGCCAGCAGAGCCGCACCCAATTGCTTTAGAAATCTCATGAACACATTCCATTAATATTAAAGGCTTTTGCAGCAATATTCTCTCATCAGCCGACACCTGAGGCCGATAAAAACATTGTTGTAAAAAGCTTTATTCGTTATCCTAAAGCTTGCCGACGGAATATTAAGGATTCATATCCATACACGCCCACTCGGAAGAAAGCCATAAAGATACCTCAAAAACCATGATGATACCAACTTTACTCGCCATACGCGATTTTTCCCGCCTGCGCGAAATCATCGCCATCCTGACCAAATACGGCCTGGGAGAGTTTGTCCAGCGTATCAAATTATCCGGCAAAACACTTACCGAGGAAGACGCCCCACCCGAAAACCGCTACCGCTATATCAACACGCCGCGCCGTTTCAGACTGGCATTTGAAGAATTGGGACCCACTTTTATCAAACTCGGGCAAATTCTTTCCACTCGGGTAGACATTTTCAATGCCGAATGGATTGAAGAATTCGAGCAGCTGCAAAATAACGTTCCCCCCATCCCCACCACCGATATCCACGCCCTTATCGAATCGCATTTGGGCAGGCCGATCGGCGAAGTGTTCCAAAGCATCGATCCCGTGCCCATCGGCAGCGCATCCATCGCCCAAGTACACAAAGCCGTTTTACTCAACGGAGAAACCGTAGCCGTTAAAATCAAACGGCCCGGCATTGAAAAAATCATCAACGCCGATTTGCGCATCCTCACCCATCTGGCCGAGCTGATCGAATCGGAAATCCCCGAAACACGCCGCTACCGCCCTTTGCAAATGGTGCAGTATTTTGCGCGCAGCTTGGCCAAAGAAACCGATTTATCGGTCGAGTTGCGCTATATGCAGCGGTTTGAAAATGCCTTCAGCCAACACCGCTATGTGCACATTCCCAAAGTGTACCGCGACATTTCCAACCGCCAGATTCTGGCGCAAGAATTCATGCAGGGCACGCTGCTGCTGCACACCGACCTCGAAAGCCTGTCTGCCGAAACGCGCGTTCTGATGGCGCAGCGCATCACCGACACCTTGTTTACCATGATACTGAAACAAGGCTTTTTCCATGCCGACCCGCATCCGGGCAACATCTTCATCAACGAAACCGGCACAATCGGCTTCATCGATTTCGGCTTGGTCGGCCACCTTTCCGCCACGCGGCGCCGCGAAATTATCGAACTCATCAACGCCCTGATTCAGCGCGACCAATTTTCCATGCAATATGTATTGAGCAATTGGGCGCAGGGCGAGCTGCCTGACGAAAACCTGCTGGGCGCCGACGTGTTGGAAATGCTGCTCAACTACGAACACACCGCCATCCGCGATTTGCGCATCAGCCAAGTAATCAACGACATCACCCAAATCATGCGCGGACACGAGCTTACCCTGCCGGGCGATTTGGTGATGCTGTTTAAAACCCTGATTACGCTCGAAGGCGTCGTCAAGCGTCTGGACGGCGGCGCCGAGCTGCTCGAGCGCGCCAAACCCATCGTTACCGAAGTAATGAAAGACCGCTTCTCTTCCGAGCACATTCTGCGCAAAGGCCGCATGCACAGCCAAATGCTGGTTCAGGCGGTCGACGAACTGCCCCAAAACATCATCCGCCTCAGCCGCCGCATCCAAAAAGGCCAATTCAACATCAATTTGGACATCAAACGCATCGACCAGCTCAACCACCAGCTCGACCGCACCGCCAACCGCCTGACTATGGGCATCGTTACGGCCGCGCTGATTATCGGCTCCTCAATTGTGATGAGCATAGACACCGGCCCCAAATTTATCGGCTTTATCGGCTATTTACTCGCCTTAATCAACAGCTTATGGATTATCTGGTCGATTTGGCGCTCCGGCAAACACTGAATGCCTGTCTGAAAACCCCATCTATTTGCCTGCAACGGCAAGCCTGTTTTCTTTCACTAAATATCTTTTTCAGACAGGCATTCCTGCCTTTTGCCGGCAAAATCAGTTAAATTTAACAAACCGTCTTGAAATATCACACAAGATACTCTATTTACTGTTAAAATCCGAATCTTAATCCACTCACACAATAAAGGTATGCACCATGAATCATGATGTTTACAACTATACCGACACCGCAGGCGGCGTCAGCCAGAATACCGTTTTACGCAAAACCTACAGCCTGCTGGGTCTTTCTTTCATCCCGGCTGCCATCGGCGCCGTTGTCAGCACCAAAGTGGGCTTCAACGTTTTCGCCATGTTCGGCAGCCCTTGGATTGCTTTGGCTATTTTCTTCGCATTCGTATACGGCATGTGCTTCCTCATTGAGAAAAACCGTTACAGCAACACAGGCGTAACCTTGCTGATGGTGTTCACATTCGGCATGGGCGTGCTGATTTCCCCGCTGCTGCAACGCACCCTCGGCTATTCCAACGGCGCCGAATTAATCGGCATCGCCGCCGCCATGACCGCCGGCGTGTTCCTCACTATGGCCGCATTGGCCCGCCGCGCCAATGTCAACACCAGCTCACTGGGCCGCTTCCTGACGGTCGGCGCCGTGGTATTGCTCATCGGCATGGTAGCCAGCTGGTTCCTGCAAATTCCGGCTTTAAGCTTAACCGTTTCCGCCGGCTTCGCCATTTTCAGCTCGCTGATGATTATGTGGCAGGTTCGCACCATTATCGAAGGCGGTGAAAACAGCCACATCAGCGCTACGCTGACCATCTTTATCTCTATCTACAACATTTTCAGCAGCCTGCTGAACATTTTGGGCGTATTCAGCGGCGAAGATTAATATCCGGCCGCAGCCATAACAAATGCCTGTCTGAATTTCAGACAGGCATTGCTTTATCCGGCGGATGTATTTGTGCGGCTAGGCAGAAGCCAAGCCGGCCAATTCCTTGTCAACGTGGAACAAACCGTTGCCGTTGTCGCCGATCAGGTTGATTTTATCCAAAATAGATTTAAACAGACGCTCTTCCTCATGCTGTTCAGCCACATACCATTGAAGGAAATTAAACGAAGAAAAATCTTTTTCAGCAAGCGTTTGCTCCACCAGCACGTTGATTTTCTCCGTAATGCTTTTTTCGTGTCTATACACCTCTTCAAATACTTCTTTCAAACCTGTATAGCCTGATTTCGGCGCCGCTACCGCCCCGATTTCCGCCAAAGCACCGGTTTCGTTCAAATAGTCGAACAAGCGGTACATATGCTGCATTTCCTCGGCCGCATGCGCTTTCAAAAACTTAGCCGCACCTTCAAAACCATTGTTGTCCGCCCAAGCCGACATTTGCAGGTACACATTGGCCGAATAAAGCTCCAGATTTAACTGTTCGTTTAAACGTTTGATTATATTTGCAGATAGCACAATTTCTCTCCTTGTAATGAAAATATCCAAATAGATGATTGCCTACGGCAATCCCAACCAGCATATCACATTCAAAAACACAAGTTAAATAAAAACCGCTATCATTAACTTATCTTCTCAAGCTGTAAAAGGCATCGTCAGGAAAATCCCGCCCGCCCATACACTTTGACAATTGCGGCCAATCCGTCTATGCTGCCCACCTCAATTGACCTGTAAGTAGTAAAACCATGACCCAACCCACCAGCCGCGCCGTGTATGCGGGCAGCTTCGACCCGCCCACCAACGGCCATCTCTGGATGATACGGCAGGCGCAAACCATGTTTGACGAGCTGATCATCGCCATCGGCATCAACCCCGATAAAAAAAGCACCTACACCATCGCCGAACGCTACGCCATGCTGGAGGCGATTACCCAAGAATTCCCCAATGTGCGCATTTATTCGTTTGAAAACCGTTTTTTGGTGGACTATGCACACGACGTGGATGCCAAATTCATTGTGCGCGGCATCCGCACCGCCTCCGATTACGAATACGAACGCACCATCCGCTATATCAATTCCGACCTCCAGCCCGACATCCTCACCATCTTCCTGATGCCGCCGCGCGAATTCGCCGAAGTGTCTTCTACAATGGTCAAAGGCATGGTCGGCCCCAGCGGCTGGCGCCAGATGATACGCCGCTACGTTCCCGATGCGGTGTATGAAAAAATACTGGCCGATAACGAAGGCCGCTGAAAACCATAATGCCTGTCTGAAAACTTTTTCAGACAGGCATTTCAGCATAAACCGGCTGCACCCTAGTGAATCAGCTTGAAAACAGTACGCTTGCCATACTCGGGCTTGACCCGAGTATGACGATTAAGTGGATTGATTATATATCTTTGTGCGCCCGGTTCCACACGATTTCCGGCGTCAGATTATTCAAACAATCCGTATGCCCCAGCGGGCATTCACGCTTGAAACAAGGCGAGCATGACAGATTCAGGCTGACCACCTCGGCTTTCCCGCTCAAAGGCGGCGTATGGTCGGGGCTTGAAGAACCGTATATCGCCAGCAGTTTGCGCCCCAAAGCGGCGGCAAGGTGCATCAACCCGCTGTCGTTGCAAATCACCGTATCGGCGCAGGCCAATAAATTCATCGCTTCCGACAAGCTGGTTTTGCCGCACAAATTGGCGCAGATGCCGCCACACAAAGCATTGATTTCTTCGCCGATATCGAAATCTTTTTGCGACCCGAAAATCCAGATTTGCCAACCATCTTCCGCATAACGGCGCGCCAGCTCGGCAAAATGCTTGGGCGGCCAGCGCTTGGCCGGGCCGTATTCGGCGCCCGGGCAGAACGCGAGTACGGGCTTTTCCGTGTTCAAACCGTGCGCGGCCAGTGCGGCTTGCTGGCTTTGCGGATTAACGGTGAATTGCGGGTTATCGGAATGGCCGTTAAACGCTTCCTGCGTGGGGTAAGCCAGCGCGGTATAGCGGTCGACCATTAGCGGCAAGCGTGCTTTATTAAGCTTGCGGATGTCGTTAAGCAGCAAATAGCGCGATTCGCCCACATAGCCGGTGCGCTGGCGGATGCCGGTTGCCGCGGCAATCAGCGCAGATTTCAGCGAACCGGGCAGCACAATCACTTGGTCATACCCCTTTTTGCCCAATTCACGCCCGACTTGCCAGCGTTTTTTCAATTCCAGTTCACCATGGCCGAACGGATTTTCAATGATGCGGCTCACTTCGGGCATGCGCTCGAACACCGCCATCGACCATTTCGGCGCAAACACGTCTATCACGGAATTGGGATAAAGCTTGAGCAGGCGGCGGAACAGCGGCTGCGTCATCACGCAATCGCCAATCCAACTCGGGGAAATAATGAGGATTTTCTTAGACATTTTCGTCATCTGATGGCCGATGCCTGTCTGAAACCTAAGCAGACGGCTTTCAGACAGGCATGGTTTGAATCATTTAATTAATGATGGCCTTTGATTTCACCGTCGAGCCGGTAAACCGTACCGCAGTAAGGGCATTCTACGGTGCCGTTCGACTCAATCGGCAGAAACACGCGCGGATGGCCGTTCCAAGTTTCGTTTTTGGGGCCGGAGCAATGCAGCGGCAAATCATGCGGGGTAATCACAACAGGTTCGCGGGTTTCGCTCATGATTGGTTCCTTATTCAGCTTATCAAGTTGGTTTTATGGCGGTTATTGTACGACATAAGTATGCAGTTGTGTATGTTGGCAGCAAGGTGCCCGCATAGGATTTTTTTCCGGCCTGACTGCCATTAAAATTCGTATCGCAGCCTTAAATCGTTTAAACTAGCGGCAAAATGCGTCAACCTGCTCCGGAGCGAATAATGAAATTTATTTCCTTGGTTTTTAAAATTCTGATTCTTATCGTATTTTTGATTCTTGCTGTCAACAACCTGCAAAAAGTGCCGTTTTTCTACCTGCCCGCGCAACAGATTGATCTGCCGCTGATTGCCCTGTTGTTCGGCTTTTTCGTGATCGGAGCGGTGTTCGGCGTATTGGCCATGTTCGGCCGCCTGCTTACCCTGCGCAGCGAAAACGGCCGCCTGCGCCGCGAAGTGGAAAAAACCGCCCGCATAAGCTCGCAAGACTTATACGCACCCGCCCCCCTGCCCCACAATCCCGCACCTGTTGCCGAAACCCATAAAAAAGAAGCGGAAACCAAATGATGGAAACCGAAACTTGGATTTGGCTGGTGCCGATTATTCTTTTGCCGGTATTTTTCGCAATGGGCTGGTTTGCCGCACGGATAGACATGAAAACCGTTTTGCGGCATGCCAAAAGCGTGCCCGCCGGATTTTACAAAAGCCTGGACGCGCTGGTTGACCGCAACACCGGACAGGCCGCCCGCAACTTGGCCGAAGTGGTGGATTTGCGCCCTGCCGACTCCTACGACCTCAGCCTCACCTTAGGCAAACTTTACCGCCTGCGCGGCGAAAACGACAAAGCCATCGCCATGCACAAAGCTTTGTTGGATTCGCCCGACACCGTAGGCGAAAAACGCGAGTGCGTGCTGTTCGAACTGGGCCAAGACTACCAAAACGCCGGCTTGGTTGACCGCGCCGAACAGATTTTTCTGGAATTGCAGCAAAGCAACATGGCCAAACAGGCACACGAAAAACTGCTCAATATCTACCAGCAAGACCGCGATTGGGAAAAAGCCATTGCCATGGCCAAGCTGCTCAATCACGACGAGCTGACCTACCAATTTGAAATTTCGCAGTTTTATTGCGAAATGGCACAGGCGGCTTTGTTTAAGTCCGATTTCGACGCCGCCCGCCAACATGCCCAAGCCGCTTTGGCAGCCAATTCCAAATGCACCCGCGCCAATATGATTTTAGGCGACATCGAGCTCAAACGCGGCAACTACCGCGCCGCATTGGATGCTTATGCCGCCATCGAAAAGCAAAACCATGCCTACCTGAGCATGGTGGGCGAACGGATTTACGACGCCTACGACGCACTGGGCAAACCTGAAGAAGGTCTGCACGTATTGGTAAGCTACGCCGAAGCGTTCCCGCAAATCGATTTAATCAATGTCATTTATGAAAAATCTCTGCTGCTCAAAGGCGAGAAAGCCGCCAATGAAACCGCAGTGGAAATCGTACGCCGCAAGCCGGATTTAAACGGGGTCTACCGCCTGCTCGGCCTGCAAATCAGCGACATGAACCCCACTTGGAAAAGCGATGCCGATATGGTGCGCAGCGTTATCGGCCGCCAGTTGCAGAAAAACTGGATGTACCGCTGCCGCCACTGCCATTTCAAATCGCAAGCCTTTTTCTGGCATTGCCCCGCCTGCAACAAATGGGAAACGTTCACGCCGAACAAAATTGAAGTCTGATACCTTTCAGACAGGCATTGCTCTTACGATGCCTGTCTGAAAGCCAACCACAGCGCCGATTACCATGCTTGACTTAAACCCGCAATCCTACGATTCACCCGAACAATTCATCTACACATTGGCCGACCGTTATTTCGCCTATCTCGAAACCCACGGCGAAACCGCCGCCGACCGGCTTACCGACGAGCAGCACGCCTTGATGGCCTATGTTTATCTCGACAGCCAAGTGCAGGAAGGCGGCTTTGTGCAGCTTATCGCTTCGGGCTATGGCGAATATGTGTTGCTCAACCCGCTTGCCGACAGCCTGCGCCGCTGGAAAATCAAACCCACCCCGAAAATCCTAGACCAAGCCAAAGCCCTTTATCTGAAACACGGCGGGGAAATTGAGCGCTTAAGTTCGGAAGGCGCCGGGCCGGACAGCTTGCGGGCACAGTTTCCCGAATTTGAAGAGTTGGATGCCGATTACTACGACTGCGCCGAAGCCGATATGGCCGCAGCGGCCGAATACATTGCCCGTCACACAGCCAAATTCAGCGCCTTACCATAATGCCTGTCTGAAAGCCATCATTTAAGGATGCATCATGAACCCTTTAATCACCGATTTCACCCCGTCCGCTTCCCATTCGCCCGTGATTGTGGCGCTGGATTTTGCCAACGAAACCGACACGCTTCATTTCGTGCGCAAACTTGATCCCTCACTCTGCCAGCTCAAAATCGGCAAAGAATTGTTCACCGCCACCGGCCGCAGCCTCGCCGAAAAGCTGATTAACCAAGGCTTCAAACTTTTTCTCGACTTGAAATACCACGACATTCCCAACACCGTCGCGCAAGCATGCAAAGTGGCTGCCGATATGGGCGTGTGGATGGTGGATATGCATGCTTCCGGCGGCCGCCGCATGATGGAAGCCGCCGCCGAAGCCGTGGCCAATCACAGCCGCAAACCCTTATTAATCGGCGTAACCGTGCTGACCAGCATGGAACAGAGCGACTTGGCAGAAATCGGGCTTACGCTGCCGGTGGAAGAATTGGTTGTACGTTGGGCCAAACTCGCCCAAAGTTCGGGCTTGGACGGCGTGGTCTGTTCCGCACTCGAAGCCGCTCCGCTGCGCGCCGCTTTAGGCAGCGGATTCGTGTTGGTTACCCCCGGCATCCGCCTCGACATCGCCGGCAATAACGACGACCAACGCCGCATCATGACACCGGCGCAAGCCCTCGCGGCAGGCTCCAGCTATCTCGTGATGGGCAGGCCGATTACCCAAGCTGCCGACCCGGTGGCCGTATTGCGCGAAATCAACACCCTTACCTCAACATAAAACAATGCCTGTCTGAAAACGTAAGCATTTAATCATGCAAGAAAGAACACCATGATTCTCTACGCAGAAACTCTGAAAAGCCGCTTGGCAAACGCCCGCGTCTTGGTGGTGGGCGACGTGATGCTCGACCGTTACTGGTTCGGCGACGTTTCCCGCATTTCCCCCGAAGCGCCGGTGCCCGTCGCCAAAATCGACAAAACCGACCAACGCGCGGGCGGCGCGGCCAACGTGGCGCGCAATATCGCCGCGCTGGGCGGGCAGGCCGCTTTGCTTTCCGTTACCGGAGACGACGAAGCCGCCGACAGCCTCGATATGCTGATGCAAAAATGGGGCGTATCCGCACATCTGCTGCGCGATGCGGCCATTTCCACCACTGTGAAACTGCGCGTTATCGCGCGCAACCAGCAGCTTATCCGCCTTGATTTTGAAGACAGCCCCAACCACGAAATATTGGCGCAAGTGAAAGAGCAATACCGAGCGCTGCTGCCGCATTATGATCTGGTGATTCTTTCCGACTACGGCAAAGGCGGCCTCACCCATGTAACCACTTTTATCGATTGGGCTCGCGAAGCCGGCAAACCCGTATTGGTCGACCCCAAAGGCGATGACTATGAAAAATACGCAGGCGCCACCCTGCTCACACCCAACCGCGCAGAATTGAAAGAAGTGGTCGGCAGCTGGAAAGACGAAGCCGCACTCACCGAAAAAGCCCAACAGTTACGCCGCCGCCTCGGCCTGAACGCCCTGCTGCTTACCCGCAGCGAAGAAGGCATGACGCTCTTTCGCGACGGCGATCCGCACCATCAGCCCACCCAAGCGCGCGAAGTTTATGACGTATCCGGCGCGGGCGACACCGTTATCGCCGGCATGGGCTTGGGTTTGTCCGCAGGTTTGGACTTACCCGAAGCCATGCAGCTGGCCAACATTGCCGCAGGCGTGGTGGTGGGCAAAGTCGGCACGGCCGTCTGCTCTTTCGAAGAGTTGGCAGAAGGTTTGTAATGCGCTATATATACGCCGGAACACACAATATTCAGCAGGCCGCCAACTCGGCAAAGCTTTGTTTGAATATCCGGCTGTGTTCAGCCGCTTTGGGAGAAACCCGTGCCTTTCGGCAGACCCGAACCATAAAAAAGAGTGAGGAAACATGACTAAACATTACCGCACCCGCTTGGAATTCACTTGGGACGACAGCCAATACCAAGACGGCGATTTTACGCCGCAAAAGCTCGAACCGGTCGTAACCGAATGGCTGGCGCAGCACGGCTTCGACCCGAATACCACGCACGATTTCGACGCCACCGTGGATGAGCCGTTTTCCTACGGCTTCACCGGTATGACATCCGAGCAGCTCATCGCCCTGCTCGTCCACATCGCATCCGCCTTTCCCGACGTTCATTTTTACGCACGCGGCGCCGGAGAATCTTTCGGCGACATGTGGCTGCGCGAGTTTCACAAAGGCAAAACCATTTTTTCCGCAGGGCCTTATCAAACAGGCAATCAGGAAATTGAAAAAAAACGCGGCTGGTTCGACCGCCTGTTCCGCTAAACCCAAGCACAATGCCTGTCTGAAAACCATTCAGACAGGCATTTCAGCCCTCCGCAGCATTCCCCGCACCGCCCATAGCAAATTCTTTTGTTATAATACCTTTCAAACATTCCAATAAATTAAACCACATTCTACACAACGCTTACCGCCCCGTTTTCCAACCTCCGCCCGCAACATTAAGGAACCCTCTATGACCATCATCGTAACCGGCGCAGCCGGCTTTATCGGCAGCAATATCGTCAAAGCACTCAACGAGCGCGGCATTACCGACATCATTGCCGTCGACAACCTCACGCGCGGCGAAAAATTTACCAATCTGGCCGACAGCGAAATCGCCCACTACCTCGACAAACACGAATTTATCCGCCAAGTGCGCGAACACATCCTGCCGTTCGACGACATCGAAGCCGTGTTTCACGACGGCGCCTGTTCCGACACCATGGAGCACAACGGCCACTATATGATGGACAACAACTACCAATACAGCCTGGATTTGCTGGATTGGTGTCAAGACGAGCGCATCCCGTTTATCTACGCCTCCAGCGCCGCCGTGTACGGCAAAGGCGAAATCTTCCGCGAAGAACGCGAACTCGAGCGCCCGCTTAATGTATACGGCTATTCCAAATTCCTGTTCGACCAAGTTGTGCGCCGCCGCATGGCCGAAGGCCTCAAAGCCCAAGTGGCCGGCTTCCGCTATTTCAACATTTACGGCCCCCGCGAGCAGCACAAAGGCCGCATGGCCTCAGTGGCCTTCCACCACTTCAACCAATACCGCGAACAAGGCTACGTCAACCTCTTCAGCGGCTACGACGGCTATGGCGACGGCGAACAAAGCCGCGATTTCGTCAGCGTGGAAGACGTGGTTAAAGTAAACCTGTTTTTCCTAGACCATCCCGAAATCGTCGGCATTTTCAACCTCGGCACCGGCCGCAGCCAACCGTTTAACGACCTGGCCGCCGCCACCGTCAACGCCTGCCGCACCGCCGAAGGCAAACCCGCAATGAGCCTGCAGGAATTGGTTAAAGAAGAACTGATACGCTACATCCCCTTCCCCGACGCACTCAAAGGCAAATACCAAAGCTTTACCGAAGCCGATATTTCCCGATTGCGCGAAGTGGGCTACGAAGAACCCTTCTTTGACGTAAACGAAGGCGTCAGCCGCTACGTTTACTGGCTGCTGGAAAACAACCGATAAGCAACCGTGCCTGTCTGAAACCCGCACTTTTTCAGACAGGCATTTTAAAAACCATAAAACACAGGAGAAATACCATGAATCAAGAATTCAGCACCGCCGATTTAATCGACATCGCACCCGACACCCCCTCGTGCGAAACCCAGTTCCGCCATTTCGGCAGAAGAACCCGCTTCTGCGGCCGCGTGCGTACCGTAAAATGCGACCGCGACAACGGCCTGATCAAACAGCTGATGAACACCACCTCCGACGGCGAAGTATTGGTTATCGACGGAGGCGGCTCACTCGCCAGCGCCTTGATGGGCGACTTAATTGCAGGCGCCGGCGCGGCAAACGGCTGGGCAGGCGCCGTTATCTACGGCGTGATACGCGACAGCGACGCCATCGGCATGATGGATTTCGGCGTAAAAGCCCTGGGCACCAACCCGCGGAAAAGCGCCAAAGACTGCGCAGGAGAAGTAGACATACCCGTATCCTTCGGCAACGTTACCTTCCGCCCCGGCGATTACGTTTATTGCGATGAAGACGGCATCTTGGTATCCGATAAACCGATAGAACGCGCGTGATATTCTAAGGAGCCGAAACCGATCGGCTCAAAGTGTGCCGCCAAAACAATGCCTGTCTGAAAATAGTTTTCAGACAGGCATTTCATAAATTGACTCAATCCGCTTCACAGGCGTTTCCACTCTGATGCAAGCTCACTTTGATTAAGCTTAAAAAATTAAATCCGCATAAATAACTTATGCGGATAGGCATTTGGTGGGCCCGGTCGGGTTCGAACCGACGACCAAGGGATTATGAGTCCCCTGCTCTAACCTCTGAGCTACAGGCCCGGCTAGAAGAAACGCGTTATTGTAACATAATATTCAGAACTGGCAAGAAATCTCGGCAAAAAGACATGCCATGGTTCGGCCCAAATATCACGGCAAACAGCCGCGATGGATTACCATATTGTTTACAAACAGGCGGATTCGGATTTGAAGTGCAACTTCCATAACAGAAAAGGCCGGTATGCGGTAGCATACGGCCTTTCCTGCAAGAAAGATTGCCATGAGCTACACACAACTGACCCAAGACGAACGATACCACATCCAATACCTGTCCCGCCACCACACCGTCACCGAAATCGCCAAACAGCTTAACCGCCACAAAAGCACCATCAGCCGCGAAATCAGACGGCACAGTACACAGAAAAAGCCATACAACGCCGAAAAAGCCCAACAGCAAAGCCGGCTTACCAAACAGCGTAAGCGAAAACCCTATAAGCTCCATTCCCGGCTGATTCAACACATCGACACCCTCATCCGCCGCAAACTCAGCCCCGAGCAAGTGTGCGCCTATTTGCACAAACACCACCAAATCACACTCCACCACAGCACCATTTACCGCTATCTGCGTCAAGACAAAAGCAACGGCGGCACTTTGCGGCAGCATCTCGGAATAGCCGGCAAATCCTACCGTAAACGCTACGGCAGTACATGGAGCAGAGGCAAAGTACCCGACCGCGTCGGCATTGAAAACCGACCCGCCATCGTCGACCAAAAATCCCGCATCGGCGACTGGGAAGCCGACACCGTCGTAGGCAAAGATCAGAAAAGCGCATTACTGACCTTGGTCGAGCGGGTTACCCGCTACACCATCATCTGCAAGGCGCATAAAGCCAGAGTCCATACCATTACCATGGATAACGGCAAAGAATTCTACCAACACATGCAAATAGCCCAAGCATTGGAGGCAGAAACCTATTTTTGCCGCCCCTACCATTCTTGAGAGAAAGGGCTGAATGAAAATACCAACGGACTCATCCGCCAATATTTCCCCAAACAAACCGATTTCCGCAACATCAGCCATCGGGAGATACGCAGGGTTCAAGATGAACTGAACCGTAGGCCAAGAAAAACACTTGGCTATGAAACGCCAAGTGTTTTATTCTTAAATCTGTTCCAACCTCTACTGCCTGAGTGTTGCACTTGAAATTCGAATCTAAGACAAGTTTATTTACTATCCATAATGAAATGCCTGTCTGAAAATCATTTTCAGACAGGCATTTCATCAACAAAAAACACCTTATCATCCAATAAGGTGTTTTTATTCAAGATTCAGACAGGCATTTAAATTTTACTGAAAATCAAAGTGGCGTTCGTGCCGCCGAAGCCAAAGCTGTTGGACATCACGGCGTTGAGCTTCATTTGTTTGTTTTCACGCAAAATCGGCAAATCGGCTGCCTGCTCGTCAATATTTTGAATATTGGCGCTGGCGCAAACGAAATCATTCTGCATCATCAAAATCGAATAAATGGCTTCGTTGGAGCCTGCTGCACCAAGCGCATGGCCGGAAAGGGATTTGGTTGAGCTGATAAACGGCACGTCTTTTCCGTCAAACACTTTTCGGATGGCCTCGAGCTCTTTAGTGTCTCCCACCGGAGTGGAGGTACCGTGTGCGTTGATATAGTCCACTTTACCGTCATGCTGAGCCAAAGCCATTTCCATGCACCGCGCCGCGCCTTCGCCTGAAGGCTGCACCATATCGTAGCCATCCGAAGTTGCGCCGTAGCCTGTGATTTCACACAGAATATTTGCGCCCCGCGCTTTGGCATGTTCGTATTCTTCCAACACCAAGATACTGCCTCCGCCTGAAATCACGAAGCCGTCACGGTCGGCATCATAAGCGCGGCTGGCTGTTTGCGGCGCATCATTATATTTGCTCGACATAGCACCCATCGCATCAAACAGCATGCTCATCTGCCACGACACTTCTTCTCCTCCGCCGGCAAACACGATATCCTGCTTGCCCAGCTGAATCAATTCGGTTGCATTGCCGATGCAGTGTGCGCTGGTTGAGCAGGCCGAGCTGATGGAATAGTTGACGCCTTTGATGTGGTAATGCGTAGCCAAACAGGCTGAAACGGTAGATGCCATGGTTTTGGTTACACCGTAGGGGCCGATGCGCTTCACGCCTTTTTCGCGCAACACGTCCGCCGCTTCAACCTGAGCCGAAGAAGATGCTCCGCCGCTGCCGGCCACGATACCGGTGCGGGGGTTTGACACCATCTCCGGCGTTAAACCCGCATGTTCGATTGCTTCTTTCATGGCGATATAGGTAAAAGCGGCGGCATCACCCATAAAACGTATGGCTTTTCGGTCGATATGTTCTTTGGTGTCGATTTTGATGTTGCCCGCCACATTAGAACGCAGCCCCATTTCCTGATAAACAGGATCAAATTCAATGCCTGATTTTAAGTTCTTGAGTGATTCAAGCACTTCTTGGCAGTTGTTGCCCAAGCTCGACACAATGCCGATACCGGTTACCACTACTCGTTTCATGCTACATCTCCAAAATATTAAAGCGAATAAGGTTTTAATTTTCAGCTTAAGGCAAGCGCATTTGGCCTGTTGCTTTAGAAATCGTCGGTACTGGTAAACAGGCCTACGCGTAAGCCGTTGCCTTCGTAGATTTTTTTACCGTCCACGCTCATCTCGGCATCGGCGATACCCAGCACCAGCTTGCTGTTCATCACGCGTTTCATATGAATGTGGTAAGTGATTTTTTTATGCTTCGGCAAAACCTGCCCGCTGAATTTCACTTCGCCGCAACCCAATGCACGTCCGCGCCCCGGCGCACCGCTCCAACCTAAGAAAAAGCCGACCAGTTGCCACATGGCATCCAAACCCAAACAGCCCGGCATAACCGGATCGCCCTGGAAGTGACAATCGAAAAACCACAAATCAGGAGTAATGTCCAATTCCGCAATGATTTCGCCTTTGCCGTATTTGCCGCCGTCTTTCGTGATGCTTACGATGCGGTCGATCATCAGCATATTGGGCAGCGGGAGCTGGGCGTTGCCGGGACCGAACAGGTTGCCTTTGCCGCATTCGAGTAATTTTTCTTTGGTATAGCTGTTTTGAGGAACAAACTGGGTCATGTTAATCCTTGAAATGATAATGATGTGGCTAAAACAAAGCCGGTTTTATGCTTTATTTTTAAGATAAGAACCAAATAATTCTACTGTCGGCTTTGCAGCAACGTCAAGCAGCCGGCCGGCTGTTTTGCAGCAACTTACCTTTCCGCACAAGGCACGAGCGGCTTGATAACGGCAACCCGTTCCGCATATCCAGACGATACCTTATGCAGAATTGGTTTTCAGACAGGCATTTCCAATCAAATTCACCCAATGCCGTTTAATTCAACGCACTGGGTAAAACAATTTACATCTACCCCCAAATTTCTGTAAAATCGCGCCCTTGCTGAAAAACAGAGTTTAAAAAACACGAAGCTTATTGCCTAATTAATAAGCAGACATGGAAAAAACAAAAAGGCATCTGTAAACCATATTTAAAAACGATACCAAACAGCGACGAAGGCAGGTTCAATCAATGCCTGGTCGAACCGGATCGGCATCACGAATCCAAATCTCATACCTTAAATTTACCGACATCTTCAATAAGGAGCTTCACATCATGACTGATAAATTAATTCTCGTATTAAACTGCGGCAGCTCTTCCTTAAAAGGCGCCGTGCTGAATAATGCCGACGGCGAAGTGTTGCTGAACTGCTTAGGCGAAAAGCTGGGCTTGGAAGATGCTTACATCACTTTCAAAGCCAACGGCGAAAAACATAAAGTTTCTCTGGAGGGCCGCACCGACCACACCGGCGCCGTAGAAGCTTTGATGGAAGAGTTGAAGTCCCGCGGGCTCGACAGCGACATCGCCGCTATCGGCCACCGCGTAGTGAGTGGAGGCGAAACATACAGCGAATCCATTCTAATTGATGAGAACGTGATTGCCGGTATAGAAAAATGTATTCCGCTGGCGCCCTTGCACAATCCGGCCAACCTGCTGGGTATCCGTGCCGCGCAAAACATTTTCAAAGGCCTGCCGAATGTGGCCGTGTTCGATACCGCGTTTCATCAAACCCTGCCTCCCCACGCCTATACCTACGCTCTGCCGCGCGAGCTTTACCGCAAATACGGTCTGCGCCGCTACGGCTTCCATGGCACCAGCTACCGCTTTGTAGCCGATGAGGCTGCCCGCTTTTTAGGCAAAGACAAAAACAGCCTGCGCATGGTTATCGCCCACTTGGGTAACGGCGCATCGATTACTGCGGTTGCCAACGGCAAATCCGTTGACACCAGCATGGGCCTGACCCCGCTGGAAGGCTTGGTAATGGGCACGCGCAGCGGTGATGTGGATGCCAGCGTATTCTCTTTTCTGGCCGAAAATGCCGGCATGGATATTGCTCAAATAACCGATTTACTCAACAAAAAATCCGGCTTGCTGGGTATTTCGGAAATCTCGAGCGATTGCCGCACAATTGAAGAAGAAGCGGCTAAAGGCGAAGAAGGCGCGGTTTTGGCTTTGGAAATGTTTGCCTACCGCTTGGCAAAATATGTAGGCAGCATGGCTGTGGCAGCGGGCGGCATTGATGTATTGGCATTTACCGGCGGTATCGGTGAAAATTCCGACATCATTCGTGAAAAAGTGCTGAAGTATGTCGCGTTCTTAGGTTTTAAACTGGATAAACAAGCCAACCTGGACGCGCGTTTCGGCAATGCAGGCGTGATTACCGCAGCCGGCAGCGCCGCCGTAGCCGTGGTGATTCCAACCAATGAAGAGCTGATGATTGCCCAAGATACGGCAAGGCTTTCAGGTTTGTAAGCTTTCCTATCGCGGGATTGAATGCCTGTCTGAAACTTTTTCAGACAGGCATTTTTAATGTTCGGCCACATTTAAATATTGTAAACAATCACATCGCATTCCAATGCCTGCCTGAAAAGGTTTCAGATAGGCATTGCTCAATTCATTAACATAAAAATCAAACAGTTAAAAAAATCCAATGGCAAAGTTCGCATTTTGCAAACGTTGACTTAACTATAAATTTTCAGTATAAATCTTAACCTTTGGTATAAATTTTCCAAAATCAAGCCGGAATGTACGGTTTGTGTTGCCCAAGCTGCCATCCGATGGCAATCATGCCAACGCAAAGCCGTTTGATAACACTTACCGCCCCGTTTCCAGGCTCCGACAAACACAACCTTCATCAAGAGGTACGTTATGAATCCGATGTACATTACCTTCGGGGTGTATCTGGTCGCCGTATTACTGATCGGTTTGGCCGCTTATTTCTCCACCCGCAATTTCGACGACTATATTCTCGGCGGCCGCAGCTTGGGCCCTTATGTAACGGCGATGTCGGCCGGTGCATCGGATATGTCGGGCTGGCTTTTGATGGGTTTGCCCGGTGCAGTTTACGCGGTCGGCCTGAGTGAAGCTTGGATTGCCATCGGCCTGGTAATCGGCGCTTGGATTAACTGGCTGTTGGTAGCGGGCCGCTTGCGCGTGCATACCGAATATGCCAACAACGCGCTGACGTTGCCCGATTATTTCTACCACCGTTTCGGTGCAAAAGGGCAGGCCATGAAGGTCATTTCAGCCATCATCATCCTGTTTTTCTTCACGATTTACTGTGCTTCAGGAGTGGTGGCCGGTGCGCGCCTGTTCCAAAGCCTTTTTGAAGGCATGAGCTACACGCAGGCAATGTGGTTGGGTGCAGGCGCCACCATTGCCTACACCTTTATCGGGGGCTTCTTGGCCGTAAGCTGGACGGATACCGTTCAAGCTACGCTGATGCTGTTTGCGCTGATCCTTACACCGATTATGGTTTATCTGGGATTGGGCGGCGCAGCGGAAATGAATGCGGCGATACAGTCCGTTGCCGCCACCACAGGTAAGGAATACGGCAGCCTGTTTGCCGGAACCACTTTCCTCGGCATTATTTCAACTGCCGCATGGGGCTTGGGCTACTTCGGACAACCGCATATTCTGGCGCGCTTCATGGCTGCTGAAAACGTGAAATCACTTAAAAGCGCCCGCCGCATCGGCATGACATGGATGATCGTCTGCTTGGGCGGCGCGGTGGCCGTGGGCTACTTCGGCATTGCCTACTTCGGCGGCCATCCCGAGCAAGTCGGCGCGATGGGCGGCAATAACGAGCGCATTTTTATCGCTTTGGCGACACTGCTGTTTAATCCGTGGATTGCCGGTGTGATTTTGAGTGCGATTCTGGCGGCAGTGATGTCTACCTTGTCTTGCCAATTACTCGTTTGCTCGAGCGCGATTACCGAAGACTTCTACAAAGGCTTCCTGCGCCCCGATGCGGCTCAGAAAGAGCTGGTGTGGGTTGGCCGCATCATGGTGCTGGCCGTTGCCGTGATTGCAATTCTGATTGCCGCCAACCCCGACAGCAAAGTGCTGGGCTTGGTTTCCTACGCTTGGGCAGGCTTCGGAGCAGCATTCGGCCCTGTGGTCATTCTGTCTGTATTGTGGAAACGCATGACCGCAAACGGCGCGCTGTGGGGCATGATTAGCGGTGCGGTAGTGGTGGTGCTGTGGGCAGAGTTTGCCAACCCGGCACTCAAAGCCGCCGGGCTGCCGACCATGTACGAAATCGTACCCGGCTTTATCGCTTGCTGGATTGTGGTTTATACGGTGTCGTTGATGGGCAAAGAACCTGGCTGCGAAGTAATAGAAAAATTCGAAAAAGCCAATACGGATTATCAAGCAACAAAATAATTGAAAAACACCTGTTTAGAAAAATACCTGCCCGAATTGTTCAGGCAGGTATTTTTTAAACTTCACTATCTATTATAATGACCAAGCAATTTGCATAATCATTTGAGATCCTCTCGGATAAATTACGACAACATAGTTTAACATTCATCCCTTTGCCTAAAAATTTTCCGTTTACCTTTTCCACATTCAAACACACAACACTAAATCATTTAAAAGAAGGGAAGTTAGTGAAAAATAAAATTGTTCATTTTTTCAGCTTAGAGCCGGCCGCGGGCATCATGTTGATGATTGCCGCTGTGTTGGGCATTGTGGCCGCCAATTCGGCATTATCGGTGCACTATTTCGGCATATTGAACACTTATGTTGGCGGCATGAGCGTGTCGCATTGGATTAATGACGGGCTGATGGCGGTGTTTTTCCTGTTTGTCGGCTTGGAAGTGAAGCGCGAATTGCTGCAAGGCGAGCTGGATACCAATGCCAAAAGAATCCTCCCCGGCCTTGCAGCCTTTGGCGGGCTGGTTTTGCCTGCTTTGATTTATGCTTTATTCAATAACCATAATCCCGAAACCATACGCGGTTGGGCGGTGCCGGCGGCTACGGATATTGCATTTGCTTTGGGCGTATTGGCACTACTGGGCAGCCGCGTACCTGCATCATTGAAAATCTTTCTTACCGCGCTGGCGATTATGGATGATCTGGCGGTAATCGTGGTTATCGCGCTTTTCTACACGGAAAGCATCAACTTTATTTATTTGATTTTGGCCGGTATCACATTGGCCGCCCTCTTCTCTCTAAACAGAAAAGGCATATTGAAAACCGCACCTTACCTGCTTTTAGGCTTGCTGCTTTGGTTTTTCGTGCTCAAAACGGGCATTCATGCCACTTTGGCCGGCGTGTTGCTGGCTTTTGCCATTCCGTTACGCGTGCCCGACAGCATCGAAGAGGCGCCTTTGCTGACTTGGGAACATGCTTTGGAAAACCCGGTGGCATTTTTTGTGGTGCCGGTGTTCGGCTTTGCCAATGCAGGCGTATCTTTTGCCGGGTTGGATTTTTCGGTGTTGTTCGAACCTGTGGTGCTGGGCATTGCCGCTGGCTTGTTTGTGGGCAAACAAATAGGCATTTTCGGCGTGGTTTGGGCAACTGTGAAAATGGGCTGGACAAGCCTGCCTGAAAACGCAAGCTGGCTGCAAGTTTACGGTGTGGCGCTGTTGTGCGGTATCGGCTTTACCATGAGCCTATTTATCAGCCTACTGGCCTTTACCGATCCGGCCATTCAGGATTACAGCAAAGTCGGCGTATTCTTGGGCTCTATTTTCTCCGGCGTGGCCGGCTATCTGGTTTTGCGCTATGCAGGAAAAAACAGCATGGCTTGATGTTTTGACTGATAAAACCACATAAACACATAAAGAAAAAGGTTGCGCCCAATACGGGAGCAACCTTTTTTATCGGCAACTTATGTTTCAGACAGGCATTAAATGCCTGTCTGAAAACCGATTGGTTTATCTACTCAACAACGCTTTTGCACCGGCTTCCGCAACACTTTCATCTTCATCCACCGTGCCGCCGCTCACGCCTACGCTGCCGACTATGGTGTCTTTCTTATCCGTCAGCAACACGCCGCCGGCAAAAATCACCAAGCCGTCATTGGTGGTTTCAATGCCGTAAAGCGGCTGGCCGGGCTGCGCGGCTTTACCCAAAGCGCGGGTGGACATATTAAAATAACGTGCCGTGCGTGCTTTGCGTTCGGCAATATCAATGCTGCCTAAAAAAGCATCGTCCATACGGGCAAACGCTTTCAAATTGCCGCCCGCATCCACCACCGCCACATTCACCGGCACTTTTATCGCTTCCGCCTTTTTCACCGCCGCCTGCACCACCGATTGGGCTTGCGCAAGCGTGATATCGCCCGGTAAAGTTTTTACCGGTTCCGCAGCAGAAGCGGAAAAGCCGGCAGCCAAACAAGCCAATGCTGCTAAAGTTCTGGAATAACGCATATTTCTCTCCTTATTTCTATTTCTCGTTAAAAACACACCAATATCGTGCGATAAGCACTAGATACACCGCCTGTGCGCTTCACTCCGATTTTTTTTTATTTTTCTATCATGAATTTAACATTTTTATACAGTTATTGCCAATAAAACTCATAAGCCTAGATATTTAAACGATAAAACCATCCGCATCCGAATTAACTCAACTATCTTTCAAAAAAACAGCGTCCGGCGCAATATTAAACAGGGGTTTACTGTTAAAATTGCATCATTCTGTTGCATCTGATTGATCACAATTCCAAACGTGCCGTTTCCAATCATAAACATACCGGCCTGCCCTGACCCGTGCTTTCAGACAGGCATATTATTCTTTACCCTGATTTAACATTCTAAAGTTCCGGAGAAATTCATGTTCGCTTTCGCCCGCACCCAATCCGACCTGCGCAGCCGCATCACAGCCGCTTACCGCCGCGATGAAACCGAAGCCGTGCAAGACATGCTTCAATGCACCCAAATGTCGCCTGAAGAGCAAAGTGCCGCCGATACCCTTGCCCGCCGTTTGGTAACACAAGTGCGTGAAAACCGAAAAAAATCATCCGGCGTAGACGCTTTAATGCATGAATTTTCCCTTTCCAGCGAAGAAGGCGTGGCGCTGATGTGTCTGGCCGAAGCCTTGCTGCGCATTCCCGATAACGCCACCCGCAATAAACTGATTCAAGACAAACTTGCCGACGGCAATTGGAAAAGCCATCTCAACCAAAGCCCTTCCCTATTTGTGAACGCCGCAGCCTGGGGTTTGCTGATTACCGGCAAACTCACCACCCCGTCAAGCGAACAAAGCTTGAGCGCTGCACTCACGCGCATGCTGGGAAAAGGCGGAGAACCTTTAATCCGAAAAGGTGTAGATTACGCCATGCGTATGCTGGGTAAGCAGTTTGTTACCGGGCAAACCATCGAAGAAGCGCTAGAAAACGGCAAAGAGCGCGAAAAACTGGGCTACCGTTTCTCTTTCGACATGCTCGGCGAAGCCGCCATGACGCAAGCCGATGCCGACCGCTATTATCAGGATTATGTCAACGCCATCCACGCCATAGGCAAAGATGCAGCAGGTGCGGGCGTGTATGAAGGCAACGGCATTTCCGTAAAACTTTCCGCCATCCACCCGCGCTATGTGCGCGCCCAGCACGAGCGCGTGATGGCCGAGCTGCTGCCGCGCCTGAAAAACCTGTTTCTGCTGGCCAAACAATACCATATCGGCCTCAACATCGACGCCGAAGAAGCCAACCGCTTGGAACTGTCGCTTGATTTGATGGAAGCGCTGGTGTCCGATCCCGATTTAGCCGGTTTCAACGGCATCGGCTTTGTGGTGCAGGCTTATCAAAAGCGCTGCCCGTTTGTGATTGACTATTTAATCGACCTCGCCCGCCGCAACAATCAGAAACTCATGATCCGCTTGGTAAAAGGCGCGTATTGGGACAGCGAAATCAAATGGGCGCAGGTAGACGGTATGGACGGCTACCCCGTTTACACCCGCAAAGTGCACACCGACATTTCCTATCTGGCCTGTGCACGCAAACTCTTAGCCGCACAAGATGCCGTGTTCCCGCAATTCGCCACCCACAATGCCTACACGCTTTCCGCCATTTACCGGATGGGCGAAGGCAAAGATTTTGAATTCCAATGCCTGCACGGCATGGGCGAAACGCTGTACGACCAAGTGGTAGGCACGCAAAACTTAGGCCGCCGCGTGCGGATTTACGCGCCGGTGGGCACCCACGAAACCCTGCTGGCCTATCTGGTGCGCCGCCTGCTGGAAAACGGTGCGAACTCTTCGTTTGTCAATCAGATTGTCGATGAAAAAATCAGCATCGGCGAGCTCATCCGCAGCCCGTTCGAAACCATTGCCCAACAAGGCATCCGCCTGCACAGCGCCCTGCCGCTGCCGCACAAACTCTACGGAGCCGCACGCTTGAATTCTTTAGGCATCGACTTAAGCAACGAAGCCGTATTGCAGCAGTTGCAAACCGATATGAATGCGGCCTCCCAACAAAGTTTTCAGACAGGTTCTTTAATCAACGGACAAACCCGCGCTACAGCCGCGCCGCATGAAGTCCGCAACCCCGCCGACCACAGCGACATTGTCGGCACCGCATCTTTTGCCGATGCCGCGCTGGCAGAAGAAGCCGTTGGCGCCGCTGTTGCCACACAAGCCGCATGGCGCGGCACGCCCGCCGCCGAACGCGCGGTTATTCTGCGCCGCTTCGCCGACCTGCTCGAAGCGCACACGCCTGCTTTGATGATGCTGGCCGTGCGCGAAGCCGGCAAAACCCTGCAAAACGCCATTGCCGAAGTACGCGAAGCCGTGGATTTCTGCCGCTACTATGCTAACGAAGCCGAGCAGACTTTACCCGAAGGCAGCTTCGGCGTCGGCACCATCGTCGCCATCAGCCCGTGGAATTTCCCGCTCGCCATCTTTACCGGCGAGGTAGCAGCCGCGTTGGCTGCGGGCAATACCGTGGTTGCCAAACCCGCCGAACAAACCAGCCTGATTGCCCATTATGCCGTGCGCCTTATGCATCAGGCGGGCGTACCCGCCGAAGCGCTGCATTTGGTGCTGGGTGCGGGCGACGTGGGCGCGGCGCTCACCCAAGACCCGCGCATTGACGGCGTGATTTTTACCGGTTCCACCGAAGTGGCGCGCCTGATCAACCAAACCCTGGCCAAACACAGCGACAATCCCGTGTTAATCGCCGAAACGGGCGGCCAAAACGCCATGATTGTCGATTCCACCGCTCTGGCCGAACAAGTGTGCGCCGACGTATTGAGTTCCGCATTCGACAGCGCCGGCCAACGCTGCTCCGCCCTACGCATTCTTTGCGTGCAGGAAGATGTGGCTGACCATATGGTTCGGATGATTAAAGGCGCAATGGACGAATTGTGCGTCGGCAATCCGGTGCGCCTGCAAACCGACATCGGCCCCGTAATCAACGCCGAGGCACAGCACAACCTGCAAAGCCATATCGACAAGATGAAAAGCGCAGCCAAATCTTTCCATCAGATACCCCTGTCTGAAAACGCAAGCAACGCCACCTTTATCGCGCCGGTTATGTTTGAACTGAATAACCTTAACGACTTGCAGCGCGAAGTGTTCGGCCCGGTTTTGCATGTGGTACGCTACCGCGCCGATGAACTCGACAGCCTGATTGACCAAATCAACAGCAAAGGCTACGCGCTCACCCACGGCATCCACAGCCGCATCGATAACACGGTCGAACATATCCGAAGCCGCATCAAAGCAGGCAATATCTATGTCAACCGCAACATCGTCGGCGCCGTGGTCGGCGTGCAGCCCTTCGGCGGACACGGCCTTTCCGGCACAGGCCCCAAAGCCGGCGGCCCTTTTTACCTGCAACGCCTAAGCCGTCTGAACACTTGGCGCATTCCGCAGCTGAGCCGCATCGGCCAAGCGGATGAGCAGGCTTTGGCCGTACTGCAGAATGTATTGCAGCAACTGCCGCTGCCGCAGAGCGAAAAACTGGCGCTGGCAGGCACACTCGGCCAAGCCCGCATCCAAACCCTGCGCCATGCCGAACAGGTATTGCCCGGCCCCACAGGCGAGCGAAACGTATTGAGCTGGCGCGCGCCCAAACGCGTGTGGCTTTACGGCGGTGATTTGGCTGCCGCGTTCTCCGCCCTGGTTGCATTGGCGGCCAACGGCATCACCACCTTAATCACACCCGATCATCCGCTGGCGGGATATGCGCACCCCTTAAACGGCTTGGTGCAAGTCAGCAATCATCCCGAAACACTCGGCCTCAGCCATGTTGCCGCGTTAAACCCGCTGCCCGAAAGCGTGAAACTCACTTTGGCGCATAGCAACGGCCCGCTGATACGCATTTTGCCTGCCGGAAACGGCTTGGATATCCTGCAGATATTCGAAGAAACCGCTTGCAGCACCAACACCACCGCGGCCGGCGGCAATGCCAGCCTGATGGCAATGGCCGATATGTAAGTTTGCTTTATTCTGGCAAAAAACAGCTGTGAAACCGGCGCCGTATCGGCCGGTTTCACAGCTGTTCATTTTCGATATGCTCCGAAATATGGCTGTAATCAAAGCATTCTATTGACCTGAGTCAATGCCGGATAAAAATTATTCACTATAATTACTATGAACTAATATAAACAAACCGATACTGGGAACACGACCATGGAATTATTGACAGAATTATTCAAATCCCCTGTGGGTATTTTGTCGTTTATCACAATTTTCACCGTAATTGTGATTGCAGTATTTTTATTTTTTTGGATCAAAAAACAAGCAGCGCAAACACCGAAGAAATAAAACCTATCTCTTTCCTCTTGATGTGTGTGTGTTTGGGTGTGGCCGTGCCACACCTCTTTTTTTTTTTTGCATGTTCTACCCTGAATCAAATGCGGCAAACTCTCTTTAAAGCCGCCTCATCCGAATAAGCGCCAACAGTCAAAATGCCTGTCTGAACAGGTTTTCAGACAAGCATTTTGACGCTTCGCAACACATCCGGTCAACCGCGCATTTTGCGCCATTCCATATAATCGCGCAGCGGCGGCATGGGCGGATTGATGCAGTGCGGGCAAATGGCGGTGGTGTCTTCTTCGTCGTCAAACTCGATATGCAACGCATTCGGATCGAAACGCGCCTGTTGCGCCACAGCCTGAGCCAGCGCCTGCGCCTGTACCACATCAAACTCGAAAGCTCGGACAATATCCTCCAGCAAACCCTGCTCGGCGGCGGAAAAGCCGGTTCGGTTTTGTTCGATCAGCCTGATATAGTCGGTGTTGCTGATTTTCTGGTGTAGCAATTCTATAAACATGTGCAGCCTTAATAACGATGAATGCCTGTCTGAAACATTTTTCAGACAGGCTTGTATTACAAAAGACCTTATACAATCTCGGCTTTTTCAATCACCACGTCTTCTACCGGCACGTCATCATGGTAGCCGTGGCTTTTGGTTGCCACGCCTTCGATTGCGTCAACCACATCGAAGCCTTCAACCACTTTGCCGAACACGGCATAGCCCCAACCGTGCAGGCTCGGCTCGGTGTGGTTCAGGAAAGTGTTGTCTTTGGTGTTGATGAAAAATTGTGCGGAAGCGGAATGCGGTGCTTGAGTGCGCGCCATAGCGATGGTGTATTTGTCGTTTTTCAAGCCGTTTTGCGCTTCGTTTTGAATCGGCTCGCGGGTTTGCTTTTCTTTCATCCCCGGCTCCATGCCGCCGCCCTGAATCATAAAGCCTTTGATGACACGGTGGAAAATCACGCCGTCGTAAAAGCCGTCTTTCACATATTGCTCGAAGTTGGCGGCCGTTACCGGTGCTTTGTCGTGATCCAGTTCCAGAATAATCACGCCTTTGTTGGTGGTTAATTTAATCATTGCTCTATCCTTAGTTTATTGCAAACGGGTTGAATGTCCCGAAACACATGGGGCTGCCGCCGCAATATTCAATGCCTGTCTGAAAATATTTTTCAGACAGGCATCCGAAAGCGTAAGCTAGCATTTGGCTTCGGCACCGCTGCGCATGTAATACCACCAGTTAATCACACAGCATAAAGCATAGAAAGCAATGAAAAGATACAGCGCGGCGTTCACGCTGCCGGTCATTTCTATCGACGTACCATAGCTTTTCGGAACCAAGAAGCCGCCGTAAGCGGCAAATGCTGCGGTAAAACCAATCACAGCCGCGCCTTCTTTAGTGGCATCTTGCAAGGCCTGCTCTTTGCTTTTCACACCTTGCAAAGCAAGCTGCTCGTGCATATTGAGGAAAATCACCGGCACCTGCATAAAGGTTGAGCCGTTGCCCAAGCCGGTTAAGGCAAACAAGGCCATAAAGCAGGCAAAGAAGCCCCAGAAACTGCCGCCCTGACCGTTGGTCGGTAAAAATGCCAACACACCGAACACGGCGATAATCATGCCGGTGAACACCAATTGGGTGATTTTGGCGCCGCTTTTAATCTTATCCGAAATCCAGCCGCCGAGCGGGCGCACCAGCGCGCCGACCAACGGGCCTAAAAACGCATATTTCACCGGATCCACTTCAGGAAACTGGCCTTTAATCAACAGCGGAAAGCCGGCGGAAAAACCGATAAACGAGCCGAACGTGCCCAAATAAAGAATACACATCAACCAGTTGTGTTTGCGCTTGAAAATTACCGACTGCTCTTTGAAGCTGGCTCTGGCGCTGGCTAAATCGTTCATGCCGAACCAGGCGGCCAATGTCGACAAGACAATAAACGGCACCCAGATAAAGCCTGCGTTTTGCAGCCAAATCTGCTTGGTTTCATCGCCTTTTACCCAAGTTTGCGCTTCACCGCCCAATGCGCCGAACAGGCCCGCGGTAATCACCAACGGCACGGTAAACTGCACCACCGATACGCCCAAATTGCCCAAACCCGCATTCAAACCAAGCGCCGTGCCCTTTTCCGCTTTCGGAAAAAAGAAACTGATATTGGCCATGCTGGAAGAGAAGTTGCCGCCGCCGAAGCCGCACAGCAAAGCCAAAAGCGCCATCAGAAAATAGCTGGTATCGGAGTTCTGCACGGCAAAGCCCAAGCCGATAGCAGGTAAAAGCAGGCTGGCGGTAGAAATCGCCGTCCACTTGCGGCCGCCGAATATCGGCACCATAAACGAATAGAAAATCCGCAAAGTCGCGCCGGATAAAGCGGGCAACGCCGCCAGCCAGAACAATTGGTTGGGTGTGTATTGAAACCCGATATTGGGCAGGTTGACCACCGCTACGCTCCACACCTGCCACATGGCAAACGCCAGCAACAACGCGGGAATGGAAATCCACAAATTGCGCCGCGCAATCGGCCTGCCTGTTTTTTCCCAAAATTCCTTATCTTCGGGGCGCCAATCTTGAATGGTATAGCTCATCTCGAAACCTCCTCAAATTATTCGGCCGCAGGGCGTTTGGCTTTGAATGAAAAGTGCATCCAAATCAGCGATACACACACTGTTCCGTAAAGCAGCATAAAGCTGGTGGAGCGGATGCCGGTCCAGTCTTCCAGAAATCCGAACATAATCGGCAGCAAAAAACCGCCCAAACCGCCCGCCAAACCGACAATGCCGGAAACCGCGCCGATATTGTCGGGATAATCGTCGGCCACAAATTTGAATACGGAAGCCTTGCCCACCGCCATCGCCACGCCCACGGTAAACATCAGGATGGTGAAAACCACCACGTTCAGGCCGATGTGCAGGCTAACTTCACCTTTGGTGGTATGAATCACCAAGTCGGTTTGCGGATAAGACAAAATAAAGAAGCACACCCAACAAATCCACATTACCGCCCAAGTAACCTTATATGCGCCGAATTTATCGGAAAAATAGCCGCCCAAAGCACGCAACACACCGCCCGGCAGCGAGAAACACGCAGCAAGGAAAGCCGCGGTTTGCAGGCTCAAGCCGTATTCGCCCACATAATATTTGGTCATCCACAAAGCCAGCGCCACATAACCGCCGAACACCACGGAATAATATTGGCTGTAACGCAGCACGCCCGGGTCTTTCAAAAGCGCGAGCTGCTGCCCCAAAGTTACCGAAGAAGAAACCTGATGGCTTTTGTCGCTGTAAGAGGTAAACCAAAACAACACCGCAGTACTCAGCATAATCGCCGCATACACGGTGGGCACGAGATGCCAAGTACCGTAGGCAATCAGCGCGGGTGCCAAAAATTTATTTAATGCGGAACCGGCATTACCCGCACCGAACACACCCATAGCCATGCCCTGCCGGTCTTTCGGAAACCAGCGCGCCACATAAGGCGTGCCCACCGAAAACGAACCGCCGGCCAAACCCATTACCAAGCCGATAACCAGAAAATGCCAAAACTGATTGGCGTACTGCATCAAATAAATCGCCGGCACACAGGCAACCATTAACAAAAACAACACGATTCTGCCGCCGTAGCGGTCGGTCCAGATACCCAAAGGCACCCGTACCAGCGAGCCGGAAAGCACCGGCGTGGCCGCCAAAATACCGAATTCGGCTTCAGACAGGCCCAATTCATTTTTAATCGGAATGCCCACCACGGCCAACATCATCCAAATCATGAAGCAGACCGTAAACGAGAGCGTACTGGATATCAAAACGGAATATCGTTTGTATTGTAAGGAAGCCATGCTATTTACCTTTTAGGCATCTGGTTTAAGTTCCCGAACAAGCGCCGCCACACGACATCTTATTCATCTGAACATAACCTTACGCCAAGCGCACTTCCATTTACATTATTACAAAGCACGGCTCAGGCAGCATGTAGAACTAGAGCACCGATACGCCACATGAATGCCGGGCTAATGAAAAAGAACTAGAGCATGTTGTCAGTATGTAAAAACAACAATGCCTGTCTGAAAACTTTCAGACAGGCATTGTCGGGCACTATAAAGATTATTGTGCAGCCGGAGCCACATTGATGCCGCCCTCGGCAGGCGCGGCCGGAACCATCGCACCTTCGGCCGGCAACGCAGGCGGCGCATCTACCTGCACGGGCGTGGTGTCAACCGGAGCAATCGGCGCATCCGAGCCGGCAGGCGCAGCTTCCACGGCAGCACCCGCAGCCGGAGCAGCAGCAGGAATACCGGCGGCATTCGGATCAAACTGGAATTTCACGCTGTCGTCATTTTTAGAGCTGCGGGTGATGCTATCGTTTTCCACAGCCTGCAAACCCGGAATGTCGCTCGGCACGCCTTCGGCAGGTGTTTGCGCATTAGCCAATGCGCTGCCCAAAGCAGCTACTGCGGCCAAAGACATTACGATACTTTTTTTCATGAAGATTCCTTTCTTATCTACTTCAAAGGACAGCAGCCGCTCCGCTCTATCCGGAAATGCGGCGCTTATCCCGATTCTCTCTGTTTAGTTTAAATATTCTGTTTTGCGGTTAGGGCATTCTTGGAAAAAACCGAATCCCCCAATCCTTTACGGCACATAAACTTTCTTTACTTGATACAAAGCGGCAAAGCGCAGCAGAAATAAAGCTATTTGCCGTAAACACTCATCCGAACATTTTCAGACAGGCTCCGTTTTGGAGCATTCAAGCTGATTTAAGTTTTTCAAGAATCATTAAACAAACTCAAGTTTGCGGCAAGATTTCGTTAACCGCTTTCTTTTTAAAAGAATAAATCTGCTGCAAATGCCTGCCTGAAAAAAGTTTCAGACAGGCATTCGTCCCAAACTATCACCAAAGAAAACAAAAACGATTTGCATTTAAAAAAAGAAAGCGCGATAATTTACATATCTTAAAAATCCGCATGCATTAAATATGTTGATCGCATTACTCATCATGCTGCGCGAAGGCATAGAGGCAGCATTGATTGTCGGCATCGTGGCCGGCTTCCTCAAGCAATCGGGATACAGCCATCTGATGCCCAAAGTTTGGTTGGGTGTCGCACTGGCCTCCCTCATCTGCATCGTTACGGGATTGGCCATTTACAAAACCACAGGCGAAATTCCGCAGAAGCAGCAAGAATTTGTGGTGGGCGTTATCGGTTTGGTTGCCGTAGGCATGCTGACCTATATGATTCTCTGGATGCAGAAAGCATCCCGCTCCATCAAACAGCAATTGCAAAGCTCAGTTCAGGCCGCGCTCAACCGGGGCAGCAGGCAAGGCTGGGCTTTGGTGTTGATGGCTTTTCTCGCCGTTATCCGCGAAGGTTTGGAAAGCGTGTTTTTCCTGATTGCCGTGTTCCAGCAAAGCCCCACGCCTTGGATGCCTGCCGGCGCCGTGCTCGGCCTGCTGATTGCCGTTGTGATAGGCTGGCTGATTTATCAAGGCGGCGTGCGGATTAATCTGGCCAAATTCTTCCGTTGGACGGGCGTGTTCCTGATTTTTGTGGCGGCCGGTTTGTTTGCGGGTGCCTTCCGCGCTTTGCACGAAGCCGGCGTTTGGAATATCGGCCAAACCGTTATCGCCGACTTCTCATCCGTGCTGCATGAAGACAGCCCGTTGGGCGTGCTGCTCGGCGGCTTTTTCGGCTACACCGATCATCCCGTTACCAGCGATGCAGTGCTCTACTTCGCTTATCTTATTCCCGTTTTATTCTTGTTTTTTAAAAGCAGCCGACCCGCTGCGAAACCATAATGGAGAGAGAAAAATGAAGAAATCCAATCTAACCGCTTTATCTGTGTTAATCGCTCTGGGCCTGTCTGCCTGCCAACCGCCCGAAGCGGAAAAAACCGCCGCGCCCGCTTCCGGCGCATCTGGTGCGGCACAAGCCAAAAATGCCGATGGTTCGTTCAACATTGCCGTTAACGACAGCGCCTGCGACCCGATGGAGCTTACCGTTCCCAGCGGCGAAACCGTGTTCAACATCAAAAACAACAGCGGCCGCAAGCTCGAATGGGAAATCCTCAAAGGCGTGATGGTGGTGGACGAGCGTGAAAACATCGCCCCCGGCCTGTCCGACAAAATGACCGTTACCCTCCTGCCCGGCGAATACGAAATGGCCTGCGGCCTGCTTACCAACCCGCGCGGCAAACTGACCGTAACCGACAGCGGCTTCAAACCTGCCGACAACACCGCCAACTTGGAAAAACTCGCCCAACCACTGGCCGATTACAAAACTTATGTTCAAGCCGAAGCCGCCGAACTCGTGAAGAAAACCGCCGCTTTCGTTGCCGATGTGAAAGCGGGCAAACTTGAAGATGCCAAAGCCAAATTCGCCGACACCCGTACCCATTACGAACGCATCGAACCGATTGCCGAATTGTTCAACGAGCTCGACCCCGCCATCGACGCGCGTGAAGACGATTTCAAAAAAGGCCCGAAAGACCCGGAATTTACCGGTTTCCACCGCATCGAATACGCTTTATGGGTTGAAAAATCCACCGACGGCGTGAAAGAAGTGGCCGACAAGCTGGAAGCCGACGTGAAGAAACTGCAGGCCGAAATCGACTCACTTAACTTCCCGCCGAGCAAAGTTGTGGGCGGTGCTGCCGTATTGATTGAAGAAGTGGCCGGCAGCAAAATCAGCGGCGAAGAAGACCGCTACAGCCACACCGATTTGAGCGACTTCAACGCCAACGTGGAAGGTGCGCAAAAAATCGTTGAGCTTTTCCGCCCGATGATTGCCGAGAAAAACAAAGGGCTGCTGGATAAAACCGATGCCAACTTCAAGCAGGTAAACGACATTTTGGCCAAATACAAAACCGTCAACGGCTTTGAAACCTACGACAAACTTTCCGAAGCCGACCGCAAAACCCTGCAAGCGCCCATCAACGCATTGGCCGAAGACTTGGCTCAATTGCGCGGCACACTGGGCTTGAATTGATGCCTGTCTGAAGCTAAAGTTTGAACTTTTTTAAAACTATACCTTCCTAATTTAAGTATGTTCATACATACTAACTTAATTTACTTTTAATTTTAACTTTAAATAAGGAGTATAAAATAAAAAATGAAAACTTTAACCATTCAAGAATTACAATATGTTAATGGTGCTTTTGGACCGATTGGAGCTGCAATAGGCGGAATTGGAGGTGCTGCTGGATACTTGTTAAACCAACAGCTGAGTGGAAGTAAATTTTCCCCTACCTCATTAGCATGGGCTACAGGAGCTGGTGCAACAGCAGGAGCAACAACAGGCCCCGTAGGCGTTGTATGGGGTTTCAATGGCGCTTTAGCTGGAGGCATGGTTACAGGAGTTGCCTCAAGGTATGGTAAATAAGCCATTAGCAATCAAGATTTTTCTCTCTTTTATATTTATAACAATCGCTTTTTTTATTAGAAACCTATATGTTTCTGCTGGCGTAGCAGACAGCTCTTTTTTGATAGCTATATTTGCAATCATTTTTACATGGTCTGTGTCTCTTAAAGAGAGAAAAAAATTATTTGCATTTGGAATAGTTTTATTTTTAATAGCTTACTTAAGTCTTTATTTAGAAATAAAATAATAATGATGCCTGTCTGAATTTATCTTCAGTCAGGTATTATTTAAAGGATACACATTATGTCAGATGCTGGAAGTCCTCTCCAACCTAAAAAACGCACTCTATTGAAAACCGCTTTAGCAGCGGGCGCCACAGGAATAGCAGCCGCAGGAGGTTTTATTTGGGGCGAACAAAAGAGTAAAAACAAAACCGAAACCTTATATCGCCAGCATTCTAGTGAACGCTACGACTGCTACGGCACCCATCAGGCAGGCATTACCACGCCGCACCAACCTTTCGCCATCATGTGCGCCTTCGACATCACAGCCAACGGCGCATCTCAGCTTATCAACTTCTTCCGCGTACTTACCACCCGCATCGAGTTCCTCACGCAAGGCGGAGAATTGCAGGACGGCGATGCCAAGCTGCCGCCTTCAGGCAGCGGTATCTTAGGCAAAAAAGTGCCGAGCGACGGCCTCACCGTTACCGTATCCGTCGGCGACAGTCTGTTTGACAAGCGGTTCGGCCTGGAAGCCAAAAAGCCCAAGCGCCTGCAAGAAATGAAACGCTTCCCCAACGACAAACTGGCCGCCGAATGGTGCGACGGCGACATCAGCCTTCAAATCTGCGCCCTCAGCCCCGAAACCTGCCAAAACGCCCTGCGCGACATCATCAAAAACACCGCCCAATTTGCCGTAGTCCGCTGGAGCATTGACGGCTTCCTGCCCAAAACCACGCCCGGTTCCGCTCCCCGCAACCTGCTCGGCTTTCACGACGGTTCGGCCAACCCCGACGTTTCCAACCTCAAAACCGCCGATGCTGTGTTATGGACAGGCGTTGCCCCCAACAGCCTCGACGAACCGGCATGGGCCAAAAACGGCACCTATCAGGCCGTGCGCATTATCCGCCACTTCGTAGAATTCTGGGACAGAACGCCCCTGCAGGAACAGGAAGCCATATTCGGGCGCGAAAAATACAGCGGCGCGCCATTAGGCATGAAAAAAGAACAGGATACGCCCGACTATGCCAAAGACCCCGAAGGCAAAACCATCCCCCAAGACAGCCATATGCGCCTAGCTAATCCCCGCGATCCCGAGTTTATGAAAAAACACCAACTTTTCCGCCGTCCGTTTAACTATTCGCGCGGCCTGGCCAAATCGGGTCAACTGGACGTGGGTTTGGTGTTTATCTGCTATCAGGCGAACCTTGACGACGGGTTTATCTTCGTGCAGAAACTGCTCGACCTCGAGCCGCTGGAAGAATACATCAGCCCTTTCGGCGGCGGCTATTTCTTTACCCTGCCCGGCGTGAAGAAAGGCGAATTTATCGGTCAGAGTCTGATGTTGGGCTAATTCCGCCGCAATTAAAATGCCTGTCTGAAAGTTTTCAGACAGGCATTTTTATGGTCTCAGGCAGCTAATCAACCCGCTATAGTGGATCAACGTAAAAATAGTACGTTCGTCATACTCGGGCTTGACCCGAGTATCTCCTAAAGTTAGCGGAACTCAAGATACTCGGGTCAAGCCCGAGTATGACGGAAATGCTACTAAAATTAAGTGTTTTAGCTATATTCTTCACTATTCCGGCACACCTCCACCGCCTCCTGCAAACTGCTCACGCCGAAAATCTGCAAGCTGGGGAATTCTTTCGGGTTGCGCGGCAGATTGGCTTTAGGCACGACGGCGCGTTTGAAGCCGAGTTTTTCCGCTTCTTTCAAACGCTCCTGCCCGCGTGCCACGGGGCGGACTTCGCCGCTTAAGCCGATTTCGCCGAAGGCCACCATTTTTTCGGGCAGCGGGCGGTTGCGGAAGCTGGAGAGCATGGCAAGGATAATGGCAAGGTCGGCGGCGGGTTCGTTGATTTTTACGCCGCCTACGGCGTTCAGGAATACGTCTTGGTCAAAGCAGGCGATGCCGGCATGGCGGTTTAACACGGCCAGCAGCATGGCGAGGCGGTTTTGTTCGAGACCGACGGTGAGGCGTTTGGGCGTAAAGCCGTGTGCGTCGTCCACCAATGCCTGAATTTCCACCAACAGCGGGCGGCTGCCTTCTTGAGTGACCAATACGCACGAGCCGGGCACGTCGTCGCGGTAACTGGCGAGGAAAATCGCCGAAGGGTTGGACACGCCTTTCAAGCCGTGTTCTGTCATGGCGAACACGCCCAGCTCGTTGGCCGCGCCGAAGCGGTTTTTGATGGCGCGGATCATGCGGTAGTTGGAGTGCTGGTCGCCCTCGAAATAAAGCACGGTATCCACCATATGTTCGAGCACGCGCGGGCCGGCGATGGCGCCGTCTTTGGTAACGTGGCCGACCAAGATCATGGCCATGCCCATCTGCTTGGCCATGCGGGTAAGCTGGGCGGCACACTCGCGCACTTGCGATACGGAGCCGGGCGCGGAAGTGATTTGGTCGGAATACATGGTTTGGATGGAGTCGATTACCACCACGGCCGGTTCGTGCTGTTTCAAGGCTACCTGAATCGCTTCCATGCGGATTTCCGCCAACAGGTTGACGCCTTCGCTGTGCAGGCCCAAGCGTTGCGCGCGCAGGGCGACTTGTTGGGCGGACTCCTCGCCGGAAACATACAGCACTTGGCGGCTTTTCGCCATCATGGCCACGGTTTGCAAGAGCAGCGTCGATTTGCCGATGCCGGGGTCGCCGCCGAGCAGAATCACCGCGCCGTTTACCAAACCGCCGCCCAATACGCGGTCGAGTTCGCCCATGCCGGTGGGTTCGCGCGGTACTTCGGTGGCGGTTACTTGGGAAAGCTCCTGCACCTGTGCCGTGTCGGCCGCCCACGATTGGAAGCGCACATTTTTCGGCTCGGGCGCGGCAAGGCTTTCCTGCAAGGTGTTCCACTCGCCGCAATGCGGGCATTTGCCCTGCCATTTCGGGGTAGTGCCGCCGCATTCGCTGCATTGGTAAACGGTTTTCGGTGCTTTTGCCATAAATTCATAATGCCTGTCTGAAAACGCGATTGTAACATTTTCAGACAGGCATCCATTTCTTAATCTCTCATGTTATCCGTTTAAAAACAACCCTCAGAAGCGATTTATGCATAACGCCTATTTAAAGATTATTAAAGATAATTAAATTTACAATAGTAACTATGAAAGCAATATCTAAAGAAACCACTTTAATCTATAATTAAATTACATTAATTTTAACTATCCAATTAACATAATTAAAGAATCATTACTATGACACATTACAAACTCAATATTACTCATAACGGCCAAACCGAATCTATTACGCTTCCCTCAGACCAACCCCTTTCCCTTCCCGCCCAACCGGATACCGTTTACCAAATTTTCGACGAACAAGGCAACCTGATCGCCCAGCCCGAAGTGCAGCTGGTTAACGAAGATTTATGGGTACACCTCGGTTCAAACGCCGAGGGCACACCCGATCTGATTCTGCAAAATTACCAAAATATCTACCCGACACCGAATGCCGGCCAGTTGGGCGCCATCGGCGTCGTATCGGTTGAAGCAGCCGCACCCGTGGCAGAACAAGTGGCCATCGGCGGCACACTCACCAGTTTTCAGACAGGCCTGATCGGCTTAGGCGTTGCCACAACAGCAATCGCAGGCATTGCTATTGCCAACAGCGGCAAAGACTCCAACCCTAAAAAACAGCCTGAAGTTAAACAGCCTGAAGTTAAACAGCCTGAAGTTAAACAACCCGAGGTTCAACAACCCGAGGTTAAACAACCCGAGGTTAAACAACCCGAGGTTAAACAACCCGAGGTTAAACAACCTGAAGTTAAACAACCCGAGGTTCAACAACCTGAAGTTAAACAACCTGAAGTTAAACAACCTGAAGTTAAACAACCTGAAGTTAAACAGCCTGAAGTTAAACAGCCTGAAGTTAAACAACCTGAGGTTAAACAACCTGAGGTTCAACAACCTGAGGTTCAACAACCTGAGGTTCAACAACCTGAGGTTCAACAACCTGAGGTTCAACAACCTGAGGTTCAACAACCTGAAGTTAAACAACCTGAAGTTAAACAACCTGAAGTTAAACAGCCTGAAGTTAAACAGCCTGAAGTTAAACAGCCTGAAGTTAAACAGCCTGAAGTTAAACAGCCTGAAGTTAAACAGCCTGAAGTTAAACAGCCTGAAGTTAAACAGCCTGAAGTTAAACAGCCTGAAGTTAAACAGCCTGAAGTTAAACAGCCTGAAGTTAAACAGCCTGAGGTTCAACAACCTGAGGTTCGACAACCTGAGGTTCAACAACCTGAGGTTCAACAACCTGAGGTTCAACAACCTGAGGTTCAACAACCTAGTTCTGCAACAGTTACAATCAACCCTATTTCGCATCAAGATGTGGTCAATGCCCAATCTGCCCAAGGAACTGTTTTAATTTCCGGCATAATCAACAGCGACCAAGACATTAGCGATGCCGATGTTATAGTTTACTTAAACGGCAAAGCCTACCCCGCCGTCGTTAATGCTGCTACTTTCAGCGTGGAAATAAACGGCAGTGAATTTGCTAATGCAAATACCGTCAGCGCAATCGCCACAATTCGGAACCAATCGGGCAAAAGCATCGAAGTCCTGTCTGAGCGCGCATACAGTTATGATACTGAAGCACCCGAAGCGTTCATTAGAATGAACAGAATGTCAGACAACAGCACCATCAATATTGCCGCCAAAAAAGATACATTCACTCTTTCAGGCCCCCTTAAAATTGGTGAAGACAGTATTAGAGAAAGCGTTACCGTCAAAATCAACGGAAAATCTTATCCTGCAGAAATTCATGGCCAAACTTGGTCTTTCAAAACTACCGGTAAAACACTTGCTTATGCCGAAGGCGCCCAAACCCTACAAGTTATTCTGCAAACGGAAGATTTGGCAGGCAATACCAATACTGCCTCAATGGAATACGTTTATTTGGTAGATACCGTAATTGAGCAGCCTGTTGTTACGCTCAACCCTATTACAAAAGACAACATCATCAACGCAGAAGAAACCCAATCCAATATTCTGGTTTCCGGCCAAGCTGAGCATGTGAATGAAGGCGATACGGTTACACTGACAGCCGGCACATATGAGACCACAACCACGGTTAAAAACGGTCGATTCAGCCTCGAAATCGCAGGCTCCGTATTGGCGTCGGCCGAAAGCATCAGCGCGCGTGTCGACACCGAGGACGAAGCCGGCAATACCGCCTCGGCCGTAACCACGCAAAACTACACGTCGGACACCGAAATCGACACGCCTGTCATCACGTTTAACGCCATCGCCGAAGACGACATCATCAATCTGGCCGAATCCCAAACCGAAAACACCATTCTTTCCGGCACAGTCGAACACGCAAAAGAAAATGACGAAATCATTATCACGGTCGGCGAAGCCGTTTATAAAGGTGTGGTTTCAGACAGGCAATTTGCCGTTGCCGTCAGCACCAAAGCCCTGCTTAACCACGGCAAAGTGACCGCCAGCGTTACCACTACCGATGAAGCGCTCAACAGCGCGACCGGTCATGCGGAACGCGCCTACTCAATCGATACGGAATACACGCCTACCATCAGCCTGAACGCAATCGCAGGCGATAATGTGCTCAACCTTGCGGAATCCGAAAAAACCGTTACCGTTACCGGCACCGTTACCGATGTTGCCGACGATGAAGACATCATTGTTTCGTGCGGCTGCGAAAGCTGCGGCAGCGTGAAATGGATCGACATTCTTACCAAGGTGAAAAACGGCGGTTTCTCCGTTGATTTCGAAGGCACCCAATTATCAAAAAGCGGCTACACCCTGGTGAAAGCCAGCGTTACCTCCCAAGATGCTGCCGGCAATACGGCCACCGCCGAAACCTCGCAAAGTTTCACCAAAGATTTAACTGCGCCTGAAGTGGCCGTAAACATTAACGAAATCGCCGGCGACGATGTACTTACCAAAGCCAAACAAGAGCAAACCCACCATTCCGTCAGCGGTGCCATCAACGGCCTGCAAAACGGTGAAACGGTTAATCAGGTTCTCGTTCAGGTAGGCAATCAAAAATACAAGGCGGTCGTTACCGATAATACCTACGCTGCCGACATTCCTTCTTCGGAATTGGCCGCAGCAAACCGCGTTGATGTAAGCGCAACCGTAACCGATGCCGCAGGCAACAGCAGCACGGCGGAAAACAGCCGCGCCTATAAAGTGGGCAAGCCATTACCCGTGCTGACGCTCGATATGGTTGCCGAAGACAATTTCATCAACAAAACCGAATCCGATAAAGGCAGCTTTATTTTGTCCGGTTCGGTAGAAAACGTAGAAAACGGCACGGAAGTTACGCTCCAATCCGGCTCTAATGAACTGACCGCGCAAATAGACAACGGCAAATTCAGCATTACTGCCGACCGTGCATTCTTAGGACTGGCCAACAATATAAACAATGCCGTGAAAACACTTGTCGCGCGTATTACCGTGCCGGATGATTACGGCATAAACCAAACCTACACGGCCAGTCAAGACTATATTATCGACTTAAATAACAATACAGCCATTACTATTTCCCCCCTTACTGATGACAACATCCTAAACGCTGCCGAGATGGAGCGCCCCTATGTTACTGTTAGCGGTAAAGTGACCGACGGAGCCGCAGGCAACCTGGTTACAATCAAAATCGGTAAAACAACCTACCAAGCCGAAATCCAGGCCGACGGTTCATACAGCGTAGATGCGGAAGTTGCACAGATCATACCCAACGGAAGAGAAGGCAAATACGGTATTTCTGCCAGCGTCGAACGTGTGGATGCAGCGGGTAACCGGGGCAATGGCGAAGCAACCTTTACCCGGACCTTCTCTGTCGACAAATCCGCACCCAAAGGACGGGTGGTGTTTGACCCCATTACCGGCGACAATATAATTAACCAAAACGAAGCCGCCCGACCGACTTTGCGTATTACAGGCAAAGTAAACGGCTTACAGGAAGGAGATGACGTTACCTCAGTAACCATCAATGTCGGCAACAATCAATACACGGCCCAAACAGCCGGCTCTTCTTTCAATGTCGATATTCCTGCCGACGTATTGTCTGCCAACAACCAAGTCAGAGGCACAGCAGAATTGAAAGATGCCGGCGGTTCCACATCTTCTGCAGCAGAAGGCACACAAAGCTACGCCTATCAAACCAATCCGCCAACGGCCGATATTACCGTAACAGGCATCAACGGAGGCAAGCCTTTAAACATCCGAAGCCTGTCTGAAAACATTTTGCTGACCGGTTCGCTGGTGTTGGGCGATACCGTTGCCCGAGGCACGGAAAAAGTAAATATCCACATTAACGGCGCAGATTATGCGGCGCAAGTTTCCAACGATACTTGGACGTTAACCCTGCCTGCCGTAACTTTGGCAAAAACCGACGGCATCCATAACATCACTGCTTCCGTAACCGTAGCCGACGAATATGGCAACACAGGCGGCGACAGCACAGTTCACTCTTACCAAGTGGATACGGCCGCCCCCGCTCCTTCCATCACGCTGGACGCTTTAAACAATAACAACGTGCTCGAACAAGACGCCCAAGGCCAAATCGTGCTCGCAGGCCGTGTGGGCGGCAATTTCAAAGAAAACGACACCATCGTGCTAACTGTAAACGGCGTCAAGGAACAAACCACTGTCGACAGCACCGGCGCATTCAGCATCACGGTTGACGCAGCCCGGTTAACCGGCGCAGAAAAACCTGTGATTACCGCCGCCGTTACAACCGCCGATGACGCAGGCAACAGCGCTTCCGCACAAACCGCCTTGGCATACAGCGTGAAAAAAGGCGACATCAATATCCGATTGGATGTGATTACCGGAGATGATTTGATCAACGTTACCGAAGCCAAGCAAGAAATTACCATTTCCGGCTCGGTTTCCGGCAGCGCCGCTAGAGAAAATCAAACGGTTGAATTGTTGATTAATGGGAAAACCATTCAAGCACAGGTACAGAAAAATTTAAGCTTCAGCACCACCGTTTCCGCAAAAGAGCTGATTGCCGACTCCGGTTATGTCATTAAAGCAAGCGTTTCAGACGGACAGGAGGTCAACGCTGTAACTTCGCGCAGCTACGAAGTGGCGCCTGAAGCCGCCGCGTCAATCAACATCACCGGCATCGACACAGATTTCAATGTCGATGTGGCCCAAGCTTTCTCCAACACCCGGATTGAAGGCGTGATCGAGCTTAACGGTGCATTTGCCAAAGGCATGAACAGCGAACGCATGCGCCAGATTACCGTGAATATCGGTGAGAAAACTTACACGGCCGGTGTCAAAGCAGACCGCAGTTTCTTCTTGGATATCCCCACCAAAGAGCTTGCCAAGCTCAACGGAAAAACACTCAGCTTCAAAGTGGAAGCCGACCCGCAATTGTTTGATGTGGAGCAAACCGGCAACAATACCTACCGCATCCACAATTTGGCACGCTTCGAGGAAGTTCAGGTCAAAGAAATCGTGTTTAAGAGTCCTTACATCACCAAAGATCCGACAAATAATGACTACATCGTGTCCAATGTAAAAGAGCCGGCTGTAACCGTCAGCGGTTCCGTAGGCGGCACAGCCAAAGCCGGTGACACGATTATGCTGGAAACAGGCGGCAAAATTTATCAAACCACCGTAGACTCCAGCGGCACCCGTTTTTCGGTTGACATATCGGCCACGGATTTGGCTGCCGATGAAAACCGTACCATCAAAGCCGTTTTACATACAACCGACTCATCCGGCCAAGCTATCAGCATCAGTAACAGCGGGCGCTATGCCGTATTGAATCAAGTGGACGGAAAATTTTCAGACAGGCATGCCAAACCTGTCTCGGTAAACAGCGACCACACTTTACCTGATTACAATTTCCCTTATTTCATACAAAAAACAGGCAATATCAATGGAAAAAGCTATAACATCCCTTTAGGCGGCACTCCTGACGGCCCTACTGTATTGAAATATCATTTCCTCACACTGGACGAAATCAGCACTCTGCCCGAAAACCATAACCGGTATATCGACAGAGCAACCATGACCAGCTACTCAGCAGAACTTCAAGACATCGTACGCAACGCCTATAAAGAAATCAGTGCGGTTACCAATATCGAATTCGTCGAAGTCGGCAGCATGCTCGAAGCCAACACAAAATATTACATGGGCAATCTTATGTCAGGTTTTGAAGACGCTTCTGCCGTTGCGGCCAGCGGCGGTTTGATTGCTTGGAACAGCCGCCACAATTATATGTCATGGGGAAAAGAATTCCTGCACTATACCGTGTTACACGAAGTTACCCATACCTTGGGTATGACACACACATCAAGAGGTTTTACCGGCGATTATGCGAATGAAGAAAATATTGAATTTTCAAATATGTCGTATAAAGCCTATATAAACAACGATTTATTTCTAAACAAAGGCCAATTGCGCACCTACGATTTAGCTTACCTCCACTACACGGTAGGCATGAACAAGACCGTTCGTACGGGCAACGACATCTATACATTCAAAAACTACAATATGTACAGCCAAGATTCCGACCGCTATATCTGGGATGCCGGCGGGGTGGATACTTTCGATGCCTCGCAGGAGAAAGCCGGGGTACACGTCAACCTCACGCCGGGTTCATGGATTTACGTTGGCGACAACCTATCCAAAACGTTCAGCGTGCAAAACGCCGCCACACACGATATGCGCAGCTACTTCAAGCTTCCCGAAGATGCCTCAATCATCGGCAATTCCAGTGCGAAAGTCACGCTAAACACCTACACCGAAGGACAGGCATTTATCGGATACGGCACGCAAATCGAAAACCTAATCGGCTCAGCGCATGATGATATATTGACCGGTAACAGTGCCGACAACAATATCTACGGCGGTTCAGGCAACGATACTATCCGGGGCGGTACAGGCAACGACTACCTCGACGGCGGCGAAGGTGAAGACACCTTAATCGGCGGCGAAGGCAACGACAGCTACATTATCGACAGTGCGTCAGACACCATTCAAGAAGCTCAGGATCAAGGGGAAGACCATGTATACAGCAGCATCAGCCATACCTTGGGCGGACATCTGGAAAACCTGACCTTGATCGGCAGCAACAGCATCAACGGCACAGGTAACGCACAAGCCAACGTTTTACGCGGCAACGGAGCGGACAATGAGCTCAAAGGCATGGAAGGCGACGACCGCATCATCGGCGGAGGCGGTAACGACACCCTAACCGGCGGCGACGGTAACGACACATTCGTGTTCGACACCGTTTTAGACGGCAGCGTAACCACCATCAAGGACTTCCTGCAAGGCAATGACACCATCGAATTGTCGTCTGCCGTTTTCGGCAACCCCAAAACCACCGTTTCGGAGTTTGGCGATTACATCAGCTACCAGTCCCAAACCGGTTACCTGTATTACGACAGCGACGGTAAAGGCAAGGCCGACGGCATCCACTTTGCAACGCTCAGTCCGAACTTGACCATCAACGAAAGCCACTTTGATATTGTGTAAGTAGGCCGCATCAAAAATGCCTGAGACTTTTGCAAAAATAGTCTATTAACGAAATTTGACGCATAAAAATGTGCTAAAAATTTTCAATTGACTAAAACCTTTCTGATTTCGAGTAAAAAATAGGCAAAATCAGAAAGGTTTTTCATTTTGAGGATTTTATTGAGCATAAAATTTTAGTAACTTATGTTATTGCAAAGGTCTCATGCCTGTCTGAAAACTTTCAGACAGGCATTGTTTTATGGTGCATCAATCTTTGACACACCCGATCAAAACCGCACTTGCGTTCTCAACTGGCGGCGGTAAAGCAGCAGCGATACCGCTATGCACACCAGCGAAAAACCCGCCAGCAATTGCAGATAAAGGCTGATACCGCCTATGCCGCTTTGCTTCAGCAACAACTCCTGAAATGCTTTCAGCCCCCATGCCATCGGCGAAATCCAAGTAAGCCGCTGCATGGTTTCCGGCATCACATAATCGGGCACCATAATACCGCCCAGCCCGGCCATCAAAATAATGCCGCCGCCGCCCAACACCACCGCATGCTCGGTACTTTTCGCAGAAACACTAATCAAAAGTGCATAGCCCAAAGCCGCGCCGCTCACCGCTACCGACAACACCGCATAAGGCCACCATGTATTACTCAGCACCAATGCCGGCGCACCCAACACCGGCAATAGATAACGCCCGAGCAGCAGCATTCCGACAAACTGCAATTGGTTAATCAGAAAATACGGCAGCAGCTTGGCCGCCACCAACACCCCGGCCGGCGCCTGCGCCAGCCGAAGCCGCGTGATGGTGTTGGTCTGCCGCTCCAATGCCATCACGTTAGACAAAGGAATCATGATAAAAAACATGCCGAAAATCAGCCATGCAGGCACACTGTGCTGAACCGCATTCGGCTTTTCCACCGCGCCGCTTTCAGTCAGATAAGTTTCGCTAAACAGGGTTTTCTTCAAATAAGCGGCCACCGTATCGAATTGTTTGCCGTTTTCCTCGTTTACCGATTTCTGGATTTTTTTCTTTATGGATTTGGGCAGGTTTTTCGCCTCGATTTTCAAATCGTCCAGCACGTCAAAATAGCTGTTGAGGCGGACTTCTGTGTAATGCTGCTGCAACACGCCTTTCACCGCCGAAAGCCAAGAAGGGTCGATATCCGGCGGCACAATCAGCTGCAGCACCTGTTCTTCATCCAGCTTGCCGCCCGCTTGATTCGGATTCACCACCAGCAATTGGTAGCGCCCCTGATAAAGCCCGCTTTTCGCCTCGTCCAACCGGTTTTCAGACAGGCTTACCAAATCCACCTGCTCTTTACGCAGCGCGGCAGCGAAGTCTTTGTTTACCGGATTATCCGCCGCGCCCACCAGCGCAATCCGGCTGTCGATATGAGGATCTTCATCGCGGCTCAAAGCGAGCGACATAATCAACATAAATGCTATCGGCATCACAAATAACACGGCCAAACCATGCAAATCATGCCGCAACAATTTCAATTCTTTAATTAACGATGAACCAATCATGCCGCTGTCCGCCTTAGAAAATCGAGATAAAAAGCCTCCAACGAGCCGTAGCCTTGTTGGAAATACCGGATTTCCACCCCTGACTGCCTAAGCTGCCCGTAAAGCGCGGCAGCCTGTTCGGCAGTGGCGGCGGCTTCCCACATATTGCGGCCGATATCTTTTGCCTGCCACTGCTGCAACACCGCATCATCCGGTGCAGGCTCCGTCATAAAGCGCACGCCCGGCTCCTGCGCTTGCAGCAAATCGGCCAAACCGCCCTGATACACCAGCCTTCCTTTATCCAACAAAGCAATATGGCTGCAAAGCTGCTCGATTTCCGGCAAGTAATGCGAAGTGTAAACCACGGTAATTCCGGCACGGGTCAAATCAGCCACGCTTTGCAAAATAAAACGGCGCGACTGCGGGTCGATGCCCACGGTAATTTCGTCTAAAAAAACCAGCTTCGGCCGGTTTACCAAACCGATCGCAAAATTCAGCCGCCGTTTCAACCCGCCGGAAAGCTGCTTGGCCGCTCTGTTGCGGTAATCCGCCAGCCCGGCCTTATCCAGCAGAGACTGCAGATAGGCCTTATCTGTCACGCCATAAAGAGAAGCGAAAAACAACAAGTTATCCCACACGCTCAGCTGCGGGTAAAAAGCAAAATCCTGCGGCACCAAGCCGATTTTCTGGCGTTCGTCACGCGCGAGCCTGCCGATTTCAACGCCGTGAAACAACACCTGCCCCTGCTGCACTTCCTGCAAACCGGCCAAAAGCGACATCAGCGTGGTCTTACCCGCCCCGTTGTGGCCGAGCAAGCCCCAACACTCTCCCGGGCGGATATCTAACGATACACTTTGCAACGCCGCAATATCCGAGCCCGGATAGCAGTGTGATAAAGATTGGATTTGAATCATTTTTCTCTTTCTCTGCGGTTGGAAAGCAAAACCGGCGCGCAGAATGATGTAAACGGTTTAACTATAACCGAGAAGTATAGCCCAATCCACAACAATGCCTGTCTGAAAACACTTTCAGACAGGCATTTGCCTTAACAAGCTGTTGTATAATCCGCCCTAAATTCAATCAAGAAAGTATCGCCATGTTTAAAGAAGCCACCCGCAACCTTACCACCCTGCGCGATTTGCTGCGCTTTGCCGTCAGCCGTTTCAACGAAGCCGAACTCTTTTTCGGCCACGGCAGCGACAATGCGCACGACGAAGCCGCCTACCTGATTCTGCACACACTCAACCTGCCTCTGGATACGCTGGAGCCTTATCTGGATGCCGTGATTCTGCCCAGCGAAAAAGAGCAGGTGCTACAACTTATCGAACGCCGTGTAAAAGAACGGTTGCCGGTTGCCTATCTCACCCATCAAGCCTGGCAGGGCGAATTTGACTTTTATGTAGATGAGCGCGTTATCGTGCCCCGCTCGTTTATCTACGAATTATTGGGTGAAAGCCTGCGCCCTTGGATAGAACATGACGAGCTGGTACACAGCGCGCTCGACTTGTGCACCGGCAGCGGCTGCCTTGCCATACAAATGGCACACCATTATCCCGATGCCTCAATTGACGCCGTCGACCTCAGCCTCGACGCGCTCGAAGTGGCCGCCATCAACGTAGAAGCCTACGGCCTGCAAGAACGCATCAACCTCATCCACACAGACTTATTCCACGGTTTGGACGCCACATACGACCTAATCGTGTCCAACCCGCCCTACGTCGATACAGAATCGGTTGAAGACCTGCCGCAAGAATACCTGCACGAGCCGGAGCTTGCGCTCGGCAGCGGTCAAGACGGCTTGGACGCCACCCGCCAAATCCTGTTGCACGCCGCCAAATACCTCAACTCCAAAGGCGTTTTACTGGTTGAAATCGGCCACAATAGAGAAGTGTTAGAGCAAGCCTATCCCGAACTACCGTTTACCTGGCTCGAGACCAGCGGCGGCGACGGCTTCGTATTCTTGTTAACACGCGAACAGCTTTTAGGCGAAGAAAAATAAAATCATCCGCTTATACGGAGCAATGCCTGTCTGAAAACCTTTTCAGACAGGCATTGCTATGTTGACACAGCAAACAAACTTAATTTTTATCATGGTTTCGTCATGCTCACGCTTAACCCGAATATTTCCTAAGATTACCAAACCCATCCCGAGTATCACGGATGCAATGCTTTTTAAATTTATTTGCAATAGTACGCCTGCCTACTCCGGTTTACAGCGTCCAAACAGGCCAAGCGGAGTTTATTACCGTCTCACTTAAAGACACCTTGATACATATCAGCCGTAAACCCGCACACACAACGCCCGCTATGCACCAAAACCGGTCGCTTGATAATGCTCGGTTGCCGAACCATCAGCCCAACCGCCGCATCCCGATTTTCTGCCGCAGCCTTTTCTTCTTCGCCCAATTTGCGCCAAGTCGTCCCCCGCTTATTCAGCAAAATATCAAGAGGAACCTCTTCCAGCCATTCTTCAAGCAAAGCCTGCGACGGAGCCGACTTTTTAAAATCGACAAATTCATATTCAATACCGTTTTCAGCCAACCATGCGCGGGCCTTTTTAACGGTATCACAATTGGGAATCCCATATAATTTTGTTGCCATAAAATACATCTTTTTTGCGTTTGAACAAAACTATTGTAGCAAAAAACCTTGTTAAAAACCCCCAAAATAACTATTCTTATGCTTTTTAGCCCATAATCAAAAAGCCTTTTCTCCGGAGAAATTCATGAAAAAAACCACTCTTCTAACCATAGCCGTACTTACTCTCGCCGCATGCTCCGACGGCAGCCAAATCAGCGAATCAGCCCTGAAAAAAGGCATTGAAGATTTCGCATCCCGCCAAAACGTGTGTATCGCCATGCCGTTAACTATTTTAGATGCAGCAGGCCAACCGCTCCGCAACACACTCATCGGAGAGCCTAAACTGACCATCACAAACCGCAACAAGGAAGGCAAACGCATCAATAAAGAAGTTATCGAACAAATGGACATCTTGGTAAACGCCGGCATCTACCGAGAAGCGGATAAGAAATCGGTTGAACAAAACGATATGCTGGTAAAAACCGTTACCTACGAACTAACGGAAAACGGCATTGCCGCTTTAAGACACGGCTCACAAGGGCCTTTGGTATGCGTAGGCAATCTGAAAGTATCCAAAATCAACTGGTTCACCGAACCCACACCAACCAACGGCATGACCGTTTCCAAAGTTTCTTACCAAGCCGATTTGGTACCTGAAAAATGGATGAAAAAACTATTGAAAACCGATAGCGGCGACTGGAAAAACTTATCAGAACCGCAAGAATATACGGCCACAATGGTAAAAACCAACAAAGGCTGGCAGGATCTGCGCCAATTACACTAATCCAAACACAATAAATGCCTGTCTGCATATTTCAGACAGGCATTTTGATTATGGAACCAAAAACAAACAGCACTACCCTATTATTTATCAACAATAATACACTTTATTATTTGACTACAAATCACCTAGTGAGGCCTTACATTTATTATCATCAACAGGGTCACTTTTTACAGATTCAACATCCTTGCAAAATAGAGCATTACCAAATTGATCTATTCTTACTGAAAATCGATAACCCGTATCAATCTTTGGGGTAGCAAAAATGTTTTTACCTGAAGAAGTAATATCATAACGATCACTAACACTTTTATCTACGCTGTTTTGAGCTTTACCTAACCAATTTTGAAATTCAGCATCGGTAAATTTAGGTTGTACAACCATCTCTTTTTTTATCAAACTTTGAATCTGTATTAAAGCTGCTTTGGCATTTGTAACATGCCCTCGCTCGATATAACGCACATAAGATGGTATGGCGATGGCAGCTAAGATTGCCAATATTGCTACAGCAATCAACACTTCAATCAGGGTAAAGCCTTGCGCTTGAATTTTTGAACTCATTAATTTATCCGACATAAAATTTAGTTAACGTTATAAACGCCTTCAACATACGATTGCAAGGTTACCGATGTATTAGGGTTTTTACCCCATGCGCGTGAAGTTACCCGATAAATTACTCTTATCCCTCCATCCGGCTGCTCCGAAGAGCCTGTTGCTTCTATAATGTAACGTGCCGGCTTGTTTGCCGAATCGGCCGCAACGGAGTATTGCCGCCCCTCTTCCTCCAAAAACAGTTTACCTTTATTGTCTTTACGCTCCCAAGCATTAATATTTGCACATTCTTTTGTACTACATGCCTCAAGCGTAAGAGTCCCCATTACTGTAGGAATGGTACCTGCTTGTTGTTGGCCTGCTTCGGCACATAAACCATCTTCGCAATTGGCACTAAATTTAGCATCGGTAAAATTAGCTATATCCGTTTCACCCTGTCTTAAGGCCGCTTCTGCAATTGAAAATGCAGCTTTCCTGTCTGCATCATTACTACTGATACGCATTTCGGTATTATAAGATTGGGTTGCAGCAATTACTAAAAAAGCAATTACCAACATCATGATCAAAACAATAAACAGCGAAAAGCCTTCTTGTTTCTGAGGTAAAGCTGTAATTAACGGTTTGCGCATCGGTTCCCCCCTCGGATATTCGCATCAATATTGTGAATATATACATTTCCGGCATTTTCTCGAGAAGCCGCATTTTGCATTGTTTGACCTTCGGCTACCAAATTATTGCCATTCAATACCAATCTGATACTTGCTAGCGGCCTCACCATATCACTTGTTAATTGCTGTTTAGTAAAACGGAAAGTTTCCGGTACGCTTGCCGGCTTGGCCTCTGTATCTATATCAGGGTTCACCCCCTGACAGTTTTCAGCGTAACCATATAATATACTCATATCATTAATACCGGGAAGCAAGAGCTGCGGCGTTTGCCATTCATTATTTGCACCTAGCTGGATACGATACAAGCCTTGATCTCCGCCATTAGGTCGGCCTACAACATACACATTGATTATGTATCGGGTCAACGAAACTTGATGTTTAAATTTCGGATCGGTGATTGAAGAATCAAGCGAACCTTGGGTATTTGTTCTAATATTAATTATTTTCGAATTATTATCTGCTCTATCAATCAGATAAAGTCCAAGTGTATCACACGTACTTACCGCTACAGGCGAGTTATTAACCAATGTTGCCGCGGTCACATCTCCGTTTGGCTCAATTGTTACATGATTACTCGTTACCTCGGTAATAGCAGGACTACCGTCACCGTACTGAAAAACCAGTGCGTCTGATTGCGCAGTAAATCCCGAAATCTTCATAACAGAAGCAAAGTCAGCTCGAGCAATACTTTTTACCCCCTCTGAAAGCTCTATTGCATCAGCTGAACCCTTAGTTCCAGCAAACAAAAAATTTTGCAACTTATGAATATCTTTATCATTATATTTTGTCCAATCCGGAGAAATTTTAATGTTTTTATTATCCAAATTACTTAAATTAAAACAGCCGAAACTTCCGGCCATCCTGGCATCATAAACAATCATATTCGATACATTGCGGATATCCTGTTGAGCATTCAAGCGTGCAATAGCCACATCATTTACTTTTCGGGCAGCAAAATAGCCTGAGCCTACTGCAATCATCACAATCATACTCAATAAACTGGCGACCATAAACTCAATTATGGAAAAACCTTTAGGTTTCGCCGCATATCGACTGGTGTATATCTTTTTTTTCATATTTATTCTTTATTCCGTAACGCGTGCCTGATATGTGTAAACAGCTTTACCATCATCAATATTGATACCTCCTGAGACAGCCGCTTTATTTTCGGTATCCATTTGCCATAAAACCTTTACAACGGTATAAGCCCGCCGGTTGGCATTAACTCGGCAATTCCAATCAACCATCCCTCTAACAACAGTAGGCTCCCTGTCTTCACTATCCAAACAGATATGTCCGCGCAGTAGAGCAACATCTGGCAAATTTTCCCCCAAAGTCAACCCAAAATCACATACTTGAGACAAAGCCAAATCTTCCTTGCTAATAACGTTTACCGTATCCAATCTATTGCAATTCGCTGCAATACTTTGCAAATTACTCATAGCATTAGCATAATGATTGTAACTTTTCCTATGCCATGTAACGCCTTGTATACCATTATCGGCATCCTCATTAATTTGTTCCCTATGCAATTCGGGATTCATTAACATACCTTCAATCAGATTCTGGGTAGCTTGGGCAACAATAGTTTGATTTTCAGCTTCCCTCACGCCTGAGACCGTTTTAAGCTGTGTAGCAAGCAGAACCAAAACACCCAAACCAAGCATCAACATAGACACCAACACCTCAATCAATGTTGCACCTTTTTGCTTCTGAGTAAGCATTCTTCCGCCTATTTGAATTTCTATAAGTTGGTTTTTTCTCATTATCTTCATTCTAACAACAGATTAAAAAGTACATTTCTTATTATTGACATCCGTGATTTCTGATTTCTTACAAGTCTGCAACCTGCCACTTCCATCAAACAAAAGAACTTGTGCTCTGCTTTTTTGTTTATTTTCCGGTTGTTTATCCGTCAAAACAATTTTAATGATACTGTTAGCAGGTGAGGGCGTGATAATCCCTTTTTTACCTACCGTATAATTACCCCTGATAAAAGCTCCGTTAGGCATATAACCCGCAGCACGTGCTTGCTCTGAACCACTATTCACAGGATTATAGTTTGGTGCAGCATTTAAATTATCAAAAGAAAAAAGAGTGGTATTACGGGACTTAGTATTCAAGACAACCGTTCTTAATGGTATATCACCTTTCTTTTCATCATATTTATGATCTTTGTCTTTATCAGCAAATGCTGCATATCCTTCCGGCTCTGAAGTAGCACAATAATTATTGGGTTTGCCTGCTTCCGATATATCAACAGGGCAAATATAAACCGGCACACCAATCCTTACGGCTTCTCCTCGCGCAAGTCGGAACAAATTCGCCATTTGTTCCGCTTTATTCGCGATACGGTGTTCGGCAATCCATTCAGACATATTGGGATAAGCAATCAAAGACATGATGGCCAATATTGAAACCACTACCATCAATTCGACTAAGGTAAAACCTTTTTGACTTGAATACATGAGTAACACCTGATTATTTATTTTCCGGTAATGTGCGTAATCTTATTAAAATTTAGCTGCTATTTTAAACGATACGTCATCTACTTACCTAATTATTTGCACCGAAATACCGCTTTTTTCTTTATTTCGCCAAAATTTGCAACAAGTGCTGCAGACTAGTCTTCCATCATCGCCATATCCGGCACGAATGCTGCGTTGTCGAATTTGGTAAACTGACCGGTCCATGTAAGCACCACTTTGCCTACAGGGCCGTTACGGTTTTTACCGATAATACATTCCGCCAACCCCTTAAACTGGGATTCGGGATTGTAATATTCATCCCGATACATAAACATAATCAAATCCGCATCCTGCTCGATCGCACCCGATTCGCGCAGGTCGGACATCATGGGGCGTTTATCGGTACGCTGCTCCACCGTACGGCTCAGTTGCGACAAGGCAATCACAGGAACATGCAATTCTTTTGCCAATGATTTCAACGAACGTGAAATTTCCCCCAACTCGGAAGCACGGTTATCGTTGCGACCCGAGCCGGACATCAATTGCAGGTAATCAATCACAATCAAACCCAATTTGCCGCCGAACTGCCTTGCCAAGCGCCGCGCGCGCGCGCGCAATTCCAGCGCGGTAAGCCCTGGCGTTTCATCGATAAACATCGGAGCATCGGAAAGCTTCACAACTGCATCGTTCAAACGCCCCCAATGCTCGTCTTTCAAAGCACCTGTTTTTAAAACGCTTTGATCTAGCCTGCCAATGGATCCGAGCATACGCATCACCAATTGTGCGCCCCCCATTTCCATAGAGAACACAGCAACCGGAAGCTTGCTTTCTACGGCCACATATTCCGCAATGTTAATTGAGAAGGCGGTTTTACCCATAGACGGTCGCCCTGCTACGATAATTAAATCGCCTCCTTGCAAACCCGAAGTTTTTTTGTCCAAATCTATAAAACCCGTTGCTACGCCGGTTACTTCATCCGGGTTGTCGCGCGAGTAAAGCAGGTCGATTCTCTCGACCACCTCTTTGAGCAAATCCGGCATATTCAAAAAACCTTGTTTCGACTTGGCAGTACTTTCGGCAATTTGGAACACTTTATTTTCGGCCTCATCCAGCAGCTGGCCTGCATCGCGGCCTTGCGGATTGTAGGCGCTGCGTGCAATTTCCGTGCCTACTTCGGCAAGCTGGCGCATTACCGAGCGTTCGCGCACAATTTCCGCATATCGACGGATATTCGCAGCGGAAGGCGTGTTTTGCGCCAAAGTAACCAAATAGTTGAACCCGCCTGCGTTCTCCAGCTCATCGTTCCGCTCCAATGCTTCCTGAACGGTAATCACATCAGCCGGTCTGCTTTCATTTACCAAGCCGGCAATTGCACGGAAAATCAAGCGGTGTTCGTGGCGGTAAAAGTCTTCGCCAGTTACAACATCGGCAACCCTATCCCAAGCCGCATTTTCCAACATCAATCCGCCAAGCACCGACTGCTCCGCTTCAACCGAGTGTGGTGGCAGCGATAATGCAGTTACTTCATCATCATGCGAATCAACAGCATAGCCCGGATTGTTCATTAAAATCTTCCTTAATTGAAAGCTGGAAACGGAAAGTTTTCATTATATCGCAAATCGCTTATTACCTGATTGGTTGTTTTAAAGCAGTATTAAAGTAGACCTCAAAGTTTTTCAGACAGGCATATGCCTGTCTGAAAACGAGTTAATGATCTTGTTCCAGCCAAATAATGCTGGCCATTCTGCCCGTTTGCCCATCTCTGCGGTAAGAAAAAAAGTTTTCGCGCTCCAACACCGTGCAATGTGAACCGCCGTAAATTTGGGTTACACCTTCTCTTTGTAAAATCAGGCGTGCCAAATGGTAAATATCGGCCAAATATTTTTCTCCGCCTATGCTCTCAAAGGCATCTTCAGCCTCCGATATCTGACTGCAAAATGCGTCCTTCACTTCACTGCCCACTTCAAATGCATCAGGGCCGATGGCCGGGCCGAAATATGCCATAATTTCCATCGGATCAACCCGCATAGCGGCAACCGTGTTCTGCAACACACCGCCGGCCAAACTGCGCCAACCTGCATGCGCGGCGGCAACGACTGCTCCTGCACGGTCGCACAGCAATACAGGCAAACAATCCGCCGTCATCACAACACACGCCGCACGGCCCGTATCATCTACACAAGCGTCCGCATCCATCATCTTTTGTGCCGCATCGACGGCTCGCACCACATCGGCACCATGAACCTGATTTAAAAATACCAACGGTGCTCCTACATGCTCTTGCACATAAGAACGGTTTTGAGCAACCGCTTCGGGGTTATCCCCCACATGTCCGCCTACGTTCAAGCTGCTAAAACAACCGTTGCTTTTACCTCCCTTTCGTGTCGTTATTAAAACCTTTACATTGTCGGGAGCAGGCCAGTCTGCATAAAGAAAATCACCGGAGATGATTTTTTCATCAAAAACCTGTTTTAAATTTATATTTTTCATATTGAACTATCTAAATGAAGGTTTGTCTGGTTTACAAAACCGTAAATCTCGGAAATACAAAACACAACGTAATTCGAATTTACAAGATTTCTAAACACTATTATTTGTGAGAGAAACTTCTTATGAAAAGTTTACTTTTACCGTCTACACACTTGATGTTTGTGTACCGTATTTCAAATGCGCTTTACCGCAGCAAATTAACGCGACCTTTAAGCTATTTTATCTATTTGATTGGACGCATGGTTTTTTCCAGCGACATCCATCCCGGAGCTAAAATCGGAAAAGGTTGCAAGTTTGCACACCATTATAATATTACTATCGGCGCCGGCGCAGAAGTGGGCAGCAATTGTAAAATTTTCAACGGTGTATCGATTGCCAACGACGGCACTCAGGCCAAAGCCAATGTTTATCCGAAAGTAGGCGATAATGTTATGCTGGGAACAGGTGTCAAACTGATCGGCGGAATAACGATAGGCTCGGATTCAGTAGTCGGTGCCAACGCCGTGGTAGTAAAAGATCTCCCTCCCTGTTCTTTGGCAGCAGGCGTTCCGGCAAAAGTATTGCGCACGATAGACCGAAGCGAGTTTTACTAAAAAAGCAAAAATAAAAAGCAGTGTTTACGCACTGCTTTTTATTTTTCCGCGACTCATTTCATTCCTTTACATAAACCACTTCAACATCATAATCATCTTCATTCCAATCATCATCGTCCTGCTCACCCACTTTTTCCAGCCATTCCTCTTCACTGCTCAAAGAAGAATCCAAGCCGCTTTCCAAGCGCAATACCGACAACAAATGATACATATCCTGAGGCAACGGCGCTTTAAACGACACGGTTTCACCAGTTTTCGGATGTTTAAAGCTCAAACTATGGGCATGCAAAGCCTGCCGGTTCAAATCTTTTACCGCCTCCTTTACCGCAGCCGAGCATTGGTGGCGCGGATTGCCGTACACCGGATCACCTGCCAGCGGATGGTTGGCCTCACGCATATGGACACGGATCTGGTGGGTACGCCCCGTTTCCAATGCACATTCTATATAACTGTGCGCGCCATACCGCTCCAATACTTTCACATGAGTTACCGCTTCTTTCCCGCCAAACTTCACCGCTGCCATTTTTAAGCGGTTATGCGGATCACGACCGATCAGGGTTTCGATTTTACCGTCAAAAGGCACGATGCCGTTAGCCACGGCACGGTAAATCCGTTTCACACTGCGCTCTTGAAGCTGCTTTACCAAATCGTTTTGCGCCGGTAAAGTTTTCGCCACCACCATCAAACCGCTGGTATCTTTGTCCAACCTGTGCACAATCCCCGCACGCGGCACCTGCGTCAAGTCAGGACAATGCGCCAAAAGCCCGTTAAGCAGCGTGCCCGACCAATTTCCTGCCGCCGGATGCACCACCAAACCGGCAGGCTTATTCAACACAATGACCGTATCGTCCTCATAAACAATGTCCAAATCCATCGGTTCCGGCATAAAGACGGCATTCTCATCGCTTTGCTGAATTTCCACCACCAGCTCTTCGCCACCGATTAATTTATCTTTCGGCTGCGTCGCTTTGCCGTTCACAGAAACTGCGCCTTCTTTGATCCAGCTGCTCAGGCGGCTGCGGGAATAATCGGGTAACAGTTTCGCCAAAGCAGCATCAAGCCGCATGCCCGCCAAATCGACCGGTATCACTAAATTTATGAAACTTTCTGCATTAGGGGCTGCCGAAAACTCCAAATCATCGCTATAATCGGCTTCGTTATCCAAGGAAATATTTTGCATGAAAAAAATTCTTTTAATTGTTTCTTTAGGCTTGGCGTTATCAGGCTGCGCAACAAAAGGTGCAGCAGATAAAGATGCCCAGATTACCCAAGATTGGACTGTCAACCAGCTCTACACCGAAGCGCAAGATGAGCTGAACAGCAATAATTATACGCGAGCCATCAAATTATATGAACTGCTGCAATCGCGATTTCCTAACGGTGTATATGCCCAGCAAGCCTTGCTGGATACGGCTTATGCGTATTATAAAGACGACGAGCGCGAGCGCGCGCTTTCCACCATCCAGCGCTTCCAGCACCTTTATCCCAACCATCCGCGCATGGATTATGTTCTCTATCTGAAAGGCTTGGTGCTGTTTAACGAAGACCAGTCTTTCTTCAACAAATTGGCCTCCCAAGACTGGTCAGACCGGGATCCGAAAGCCAACCGTGAAGCCTATTATGCTTTCGAAGAGCTTACCAAGCGCTTTCCCGAAAGCGAATATGTAGCGGATGCCACCGAGCGCATGGCTAAACTGGTTGATGCTCTGGCCGGCAACGAAATGGCTATCGCCCGCTACTACATTAACCGGGGCGCCTACCTTGCCGCCATCAACCGTTCGCAAAAGATCATCGCGCAATACCAAAACACCCGCTTTGTGGAAGAAGCTTTGGCGATTATGATCACTTCTTACAAGAAGCTGAACAAACCCGAATTGGCTGAAGACACGGCCCGCGTGCTGCAAACCAACTTCCCGCAAAGTCCATATCTAACGAAAGACTGGAAGCCCGACAGTATGCCCTGGTGGCGCTATTGGAAATAAGGTTCCAAAACAAATATGCCTGTCTGAAAACCTGTTTCAGACAGGCATTGCTTTAATCTGCCGCACCCCAATTATTTAAACAATAAAATCAACACCAGTGCCACGGCGATCACACACAGCCAAAGATTCTGTTTTTGCTGGGTTTTAACCAAATGTATATAGGCATCGCGCATTTCCTGCTGCCGGGTTTCATCCACCAGCATATTGATTTTCCGCGGCAGGCTGGGCAGGATTTGCGCCCAATCGGGCGCTTCGTTTTTCAGCGTGTTCAAAAATGCTTTAGGCCCGACCTGCTCCGCCATCCAACGGGTTAGGAAAGGTTTTGCCGTTGTCCATAAATCCAAATCAGGGTCAAGTTGGCGACCCAAGCCTTCGATATTCAACAGCGTTTTTTGCAGCAAAACAAGCTGGGGCTGGATTTCCACATTAAAGCGGCGGCTGGTTTCAAACAAGCGCATCAAAACCAAGCCGAACGAAATTTGCGATATGGGTTTATTAAAAATCGGTTCGCACACCGCACGCACGGCCGCTTCCAGCTCTTCCGCCCTCGTATCGGGCGGCACCCAGCCCGACTCGATATGCGCGGTTGCCACGCGGTGGTAATCGCGATTGAAAAACGCCAGAAAGTTGATGGCTAGATAGCGCTTGTCATAATCAGTCAAGCTGCCGACAATGCCGAAATCAAGTGCGATATAGCGACCGTCATCAGCAACCAGAATATTGCCCGGGTGCATATCGGCATGGAAAAAACCGTGGCGGAAAACTTGTGTGAAAAAAATTTCCACACCGTAACGCGCCAAACGGTGCAAATCGATACCTTTGGCTTTAAGACCCGCTATATCGGCCACCGGCGTGCCGTTCATCCACTCGATGGTGAGTACATCGCGGCTGCAATAATCGTAATACACTTGCGGCACGATCAGCATGGTGCTGTCTTTAAAATTGCGTCCGAGCTGGCTGGCATTGGCCGCTTCACGCATCAAATCCAATTCATCGTGCAGATATTTGTCAAACTCATCCACCACTTCGCGCGGGCGCAGCCTTTTGCCGTCGGCAGACAAACGCTCAATCCAGCCAGCGCCAAAACGCAACAAAGCCAAGTCTTGCTCAATCACGGGAGCAAGATTCGGGCGCAGCACCTTTACCGCAACCTGTTCGCCGCTGTGTAAACGCGCTTTATGCACTTGCGCAACAGACGCACTGGCCACCGGCGTGGTGTCGAATTGAGCATAAAGCGCATCAATCGGTTTGCCTAACGATTGCTCGATTTGGCGGCACGACAATTCTGCATCAAAAGGCGGCACACGGTCTTGCAACTTGGAAAGCTCAGCTGCATAGTTGTGCGGAATCAAATCAGGTCGTGTAGAGAGCACTTGCCCGAATTTTACAAATACCGGCCCCAGGCTTTCCAATGCCAAGCGGAGGCGCACAGGCAACGCGGTATCTGCGTATTCGGACGACTTCGGCAGCTTGCGCAATAAGCCGCATATCCATGTTTTGCCGGCAAGCGGCATCAGCAAATCTGCCAAGCCGTAGCGGTATACGGTTTTAGCCAAAGTGGTTGTGCGTTTAAGCCATTTCATAACAAATCATCAGGCGGCATAACAAATAAGCTTATTTTTACAGCTTTAACAGCAATAAAGTTTATTTGTTATAAATCTTTAAAATCCTGCATCATCTCAATATCAAGACGAGCACACATTCAGGCACTAGTATTAATCTGCTTTGATACACCCTAAACGGCTGACCCGCTCCAACGGGTCAGCCGCGCTATCAATCAGCAGAAAGCTTACCGGTTCCAACCCGATGCATAAACTTCCCGCTTGGTTTTTCAGACAGGCATCAGCGCTTGGCCAATCCTTTACGCTGCAAAAACGGCAATACATCCGGACGCACTTCCTGACAAAGAGAATTGCGTACTTGCTGCGTAAAGTCCAAATCCAGATTACTGCGCTGTTTGTAATAATCTTTAACCTGCGTGTTATATGCTTCGTAAACCGCTTTATCCATGGGGCGGTAGCCGTTTTCTGTAACCACGCATTCGGCAGGCAGGCGCGGGCGCATCATGGGTTCTTGGGCAGGCCAACCCAAAGACATACCAAACAGCGGCACCACATTCTCGGGCAGATTCAATATTTCATTGGTCGCATTGATGTCGTCGCGCAAACAACCTATATACACGCCGCCCAAACCGAGTGATTCTGCGGTAAGCATCACATTTTGCGCCATAATCCCGGCATCAATCGAACCCATCAGCGTCATCTCAGTCCAGTCTGTTTGAGCATCGGGCGCAATCTGTTTGTGTTTGGCAAAATCAATACAAAATACCAAAAATTCCGCGCAAGTTTCGATATAGTGTTGGTTGGCGCCTACTGCACGCAGCTTTTTGCGCATTTCCATATCGGTAACGCGGATAATGTGTGCCGACTGCAAAAAGCTGGAGGTTGACGCCGCCTGCCCTGCCTTCAAAATGATTTCCAGCATTTCCGCCGGAATCGGTTCGCCCGTGTATTTGCGGATGGAGCGGTGGTTAAGCGCGGTTTGCAAGGCGGGTTTACTGGTAAATTCCATATTTGGTTCCTCTTCATTAAATGATGGTTTAAGACGCATTAAATGATGGTTTAAGACGCGATCGATTATGGTTTTGCCGAATACTTTTTACTGTTTTCCAGACAGGCATTTGCTCGCTTATCCGACCGCTACTTACACGTTCCACGTTGCAAATTGCCGTATTTCCCGACCACGCTTTGCACACCTTGGATATCAGCATCACTCAGGCCGCTGAAATAAATCTGCATTTTGGCAATGCTCATGCTGCTCGATCCGCCGCTGCTCTGCTCGCGGATTTGGGCATTAAACCCCGCATTCTGCAAGCGCGACAAAGTGGCCTGCGCAGACTGCCTGTCTGAATAAATCCCAACCACAACGCCACCGCCGCCTATCGAGCCGTTGAACCCTTTCGATGTTACCTCGTCCAACACCGATTGCGCATCGCCCTGCCCCGACACGGTAACCGTGTATTTCACGTTACGTTTGTCGCCGCCACCGTCTCTTTGCTCTACCTTGCGAGTGGCCGCATGCGGCCATTGCACAAGTAAGCCTTTGATTCTATGGTAATCGTCTTCAGGAATGGTTACGGTAGCCGTGCGGCTGCAACGTGTATTCTGCGGCGCGGCCGGAGGCGGTGCAAAAGGGCTTTTTTCCGCTTCGCTTGTCTGATTCTGCGCCAGCTCGCGACGCGCTTTTTCCGCCGCTTCTTTTTTCAGCTTTTCGGTAAGCAGCTTTTTCTCCCGTTCCAAACGGGCTTTTTCTTCCGCTGCTTTCTGCTCGGCGGTTTTTTCTTTCGGCACATGGGTTTCATCTACGGCCGGTTCTTTTGCATCTGCTTTGTCACCCGTTTTAATCCAAGAGGGCGGCGTCTCTTCGCGTTTTTGCACCAAAGCCGACTCGGGCACCTTCAATTCGTGCGAACCTTCCGCCACAAGTTCCTTGCCGCTATCCCCGCCCGTTTTCTTACTGATGTGGATATTGACCACGGCGCCGAAAACAATCACGTTCAATGCCACCAATACGGCAAATAACCATTTCATTCTTGTTCTACCCAGTTTAACAAACCGTAAATCACAAGATTATCTATGATTTTAACCGTGTTGTCTAAAACAAATGCCTGCGGCATGGCCTGCGCCACCCGCGCCGCGCCACCACCCGTCAACACAACATCCACGGGCTTGCCCGCCCCTGTTTTTTCCTTCAGGCGGGCATGCATCAGCAAGATGGAGCCGCACACTGCATCCATCATCCCGCTGGCCAGCGCGTTGGGCGTGGTTGTGGGAAAAGGATACACTTTGCCCAGCGGGCGGTTAAGGTTGGCGGTTTTCTGCGCCATCGCCTCTTTCATTAAATGGAAACCCGGCATGATGGTGCCTCCCAAATAATGATCGTCTTCACTAAGCGCATCAATGGTTACAGCCGTGCCGCAACTCACCACCACACAAGCGTTCTGCGTGAAACGGCGGCTGCCCAAAGCGTTGAACCAACGGTCTGCCCCGTGTTCGGCGGGGTTGCGGTAATGATTGCGGATACCCAGCCCTTGCGGCATAGAAGCCAGCCATTCAATCTGATTGGGAATTTGTTCCGCTACCTGCGCTTTCTTAACCGGGCCGCACACAGCCGAACCGACCACACGCATTTTACCGCTGCCGTACTCCGCCCATTCCCTGCCCAGTTCCGATAAATCCCGATAAGGCGCATGGTTCAAATGCATAATGCGGCCGTTTTTCACCCAAGCCCATTTCAGCTGGCTGTTTCCGCCGTCAAGAAGCAGAAATTCGGTGTCCGGGCTTTTCATCTCAGATTTGGCTTCGCCGCTTTGCCGCAAGCTGACCTCACCGCTCACTACTTCGCGCACACCTTCTTCAGTTTGCAACCGCAGCGCCCCATGCGGCCCGACACCTACCACCTTGCCTTCGCAAACAATCTGACCGTCGCTCAGCAAACACACTTCCTTCCCTTGATCACGGTGCGCAGCCTGATAATCTTCCACAAACGCGGCGAATCCGCGCTGCTCGAAAAGCGGCAACATCCGGTCAAGCTGCTGCAACACGGCAGCCAACACGGCGGATGCGCTTATCGGCGCTTTATTGCCTGTCTGAAAAAGCGCCTGCACCGACACCGCATTTTCTACATCTTTAGGCAGCACAAAATTAATGCCGATGCCGATTACCGCATAAGTTTTTCCCCCGCGCCTCACCGTTTCTATCAAAATACCGCCCAGTTTGCGCAAGCCTGCCACCAAATCGTTCGGCCATTTAATCTCTGCCTGCACATCCAAACCCGCCAAACCTTTCTGGCAGGCTAAAGCCGTTAACAGCGCCAACGCACCTAAATCCGCCTGCTGCCTGTCAAACACCCAACACAGGCTGAACATCAAACATTCGCCTGTTTTACCTACCCATTTCCTGCCTTGCCGCCCGCGCCCTGCGCTTTGAAAATGGGTTACCAACAAACGGCGGTGCATCTTTTCCGACTGATTCTTAATTTCTTCCAACAAAACATCATTGCTGGAAGTGCATTCGTGCAAAATGCCTGTCTGAAAACCCGGCGCGGCCTGCCGCAAAGCCGCTTCATCAAATACCGCCAGCGGACGCACCAACCGCCATTGCCCGTCGTGCTGGCGCAGCAAACCACGGATATGCGGCGGCATTTGCTGCCACACACCATTTAACTGGTAAGGCTTCATGCCCGTGCGTCCGCACAGCTCAAAAACATGCCGCGGCAAACCATCGACCAATGCCGCCAGTAAAGCCCAATGCTGCTCCCGCATCATGTCAAACATCTTTCCTCTCGGCAGAACGGATTTTTTCCAAAGTTTGTGTTGTAGAAGTTTGGTGTAAAAAAGGAATCGAATAAACTTTTCCGCCCCGAGCGAGCGTTTCAGGCGCACCTACTATCTTGTCCACCGGCCAGTCGCCACCCTTAATCATAATATCGGGCTTGATTGCTTCAATCAGCTCCGCGGGCGTATCGCTGTCAAACCATGTAACCAAGTCGACACAGCCCAAAGCCGCCGCCACTGCCGCGCGGTTTTCCAAGCTGTTAATCGGCCGGTCGTCTCCTTTTCCCAGCCGCTTTATCGAAGCATCCGTGTTCAGAGCCAGCACCAAAGCTTCGCCGGTTTCTCTCGCTTGGGCAAGGTAAGTTACATGCCCTCGATGCAAAATATCAAAGCAGCCGTTTGTAAACACCAGCGGGCGGGGCAATTTGGCAATACGCTCCGCCACTTGCTCCGGCGGGCAGATTTTTTGCTCAAATTCGGGTAAGGGCCAGTTATTCATAATACGGTTCCTTTTGTTTTGACACGGGATAATAATAAAATGTTGCCGCAATCATACCCAAGCAACAGGTTTTAGAAAAGGCAAAGCCCGCTCAACATTGAGCGGGCTTTGGAATTTGGGGTGGCTGATGGGGCTCGAACCCACGACAACCGGAATCACAATCCGGGGCTCTACCAACTGAGCTACAGCCACCACAATTTAAACTGGTGAATTTTGGCACGCCCGACAGGAATCGAACCTGTAACCCCCGGCTTAGAAGGCCGGTGCTCTATCCGGTTGAGCTACGGGCGCTCTACCTTAATCCTATCGCGCATAAGCCTTTCAGGCTTGCTTATTTTCTGGTCGGGGCGGTGGGATTCGAACTCACGACCCCCTGTTCCCAAAACAGGTGCGCTAACCAGACTGCGCTACGCCCCGACGAGAGGATGCAACTATACCCGAGCATCGGGACTTTAACAAGCATTTTTTGTAAAAACTTATCCTCAAACTCACATCGTTTTGTTTTTTCAAAATATCTTTTCAGACAGGCATTCATTAAAGTTAAACAAAAGATGCAAAATTTTGCAAAAAATGCGACAATAACGCCGTTTAATTTCCACCCATTCAAATACACAGGCATTCTTCCATCATGACAGCACAAATCATCGACGGCAAAAAAATTTCGCAACAACGTTTATCCCTTGTAGAACAAAAAGTTTCCGAACGGAAAGCCCTGGGTTTACACACACCTTGTTTGGCCGTGGTTTTGGTTGGCAACGACCCTGCCAGCGCCGTTTATGTGCGCAACAAAAAGCTGGCTTGCGAAAAAGTCGGTTTTGAATCACTTTCCTATGAATTGCCGGAAGACACTACCGAAGAAACCCTGCTCAAATTAGTGGACGATTTAAATGCCAATCCGAATGTCGACGGCATTCTGGTACAGCTTCCTCTTCCGCCTCAAATCAACAGCCAATCGGTTTTGGAACGCATCTTACCGCACAAAGACGTAGACGGTTTCCACCCTTATAACGTCGGCCGTCTCGTAGTGAAAATGCCGCTGATGCGCCCCTGCACACCCAAAGGCGTGATGACGCTGCTGGAAGCATACGGTATCGATGTGGTCGGAAAAAAAGCCGTTGTGGTGGGCGCATCCAATATTGTCGGCCGACCGCAGGCTTTAGAGCTACTGCTTGCCCGTGCCACGGTAACGGTTTGCCACAGCGCCACTCAAAATCTGGCGGAAGAAGTTGGTGCCGCCGATATTGTGGTGGCCGGCGTAGGCAAACCGAATTTCATCAAAGGCGAATGGATCAAGCCCGGCGCGGTTGTGATTGACGTGGGCATCAACCGCCAAAGCGACGGGCGTTTATGCGGCGATGTGGAATTTGAAAAAGCCAAAGAACGCGCCTCAATGATTACACCCGTTCCCGGCGGCGTCGGCCCGATGACAATCGCCACTTTGCTTGAAAACACGCTCCATGCAGCCGAGCTGCACGACAAAACGGCATAAGCATTTCATTAACCGTAAAAATAACCGCAACATGAAATCGGAACACATTCTGCAAACCATACGCGCCCTCAATGTGATGCTTTCGCGCAAGCTGAAAGCGCCCTTCGGCGTGATGGGGGTTTATTGTGCGGATAAAACCCCGGAAGACATACCCTCTTCCGGCACTTACTACCTGCTGGATAAAACCGGCATCACGCTGATTCAAAACAACAATGTGCGTGCGGAATACCGCCTCGGCCAGCGCTCTTTGCTCAATTTTTTTCTTGACCATTGCCCTGAAGACAAGCGCCGCCAAGCCGCTATTCTGCTTTCTTATTCCCCGCTGTTCTGGCGCTTGAGATCCGCACTCAATATCCACGCCGGCACCATACCTCTCGGGCGCCTGCTGCAAAATATTGCCAGCACCGGTGCATTGGCCGCTCTGGTCATCACTTGGTTTGCCGCCCGCCAATCGCAACCAGAAGCCAAGCCTGTGGCTGTTTATATGAGCATCTGCTTTATCCTCGCCCTCAGCAGCATCGCGCGCATCGGCGATTGGTGGGACGACATCCGCGCGGGCATCAACCCGGGCATAGATTATGCCCGCCGCTTAGGCTTGGTGCTCGCGGGGCTGGTTCCTTTTTATTACTACGCCAACATTACCCACTCGTTACTGGAAAAGCCGCTGCAATATACCTTGCTTTCAACCACCGCCGCAGCGGTGTGTATGTCTTTTTTCAGCAACCGCAATTGAGTGCATTTACTGAAAAGCGGCGCTGCCAAACACCCGTATACATTTTTGTTTTCAGACAGGCATTGCCCGCTGAATAATGAATACCGCAAACAACACCCGTTCTTTTGTTATACTAAACCTCTTTTTCCTTACCGATAACATTCCAACCATGCTGCTCAAACTCATCACCGACGCACGCAATGCCTTACTGCTGCGCTACAAACCCGCCGCAGAATACCGCTATGCACCTCCGGCAATCATCGGCATTTTATTGCTGCTCGGTCTGCAAAACGCCGCGGCTTTCACGCCCCTCTTCGGCCGCGACGCTGCCGCCATCGTTTTTTCTCTGGTTTTTGTTACCGCAAAATGGCTGCTGCTCAGTTTGATCATGCAAACCATCTTACGCCCCGTAAACCGGGCCGGAAAAACTTCTTATTTCGGATTTATTCTGGCTACCGAAGCCTTATTGGCACCAGCACTTATCGTTTTGTATTACCCCGATTTAGCCGGAGTGGCGGTGTTTTGGCAGATTTGGTGTTTTTGGGCGCAGGCCGCCGGATTAATGTATCTGAGCCGGTCTAACGGAATAAAAGTATTGCTCGGCTACCTTTGTTATGCGATTGCCATGATTATTACGGCATCCGTTCTTATCGGCATATTCGTCGGCCTCGGTTTATTTGACCAAGCCGAATTGATGAAGCGCAGCCAAGAAATATTAAAAGCCGGCCAGCTCACCCCTTAAGCAAACAAATGCCTGTCTGAAAAATGTTTTCAGACAGGCATTTGTTTCACTTTAGCGCATTACATCACATCTAATGTTTCAATTCCCAACAAGTCCAAACCCGTTTTCAAGGTTTCCCCGGTCAACTTCGCCAACTGCAAACGGCTATTGCGCACTTCGCCCTCGGCTTTCAAAATCGGGCAGGCTTCGTAAAACCGGCTGAACAGCGTGGCCACTTGGTAAAGATAAGCGGCAAGATAATGCGGATAAGCCGTCTCGCCCACATTGTTCAAAACATCTTCAAACTTCAAAAGCTCAACCGCAAGCTGTTTTTCCAATCCTTCCGTTAACACGGGGGCGGCAGCTTCATCCCATTCGCCCGCTCTGCGGAACACGCTTTGCACGCGGGTAAACGCATATTGCAGATAAGGCGCGGTATTGCCTTCAAAGCTCAACATATTATCCCAGTCAAACACATAATCGCTGGTACGGTTTTTACTCAAATCGGCATACTTAACTGCGCCGATACCCACAACCTTGCCGATATCGGCGGCAGACTGCGCATCCAGTTCGGCATTTTTATCCCGCACCAATGCAGTCGCCCGTTCCACCGCTTCATCAAGCAATTCCACAAGTTTCACCGTATCGCCGCTGCGCGTTTTGAACGGCTTGCCGTCTTTACCCATCATGGTGCCGAACGCAATATGCTCGGCCGCCACATTTTCAGGCAGCCATCCTGCTTTGCGCGCAACGGTAAAAAGCTGCTGGAAATGCAGGGCCTGGCGGGCATCCACCACATAAAGCAGGCGGTCGGCACCAAGCTCGTTCACACGAAAGCGGATACAAGCCAAATCGGTGGAAGAATATAAAAAACCGCCGCCTTTCTTCTGCACGATAAACGCCGCCGGTTCACCCTCTTTATTTTGGAATTCCTGCAAAAACACCACTTTGGCGCCGTCATCTTCCACAACCAACCCTTTTACGGCCAATTCATCCACCACAACCTGCAAGTCGTTGTTATATTTGGATTCGCCGGCCACATCATCAGGGGTTAATTCCAGCCCCAACGTGTCGTAAACATTTTGGGCATGGCTCAGCGAAATATCGACAAACTGCTTCCACAAAGCCAATACAGTTTCATCGCCGCCTTGCAGCTTCACCACATAGTCGCGCGCAACATCGGCAAAAGCAGCATCTTCGTCAAAACGGATTTTGGCTTCTCGGTAAAACTGCTCCAAATCAGACAATTCGAATCCGGCATTGTCTTTTTGCTGCTCAACCATATAAGCCACCAGCATACCGAATTGCGTTCCCCAGTCGCCGACATGGTTTTGACGGATAACTTTATGCCCCAAAAAACCCAACACACGGGCAATACTGTCGCCGATAATGCTGGAACGCAGATGGCCTACATGCATCTCTTTGGCCAAATTGGGCGAAGAATAATCAATCACCACGGTTTGCGGCTCGGCAACCGCCTGCACACCCAAACGCACACTATTTAATGCATTGCGCAAGCCTTCTGCCAAAAATCCGGTATGCAGACGCAAATTGATAAAACCCGGCCCTGCCACTTCCGCATGCTCGATAACCGCATTATCCGCCAACGCTTCAGCAACTTTCTGCGCCAACTCGCGCGGGTTCGCTTTCGCCTGTTTAGCCGCGCCCATCACGCCGTTTACTTGAAAATCACCGAAATCGACACTTTTGGCAGGTTGCAACACAATCGGGCTGCCGCCGATACCCGCCGCTTCAAATGCAGCTTCAATTTCTTTGGCGACGCTTTGGTGTAAATTCATATTGCTCTCGATTTATTCAGTTAAATGTCAAAAATTAAGGCGCTATTTTAAAGGAAAACGGCGGTGATAAACACCCGCCGCTTATCCGTGTTGCAACGATTCATATCATTCGCAAAACAACAAACTGCGCACAATATGCAGTAAATAAGTTCACAAAATCATACGCGCCATATTTGTGCTCAGCCTCGAAGTAGGCATGCTACTAAGCAATTGTTTTGTTGCTGATAAAACCGGCAAATCAAAGCCCAACACAAAAATGCCTGCCTGAAAACTATGGTTTCAGACAGGCATTTTAATTCGATAGTTATTTAGTACAAACAATGCACTCTTTATTTAAGGTCGGCAGCTGCTGCTTCAAAATTTCCGGCTTTAACCTGACTGGCTGCCGCACGCTCTTTATCCAAATCTTCCAACTTTTTTTGCCCTTCGGACACAGCCCGAAAATCTTCGCGCTCTTTTGCCATCTTGTCGGCTACCTGCTGGGCGGAAACGCCATTAGCCGAATGCTGCACTTGACTGATTCTCTGCCACTGCCCGTAAATAAAATACCCCAATGTCCCCAAAATTAAAACAATAATAACGGCCAAAACAGCACTATCAGGCAATTCCTGCTGAGTTTTCATAAGTTGTTTTCCTGTAATATGTGTAGATAACATTATTGTTTATGTTTACTTTCTTCCTACTAAGCGCGCTATTTTATATCAAAACCATACTTATAGCGTATTAATTCCATAAATTTTATCGAAACACTTAAAAAACCGTAGCTACTTGAAGATAAACGTGGTTATTTTAAGACAGTTATTCTACACAACTGTGTAAGTAATTGAACGGTATTTTGTATAAAAAAATAAGCATTGCTATTTTTTTTGTACCGCTCTTTTTAGCATAACCCACCAATCTTTCCAGCCTAAAACCGGCCGCCGGTTGAACACATCATAGCGGTTTGCATCTAATTTATGCAGAATTTGCTGCCCGCCCAAAATAATCATCCTCAATTCAAAACCGATTCTGCCTTCAAGCTTGCGGCCCAGAGGCGAACCCGCTTTCAGCATTTTATGCGCGCGCTCGCACTGATAGGCCATCAGCCTCTGAAATGCAAAATCGACCTTGCCTTCGGCAATCTGCGCTTCGCTCACGCCGAATTTTTCCAAATCGTCCTGAGGAATGTAAACACGCCCTTTTTGCCAATCCACCGCCACATCCTGCCAGAAATTAATCAGCTGCAAGGCTGTGCAGATGCCGTCGCTTTGGGCAATGCTGCGGCTGTCGGTTTCTCCGTAAAGATGCAGCATCAGCCTGCCTACCGGATTGGCGGAGCGGCGGCAATAGTCCACCAGCTCGGCAAAATTTTGGTAGCGTTTTTTCTCTACGTCTTGCGCAAATGCCGAAAGCAGATCGTAAAAAGGCTGCAAAGGCAGATTGAAAGGCTCAATCGCCTGCTGCTGCAAACGTTGGACTAACGGATTTTCCGGCGTTTTTCCGGCGGCTATGGCGTCTAATTCCTGTTTAAACCCGGCCAGTTGCTGCAAGCGCGTTGCGTTTGGGGCAGCACCTTCATCGGCAATATCGTCTGCCGTGCGGGCGAAGGCGTAAATGGCGTGAACGGGCTTGCGCAAACGGCGAGGCAGCATAACCGAGCCGACGGGGAAATTTTCGTAGTGGTTGACTGACATGGTTTCTTTGTGTTCTGAAGGTTTAAAACAAAGGCTTTTGAGCGCGGTTGAGATAGCCGTGCAAAGGTTTGGGCAAGCCGTATTGTTGCAGGTTTTGCATGCCCACCCAATGCCTGTCTGAAACGTTTTCAGACAGGCATTGGGCTTCAAACGGCATAATCTCAAGCAGACGGTGGGTAAGCCTGTGGGTAAACGCGGCCTGTTCGCTCAAACTCTCGGGCGGCAAACCCAGTTCTGCGGCAAAGTCATAAAGCGCTTGCTGGCTGTCAAAACAGGGCACGCAATAGAGCCCCGCCCAAATGCCGCTTTGCGGTCGTTTTTGCAGCAATATTCTGTTGTCCGCGTCGTGCAGCACCAGCCAATAAAACGGCTGTGTTTTCACTTTAACCGCCGCTTTTTTCAGAGGCAGCTCGTGCACCCGGTTTTGCGCTTTGGCTTGGCAAAACGCTTCCATCGGGCATTCTCCGCACAGAGGTTTGCTGCGTTTGCACACGGTTGCACCCAAATCCATCAGACCTTGCGTGTAGGCAGGCATATCGGCCGGATCGGGCGGCAACAGGCCCTCGGCCAACGCCCACAGACTGCTTTCGAATTTTTTGTCGGCCGGATTGCCTTCGCGCGCAAACACGCGGCACAGCACGCGCTTCACATTGCCGTCTAAAATCGTTTCCCGCCGTTGGAAAGCAAACGCCGAAATCGCCGCCGCCGTGCTTCTGCCCACGCCGCAAAGCTGCTCCAACTGCCGGCGCGTGTCGGGGAAAATGCCGTCGAATTCCGCCACCACCTGTTTGGCGGCTTTATGCAGATTGCGTGCGCGGCTGTAATAACCCAGCCCGGCCCAAAGCCCGAGCACCTGATCCTGCTCCGCCGCCGCAAGCGCATGCACATCGGGAAACGCGGCAATAAAACGCGGATAGTAGTCCAACACGGTTACCACCTGGGTTTGCTGAAGCATGATTTCAGACAGCCATACGCGGTAAGGGTCTTGTGTTTGCCAGGGCAAATGATGGCGGCCATGCTTTTTCTGCCAGTTTACCAAAGCATCGGCAAAGCCCCTTTGCGCCGCTTCGGGCATTGCATTTAACGTTTTTTCGGCAGCATCCATGTTCAGACAGGCATTTAAAATAATACGAGGCCGGTATTGTAGCAAGAATACGCACCCTGTTCTCACCATGCCTGTCTGAAAATCTTTCAGACAGGCATGACAAACCGACAACAAAAATACAACACTACCGTCAAACACCCGCCATTGTTCGCTTTGCCGTCAAAATTGTGCATCACGGCACATTATCCGGCCACTAACACATATGCCGGATATTGCCCGCCCCCGACCAATTCATTACAATCCGAAACTCTATTATCTGTCCAACCCAAGCAAAGAAAGGAGCACATCATGATTCACACCGTTTCAATCCGCTCAATCACTCTTTGCAGCCCTGCCGCATAAGGCACACATCCAAATTCTGTGTTGCCCGCAACCGGGCTGCTTTCCCAAACAGCAAAACAACGCGCATAGTATTTATGCCTGCTTTTTTGCGCCTTAAGAAAGTTTTTTTGTTTATGGGCACAGAATATTCCCCAAAAACCATTATTATCGCCGATTCAAACACTTGGATAGAAGGCAACGCCATCCGGCAGCTCGAAACCACCGCCCGCCTGCCCCATATGCGCTGCGTGGCCGGCATGCCGGACTTACACGCAGGCCGCGGTTATCCCGTGGGGGCGGCATTTTTCAGCAGCGGCCACTTTTACCCCGCCCTAATCGGTAACGACATCGGCTGCGGCATGGCCTTTTGGCAAACCGACTTACCCGTCCGCAAAGCCAAACCGGCCAAGCTGGTCAAACAGCTCGGCAACATCGACACGCCGCTTGATGAAAGCTGGCGGCAGCACATTGCCGGTTTGCTGCCGAATCCCGCATTTCCCGAAGCCGCCGCCGGTGCGTTGGGCACCATCGGCGGAGGCAACCATTTTGCCGAGCTTCAATCCCTCGACACCGTTTACCGCCCCGAAAAGCTGCCCGCCGCATTCAGGCCAGATTGCTTGCAGCTTTTAGTTCACAGCGGTTCGCGCGGCCTAGGCCAACAGATTCTGCGCCGCCATGTGGAACGCTTCAGCCATCAAGGCCTGTCTGAAAGCAGCAGCGAAGCAGCGGCTTATCTGGCCGAACACGATGCCGCGCTTGAATTTGCCCGCGCCAACCGCCGTTTGATTGCCGCGCGCATGTTTGAACGCTGGCGCGCCGAAGGCGAATGCCTGCTGGACGTGCACCACAATTTCCTGCAACGCGCCGAAATCAAAGGCGAAGCCGGCTGGCTCCACCGCAAAGGCACCACTCCGGCCAACAGCGGCTTGGTGATGATTCCCGGCTCCCGCGGCGATTACAGCTATTTAGTCGAACCTGCCGTAGACTGCAGCGCCTCGCTTTACTCGCTGGCACACGGCGCCGGAAGAAAATGGCAGCGCAGCGAATGCAAAGGGCGCCTGTCGCACAAATATTCCGCCGACACCTTAAGCCGAACCGAGTTCGGCAGCATCGTCGTTTGTCGGGATAAAGCCTTGATTTACGAAGAAGCACCGCAAGCCTATAAAAACATCGACAGCATCATCCGCGCGCTGGCCGATGCCGGGCTGGTCATTCCGGTTGTCCGTTTCAAACCGGTGCTCACCTATAAAACCAGCGGCACTTGCGGAGGTTAATTATGAGCATCAGCTTACACATTTCCACCGCACAAGGGCCTGCCGAATGCCGCATTTTCGCCCGCTTCGCCCTGCAAAAGCTGCTCGAAGAAGCACAGGGCTGCGGCATCACGGCAGAAATCCTTGAGCACACGGCCGACAAACACGGCATTTTATCCGCCACGGTCGGGCTGGACGGAGCAGCCGCCGAAGCCTTTTCAAAAAGCTGGCAAGGCACGCTGCAATGGATTTGCGGCAGCCCCGTCCGCCCCAAACACCCGCGCAAAAACTGGTATATCGGCATTTTCCGCCTGCCCGAACCGGTTGAAACCGCCGACGGCGGCAAAATCGTGTTCCAAACCTGCTGCTCCGGCGGCAAAGGCGGGCAACATGTCAACAAAACCGAAAGCTCCGTGCGGGCCACCCACACGGCCAGCGGCATTTCCGTGCGCGTAGAAAGTGAGCGCAGCCAACACGCCAACAAAAAACGCGCCCGGGAGCTGCTGCTGCAAAAAATCGCAAGCTTGCAGGCCGCCCAATCGGAGCAACATGCAGCCGCCAAACACAGCCAGCTTTATCAAGTTGAACGCGGCAACCCGATCCGGGTGTTTGAAGGTGTTCATTTCAAAGAACGTTAACGCTTGTGCGGCAATATGAACCATGCCTGTCTGAAAGGTTTTCAGACAGGCATGGTTCAATCCGCAACAATATAGCCAACCCACTTACATAATAACAATACCGCCATACTCGGGCTTGACCCGAGTATCTTGAGTTCCAATAACATTAGGAGATACTCGGGTCAAGCCCGAGTATGACGAGTGTGTTATTTTTAAGTTGATTCACTATATCAGCTTGTGAAACATTGGTTTGCACCCAACAAAACAAATACCCTACAATGCCGCTCATCATTCACATCCCCAACCCATCATGGCACATAAACTCCTCTTACCACTCATCTGCTCTTTCGCCATCGCCACAGCTTGTGCGGCAGAATCCCGGCTTTACTCCATCAATGCAAAAACCACCGGCGCCCCGTTTGACATGACCGCAACCGAAATCAAGCGCGAGCACGCAAAGTCCTACCTCTCCGCGCCCGGTTTCTCGGAGCGCACCGCCGCCCAATCCCGCTGGCTGATGTGTGTTTACACCGATTTAACACTGAAACGGGGCTTTTCCCACTTCACCGTTGTTTACCCGCCTGAAAACTCCGACGTCATCACCCTCGGCTTTGCCAACTCGGAACGCGCCAAACCCAAGCAGCTTCTGGGAAAAGACTACGCGCCCGAACGCATGCTGGGCGAAGCTGAAGAAATGATGCCGGTCGACACGTTTTCACTGCTTTGCGGCTTTTAATTCGCCGGCAGCTCCCCATAAAAAATGCCTGTCTGAAACACTTTCAGACAGGCATTTCCTATTTCTTATTCCACCTCGGCTACCGGTTTGACCACAAACTTCGGCTCCTCAACTTTCGGTGCCACCGGCTCGCGGTTACTCTGAATAAACTGAATCTGACGGCGCACCAAAAATGCCAACACCAACAACACGGTTACTCCGCCCATAAACGCCGCGCGCATCGCATAAAGCAGATTGAAACCGATATTTTCTCCGAACTCGGGCGCAAACAGCAGCACCATCAACAAAGGCACCATCATAATCAGCAAAATATACAAACGCTTCCAGAAAGAGCCGCTTACCTCTTTAACCTCGTCACGCGGATCGTCGCACAAATATTTCAACACGCCTTGCAGCGGTTTGCCCAGCAAAGCCCAGCAGGCAAGGCTTACCAACAACGACGCAGCCGTCATCACACCAATAACACTCATCACATGGCTTACAGGATAGTCCATTTCCATTCCTTTCGTTATTTCTGTTAAAAAAGAAATTTACTTTTAAAAATTAAAGCAGGTGCTCTGCTTTAATCAATCGAAATACCGCTTTGTCAAACCAAACGACCGGCGTGGCAGTTTCAGACAGGCATTTTCATCGTGCCAGCATCACTTGTTGCCTCCTAAAAACTTCTGCACTTTCGCCCCCAGCTTCAAAACCTGAGCCAATGTACCGGTGGAAAGCTTCAGCATTTCGCGCGTCCAATTCGTTGCCACTTCCATAAACTGCTGCGTATCGCGGATACGCTTCTGAACCTGCTCGTTTTCCTGGGCAAATTCAGGCGTGGCCATCAATTCGTTTAAAAATTGCAGCGTCGGCTCGATTTCCCTGCGTTGGCGCTCTTCCACAATCGTGCGCACCAAAGTCCACACATCGTCTGAAGTCGTAAAATAATCGCGCCTGTCACCCAGCTGGTGGGTTATCTGAACCAGCTTCAGGCTTTGCAGCTCTTTGATGCTGTTGCTCACATTCGAGCGCGCGAGGCTTAACGTTTCGGCAATTTCTTCCGCATTCATCGGCCGCCCGATAATAAACAGCAAGGCATGGATTTGCGCAACGCTGCGGTTGACGCCCCATTGCGTGCCCATTTCGCCCCAATGCAATACAAATTTTTGAGTGGTCGGATTCAGTTTCATGCTTCGTATTATAAGCTATTATTAATTTCTGTCAATACAGAAATTTTAAAAAATTAAATTGTTGGTTAGGAAGATTAGAAAGTTTTATAATAACCGGGCAAAATCCGAGAGAGATACACCATGAATATCACCATCATCGACCATCCGCTGGTTAAACACAAACTCACCTTGATGCGCGAAGCCGATTGCAGCACCTATAAATTCCGCACACTCACCACCGAGCTGGCGCGCTTGATGGCCTACGAAGCCAGCCGCGATTTCGACACCGAAAAATACATTATCGACGGCTGGTGCGGCGAAATCGAAGGCGAACGCATCAAAGGCAAAACGCTTACCGTCGTGCCGATTCTGCGCGCCGGTTTGGGCATGCTCGACGGCGTGCTCGACCTGATTCCCACCGCCAAAATCAGCGTAGTCGGCCTGCAACGCGACGAGGAAACCCTAAAACCCGTTTCTTATTTTGAAAAATTCGTCGACAGCATGGATTCGCGCCCCGCGCTGATTATCGACCCCATGCTGGCCACCGGCGGCTCTATGGTTGCCACTATTGACCTGCTGAAGCAGAAAGGCTGCCGCAATATCAAAGCGCTGGTTTTAGTGGCCGCCCCCGAAGGCGTGAAGCTGGTAAACGAAACACATCCCGACGTAACCATCTACACCGCCGCGCTCGACAGCCATCTTGACGAACACGGCTACATCATCCCCGGTTTGGGCGATGCGGGCGATAAAATTTTCGGCACCCGCTGAATTTTGCTTAGAAAATACAGACCAATCAAAATGCCTGTCTGAAAATTTCAGACAGGCATCTGTTTCACCTACCTAAGAAAGAACGTACCATGAATTTTCAAGACAATCTCGCAACCCTACCCGATATCGGCCATTTAAGCGGCTTGGATGTGCAAGACACAGCCGGCAATACGCTGCACCATATCCCCGCTGCACCCGGCAAGCTCGGTTCGCTCAAAGTTTACAACGCATTGGCGCAGGAATTTAACGGCGCATTAAACGCCCAAGCAGCCGAGCGGGGCTTGACATTATTTGCTGAACACGTTGCCGATGCCCAAACCAACCCCGGCAAACATCCGAATATCGACCTGCTCTTTAAAGTTAAAAACGAAAACCTCACCTTGCAGCTCAAACCGCTCAACGCATAATCCGCAAGCGGTAGGGTTTTGTAAATTGATCCAACTTTACCCGTTACTTAACGCTGACACACTCCAATAAAATATGTGTTTTAATCCCAATGCAAATCGAATGCCTGTCTGAAAACCTTTCAGACAGGCATTTATCTTTACTTTTAAAATGTTATATTATAACATCAACATTTATTCATTATGATTTCCATCACCTCAAGAAAGAGATTTTATGCAAAACAAAACCGCTCTATTTGCCGTTTGCGCCCTACTCCTTTCCACAGCAACACAAGCCCACCGAGTGTGGGTGGAAACCGCGCATACCCACGGCGGGGAAATCCTGAAAGCCGAATTGGGCTACGGCGAATTTCCCGATATGGAACCGATTGCCAAAGACCGCCTGCATATTTTCAGCAAACCCATGCAGCTTATCACCGGCAAAGGTAAAGAAGATTTGGTGCAAAAAGGCCAACATAACTACCAATACCAAAGCAAAAAACCGGTAAAAGACGGCAGCTATCTGGTAACCGCGGAATACCAGCCCACTTTCTGGTCGAAAAACAAAGCCGGCTGGAAACAGGCCGATATGAAAAAAATGCCTGATGCCGAATATTGCGAACAAACCCGCATGTACGGCAAAAATATTGTCAACGTAGGACACGAAAGCGCCGACACCGCCATCATCACCCGCCCGGTCGGCCAGGGCTTGGAAATCGTGCCTTTGGATAACCCGGCCAATGTGCATGTGGGCGACAAATTCAAAGTAAAAGTTTTATTCAACGGCGAGCCCTTGCCCAAAGCCACAGTTACCGCCACTTTCGACGGCTTTGACACCAGCGACCGCAGCAAATCGCATAAAGTGGAAGCGCAAGCTTTCTCAGACATAACCGGCGATGACGGCACGGTAAACATTATTCCACTGCGTCAAGGTTTCTGGAAAGCCAGCGTGGAGCATAAAACCGATTACCCCGATCAAAAAGTCTGCCAGAAACTGGCCAGCTACACCACAATGACTTTCCAAATCGGCCACACCCATCATTAACCGAAAAGCAAGCATACTGCCGATAAACTTAAAAAATGCCTGTCTGAATATTTTCAGACAGGCATTCGTTTATTTAAGCTGTATTTTGTTTATGCGACATCCCGCAACGTAAGCAAAGCTTATTTGCAGGACACGCCTAAAATTTTAGGTTGGTCGTCTTTTGATAATTTGATTTTGCAGCTGGTAGAAGAAGAGCCGCTTACCACCGCATAGCGGTTGCCGCCTTCATTGCTGCTGCGTATGTTTACAGGTTCTTTCACACCCATCGAAAGCGATGTTCTGGCCAAGTTTTCAGACAACGCAGCCGGCAAGCCGGACGTATCTTCCGCAATATTAATGGATTTTTCTTTAGACACGGCCATCGGGCTCAGCACCAAAGACAGCACGGTCAAAAAAACAGTACCTGTGCGTTTGTTCATGGTTTTATTCCTTGTTGAGTTGCGCATGACAGCGCAGACAGCTCCAATATAAGGGATAATCTTGAAAACAACTGCTTTTTTGCAGATTTTTTACATAAGCACGCTTTAAAGTGTGTCATAAACATACACAAATGTATGCCTGTCTGAAACCGATATTTTCAGACAGGCATAATTCATATCAGAGTCTACTTCACCACTTCCTCTTTGATTTCATTTGGATTTTCCGGCGCTTCGATGCTTTCGTCCACTTCATGGTCACCGGCTGCGTTGTAGCTGTCTGATCCGGAAGGCAATCGGAACGCTTTCATCACCTCAGGGAATTTTACTGTTTTGCTGTTGTCCGGCTTGAATGTAAACACCGGGTTGCCGAAGCGGTTTAGAGTTATAGCTATTTCAAAATTCAAAGCTTTTTCTTTACCGTTGGTTTGCAGATAACTCCGACGCGCCACAGTGCGGCCTTTGCCGTCTAAATAAATGCTTTCAACCATGGGGCTGCCGACCATTTTTTCAAAAGCCTCCATGTCATTAACAAGGTTGGAAACACCGTAGTCGTCAACCGTATCGGCAGCTTCAACCGTTTCTGCGGAAGCTTTCATAGCCGATGCCGCCTCGGTCACTTCAGCCATTTCGTTTTCCAAGGCAGAGCCTGCGTCTTCTAATTTAACACCCAAAATTTGGGCAACAACCGAACGTACGGTTTGGTAACTTTCCTCAGAAGCGCCTTCTTCCAAACCGGCTTTCTGCATGTGTGTAAACTCATGGTCGAAATCCCGGTAAAATGCTTGGTAGAAAGCTTCCAGATTTTCTTTGTTCCAAACAATATCCACTCGGTGTTTTGCGCCTGCTCGTTTGCCGAATTCATCCATCTCTGCCGCTTTGTAAGCTTCCGGCGGTACGGCTTTATAAGCTGTATAACTGGCTTTTACAAGCGCCTTCAAAGTGGTTTTCAACGGAATATTTTTCTTTTCCACATCGCTCCAGGCAAACTTTATCGGCTGTTCGGTTAAACGCTCAACCAATTCTTTGTCTTTAATGAAAATACTCATAATCGTCGGAACGGTTGCCGGCATATCAATCGTAGCCGTCATATTTTTTCCGTCCAACAAAATAGGCATTTTCATACTGCTGTATTCGTTTTTATTATTGTTAATAAATTCGGGAATCAATTCGATTTTTTGTTGGCGCAAATCAACCGCACCATTCATACGCAGCTGCATATTTTGTATGTATTTGGTTATGGCCGGATATTCCTGTGCCAAGTCAGCAGCCTTGCCGCCCCAGTTACCTTCTTCAACTTTGGAATAAAGGTTATATTCTTCATATTCAGCCTGCTCGGATGATTCGGCCTTTGCCTCTCCGGCTGTATCGGCATTGCCGACCGCTTCAGCTTTCTCCCCGCTTTCCTTCTCGCGTTTCTTCTCGGCCTCGGCAGCCACTTGCGGCGCCACGCCTTTATCCTTATCACTTAGAAAAGTATAAGCTTTACTTTCAAAATTGTAACTGTAATCTTTGCTTAAACTGCGGTCGACAGAAATTCCCACCATTTCATGCGGCGCTTTACCGTCCAACGTGCTGCATGCGCTCAAGCCGAAAGCAGCTACGGCTACCGCCAACAAAGTCTTCTTCATAACTTTTTCACCCTTTTTTGTTAAATTAGTTTAATTTTTTCAAAATTGGATTATGCCCGAATTCTTTATTTCCTGCAAAATTTCGCTATAATCCTGCTAACCGACACACACTTTTTATAAAAATGACACAAACCGTTACCCTTTCCGGAAGCTCAATCAGCTTTTCCGTTGATGAAAACGAATCCATCTTAAGCGCGGCCAAACGCCAAAGCCTCAATCTGCCCCATTCATGCCAGAACGGTATCTGCGGCCAGTGTAAAGCCGAAGTTATGAGCGGCAACGCCGTTCAGGGCGGGCACGCAGAGCAGGCTTTAACCGCAGAGGAACAGGCCGCCGGCAAAATTCTGATGTGCTGCTCAACCGCGCAAAGCGATTTGGTGTTGAATATTCCCGGCTTCGATGCAGACACCCCGCCCGTACGCACCCTGCCGGCGCGCGTAAATTCGGTAGACTGTATCCACGATGTCGCCATTGTCACGCTTGCTTTGCCCAAAGCGCCGCCTTTTTCATTCTACTCCGGCCAATACATTGATATTCTTCTGAAAAACAACCACATAAGAAGCTACTCCATTGCCAGCCCTGCCAGCCGGCCCGATACGTTGGAGCTGCATATCCGCCGCCGTGAAAACGGTTTGTTTTCAAATATGCTGTTTGGTGAATCCCCCGTGGTAAAAACCGGAGCCGTTATGCGGATACGCGCGCCTTTAGGCAGCTTTACCCTGCGCAAAAACAGCTCGGCGCCTTTACTCTTATTGGCTACAGGCACAGGCTTTGCGCCGATTAAAAGCATCCTGCAACACTTGGTCGAACACGATAGCAGGCGCGATGTTCATTTTTACTGGGGCGCCAGATATGAAGCAGACATCTACCAAGCCGATGTTGCCGCCGAATTGGTAAGCCGCCTGCCCAACGGCCGTTTTACACAAGTATTATCGCGCCCGCACGACGGTTGGCAGGGAAAAACCGGCTATATCCAGCACCATATTTTGGCAGACTACCCTGATTTGTCGGCTCATGAAGTGTATGCCTGCGGCTCTCCCGCTATGATTGAAGCCGTGCAACAGCAATGCGAAACCCGGCAAAACCTGCCGCGCGAATCTTTTTTCTCTGATGCTTTTTCGCCATCCCATTAAGGTTTTGCTGTTTAGGCAAAGCTTGAAGCCATATAACCAATGCCTGTCTGAAAAAACATTTCAGACAGGCATTGGTTATCCAGTAGTCAAACCATATGGTTAGTAGCGAATACAAATACGCCATACTCATTCAAATCAAATATAGCAAATGAAGCTTTGTCATTTGATTCGCTACATCATCCCGTGAGCTTTATTCTTGCGGCTCCTCACCATCGGTTTCATCAATCTTACCTTCCGTAATCTGCACGGTAGTGCCGGCTTTTTCACGGATTTTGCGGTCGATTTCATCGGCAACTTCCGGATTTTCTTTCAGCCAAACACGCACATTGTCTTTACCTTGGCCTATTTTTGCACCATTGTAGGCATACCAAGCGCCTGATTTCTCGACAATGTCGTATTTCACGCCCAAGTCTATCAATTCCCCTTCCCAGCTCACACCTTCGCCATACATGATATCGAACTCAGCTTGACGGAAAGGCGGCGCAACTTTGTTTTTAATCACTTTTACTTTGGTTTCATTACCCAAAATGTCTTCGCCTTTTTTAATCTGGCCGGTGCGGCGGATATCCAAGCGCACGGAAGCATAGAATTTCAATGCATTACCGCCGGTTGTGGTTTCAGGGCTGCCGAACATCACACCGATTTTCATGCGGATTTGGTTGATGAACACCACAAGCGTATTGGTTTTTTTGATATGGCCGGTCAGTTTGCGCAAAGCCTGGCTCATCAGGCGGGCATGCAGGCCGACGTGGCTGTCGCCCATTTCGCCTTCAATTTCAGCTTTAGGAACCAGTGCTGCCACAGAATCGATAACCACCATATCTACGCCGCCGCTGCGCACCAACATATCGCAGATTTCCAATGCCTGCTCGCCCGTGTCCGGCTGTGAAACCAATAAGTCTTCCACTTTCACACCAAGCTTGCGGGCATAAATCGGATCAAACGCATTTTCGGCATCGATAAAAGCGCACACGCCGCCGTTTTTTTGACATTGTGCAATGGTTTCCAAGCAAAGTGTGGTTTTGCCTGAAGATTCGGGGCCGTAGATTTCTACGATGCGGCCGCGCGGCAGGCCGCCTACGCCCAAAGCCAAATCCAAGCCCAGCGAGCCGGTGGAGATAACTTCCAGATTTTCGTCTTGATGGCTGCCGTCCATCTTCATGATGGAGCCTTTACCGAAGTTTTTTTCAATTTGCGCGAGCGCGGCAGCAAGGGCTTTGCTTTTTTCGTCTGACATAGTGTTCTCGTATGAAAATTCGTGTAGTAAAAATCCCGTAAATTATCGCATATCCTCGCTTGCTTGGCATGGGTTTTTAGCCCGGGCAATATTTGAGCCGGTAAAAGTGCCTCAAGTCCCACAAGTGAGCTTTGCAGCACTTTTACCGGCTCAATATCGGCAAAATTTATAAAAGTGCCAAGCCGGTTAAGCTTGTGCCGAAGCTTCCGCGCCTGCCGGTAAGCCAAAGATTTCGCGCAGAATCACTTTATAAAAAGCAAATGCTTCGCGGGCGCCTTCAATGGCTTCCGCTTGCGCAGTTTCGCTCAAGCCAAGATTGTTTAGATGTTGGCGGAATTCACGCCAGTGTTTGCCGCGGCCATCAGGATGCGCATCCAAGTGGCGTGCTCCTCTATTCTCGTCAAAACCCAATTGCTCTTTGGCATCTTTGAACAAGAATGCCGCACCCAAATTGGAACCTTCCGCACAATAAAGCCAACCCACGGCTTTGTTGCCTTCCGGTTTAGGCAATTCGCCTGCGTAAACATAAGCCTCACGCTCTAAATCCACCAAGTCCTGTACCACGGCATCATAGCGCGCCATACCTGCCAAATCGGGAATGGATTTATTTAATTCTGGATCTTTGTAGATACCGTCTACGATCTTGTGGAATACCGATTGCAGATTAAGAAATTTCACGTAGTTTTCCGTGTCTGCAAAAGGCTTTACCGACATAACCAGATTATCCACGCTGTCGTGGATGGTGCGGGTATCTTCTTTCAGCCTTTCGGCAAAAGTTTTGGCTTCGTTAGTCATAGTTGTTTCCTTATTAAAATGATATTCATCTGAATTTAACATGTTTACATAAAGCGGTTTTCAGACAGGCATGTAAAGAATGCCTGTCTGAAGCTTAGCCAGAGGCTTACATATCAGCTGAATGTATCATTAGAATTTGTATTCCAAAGATACCGCATAGTTCCGACCGGGAGCATAGAAACGCTCAAGTCCTTTGCCTTTATCATCTACAGTATTGGTTGTACTCGGGCTAATTTCATTCAAACCGCGCATGGTATCCCAAGTGTTATATTTTCGATTGAAAACATTGTAAACACCGGCCCGTAGTATCAAATTCTTGTTGGGGCGGACATAACCGTAAACATCAAATACCGCTGCCGATTTGTTCAGCCACTGATAGATCAACAGCTCCGGATCACTATAACTTCTGGTTCGAAAATTATAACGGTGTTTCCAGTATTTGGTATCTTCTGCTTTTTTCGCCCGTGTGTAGGTTAGGCGGTTGAAAATACCCCATTTCCCATCCGGTTGTTCATAATCCAAGCCCACAATACCTTTCAAAGGCTGAATTGACAGCAAGCTGGCACCGTTGGATAGCTTACCCCTGCTGTATCCTAAACCTCCGACAAGTTTCAAACCTTTAACGGCAGGCATCCATTCGCCTAGGTTCAATTGGCCTTTCACTTCAATACCGCGCACTTTGGCCTTATCCAAATTAACCATTTGCTGAACAGGTGTTTGTATAGTCTTTGTACAAAACCCCAAAGATTCAAAATAATCATCACAATAAGGGTTAGTATTTTCTATAATATTTTCCTGTTCAAACAAGAAATTACGGTAATTGGTTTGGTACAGGTTTACATCCAACGCACCTTTATCGTTCTTGCTCTCTAAAAATAAAGTGTGGGTTAAGCTGCGTTCTGCTTTCAAATTTGGATTTTGACGCCAAGTACCCGCATAATTTTCAAAAGAAAAATACATTTCTGATGCAGTAGGCACACGGTAGCCGCTGGCTAAATGGTATCCGGTACGCCAAGTTTGATTCATCTGCGCATTCAAGCCCAAAGTGCCGCTCCAACCTGTGAATGTCGTAGCAGAAAGAGGCTCTTGATTACAAGTGGTGCAAGGCAAAATAAACGGCAGAGGCTTCACACGGGTATGGTCGTAGCGTACGCCGATATGTCCGGAGAATCTGTCGTTCCAGCTAATGTCATCCAACAAAGAAAAGCCGTATTGCGTAGTTTTGCTTGGATTTTGAATACTGTATTTTTTATCCAAACCAAATTTATTTGTGTCATGGTTGTTATTTTTAAAATCATTCCTCGCCACAAATGTTTTAAATCTTAATGTATGGCTGCCCAAAAAATCGAAGGGCTGACTATCCATCCGCAAAGAAATACGCTTGAATTGAGTGTACATTTTGCGATTTTTATGTTCAAAAGGCTCTTCTTTGCCGATAGGATCGAAGTTGCTGTCATACAAAAACGAACCATTATGCGTTAAAGCGCCTACTTCAGTGTTTGAATAGTCTGCTTCTGTTCTCAAGAAAGCCAAACGGCCAGAATTCGGTTGGTATTCGTAATATACATTTGCATTTACCCTTTTATGGGTATCATCCGCTTCCCGCCAACCAGAAAGCACATAAGAGCGTTCATCTACATAATTACTTCCATGCTGCCCGTTAACAGCAATACCGGCTCGGTGGTTATCATTGAATTGATAACCCAATTTGGCCAAATAACTGTTATAGCGGTGTGTGGCAGGATCAGGCACACCGCTGTCATTTCCATAAGTGGCAGGGCCGTAGCCTCTGCTTTTCAGTTCATGGCCGTACCGGTGCGAATACAACACAACCGCATCCGCTTTTTCACCCAGAAAACCGGCACCCATGGTTTTTACCCATTCGCGGTTTTTCGTAGCATACGCACCGCGGATCATCGCCCCGAAGCTATTGTCCGGCAACACAATATCTTCCGCACTTAAAGTGCGGTAATTCACGCCGCCACCCAAATAACCGCTACCTGAATTAAAAGAATCCGAGCCTTTTACAACATCAATGTTGTTAACCAATTCGGAATCAATGGTTAAGCGTGAAGAGTTAAAGTTTCCATAACGGGAATAAAGCGAGTTTTCTTGAAAATCAGGAACGCTCACGCCATCCACACTCACGCCTACGCGGTTGCCCTCCACTCCGCGCATTGCAAAGCCTTTCAAGTGGCGGCCATTGTCTGCGATGCCTACATCTGTGGAGTAACGCACCAAATCGCGTGTATCCCGAATCATTTCGTTATCAATATCTTTACGGGTTTTACGCTCAGTAGTTACCTGTCCTTGGCGCTTCCCCTTAACAGTTACTGTTTCTACTTCTGTGGTTTCGGCTTGGTTGTTATCCGCAGCTTCAACTGTGTCTGCATAAGCCGGCATATTGAATGCTATGCCCACCATGGCAGCTATTGGCAATAAGCGAGTTTTCATCATTTCAAACAATCCAGATATTTATACTTCGAATTAAATGATTAATCAAATATTTTATTTAATAATAATAATTCTTATTTATTAAAATAAATAAAATAATATACATTAATTAAATTTCATGCGCAAATGTTTTTTTACATTGTTTTGCATAAAAACAACACGCATCAAGGAACTATCACAAAACCTTATAAATATTCGATTTTCCGTCTTCCCATTCGAGACAATAAAAATCACACTTTATTTAAGAAGCATCAATTTCCGAACAACGCGTCTTATTGATAAAACCAATATTCGGCAGAAAGCCATAACCGTAAAAATGCCTGTCTGAAACAGGTTTTCAGACAGGCATTGGTTTGCTGCGGCTTACTTAGTTCTTATGCAATTAAATGTAAATATTCACTCTCTCTCAAACGGTTTTCAAAACAGCCGGCTCTTAACTCGGATTTCCGATTTCAACAACCAGCCGCAGCAAAGCAACCATCAACCGAATTTACTGCACTCGAAGCTCAAAACCGCTCTTTGAGCTTGGAATATCCCAACGCGCACACAAACAACACCGCTTGTAGCAAAATAATGGTCGGGCCGGTGGCGGCATCGAGATGGTAGCTCAGTATCGTGCCGGCCAAACCGGTAATCACGGAGCACACTACCACGATAACCATCATGCGGTCGAAACGGTGGGTCAGCAGCGAAGCGGTAATGCCGGGAGAAATCAACATGGCTATCACCAGCACCACGCCCGCCACCTGTATCGCGCTGATGATGGTCAGCGCCAGCAGAATCAGCAGGCCGTAATGAAGCATTCGTGGAGACAAGCCTGCTACCCCTGCCTGAACGGGATCAAAGCAATAAAGCATCAGGTCTTTTTTCTTCAGCATCACAACGGTAAAAACCACGCCGCAAATCAGCAGCGTACGCAGCAGCTCTTCATAACTCACGCCGAGAATGTTGCCGAACAAAATATGCGTGAGGTGTTGGTCGGTTTCCACTTTGGTAAACAACACCAAGCCGAAAGCAAACATGCCCGAAAACACGATGCCCATCACCGTATCTTCTTTCAGACGGCTGTTGTTTTTCAGATAGCCCACACCCACGGCGCAGGCCAGCCCGGAAACGAATGCGCCCGCCACCAAAGGGATGCCGGTTACAAAAGCAACGATGATGCCGGGCAATACGGCATGGGAAATGGCATCGCCCATCAGCGACCAGCCTTTCAGCACCAGATAGCACGATAAGATGCCGCACACCACCGACACAATCAGCGCGGTCAGCAGCGCGTATTGCATAAACGGAAAACTCAGCGGTTCGACAAACCAGTTGATGATGTCAGTCATGGCCGGTTTCTCCTTGCAACGCCGCAGTTTGTTTCTGTTTCAACAAGCCGTATTTGGGCGCGAAGATAAAGGCCAGCAGAAACAACACCGTTTGCAGACAAACGATGATGCCGCCGGTGGCTCCGTCGAAAAAATAGCTGGCATACGCGCCGATTCCGCCGGTAAAAAAGCCCAACGCCACGGCAATGCCCACCAGCTTGCTGAATTTGTCGGTGAGCAGATAGGCGGTGGCTCCCGGCGTAATCACCATGGCGATTACCAACACCGCCCCCACGGTTTGCAGGGCGGCTACCACGCAGGCACTAAGCAGGGTGAAAAAGAGGATTTTATAACGCAGCGGCGACAAGCCCACGGCAACGGCCTGTGTTTGGTCGAAAAACACCAGCAGCAGGTTTTTCCAAAACAGCAATAAAAAGGCCAAGCACACCGCCATGATGATGCCGACTTGAACCACGTCTTCGTCGGCAATGCCCAAGATATTGCCCAACACGATTTCCTGCACGTTGACGGCGGTGGGGTTGATGGAAACGATAAACAGGCCGAGGGCGAAAAAGGTGGTGAAAATAAAGCCGATGATGGCATCTTCTTTCAATTTGCTTACCGCTTTAATCCACAAAATCGCCAATGCCGCCAAGATGCCCGAAATAAAAGCACCCACCGAATAAGGCAGCGAAAGCGAATAAGTGATGGCCACGCCCGGCACCACCGAATGCGACAAGGCATCGCCGATCAACGACCAGCCTTTGAGCATCAGATAAGCCGACAAAAACGCACATATCCCGCCCACGGCGGCACTGATCACAACGGCTTTCACCATATATTCGTAAGCGAGCGGCTCCAGTAACACATCCAGCATAATCAACGCTCCCCGCCGTTTTCCGTTTGCTCCTGCACGGTTTCTTCCTCACAGTTGCAGCCGCATTTTGCGATGGATGCGGGCGGGTCGATTTTGGTTTCGCCGTAAAACACCGCGGGCCGTTCGTCGTCGGTTAATACCGTTACGGCGCGTTTGTCTTCATCTTCATGCAAATCGCTGCCGGCAAGTTGGAAATGGCGCAACACGCCGCCGAAAGCATCTTCGAGATTGCGTTGGTTGAACGTCGATTCGGTCGCGCCCGCCGCCAGCACGGTGCGGTTGATCATCACCACGCGGTCGCAAAAGTCGGGCACAACGCCCAGATTGTGTGTGGAGACCAAAATCAGACGGCCTTCGGCACGCAACTGCCCCAGAAGATCCATAATCATGTTTTCGGTTTTCACGTCCACGCCTGTAAACGGCTCGTCGAGCAGAATCACTCTGCTTTCCTGAGCCAATGCACGGGCGAGAAACACGCGCTTTTTCTGGCCGCCGGAAAGCTCGCCGATTTGCCGTTCGGCAAGATGGGCGATATCTACGCGTTCCATGGCCGTCTGAACTTTCTGTTTGTCGGTTTTACTCGGAATACGCAGAAAATTCATGTAGCCGTAACGGCCCTGCATCACCACATCGTAAACCGAAACGGGAAACTGCCAGTCCACTTCTTCGCTTTGCGGCACATAAGAAACCAAATTGCTTTTCAAAGCCTGCGCGATGGGCAGCCCGCACAGGCGGATATCGCCCTTGCGCGGCTTGAGCAAACCCATCAGGCTTTTAAACAATGTGGACTTGCCGCTGCCGTTCACACCGACCAGCGCACAGGTCATGCCGCCTTCCAAATCCAGCGAAAAATCATAAATGGCCGTGTGGCCGTTGTTGTAGCGCACGGTAACATCTTCGACACGAATCGAAGCAGCAGCGGGGGACATCATTATTTTCCAAATCCTTTTACAATCGTCGATACCGTTGTATTCAACAGGTCGGTATAAGTGGGCACGGGGCCGTTTTTGGCGGAAAGCGAATCCACATACAGTACGCCGCCGTATTTGGCACCGGTTTCTTTCGCCACCTGTTTCATCGGCTTGGGCGAAATGGTGCTTTCGCTGAACACCACCGGAATTTTGTTTTTGCGCACCACATCAATCACTTTGCGCACCTGTTGCGGCGTGCCTTGCTGTTCGGCATTAATCGGCCACAGGTAAACTTCTTTAAAACCGTAGTCTTTCGCCAGATAGCTGAACGCGCCTTCGCTGCTCACCAAGAAACGCTGGTTTTGCGGCACCTGCATCAGCTTGGTGCGTAAAGGTTTGTCGAGCTGCTTGATTTTGTTGCTGTATGCCGCCGCATTTTTGGTATAAACCGCCGCGTTTTTCGGGTCGTATTTCACCAGCGCATTTTTAATGTTTTCGATATACACCAAAGCATTGCTGGTCGACATCCACGCATGGGGGTTGGGCGTGTCTTTGTAAGGCCCTTCGTGAATCGACATCGGCGTGATGCCTTTGGTAACCACCACCGCCGGTTTGTTTTTCACATTTTGGAAGAAGCGTTCAAACCAGCGTTCGAGATTCATGCCGTTCCACAGCACCAAATCGGCCGACTGCGCTTTGGCAATATCTTGCGGGGTGGGTTGGTAATCGTGAATTTCCGCTCCCGGCTTGGTAATCGATTCCACTGTTGCCGCATCGCCGGCCACGTTTTGGGCGATGTCCTGAATCACGGTAAAAGTGGTTACAACTTTAAATTTGGCATGAACGGGCGTGGCCGCAATTGCACTAAACAGCACGCACGCAGCCATTAAAAAGCGGCGCATATGTATTCTCCTAAAATCGTATCAATCGGTATTTTGATGCCAAGCAGCAGTTTGGGCTTATCGGTCGATTCAAGTGCTTTGCGTTGCTATATTAACAATAATGATAATTATTTTCAATTTTAATCTTTATTTGAATGTAAACTACTTTACCCCTTGCTGCGCAATGCCTGTCTGAAAACAGGTTTTCAGACAGGCATTCACGCTCCATACCGCTTGAATATCCACAATGTCATCGCACTTAAATCATCATCCGCCAACCCAAACGGTTTGCGAAACAGACATGCTCTGTTAACATCTCCGGTTTCAACAACCTGCCCGCAAAGGAGATGTTATGACGAAAAATGTTATCCACACAGATCTTGCCCCTGCCGCTATCGGCGCATACAGCCAAGCTGTCCGCGCCGGCAACACTGTTTACATGAGCGGCCAAATTCCGCTGGATCCGGCAACCATGACAATTGTAGGCGACGGGGATTTTGCAGCCGAAACCCATCAAGTGTTCAAAAACCTGAAAGCCGTGGCGGAAGCGGCCGGCGGCTCGCTTGACGATATTGTCAAACTAAACGCCTATCTGACCGACCTCGGCAATTTCGCTACGTTTAACGAAATCATGTCCCAATATTTCAGCCAGCCCTTCCCCGCACGCGCAGCAATCGGTGTGGCCGCGCTGCCCAAAGACGTGCAGGTGGAAGCAGAAGCGGTTTTGGTGCTGAACGATTAAGCGCCCATCCCAACAACAATGCCTGTCTGAAAAGAAAAAAGCGGCTTGATTTCAGTCGCTTTTTTCTTTTCAGACAGGCATCGGTATATGCGCGGCCTACAACCAAGACAACACTTCAACCTCATCCCCAACCCTTAACGTACCCTCATTTAAAGCAATCAGGTTCACGCCGAAAATGGCTTTCCTGCCGACAGCCAAAGTAGAAAGCGGCTCCTGAAAAGGGTCTTTCCGGCCGGTTTGCAAGTCCACCGTAATCATCACGCAACGCACACACGGCTTGAGGTGTTCAAACTCCACTTCTCCGATGCGGATACGCTGCCAGCCTTCTTCTTCATAAGCTTCCAGCCCGTCCACCACAAAATTGGCGCGAAACCTTTCCATTTCCACCGGAGTTTCAAGATCGGCATTCAGGCTGCGCAACGATGCGGTGTTGGTCAACAAAAAAGGTGCGCCGTCGGCAAACGACAGCGGGGTTTGCGTATGCGCCAGCACCCGGTTGCTTTCCGCGCCCAACCAATAAATGCGCGCTTCCATACCCAGCTTTTCACTCAACCAGCCATCAGCGGCGGTGTTGCCGCAGTATGCACGGAAAGAATCGCGCCACACGGTTGCATCGGCCTGCTCAGTCATCTCGGCTGTGCGTACCGTGAAGCTGCTGCCGTCGGGGGCGGTCAAGGTTATCGAATCATGCGCCGCCTCTACGCGCCAAAGCAGCATGTGCGGAAATTTCCTTGCCGTAATCATATTGCCTTGCGGTGAGGCAATCAGCCACTCCCTATCATGCTGCAAGCCTTTTACGCTTAGTTTGGATTCCGACAATGCGTTTGCACCCATTGATTTAACAGGATAGCGGTTCAGTTGGATGAGTTTCATATTTTTCAGACAGGCATTGATAAACACGGCCAAATCATAGCATATAGTCAATCAACTTAACTTGATAATATGGTTTGGCAGCCCTGTATCAACATAAAACAAAAAATGCCTGTCTGAAAATTTTCAGACAGGCATTCCAACAAACAAACCGAAGTATGATTATTTGTCCAATACTTCACCCTGTGCACGCTGCTGCTCAATGGATTTGTTGATATACCATTGCTGCGCGATACTCAAGATATTGTTCACTACCCAGTAAAGCACCAAGCCGGATGGGAAGAAGAAGAACATTACCGAGAAAATAATCGGCATCATCTTCATCATTTTCGCCTGCATCGGGTCGGTCGGCGGCGGGTTCAACGTGGTTTGGAACCACATGGTCGCTGCCATCAGCAACGGCAAGATGAAATAAGGGTCTGTGCGGCTAAGGTCGGTAATCCAGCCGATCCACGGAGCCTGACGCAATTCAACCGAAGCGAAAACAGCCCAATACAATCCGATAAACACAGGGATTTGCAGCAGCATAGGCAAGCAGCCGCCCAGCGGGTTGATTTTCTCATCGCGGTACATCTGCATCATGGCCTGCTGCAAAGCCATGCGGTCATCGCCATACTTCTGTTTCAAAGCTTCCAGCTTAGGCGCAACGGCACGCATTTTCGCCATTGAACGGTAAGAAGCATTGGTCAGCGGGTATAAAGCGGCTTTAACAATCACGGTAAGCAATACAATCGCCCAACCCCAGTTACCCACCAAGCCATGCAGTTTTTCCAGCAGCCAAAACAAGCCGGTGGCGGGGTAATAAACGCGACCGTAATCTTTTACCAATTCAAGCTTATCGGCAATATTGCGGATGGTGGCGGTAGTTTGCGGGCCGGCGTACAGGCTCATCGGGAAGCTGTACTTCATGCCGTTCTGCATTTCGGGCAGATTAACCGCCACTCCTGCAGAATACAGATTGTCGTTACGGCGTTTCACATCAATTTGACAGCCCGCGGTACACACAGTCGCACCGTCTTTAGGCTGCAAAATCCAAGTAGCCATAAAATAATGCTGAATCATACCTACCCAACCGGTGTTGGTGCGGCGTACATATTCGGCTTTGTCGGTGCCTGAGTTGAAATCATCATCCAAATCGCCGAAATCAACTTTTTCAAACTCGCCCTGCGGCGTGTACACGACCGGCCCGGTATAAGTATGGGTAAAGAAACCGGAACCTTCCGGCGCTTTGTTGTCACGCACCACTTTATACACCGCATGGGCTTTTAAAGGCTTGCCGCTCAAATTGGTTACGTCAAAGCGCACGTCAACCAAGTAACTGTCTTTTTTAAACGTATAAACTTTATCGATCTGCAAACCGTCGCGTGCAGGAGCGCTCAAACGAACTTCTGCTTTATCGCCGTTTAGTGTGTACTGTTTCTGCGCGGCAGTGAAAGCCAACCCCTTCAATAGGCTTTGCCCGCTTTCATCTTGCAGATCAGATTGCGCAATGTAAGTGTTTTCTTTATTGTCGCTAAACAATACGAAATCTTGTTTTTCATTACCGGCAGCGTTGTACTTCAAAAGAGTAAGACCGCGCAAATCGCCGCTTTTCTCATCAATCACAGCCTTAACCGTGTCTGTGGTTACGGTTATCGGTTGTGCGGGAGCAAGCGTGAGCTCGGTCGACGGCGCTTTTTGCTGTTGCTGCTGTTGTTGCTGCACCACAGCCTGAGGCTGTTTGGGCGTAGGAAAAAGCTGTTCCCACCCGAGCAAAATCAGCAAGGCAATCGCAAAAAACATGGTTAGTCTTTTAGCGTCCATCGTGTGTTAAGTCCTAAAATTATTAAGGTTATGATTCATTCAAACTTGAAAGGATAGCAGATAAATAAAGTTTGCGCGTGATTGTTTAACAAAATGCTGCAAAATGTTAACGCAAAAGATTACAAAACATCCGAAAAGAAAAATCAAGGAACAGGATCGTGCCCATGCCCGCCCCACGGGTGGCAACGTGCTATGCGTTTCAATGCCAGCCATCCGCCTTTTAATGCCCCATATTTGCGTATCGCTTCCACAGCGTATTGCGAACATGTCGGTGTGTAGCGGCAGCGTGGCGGGATCAGAGGGCTGATGCAATACCGGTAAAACTTAATCAAGCCTAAAAACAGTTTGGCCAACATAATGTTTACGATTTTTGGGACAACATCAACTGTGCCAACTCTCTGCGCGCTTCGGTAAAGCTGCTGCGGTCAAACCGCTGTTTAACCCTCACGACAAAATCACGGGGCGGCAATTCGTTTTTATGGCAGCGGAACCATTCTCTGATCACACGCTTCATATAATTGCGCTCATTGGCACGCTTGGCGGCTTTTTTACCCACAACCAAACCCAAACGCGCATGACCGTACGGATTGATATCCGACTGCAAAACTTGCAAAAACAGCCTGCTTCGTTGTTTCCTTAAAGCAAAAACGGAAGAAAATTCTTCCGTTTTCAATAGGCGGTATCGCTTTCCAAAGTGCTGCTCCACAGCGGCACCAGATTAAACAGCCAAGCGTTTGCGGCCTTTGGCACGGCGCGCAGCCAATACGGCGCGGCCGCCGCGGGTTTTAGAACGAACCAAAAAACCGTGGGTGCGTTTACGCTTGGTAACTGAAGGTTGATAAGTACGTTTCATGTCGATTCCTAAAATTAATCTGAAATATTAAACGCGAGATTACACACCAAATCGGAATTTTTGTCAATCTATATCGGCATATACCTTGCAATGCCTGTCTGAAAACCCAGTACATGCCCTCACCTCAGCCAAGCATGCGCCGATAGCAGTTATCCACAAAATTCGGTATAATCCTGCAAATCTTTACAAACCGCCCTGCATATCGATTTCTTGGATTAGCCGATGACTCTTGCCGAATTCTGGCCCATGTGCCTTGACCGCCTGCACACTACCCTAACGCCGCAACAATTCGACACTTGGATTGCGCCGTTAACTGTGGGCGAAGAAAACGGCCAATGGGTCGTATACGGCAAAAACCAGTTTTCGGTAAAC